>NZ_BCRN01000016.1 GCF_001552615.1 Millisia brevis NBRC 105863
GGGCGGCCCGGTTGCACCGCGAGCGCGGGGACCACGACCGGCATGTCGTGATCCGCCCCGACCGCTCGATCCCCGGCCAATCCCGCATCACCGGCACCCTGCCCGCCGACCGCGCCGCCGCACTCAACGCCCGCATCGACGCCATGGCTGCCGCCGTCCACCGCGACGACGGCCGAACCGTTGCCCAGCGCCGCGCGGACGCGTTGATCGCCCTGGCCCACGACGAACCGGCCCTGACCTGCCAATGCCCCGACTGCACTCCGTCAACCGCCGCGCCCTCGGCTGCCGAGAGGCCCATCTCCCGGTCCGGCCCTGCCGACTGCGCCGAGGGGCGGAGCACTGCTGACGGGCGGTCCTCCACCCCGCGCCCCGCATCACCGACAGCCCCGAAGCCGACCTTCCACATCATCGTCTCGCTCGCCACCCTGCTCGGCGCGAACAACTCCCCCGCCTACCTCGACGGCCACGGCGTCATCGACCCCGCCGTCGCCCGCGAACTGATCGCCGAAGCCACCCGCAGCTACATCCACACACCCCACACACCGGCCCTGCCACCCGGCTCACCACCCGGCGCCCTCCGCCCGGGCACTCCCGAACCGCCGGCCACACCGCCGGCGGCACCCGCTCCCGGCAGCAACAGATACGTTCCCAGCCGCTCCGTGCGCGCCCTGGCCACCGCCGCCGAACTGTGCTGCACCTTCCCCGGCTGCACCACACCGGTCCACCGCACCGACCTCGACCACACCACCCCGTACGCCACCGGCGGTGCCACCACCCCCACCAACCTCAAACCCCTCTGCCGCCCCCACCACCGCATCAAGACCTTCACCCCCGGCTGGCGCGACTACCAAACCCCGCTCGGCCACATCTTCTTCACCACCCCGACCGGACACACCTTCCTCGGCAACGCCTTCACCGGCCGCGACCTGTTCACCGAACTACGCCCACCACGCGCACGCAACATCACACCCGCACACACCAAGGTCATCCGACAGCGCCATACCCGCGCCGCGGCACACCACCGCGTGAGAGATCGGTACGACGCCGCCCACCCGCCGCCGTTTTGACGTAGGCGTCTCCCCAGGCCGCCACGGCGTCGAGCGCGGCCTCGAGACGTCGGCCGTCGTCGGTCAGGAGGTACTCGACGTGCAGGGGGTAGCCGGGGTACTGCCGTCGATCGACCAGGCCGTCGCGTTGCAGGTCGCTGAGCGGTTGGGCGAGGACCTTCTCGGAGATGCCGGGCATACCGCGGCGCAGCTCGGCGAAGCGGCGCCGGCCGGTGGACAGCAACCACAGGATGGTGGGCTTCCATTTACCGCCGACCACCCCGAACGCCACGTTGACGCCGCAGACCTGCGAGGTCTCGTCCGAAGGGTGCGGCGGGGCGATCACATCGGCATCGGGTGCGGCCATGGTCGAAGTGTGACAAACCGGACCGACACGGAGCGGGTGATACCCACCTGAAAGTGCGTACTGTTGCCCGCCCGCTCGGGCTGCGACGGTCGATCCATGACCGCACCGGATTCACCCTCCCCGACCCGCTCCACCACCTCGCCAACCGCGTCTACCGCGCCGACCATCGCCGTCCTCGGTCTCGGGCCGATGGGCGCCGCACTGGCCCGCGCCGCGAGGGCGGCCGGACACCCCGTCCACGTGTGGAACCGCTCCCCCAAGGATCTCGCCGCGCTCGGACTATCCGCCGCCGCGCCGATCACGGACCCGGCGGATCCGGGCGAGGTCGATCTCGTGGCGATCTGCGTGCGCGACCACGCCGCCGCCCGACCGCTCATCGATGCCCTGGCGGCGCGCGGAACGCGAGTGCCGGTGGTCAACCTGTCCACCGGCACCCCGCGCGAGGCCCGCGAGTCGGCCGACCACGCCCAACAGCTCGGCCTGACCTACGTCACCGGGGCGATCATGGTGCCCACCCCGATGGTCGGCACACCGGACTGCCTCGTCCTGTACGCGGGCGCCCCGGCCGCGCGGCCGGTGGTCGAACCGATCGTCGCGGCGTTCGGTGGCGCCGCCGAGTGGACGGGCGACGACCACGCGATCCCGCCGGTGCTCGACCTGGCGATGCTCGACCTCTACTTCGTCGGCATGTACGGATTCCTGCATTCCGCCGCGCTCGCCGAGGCCCACGGCATCCCACCGGAGCGGTACCTGCCGTTCGCCACGAGTATCACCGCCACCCTCGGCGCGTCACTGCCCGACCTGAGTGCGGCGATCACCGGACGCACCTACGACGGCGGGGAGGCGCGCCTGGACATGTGCCTGGCATTCCTCGAGAAGATCACCGCCGCCAGCGCGGAGTCCCGCGTTCCGGACGTACTGCCCGCCGTTGTCCGCGATGCGTCGCGATCCGCCCTGCAGCGCTGGTCGCCGGACACCGACTGGGACTGTGTGATGGAGGGGCTGCGCCGGCTCCCGGCCGACCCCCGATAAACCCGAACAACCACCAAACAATGGCGTCGCCACTCTCGTTACGCCATTGTTTGGGCGCGGCGGGTTGGACCCGTTCGATCGTCACGAGCGGACAAGGACTCGAGGAGCCGACACGGTTGAGCATCCGCGCGGCTACCCTGAAAGGACACGACCTGCGATAACAGTCGATCAGCCAACCGGCGGACATGTTGTAGGCGCTACACCTCACACAGCGGTATGTGCCCCGGGGCAGGATGAACCCCATGACCGCTACGCCCGCTCAATGGTTTGAAGGTGCCCGTCCCCGTACCTTTCCCAATGCCATCGCCCCGGTTATTGCCGGCAGTGGCGCCGCCGCCTCGCTCGGCTCCTTCCGACCCCTGCCCGCGGCGCTCGCGTTGGTCGTCTCGCTGGCACTGATCGTCGGCGTCAACTACGCCAACGACTACTCCGACGGCATCCGCGGCACCGACGACGACCGGGTCGGCCCGATGCGGTTGGTCGGTTCGGGGCTCGCGGCGCCCGGCCAGGTGCGGACCGCAGCGTTCATCGCCCTGGGTATCGCCGGGCTGGCGGGCATCGCGCTGGCGGTCATGACGGCGTGGTGGCTCGTGCTGGTCGGGCTGGTCTGCGTCGCCGGGGCCTGGCTGTACACCGGTGGCCCCAAGCCGTACGGCTACGCGGGGTTCGGAGAGATCGCGGTCTTCGTCTTCTTCGGCCTGGTCGCGGTGCTGGGCACCCAGTTCGTGCAGGCGGAGCGCGTCGACTGGGTCGGCCTGGCCTGCGCGATCGCGATGGGGTCGTTCTCGTCGGCGGTCCTGGTGACCAACAATCTGCGCGACATCACCACCGACGCCGTCGTCGGCAAACGCACCCTCGCGGTCGCGCTCGGCGATCGGGCCACC
This sequence comes from Millisia brevis NBRC 105863, assembly GCF_001552615.1. Taxonomy (GTDB): domain Bacteria; phylum Actinomycetota; class Actinomycetes; order Mycobacteriales; family Mycobacteriaceae; genus Millisia; species Millisia brevis. The sequence continues at coordinate 3,330 of NZ_BCRN01000016.1, forward strand.
CGGATGGCACATGCGGGCCTGCTGCTGGTGCCGTTCCTTGCCTCGCTGGCGTTGATCGCGCGCACCCCGTGGGCGCTGCTCGCGGTGGTCGCCGTCCTACCGGCCGTGCGCGCCCACAAGCCGCTCTGGGACGGCGAAACCGGCCCCGCGCTGATCCCCGCGCTGCGCGATACCGGCCTGGCGATGCTGCTCTGGGCGGTGGTGACTGCGATCGCGCTCGCCGTGGCGGCATAGGCTCTTCGGCAGTCGCGGACGGTGGGGGTACCGACCGCGACGGGTGAGCACGACGACAGGGCCGTGCCCGGAGAGACGTGGGGGATGGCGATGTCGGGGTCGAGCGCGAATCTTCGACGTTCGGAGACCGCGAAGCGAGCGGACACGATCGGCGCGGTCCGCTACCGCATCGAACTCGACGTCACCGGCTCGGTCGACCCGTCGATCGCCGAGTTCCCCGTCGTCGCCACGATCAGCTTCGACGTCGCACCGCGGCCCGCGGACGTCGTCTGGTTGGACTTCCTCGGGGCCGCCATCGACGCGGTCCACATCGACGGCGCCCCGCAGGCGGTCCGCTACGACGGCGCCCGACTGCTGCTACCGGGCCTCACGCCGGGCGCGCGCAACGAGGTCGTCGTGCACGCCCGCGGCCGCTACAGCCGCAGCGGCGAGGGCCTGCACCGGATGGTCGACCCGGCCGACGGCGAAACCTACCTGTACACCCAGTTCGAACCGGCCGACGCGCGCCGGCTGTACCCGTGCTTCGAGCAGCCCGACATCAAGGGGACGTTCGAATTCGTGGTGCGCGCCCCGTCGGATTGGGTGGTCCTGTCGAACGGGTCGCTCGACCGGATCGACCAGGACGCCACCGCGACGTCCTCGTACTTCGCGGCGACCAAGCCGATCTCGACGTACATCACCGCGGTGGTCGCCGGACCGTACTACCGCGTGCAGGAGGGCTACCGGCGCGGCGATCTGAGCATCCCGCTGGGCGTCTACTGCCGCGCCTCACTGGCGAAGTACCTCGACGCCGACGAGATCTTCACCATCACCCGCGCCGGCCTGGACTTCTTCCACGACCTGTTCGACTACGAGTACCCCTTCGGCAAGTACGACCAGGTCTTCGTGCCCGAGTACAACCTCGGGGCGATGGAGAACCCCGGCTGCGTGACGTTCACCGAAAGCTACATCTACCGGGGTCGGGCGAGCCGGGCGCAGCGGGAACGGCGGGCGACGACGATCCTGCACGAGATGGCCCACATGTGGTTCGGCGATCTGGTGACGATGCGCTGGTGGAACGAGCTGTGGCTCAAGGAGTCGTTCGCCGACTACATGGGCACCCTCGCCTGCGCGGAGGTCACCGAATTCACCGAGGCCTGGGTCAGTTTCGCGATCCGCCGCAAGGCGTGGGCCTACCAGCAGGACAAGCTGCCGACCACCCATCCGATCTCCGCCGACGTCGAGGACATCGAGGCGGCGAAGCTCAACTTCGACGGCATCACCTACGCCAAGGGCGCCTCGGTGCTCAAGCAGTTGGTCGAGTACGCCGGGCGCGATTCGTTCATCGCCGGCTGCCGCGAGTACTTCGTCAAGCACGCCTACGGCAACACCACCCTCGACGATCTGCTGCACGAGGTCAGCCGGATGTCGTGGCGCCCGCTCGGCGAGTGGGCGAACGCCTGGCTGCGCACCACCGGGGTGACCACCCTCGGCGCGCGCCCGTCGGGGCCCTCGGCCATCGTCGTCACCCAGGATCCGGTGCGCCCGCAGCGCATGACGATCGCCCGGCTGTGCCCCGATGCCGGCGGCACCTTCCGCACCCAGTGGCGCACCGAAACCCGCCTGACCAAGGCGAAGACCAAGTTCGAGGTGCCGACGCTGCCGGCGCGCACCCCGGCGATCATGTTGCCCAACGACACCGATCACACCTACGCGGTCGCCGACCTCGACGAGCGCTCCCTCGAGACCGTCCGCACCTCCCTCGATCGGGTGGAGGACCCGCTGGCCCGCGCGGTGATCTGGTCGTCGCTGTGGGAGATGACCCGCGAGGCGGCGCTGCCGGCGCGCGACTACGCGGACCTGGCGATGCGCTTCGGGCCCAAGGAATCCCACTCCGGACTGCTCAGCGCGATCGTCGACAACACCGCGTATGCGATCGAACGGTTCGCCCCCGACGCCGACCGCGACACCCTGCGCGCCCGCTGGCTGGCCGCGACCTTTGCCGCCGCCAACGACCTCGACGAGGGCAGCGACGAGCAGCTGATCTGGTTCCGCGCCTACGCGGCCGCGGCGGCGCGCGACGCCGGGGACGTCGAACGCATCGCCGCCCTGCTCGCCGAGGATCTCGAGGTGCCGGGAGTTCCGCTCGACCCGCCGCTGCGCTGGACGTTGTGGCTGGCGCTCGCCGCACACGATCACGCCGACCCGGCCGACCTCGAGCGCGAATTGGCCGCGGACGGGACCTCCGCCGGGCGCATCGGATACCTGTCGGCGACCGCCGCCTATCCCGACCCGGACGGGGTCGCGCGGTTCTGGCGCAGCCTCACCGAGTCGGATGATTCGACCAACGACGAGGTCGACGCCACGATCCGCGGGCTGCGCGCCGGCCCCTCCGCCGAGTTGCTCGAGCCCTATCGGGCCCCCTACTTCGAGCTGCTGGAACGCTTCTGGTTCCAGCGCAGCATCGAGATCGCCCAGCGCCTGGTGATCGGGCTCTACCCGCGGACCGGGTCGACCGATGACGTCGACGCCTGGCTCGCCGCCCACCCCGACGCTCCCCGCGCGCTGCTGCGCCTGGTGAACGAGCAGCGCGACCACCACCGGCGTTCGATCGCCGCCCGCACCGCCGGCCGGTAGCCACAACCGCCGCGCGCCGCCGCCGTGATCCCGGGCGGCGGCGCGGTCCGACCCTGCCCGAACCGGCACCGATCTGCGGACTTTCCTTGACATCGCCGAAGTGAATGAGTATTCATCATAAGTGAGCACTCGTTCACTCGCCCCGGAGGGACCACATCATGGATCTCGCATTGACGCAGGATCAGCAGAGCTTTCGCGACCTCGCGCGCGATTTCCTGGACAAGGAGGTCATCCCCCACCGGCGGGATTGGGACCGCGCCGAGTCCGTCGACACCGCGATCATTCCGAAGCTCGGCGAGATCGGCTTCTTCGGGCTGACCATCCCCGAGGAGTACGGCGGCCTCGGCGGCGACTACATCACCTACTGCATCGGCATGGAGGAACTCGGACGCGCCGACTCGGCGATCCGCGGGATCGTGTCGGTGTCGATGGGCCTGGTCGGCAAGGTGATCCTGTCGCACGGCACCGAGGAGCAGAAGCACCGGTGGCTGCCCGGCATCTCCACCGGTGAGGTGCTCGCCTGTTTCGGGCTCACCGAACCCGACAACGGTTCGGACCCCGGCCATTTGAAGACGCGCGCGGTCCGTGACGGCGACGACTACATCATCAACGGGTCGAAGATCTTCATCACCAACGGCACCTGGGCGAACCTCTGCCTGGTCTTCGCCCGCACCGGCGGCCCGGGCCCCAAGGGGGTTTCCGCGTTCCTGGTGCCGACCGATACGCCGGGCTTCGAGTCCCGCGAGATCCACGGCAAGCTCGGCCTGCGCGGCCAGGCGACCGCGGAGCTCTACTTCACCGATATGCGAGTCCCGGCGAGCAGCCGGCTCGGCGAGGAGGGGCAGGGCTTCTCGATCGCGATGCACTCGCTCGACAAGGGTCGCGTCTCGGTGGCCGCCGGTTGCGTCGGCATCATCCAGGGCTGCCTGGAGGCGTCGGTCGAGTACGCCCGCGACCGCAAGCAGTTCGACCGCCCGATCGCGTCGTACCAGCTGGTCCAGGACATGATCGCGCAGATCTCCGTCGACGCGGACGCCGGGCGGCTGCTCGCCTGGCGCGCAGCCGATCTCATCGAGCGGGGCCGGCCCTTCGGCACCGAGGCATCCAAGGCGAAGTACTTCTGCAGCGAGGCCGCCGTGCGCGCGGCGAACAACGCGATCCAGATCTTCGGCGGCTACGGCTACGTCGACGAGTACCCGGTCGCGAAGTACATGCGCGATGCGCGCGTGATGACCCTGTACGAGGGCACCAGCCAGATCCAGAAGCTGCTGATCGGCCGCGCGGAGACCGGGATCAGCGCCTTCCTCTAGATTCTCGCGGCGCAGGTTCGGACCGGGGTGGCGCGGCTATGCTGAGCGCGACCCCGGGTCGAACCTTCGGGGGCCGAATCTCATGCAGGGGGATGCATGACATCGAGCGCGTCGTCGACCGATATCTGGCCGCAACTGGCCGTGGACAGCTGGCAACCGACCCGGCGCACCCTGCACATGTGGTTGCAGATCGTCGGCAAGGTGCAGTTGATGTCGAGCTTTCTGGTCAACCACTGGTGGAATGCGTCGTACACCGTGACCGCCCGGGGCCTGCGCACCGGGCTCATGCTGAGTCCGGACGGCAGGTTCGACGCCGAATTCGACTTCCTCGCCGATCGGTTGGTCTTCCGCACCGACAGCGGCGGCGAAGCGACCGTCGCTCTGGAACCGCAGTCGGTGGCCGACTTCTACGCCGCTACGATGCGGGCGTTGACCTCGCTGAAGCTCGACGTCGCCATCTACGCACGACCCAACGAAGTCTCGCCGGCCATCCCGTTCGCCGAGGACACCGCGGACGCGAGTTACGACGCCGACGCCGCGCGTACCTGGTGGCGACAGGTGCTCGCCGCCGAGCGGGTGATGTCCTATTGGCGAGCGGGATTCGGCGGGATGGCGAGCCCGGCGATGGTGTTCTGGGGGTCGATGGACCTCACCGCCACCCGGTTCAACGGCCAACCGGCGCCGCCACATCACGGGGGCAATCCGCCCAACTGTCCCGGGTGGGTGATGCAGGAGGCGGAAAGCCAGGTCAACGCCGCCGCCGGTTTCTGGCCGGGCGGCAGCGCCGAGGGCAGCTTCTACGCCTACCTCTCCCCCGCCCCGCAGGGTTACGACACCGGGAAGGTGTCGGTCGGCAGCTTCGACCCGGTCCTCGGCGAATGGATCCTGCCGTACGAGCAGGTACGCACGAGCGCCGATCCGCAGCAGACCCTGCTGACCTTCCTGAACGAGACGTACGCCCTGGGCGCCGACCTCGGCGGCTGGGACCGTCCTCGATTGGACATCAACCCCCGCCGCCTCGACTCGGAATTGTTCGATGGCGCACACGGCGGATCGACCCGACCGCCGACGCTCTGATTCCGAAGACCCTTCGCCTCATATAGTTTCGCTCTCCGCACGGGCCGCGGGCAGGTGACCGGACCGGGCGGGTGCGCCTGTCTCCGAGTCGCGAATCCGGACAAAACTGGCAAGCTGGAGGTAACGAGACGAATCGAGGGCGGATGAGCGACGTCGACACCGCGCAGCGCAACGAGACCGATCCGGACACCACCCATCCGGACGAATCCGTCCTGGACGCGCCCCACGCGGCGGAACCCGATCGGGTCCTTCGGGCATTGCAGGTATCCGAGGACGGACTGACCAGTGACGACGCGCAGCGTCGCCTGGACGAATACGGGCCGAACAAGCTGCCCGAGGCGAAGCAGTCGCACGTCATCGTCCGGTTCATCAAGCACTTCAACGATGTTCTGATCTACATCCTGCTGGTCGCGGCGGTCCTCAAGGCGATCTACCAGGACTGGATCGACTTCTGGGTCATCCTGGCCGTCGCGGTCGGCACCGCGGCGATCGGCTTCATCCAGGAGGGCCAGGCCGAACGCGCCCTGGCCGGAATCCGGAATCTGCTATCGCTCGAGGCGCGCGCCAGACGTGATGGTGAATGGTCGGATGTCGCTTCCGACGAACTGGTTCCCGGTGATGTCGTGCGTATTTCGCCCGGGGACAAGGTTCCCGCCGATGTGCGGCTGCTCTCGGCCAGCCAATTGCAGATCGACGAATCCGCTCTGACCGGCGAATCGGTGCCGGCGATGAAGGACCTCGAAACTGCTTCTGCGGATGCGGTTGTCGGCGACCGGCACGGTATGGCGTTCTCGGGCACCGTCGTCGCCACCGGTAACGCCACCGCGGTGGTCACCGGCACCGGATCGAATACCGAGATCGGCCGGATCCAGTCGATGATCAGCGATGTCGAGGATCTCGGCACCCCGCTGACCCGGCAGCTCGGGCGTATCGGCACCCGCATCGCCGGCGCGATCCTGGGTATCGCAGCGGCGATGATGCTCTACGGCAGGCTCGTTCACGACGACGACCCGCAGGAACTGATCGATGCGGCGATCACCTTCGCCGTCGCGGCCGTTCCCGAGGGGCTGCCGGCGATCGTGACGATCACCCTGGCGCTCGGCGTCCAACAGATGGCGAAGCGCCGGGCGATCACCCGCAAGCTGACCGCCGTGGAAACCCTCGGCCAGGTCACCACGATCTGCTCGGACAAGACCGGCACGCTGACCCTCAACGAGATGACGGTGCGCTCCGTCGTCACTCCGACGGGTCGATACGACGTCGACGGGGCCGGCTACGAACCGGAGGGGCGGATCACCGTCGCCGGCGGTGACGAGGTCGCACACGCCGCGGAGCACCCGGAGCTGACGGAATTGGTGTCGGCGATGGTGTTGTGCAACGACGCGGGCGTGCGCGAGGAGGACGGCACCTGGTCGGTGGTCGGCACCCCGACCGAGGGCAGCCTGATCGTGTTGGGCCACAAGTTCGACGCCGACTTCGGCGAGCACGAACGATTGGCCGAGTTGCCCTTCGATTCGGCCAACAAGTTCATGGCGGTCCTCGACCGCGCCCCGGACGGTGACGTGCGCCTGCTGGTCAAGGGCGCGCCGGACCGGCTGCTCGAACGCAGCACCCGGCAGGCCGGCGCGGACGGCTCGACCGAGGAGATCGACGTCGACCGGTGGGAGGCGCGGATCGAAGACCTCGCCTCGCAGGGGCTGCGGGTGCTCGCGGCCGCCTACGCTCCGGCGGACGCCGCCCCCGATTCCGAGGCCGTCAACGGCGAATCGCAGATCGACGTCGACGACGTCGCGGATCTGATCTTCCTGGGCATCGTGGGCATCGTCGATCCGCCGCGCGAGGAAGCGATCCGGGCGATCGCGGATTCGAAGCGCGCCGGTATCCGGGTCACCATGATCACCGGCGACCACGCCGCGACGGCGGCGTCGATCAGCAAGGAACTCGGCATCCCGAAGGGCGACGAGCCGGTGGTGGTCACCGGCGCCGAACTGCAGGAGATGAAGGACGCCGAGCTGATCGACATCGCCCCCGACGTCGATGTCTTCGCCCGCACCAGCCCCGAGCACAAGCTGCGGATCGTGCGCGCCCTGCAGAAGAAGGACCAGGTGGTCGCGATGACCGGCGACGGCGTCAACGACGCCCCCGCCCTCACCCGCGCCGATACCGGTATCGCGATGGGGATCGCCGGGACCGAGGCGACCAAGGACGCCGCCGATATCGTGCTGGCCGACGACAACTTCGCGACGATCGAAGCCGCGGTGTCCGAGGGGCGTCGCATCTACGACAACATTCAGAAGTCGCTGATCTTCATCCTGCCGACGACGTTCGGGCAGGCACTGATCGTGCTGACCGCGGTGCTCTTCGGCTTCACTCCCCCGCTGCAGCCGACCCAGGTGCTGTGGGTGAACCTGGTGACCGCGCTGACCCTGTCGCTGGCGTTGGCGTACGAGCCGGCCGAACCCGGGGTCATGTCGCGGCCGCCGCGCTCGGCGAAGGACTCGATCATCACCGGGCCGATGCTGCACCGCATCATCTGGGTGACGCTGCTGATCGCGGCGGCGACGATCGCGGTGTTCTTCTTCCTGCAGGATCGCGGCGCCTCGTTCGCCGAGGCGCAGACCGCGGCGGTGCTGATGCTGGTCTTGGGTCAGGTTGTGTACCTGTTCAATTCGCGGTTCGTCCGCAATTCGAGCATCACCCCGAAGGTCTTCGTCGGCAATCGGGTGGTGTGGTATTCGGTCGGCGGCCTGCTCCTGCTGCAACTCGGCTTCACCTACCTGCCGTTCATGCAGTCCTGGTTCCACACGGTGCCGCTGTCGCTGAACGAGTGGGGGCTGACGATCCTGCTGTCGATCGGCATCTTCTTCGCCGCCGAACTGCAGAAATGGTTCGCCCGCCGTTTCGGCGGTGAGGGCGCGGGCCGCTGAATCGGGTTGCGCCGGGCGGGGCCGTTGCAGAAGACGACCGAGAGAGCATCGCCGAGTGCATATGCTCCTCGGCGGCCCGCTCACAGAGATCCTCTGCAGCCGCCATCGATCGGGGCGCGGCTCTACGACATCTCGACCCGGCCGGCCATCCGCACCGGTACGCGCACGGGCCGGCGATCGCCTTCGAGCTCGGCGGCGCCGACACCCACGTGCCCCCGGCCGCGACCCGCGACCCGGCGGTCGTCGGCGCCGCCCTCGACTGGATGAGCGGTTAGGGCCGCCCGGGTCCAGCTGCTCGACAGTCTTCGGCGATCTCGGCCACCACCGTTCGGTAGGCGTCGGCAACGAAGTTCGGGGAGTCCGAATTGCAGAAGCCGTGGCGGAACGGCCGAATCTCGGCTCGGACGTTCGACCGCCCGGTCAGGGCGGTGACGACGGTACGCGGGTCGAAGCCCGGCTCGGCCTCGGCGAAGATCACCCGAGCCGGGCAGCGTGGACGAACATCGAGATGGTCGCGGATCCGCGAGCCGTAGAGGCAGTGCACGCTCGATAGCCGCGCGGAAGCGGATACCAACCATGTCGCCGTGGCGCCCACACTCATTCCGACGCAATGGATCTTGTCTGCGTCGAGGCCATCGATGAACAGACCCAGCCGAGTGGACAGTTCGACCACCCCGATCGTGTCCACGAATCTCGAGTAGGCCTCCTGCTCCCGCGCTCGCTCGAAGGGTCCGCTGCCGAGCAGGTGGGCGGCGTGCACCGGCAACCCGGTGGCACCGTGCAGGTCGTCCGCAAGGGCGCGGACCGCGGGCGTCACCCCGAGGATGTCCGGGCAAATCACAATCGTCCGCGGGTCATCGAGATCCGCGGTACCGATCGAGTACGAGGCGGCCACGGTCACCAGTCGTAGAAGCCCTTGCCCACCTTACGACCGACCTCGCCGGCGGCGACCTTGTCGCGCAGCAGCTGCGGCGGGTTGAAGCGCTCCCCCAGCCGACCGTGCAGGTAGTCGGCGACGGCGAGGCGGATGTCCAGGCCCACCAGGTCGGTCGAGCGCAGTGGCCCCATCGGGTGGCGGTAGCCCAATTCCATGGCGCGGTCGATCGATTCGGCGTCGGCGACACCCTCCTCGAGCATGCGGATCGCCTCCAATCCGAGCATGACGCCGAGGCGGCTGGTGGCAAATCCCGGCGAGTCGCGCACGACGATCGGGGTCTTGCCGAGCAGTTCCACCCAGCCGACCACCTCGTTCACGACCGATTCGGACGACCCCTCGGCGCGCACGATCTCCACCAGCTGGGACGCGGGCACCGGGTTGAAGAAGTGCATGCCGAGGAAGCGGGCCGGATTGTCCAGGGCAACAGCCAGTTCGGTGGGCGAGAGCGAACTGGTATTGGTCGCGATGATCGCGTCTTCGGTGATCACGTCCTCGACGGCGGCGAGCACCTCGAGCTTGAGCGCCGGGATCTCGGGTACCGCCTCGACCACCAACTCGACGTCGGACGGCAGGTCGGCGATCGCTCCCACGAAGGTCACCCGCCCGGCGACCACATCGACCCCGTCGGGAAGCTTGCCGCGCTCGGCGGCGCGGGTGAGGCTGTCCTCGAGGCGCTTGCGCGCGGCGTCGAGATCGCCGGTCTCGCTGACGGTCACCGTCGATCCCGGGCCGGCAAACGAATGGGCGATGCCGATCCCCATCCGTCCACCGCCGACCACCGCGACCCGTCCCGGAAGCTGCGTCACTGCATTCTCCTTCTGCTCTGTCTTGTCACCAGCGCTCATACCGATTCCACCACCATCGAAACACCCTGCCCCACACCGACACACAACGTCGCGAGGCCGCGCCGCGCACCCTCGCGCTCCAGCCGACCCAGCAGGGTCAGCACGATCCGCGCTCCGGACGCGCCCAACGGGTGGCCGAGCGCGATCGCCCCACCGTCGGCGTTGACGATCGATTCGTCGAGGTCGAGTTGGCGAATCACGCCGATCGACTGGGCGGCAAACGCCTCGTTGAGCTCGATCGCGCCGATATCGCCGAGGCTCCAGCCGACGCGGTCGAGCAGCTTGCGGGTCGCCGGTACCGGGCCCAGGCCCATGATGTTCGGCGCCAGGGCCGCGGAGGCGGAGCCGACGATGCGGGCGCGCGGGGTCAGCCCGTGGCGGCGCACCGCGTCCTCGCTCGCGAGCACCAGGGCGGTCGCACCGTCGGTCAGGAACGACGACGATGCGGCGGTCACGATGCCGTCCTTGCGGAAAGCGGGGCGCAGCCGGGCGAGCTTGGCCTCGTCGGAGCCGCGGCGCGGGCCCTCGTCGACGGTGACCACATCGTCGCCGACCGGCACCGGGACGATCTCCTTCTCGAAGCGGCCGGCGTCGATCGCGGCGATCGCCCGCTGCTGGCTGCGCACCGCAAACGCGTCGCTCTCGGCGCGGGTGATGCCGATCAGGGTGGCGACCTCCTCGGCGGTCTCCCCCATCGACAGGGTGGTCTCGGCGCCGAACTTCGGGTTGGTGAACCGCCACCCCAGCGCGGTATCGAAGATCTCGCCGGGCTTGGCCCAGGCGGCTCCGGGCTTGGCGAGCACCCACGGCGCGCGGGTCATCGACTCGACACCGCCGGCGACGACCACGTCCGCCTCGCCGGAGCGGATCGACCCGGCCGCGGTGGCCAGGGCGGTCATCCCGCTCGCGCAGAGCCGGTTGACGGTATAGGCCGGCACCGTCTCGGGCAGCCCGGACAGCAGCACCGCCATGCGCGCGACATTGCGGTTGTCCTCGCCGGCCTGGTTGACGCAGCCGAGCACCACCTCGTCGACGGAGTCGACGCCGATTCCGCTGCGTCCGACGGCCTCGTCGACCACCAGTGCGGCCAGGTCATCGGGGCGGACGGATGCCAGCGCGCCGCCGTATCGGCCCTGCGGGGTGCGAGCCCCGTCGACGATGAACACCTCGGTCATTCGTGATCTCCCTCCACACATCCGTGCCCTGTGACTCTTGACACTAGCACTCGGTGAATCTACGTTCATAGCTAGTGAAGCACTATTCACTTCACGTGAACAGAGCTTCGAAACATCTCGTCCGGCAGTCCGAGTACCGACCCCACCTGGAGGAACAGTGACGTTCGAAGACATCACCTACGAGATCGACGGCCCCGCGGCGATCATCACGATCAACCGCCCGCACCGCTACAACGCCTTCCGCGGACAGACCGTCGAGGAGCTGATCAAGGCCTTCCGCTCCGCGTGGGCGGACAGCCGGGTCTCCGCGGTCATCCTCACCGGGGCGGGCGAGAAGGCGTTCTGCACCGGCGGCGACGTCAAGCAGCGCGCCGAGACCGGCGACTACGGTCCGACCGAAAGCGGCATGTTCGAGATCGGCTACCTGCACAAGCTGATCCGCGACATCCCGAAGCCGGTGATCGCCGCGGTCAACGGCATCGCGATCGGCGGCGGCCACGTCCTGCACGTGCTCTGCGACCTGACGATCGCCTCCGAGACCGCCACCTTCGGCCAGGCGGGCCCGCGGGTCGGCTCCTTCGACGCCGGCTTCGGCTCCGCCTTCCTCGCCCGCGTCGTCGGCGAGAAGCGCGCCCGCGAGATCTGGTACCTCTGCCGCAAGTACGACGCCGCTACCGCCGAGCGCTGGGGCCTGGTCAACTTCGTCGTCCCCGCAGACCAGCTGCTGACCGAGGCCAAGGCGCTCGCCGCCGAGATCGCCGAGAAGAGCCCGACCGCGCTGCGCTTCCTCAAGCAGTCGTTCAACGCCGACACCGATCACCAGGCCGGCCTGAGCAACCTGGCGATGTCCGCGCTCGACATCTTCGGCAAGTCCGACGAGGGCATCGAGGGCGCCAAGGCGTTCGCCGAGAAGCGCCCCGCCGACTTCGGCAAGTTCGTCAAGGCCTGATCCCGCCCTCCCCCCTTTCGAAAGGAACTCACTGATGAGCACCATCGCACTGGTCACCGGCGCCGGATCGGGTATCGGCAAGGCGATCGCCCTGGCCCTGGCCGCCCGCGGCGACAAGGTGATCGCCGCCGACCTCGACATCGCGGCCGCCGAGGCGACCGCCAAGGAAGCCCCCGAGCTGATCACCGCGCTGCCGGTCGACGTCGCCAGCCGCGCCGCCGTCGACGAACTGCGCGACCGCACCGTCGCCGAGGTCGGCGTCCCGACGATCCTGGTCAACGCCGCCGGGTGGGACCGCACCGACCAATTCCTCAACGCCACACCGGAGTTCGCCGAGAAGGTCGTCGCGATCAACTACCTCGGCCCGGTGCACATGGCTTCGGCCTTCCTGCCCGGCATCATCGAAGCCGGCGGCGGACAGGTCATCAACCTCGCCTCGGACGCCGGCCGCGTCGGCAGCTCCGGCGAATCGATCTACGCCGGCGCCAAGGGCGGCGTGATCGCGCTGACCAAGTCGCTCGCCCGCGAGATGGCCCGGCACAACATCACCGTCAACTGCGTCTGCCCCGGCCCGACCGATACGCCGCTGTTCCAGGCGCAGGACGAACGCCTCAAGGCCGCGCTGATCAAGGCGATCCCCTTCCGCCGGCTCGCCCGGCCGGAGGAAGTCGCCGCGCCGGTGCTCTTCTTCGCGTCCGAACCCGCCGCGTTCATCACCGGACAGGTGATCAGCGTCAGCGGCGGCCTGACCATGGCCGGCTGACGGTCGAACGGGACGAGACCGAACAGGACAGGACGATGACCGCGACACCACACGCCGACCTCGACGCGGCCGGGCCGCAGGACAACAAGGCCGCGGCGACCTACAACGCCGACGCCTACCGGACCTTCTTCGAAAACGACTTCACCTATCTCAACGGCTTCCGCCGCAACACCAAGCGGTACGCCAACCGGATCGCGATCAGCGATCCGGACACCAAGGAGCAGCTGACCTACCAGCAGCTCGGCGAGCGGGTCGATCGGCTGGCCGCCGGTCTCGCCGCCGCCGGGGTGGGCGTCGGCGACGTCGTGGCCTACCAGCTGTTCAACGGCACCGCGTTCGCCGAGCTGTACCTGGCCACCCAGGTGCTCGGCGCGGTCGGCTCGCCGGTGAACTTCCGCCTGGCCGCGGGCGAGACCGCCTTCGTCGTCGACATCAGTCGGCCGAAGGTGTTCGTCTACGACACCGAGCTGACCCCGATGGTCACCGAGGCCCTCGGCTACGCGACGGCGACCCCGCAGGTGCTGGTGCCGGTCGGCGACGACGCCCCGATCACGACGACCGGCGCGACCGTCATCACCTGGGAGGACCTGCACGCCGATCACACCGACGTGCCGACCGCGGCGCGCACGGTCTGGGACGAGACCACCCGGCTCTACACCTCGGGCACGACCGGCATGCCGAAGGGTGTGCCGCTCAACAGCCTGATCGAGGTGTTCAGCGCGCACGACGTGATCATGCATTTCCCGCTCGGCCCCGAGGACAAGACGCTGAACATGACGCCGTGGTTCCACCGCGGCGGCCTGTACTCCGGCGGACCCAACCCCACCTTCTACATCGGTGGCCAGGTCGTTCCGCTGCGCGCCTTCGATCCGGACCGGGTCCTGGATCTGGTCGCCGAGGAGGGGCTGACGTTCCTGATCGGGGCGCCGACCAACCTGGCGATGCTCGCGACCGCCCAGGAGGCGCGCCCGCGGGATCTGTCGACACTGCGGGGCATCGTGACGATGGGCGCCCCACTCGAGCGGGAGGCCGCGCTGCGGTACCAGGATCTGCTGCACCCGCGGATCTTCAACGGCTACGGCAGCACCGAGGGCTTCTGGAATACCTTCCTGCGTCCCGGTGACCTGCCCGATCACGCCGGCACCGCCGGGCGCGCGTGCACCGACGACGATGTGCGTGTCGTGCACGTCTACGGCGATCATCTCGCCGAACCGGACGACGTGGTCGCCCGCGACGGCGAGGCGGTCGGCGAGGTGATCATCCGCTCCCCCAAGTGCGCCAACGCCTACTTCGACTCCCCGGAGCAGGAGAAGGCGAAGTTTCACAACGGGTGGCTGCACATCGGCGACCTGGCGACCTGGGACGCCGAGGAATTCGTGACGATCGTCGGCCGCAAGGACGACATGCTGATCTCCGGCGGTGAAAACGTCCACCCCGTGCAGGTCGAGGAGGCGCTCAACCAGCACCCGCAGGTGATCGACTCGCTGGTCGTCGGCATCCCCCACGACCGGTGGGGACGGATGGTTGTCGCCTACATCCTTTCCGAGACAGCAGATCTGACCCCGGAGGCGCTCGACGCGCATTGCCGGACCCATCCGATGCTGTCATCGTTCAAGCGGCCGCGGGCCTACCGCTTCGTCGAGGCACTGCCCGTCTCGGCCACCGGCAAGAAGTTGCACTACAAGGCGACCGACAGCGCCACCGCGGAGTTCGCCTCCGGCCTGTTCGTCGCCCCGACCGATCCGAGGACCTGATCATGTCGACCCACACCCCCACCAAGAAGTTCGACGCCCTCGACCCGCTGTCGATCGACTCGCTCTACGACGAGGAGGAACTCGCCGTACGGGATCTGGTCCGCAGCTTCTGCGCCGAGCACATCACCCCCTACGTCGGCGAGTGGTTCGAGGCGGGCGAACTGCCCGGCGCCCGCGACCTCGCCCGCGAATTCGGCAAGCTCGGCCTGCTGGGCATGCACCTCGAGGGCTACGGATGTTCCGGCTCGACCGCCGTGCACTACGGCCTGGCCTGCCTCGAGCTCGAGGCCGCCGACTCCGGCATCCGCTCGCTGGTCTCCGTCCAGGGTTCGCTGGCGATGTTCTCGATCTGGAACAACGGCTCCGAGGAGCAGAAGCAGCGCTGGCTGCCCGGCATGGCCGCCGGCGAGCTGATCGGCTGCTTCGGATTGACCGAGCCGGACGCCGGCTCCGACCCCGCCTCGATGAAGACCCGGGCCCGCCGCGACGGTGACGACTGGATCCTCGACGGCCGCAAGATGTGGATCACCAACGGATCGATCGCCGACGTCGCGGTCGTCTGGGCCCACACCGAGGACGGCATCCGCGGCTTCATCGTGCCCACCGATACCCCCGGCTTCGCCGCGCACACCCTCAAGCACAAGCTCTCGCTGCGGGCCTCGGTCACCAGCGAACTGGTGCTCGACGGGGTGCGGCTGCCGGCCGACGCGCTGATGCCCGAGGGCCGCGGGGTCAAGGCGCCGCTGCAGAGCCTCTCCGAGGCGCGCTACGGCATCGTCTGGGGCGCGATGGGCGCCGCCCGCTCGGCGTGGGAGTCCGCCCGCGACTACTCGATGCAGCGGGTCCAGTTCGGTCGACCGATCGGCGGCTTCCAGCTCACCCAGGCGAAGCTGACCGATATGGCGGTCGAACTGCACAAGGGGCAGCTGCTCTCGCTGCACCTCGGCCGGCTCAAGGACGCCGGCGGCCTGCGCCCCGAACAGGTCAGCTTCGGCAAGCTCAACAACACCCGCGAGGCGATCGACATCTGCCGCACGGCCCGAACGATCCTGGGCGGCAACGGTATCTCGCTGGAATTCCCCGTCATCCGACATATGGTCAACCTGGAATCGGTCCTGACCTACGAGGGCACCCCCGAGATGCACCAGCTCGTTCTCGGCCAGGCCTTCACCGGCGAAAGCGCATTCCGATGAGCCGCTCGACCTACGACTCCGAACATCTCGCCTTCCGGGAGATGGTGCACGACTTCGTCGAGCAGACGATCACCCCGGCCCACGAGGAGTGGGAGACCAAGGGCTGCCTCGACAAGGCGCTGTTCACCGAGGCGGGCAAGCTCGGTCTGCTCGGCTTCCCGGTCGCCGAACAGTACGGCGGCCCGGGCGTCGAGGACTTCCGCTACCACGCGATCGTGATCGACGAGGTCAACCGGGCGGGCAATGCCGCTGCGGGCATTGCCTTCTCGCTGCAGAACGATGTGGTCCTGCCGTACATCAACGAGCTGACCAACGACGAGCAGAAGGCCCGCTGGCTGCCCGGGACCGTCACCGGCGACACCGTGCTGGCGATCGCGATGACCGAGCCCGGCACCGGCAGCGATCTGACCGGTATCCGCACCACCGCGGTGCGCGACGGCGACGACTATGTGGTCAACGGGTCGAAGACGTTCATCTCCAACGGGTTCAACGGAAACCTCTTCGTCGTGGCCACCCGCACCTCCGATGATCCCCACAAGGGACTGACCCTGCTGGTGGTCGAGGGTGATACCCCCGGCTTCGAGCGCGGTCGCAATCTGGAGAAGATCGGCCTGCACGCCCAGGACACCGCGGAACTGTCGTTCACCGATATGCGGGTGCCGGTGGCCAACCGGCTCGGCGAGGAGGGCGAGGGCTTCTACCAACTGGTGCGCAATCTGCCGCAGGAGCGGTTGTCCCTGTCGATCGGCGCGGTCGCCGCGGCCGAGGGCGTGTTCCATGAGACGTTGGGATACGTCAAGGAGCGCAAGGCCTTCGGCAAGCCGGTGGCAACCTTCCAGAACACCCAGTTCGTGTTGGCGGAGATCGCGACCGAGCTCGACCTGGCGCGCACCTTCCTCGACGACTGCATCGCCGAGCACAACGAGGGCGGTCTGACCCCCGCCCGCGCGGCCCGGCTCAAGTGGTGGTCGACCGAATTGCAGTTCCGGACGGCGCATCGCTGCCTGCAATTGCACGGCGGCTACGGGTACATGCGCGAATACGCGGTCTCGCGGGCCTTCGTCGACGCGCGTATCCAAACCATCTACGGCGGAACGACCGAGATCATGAAGACGATCATCGCCAAGGATCTCGGCATCTAATCCGCTCCACCGCACAGGAACCGGGAGTCCGGCATGAGTGTCACCCTCGAACGTCATGATGCCGTCGGCGTCATCACCCTCGAACGTCCCCCCGCCAACGCCTTCGACGAGCAGCAGACCCAGCGGCTCGCCGAGGCGGTGGCCCGGTCCGGAGCCGATCCGGATATCCACGCCCTGTTGATCCGGGGAGCGGGGCGCCGCTTCTGCGGTGGGGCGGACATCACCATGCTGGACTCCTGGCGCGAGGCACCCGATCGGCGCGAGCGCATGGCGCGCTTCGCCGAAGGGTTGCAGACCGTCTTCGCCGCGATCGCCGACCTACCGAAGCCGTCGATCGCGGCGATCGGCGGGGCGGCGACCGGCGGTGGCCTCGAATTGGCGTTGGCCTGCGATTTCCGGATCGTCGGTGCCCGCGCAAAGGTGGGCCTGCCGGAGATCGCCCTGGGCCTGCTGCCCGGCGCCGGCGGCACGCAACGGCTGACGCGGCTCGCCGGCCCCGCCACAGCGACCCGGCTGATCCTGGGGGCGGAACTGATCGACGGGCTCGAGGCGCAACGCCTGGGGGTGGCGCACTGGGTGGTCGACGACGCGGACGTCGACGTCGAGGGCCTGCGGCATGCCCACCGGCTGTCCGAGCTGCCGCCGGACGCGTACGCCGCCGCCAAGCGCTGCATCATCTCCGCGGACGGCCCCGATGGCTACGCGGTGGAGGTCGACGAGATCAGCCAACTGATCGATACCGACGAGACATTGCGCCTCCTCGGCCGGTTCGTCGCGCGTGCCCGGTGACCTTCGACAGCGCTCACGGGGCGGAGCGCCGGTACTGTGAGGCAAGATTTCCCGGCCCGAGGAGCACGACGATGACCACCGACAACGACGCGACATCCCTGGATGCGTTGTCGGTGGACGAGGCGGTACGCGCCGTCCGGGCCAACTCGCGCCGCAAGCAGGTCCTCGACGCCGCCGTGCGGGTGATGGAGCGCACCGGCTTCCACCAGATGTCGATGCAGGCCCTCGCCGACGAGGCGGGGGTCAGCGTCGGGCTGATCTACAAGTACTTCGGCGGCAAGGAGGACATCCTGCTCGCCACGATCGTGGCGATCCTCGATGCCTTCCGCAATCAGCTCGAACCGGAGATGGACGCCGCCGGGGACGACCCGGTCGAGCGGCTGGTCGCCGGTATGCGCCGGTACATGCAGATCGTCGGGGAGAACCTCGACGCGGTCGTGCTCACCTATCGGGAGAGCCGCACCCTCGACGCCGCCGGCCGCGCCCGGATCAAGGATCTGGAAATCGAGACCGCCGCCCCGTTGCGTTCGGCTCTCGAGGACGGAATCGCCGCCGGGCTGATCAACCCCGTCGACGCGGAGCTCGTCACCTTCGACATCATCCTGCTCGCGCACGGATGGGCGCTCAAGCACTGGGCGCTGGGCCGCCGCTACACGCTCGAGGACTACATCAACAAGCAGACCCTGCTGATCCTCAGCGTCCTGCTGCCCGAGGACCGGCGCGACCAGTACGCACACCTAGCGCGGGCTGACAGCTGACCATGGGCGGTAGACCTCTCGGCCGTCAGCTGGATGGGTGAACTGATCAGACCCAACCCGATCCTCCAAGAGCAGTTTGTCCAGAACGATCTCGATCTCGTCGGGTGCTCTACTGCGTCCTCTTGATAATCACGTCGAGACCTTGGCTGGGGTTGTACGACCACGTGGCTTCGAAAGGGCCCCAAGAACTGGACTGAACACCGCTAAAGGCGGTCGTACTATTCATTTGGTTCCTGATCGCATCCGGAATATCAAGCGCGTGGAGAACGCAAGCGGCCTGCTCAATCGACAGATCGCCGGAGTCGCTACTGTTCCCGGCAGTATCCAGAAATATGCTTGCACCGCCGTCCTGCACTACGCCCGCAGGCAATCCACACAGCGTTGCAGCGGTGGGGATCAACCTCTGAAGGGCCGCCAACTCGGCCGCAGCCTGCTGTTCCGCGGCTTCTCTATCCGCCTCCGCCTGCTCGGCAGCTGCGCGCTCCTCGACGACCCGTTGAGAGGCGGCTCTGGAGTTCATGACGTTGATAGCCAGAAGCCCTACGGCGGCCGCCACAAGCACGAGGAGGCCGACGATGATCACGACTCGGAACCACGTCGGCTGCATGAATGCAGATCTCCCGGAAATTCTCCGAGGTTGCCACGGCGCGGGCGGCGCAGTCTGGATTCGATCCGGGACCAGTTCCGACTTCAGTCGGGTGTACTCAGTCCATTCCGCGCCAGACCACCATCGGTAACGCGTGGGGTCAGTCTCATCCGGGAACCAACCCGGCGGGATCTGCTCGGGGGGTTGCGCCTGAACTCCCTCGGAGGTGACCATTCGCGCCCCTTGCGGCCGACCAATAGAACTGCCAATGATAATAGGGATGCCGACCACGCTTAAGAACGACGGGCATCGAGGCCCCGAAATGAAGCCAACCAGGCCGCTTGGACCGTGAACCTTGTGTAGGACTGGGCCCGGATGCGACAACTGCTCGCGGATGGCGTTGTTCGGCTCCAATTCAGATGTTGTGTGGGATTGCCGATGAACCCCGTGAGGCGTTGTCATATCGGATGCGGCCGCAGCAGGGAGCCGAGGCCTTGGAACGGGCGTGATCGCGACCGTTCGCGGTTGACGTGATCGCCGCCTGTTCAGGCACGGTCGCGCTGCGCGCAGGTACCGGACGGGACGACCGACGCCGTCGGGCGGGCTGATCCCGGCCGTCGTCGGCGAAGTACGTCGACACCCGTAGACTCACCCCCGTGCGAATCACAGGACTCGGACATGCCGGGATGTTCATCGAAACCACTGGCGGAAGCATCCTGTGCGATCCCGTCATCGGTCCCAGCTTCTTCGGATCCTGGTTCCCGTTCCCGGACAATCGGGGTCTGGACTGGGATTACTTCGGCGCCGCCGACTTCCTGTACATCTCCCACCGGCACCGCGATCACTTCGATCCGGAGCTGCTGCGCAGGCACGTCCGCACGGATATCACGGTGCTTCTGCCGGATTATCCGACCGAGGATCTCGAGAAGGACATTCGCGCACTCGGGTACAACAACATCATCTACACCCAGGCGGCGGTGCCGCTCGAGTTCGGGTCGATGAAGCTGATGATCACCCCGCTGCGGGCGCCGAGCGACGGCCCGATCGGCGATTCGTCGCTGTCGGTGGACGACGGCACCGCGAGCATCCTCAACCAGAACGACTCGCACCCGCTCGACGTCGACAAGCTGCTGGACTTCGGCAAGCCGGACGCCTACTTCACCCAGACGTCCGGGGCGATCTGGTGGCCGATGGTCTACGACCTGCCGCACGACGCGAAGCAGAACTTCGCCCGCCTCAAGCGAGACGCGCAGAACAAGCGCGCGATGTACTACATCGAGAAGGTCGACGCGCAGTACGTCTTCCCGATGGCCGGCCCGCCGATGTTCCTGCGCGGTGAGCTGTTCAAGTACAACGGCTGGGGCAGCGAGGACGACTCGATCTTCACCGATCAGCGCCAATTCCTCACGCACATGCGCGAATTGCGACCCGAGCAGGAGGGCTACGAGTTCGTGCCCGGCACCGTCGTCGACCTGACCGACGGCCGGCTCGAGGTCACCCAGACCCTGTACACCGAAGCCGAGTTGGACCGGGTCTTCGACGACAAGTGGACCTACCTGACCGAGCAGCGCGACTCCCGGCAGGCCGAGGTCGCGGCCGAGGAGGCCGCCCGCGCCGCCGTGCTGCCCCCGGACGAGATGCTCGAGGCGATCAAGCAGTGGTGGGAGCCGCTGCTGCGCCGCGCCCGCACCATCCGCAAGGGCGTCGGCGGCAATGTGCGCTTCCGGATCGGCGAACTCGACATGGTGGTCGACTTCATGAAGGGGAAGGTCCGCGAATACGCGGGCGAGGAGTGCATCTACTGGTACACCATCTCCCCCGACCTGGTCTCGACCAATATCGCCGACCACGAGATCGACTGGTCCAACTCGATCTTCCTGTCGATGCAGTTCGACGTCGGCCGCGCCGGGAAGTTCAACGAATTCCTGACCACGTTCCTCAAGTGCCTGTCGAAGGACCGCATCGAGTACGTGGAGAACTGGTACGCCGAGCAGGCCGACCTGACCGAGGACGCGCAGATGGGCGACTGGACGGTGCAGCGCCGCTGCCCGCACCTGCGCGCCGACCTGACCCGGACCGGCAAGGTCGAGGACGGCATCCTCACGTGCTCCCTGCACGACTGGAAGTGGGACCTGTCCACCGGCAAATGCCTGACCACCAACGGTCACAGCATTCGCGCGTCCCGAGCCACCGAATCCGCGTCCGCCTAGAACGGTCCGCCCGGAACGGTAGGACCCGTACGGGCCGACTCAGCCCGCTTCGCCGCGCAGGCGCGATTCCAGGTCGGCTCGCGCCTGCCGCCGCTGCTCGTCGACATCGGCGATGTCGGCGTTGACGCGCTTGCGCAATCCGGTGAACAGGAACAGCGACAGCGGCATCGCGATCAGCACCGCGAAGACCGCCCCGACGATCAACGGCACATCGACGCCGACCACCCGCGGTAGGTAAAGGATGAGCGCCGCAAGCACGACAACCAGCCCCAATCGGGCAGCGGTGTAGGCGGCGAGGCTGCGCACCAGACGTCCCTTCGGCGACCCGGAAGCGCTGGTAGGAGCATCGGCGGGGGCGTCGGAGGGGCCTGTGGAGGGCGATTCCGGAGTACTCACGACCCACATCCTAGTCGTGCCCAGTTTCACCGTTTTGTCCATTACCTCCCCTTTACCAACTGTAGATGGTTCGAGTACCCGGGGTGTCCGGTGCCACCATGGGTCGCGGAGGTTCGCCGGAGTGCGACGAACCGTTCGACAACAGGCACCGCACCGCGATGCCGATGAAGAACGCACGAGTGAGGCCGGAATATGACAACTGCGACGACAACCATCCGCGATGCGCTGATGACGCCCGGGCAGGTGGCTGCTCTGTTCCACGTCGATCCGAAGACCGTGACGCGGTGGGCACACGCCGGACGGCTCGGATCGGTGCGCACGCCGGGTGGACATCGCCGGTTCCGCCGGAGCGAGGTCATGACCCTGCTGGAATCGCTGACCACCGACGCCCATCCGCACAGCGCCTGACCCGACCGACCCGGTGGCCCGGGGACTCGCACCAGGCGAGCTCCCGGGCCGCCGCCGCTCACTGCCGAGCACCGATGACGCCCGAACGGGAATAGGCCCGGACCATCCCGCTCGACAGGTCTATCCTCGGAGGGTGGGAGGTGCGACGTGATCTACCTATTGGCCCTTATCGCGGCTGTGGCAATCGCGGTTCTACTGTGGCGGGCCTTCGGTCCGCAGCGTGGGACGCCTCCGGTACGCCGACCGGGCCCCAAGGGTCCCGACGACGATCCCGATTTCCTCTGGCGGCTCGATCGCCAGGCCAAGAAGTCTCGCGACGAGGATCAGTCCGGCCGCGAAACGGAATGAGCGTGGGCCCGCGGGTTACGCCCAGCCGTCCTGACCGCGGCCCGGCCGGGAGAGCGCAGTGCGCCCGGGAGGCCCGGAAAACGTCTGTGCCACCGCCGCAGCCAGTTCCAGCAGGGCGGTGCGCGTAGCGGGCTTGAGCATGTCGAGCGAGATCTCGCCGCCATCGGCGAGGTGCGGATCGTGCGGTACCACGCGCACGGCCCGACAGCGCTGCTCGAAATGATGCAGCACCCGCGACATGTCGACCGGATTCGAGCGGGACCGGACCCCGTTGATGACCGCCACCGAGTTGGCGACCAATTCGCGGAAGCCGTGCGCGTCGAGCCAGTCGAGCGTGGCCGAGGCGCTGCGGACCCCGTCGACCGAACCGGAACTGACCACCACCAGGCAGTTGGCGCCCTGCAGGATCGCCGGCATCGCCGAGTGCAGCAGGCCGGTCCCGCAGTCGGTGACCACGATGCTGTAATAACGCTCGAGCAGATCGAGAACCGTCGAGTACTCGCTCGCGCTCAGCGATTCGGAGATGCTCGGGTCGGTATCGGACGCGAGCACCTCGAGCCGGCTGCGCGCCTGCGAGGTGAAGGCCCGTACGTCGCTGTACTTCGACAGCGAACCGATCGAGTCGAGCAGATCGCGTACCCCGGCGGTGGTGTCCTGGGGGCCGCGCTGGACCAGCGTGCCGCGATCGGGGTTCGCATCGACCGCGATCACCCGGTCCCCGCGCAGGTTGGCGAAGGTCGACCCCAGCGTCGAGGTGATCGTCGTCTTGCCGACGCCGCCCTTGATGCTGAGCACCGCGATGGTGAAGCAGCCGTGCACCGGCTGGTTGATCTGCTTGGTCAGCTCGATCCGGCGCTGTTCCTTGGCGCTGTTGCCGGGGTTGAGCCGGCCACCGCTGAGCAGGAAGACCCGTCGCCGCCACCCCGCGGTCGGCGGCGCGGGACGCTGCTTGAGCAGCAGTGCGTTCGACAACGCCGCCGCGGAGTTGTTCTTACCGTTGGCGCCGCCGGTACCGACCGGCACCGGGACCGGCGAGGTCCGCTCGAGCGCGGTGGACATCGACGGGGCGGGCAGCACATCGGGTTCGTCGTCCGCGTGCCCCGCCGACTCGATCGCGGTGTAGACGTAGTGACCGCGCACCGGGCTCGGCAGGTGGCCGCTCTGGGCGATCTCGCCCGGCCGCGGCAGCGGGCTACCCGAATAGGACCGTTCGGGTCCGACGTCGGCCCCGCGCCGTTCGACGGCGCGGCGATCCGATTCCCGTTCCCCGCCGGCACGACCCTCGGACCCGTCCGCGCGGCCGGCGCCGACGGTGCCGTGCACCGGCGACCAGCCGTTGAAACCCGAGTCGGTCATACCCGCGGCCTCCTCAGTTCAGTCCGGCGTACGAGTGCAGACCCGAGACGACCATGTTGATGAAGAACAGGTTGAACACCGTCACCAGGAAGCCGACGACGTTGATCCACGCCGCCCGGGTGTCGCGCCATCCGGATGTCGCCCGCGCGTGCAGGTACGCCGCGTAGACAACCCAGGCGATGAACGAGACCGTCTCCTTGGGGTCCCAGCCCCAGAACCGGCCCCAGGCCGCCTCGGCCCAGATCGCGCCGAAGACGACGCCGAAGCCGAAGATCGGGAAGCCGAAGATCGTCGCCTTGTAGGCGATCGAGTCGAGGGTGCGCGCGTCGGGCAGGTTGCCCAGCATCCGGACGAACCAGTGCGAGGAATCGCTCCCCGAGCCGGGGAAGCGCAGCCGCAACAGGAACAGCAGGCTGGCGACGCCGGCGACCAGGAAGACGCCGGAGCCCAGGCTGACGACCGAGACGTGGATCGGCAGCCAGTACGACTGCAGGGCGGGCACGACCGGTGCGGCGGCCGAGTACAGCCAGACCACCGAGACCGTCATCAGGACCAGCGCCGGGATCAGCACGAAGACCCACATCGGGCGCAGCGCGGGGCGCCGCAGCATCACCAGGCCGGCGAGCAGCGCGAACAGCACGGTCACGTTGACGAACTCGTACATGTTCCCCCACGGGAACCGGTTGGTCGCCAGACCGCGCAGCACCACCGAGGCGAGCAGGCTCAGCGTGCCGACGCCGACCAGCAGCATCCCCGAACGGCCGAGCGATTCGCCGAGGGGCCGCTTCTCCGGGGTGACGACGCGGCCGGGGACGGCGGAGCCGATCGGCGGCGAGCCGGATCCAACGGAGCTGCCGACCTCGAGCAGTTCGCGCTCGTTGTCGCGGGCCTGCGCGCGGCGGCCGCGGGAACCGGCCAGCTCGGCGGTCAGCATCAGCAATGCCACGACCAGCAACACCAGTGAGGTGGAGAAGGCCAGGTCACTGTAACGCGACAGGTTCTCGTTGATCTCCATGTCCGATATCACCCACCATCCTGAAGTGCCCCGCCGGGGCTCGTATCGCGGTGGCCCGAGATCCGGCGCGTGACGCGCTCGAACTCGTCGCCCCAACCGGCCTGGTCGGTACGCGCGAGCCCGCCCAATTCCACCACGATCATTCCGTCGGCGTCGGCCGGGTGCGCTCTGACCCAGATGCGACGCCGCTTGATCATCAACGACACGATCAACCCACCGAGCGCGGACAGGGCGAACACCAGCACCCAGATCTGCGCGGGGTCGTAGGAGAACTGCAGGTTGACGAACTCCTTGGCCCCGTCGAAGCGGACCGTGGTGCCGTCGTCGAGGGTCACCGTCTCCCCCGGCCGCAGGTTGACGCGGGCCTGCTGCACGAGCCGACCCTGATTGATCAGCTCCTGGTTGAGCGAGAAGATGCTCTGCGGGAAGCCGGTGTCGAGACCGGAGTCGCCGCGGTAGACGTCGACCGCGACCGCCGGGTCGGTCATCGCCGGGAAGCCCGAGGTCAGCAGGGTGTCGTGGAAGAGCGCGGTCGGCGCGAAGAGCCCCTCGATCGCGATCTGCTGGCCGCGCCGCTGGTCGGCGTCGGGATACATGCCGGCCGGCGGGTCGAAGCGCAGCGCCCCCGAGGACAGGAAGCGGGTCAGGTCGGTCGGCTCGAAGGGCACCGTCTCGGTGCGCGATTCCCCGTTCGGCCAGGTGACGGTGAACGTGGGCGCGAAGCCGTGGCCCTGCAGGTAGATGCGGTCACCGCCGACGCGCAGCGGGTCGTTGACCCGCAGGGTCGCGTCGTGCCAGGTGTCGCCGGACAGCTCGGCGCCGGTCTGGTAGCGCACCTGCGAGGTGAACATCTTGGCCTGGCCGCTGTCGAGGTAGTCGGCCTGGAAGGTGTCGACCTTGACGCAGACCGGGTTCAGGCCGGTGCCGTCGAGCATATTTCCGGCGCGGAAGGTGTCGAAGGCAGCGGGCGAGGTGCTGCAGGTGCCGGGGCCGTCGGGGTCGGCGATCACCACGACATTGCCCTCGTAGCCGATCAGCTTGCCCGCGGCGACCGCGATCAGCAGGCCGACCAGCGAGATGTGGAAGATCAGGTTGCCGAACTCGCGCGAGTAGCCCTTCTCCGCGGACAGCGTGGTCGCACCCGAGGCCTCGGTGCGCCGGATCTTGCGCCAGCCGCGCAGCTGCTTGGCCGCGACGTCCACCGGGTCGCTACCGTCGGCCGGCCACTCGAGGGTCGCATGGTTGGGCAGTCGGGTCAGCCGGCGCGGCGCGGCGACCGGGTCGGTGCGCATCGCCTTGTAGTGCGCGACGGTGCGCGGCAGGATGCAGCCGACCAGCGAGACGAACAGCAGCACGTAGATCGCGGTGAACCACACGCTGGAGAAGACGTCGAACAGCTGGAGGCGATCGAAGATCGGCCCGATGACGGTGTGCTGGTCGAGGTATTCCTGCACCCGGGTGCGGTTGAGGCTGCGCTGCGGCAGCAGAGCGCCGGGGATCGCGGCGAGCGCGAGCAGGAACAGCAGCACCAGCGCGGTGCGCATCGAGGTCAGCGACCGCCAGGTGTTGCGGATCAGCGCGACGATGCGGCCGATCGGCCCCTGCCGCGGCGGGGGCTGGGGGGCTTCCGGCGCCTGTGCGGCGGGCGGGGTGTCGAGGCTGGTCATACCGGCAACACCACGTCGGTGACGAAGGCGTCGCGGATGTAGACGACGAACAGATCCCACCAGCCGATCAACAGGGCCACCCCCACCAGAATCATCACGACACCGCCGACGAGCTGAATGGTCCGGCTGTGCTTGCGCAGCACCGAGGCGGCGCGTACCGCGAAGGTCGAGCCGATCGCCAGCGCCACGAACGGCAGGCCCAGGCCCAGGCAGTAGGCGACGATCAGGGACACGCCGCGCGCGGCGGTCGCTCCCTCGGTGCCGGCGGTCAGGCTGATCACCGCGGCCAGGGTCGGACCCAGGCAGGGCGTCCAGCCGAGCGCGAAGGTCGCACCGAGCAGCGGGGCGCCGACCAGCGAACCGACCCGCCGCGGGGCGAAGCGCATATCGCGCTGCAGCCACGGGACCAGACCCATGAAGGTCAGGCCCATCAGGATCATCACGACGCCGCCGAGACGTTGCAGCAGTTCCCGGTTGAGCGCGATCGTGCTCATCAGGCCGAAGATCGTCGCGGTGCCGGCGACGAAGACCACGGTGAAGCCGAGCACGAACAGGGCGGTGGCGCCGGCGACGCGGCGGCGAGCGGCCCGCGATATCGGCGCCGGCGCGGTATCCGGATCGGCGGACCCGGCGGCGCCGGCCGCGGCGGGCACCCGCATCGGCGCGGCGCTCTCGCCGACCAGTCCGGCCAGGTACGACAGGTAGCCGGGGACCAGCGGGATCACGCAGGGCGAGGCGAAGGAGACCAAACCGGCGATCGCGGCGACGACCAGGGCGAGCAGCAGCGGCCCGGTGGTGGCGGTATCGGCGAACCACTCACCGAGCGAGAAGCCGGATCCGTCAGCCCCCATCGGCCACCCGATCGACCACGGGTTGCAGATCCTCGACCAGCAGATCGCGCAGGAAGACCGCGGCCACCCGATGCTCGCTGTCGAGCACGACGGTGGTCGGCACCACCGAGGTGGGATAGCCGGAGCCGAAGGCCGCCAGGGTGCGCATCGGCGGATCCCAGATCGACGGGTAGCCGACGGAGCGGTCGATCACGAAATCGCGGGCCTTGTCGATCGTGTTGTCCCGCACGTTGATGCCGAGGAACTGGACGCCGCGATCCTTGCTGTTCTGGTAGACCTGCTCGAGCTGGTCGGCCTCGGCGCGACAGGGTGCGCACCACTGGCCCCAGACGTTGATCACCACCGGCGAGCCGGCGAAATCGTCGAGCGAGATCGTGCGGTCGGTGTCCATCAGGTCCGGGCCGGAGATCGAGCCGATCGTGCCGCGCTCGGAGGGCGGGTCGAAGAACAGTTCGGTCTTGCCGCCCGGAGAGACGAAATCGAAGGTGCCACCGCCGCCCTGGGCCACCGCATCCGTGCCGGTGGCACAGCCGGTGAGGACGAGAGCGGCCACCGCTACGAGCGCGGCGGCCGGCCGCGCCCCGCGCAGCGGGCGACGACGTCGGGTGGAACGACGTCTCATGCGCCGGTCACCGACGGGTCGGAGGCCCCGGCCGGCTCGGAGTAGACGATGTCTACCAGGGTGTCACCCTGGTAGACCAACGAGGTCAACGACGCCAGCGAGCACTGCCGATGCCGCGGATCGTGCCAGAGCCGCTCCCCCTGCAGGAAGCGGCGCAGCGTCCACACCGGCAGCTGGTGGCTGACGCAGACCGCCTCGTGGCCGACCGCGGCGACCCGCGCGGCGTTGACCGCCGCGAGCATCCGGTGCGCGATCTGCAGGTACGGCTCGCCCCACGAGGGGGTGAACGGGTCGCGCAGCTTCCACCAATGCTGCGGGCGCCGCAGGGCGCCGTCACCGACGCCGACCCGCAGGCCCTCGAAGTCGTTGCCGGCCTCGATGAGGTTCTCGTCGGTGTGCACGGTCAGCCCGTGGCTCTCGGCGATCGGCGCTGCGGTCTCCTGCGCGCGCTGCAGCGGGGAGGCGACGACGTAGGTGATGTCGTGATCGGCGAGGGCGCCGGCGACCGCGCGGGCCTGATCGCGACCCTTGACCGACAGCCGGAACGACGGGAGTCGGCCGTAGAGGATGCCGCGCGGATTGTGCACCTCGCCGTGGCGCATCACGTGCACGATCGTGTGGGTATCGACGTGCGGGTAGTCGAGCCCCAGGAAATTGCCCTGTTCGACCGTCGTCTGCTCGCCGAGGCCGTGTCCGCCGGCACTGTGCTCCATCATTCCCCGTTCCGGGTCGAACCATCGAACGCGACGGCCGCCGCTTTGGCGGCGCTGGTCAGGCCGGCCTCGATCGTGGCGAAGGCGTCGTCGTCCAGTGCGGTCGAGACGAACCACGCCTCGTAGGCGCTGGGGGCGGAGTAGACGCCCGCGTCGAGCAGGGCGTGGAAGAAGGCCGGGTACAGGTCGGTGCGCGTCGCGGTCGCCGCGGCGTAGGTGGTCACCGGGTCCTCGGTGAAGAAGACGCCGACCATATTGCCCGCCCGCTGGACGATATGCGGGACACCCTCGCGGGTCAGCGAGGTGTCGATCAGGCCGGAGAGCCGGTCGGCGTTGGCGTCGAGCGCCGCGTAGGCGGCGGCGTCGGCGGCGCGCAGGGTCGCCAGGCCCGCGGCGACGGCCACGGGGTTACCGGAGAGGGTGCCGGCCTGGTAGACCGGGCCGAGCGGGGCGAGGCGGTTCATGATCTCCGCGCGCCCGCCGAAGGCCGCGGCGGGCAATCCGCCGCTCATCACCTTGCCGAAGGTGTACAGATCGGCGGCGACCCCCTCGAGGCCGAACCAGCCGCTGCGCGAGACGCGGAAGCCGGTCATCACCTCGTCGATGATCAGCAGTGCGCCGTAGCGGCTGGTCAGCTCGCGCAGCTTGGCGTTGAACCCGTCGACCGGCGGGACGACGCCCATATTGCCGGGCGCGGCCTCGGTGATCACGCAGGCGATCGCGTCCGGGTTGGCGACGAAGGCGGCCTCGACGGCGGCGGCGTCGTTGTAGGGCAGCACGATCGTGTCGGCGGCCTGGGCGCCGGTGACGCCCGGCGAGGTCGGCAGGCCCAGCGTGGCGAGCCCGGAGCCCGCTTCGGCGAGCAGCGCGTCGACGTGGCCGTGATAGCAGCCGGCGAACTTGATGATCTTGGTGCGGCCGGTGTAGCCGCGGGCGAGGCGCACCGCGCTCATCGTCGCCTCGGTACCGGAGTTGACCAGTCGGATCCGCTCGACCGGGTCGACCCGGTCGATGATCTCCTCGGCCAGTTCGATCTCCGCCTCGGTGGGTGCGCCGAAGCTCAGGCCGTGGGCCGCCGCGGCGGTCACCGCTTCGACCACCGCCGGATGGGCGTGGCCGAGGATCATCGGCCCCCACGAGGACACCAGGTCGACATATCTGCGACCGTCGGCATCGACCAGCGTGCAGCCGCTGGAGCGGACAATGAATCGGGGAGTGCCACCCACAGATCGAAAGGCTCGAACCGGCGAATTGACCCCTCCGGGGATCACGCCGCTCGCACGCTCGAAGAGGGCGGCCGACTCGGGAACGTCGTCGACGATGCCGTCATTCACGTGGTCCAGTGTTCCAGCCCGCGAACGGTCGATGCGCGCCGGGTTGCCCCGGGCCGGCTAGGAGACGTTGCGCTGCTCGTCGTAGGCGTCGCGGGCGGCGACGATGTCGCCGAGCCCGGACTCGAGCACCTCGATCAGGGCGACCAGGGACTCGGCGGCGCGCACCCCGAGCGGGGTCAGCGAGTACTCGACGCGCGGCGGGATCGCCTGCACGACCGTCCGCACCACCAGTCCGTCGCGTTCGAGGGATTGCAGCGTCTGGGCCAGCATCCGCTCGCTGACGCCGTCGACGCGTCGCCGCAGTTCGTTGAAGCGGAACGTGCCCTCGGCCAGCGCCGCCAGGGCCAGCGCGCCCCACCGTCCGGTGACGTTCTGGAGGGCCTCGCGCGACCCGCAGGCACGTGCGAAGACGTTGGCCTCCAGGTTGTCGTCGTGCGCGTTCACAAGCGCCACCCTACCGCTTCCCATTCCGCCGCGCTACCAATATTTGCGTGCATGAGTTTTTGTTTGCACCATACGAAAAGTTAGTGCACAGTGGAGACGAGCACGACGACACGACAAGCCCGCGACGCTCGCCGAGTTGACCGATCGCTTCCACCGCACCGACGAACAACACCACCGACGAACGACACCACCGACAGGGGCACGACATGAGCACCGAATCCACCACCACGATCGCGGTCACCGGCGCGGCCGGACATCTCGGCCGCCTGGCCGTCGAGGGCCTGATCGCCTCCGGCCACCCGGCGGACAAGATCGTGGGCGTGGTGCGCAATCCGGCCAAGGCCGAGGCGCTCGCCGCGCGCGGTGTGGACATCCGCACCGCCGACTACACCGATGTCGCGGCGCTCGAGGCCGCCTTCGCGGGCGTCGACTCGGTGCTGCTGGTCTCGGGCTCCGAGGTCGGACAGCGCCTGGCGCAGCACACCAACGTCATCACCGCCGCGCAGACCGCGGGCGTGCGGCGACTGGTCTACACCAGCCTGCTCGAGGCCGATACCTCCACGCTGGCCCTCGCCGGTGAGCACCTCGCGACCGAGAAGGTCCTCGCCGAGTCCCCGCTGGCGGTCACCATCCTGCGCAACGGCTGGTACTGGGAGAACTACGCTGCCGACGCCGACACCGCCGCGAAGACCGGCACCCTGCAGGGCGCCGTGAACGACGGCCGGGTCGCCGGCGCCGCGCGCGCCGACTACGCCGACGCCGCCGTCGCGGTGCTGACCGGCACCGGACACGAGGGCAAGGTCTACGAGCTCGCCGGCGACGAGCACCTGACCTACCCGCAGCTCGCCGAGGCGATCGGTACCGCGCGCGGTACCGCGGTCACCTACACCAACCTCACCGGTGAGCAGCTGACCGCCGCGCTGCTGAGCGTGGGTCTCGACGAGGGCACCGCGGCCTTCGTGGCGGGCCTGGACGCCGGCATCGCGCGCGGCGACCTCGACACCGACTCGACCGATCTGCACGACCTGATCGGCCGCTCGTCGACCCCGGCCGCGAAGGTCCTCGCCGGCTGATCGAACTGCGACACCACAAAGCCCATCGGCGCGATCGCCGATGGGCTTTGGTGTGCGGTGGGGATGCGAGCGGTCTACTTGCTCAGGTCGACCAGGATCTTGACCGCGGTCTCGTTGCGCTTGATCAGCGTCTCGAAGCCCTCGTCGATCAGGTTCTCCAGCGCGATCTTGCCGGTGATGAACGGGCGCAGATCGACCTTGCCCTCCTTGACGAGCTTGATCGTCTCGGGATGGCTGTTGACGTAGGCGATCGTGCCGCGCAGGTCGATCTCCTTGAGCACGAGCTTCTGCATCTCGAGCGACGCGGGGTGGCCCCAGATCGACTCGACGACGATGACACCGGTCGGCTTGATCGCGTCGAACAACGTATCGAGCGCGGGCTGTACCGACGTGCATTCGAAGCCGACGTCCGCGCCCTTGCCGCCGGTCAACGCCTTGACCTCGGCGACGACGTCGGTGTCGATCGGGTTGAAGACGTGGGCGGCGACACCGGTGTCGAGTGCCTTCTTGCGGCGCAGCTCGCTCGGCTCGGAGATCGCGACGGTGATGCCCTCGGCCTTGAGCACCGCGGCGGTCAGCAGACCGATCGGGCCGGCGCCGGTGATCAGCGCGAAGTCGCCGGTCTTGGCGTCGGAGCGCTTGAAGGCGTGGAAGCCGACGGACAGCGGCTCGATGAGCGCCGCCTCGTCCAGCGGGATATCGCCGACCGGATGTACCCAGCGGCGGGCGACGACGATCTTCTCGGCCAGGCCGCCACCGTGTCCGGCGAGCCCGATGAAGTTCATATCGTCCGACAGGTGGTACGTGGTGCTGTCCGGGCCGGTGTCGACGCTGTCGCGGATGATGTACGGCTCGACGACGACATGGTCACCGGGAGCGATGTCGGTGACGCCCTCACCGACGGCGTAGACGACGCCGGACATCTCGTGACCCATGGTCACCGGGGCCGCTTCACCGGAGATGGGGTGCGGATGGCCGTGCGGCGGAACGAAGATCGGCCCGTCGAGGTACTCGTGCAGGTCGGTTCCGCAGATACCGCAGAAGGCAACGGAGATTCCCACCGTGCCCGGCTCGACGGTGGGTTCGGGGATGTCCTCGATTCGGATGTCCCCGCGGTCGTAGTAACGGGCGGCTTTCATCAGGTCGCTCCTCGTGAATCGTCAGATGCCGGGCGCACCGGGCTCCCGGATGAGAGGCACCTTCGCCTCCACCTCTGGTATTACCACC
The DNA here is from genome assembly GCF_001552615.1 of Millisia brevis NBRC 105863. Lineage (GTDB taxonomy): Bacteria > Actinomycetota > Actinomycetes > Mycobacteriales > Mycobacteriaceae > Millisia > Millisia brevis. The sequence continues at coordinate 36,049 of NZ_BCRN01000016.1, forward strand.
GCTGGTGTCCACTCGCGTTGTGACAATCCGGACCTGTGACGATGTCAACGTTCCGCAGGCGTCGGAAGGACCGTTTCGGCCCGGCGGGCGCCGAGTAATCCGGCGGTCAGCGCGGCCAGCGATTCCCGCAGCGCGACCTCCCCCTCGGTACCGATCGCGACGACGTTGACGAAGCCGTGCACGTGGCCGGTGACCTCCTGCAGGGTCGCGGCAACTCCGTTGGCCCGCAGCAACTCCGCATAGGCGATCCCCTCGTCGCGCAGGACGTCGAATCCGGCGACCACCACATGCGCGGGTGCCACCCCGACCACCGACCCGAGCAACGGCGACGCCTGCGGATCGCTCGCCAACTCCGGATCGCCCAGATAGGTCTGCTTGTACCAATCGGTATTGCTCTCGGTGAGCATGAAGCCACTCGAAAACTGGCTGTACGACTGCCTTTTGACGCTCATATCGGTCGCCGGGTAGTAGAGCAGCTGGAAGTCCGGACCGCCGTCGGGCGCATCGACGGTCGCCTGCGAGACCACCGCCGCCAGGTTGCCGCCCGCCGAGTCGCCCGCGACGGCGACCACCGAACCCCACAGCGGGTGGCGGCGCACCCACAGATAGGAATCGATCGCGTCGTGCACCGCGGCGGGGAAGGGATGCTCGGGGGCGAGCCGGTATTCGACGGAGATCACGGTGACGTTGGCATTGGTGGCGATGAATCGACAGGTGGCGTCGGCGGATTCCAGTCCCCCGACCACCCAGCCACCACCGTGGTAGTAGACGACGGTGCCGTGTGGTTCGAGCGGCCGCTGCGCGCGGTAGACCCGCGCCGGGACCTGCCCGTCGCGGGTCGGGATGGTGATGTCCTCGACGTGGTCGACCGGGATGTGGCCGCCGAAGATGCGCGCCTGCAGGTCCATTTCGACGCGCTGGTGTTCCGGATCCGCGGCGGCGAGATCGCGCGGCGGGGCCAGGTTCGCCAGCCGCAGGAACACCTGTACCTCGGTGAACAGTCGACGTCCGTCGACCTCGATCGGTCGGCCGGCGATCGCCCGGAGTACCGGGCCCGGCAGGTTCGCCAGCGCGCGCAGCAATCCGCGGGCGACATTTTCCGAAAATGCGGAGACTCGATCGGACATGGCCGCCTTCTTCCGACTCGCGCGTACCGTCGCCGACGGCCGACGGTGCCGAGACTACCCGCCGTTCACGCCGACTGCCGGTCCCCCAACGCGGTCAGGGTGCCCCGCGCGGACGCCGACCAACTGAAGATCTCGGCCCGGCGGCGGGCATCGCGCCGGCGGATGTTCTCGGGTCGTCCGACCACGGTGGTGACCGCGGCCGCGATCGCCACCGGGTCGTTGTCCGCGCAGGCCCCGCTGTCGTCGGTGAGGATCTCGGTCAACGCCGAGGTCCGGGAGACCACCGCCGGGGTGCCGCAGGCCAGCGCCTCGAGCGCGGCGAGCCCGAAGGTCTCGTGCGGGCCCGGCGCGAGGGCGACGTCCGCGGAGGCCAGCAGCCCCGCGACCACCGCACGGTCGGTCACGAAGCCGGTGAAGTCGACCGGCAGCCGGGCCGCGCGCCGTTCGAGGCGGCGACGCATCGGGCCATCACCGACGACCAGCAGCCGCGCGTCGATACCCGAGTCACGCAGTGCGGCAACGGTGTCGATGCTGCGGTCGGCGCATTTCTCCACCGACAGCCGACCGCAGTGGACCAGCAGGAGTTGCTCGTCGCGCACCCAGCGGCGGCGGATGTCGGCGTTGTAGCGGCTCGGGTGGAACAGGTCGAGGTCGACGCCGAGCGGGACGGTGACGACGTTCGGCGCGTCGATGCGCTCGAACTCCTCGCGCGCGAAGTCCGTGGTGCACAGCACGACGTCGTAGTCGCGCGCCGATCGCCGGTTGGCGACGTCGGCGAATCGGCGGGCGGCGCCGGCGGGCAGCAGCTGTCCGGCGATCCGGTCGAGCCGCTCGTGGGAGATCATCACGGTGCGCACCCCGTGCCGCGACCCCCAGCGCCCCAGCGAACGCAGGGTGAACCGGTCGGACACCTCGATCGCGTCCGGACGCAGCTGTTCGAGGGTGGCGACCACCGGCTGCGGCAGCACGGCCCGGTAGCCACCGGTGAACGGGATGCGGCGGGCGGGCACCTCGATGCGCACCACCCCGGAGGGCAGTCGGACCTGCCGGTGGGTCGGGCCCGGCACGATCAGGTACGCCTCGTGTCCCGCAGCGCAGTACTCCGCGCCGAGCCGGTCGACCGCCGTGCGCAGACCGCCCGATCGCGGTCCGTAGAAGTTCGCCACCTGGACGACCCGCATCATGGGCCCATCAGACCCGGTGGGCGTGTGCGATCCCCAACGCTGCGCCGACCGGCCCCTGACCGATAGGTGAACACTGTCCGGTACCGCGCCGCCGTCCGGTCGCACCCCGTACATGCCCCTTTCACCTGCGGTGATACCGACCGCAGCGGCGCTGAAACCGGGCTGAAACCGGACGGCGGCAGGGTGGTGGCATGACATCGATCGATGACTCAGCCGCGGTGATGGCCCGCGGGCTGGTGAAGACCTTCGGCGCCAACCGCGCCGTCGACGCCATCGACCTCGAGGTGCGTCGTGGCGAGATCTTCGGCGTCCTCGGTCCGAACGGCGCGGGCAAGACCACGATGGTCCGCATGCTCGCCACCCTGCTCCCGATCGATGGCGGCCGGGCGTCGGTGCTCGGGCACGACGTCGCGCACGAGGCCCACATCGTGCGCCAGTTGATCGGCTTGACCGGCCAGTACGCATCGGTCGACGAGGATCTGACCGGTTCGGAGAATCTGCGGCTCTTCGGCCGGCTGCGCGGACTGTCCCGTTCGGCCGCGCGCGGTCGCGCCGAGACCCTGCTCGAGCAATTCGGGCTCTCCGACGCGGCCGGACGCCCGGCGCGCACCTATTCCGGCGGTATGCGTCGGCGCCTCGACCTCGCCGCCAGCCTGATCACCCGGCCGCCGGTGATCTTCCTGGACGAGCCGACCACCGGCCTCGATCCGCGCACCCGCGGGCAGATGTGGACGACGATCCGCACCCTGGTCGACGAGGGCGCCACCATCGTGTTGACCACCCAGTACCTCGACGAGGCCGACCAGCTCGCCGACCGCATCGCGGTGATCGATCACGGCACCAAGGTCGCCGAGGGTACCCCCGACCAGCTGAAGACCCTGGTGGGCTCCTCGACCCTGCAGCTGACGCTGACCGATCCGATGCAGCTGTCCGCGGCGGCGTCGGTGCTGCAACAGGTGATCGGGGAAACCCCCGCTCCCACACCGGAGCTGGTGCGGCTGACGGTGCCGCTCGCCGACGCCGACCGGACCGCCGACGCGTTGATCGCCCTGCGCGAGAACGGGATCGGCGTCGAATCCCTGGCCGTACAGAAGCCGAGTCTCGACGAGGTCTTCCTCGCCCTGACCGGCAAGGACACCGAACCGTCCGCAACGGACGTTCAGACCCGGAAGGAGGTCGCGTGATGACCGCGGTCGACGTGCGCGAATCGGTACAACCCAGCCCCCCTGTCGTCGATCTCTCGCGCGGCCCCAGCCTGCGCGATTCGGCGAGTCAGACCGTCGACATGGCCTGGCGCGCGCTGATCAAGATGCGTCGCAAGCCCGAACAGTTCATCGACGTCGCGGTGATGCCGATCCTGTTCACGGTGATGTTCGCCTACGTCTTCGGCGGGGCGATCAGCGGTGACGTCAGCGACTATCTGCCGCTGATGATTCCGGGCATCCTCGCCCAGACGGTGCTGATCGCCTCGATGACGACCGGCACCCAGCTTCGCGACGACATGGACAAGGGCGTCACCGACCGGTTCCGCTCCTTCCCGATGTCCCGCCTGGCGCCGCTGGCCGGTCCGATGCTCGCCGACGTGCTGCGGTACGCGATCGCGATCGTGCTGACCTTCTCCACCGGTTGGGTGATGGGCTACCGCCCCGACGGCGGGATCTTCGGGGTGCTCGGCGCGAGTGCGCTGCTGATCATCGCGGGCTGGTCGCTCGGCTGGGTGTTCTGCTGGATCGGGTCGATCGCCCGGTCGGCGCAGAGCGTGCAGGGCCTGTCGATGATGATCATGTTCCCGTTGACATTCCTGTCGAACGCCTTCGTCCCGACCGACACGATGCCGGGCTGGCTCAAGGCCTTCGCCGACATCAACCCGGTGTCGTTCATCGTCACCGCGGTGCGGGATCTGGCCAACAACGGCACGGTGACCGGCGCGGTCGGCTGGTCGCTGGTGGCCTGCGCCGCGCTGATCGCGGTCTTCGCCCCGCTGGCGATGATCGGCTACAGCCGGGCCCGCTGAGCGGATGTCAGTCGGGGGGCAGGGCGGCGAGCACCTCGGCCAGACGCTCGAGCAACCCCGCGGTATCCACCCCGTCCACCTCGTCCCGGGCGCGTGCGAGCGCGCCCGGGATGTGGTGGTCGAGCAGGGCGACGCCCGCCGACCAGTCCGGGATCAGACTGGGCCGGCCGTACCCCATGCGATCGGCCAGCGCCACCAGCGCGGCCGCGTGCTCGGGGGCACAGCGCCGACGGGTGGCACCCCACAGGCCGAGGGCGAAGGCCGCGACGCCGGCGACCGGATAGTCGACCGCGTCGTCGCGCGGGATGCCGGCGGCCAGGTCGCGGCGCACCCGCCGCCACAGGTCGTCCCCGTCGGTTCCGGTCTCCACCCGCGCCGCCGCGGCCAGGGCGATCGCGCCGGCGGAGAGCACCAACCACGGTTTCACCGGACCGATGAGCTCGGCGACGATCGGCAGATGGTTGTCGATCTCGTGCAGCACGCGACGCCGCAGATCGCGGGCGGCGGCGAAGTCGCCGGACGCGGCGCTGACCTCGGCGAGCCAGCCCTCCCGCGCCCCGATCGCCCAGAGGCTGCCGCGCAACCCCTGGGCGCGTTCGCCGAGCACCCGTTCCATCAGCGCATCGGCGTCGGTGGTGCGACCGGCGGCCAATTCGGCCATCGCGATCACCGGGAGCAGATCCTCGTGGGCGTACCGGGCACCGAGGTCCTCGAGGATCGTCAGGGCGCGGCGGGCATCGATCGCCGCCTCGGCGAACCGGCCGACCTGCTGGAGCATCGCGGCGCGGGTGCGCAGCAGGTCCGCGCCGGCGGCCGGGCCGTCGAGCGCCGGATCGTGCAGGTCGATCGACCCGTCGATGATCTCGATCGCGGTCGTGACATCCCCGCGGCTCTCCGCGCGGTGGCACCACCAGCGGCGGGCGACCAGCGCGACCTGGCGACGCGGATCGCGGGCCAGCCGGGTGAGCAGCTCCTCGAGGCGATCGACACCCCCGGTCGGCCCGGTGTCGTCCGCCTCGATCGCGGCGAGCACGACGATCGCGAAGGCGGAGGTATGCGGGTCACTGCCGGGGCCGAGGGCACGCAGGGTGTCCCGCCCGCGGTCCGAGGGCCGATCGCGCAGCATCACGTCGAAGGTCAGCGAGATCGACAGCACCTCGCGCGCGGCATCGAGCGACTCGGCCGGTAGGTCGACCCCGGCGGCCGGGTCGGGTCCGATGATCGTATCGACCACCGTTCCCAACAGGTCGAACATCCGCTGGGTATCGCCGTCGACATCCCAGAAGGTGAACAGCGCGGCCGCGATCTCGGCGACCGCCTGCCGGGCGCCGGTCCCCTCGCCGACGGCGGCCAACGCGGCGAGCAGTTCGGTGATCAGGTTGGTCTGTTCGGCGCGCACGCTCGCGACGGCCGACGCCTGCTTCGGTCCGGACAGCAGCGGGCGGATCATCCGCGAGAAGTGCGTGGCCCAGGTGCGCAGGGCCGCCGCGGCGACGTCGCGCTCGTCGGCGTCGGCCAGGCGGTCGCGCCCGAACTCGCGGACGGTCTCGAGCATGCGGAAGCGCATCGTCGCGTCGTCGACGACCGTCAGCAACGATTGTTCGATCAGGCGTTGGATCAGATCGGTCGCCGCGACCGGGTCCGCCGGCGTCGGCTCGTCGGTGGAGAACGCCGCCAGATAGTCGGCGGCCGCGTCGAGGGTGAACCCGTCGTGGAAGACCGATAGCCGCGCCAACGCGGTGCGATCGTTGGGCGACAGCAGATTCCACGACCAATCGATCACCGCCTGCAGGGTGCGGTGCCGATCGGGCACCGAGCGGTCGCCCGCCCGCAGCAGGGTGAACCGCTCGTCGATGCGCGCCAGGATCTGCTCCGGGGACAGCACCCGCACCCGGGCGGCCGCGAGTTCGATCGCCAACGGCAAACCGTCCAGCCGCTCGACCAGCGTCGCGACCACCGCGGGATCGAGCGGCACGTTCGGCCGGGCGGCGCGGGCGCGCTCGGTGAACAGGCGCACCCCGCTGTCCTCGTCGAGCTGGGCGGGCAGATAGCAGTACTCGGCGGAGATCGACAGCGGCGCGCGGGAGGTGGACAGCACGGTCAGCTCCGGCAGGTTGGCGGTCAACACCCCGACCGCCTCGGCGACCGTGTCGATGATCTGCTCGCAGTTGTCCAGGATCAGCAGGGTCGGGGGGCCGGCGAGCAGCTCGAGGACGCGGCCGCGCGGATCGATATCGGCACGCATCGGCCGCCCGCGCGGCGTGGATTCCGCGGTGCCCAGGGCCGCCCCGAGCGTCGGCCAGAACGCCTCCGGGGTGCGGGCGCCGACCAATTCGACCAGGTGCACCACCGGCTGCTCGGCGGCGCGAGCCACCACATGGGCCAGCCGGGTCTTGCCGAGACCACCGGGACCGAGAATCGTCACGACCCTGCGGGTGCGAACCAGCCGATCGAGCGCGGCGATATCCGCCGCGCGCCCGACCAATTCGGTGGCGTCCTGCTGGATTCCGGTGCGCACCGGCCGATCGGCGGCCAACAACTGCGCGTGGGCGCTCCGGACGACCGGAGCCGGGTCGGTCCCCCAGCGGTCGGCCAGGACGGCCCGATAGCGCGCGTACCGCTGCAACGCGGACGGTATCCCCCGTTGCGCGGCGGTACTTTTCAGTATCGCGACCGCCACCCGGTCCTCGCGCAGCGCGTCCTCGTCGGTCAACAGATCGAGCGCCTCGGCGTGCGCGCCGAGGCGGGAGGCGCCGATACCGGCCAGCACCCGGCAGCGATCGGACGCGGCGGCCGCCGCCAGGCGCAACCGACCGAGGCTGGTATCGGAGTCGCCCCCGTCGCCGGTCGGTACCGCCAGCGCCTCGCGAGCCAAGGTGCGCGCCCGGGCCCACTCGTCGGCGGCCGCCGCCGCTGCCGCCCGATCGGCACGGTCGAGCAGGGTCAGCACGTCGACATCGTCCGCGGTGAGCGCGAGACGGTAGCCGTCGCCGACCCGCTCGAGCACGCTCGCGTCGGTGGCCTTGCGCGCCCGGACGGCCACCACCTGGAGGGCCTTGGCGGCGTTGTCGGGGGCGCCGTCCGGCCAGATCTGCTCGATCAGTCGATCCGCGGAGGCCGGGCTGGTCTCGATGATCGCCGCCAGCAGGGTGCGCTGGCGTTCACCGGGAACGGGCACGCCCCGCCAGCGCACGTCGTCGAGCACCTCGAGCGGGAACGTCACAGGCCAAGGATACGAAGACCCGCCCCGCCACCGGGGTCCGACGCCGGGCACATTTGGACGCAGAAACGTTTTTACGTATTATCGACGTCATGACCGATCCCGATGCCCGGCTCGCAGCGCTCGAAACGGCGGTGGCGAACCTGACCAGTCGGCTCGACGCCCTCGCACCGGCGCAGTCCGCGCCGGCGGTCGATCATCCCGTCGAGACCATGTCCGACAGCCTCGACCTGTGGCTGCTGGACAACCTGCGCAGCCGGATGCCCGACGGCGCGATCAGCTACGGCGGTATCGCGACCGTCGGCGACGAGCCGGTGCACTGGCAATGGACGGTCCCCTCCGCGCCGCTGCTGGACGAGGACTGGTCACAGTCGGCGGATCGTATTGCCGCGCTGTCGCATCCGGTCCGACTGCGGTTGCTGCAGCGGGTGCTGCACGGCACGACCAAGACCGCCGACCTCGGCGACGATCCCGAGCTGGGGACCACCGGGCAGTTGCATCACCACCTGCGCACCCTGGTGTCGGCGGGTTGGCTGCAGACCCGCCGCCGCGGCCACTATCACGTGCCGCGCGAACGGGTGATCCCCCTGCTCGTCGTCCTGACGGCCGCCGCCGCCTGAACAAACCGCACAGGAAGGAAACGGCATGACCACAACCACTCCCGTCCGCCCCTCCCGATCGGTACGCACCCTGGCCGTCGTCGCCCCGACGGTGGCCGCGCTGATCGGCGCGGTCCTGATCACCATGTTCGGACCGCAGGGCCGCATGAGCGACGACCGCAGCGGCGACGCCGATCTGATCGCCGACACCGAGGCCGCGATCGACTCCCCCGCCGGGCTGCGCTCCCTGTCGGTCGGCCGCATCGACAACGGCGCGACCGCCACCGCCGGCCTCGGTGATGCCGGCGCCGGCACCCCCGGGCCGGCCACCGCCTACGAACTCGGCTCGATCACCAAGACGTTCACCGGCATGCTGCTGGCGGACGGTATCGAGCGCGGCGAACTGACCCTCGACGACCCGCTCGCCCGGCATCTGCCGGAGCTGACCGATACCGTCGCCGGGTCGATCACCTTGCGCGCGTTGGCGACCCACACCAGCGGGCTGCCGACGATGCCCTCGTCGTCGGTGATCCCCAACCTCGCGGCCGGGGCGACCGATGGCGACCCCTACGGGAGCTGGACCACCGCGCGGGTGATCGACGCCGCCCGCACCGCCGAGGTCGACAATCCCGGCGAGAGCCGCTATTCCAACTTCGGCATCGCCCTGCTCGGCGCCGCCCAGGCCCGCGCCGCGAGCGCCGATGCCTGGTCCGACCTGGTCCGCGAACGGCTGCTCGACCCGCTCGGCATGACCGGAACCACGTTCGGGGACACCCCGGAGGCCTTCGCCGCACCGCATCGTTCCAACGGCCGGCCGGTCTCCCCGTGGGTCGGCGAGGGTTTCCTGCCCGCCGGGACCGGTACCCGCTCGACGGTCGACGACATGCTGCGCTACGCCGAGGCGATCATCGACGGAAGCGCGCCGGGGATCGCCGCCCTGCAACCGCTGCACCGCGACGACGACACCGACGCGACCGGCATGGCCTGGCAGATCGACACCGATCCGGCCACCGGCCGACAGATCCTCTGGCACAACGGCGGCACCGGCGGCTCGCGCACGATGCTGACCATCGACCTCGAACAGCGCAGCGCGGCGATCGTGCTCGGCAACTCCGACCTGTCGGTCGATGGGATCGGCTTCCGACTGATCGGCTCCGACGGCCCGACGGCCCGCGTCGAGACCGTCACCACGATCATCGGATTCGCCATCCTCGCGGTCGCGATCGGGGCCGTGGCGACGCTGCTGGTGCGAGTCCTGCGCGGGCCGACGCTGGTCGCCCAGCTCTCCTCGGTGGCGTTTGCGATCTTCATGTCCGCCCTGCTGCTGCGGCTCGGCCCATGGCAGCTGCTGCCCGCCGGAATCGCCGGCGTTCTGCTCGGTATCACGATCGGTGCGCTGGTACCGATCGCCGCCGGAAAGCTGATCGACCGCACGCCGACGCTGCCCCCGAAGAACCGTTGGGGGGCGGGTCTCGACCTCGCGATCAGCACGGCGCTCGCCGCATTTGCCCTGTGGGCGTTGTGAACCCGGCGCCGCCGCGTGCTCAGTCGATGCGGATGATCGCGCCGCTCACCGGGTCGATGTGGACATCGACGTCGTCACGTCCATCTACGCGGTCGACGGACACCTCGATATGGAAGGCGCCGTTCTCCTCCTCGAACTCCGCGTCGTCGAGGACGCCGCCGGTCTCGTTGAGGGCGGTGGTGATCGCCTCGGCCAGGCCGATCCGGGCGGCATCGAGCGCACGGCGATCATCGTCATCGAGCGACTCGTCCTCCACCCGCACCACCGCGCCGTCGGGCCCGATCAGCACCTCGCGAGCGGTATCACCGGTGCGGACGCCGACCTCCCAGCTGCTGTCGTTGTCGGCGTCGTCGATCTCGTAGGCGACGCCGCCGACCTCGGCTTCGGCAGTGGCGATGGCCGCGATCGGGTCGCTCGCCGCGGATGCGGTCGCGGTGGATGTGGTCGCGGTGGATGTGGTGGTCGTCGCGGTCTCTGTCGCGGCGGTTGTCGTGCTGACCGCAGCTGTCGGCTCGCCGTCCGTGGAGCCTCCGCAGGCGGTGAGAGCCAGCCCGATCGCGACCGCCGCGCTCAGGGACAGGACGGGCCGCAGAGTGATCGTCACGCCACCACCGTAGCGACAGAACCTGACCAATGCGACGAAGCGGACAGGAGGGATCTGGCGAATTCATCGATCACCACTACCGTGGGGTACATGACGTCAACGGCCCAGCACCTGACCACAGCCCTCGACGGACAGTGGGCGAAGGTTCGCCAAGATGTTCGTCGGCAGCTCTCGCGCCCCGAGTTCGCTCCCCATTACACGCCGAATACCCTGATCGCGCGCACCAAGGTCAACGAGCAGTTGCGTCTACTCGCCGCCGAGAAGGTCGCCGAGCCCGGCTTCCGCACCGAATCCGGTGGGACCGGCGACCCGGGCGCCGCGGTGACGATGATCGAGATGCTGGCGATGTCCGACCTGTCGCTGATGGTCAAGGCCGGCGTGCAATGGGGCCTCTTCGGCGGAGCGATCGAAAACCTCGGCACCACAAGACATCACGAGGCGTACATTCGCCCGCTGATCGAGCTCGAGCTGCCCGGCTGCTTCGCGATGACCGAGACCGGCCACGGATCGGACGTACAGTCGATCGAGACCACCGCCACCTACGATCCGACCACCAAGGAATTCGTGATCGACTCGCCGACCGAGTCGGCGACGAAGAACTACATCGGCGGCGCCGCCGAAACCGCCCGCACCGCAGCGGTCTTCGCCCAGCTGATCACCGCCGGACCCGGCGAGGAACCCACCGGCCACGGCGTCCACTGTCTGGTCGTACCGATCCGCGACGCCGACGGCACCGACCTGCCCGGCGTGACGACCTCCGACCACGGCTACAAGGGCGGTCTGCCCGGCGTCGACAACGGGCGCATCGCCTTCCACGGGGTGCGGGTGCCGAAGGACAACCTGCTCAACCGATTTGCCGATGTCGCCGACGACGGTACCTATTCGTCGTCGATCGAGAATCCCAATCGCCGCTTCTTCACGATGCTCGGCACCCTGGTGCGCGGCCGGGTCACGGTCGGCGGCGCGGCGGGCGCCGCGGCGCAGGTGGCGCTGACCATCGCGGTCCGCTACGGCCTCGAGCGCCGGCAGTTCCACAACACCGATACCGGCGAGGAGGTGGTGATCATGGACTACCTCTCGCATCAGCGTCGGCTGCTTCCGCTGGTCGCCAGGTCCTATGCGCTGCGCTTCGCGCAGAACGAATTGGTCACGCGGATGGCCGATATCCAGTCCCGCAGCGACGTCGACGCCACCGAGCAGCGCGAGCTCGAGGGCCGCGCCGCGGGGCTCAAGGCGGCCAACACCTGGCACGCCTCCCGCGCGATCCAGGAGGCCCGCGAGGCCTGCGGCGGCGCCGGCTATATGGCGGAGAATCGGCTGATCGGGTTGCGCGCCGATACCGACGTCTTCACCACCTTCGAGGGTGACAATGTCGTGCTCTCACAGTTGGTCGCCAAGGAACTGCTGACCGCCTACGCCGACGAGGTGCGCTCGCGGGATGCGATCGGCTGGATCAAGTTTGCCGCCTCGACCGTCGGCGACGAAGTGATGAAGCGGACCGCGGCAGCACCGTTCATCCAGACCCTCCTCGACACCCGCCAGGACAACGAGGAGGAGGGCAGCCTGTTCAACCGCGGCACCCAGATCAAGATGCTCGAGGATCGCGAGGAGTACCTGATCTACACCGCGGCGATGCGTCTACGCGCGGCGGACAAGCGACTGGAGAGCCAGTTCGAGGCGTTCAACTTCGTGCAGGACCACATCCTGCACGTCGCGCAGGCGCATATCGAGCGGGTCGAGCTCGAGGCCTTCGTCGCGGCGATCGAGAGGTGCGAGGACCCGCCGGCCAAGGAGATCCTCGAGGACCTCTGCGATCTCTACGCCCTCGACGTGATCGCCGCCGACCGCGCCTGGTTCATCGAGCACCGCTTCATCTCGACCGAGCGGGCCAAGGCGGTGACCCGCGGGCTCAACGAGCGCTGCCGCACCCTGCGCCCGCACGCGCGGATCCTCGTCGACGGCTTCGGGGTGCCCGAGGCGATGCTCGACGCCCCGATGCTGACCGACGACTGAGGTCGCCGAATCCGGAGCAATTCCGGGCAACGTATTGACGTTCGTATCACTCGAACGTATGTTCGATGCATGTCCACTGCAGTCGATCGCCACGTCGACATCCGCTCCGGAACGGATCGGGTGCTCGATCAGCTCGGCATGGACACGAAGCTCGGACCAACCGAGCTGGTGTCGATTCTGACGCACTGTGCGGCGGTCACGGCCTCGGCGGACTACCGGCTGCTGCAGGCCGCGTCACTGCTGTTCGAGGACTACACGCTCACGCACGAGACGCGGGTCGCCGCCGCCCTCGGGGACGAGCCCGCCCCCTCGGTCGCCGGCCTGTTCGTGCAGGCGTGCACGGCCGCGCGTACCCGCGCACGGTTCGGTCCAGACGGGATGGAGCAGGCGATCGGCGCGGTCGGGTCCGCCCTGAACGCTCCTGCGGCTCGCGCCCGCGAATTGATCATCGCCGGTGCCACCATGCGTCACCAGCTGCCGCTCACCGGCCGGATGCTCGCGCGCGGACGGATCGACCTGGCCCGGTTCCTGCTGATCGTCAACCGCACCACCCTCTGCGAGGAGGCGATCTTTCCCGAGCTCGACGCCGCCCTGGCCGAGGAGATCGAGCACCGGGCACCGATGTCGTCGGCGCGCTTCCGCACTCTGGTCGACGCCAGCATCGCCCGGATCGATGCCGCTTCCGCCGTGCGCCGGCTCGAGGAGGCCGACCGGTCCCGCCACATTCGCGTGCGGCCGGATCGGCATACGCCCGGCCAATCGCGCATCACCGGATCGCTGCCCGCCCATCGGGCCGCGGGTGTGGACGCTCGACTGAACGCGATGGCGCAGGCGGTCCATCCCGCCGATCCGCGCAGCATCGCCCAGCGTCGCGCGGACGCCCTCGTGGCCCTCACCGATGGACACCGGGAACTGGCTTGCATCTGCCCGGACTGCACGGCTTCGTCGGCAGCAGCGGCTTCGACACCGGTAGCGGCTTCGACACCGGCAGCGGATGCCTCACACCAGCTCGCCACGCCGCCCAACCGCGACAATGTCGCCACCTCGCCCGGCACCGCCGGCCGGCCCGAAGTGCCCACGCCGTCCACCCGGCCCGGCGACCCCGACTCGCCCGGCGCGCTTCGCCCGCGGCCGACGTTCCACATCATCGTCAGCCTCGCAACGCTTCTCGGCGCGAACGACTGCCCCGCCTTCCTCGACGGTCACGGCATCCTCGACGCCGCGGTGGCACGCGACCTCGTCCGCGAGGCGAAACGCAGCTACGCGCACACCACCGGCGGCCCTCCCACCTCGGCCGCGCCGGGCGGCGACGCCGCACCTTCCGATCGCCCCGCCTCCGGGTACGCGCCGAGCCGTTCGCTGCGCGGCTTGGTCGCCGCGGGTGAACTGTGCTGCACCTTTCCCGGCTGCACCACCGCGGTATCCGCCTGCGATCTCGACCACACGATCTCCTACGCGGACGGCGGTCGGACGCGGCGGGACAACCTGAAACCGTTGTGCCGCTTTCACCACCGCCTGAAGACCTTCGATATCGGGTGGCGCGACTATCAGGATCCGCTCGGTACCGTCGCCTTCCGCGCCCCGACCGGGCACTACTTCATCGGCAACGCCTACACCGGCTACGACCTGTTCACCGAACTGCGCCCGCCCGCACCGCGTCGGCATCCTGCCCGGGGGGATCTCGACCGCGCCCGGCGCGACCGGATCGATGCGCATACCCGGGCGCGCGATCGATGGGAACGCGCCCATCCGCCGCCATTCTGAGCGGCACGGCTGCGGTCTGTCACATTTGTGGCGGGTAGTTCGTCAGTCGGGTGCGGGCCCGGACGGGCCCCGGAACCGAAAGGACGGCCATGGCCAGGATGAAGATGCAGAAGGTGCTCCCCGGTGCGTACGCGCCGCTGCTGGGTCTGGAGGCCTACGCCCGCACCCACAACGACAAGCGGACCTTCGAGCTGGTGAAGATCCGTGCGTCGGCGCTCAACGGCTGCGGATACTGCCTGGCGATGCACACCCGCGACGCCCGGGCGGCCGGGGAATCCGAGGATCGGATCACCGCGCTGCAGAAGCAGTGGCGCGATACCGACCTGTTCTCCCCCGCAGAGGAGGCCGCCCTCGCCCTGACCGACGAGGTGACTCGGCTCAGCGCCGACGGGGTCTCCGACGCGGTCTGGGACGAGGCGGTCAACCGCTGGGACCTCAAGGGCACCGGCCGGTTGTTGATGGCGATCATCGCGATCAACTGCTGGAACCGGCTGGCGATCACCACCGGTTTGGAGGCCGAGGATCTGTGACCGATCAGCCGCCGGCCGCGCCCGAGGCGCTCGACCGGGACCGATTCGAGCGATTCAACAGCCGCCTGCTCGGCGTTGCCTACCGCATGTTGGGCAGCTGGGCGGAGGCGGAGGACGTCGTCTCGGAAACCTGGCTGCGCTGGCACGACCGACGGCCGACCGATCTCGAGGAGCCGGTCGCGTGGTTGACCACGGTCACCACGCGGCTGGCCCTCGATCGCTGGCGGACCCTCGCGCGGCATCGCGAGGAGTACATCGGCCCGTGGCTGCCCGAGCCGATCGACCCGGGGCGCCTGCCGCACGAGACGGTCGAGCAGCGCCAGTCGTTGGCGTTCGGGCTGCTGCACCTGATGGATCGCCTCGGGCCGGAGGAGCGGGCGGTCTACGTGCTGCGCTACGCCTTCGACCATTCGTACAACGAGATCGCCACGATGCTCGGCCGCACCCCGGCGAGCTGCCGCCAACTCGGGCACCGGGCCCGCGCCAAGATCGACTTCGACCCGGACGATGTCGGCTCCGGCCGGGAGATCCCGGCGATGGAGGCCCTGCTGACGGCGGTGCTGAGCGGTCGCTCCGCCGAGGCGGTCGCCCTGTTGACCGACGACGCGGTGCTGATCGCCGACGGCGGCGGCAAGGTCTCGTCGGCGCTGCGCCCGATCGTCGGGCCCGACAGAGTCGTGCGCTTCCTGCTCGGCATCATCGGCAAGATCGGCGAGGCTCGCGTCGAGATGGTGTCGATCAACGCGGGCGCCGGGCTGGTCTACACGATCGGGGACATCACCCGCGTCGCGATCGTCGAGGTGCGCGACGGCCGGGTTGCCCGCCTGCACCTGCTGGCGAACCCCGACAAGCTGACCGGCCTGCCCGAGCCCCCCGAAGCCCCTTAGGAGAGCGATACCCGGTTGACCTCGACGGACCCGTCCGGACCGCAGGACGAGGCGGTCGGCGTGGGGTCGGCGGCGGTCAACCGATCGCTCACCCAGGAGAACACCCGCTGGAAGTGCAGCGTCTCGGACACCAGGTGCTCTGCCGGGCCCTCGAAGTACTCGACGGAGACCCCCAGGGAGCACTGCTCGGTCGCCAGCGCGCGGGCACCGGAGGCCGGGATCCACGGATCGGTCGCGCCGTTGTAGACCAACAGGTCCGTACCGGCGGCGATATCCGGCATGCGCAGCCGCTTGAACAGCGCCGCCACCTCGGGCCGGTCGAGGGCCTGCGGGTACAGGAAGGTCTCGAGCGGCAGCGCGCCGAGCCCGCCGGCGGTCAACGCGGTCGAGCACAGCCGCCGCACATCGGAGGTGGCCAGTCGACGGCCGTCGTTGCTCATCAGCGTCAGCACCTCGGGATGAGCCCGACCGACCCCGAGCGCGGCGGCCGCGAGCAGCCCGGACGCGAGGTTGCCGTTCATGGTGGTCATCAGCTGCGCGTAGTCCAGCGGGATGCCGCCGATCGCGGCGCCGACGATGTCGTCGGCAAGTTCGGGGGCGTAGCTGTCGATCAGCTTCACCGCACCGTGCGTGGCGATCGCGCCGCCGGAGTAGCCGGACATCGCGAAGCGGCTGCCGTCGAATTCGTCGGGGAACTGTCCGCGCACCGCGCGAATGCCGTCGAGGATCGCGTGGCCGGCGACAAACGGCTCGCCGTAGTTCATGTTCGGACCCTCGTGGTCGGTGGTCAGCACGGCGAAGCCGCGCGCGAGGGCCGTGGCGGTGATCGGCGGGAAGTCCTTGTCCGGCGGCTCGGGATGCGTGGTCTGGCCGGTCATCAGGTAACTGGGGCTGCACCCGCGGCCGAGGGCGTTGATCGCCAGGTTGTTGACGTAGACCGGGCGCTTGCCGGGCCCGAGCCACGGGGCGGCCGGAACGGTCAACGAGGCGGTCGCATAGGTGGCATCCGACGAATCGGAATCGGCGCCCGTGGTGCGGTACTTGAGCAGGTTGACCCGCGACGGGACCACGAACAACGGGCCGGCCACGGCGGTGATGTCCCGAAAGTCCAGGACGGTGCCCGGCTCGAGATCGACCAGCCCGGGCGGGGTGTCATCGAAGAACGGATCCCCCACGGGAGGCGGCAGCACGTCGGCCAGCAGCTGTGCGACATCCTCCTGATTCGGTTGGGCGGGAACCGCCGCGGCAATGCCGCTTCCCGCCATTCCCAGCGCGACCGTGAGCACCGATAGCAGCACCTTTTGTGCGACCGTTCGACGACGTGTCGACGTCCTACCCACGAACACCCTCTTCACGTGCGCTATCCGCCTTCTTCGACGCAGATTTCCCCGGCGGCTCGGATGCAACACCGATCCCCGACAACCAGGCTGTTCAACCGACCGGTCTCATTACCGACGGACGTCCGAATTTTACTGGGAGCCCACTCCACACAAATCGGACAGTCCCCGTCGCCGAATCGGTCCGGTAATGGCGGCGCTCCACAATCCGCCGAGCGCACGACAATGTCGCCGATCCATAACATACCGATCGCCACGAAATGGCCGGTCCGGTCGGGTGACGATCGACGCCGAAGCGAGAATACCGACCACGCGAATCGCGACCCATATCACTTTCGGACCCCGATGGTGACCGAAAGTCCGGCCGGTCCCCAGTAGACTGCGACGCTGTGAACGACGCCGCCACCCCTCGCGCACTGATCCTCGCCCTGGGCGACCTGCGGCCGAATATCGCCGCCGACGCCTGGGTCGCCCCGACCGCCTCGGTGATCGGCGCGGTCAATCTGGCCGACCGGGTCGGCATCTGGTACTCGGCCGTTCTCCGAGCGGAGTCGGAGTCGATCGACATCGCCGAGGGCTCGAACCTCCAGGACGGCGTCACCGCCCACGTCGATCCCGGCTTTCCGCTGCGCGTCGGCACCGGGGTCAGCGTCGGTCACAACGCGGTCCTGCACGGCTGCACGGTCGAAGACGATTGCCTGATCGGTATGGGCGCGGTCGTGCTCAACGGCGCGGTGATCGGGACCGGCAGCCTCGTCGCCGCCGGCGCACTGATCCCGCAGGGCATGGTGGTGCCGCCGCGCTCGCTGGTCGCCGGCGTGCCGGCCAAGGTGCGCCGCGAGCTCGGCGAGGACGAGGTCGCCGCGATCCGCTACAACGCCGAGCACTACGTCGGACTGCTCGAGTCGCACCGCACGGCGACCCCGCTCGACTGATCAGTCCGACTCTCGGGCGCCGACCAGTTCGGTCAGCTTCTCGCGCAACGTTTCGTGGTCCCGCGCCCAGGCCTGCGCCACGGTGCCGTCCCGGAGTCGGACACCGATGCCGGTGCGTTTGCGGGGCACATTGCTCAGCCCGCCGAGTGCCGGGGCGCTCTCCCAGGCCGCCGACCTCCCCCGGCTGCGGGTGTAGTCGGTCGGCGGAATGACCTCGACGATGTCGTCGATCGGCACCGTCTGATCGCCCTGCCGCAGCTCGTTCGGGGTCAGGAAGACGCTGACGTGGATCCGGGACGCGTGGACGACCAGGGCGGAGAACGACGCGAGGATGACGGCGACACCGGCCAGCGCGCCCCAGTGGATCGCCGGCCCGGTCGCCAACTCGACCACCAGCGCGATCACGCAGATGATCGGACCGATCCACACCACCCGCCAGCGCGCTCCGATCTCCTCGAAGAGCGTCTCGTCGGCCGGTTCAGGTGCGGGCACGCGCGAACCAGGCGCCGGCGGCCGGTCGATAGCTCAGGACCGAGGCCACCACCAGCAACACGATCAGCGCCACGACGATCAGCGGGGGCACCGGAACGGCGCCGGCGGCCAACGAGACGAAGCTGACCGCGGCGAAGAGCCCGCTGACGCCGACCACGATGCGGCGCGCCACCCGGCCGCCGTCGCGCACCGCCCCGAGCAGCGCGGCGATCACCAGCCCGAGCAGGGCCAGGACCACCGAGAGAGTGCGGACGAAGGAGACATAGGAATTCGCGGAGTCCGACGACATGCCCTGGTCCAGATAGGCCTGCCGCAGATCGCTTCCGCTGGTGAATCCGATCAGCCCCAGGGCGATCAATGCCATCGCCCCGATCGCCCAGGCGACGACGGCGACGGTGAGCACCCGAGGCGGTCCCTGCGGTTCGGTCACGCGGTCATCGTGGCATGGAGTAACAACGGAACCCGCGGGTGGGGGTATGTCGAGCGGGGAGGGTCGGATCAGCTCATCAGGCCCGGCAGGGCCAGCGCGGTGGCCGCCAGAATGCCGACCAGTGCGATCACGACGATCAGCAGAGCTTCCAGTCGCGAACTCCGGCTGCGCTCCATCCGAACCTGCACCGTGACCTCCACGTCAACCCCGTACATGTGGCATCTCCCGGGGTGGTGACGCCGGTCACCCGAGCCGGGGAGACAAAGGTCACTGTACACATCGATACTCTGAAAGGCACACCAACAGTCAGGATCGTTCACGTGGAGTCAGCCCCCCTGCATCGACGAGTGGCGGTCGTGGGTGCCGCGGCGTCGGTGCTCGCCGCCGCCCTGGCCGGCCTGCGCGCCCACACCTTCCTGCCCTCGTTCCTGTTCGTGCTGGCCCTGTGCCTGGCCGCGGTCGGTGTCGGCCTGTGGACGCTGCGCTCGATCGCCGCACGTTCAGCGGCCGACCGGCAGCCGGAGCCGACCGACGGCGACGACACCCTGGCCGATCTGACGATCGAGGACCGGGGGGCGATCGTCACCCACCTGCGGTCGGCGGGCTGCGTCTTCGCCGAGGACGAGGCGACCATTCTGACCTCCGCCGCGATCGACGACGCCGACCTGCGATCGATGCTCGAGCTGCGAGTGTCGGGCTATCCACTCGAGCAGATCGTCGGCTGGACCGACTTCTGCGGGTGGCGGTTGGCGGTGACGCCGGGCGTCTTCGTCCCGCGCCGCAGCACCCAGCTGCTGGTCCAGGAGGCCACCGCGATCACCAGCCCGCACGCGGTTGTCGTCGACCTGTGCTGCGGTACCGGAGCGATCGGCCTGGCCCTGTTGTCGGCGGTCGGCGACGTCCAATTGCACGCCGCGGATATCGATCCGGCGGCGGTGGCCTGCGCCCGCGGCAATATCGGTGTCTCCGGCACCGTCTACGAGGGCGACCTCTACTCGGCGCTACCGCACGAGCTGCGCGGCACGGTCGACACGATCACCGCCAACGTGCCCTACGTGCCGAGCGATGCGATCGACCTGATGCCACGGGAGGCCCGCGACTTCGAACCGCGGGTCGCCCTCGACGGCGGTGCCGACGGGCTCGACGTCGTGCGGCGGGTCGCCGGGGAGGCGTCGAAGTGGTTGCGACCGGGCGGCAATCTGTTGGTGGAGACCGCTCCCGATCAGGCGCCGACCGCCCGGACGATCTTCACCGCCGCGGGCCTGACCGCGCGCACGGTCGCCGACGAATCCTCGACCGCGGTCGTGGTGATCGGCACCCGCCCCGAGTAGATCCGGAGCGCCCCGCAGCAGCTCAGGCGCGGGCGAAGTGCGCGTTCGAGTCCGGCCGGAACATCATGACGATCGCGGCGCCCGCCGCGAGGGCCTGCAGGATTCCGCTGACCGTGCCGATCACCCCGGCCAGGCCGGTCGCCGAGAGCACATCGGTCAAACTCAGCAGCGCGGGTACGGCGTTGAGCACCATCAGGGTGCCGAAGGCGGTCAACACGATGCGCGCCCAGTTCGTCCCCGCATGCATCCGGCGCACCACCCACATGAAGACCGCGGCCAGGCCGACCATCAGCGCGAACGCGGGCACCATCGACACCACGACCATCAGGTCGGACGGCCGCTCGAGCTCCGGATCCATCGCGGTGATCGTCGGGTCGAGCAGGATCTCGCGCTTGTCGAGCATCAACACCATCGACGAGACCGCGCCGATCAGCCACAGCACGGTGGCCGCCCACCACATTTGACGTGCGGCCTCGATATCGATCGGCCGCTCGTCGGGTTTGGTCTCGGGGTGGACCGGATCCATCGGTTCGGGAGGCAGGGACGCCTCGAAGCCGCCGTTCATGGGCCGGTCCTCTCCGCTACAGCCGGTTGGCCACCTCGGTAGCCCAGTACGTGAGGATGATATCCGCGCCCGCACGTCGGATACACAACAAGGACTCGAGGATCGCCGCGTCGCGGTCGATCCACCCCTGCTGCGCGGCGGCGGTGATCATCGCGTACTCCCCCGACACCTGGTAGGCGGCCACCGGGACCGGCGACCGGTCGGCGACCTCGCGAACCAGGTCGAGGTAGGCGAGCGCCGGCTTGACCATCACCATGTCGGCGCCCTCGGCGATGTCGAGTTCCACCTCGTGCAATGCCTCGCGGCGGTTGGCGCTGTCCTGCTGGTAGCTGCGCCGGTCACCGCGCAACGACGAGCCGACCGCCTCCCGGAAGGGCCCGTAGAACGCCGACGCGTACTTCGCCGCATAGGCGAGCTGCGAGACGTCGGTGTACCCGGCGCTGTCCAGCGCGGAGCGGATCGCACCGATCTGGCCGTCCATCATGCCGCTGGGTCCGACGACCTGCGCCCCGGCCTCGGCCTGGGAGACCGCAAGCTCCGCGTACCGCTCGAGGGTCGCGTCGTTGTCGACCCGACCGTCGCCGGTCAGCACCCCGCAGTGGCCGTGGTCGGTGAACTCGTCGAGGCAGGTATCGGCCATCAGGACGGTGTCGTCGCCGAATTCCTTGGTCAACAGCCGCAGCGCCCGGTTGAGCACCCCGTTCGGGTCGCTGCCGGCCGAACCGATCGCGTCCTTGTCCTCCGGACGCGGGACACCGAAGAGCATCAGCCCGCCGACACCGGCCGAGATCGCCTCCTCGGCGGCGACGACCAACGACTGCTCGGTGTGCTGCACGACGCCCGGCATCGAGGAGATCGGCGTCGGAACCTCGATACCGTCGGCGACGAACATCGGCAGGACCAGTGCCCGGGCCTCGAGCGAGGTCTCCGCGACCAGGTTGCGCATCGCCGGAGTGGTGCGCAACCGGCGCGGTCGAACGACCGGATGATCGAGGCTCATCGGCGCCGCGACTTCTTGCGCGGCGGCGGCAGAGCTCCCTCGGCCCGCAGCTGCGCGGCCCGCTCCGCCAATGCGTCGACCAGTTCGGCGACGTTCGCGGTCTCGGGCTGCACGTCGACCCGCAGGCCGAACTCCGCGGCGGTCTCCGCGGTCTTCGGGCCGATGCAGGCGACCAGCGTGCGCGCGTGCGGCTTGCCGGCGATGCCGACCAGGTTGCGCACGGTGGAGGACGAGGTGAAGCAGACCGCGTCGAAGCCGCCGGTCTTGATCATCTCGCGGATCTCCGCCGCCGGCGGTGCCGCGCGAACGGTCCGGTAGGCGGTGACGTCGTCGATCTCCCAGCCGCGGTCCCGCAGGCCCTCGGCGAGGGTCTCGGTGGCGATGTCCGCGCGCGGCAGCAGCACCCGGTTGACCGGGTCGAAGACGTCGTCGTACGGCGGGAAGTCCTCGAGCAGACCCTGCGACGACTGCTCGCCACTGGGCACCAACTCCGGCTCGATACCGAAGGCGCGCACCCGCGCGGCCGTTCCCTCACCGACGCAGGCGATCTTGACACCGGAGAAGGCCCGCGCGTCCAGACCGAACTCGCCGAACTTCTCCCAGACCGCGCGCACCGCGTTGGTCGAGGTGAACACGACCCACTGGTAGCGGCCGTCGACCAGACCCTTGACCGAACGCTCCATCTGCGCGGGGCTGCGCGGCGGCTCGACCGCGATCGTCGGCACCTCGATGGGGATCGCGCCGTGCGAGACCAGCCGATCGCTCATCTCCGCGGCCTGATCCTTGGTCCGCGGCACCAGCACCGTCCAGCCGTACAGCGCGCGCGACTCCCACCACGACAGCTTGCCGCGCTGCGAGATCGCCTTGCCGACGGTGACGACGACCGGGCCGGGCTGCTCGATCACCGTCTTGCCGAGCGTCGCGAGGGTCGCCTCGATCGTCTTCTGCCGACGGGTGGTGCCCGCGGTGGTGACCGCCACCGGTGTCTGCGGCGCCAGGCCGTGCTCGACCAGCGCGGACGCGGTCTCGGCGAGGTGCTCGGAGCCGGCGCTGATCACCAGCGGACCGGGCGCGGCGGCGACCGCCGGCCAGTCGACCTCGCCGCGCACGTCGACCTCGGTATGCGTCGAGCCGAGCGCGACACCCGCGTAGCTCGGCACCGCCGAACCGGCGGGCAGGCCCGGGTAGACCTCGAAGCCGACCGTGCTCCGCGAGACCGCGGTGATCTCCGCGATCACCGAATCGGTGGTCAGCGGATCGCCGGCGACCAACCGCACGACGTCGTAGCCATTCTTCGCCTCGTTGACGAGGGTCTTTGCGACCTCGGCCGGCTCGCCGAGAGCCGGACGCACCTGAACGTCGCGATCCTCGTCGGTCTCGCCGGCGATGTCGGCGCCCACCAGATCGGTGATATCGGCTGCGACCTCGGCATCGACGAAGGCGCGATGTGCGGTGCGCAGCGCATCGCTGGCCCGCAGCGTCAGCAGCGCGGGATCACCCGGGCCCGAGCCGACGAAGAGGATCCGCCCCCGGGCGTTGGTGCGGGTTCGGGTCATCGATTGTTCTCCAGTGCATACTTGTTTCGGAAGCGAAGTTCGATCGAATCGACGGAGCCGCGCTTCGGGATGACGCGTGCGGTGGCGATCCGTTCCGGCCGGCCTACTCGTGTCGACCGACGTTTCGCTCGGACACCGGCCCGACCGGGCCGTACCAATTCGAGTTCACGTGCCCCTTCGAGGGTGCCCATATATGCCGTCCGGGTCTCAGACATCGCTTCCACTTCCCTGTTCCGCTGTCGCGGGCACCCGTTCGGCCGGCCCCGACGGTTCCGTCGGTGTCACCAGCTCGCGCGCACCCAAATCCAATAGTTCGCGGGCGACCGCTGCGCCCACTTTTTCCGCATCCGCGACCGCCGCCACGGCGGAGGCCTTCAACACGTCACTTCCGTCGAACGCGGCCGCCATCCCGCGAATCGACAGTTCCTCGACGATGCGGCCGTCGTCGTCGAGCGACTCGACAACCTCCGCGATCGCCCCCACCGGCGCCGTGCACCCCGCCTCGAGTTCCACGAGCAGGGCCCGCTCGGCCGCCACCGCCGCCCGCGTCGCCGGGTCGTCGATCTCGGCCACCAGCCGGATCAACTCGGCGTCGTCGGAACGCACTTCCACCGCCAGCGCTCCCTGCGCCGGCGCCGGAACGAACTGACTCGGCTCGAGCGATTCGGTGATCGCGTCGAGCCGTCCGATACGTTCGAGACCCGCGCGCGCCACCACGACCGCGTCGAGCTCACCGTCGGTCACCTTGCGCAGCCGCGTATCGAGATTTCCGCGCAGGGGTACCACCGTCAATCCGAGCCCGAGCGCCTCGAGCTGCGCCACGCGCCGCGGAGCCGACGTTCCGATCACCGATCCGGCGGGCAACTGACCGAGCACCAGGCCGTCCCGCGCGACCAACGCGTCGCGGACGTCGGCGCGCGGCGGCACCGCGGCGATGAGGAAACGTGGATCCGCAGCCGTGGGGAGGTCCTTGTACGAGTGTACGGCGACATCGATCCGCCCGTCGGCGAGCGCATCGCGCAGAGCCGAGGTGAAAACCCCGACGCCGATCGTGGCCACCGGAGCCTGCGAGCGATCGCCCGCGGTCTCGACGATGACCAGTTCCGCCTCGTGGCCCAGGGCGCGCAATTCGTCGCGGACGGTCCCGGCCTGGGTCGTCGCCAACAGCGACCCGCGCGTTCCGATCCGAATCACGACGTCACGTCCGTTCCCTTGTGTCGTTCCACCGGCGGTCCGGCGATCTCGACGGTCTCGCTCGCGGCGGCCACCGCGGCCGCGGAGCCGGGCGACAGTTCGAACAGCTCGCGCAGCGCCTCGGCGTAGCTGCTTCCGCCGGGGGCCCCGGCGAGTTGCTTGACCCGCACCGTCGGCGCGTGCAGCAACTTGTCGACCACCCGGCGGACCGTATGGGCGACCTCGTCGCGCTGCTGATCGGGCAGATCGGGAAGTCGGCCGTCCAGGCGCAGCAATTCCGCCTCGACGACCTCCGCCGCCCGCCGGCGCAGCGCGGCGACCGTCGGGGTCACCGCGGCCTCGCGCTGGGCGAGCAGATAGGCCGCGAGCGCGGAGGCCACGATGTCGCGGCCGGCGCGCTCGTCCTCGGCGGCCAGCGTGGACGCCGGGTCGCGCTGCAGCGCCTGCACGTCGATGACCTCGACACCCGCCAGTTCGGTGACCGCGGGGTCGATATCGCGCGGAAGGCCCATGTCGCACAAGACGATCGGGCGATCCTGCCGCCCGACGAGAGCCGACCGCACCTGGTCGGCACTCAGCACGGTGCCCACCGCGCCGGTACAGGCAACCAGGACGTCGGCGTCGGCGACCGCGGGAACCAGATCGTCGAGACCGGCGACGTCGGCCGGGATTCCCGCTTCGGTGACCGTGCGGGCGAGGTTGCGGGCCCGGTCGAGGGTGCGGTTGATCAGCGTCACCGAACCGATGCCGGCGCGGGTGAGATAGGCGACCGCGAGCGAACCCATCGCCCCGGCACCGACCACGACGGCGCGCCGCCCGGCCAGCCCGCCGAGGAACCCGTCCGCGCGGTCGAGCGCGACCGAGACCATCGAGGCGCCGGCCGAGTCGATGCCGGTATCGCTGTGCACCCGCTTGCCGACGCGCAGGGCGCCCTGCGACAGCTCGTGCAGCACCCGCCCGACCGCGTGCTGCTCGTCGGCGACCGCATAGGCCGACCGCAACTGGCCGAGGATCTGCTGCTCACCGACCACCATCGAATCGAGGCCCGCGGCGACGGTGAACATGTGCTCGACCGCCGACTCGCTGTACCGCACATAGGCATGTCCGGTCAGATCCGCGAAGGGCATCGCGCTGTGGTCCGACAACACCGATCCGACGTCGGCGAGCGCGGAGTGGAACGAATCGACGACGGCGTAGATCTCGACGCGATTGCACGTCGAGAGCACCATCGCCTCGGATACGTGCTCCGATTCGAGCAACGCCGTCAGCATCTTCGGTCGATCGACCTCGGCGACCGTGACGCGCTCGAGAACCTCCACCGGGGCGGTCCGATGGGAGACGCCCAGCAGCAACACACTCACCGCGCACCCACCGATCCAGCCGTCCTACCCGTGCCCATGCCACCTCCAGACGCGGCGTCATTGCCGCGCATGTCCGCTTCACCGTCGGATGCCTGAATATCGACATCGTCGAACGCGTTGATGCTGTTGAACGTGAGCACCTGCATGTCGATCGCGAGATCGACCCGCCGCTGCTCGACTCGATCCGGCAGATCGAAGTCGGCGGCGGTGAAGTTGAGGATCGACCGCACCCCACCGTCGACGAGGGTGCGGGCGACGTCGGCGGCCGGCGCGTCCGGAGTGGCGACCACGCCGACGGTCGGGGCGAGTTCCCGGCAGGCCCGGGGCAGTTCGGCGACATCGCGGACGGTGAGCGTGCCGAGTCGTTGGCCGACGCGCTCGGGACTGCGGTCGAAGAGGCCGACCATGCGGAATCCCTTGCGGTTGAACCCGGAGTAGCGGGCCAGGGCGGTGCCGAGGTGGCCGATGCCGACCAGGACCACCCGGTGCTGGCGGTCGAGGCCCAGTCCGCGCTCGATGCGCTCGCGCAGCCGGGCGACGTCGTAGCCGACCCCGCGGATCCCGCTGCGGCCGAGGTGGGACAGATCACGCCGAAGCTTCGCGGAACCGACCCCGGCGGCGCCGGCCAATTCCTCACTGGATACCGTCACCACGCCGCGCTCGACCATGGAACCGAGGACCTCGAGGTAGATCGCCAGCCGGCCGACGGTCGCCTGCGGTATCCGGGACACACTCGGTGGCATATGGGGGCCACCGGCAGGTGTGCGGCGCACGTAGGACACGTCTTCGGCTCCTTGCCCGACCGCTGCGACTGCCGACGACGACAGCCGGATACGGTGGGTCACGACTCGGGTTCAGCAGGGACTACGGTAGCCGCTTGTGAACGAATGAACAAAGTCGCCGAGCCGTCCGGTAGGATGCCGGCGCCCCGATAGGGCATCACCGCCCCAGATCCGCGCTCAACCTGGCCGTATCCACCGTCCAGTAGGAATGCTCCTCGCCGTCGAGCAGCACGACCGGCAACCGGTCGCCGTACTCGGCGCGCAGCTCCGGATCGTCCGCGGCGGCCAGGTCGACGTCGATCACCCGCGGGGTCAGCCCGAACTCGCCGCAGATGCCGCGCAGCACCTCGAGCGCCGTCCCGCAGGCGGAGCATCCCTCCCGGGTCAGCAGGACGACATCGTGCTCGCCGGTCTCGGTTCTCCCTGTCGCCACCCGGCCAGCATTCCACGCACGCGGTCGCATCTCACGTATTCGCCCGACAACTCGTACTCCCGGCCGTCGGATCGCTTGGCTAATGTGGATCAGGCGCCGTCGCATCGACGCGTCGCTGCGATTGCGCTTGCGCGATACGTACTCGTGTGCGGGAAGGAGGCCAGGTGGGGCCTCGGATCACCAGGGAGTCCGCCGGCGAGTCGACCCGATGGGAGTCGACACGGTGGCGGCGACCGCTGGGGGCGAGCCTGGCCGACCTGCGCGCGTCGCTGGCCGGCAACGCCAGCGCCGACGCGGCGCTCGCCGGGCTACAGGAGCACGAGGCCGACGAGGCGATCGACTCCACGGTGCCCCGCGACCTGACCGCGGCGGCGTTCTTCGACGTCGACAACACGATGGTCCAGGGCGCCTCGATCATCCACTTCGCCCGCGGCCTGGCCGCGCGCAAGTACTTCTCCACCCGCGATGTCGCCGAGTTCGCCTGGCAGCAGGTCAAGTTTCGGGTCAGCGGCAAGGAGGACCTCGGCGACGTCGCCACCGGCCGACAGAAGGCGTTGTCCTTTGTCGCCGGTCGCTCGACCGCCGAGCTGCGCTCCCTGGGCGAGGAGATCTACGACGAGGTGATCGCCGACAAGATCTGGGCGGGCACCCGCGCCCTGGCCCAGATGCACCTCGACGCCGGCCAGCAGGTGTGGTTGGTCACCGCGACCCCGGTCGAGTTGGCGCAGATCATCGCCGAGCGGCTCGGGCTGACCGGCGCCCTGGGCACGGTCGCCGAGAGCGTCGACGGGGTCTTCACCGGCAATCTCGTCGGCGACATCCTGCACGGTCCGGGCAAGGCGCACGCGGTGCGGGCCCTCGCCATCCGGGAGGGTCTGTCCCTCGACCGCTGCTCGGCCTACTCCGACAGCTACAACGATGTGCCGATGTTGTCGCTGGTCGGGACGGCCGTCGCGATCAATCCCGATCCGAGCCTGCGCGAACTCGCCCGCACCCGCGGCTGGGAGATCCGCGACTACCGCACCGGCCGCAAGGCGGCCAAGGTCGGGCTGCCGACCGCCGTGGCCCTGGGCGCGATCGCCGGCGGGGTGGCGGTCGCCGCCGGGCGGCGGCGTTAGGGGTCAGTAGAAGACGTTGCGGCGGCGGGCGAGCAGCCGGTAGAGGTTCTGCTGGATCGTCTCGCGCACGTGGTCGGTGATCTCGAACAGTTCCATCGGATCGTCCGCCGCGGCGGTCGGGTAGTCGGCGGTGTGGATCGGCGCGCCGAATTCGATGAGCCACTTGGAGGGCAGCGGCACCAGGCCCAGCGGACCGAGGTGCGGGAACAGTGGGGTGATCGGGAAGTACGGGGCGCCGAGCAGCCGGGCCAGCGCGGTCAGTTCGCCGATCTTCGGGTAGATCTCCTCGGATCCGACGATCGAGCACGGGATGATCGGCGTACCGGTGCGCATGGCGGCGGAGACGAATCCGCCGCGGCCGAAGCGCTGCAGCTTGTAGCGCTCCGAGAAGGGCTTGCCGATCCCCTTGAATCCCTCGGGGAAGACACCGACCAGATCACCGTTGTTGAGCAGCAGCTCGGCGTCGGACTGGCAGGCCAGCGTATTTCCGGTACGCCGGACCAGCACCGAGACGCCGGGGTATTCGAACCCGAAGTCGGCGACGAGCATCCGCACCAGCCGGTGCGCGGGATGCTCGTCGTGCACCCCGACGGCCAGCATCGTGCCGTCGATCGGGATCACGCCGGCGTGGTTCGACACGACCAGCGCGCCGCCGGTCGCCGGGATATGTTCCATTCCGCGGATTTCGACGCGGAACCACTTCCGGTACAGCGGTCGCAGCAACGGATACCAGACGTTCTGGGTGAAGTCCTCGTCGTAGCCGAACTCGTCGATCTCGTAGTCACCGGCCAGCCGCCGACGCAGCAGATGGGCCGCCGAACCGACGTCGTCGATCAGCCGGCGCCGAATCTGCTCGAGCAGTTCGACCGCCTCCGCGGGCGGGGCGGGCAGCGTTCGCGTCCCGACGGCCGATCCGTCGGACGGCGGCATCCGGGTGCTCGCGCCGCCCGCGACCGAGCGCAGGGGTAGAACTTTGGCCACGGTCGACACCGCCCTCCCGTCGGTCATTTCGCCGAATTGTTCGTCATCGAATCATGCAGGGCCGGAACCAATGTCGGCTTCGGCCTACCTCCGAGCAGCGACTCGATGCGCACCGCCGCCGACGTGACCCACTCGGGATTGATCACCGGCGGCTTGCCGAGTCCGACGACGTAGTCGTCGATCGCCTCCAGGGTCGTCCGTTCCGGTCGAAACCTCAAGACCTCGCGCATGCGTGTGGTGTCCACCCCACAGCCGTACCGGAAATACTGCATATGCTCGTCGTCGATGGACCCGGTACTCGGTCCGATGATCGCGCTGCCCACCTTGCGATAGATCGGCGACGGCAGCGGCACCTCGAGCCTACCCGCGCGCCGGATCGCCTGACTGAGGGGCACGACGCCGTCCGCGGCGATGTTGAAGGTGCCCGAACGGTCGGACACCGCGGCGACGGTCAGCGCGGCGAGCGCGTCCTGCTCGTGCACCAACTGCAGGCGAGCGTCGCGTCCGAGGATCGTCGGGACCAGCGGGGAGGCGAGGTATCGGGAGATCATCCCGTTCATCAGCGGGCCGACCATCGGCGCCTGACGCAGGATCGTCACGTCGATGTCGGCGCGTCGGCGCCCCAATCCCCTGGCGTATCCCTCGATTTCGCGGCAGTCGATCGCAAAGGCGCCACGCAACCGCGAGCGGGCCGAGGTCTCCTCGGTGAAGCGAGCCGGGTCCTTCGGGCTGCTGCCGTAGACGGCGGTCGACGAGCGGACCACCAGCTTGCGCACGGTCTCGGACTTCTGGCAGACGGCGAACAGCTGCATCGCCCCGATGACGTTGACGTCCTTCATCATGGTGCGACCGGCTCCGCGCGGCGGGCGCGAGAGCAGCCCGGCGTGCACGACGGTGTCGATGCCGGCGTTGCGGATAACTTTGGCGATGAGCGGATTACGAATATCGGCACGAACGAATTCCGCGCGCCCGAAACGACGCATCATCGCCTTGCTGGGCTGTACGTAGTCGACGCCGATCACCCGCTCGATGCGGTCGTCGCGGGCGAGGCCGGCGGTCAGGAAGCCACCGAGGAATCGGCTGGCGCCCGTGACGAGCACGGCGCGAGGCGCGTTCACCGCTGCCGATCCTGAACCATCGATCCCGCCTCACCCCTCGGATTACGAAGCACCGGACAGCCCGCACGGGAGAATGTGATCTCCGCCTCCCGGGTCAACGCCGACGAGGACAGGCTACCCCGCCCGGAACGACGAATGCCCACCACGTCACAGTGGTGGGCATTCGCTGATACGGGCCGGATTCGGCGACGAATCCTACTTGCCCAATTTCCGGCGCTGCACGCGTGTCCGACGGAGCAACTTGCGATGCTTCTTCTTCGACATGCGCTTGCGGCGCTTCTTGATTACTGAACCCATTCGGGACGTCCCTCGCGTTTCGCTTCCACGCACACAGCCGGTGTGTGCTCAGTACGGCCAGGCGTACCCACTACCCCGGATCGCTCCGGCGTACGGGTGAACACCCCGCACTGGTCAGGCACGACGACGCACAACATTACCGGGTGCGCCTGCCGTGCTCGCGAGCGGGTCCCCGTCGAGTCCTCGCGCGCTCAGCCCGCGTCGAAGTAGGAGGTCTGCAGGTACTCGTGAACCGCCTTCTCGGGGACACGGAACGACCGACCCACCCGCACCGCGGGCAGCTCACCGCCGTGTACCAGTCGGTAGACGGTCATCTTGGAGACGCGCATCAGGGCGGCCACCTCGGCCACCGTGAGGAACTGCGGCCCGGTCACACCGATCTGGACGTCCTGACCCGGGCCCTTTGTGGGCTTGTTGATGGGTGCCATCTATTCACTTACCTCCGACACGGCCGCGCCGCCGGCTTCCCCACCGGCGGAACAGACACGCACGTGCTGCCTTGAGCTTAGCGGGACGGATGGGATTAGTGCGACGCGCGCGCCGATTGCGGCGCGTCTTCCGTATGACGACCCAGCTCCGCCGACCGCTTGCGGGCCGCTTCGACCGCGTTGAGCAGGCCCGCTCGCAGGCCGGCGCGCTCGAGTTCGCCGATCGCCGCGGCGGTGGTACCGGCCGGGGAGGTCACCGCCGCGCGCAGTTCGTTCGGGGTCTGGTCGGAGCGGTCGAGCAGGGCCGCCGAGCCGATCAGCGTCTGCGTGACCAGCGTCGACGCGGTGGCCCGGTCGATGCCGAGGGTGACGGCGCCGTCGATCAGTGCCTCGGTCACC
The DNA here is from genome assembly GCF_001552615.1 of Millisia brevis NBRC 105863. GTDB lineage: Bacteria > Actinomycetota > Actinomycetes > Mycobacteriales > Mycobacteriaceae > Millisia > Millisia brevis. The sequence goes on from NZ_BCRN01000016.1 coordinate 67,273, forward strand.
AGGAAGAAGTAGGCCGGTCCGGACCCCGAGATCGCGGTGACCGCGTCGAGGCTCGACTCCGGCAGGACCAGGACGCGGCCCACCGATTCGAGGATCGTGCGGGCCTGCGCGAGGTCGTCGGCGGCCGCATGCCGTCCGGCGGCGATCACCGACATCCCCTCCCCCACCAGCATCGGGGTATTCGGCATCGCCCGCACCACGGGTGCGCCGGCCGGCAGCTGCGCCTCGATCCGAGCGGTCGATACCCCCGCCGCCAGCGACAGGACCAACTGGTCGGTGTCGGTATCGGAATCGACCGCACCGACGCCGGCGAGCACGGAGTCGACGTCGTTCGGCTTGACCGCCAGCACCACGACGTGGGCGCCCTCGACCGCGTCGGCGATCGTGGTGACCCGGATGCCGAAACGGTCGGCGATCTCGTCGGCGCGCACGGCTGCCCGCTCGGCGACCACCAGATCCTTGATCGGCCAACCGGCCTCGACCAGACCGGCCACCAACGCTTCACCGATTCGGCCGCCGCCGATCACCGCAACTCTCGTCATGGCGAATAGCGTGCCACGGCCCTCGGTGCGATCCCCGTCACACCCGCTCGACCGTTAGCCGCCCTCACCGGCCGGCAGCGGCGGCATCGCGAGCTGCCGGCATTGCGCGACGATCGCGTCGTTGCCGTCGATGACCAGGTGATCCTCGTCCATCCAGCCGGTGCCGACCGCAGTCGCCCGGGTGACCAGCCGCAGCCAGCCCGGTTCGGGGATATGCCGCAGATAGCTCGACATCTGCACGGTCGGAGCCCAGCCGGGGCGTCCGAGGTTGAGCGTGATCGGCGGGCTGGTGTCACCGGCCATCAGGCCGAACAGCGCCCGCACATCGTCGCTCTTGGCGTCCTCGTCGAACAGGCGCAGCCACAGCCGGATCTCCGGTCCACCGATCGATCCGGTCAGGAACGACGCCGAGCGCGGGTCGATCGCCATGTCGATCCCGGCGGCGATGTGGATCACCGCGGCCAGCGGGTGGCTCGGATCGACGGTCAGACCCAGTTCGCCGGGTTCGACCGGCATCTCCCGACAGACCTCGTCGTCGGACTGCACGTACCTCTCGTCCGGATGCCCGAGGACCACCAGGGCGCGGACGTATTCGCGCCCCTCCTGGAGCGCGGAGACCGCGATGTGCACCACGCGCCGGCCGCGCTTGACGACATCGGTGGTCAGCTCGAGCCGGCCCGGATCGGGAGCCGACAGGTACGAGGCGGTCACCGCCAGGGGCTGGCGGGTGTCCAGTCCCTCGGGGTCCTCCGCCCGCAGCCGATCGCGGGCGGCCGCGGCCAGCACCGCCATCAGGGCGCCGCCGTGCACCTTCGGTCCGATCGTCCACATCGGATCGACGACGGCGACGAACCGCGCCGGGTCGGCGCCGTCCGGCTCCAGCGTCACCAGATCGGTGAAGGGGTGCCCGGTGCGGGGCAAGCGACTCATCGAAGCGGCCTTCCGTAGTGCGTATGCGGATCGGGACCCCCCGGGGTGGCGGGGTCGGGATCGGTGCTGCCGCGCGCGAAGTAGCCGCGGGAGGCGACCAGGGCCCGTTCGAGGATCTCGGTGCGCTCGCGGACGGTGCGCGCCGACTTGGTGGTCACCTCGACCGCGGCGCTACCGGCGAATCCGGCCTCGACCGCCGCTCGGCAGACCTGCTGGATCGGCTGGGTACCCGCGCCGGGCACCATGTGCTGGTCGAGGGGATGGCCGTCGCCGTCGGCGAGGTGGAAGTGCACCAGACCGGCCCCCATCCGCCGGGCCAATGCCAGCGCGTCCACGCCGGCGGCCGAGGTATGCGAGAAGTCGAGCGTGTAGTGGCGGTGGCCGGTGTCGGTGGGGTCGAAGGAGGGCCGATAGGCGCTCGCCCGGCGCGAGTTGGCCGAACTCTCCGGCCCGAGGCCCGGGTTCTCCCTGAAGCGGTGGTCCGGCAGCGGCCGATCGGCGGACCGACCTCTCCTGCGCAGGCGTCCGGCGATCAGCCGACCGGCCTGGACGGGAAACATGTTCTCCACCCCGACCGCGACCCCGGTGCTGTCCTCGAGGCGTTCGATCTGCTCACCGATGCGGTCGGCGTAGACGCGTTGCCACCGAAAGGGCGGGTGCACGACGACCACCTCGGCGCCGAGCTTCTCGGCGGCCTGCACCGAGCGGTCGAGCTTGGCCGCGGGGTCGCTGCCCCAGACCCGCTGGGTGACCAGCAGGCAGGGCGCGTGGATCGACATCACCGGCATCCGGTAGCGCCGGGAGAGCCGCCCGATCGCGTCGATGTCCTGGCTGACCGGGTCGGCCCAGATCATCAGCTCGACGCCGTCGTAGCCCAGTTCGGCCGCGTAGCGGAAGGCGGCGTCGGTGTTCTGCGGATACGCCGAGGCCGTCGACAACGCGATCGGGGTGATCGGGTTGGCGTTCACCCCGTACCGAGCAACATCGCCAGCGGTCCGAGGGTGACCAGTGCGCCGACGGCGACCGCCAGCACCACGCTGAACAGGTCGTCGGCCCGGCGCAGAATCCGGATGACCGTCACCAGCGCGATGATCACCAGGATCGCCAGCACCACCGCCAGGACCGGCAGGTCCTGCCAGAGCCGCTGGAAGCCCAGGAACAGCCCGGCGCCGACGGCGACGGCCACCAGCGCCTGGCCGACCAGGATCGCCCACTCCCGGACGTTGCCCGGGGCGTGGTGGGTATGTGCCTCGGCCGCGTCATCGGATGCGGCGTCGGTGCTCACCGAATCGGCGCTCACCGAATCGGCGCTCGTGGAATCGGCGCTCGTGAAATCGGCGCCGGCCGCGGTGGTCGGCACCGCCGGGTCCGTCACGTCGTCGGTGGCGGCGCCGGCCTCGGGGGTGGCTCCTGCCGCGCCCACGAGTGCGGCGATCGGGGCCGGACCCGGGGTGGCCGCGGGCGGGGTGGTCACCGGCGGGCTGGTCGCCGGCGGGGTGGCGGGTGAGGCGGTGGTCACCGGCGTGGCGTCGGTCGGCGCGTCCGCATCCTCGACGGCGGCCGGGGTGATCGCCGTCGGTCCGGTGTCGACGCCGCCGGCCTCCTCGGGCTGATCGATCGACTCGTCGGCACGCCGACCGCGGCGCTTGAGCAGCCGGGTCAGTCCGGCCCGCGCCGGCTTGGCCGACTCGTCCGCGTCCTCGGTGTCGGGGGCCTCCGGGGTCGTTTCGTCCACAGGGGGCGCCGCCGGGGCGGCCGGGACGCGGGAACCGGGCGGGGGTGGGATCGCGGGCCGCCACTGGATCGGCGACATCACCTCGGTGCGCTCGGCCGGCGATTCCGGATTGCGCTGCTGGGCGGGGGTGCCGGACGTGGCCGGGGCGCTCTCCCGACGCAGGGCGTCGGTATTCCAGGGCAGATCGCGCGACTGCGGCACGGCGGAGCCGTCCGGGACCGAACGGCCCCCGGCAGCGGGAGCGGCAGGTGCGGGCGGCGTGGGGTTGACGCGCGCCTTCGGGACCGGGACGGGAGCCAGGGTCGGGCGACCGGCGGCGGGCGCCTCGACGATCGCGTGACCGTTGGTGGCCGGGGCAGCGCTGGTCGTCGGGGTGGCGTCAGTGGTCGGGGCGGGGCCGTTGGTGGCGGGGGCAGGACCGTTGGTGGCGACGGCGGTGCCGTTGGTCGCGGGCGCGTCCGAGGGAGCCGTGCCGTTGGTGGCGGGGGCCGCGCCATTGGTGGCGGGGGCGGCGCCGCTGGTGGGCGCGGCGCTGTTCGCGCCGGCCGCGTCGCTGTCCGCGGCGTCGGTATCGGTCGACTCCTCGAGCCGGGGGACCTTCGGAATGTCACCGGTCAGTTCGGCGACCGAGATACCTCCGGACACGCCTCGGCGGCGTCGGCCACCGGCTTGTTGTCCGTTGACCTTCTGGCCGTTGCGGGCCAGCAGTTCGGCAACAGTGACCTGCTTGCCGTCCTCATCAGTACTCATCTCGGGCTCTCCACCAGATCTTCGCCGACCTTACGACCGACCACCGGATCCTCGCCCGGTTCCGAATCCAATCGTCGCAGGATCAGTCCCTCGCGCAAGGCCCACGGACAAATATGCAGCGTATCCAGCGACAATGCACGCATAGTGGCCTCCGCCACCAGGGCGCCGGCGACCAATTGGGCCGAACGATCGGAACTCACACCCTCCAATTCTGCACGGTCGGCGCTGGTCATCCGCGCGATGAAGGCGATCACCTGCCGCAGACCGGTCGCGGTGAGGTGCCGCGGGACCCGCAAACCGGCCGCCGACGGGGCGGCTCCGGTCAGCCGGGCGAGGGAGCGGAAGGTCTTCGACGTGCCGACCGCCAGATCCGGGGTACCGGCGGCGAGCAGGTCGCGCGACGGCTCGACCAGTTCGGCGTCGAGCCAGTCGCGCAGCACGGCCACCCGGCGCTTGCTGGGCGGATCGGAGTCGAACCAGTCCCTGGTCAACCGCCCGGCACCCAACTGCAGGGACATCGCCACGTCGGGGGTCTCGTCGACGCCGCTGCTCAGTTCGAGCGAGCCGCCGCCGATGTCGAGATCGAGGATCCGCCCGGCGCTCCAGCCGAACCACCGGCGAACCGCCAGGAAGGTCAGCCGCGCCTCGGACTCCCCGCTGAGCACCTTGAGCTCGACGCCGGTGGTCCGCCGCACCTCGGCCAGCACGTCGTCACAGTTGCCCGCCTCCCGCACCGCCGAGGTGGCGAAGGCCATCAGCTCGCCGCACCCGGAGGTCCGGGCGATATCGGCGAACTCACCGACCGAGGAGACCAGCCGCTCGGCGCCCACCCGCGTGATGTTGCCGGTGTCGTCCAGGTTCTCCGCCAGCCTCAGAGCCGCCTTCGTCGAACTCATCGGGGTGGGGTGACCGCCACGATGGGCATCGACCACCAACAAATGAACGGTATTGCTACCCACGTCCAAAACGCCTAACCGCACGCCTCTACGGTACTGCCTCCACTCGACACGCCGATTCGGTCTAACCTCACGACGGTGACCAGCGATTGCGATCGGAGCCTGGAGGCCGCTACGAGCCGGACCGCCACGCCCACCATTCCCGCGCCGGAAGTGGAACTCGACTTCCCCCGCGAATGGGTGCAATTTATGGATCCGGCCAACACCGAGCACCTCATCAAGGCCGACCTGACCTGGCTATTGTCCCGCTGGACCTGCGTTTTCGGCACTCCCGCCTGCCGCGGAACGGTCGCCGGGCGGCCCGATGACGGGTGCTGCTCGCACGGCGCCTTCCTGTCGGATGACGACGACAGCGACCGATTGGCCGCGGCCGTCGAGATGTTGACCGACCAGGACTGGCAGTTCCGCGAGAAAGGCCTCGGCCGCAAGGGCTATCTCGAACAGGACGACCTCGACGGCGAACCCGCCGTGCGCACCCGCAAGTTCCGCGGCGCCTGCATCTTCCTGAACCGTCCGGGATTTGCCGGCGGTCCCGGTTGCGCGCTGCACATCATGGCGGTGCGCAAGGGCATCGAGCCGCTCGAGGTCAAGCCGGACGTCTGCTGGCAGTTGCCGATCCGGCGCACCCAGGAGTGGCGGACCCGCCCCGACGGCTCGGAGATCCTCGAGACGGTGATCGAGGAATACGACCGCCGCGGTTGGGGCGAGGGCGGCGCCGACTTGTCGTGGTACTGCAGCGGATCGCCGGACGCGCACGTCGGCACCCGGCCGGTGTGGCAGTCGTACGAGGCGGAGCTGACCGAATTGCTCGGCCGGCCCGCCTACGACGAGTTGGCCGCGCACTGCCGACGGCGCCAGGGCCTCGGCCTGATCGCGGTGCACCCGGCGACCCGCGAAGCCCAGCGCCTCGGCCTGCGCCGGGACTGACCGCCCCGGCGCCGAACCGGAGCCGACTCAGCCCTCGAGCTTGTAGCCGAGTCCGCGTACGGTGATCAGGAATTCCGGATGCGCGGGATCGCGCTCGATCTTCGAACGCAGCCGCTTGACGTGGACGTCGAGCGTCTTGGTGTCGCCGACGTAGTCGGCGCCCCAGACCCGATCGATCAATTGACCGCGGGTCAGCACCCGGCCGCTATTGCGCAGCAGGAATTCGAGCAGGTCGAACTCCTTGAGCGGCAGGGTGATCGGGTCGCCGCCGACGGTCACGACGTGCCGGTCGACGTCCATCCGGACCGGGCCGGCGGCCAGGATACCGGTCGCCGCGTCGGTCTCGCCCTCGCCACCGCGGCGCAGCACCGCGCGGATCCGGGCGATCAGCTCACGAGCGGAGTACGGCTTGGTGACGTAGTCGTCGGCGCCGAGTTCGAGTCCGACGACCTTGTCGATCTCGCTGTCGCGGGCGGTCACCATGATCACCGGGACGTTCGCCCGCTGCCGCAACTGCTTGCAGACATCGGTACCGCTCATCCCCGGCAACATCAGGTCGAGCAGCACGATGTCCGCGCCCACGCGGTCGAACTCGGCGAGGGCGGAAGGGCCGTCGCCGACGACCAGCGCCTCGAAACCCTCCTTGCGCAACAGGAATGCCAGCGGGTCCGCCAGCGACTCCTCATCCTCGACGATCATTACCGTTGTCATGTGTCCTCCGAGCCGGTGATCGATCCCATCCGGGTACCGCGCATGGCCGCCCGCATGGGCGATCCCGCGGCACCGGACCCGCCTCCGGAGCCCTTGCGGGTGGCCGGTGCGGGAGTATTCGGTTGCGCCTCTTCCCGATACAGCGGAAGCCTCAGCGCGAAGGTCGACCCGGTGCCCAGGCGGCTCCACAGGGTGACCTCGCCATGGTGATTGGCGGCGACGTGCTTGACGATCGCCAGTCCGAGCCCGGTACCACCGGTCGCCCGCGATCGTGCGGTGTCGACGCGGAAGAAGCGCTCGAAGACGCGCTCGCGGTGCTCCGGGGCGATGCCGATACCGCGGTCGGTCACCGCGAGCACCAGCCGGTCGTCGCGCACGCCCCGCGAGATCGACACGCTCGAGCCGCTGGGTGAGTAGGCGATCGCGTTCTCGACCAGGTTGGAGACCGCGGTTACCAGCAGGCTGTGGTCGCCGAAGACCTCGAGCCCGCTCGGCGCATCGGCGACGACGGTCATCCCGGCGGTCTCCGCCTTGGTCGCCGAGCGCTCGATCGCCTCGCGCACCACCGAGTCGATATCGACGACGTCGAGCGCGGCTGTCGGTTCCTCGGCCTGCAAGCGGGACAGCGAGATCAGCTCGCCGACCATATTGCCCATCCGCAGGGCTTCGAGTTCGATGCGGCCGCCGAAGTGGCGCACCGAGTCGGCGTCGTCGGCCGACTCGAGCAGCGCCTCCGCCAGCAGGGAGATCGCGCCGACCGGCGTCTTGAGTTCGTGGCTGACGTTGGCGACGAAGTCGCGCCGGGTCGCCTCGAGGCGGACCATCTCGGACTCGTCCTCGGCGAAGATCAGCACGAACCGCGGGTCCTCGGTGGTCAGCATGCGGGCGGTGCCGCGCACGGTGATCGTCACCGTCGGGGTCCCGGTGGTCTCCGGGGCGGTGGTCAACTCGATCGGTACGACGCCGCCGCGATCGAAGACGCGCTGCGCCGCCGCCCAGATCCGGGGGTCGACCGCGCGGCCGTCCGGGACGAGGGCGAGTTGCTCGGAGCGAGGGTTGTGCAGGATCACATCCTGGAACCGATCGACCACGACGATCGCGCTCTCGGACGCCGTGACGATCAGTTCGAGAACCTTCGAAAAGGTCAGTCCCGATTCCCGACGCCGACGCTCGGCGCGTCGCCGTTGCCAACGCGCCCCCAGCACCAGGCCAACGATGATCCCGGCGATCAGGAATGCCAGGAACTGCAGGACCGTCACATCCAGAAATATACGGGCGTCCCGACTCCCGGTGAATGTCCGGGAGTCGGGTCCACCCGACCGCCATCGGGAATTGCGCGGCCATTCACCGCGCGTTTCCCGAGCTTGTGTGGTGGATTACATTCCTGCCTGGAAGCGGCTACTTACCACCCCGCCCGGCGAAGCCGTGGCGGCTACTTGCCACCCTGCCCGGCGACCGCGGCGGCGCCGGCGGCGGCGGCCTCCGGGTCGAGGTATTCGCCACCGGGGACCTTCGGCACCAGCACGCCGTCGACCTCGTCGAGGTCGTAGCGCAGCGGGATGCCGGTCGGAATGTTCAGCGCGGCGATGTCGTCGTCGGAGATCTTGTCCAGGTACTTGACCAGGGCGCGCAGCGAGTTGCCGTGCGCGGCCACCAGCACGGTCTTTCCGGCCTTCAGCTCGGGAACGATCGTCGACTCGAAGTACGGGATCAGGCGGGCGACCACGTCGGCGAGGCACTCGGTGCGCGGCACCTCCGGGAGGTCGGCGTAGCGAGGATCGGCGTCCTGGGAGTAGGTCGAGCCGAGTTCGATCGGCGGCGGCGGGGTGTCGTAGCTGCGGCGCCACAACATGAACTGCTCATCGCCGTACTTCGCCTTGGTCTCGGCCTTGTCGAGCCCCTGGAGGGCGCCGTAGTGGCGCTCGTTGAGCCGCCAGTCGCGAACCACCGGGATCCAGAGCCGGTCGGCCTCGTCGAGCGCGAGGTTGGCCGTGACGATCGCGCGACGCAGCAGCGAGGTGTAGAGCACGTCGGGCAGCAGCCCCTGCTCGGCGAGCAGCCGTCCGCCACGCTTCGCCTCACCGACACCCTTCTCGGTGAGTGAAACGTCCACCCAGCCGGTGAAGAGGTTCAGCGCGTTCCATTCGCTCTCGCCGTGTCGCAGCAGGACCAGGGTTCCGATAGTCATGGCTCGATTTTCCCATGGGTCCGGGGCGTCGCGCCTCATGTCGGGGGAATGTTCACACGGGCATTCCCGACCGGACGGCGCGACGCCCCCACACGACCACGCCGTCGTGGCTTCTCGGGCGTGACTTCTCGGGCGCGCTACTCGTCGGCGCTCACCCACGGCGCCGAGACGCGGCCGCTCCAGTTGGCGAGCCGCTCGGTGGCGTCGGCCCCGGGGCGCGGCTCGACCACCGGGCCGAAGGGCACGTCGTCCATCGCCCGGATCTGCGCCGGGATGAATCGGGTCGCGAAGGCGAAGGCCCCGTCGACCGCGGCGGCATCGGCCCGGGCGGGCTGCCCGGTGGCCACCGCCAGGTCCCAACCGTGTACCAGGGTTTCGTTGACGTATCCCCAGAGCACGCCCGCGCCGGGTACCTCGCCCCAGGGCACGACGATCGGGGCGGTCAGCCGGCTGTCGTCCCGCCAGGTGTCGATCGCCTCGGCGACGATCGGGGCGTAGTCCGCGGCGGCGTGGGTCGGCAGATCGACCGCGACGGACATGACGTCCCGACCGGCCCCCGCCGCCGCCGCCCGCTTGCCGGTCCCCACGATGTGGCGGATCAGGCCGAGAACGTCGAATTCGGTACACGGGGTGGGCAGGGCGTACTGCTGCTCGGTGACGTTGGCGAGCAACTCGGTCATCCAGGCGGTCGCGGCGGCATAGGCCGGGCGCGGATCGGTGGCGGTCGGGGCGGCGGTCGGGGCGGTGGCGGTCGGGGCGGTGGTACCGGTCATGGTCTTCTCCCGGGTCGAGTCGTGTGGGCTGCTCGTCGTACGGGAATCAGTTCACCGCCATTTCCTGACACCTGCTGTCAGGTTTTCCGGGAGAATCGAAAATATGCGGGCCGAACGACTGATCGCGGTGCTGATGCTGCTCAAGGGGCGGGAGCGGGTGACCGCCGCCGAGATCGCCCGGCAGCTCGAAGTCTCCGAACGCACGGTATTCCGCGATATCGAGGCGCTCTCGCTCTCCGGGGTGCCGGTCTACGCCGAGCGCGGTCGGCACGGCGGATTCGCGCTGCTGCCGGGCTACCGCACCGATCTGACCGGGCTGACCCTCGACGAGGCGATCGCGCTGCTGGCGGGTTCCGGGCGGATCGACTCCGCCGCCTACGCCGGTGCGATGCGGAAGGTGACCGCCGCGATCCCGGAGACGCATCGCGCGCGGGTGAACGATGCGGCGCAGCGGGTGCTGGTGCGGCCGGAGGGCTTCGTGCGCCCGGCGCCGACGATCGCGGCGCTGCCACTGGTCCAACGAGCGGTGCTCGACGGTCGACGGCTGCGGGTGCACTACCGGCGCAACGAATCCCAGCAGGCGCAGTGGCGGGTCCTCGATCCGATCGGCCTGATCGTCGCGGGCGAGGTGTGGTACCTCGTCGCGCTGCGCGACGGCGCCGAGCGCATCTACCGCCTCTCGCGCATGGCGGACGTCGAGCTGCTCGACGAGCCGGCGCAGCGCCCGGCCGAGGTCGACCTCGAGGAGATCTGGCAGCGCCATCGGGCCCAATTCCGCGCCGGCTTCGCGATTCTGGAGCTGACCGTCGAATGCGCCCGAGCCGGCGTGGAGACCCTCGCGACCCATCTTCCGCTGCGCGTGGACCGTCCGGTCGGCGACGACCGCGTCCGCTGCATCCTGCAGACCGTCGGCCGCGAGATGGCCCTCCAGCGCCTCTGGATCCTGTGCGGCATACCGGAACTCGAGCTGGAGGTGATCGAGCCGACCGAGTTCGCGGAGCGGATCGCCGAACGCTCGGCCGCGGTGACCCGCAGACACCAGCGGCGCCCGGAGGGTATCCGGGCGCCGCTCGGCTAACGCATGCGAATCAGCGGACGCGCAGATCCTTGCGAAGGATCTTGCCGGACGCGGACTTCGGCACGATGTCGATGAATTCGACCTGCCGCACCTTCTTGTGCGGAGACACCTGGGCGGCGACGAAGTCGATGACACCCTGCTCATCGATCGTCGAATCGGGCTGGCGCACAACAAAAGCCTTCGGCACTTCCTCGCCCTCGTCGTCGAGGACACCGATGACGGCAACGTCGGCGATATCGGGGCTGGTCAGCAGCACCGCCTCGAGCTCCGCCGGCGGAACCTGGTAGCCCTTGTACTTGATCAGTTCCTTGATCCGGTCGACGATGTACACATTGCCGGCGCCGTCGACGACCGCGAGATCACCGGTGTGCAGGTAGCCGTCGGCGTCGAGGGTGTCCTTGGTCGCCGCCTCGTTGGCCAGGTAGCCGACCATGATGTTCGGGCCGGAGACCCACAATTCGCCCGGCTCGCTCAGTTCGGTGGAGCCGGCCGCCGGGTAGGCGACCTCCTCGCCGGTGGCCGGGTCGACCAGCTTGTTGAGCGTATTGGGCACCGCCGGGCCGACACTGGAGAGCGGGTAATCGCCCTGGTGGGTCACCACACCCTGCACCGACAGCGGCTGCGCGTGCGAGACCGGGCTCATCTCCGACATGCCGTAGCCCTGCGCGACGAGGGTGTCGAGCCGCTTGGACACCGCCAGGCCGAGCTCCTCGTCGAGGGAGGCGGCGCCGGAGAAGATCACCTTCACCGACGACAGGTCGTACTGGTCGACCAGCGGATGCTTGGCCAGCGCGACGGCCACCGGCGGCGCGATGAACAGGTGGGTCGCCTTGTGGTCCTGCGTGAGGGTCAGGAACTGGACGAGGTCGAAACGCGGCATCGTGATCAGCGTCGAGCGCTTGGCCAGCGCCAGGTTGAGCAGCACCGTCATGCCGTAGATGTGGAAGAACGGCAGCACCGCGATGAACTTGTCGCCGGCCTTGATCGCCATCCGGTCCTGGATCTGGCAGACATTGGCCACCAGGTTGCGATGGGTGAGCATGACGCCCTTCGGGACGCCGGTGGTCCCGGAGGAGTACGGCAGCACCGCCAGGTGGGTGGCGGGGTCGAAATCGACCGCCGGAGCCGGCGTACCGGTCGAGATCAGGTCGATCGCCGAGGAGAAGCCCTCCGCGCCGTCGAGCACGATGACCTGCTCGTCGGACAGGCCGACCTTGCGGGCCCCCTCCAGGGCGGCCTCGAGCAGCGGCGAGACCGTGATCAGCAGCTTCGCCTTCGAATCGGTGAGCTGCTTGGCGATATCCGCGCCGGTGAACAGCGCGTTGACCGTGGTGGCGACCGCGCCGATGCGCAGGATGCCGTGGAAGGCCGCCGCGAAGAAGGGCACGTTCGGCGCGTGCAGGGCCACGACGTCGCCGAGACCGATCCCGCGGGCGGTCAGCCCGCCGCCGACCGCGTCGATCAACCCGACCAGGGTGCCGTAGGTGGTCTCCGCCCCGTCCCGACCGTCGATGAAGGCGGTCACCGCCTTGTCCTCGTCGCTCAGATCGGAGAACAGGAAGTCGAAGACGCTGACATTGGGGATCTCGACATCGGGATAGGGGCTGCCGAAGCTCATGGGTCTCCTCTGACTCATTCGGGTCGGCGACCGCGGCGTACCGGCCCGCCGGACATCCGAGCCAGTATGCCTCACATATCCCCTCTTTCGGGAGGGGTCGGCCCTCAGCGAACGCCGTCGACGCTCGCGCGATCCTCATCGGTGATCAGGTGTTCGAAGGCGGCCAGATTCGCCAGCGATTCGCCCCGCGATACCCGCCACTTCCATTCGCGGCGAATGGATTCGGCGAATCCCAGTTCGAGCAGCACATTGAAGTCGCCATCGGCGGCCTCCAGGATCTGGCCGAGGATCCGGTCGATCTCGTCATCGGTGACCAGTTCGGTCGCCAGCCGGCCGATCAGGTAGATGTCGCCCATCGTGTCGATCGTGTACGCGACGCCGTAGAGCCGCCGATTGCGGCGCAGCAGGTAGGTATGCACCCCGTCGGTGTTCTCGTCCGGATGCCGACAGACGAAGGCCTCGATCCGCACCCCGTGCGGACCGGCGGTGAACTGCGCCGGGGTCTTGAGCCGCCGCTCCCCCGGCAGCTGGACGACCAGGACGTCGGCGTCGGGCCGGGCGTATTCGAGCTCGCGTTCGACGGCGATCGCCTCGACGCGGTCGATCACCTCCCGCCGACGCGCCTGCGCCGCATCGGGCCCGCTCACCGGACCGTCACCCGGTTTTCGCGAACGATGCCGGTGAACCGGGGTCCGAACGGGCGTGCCGGCGGGGTGAACAGGCCGGACCGCGCGCGCCGGTAGCTGCCGAGCAGCCCCTCGGCGGTATGCGCCCAGGAGAACCGCTCGGCCTGTGCGCGAGCCCCGGCGGCCAACCGCTCGCGCAGTTCGCGATCGGTGACCAGTCGCTCGACTTCCTGTGCCCACCGGTCGATCTCGTGCCCGGGCACCAGCAGGCCGCTGCGGTCGTGCGCCACCGCGACCGACAGGCCGCCGACCTCCGCTGCCAGTACCGGCGTTCCGCAGGCCTGCGCCTCGATCGCGACCAGCCCGAAGGACTCCGAGTAGCTGGGCACCGCAACGATGTCCGCGGCCCGGTAGACCTGCGCCAGGCGGTCCGGCGGCTGCGGCGGCAGAAACGTGACCGACTCGGACATGCCGAGTTCCGCTGCCAGTTCGACCAATTCGTCCGGGCGCTCCAGCCCGGTGCCCGACGGGCCGCCGACGACCAGCACCCGCAGCGGCACACCGGGATTGCGGCGACGCACCACGTCGGCGGCCCGCAGCAGGATGTCCGGGGCCTTGAGCGGCTGGATCCGACCGACGAAGGCGACGATCGTCTCGTCGGGCGACAGTCCCAGAGCGCGGCGGGCCGCGCCGCGGTCGCCGGGGCGGAAGCGACTCAGATCGGCTCCGGGGGCGACGACGTCGACGCGATGCGGATCGGCCCCATAGGTGTCGATCAGTTGGCGGGCCTCGGCGATCGTATTGGCGGTCAGCCGGTCGGCCTCGGCGACAACCTGCCGTTCGCCGATCTCGCGGGCCGGCGGTTCCGGCCGGTCGCGGGCGGCGAGGGAGGCGTTCTTGACCGCCGCGAGGGTATGCGCGGTGTGCACCAACGGCACCCCCCAGCGGTCGCGCACCAGCCAGCCGACCTGGCCGGAGAGCCAGTAGTGCGAATGCACCACGTCGTACCAGCCGGGGCGCCGGCCCGCCTCCGCGCGCAGGACACCCGCGGTGAAGGCGCACAGTTGCGTCGGCAGATCGTGCTTGTCGAGGCCCTCGAAGGGGCCGGCGACGACGTTGTGGACCGTGACGCCGGGCGCCGGGGACTGCAGCGGTTCGTCCGCCGACGATGTCGCGCGGGTGAAGATGTCGACCTCGACATCGCGGCGGGCCAGTTCGAGCGCGGTCTGCAGGACGTAGACGTTCATCCCGCCCGCGTCGCCGGTACCGGGCTGGGCGAGCGGCGAGGTGTGCAGCGACAACACCGCCACTCGACGTACCGCTGTCTTTCGCTCGACCGTCTTTCGCTCCACCTGATCAATAGTGCCTCGAGCGGGCGCGACCTACGGAATCGCCCACAATCGCCAGGTCGGACCGGCCACCTGCCGCCCGACCGCGTCGTCGGGGATCTCGGCGGCCGGCAGCAGCGAACCGATCAGCCAGCGCGCGGACGTCGAGACCACCACCCGATCGTCGTCGCCGACCACCACGATGTCCGATCCGGCGTCGCGCAGCCGCCCGAGGACCACCGATTCGAAGCGCGATGCGCGCACATCGGCGCCGGCGACCCCGACGAATCGGTCGTCCACCGCGACCGGGTCGGTGAAGGTCAGCACGTAGCTGTCGGTGCCGTAGACGTCGACATAGGGTCCGACGACGTGACGTCGCCCGGTGCGCGCGGGAACGGAGTACCAGGGCGCGGACAGGTAGTCGTAGAAACCGAGCCGGCCGGGGTTGAGCTCGACCTCGAGGCGGCTCGGGATATCGCGCTCGGCACCGTACTGCCACCACTCGAGCCACAGCGGCTGGTCGTCCAGCAGGTCCGGGGCGACGACCACCCCGAGCCCCAGCGGTATGTCCGACTGCGCCAGCATCTCCAGGACCGGTTCGCGCACCCGCCGAATATCCTTCTCGGTCAAGGACTTTCCTTCGGACGCCGCCGATCGGCAGCAGCCGACGAAGAGCCGATGAATCTGCGTGACCGCCCCGAAGATCTGCTCGACCACGCCGCCGACCGCGTCGGCGGCCAGGCGCGCGTCCTCGACCGAGGGGCGGGCGGTCGATCCGCGCATGAGGTCCAACCGTACGCGGGCGGACCGGTTCCCGCGCGGCGTAACCGCGATCGCCTACCGGCGGACGAGCGCGATGTGCACGTCGATCAACGCCAGGGTGGTCGCCTCGATATGTTCCTCGGTCCGAGCGCGGGCGGCGATCGGATCGCGGGCGGCGATCGCGTCGACCACCAGCCGATGCGCCTCGACATCCGACCGCAGGTCGTCGGCCGATCGGCGCAGGCTCCAGAGCACCTGGCCGAGTTCGATCTGCAGATCGAACTGCTGCCGGGTCAGCCGCACCGACTGGGCGGCGGCGGCGACGGCGATGTAATAGCGCCCCTCGAGACGGCGCTGTTCACCGAGACGCGGCTCGTCGGCGAGGCGGTCGATGATCTCGCGCAGTCCGGCGATATCGGACGCCGCGGCCCGCCGCGCGGCCAGCCGGGCGGCGCTGCCGGCGACCGCCGCGCGCATATCGCCGAGTTCGCGCAGTTCGCTGCTGCCCAGTTCGCGCAGCCGGTCGCGGGCCAGTTCGCCGAGGATCGAGTGGTCGACCTGCACGAAGCTGCCGCCGCCGCGGCCGCGGCGGGTCTGCACCAGGCCGTGACTGCGCAGTTCCGCGAGCGCATCGCGCAGGGTGGTCGGCGCGACACCCAGCGCCGCGGCCAGGTCGCTCTCCGGCGGCAACTGTTCGCCGTCCTCGAAGATGCCGAGCGCGATCGCGCTGCCGAGCCGGCGCACCACCGCCGCGCTGCGCCCGACGCCGTCGTCCAGTGGCGCGAGCACCGCACGGCGCGCATCCGCGGTCAGCACCGAATCGCCCCCTCTCGCCCGACGCCGACGACCACCGTTTTCCAACGATCCGATTCCGAGTTCGACCAACTTTTCCGGATCGGTTGCGGACTAAACATATGATCCCATAGTTTTGAAACGCCAGAGGAGCGCGCCGTCGATGTCAGCGCCCCGGATCCTCACCCGAGGAGGTCCGATGACCCGGTTCGAACTGTTCCGTGGCGCCGATGTCCTCGCCGGTGAACCCTTCCGCCCCGCGGCCAAGCGCAAGGAGATTCCGTCCCGATGAAATTCAGCTACGTGATGTTGCCCGACTATCCGCTGACCGACTCCCTGGCGTCGATCCAGCTGGCCGACGAATTGGGCTTTCACGCGGTCTACGCCGCCGACGAGACCTGGCACAAGGACCTGTGGCTGTTGTTCGCCGCGGCTGCCGACAAGACCACCAATATTCGGATGGGGCCGTCGGTCTCCGCGGTGGTGCTGCGCGAGCCGAGCCTGATCGCCCAGGCGACCGCCACCCTCGACGAACTGACCGGCGGCCGGGCCGAGGTGGTGCTCTCGTCGGGCAACTTCGGCCTGCTCGCCCAGTACGGGATGGACTGGAGCACCCAGAAGCCGCTGAGTCGGGTCAAGGAGGGCGTCCACGTCATCCGAACCCTTCTCGACGAGGGTGCCATCACCTACGACGGCGAATTCTTCACCTACAAGGGACTTTTCACCTTCGCCCGCCCGGTCGCCGACCATGTGCCGGTCAAGATGGGCGCGATGCGCGGCCCGAAGTCGTTCCAGGTCGCCGCGGAGTTCTCGGACGGCTGTCACCACGCGCTGAGCTACACCAAGGGTGCCTACGAGTACATGGTGGAGAACATGGCGATCGGAGCCGAGCGCGCCGGCAAGAAGGTCGAGGATCTCGACATCGGTGCCTGGGTCGTCTTCGCCACCGGTGAGGACTCCGCGATCGCCAAGGACGCCGCCCGCTCGATGGTCGGACTGTACGCCTCGGCGATGCCGAACGAGCAGCTCGAGCGCAACGGTGTCGATCCCGCCGATATGGCGCCGATCATCAGCAAGCTCGGCGCCGGCGATCTCGCGGGCTCGATCGATGCCACCACCCCCGAGATCGGCGAGATCCTCTCGGTCGCCGGCACCCCGGAGGAGTGTGTCGCCAAGCTCAAGGAGATCGAGGCGGCGGGCGTCAACCACATGATTCTGGCCATTACCGACGCGACCCTGGTCAAGACCTTCATGGGCCGCGATATCGAGGGCGTTGCGGACGTCGACACTCAGCTGCGGCTGATCGCCGACCGCATCATGCCCGC
Source organism: Millisia brevis NBRC 105863 (assembly GCF_001552615.1). GTDB lineage: Bacteria > Actinomycetota > Actinomycetes > Mycobacteriales > Mycobacteriaceae > Millisia > Millisia brevis. Next base: position 84,314 of record NZ_BCRN01000016.1, read on the forward strand.
CTTCCGGTAGCGCCGACTCGGGACCTCCCCCCACCCGGGTCGGCGCTACCGGTCCCCCCGACCGCGACGGTCTAGGGGACACACGCTGTCGGTCGCGTGCGACCGGTCAGGCGGTGCGCGGCAGCGTGGCCGCGCGCCGCAGCGTGCCCAGCGGATCGGCGTAGAGCGAGCCGAGGGCGACCGCGGCGGCCGCGTAATGCTGGACCCGGGCGCCGAAGCCGGTGACGTGCACGGTGGTCGGGGCCAGCGTGGTACGCGCGGTGAATTCCGCGCCGACCGCGGCGAGAGCCGGCCGGTAGTCGGTGAAGGCCTGGCCGCCGAGAATCACCCGATCGGGGTTGATCATGTCCCGCGCGACCGCCACGGCGCGGCCGAGCACCCGCCCGCGCTCGACGAGCAGATCGTGCGCCGCCCGTGAACCGTCGCGCGCCGCGGTGATCACGTTGGCGATCGTGGTCACGTCCGGCACCCCCGCCGCCTGCGCGGCCTGCACGATCGCGCGGTCGCCGACGGTCACCTCGAGGCAGCCGGTCGCGCCGCAGGAGCAGGCCACCGAGCTGCCGGTGGGGAGATGGGCGATCGATCCGGCACCGCTGGCCGGGGCGTGGACGCGGTTGTTCACCGTCAGCGCCAGGCCGACGGTCTCGCGGGCGTAGACGTAGAGCGAGGTGCCGCCGTCCGGCAGCACGGGGGTATCGCCGGCGCGGGTCAGCAGCAGTTCCGCGGCGGCCATCGCCGGCACGTGCGGCGCGACCGAGATCGGCACATCGAAGCGCTCGCCGATCAACCGGCCGACCTGCGCTCCGGTCCAACCGAGACGCGGGTGGTCGACGATGCCGGTGGCGGCGTCGACCGCTCCACCGATCGCGACCCCCACCCAGATCAGACGCGGGCCCCGGCGGCGCGCCGCGTAGGCGGCGGCGCTGTCGGCGATCGAGCTGAGCGCGGTGCTCGGATCCCCCTTGGGCGTGGGAACTTCGACCACTCCGGTGATCCGGCCGCTCGGGTCGGTCGACACGATCGCGGTGCCGGCGGCGCCGATGTGGATGCCGAGCGCCATATGCGCGTCGTGGTCGACCTCGACCGGGATGCGCGGGCGGCCGACGGAGCCGGCGACGGTGAGGTCGGCGCGTTCGTTGAGCAGGCCCGCCGCGAGCAGCGAGCTGACCTGACGGTTGACCGTGGCGGCGCTGGCGCCGGTCTGGCCGGTGATCGTGTCACGGGCGGAGGGGCCACCGAGGATGACCGCTCGCAGGACGGACGCGGCGGGCGAGTCGGCGATCTTGAGCTGGGCCGGAGCGATCCGAGCCCGCCCCGGCGTCACCGGCCGACCGGGCTGAGCCGGTCGCAGCAGGGGCGCCGGCCGACCGGCCGACGCACGGCCGCGGGTCGGAATGCGACTGGAGGTGGAAGCTGCCAGGGAAGTGTTCACTGCTCGTCCTTCGAAACCGGCGGCGCGGGCGGGCGCCGCTCGGATAACGAGTCACGGACGAGCGAGAAGTCTCAGACGTCCGCCGACTCGTAGGGGGATTGGGGCTGTCGGCTCATCGATGAGCGACAACACAATTCACGAGCGAGCGGCAGACGGGAGCCGAGAGCGGCGGTCACGTACGTGACGCGCAGCGCATTGCTCGGCTTGGACACCATGCCGTCAACCGTAGCATCAAAACGCCAGACTTCCGCTTCGTGATGCCTATCACATCATAGCTCCGGCATGCGCGACGGCACGCACCGATACCCCTAGGCTCGGCTGTGCACGCCCTCACACCAGGACGGGGACATTCGTGAAGATCGCCATCGTCGGAGCCGGGTCGGTGGGATCGACCCTGGCCTACACCGCACTGCTGCGCGGCACCGCCCGCTCGGTGGTGCTCTACGACATCGATACGAACAAGGTGCGCGCCGAGGCGCTCGACCTGCGACAGGGCCTGCAATTCATGCCGGCCGCGACGGTCGACGGCTCCGACGACGTCGACATCTGCGCCGATGCCCAGGTGGTCGCGGTCACCGCCGGAGCGAAACAGAAGCCGGGGCAATCCCGCATGGAACTCGCGGCGTCGACCACCTCGATGCTGCGCACCCTGATGCCACAGTTGGTGGCGGTCGCCCCGAACGCGATCTTCGTGATGGTGACCAATCCGGTCGACGTGGTCACCTACGCCGCCCAGCGGATCACCGGTCTGGACGGAGCTCAATTGTTCGGCTCCGGAACGGTTCTCGACTCTGCGCGGCTGCGCGGGCTGATCGCCGAGCACTGCGGCGTCGCGGTGCAGAATGTGCACGCGTATATCGTCGGCGAGCACGGTGACAGCGAGATCCCGGTGTGGAGCAGCGCCGTCGTCGGCGCGGTTCCGGTCACCGAATTGACCACCGCCGCCGAACGCGACGCGACGGCGACCGACGTGGTGCGGGCGGCCTACGAGATCATCAAGGGCAAGGGCGCGACCAACTATGCGATCGGCGCGTCGGCCAGCCGCATCATCGACGCGATCCTGCGGGACGAGAAGCGGGTGCTGCCGGTCTCGACGACGGTGCACGACTACCACGGGATCAGCGACGTCTGCCTGTCGGTGCCGACGGTCGTGGGCGCGGGCGGCGCGGAACGACAGCTCGTGATCCCGATGACCGACGAGGAGATCGCCGGGCTGCGCGCCAGCGGGGATTCGATCCGGTCGACCGCCCGCGGGCTGGGTTTCTAGCCGACCGGCGGGAGCTCCACCCCGACGAGCACCGGCTCGGGTTCGAGGGTGATGCCGAACCGCTCGGCGACGCCGTCGCGCACCTCGGCGGCCAGCGCCAGGATGTCCGCGGTGGCGGCGGCGTCCGCGTTGGTCAGCGCCAGGGTGTGTTTGGTCGACAGCCGGGCCCGGCCGCCGGCCGCCGGGTAGCCCTTGTGGAAGCCGGCGCGTTCGATCAGCCACGCCGCGGACAGCTTCACCGCGCCGTCGGCGGCCGGATACTGCGGCACCGCATCGGCGCCGGAGACGCGCGCCGCGCGCTCGATCGCGGCCGGCGCGTCGGCGGCGGCGATGATCGGGTTGGTGAAAAACGAACCGACACTGTAGGTATCGCGATCCTCGGGATCGAGCACCATCCCCTTGCCGCGGCGCAGCGCCAGGACCCGGTCGCGCACCGCGGCGGCCGGGCGCCGCTCGCCGGCCTCGGCGCCCATCGCCGCGGCCAGTTCGCGATAGCGCAGCGGGGCGGACAGGCCGTCCGCCCGCCCACCGAATTCGACCGCGAGCACCACCAGCCGCGAGCGGCCCTTGAGCACGCTGGTGCGGTACGCGAAGCCGAGTTCCTCCGGCGCGGCCCAGCGGCTCGAGCCGCTCTCCCGATCGAACAGGTGCACCCGGCGGATCAGCTCGGCCACCTCGACGCCATAGGCGCCGACGTTCTGCACGGGGGTCGCGCCCACCGCCCCCGGGATGCCGGACAGGCACTCCAGCGCGCCCACGCCCGCCTCGACCGATCGGCGCACCGCGTCGTCCCACACCACGCCGGCGTCGGCGACGACGGTGTCGCCGTCGATCCGCAGCCCGCTCGAGACGATCCGCACCACGGCGCCGCGGAAGCCTGCGTCGGAGACCACCACATTCGAGCCGCCACCGAGCAACAGCACCGGGACGCCGGCCGCGTCGAGACCGCGCAGCACCTCGACGAGCACCTCGGTCGAGTCGCAGGCGACCAGCAGATCCGCCGGGCCGCCGGTGCGCAGGGTGGTCAGCTCGCCGATCGGCCGGTCGAGGTCGACCCGCGCGCCGAGATCGGCGAGGCGATCGGCGAGACGACCGGTATTCGTGTCGGTTTCCACGAGCAGTCACGGTAGCCTCCCGGGAATGGCCGCCTCATTTACCCAGAGTTTCTCCACCAGCGTCGTTCCGGTCGATGCCTACGCCGACGCGATCGTCGACCGCACCTTCTGGAACGACCGCCTCGCCGCGGTCGGCGGTCCGGGCGGACGGATCACCTCGTTCGAGGGGGACGGCAAGAAGGCCGACGTCACCCAGGTGCAGGTGATCGCCAAGGACCTGCTGCCGCAGGCGGTGACCGCCTTCCTGCCCGGCGACCTGGAGATCGAGCGGCACGAGATCTGGACGCGCACGGCGGACGGCGCCGACGGCCGGTTCACCGCTTCGGTGGCCGGCGCCCCGGCGACGGTCGACGGGACGCTGTCGATTCGCTCGGTGGACAAGCAGGCGACGGTCACCGTGCACGGTGAGGTGGAGGTCAAGGTTCCGCTGATCGGCGGCCGCATCGAGAAGATGATCATCGAGCAGCTCCAGGAGCTGATCAAGGCCGAGCACGGGTTCGCGGTGCAGTGGCTCGAGAGCCGGTAGCTCGACGGTCGGTAATCTGACCCACCATGGCGCGTCGCATGAGTTACTCCGCCCGGCTGCGATTCGAGACCGGCCAGGTCTACGAGGCGTTGCAGGACACCGGCTATTGGGAGCACCGGATCGAGGAGTTGCGCAAGTACTCCCCCAACGAGATGGTCTCCCTCGAGGTGTCCGACTCCGGTATCGACGTGGAGTTGCACCACATCCTGCCGCGCACCGAGCTGCCGGAGATCGCGCAGACGGTGATCAAGAAGGACATGGTGATCACCCGCCATGTGCACTTCGACCCGTATACCGAGACCACCGCGGGCACCTACAGCGCGTCGATCCCCGGCGGGCCGGGCTCGCTGACCGGTGAGACCTCGCTGTTTCCCACCGAGACCGGCTGCACCCTGCGGACCACCTCGACCGCCAAGGTCTTCGTCCCCTTCGTCGGGCCGCGCCTCGAGCAGCTGATGTTGGTCAACCTGGTCGACCTCTTCCGCGCCGAGGGCGACCTGACCGCCGAGTGGCTGACCAAGAAGGGCTGATCCGGGCGGCGCCGGGGCGCGCCGAGGGGGTGATCACCCGCGGCACCACCGGTATCAATCGGTTGCGCCGCATCGACCGGCATTCCCTGCGCGAACCGGTGGTCGTTGCCGCGCTGGGCGACGATCCGCGGCCTCTGGCGATCGACCTGGGCTACGGGGATCGGCCGGTGACCACCCTGGAGTGGGCGGGCCGACTGCGCGCCGCCGCACCCCGGATCGGCGTGGTCGGCCTCGAGATCGATCCCGAACGGGTGGTCGCCGATCGCGACGGGGTCATCTTCCGGCGCGGGGGCTTCGAACTGGCCGGGCTGCGCCCGACGCTGCTGCGGGCGATCAACGTGCTTCGGCAGTATCCGGAGGAGGCGGTCGAGCCCGCCTGGGCGCGGTTGCTGGGCGGTCTGCGCCCGGGCGGGGTGCTGATCGAGGGCACCTGCGACGAGATCGGGCGGCTCTGCAGCTGGGTGACGCTCACCGGCGACGGTCCGCGCACGTTGACCCTCGCCTGGGATCCGGCCGCGATCGAGCGGCCCTCCGACCTGGCGGCGCGGCTGCCCAAGGCGCTGATCCACCACAATGTCCCCGGCCGGCCGATCCACGAGACGCTGCGGGCCGCCGATCATGCCTGGGAGGCGGCGGCGGGGCTCACCCCGTTCGGGCCGCGGGTGCGGTGGCGGGCGGCGCTGGCGTCCCTGGCGGCCGCCGGGCTGCCGGTCGAGGTATCCCGTCGGCGGCTGCGCGACAACGTCCTGCGGGTGCCCTGGGCGCACGTGGCGCCCTGAGGAGCGGCACGGATGGGCGTCAGTCCTCGACGGCGGCGCCGGGCAGGCAGGCCCGGTGGATCTCCACGGCCAGGTTCACCAGATCGATCGCGGCGCCGTCCAGGGCCCGCATCGTGTCCCAGACGGCGCTGAGTCGACGCGCCATCGGCAGCCCGTCCACCCGCACGCGCACCAGGCGGCCGTCCTCGAGGTCGGAGCGGGCGGTAAGCGAGGACATCACCGCGGGCGCACGCAGGGCGTAGACGGCCTCGCGGACGGCCGCGAGGGTATCGACCTCGATCGCGGGGGCGACCGCCGCACCGAGCAGATCGTCGATCGTCGATCGCGGACCGCAGCCGGGCCGGCGCTGGACCAGCGCGGTGCGCGCCAGGGTGGCCCGGTCGACCGCGTCCAGGGTGGTCCACTGATGGTCCGGGGACACGACCACCACCAACTCGTCGGTCCAGACGGTATGGCGCGACAGGTCGGACGGCACCCGGGCGTCCTCGACGAAGCCGACCGCGACCGTCCCGTTGCGCACCGCCTCGATCACCTCGGGGGCACGTCCCGGTCGGCAGCCGATCCGCACCCCGGGGTGGACGCGGCCCATCGCGGCGGTCCAGCGCGGCAACAGGTACTCGGTGAACGTCGCGGTGGCGGCGACCTGCACCGCGGGCTCCTCCGGGTCGCCCGACTCCGGGTGCGCCGCCGCCGGAGCCGGGTGCGCCGCCGCCAGGGCCGCGGCACCCGAGCGGATGCGCCCCGCGTCGTCGAGGACCCGACCGATCCATTCGACGACCGCCACCCCCTCGGCGCTGGTGCGCACCCCGGTCGGCGAACGCTCGAAGATCGTCACGCCCAGCGACCGTTCGACCCCGCGCACCCGGGCCCCGATGTGCTCACGGGAGACCGAATGCAACCGAGCGGCCGCTCCGAGGCTGCCGAGGCGCGCGACGGACGACACCATCGCCAACGACGTGAAGTCGAAGGACGCCTCGCCAACCATGTCCGATAAATTACCGATCGAACCGACCCGCGACTTGATCGCACCGAATAAAACCATCCGTATGGTTCATCCGATGCGACGTATCGGTACAGCGGTACGTCCCGTCGTGAGGAATCACGGGATTCGGCGGCTCCCCGTCCGGACCGCTGCGCGGCAGGCACAATTGAAGCCGATGAGCACTCGACCCTCGGGCCCCAATGCCCCACAGACTTCGTCCACGCGTCGCCGGGGCACCGGCACGATCATCGCGGTGGGGGCCGCACTGGTGGTGGTGCTGCTGGTACTCGGCTCGGTCGTCGGGGAATTTTACCTGCGAAACCGGATCACCGACTGCCTGGAGGATCAGCTGTCCGCCCAGATCGGTTCGCCGACCTCGGTGGAGCTGGGCTCCCGGCCGATCCTGTTGACCGCCCTGGACGACACGGTCTCGTCGGTGACGATCCGCAACCAGGATGGCGTCTTCGGCAACGCGCGGGGTATGGACGTCGAGGCGACCGTTCACAACGTGGTCGTCGACGGCTCGACGCCCGCGCGGGTCGGCTCCTCGGACGCCACGGTGCACTGGAGCGCCGACGGGATCCGCCAGACGCTTTCGGAGAGCGGGATCGGGCCGCTGCTGACCGACGTGACCACCGACCCGGCCACCGGCACGATCCGGGTGGTCTTCGGGGCGCTGGCGGCGCTGACGGTGGCGCCGGAGATCTCGGGCAACTCGATCGAGATCCGGACGGTCGACGCCTCGTTGCTCGGGCTGGGGATTCCCACCGACCTGGCGAGCAGCGTCGTCTCGACGCTCGCGTCCGGCCTGCAGGTCTACCCGCTGGGCATGACGCCGCAGACCGTCGAGGTCGACGCCGACGGGGTCGGCCTGACCCTCGCGGGCGGCGAGTACTCGCTCAACGCCACCTCGGATACCGGCGCGGTCCCGCAGACCTGCTGACCTGCCGCGCCGGCTCGATCCCGGACGATCAGGCGGGAAAGCCGTCGAGGACCTCGCGGGAGCGGGACAGCCCGAGCCGGGTGGCGCCGGCGGCGATCATCGCCGCGGCGGTTTCCGCATCCCGGATACCGCCGCTGGCCTTGACGCCCAGGCGCCCCCCGACGGTGTCCGCCATGATCCGCACCGCCTCGACGCTCGCCCCGCCGGCCGGGTGGAAGCCGGTGGAGGTCTTCACGAAGTCGGCGCCGGCGCGCTCGGCGGTGACGCAGCACTCGGCGAGCAGGTCCGCCCCACCGGGGGCGGCGAGCAGGACCGCCGATTCGAGGATCACCTTGAGCACCGCCGACCCGCCGATCGCCTCGCGGACGGTGACGATGTCGGCGAGCACCGCGGACATATCGCGCTCGAGGGCCGCGCCGACGTCGATGACCATGTCGACCTCGGCGGCGCCGGAATCGACCGCCAGGCGGGCCTCGGAGCCCTTGATCAACGAGTGGTGCTTGCCGGAGGGGAATCCGGCGACCGTGGCGACCACCAGCGATTCGGGTGCCCGCACCGGCAGCACACCGGGCGACAGGCATACCGCGACCACACCGAGGTCGACGGCCTCGGCGATCGCCTCGGCGACCTGCGCCGTGGTCGCCTCCGGGGCGAGCAGGGTGTGATCGATCATCGCGGCCACGGTCGCCCGCGTCGGGGTGTCGAGGATGTTCCCGTCGGTGGTCATGTCCCCAGCATCGCACCCGCTCCACCGGCCGTGCGAAGCTGACCGGTATGACCAGCTCGACCCCCCGAGGCGCGACACCCCAGCGCTCAACCCCCCAGCGCTCAACCCCCCAGCGCTCAACCCCCCAGCGCTCGACCTCCCAGCGCCAGTACGTCTTCACCCTGGGCTGCCCGGACCGCACCGGCATCGTCGCGGGTATCTCGTCCTTCATCGCCGAACACGGCGGCTCGATCGCCGAGGCGGCGTACCACGCCGACGCCGACAGCGGCTGGTTCTTCACCCGCCAGGCGGTGGACGCGCGCACGATCGATACCTCGCTCGAACAGCTGCGGGCCGGATTCGGTGCGGTCGCCGCCGACTTCGGTTCGGATGTCGAATGGGCGCTTCATGATTCGGCGGAACCCAAGCGCATCGTGGTGCTGGTCAGCAAGGAGATGCACTGCCTGCACGACCTGCTCGGCCGAAATGCGCAGGGCGAGTTGCCCGGAACGATCGTCGCGGTGATCGGCAATCATCCGGAGCCGGCGACGCTGGTCGAGGCGCACGGGGTGGTCTTCCACCACGTCCCGTTCGCGAAGGACCCGGAGGATCGCGCGGAATCGTTTGCCGCCCTGGCGAAGCTGGTGGATTCGTTCGACGCGGATGCGATCGTGCTGGCCCGCTTCATGCAGGTGCTGCCGGCCTGGCTCTGCGAGAGCTGGGCGGGGCGGGCATTGAATATCCACCACAGCTTCCTGCCGTCGTTCGTCGGCGCACGGCCCTACCACCAGGCCTTCGCGCGCGGCGTCAAGCTGATCGGGGCGACCTGCCACTACGTGACCGGCGAACTCGACGCCGGACCGATCATCGAGCAGGACGTGATCCGCGTCGACCACTCCGACACGATCCCCGACCTGGTGCGTCAGGGCCGCGATATCGAGAAGCTGGTCCTCGCCCGTGGGCTGCGCTGGCACCTCCAGGACCGCGTCCTGGTGCACGGCCGCAAGACGGTCGTCTTCGACTGACGACCCCGCGCCCGGCGGCGATCAGGCGTCGACGAGGACCCCGCCGGGCCGGCCGATCGCCGGCTCGTCGGTGTGCTGAGCGAGCCGGATGATCTCGGCGTTGGTCTGCTCGACCGCCTCGACCGGCAGCATGTGGCCGACGCCGGGGATCTCGATGAACCGGTACAGCTCACCGGTGTCGGCGAGCTTGGCCGCGATCCGGTAGGAGTGCACGGCCGGGGTCAGCCGGTCGTCGGCGCCGACGAGCACCGTGGTCGGCACGGTGATGTTCTCGAGGCCGCTGTAGATGTCCAGGTCCGCGAGCATCAGGCCCCAGGCGCCGCGGGTCTTCGGCGAGCAGGACCGCACGATCCGGGCGCTGAAGTCGACCTCGGCGCGGGTGGCGTCCTTGCTCAGCGCGACGTAGCGGATACCGGAGAGCACCAACGGGCTGGTGAGCGTCTCGGCGGGCAGCGGCAGCTCGGTGCCGATGCTCGCGCGCAGCAGCGCTTCGGCGCGGGCGGGCAGGCGACGGCGGAAGGGCAGCACGCCGAGGTCCTGGAGCAGCTGGTTGGCGCCGGTGCTGGCCAGCACGATGCCCTTGGCGTAGCGGGAGACCTCGTCGGGGCGACGCCCCGCCCACGACATGATCGACATGCCGCCCATGCTGTGGCCGACGATGACGGCGGGCTTGGCGGGATCGACGGTGGCCTGCAGAACGTCGGCGAGGTCGGCGCCCGGGGTACCGGCGGTCAGCCGGGCGGAACCCATCGTCGAGTTGCCGTGGCCACGCTGGTCGTAGGTGATGACGCGGTAGCGGTCGGCCAGAGCGTTGATCTGCGGGGCCCAGAACTCGGTGCAGCAGACCCAGCCGTGGCACATCACGATCGGTTCGCCGTCGGCCGGGCCGAACTCGCGGACGAACAGTTCCGCGCCGTCGCCGGTGCGCACCGTGCGGCCGCGGTCGGGGGCGGTGATCGAGCCGATCAGATCGTCGACGCGGGTCGGGAGCAGGTCCTCGACCGGAATGCGGCGGTTGCCGATCGCGGAGTCGAGGATCGCGGCGGGAGCGGGCGGCTGATGCCGCCGTCGAGCGAGTCCGGCCATCGCGCCGGCAACCGAGACCGCAGCCCCACCGGCGGTGATCAGAGCGGCCTTCGAGCCCATCTTCCCGCGCATTTTCACTCCTTGTCCGCAAACGTCGTTCGCTCCGGACGGCCAAGAATATGTGGCCCCGACAACAGTGTCGGCATCGGGGTTACAGGTATTACAGCGACACGCCAGGCAGGTATGTCGCATCTTCGTATCGCCCGGCCGGGCGCCGTCTCACCAGCGCGGACGCTGGATCTCGTCGACCTTGGGGCGGACATCGACCAGATAGATGAGGGTGGCTGCGATAGCCGCGATCCCCACACCGAAAAATCCGATCGGGCCGAACAAGAAGAGGAACACCGTAGAGGCGGCCAAAATTCCGATCCAGATCGGCTTGGTCAGCTTCCCGGCGGCCGTGAAGGCGTCCTCGCGCTGCCGAATCGCGTGCACCAACGCGTAGGCGGCGAAGCCGATCGCCACGATCTGAATCGCATAGAAGATCACACTGGTCGCCGTAGTCGTCATTTCCTCAGTATAGAAATCGATCGCCCGGGGCGGCGGTGGTCGCGCGCCCCGGGCGATCGATGGCAGATCAGACCTTCTTGGCGGGCGCCTTGCGGGCCGGGGCCTTCTTGGCCGGAGCCGCCGCAGTGGTCTTCTTCGCCGGCGCGGCCTTGGTGACCCGCGCCTTCACGGCGGGAACCTCGTCGGCGGCCTCGTCGACCGCATCCGCGACGTCGTCGGCAACCTCGGTGACCTTCTCGGCGACCTCGTCGGCGGCCTCGGAAACCTTGGAGCCGGCCAGACCGGCCAGCCCGGCGGCGCGCTCGCCGACGGCGCGGGTCTCGGAGGCGACCTTGCCGAGCGCCTGCTCGGTCAGCTCGACAACCTCACCGGCGGCCGCGTTGGCCCGCTCGATCGAACCCTCGATGCTCGGCGAGCGACGGATCCGCTCGACGGTCTCCTCGCCGCGTACGGCGAGCGAGCTGTAGAGATCGGAGGCGACCTTCAGGTAGGCCTCGGCGACCTTCTTGAGCTCCTCCGGGGTGAAGCTCTCGCGCAGCTCGGCGACCTCGGGCAGCTCGGACGGCAGGCCGACGAGGCGCTTGCGCAGGATCTCGACCTCTTCGACGATGCTGTCGACGCGGGCCTTGGCGGTCTCGCGGGCGGTCTCGACCCGATCGTTGACCTCGGTGCCGGTGCTCTCGGCACGAGCGCGGACCTGGGCGACGACATCGGCAACGGCCTGAACCACGGCGTCACCGGCGCCGACGGCGGCGTAGATCGGGGTCTTGACGTTGTCGAAACGAGGGTCGGTCATCGGGAATTCTCCTCTGCTGAAATTTCTTGTGGCGCAACGTGACGGCGCCGCGCCGATGTCTGTGTGTGGCCCGGCTATTCGTCGGTGGACGTCGGCACGACGATCACCTCGGAAGGACCGGGGTCAGGCGAATCGACATCGGACACACTCGATGTCGCGTTCTCCCGACAGAAGGTCTCGTAGATCTCCAGGAGCGTGCGCTTCTGCCGTTCGTTGAGAACGACATCCGCTTCGACCGCATCCCGGACCGGGCTGTGCGGCCGCTCGTCCAGGAAGCCCGCTCGCACGTACAACGCCTCGGAGGACATCCGCAGCCCCTTGGCGATCTGGCTGAGCACCTCCGCGGACGGCTTGCGCAGTCCGCGTTCGATCTGGCTCAGATACGGGTTGCTGACCCCCGTAAGGGTGGCCAACTGACGCAGCGAGACCTGCGCGGACTCCCGCTGCGCCCGAATGAAACTGCCGATATCGCGGGGCGTGGCGGCCACCTTCGCCGCCAGATCGCCGGCCAACTCGACCACACCACCGTCCCCGGGCTCCCCGGCGGCGGAGTCCTGCGACTCGCTTTCGGAGCGTGGCTCGGGCTTCACAACGCCCTCCCGGGATTCGGTCGGATCACCCGCGGTGATCGATTCGGTGTATTACCGACCGTAGCCTCGCCTGCTAGCTATTGCAAGCACATTGCTAGCAATAGCTTGCACCTGTGATCGACGGCACACGTCAGCCGAACATGAGGAACGACAGGGTGTAGATCGCCAGACCGGCGAGGGCGCCGACCACCGTGCCGTTGATGCGGATGAACTGCAGATCGCGACCGACCTGCACCTCGATCTTGCGGCTGGCCTCCGCGGCATCCCATCGCCCGATCGTGTCGGAGATGATCGAGGTGATCTCGTCGGCGTAGTTGGTCGCCGCGAACCGCGCGGCGGCGAGCAGCCAACGATCGAGCTTGTCGCGGACCTCGGGTTCGTCGCGCACCTTCTCACCGATGCGCTGGATGTTGTCGGCGATCTTGCGGCGCAGGGTGGAGTTCGGATCTTCGACCGACTCGGAGATCAGCCGCTTGGCGACCGTCCAGGTGGCCGCGGCGAGCCCGGTGATCTCCTCGCGGCCCATGATCTCGGCCTTGATCTTCTCGGCCTTGGCGATCGTCTCCGGGTCGTTCTGCAGATCGTTGGCGAATTCGACCAGGAACGCGTCGGCGGCCAGCCGCAGCTCGTGGTTCGGGTTGGACCGAACCTTCCAGGTGAAGTCGACCAGTTCGCGGTGGATGCGCTCCCCGAGCAGTTGGTTGACGAACTGCGGCGCCCAACTCGGCGAATCGCGGGTGACGATGCGATCGATCGTGTCCAGGCTGCCGAGGGCCCACTGGTGGGCCCGCTCGGCGAGCATGTCGATCAGCGGGCGATGCCGCCCCTCGTTCAACAGCTCGGTCAGCACCCGGCCGATCGGCGGACCCCACTGCGGGTCGGCGATGCGCTTGACGATCGTGCTGTCGATGACCTGCTGGACGTCCTCGTCGTTGAGCACCTCGAGCGCGCCGCGCAGCACGGTCGCCGACTCCGCGGCCACCCGCTCGGCGCTGCTGGGCTTGGCCATCCACTCGGCGAGCCGAATGGGGATCCGCGCCGAGCGCACCTTGTCGGTGACGACCTCGGGCGACAGGAAGTTCGTGCCGACGAAGGAGCTCAGCGCGGTACCGAGCTGGTCCTTCTTGCGCACGATGATCGCGGTATGCGGGATCGGGATACCCATCGGATATCGGAACAACGCGGTGACCGCGAACCAGTCGGCGAGCGCGCCGATCATGCCGGCCTCCGCCGCGGCGCGCACGAAGCTGACCCAACGCGGGGCGTCGAGCGACTCCTGCCAGCGGCAGACGAAGTACACGATGGTGACGAAGACCAGCAACCCGGTGGCGAACGCTTTCATCCGCCGCAGATCGCGGATCTTCGCCCCTTCGTCGAACGTGAGCAATTCCACGCTGGCCATTGTGCCCGCGTGTTGCGCTGCGTGGTTCGGGGTATTCACCCATATCCCGCGACGCGAGCGCTGCCGGCTGCGCCACAGTCGCCCCGTAAGGGCCTCATCAGCCCGTATCCTTGAGCGGACGACGAGACCTGGAACCGATTCGGCACAAAACGTGGCCCACGCAACGCTCACCCGAGCGGGCGGCGGCACCGCGGATCGGTGGGTACAAGGAGGGCTGAACTCGATGGCTGCCGATGCGATGGCCACTCCCGGCAAGGGAGGGTCCGGAAGTCGCACCACGAGCACCGGCCGCACGATCAGTCGCGTCCGCTCCGGAGCGGACGCCGGCGACGGCCGCAAGCGGCGCTGGCGCGAGCACAAGCTCGCCCGCCGCGAAGAGTTGGTCGCCTCGGCCACCAATGCGATCCGCGTACGCGGTCCGAACGCCGGTATGGACGAGATCGCCCAGGAGATCGGGATCTCCAAGACCGTGCTCTATCGGTACTTCACCGACAAGGCCGACCTGGTGACCGCGGTGCTGGACCTGTACGTCAGCGAGACGCTGGCCCCGCGGCTGATGGCCTCCATCCAGGAGGACTCCGACGAGTACAACCTGATCCGCACCACGATCGGCGCCTACGTCGACGCGGTCGCGGCCGATCCGAATCTGTACCTCTTCTTCGTCTCCCAGAACTCCGGCAATACCGCGATCAGCGAGTCCGAGCAGGCGATCGCCGAGTTGGTCGTCGTCGTGGTCGGCGAGCGACTGCGCGCCCTGGCGATGGATTCCGGCGGCGCCTACGTATGGGGTTACGGGCTGGTCGGCAGCGTGCGACTCGCGGTGCACTGGTGGATCACCCACCAGTCGATGTCGAAGGAAGCGCTCGTCGACTACCTGGTGATGATGATCTGGGGTGGCGTCGCGGGCGTCGCCGCCTCCGGTGCGTCACCGGCGGTGTTCAACCAGTTCCCGCATCCGTTGCAGCCGATGCCTCCCGCCGAGGCTGCCCGGGTCCAGGCCGAGGCGGCCCCCGACCCCGAGTAGCGGCATCACCTGCCGATAGCGGGGCCGACTAGCCTCGGTCGCTATGCGGGTGAGCGACCCCACTGTCGGGGCACGTCTGGTGGCGGCGATCGCGCTGTTGACGCTCGCCGCGATCGGGACGGTGGCGGTCGGCTTCGCCGGTCGCGTCGAGATGCGGGCGGCCGATGCACCGGCCGAGGTGTTCAGCGTCGACCGGGCGCGGTCCGCGGTCGAGCCGATCGTCGACGAACCCCGGGTCCCCGGTACACCCGAACACGCCGCCGCCCGCGACTATCTGGTGCGGCACCTGTCCGAACTCGGCTGGCGTACCGAGGTTTCCGAGGGCGTCGGCAGCGTCGAGGCGACCGGGGACGCGATCGAACGGCTCGGGCGGGTCGACAACATCGTCGCGACGTTGCCGGGTACCGATCCGACCGGATCCGTGCTGATCGCCGCGCATTACGACACGGTGCCCGGCTCGCCCGGAGCCGCGGACGACGGGATCGGCATCGCCACCGCCCTCGAGGTGGCCCGCGCGCTCGATGCGACCGGGCCGCACCGCAATACCGTCACCGTGCTGCTCACCGACGGCGAGGAGTCCGGGCTCCTGGGCGCCGAGGCGTTCGGCCGGGCGCTGACGCCATCCGCGTCCGAGGCACCGATGGTGGTCATCAACAACGAGGCTCGCGGCAGCAGCGGGCTGCCGGCGATCTTCCGCACGAGCACCCCGAATGCCGAGCTGGTGCGCATCGTCTCCGGAATCCGTGGTGCCGCTTTGGATACCGGGGCGCAGGCGGCTTTCGAGTTGATGCCGAACGATACCGACTTCACCCGGTTCGAGGAGGCGGGGCTGGCGGGCCTCGACACGGCGATCACCGGCTCGTCGGCGAACTATCACAGCGTCACCGATACCGCCGATCGCCTGTCGTCGGAGTCGCTGCAGCGGATGGGCGACGTAACGTTGGCCGCGGCAGGGGAATTGGCGGCGACCGATCTGGCGTCGGTCAACTCGGACGGGTCGGCGGTGGCGGCGGCGGTGCTCGACCGGACCGTCCACGCGCCGCGCTGGGTCGAATGGCTGGTGGTGGCGGCAACTCTGGTCGGTGCCGCCGCGGTGGTGATCGTGCGCCGCCGGGCGGGCGACCGGTGGGCGGCGTTGTCGGTGGCCGCGGTCGCCGGGGTGGCGATCATCCCGATCGGGGCGGCGGCCGCGGTGGTGCCGTGGTGGGTGACGGCGATACTGAACCCGACGATGGTGTCGAGCGTGGTCGGCGATCCGTATCGGCCGGGGGCATTGCAGATCGCCGGGATGGTCACCGCGGTGGCGGCGGCAATGGTGGTCGCCGGGGTGTTGCGGCTACGGCTGTCCCGGTCGGAGGTCGGGATCGGATCCCTGCTGGGAGCGGTCCTGCTGGTGGTGGTCGCGGCCCTGTTGCCGGGGTACGCGCTGGTCCTCGGCGCGGCGGTGCTGCCTGCGGTGGCCGGCGCGCTGGTGGTCGGCCGGGTCCGTCCGACGATCGGCGTACCGGTGGTGGCGGTCGCGGCGGCTCCGGCGGTGGCGATCCTGGTGCCGTTCGCGGTGGCGATGTTCGATATCGGTCTGGAGATCGGTGGGGCGGCGGCCGGTCTGGTGGCGATCGTGCTGTTCGGCTGTCTGCACCCGATCATCGATGTTCTGATGACGCGGCGCACGCCCCGGCTGCGCGACGTCGTTCCGGTCGTGGCGGTGGGTCTGGTGGGTGTGGTCGCCCTGTCGGTGACGGCGGTGATCGCCAATGCCTCGTCGGTGCGGCAGCCGATGCAGGAGAGCATCGTCTACGCGGTCGACCAGGACACCCGGTCGGCGCAGTTCGTGGGCGGTACCGACCCCAAATCCGCGTGGGCGCAGCAGTTGATGCCGGATCGCGGTGCGGTGGAACTTCCCGGCCGGGACAGCCAGACCCTGCCGTACGGGTCGGCTCCGGTGGTGGACCTGGCGGCGCCCGAGCTGACGGTGTTGTCCGACCGTCGGGAGGGCGATCGGCGCACCCTCGAGGTGCGGCTGAGCTCCGGGCGCGCGGCGTCGGAGCTCTATCTGCGGACCGTCGGCGACGTGACGGTCGCCGGCCCGGTGGTGGTCGCGGGACGCGAGGTGTCGACCGCCGACGAGGCGGATCGAGCCGGGCTGTCGGTGCGCTTCATCGGCGAGCCGACGGTGACGGTGCGCTTCACCGTGGTGGGGGCGGGCGACACCGTCGAGTTGCGGGTCGCGGACAGCACCCCGGACGTCTCGGCGATCCCCCAGTTGGTGGCGCCGGAGGATGTGGTGGTCAATGCCCCGTCGACGTTCGTCTCCCGTTCGGTGACGATCTAGCGGTCGCCCGCGCACCAGGCGAGCAGGTCGTCGGCGGGCAGCGTGTTGATCACGCGGTCGGCGGTGACCCCGTGGCGTTCGGCGCGTTCGCAGCCGTAGCCCTGCCAGTCGAGTTGTCCCGGGGCGTGGGCGTCGGTGTCGATGGAGAACATGCAGCCGGCGGCGAGGGCCTGCTCGAGCAGCGGTCCCGGTGGGTCGCGGCGTTCGGGCCGGGAGTTGATCTCGACGGCGGTGCCGGCCTCGGCGCAGGCGGCGAATGCCGCGTCGGCGTCGAAGACCGACGGCGGGCGAGTGCCGCGGTCTCCTTCGACGAGCCGGCCGGTGCAGTGGCCGAGAACGCTGACCGTGGGGTGGCGTACCGCGGCAAGCATGCGCCGGGTCATCGTGTCGCGGTCGTCGCGCAAACTCGAGTGCACGGAGGCGACGACGATGTCGAGGCGGTCGAGCAGTTCGTCGGTCTGGTCGAGCGAGCCGTCGGCGAGGATGTCCACCTCGATGCCGGTCAGGATCCGCAGCGGCGCAACCTGTTCGCGCAGTTCGTCGATCACGTCGAGCTGCCGGCGCAGCCGGTCGGCGTCGAGCCCGTTGGCGACGGTCAGCCGCGGCGAATGGTCGGTCAGCGCGCAGTATTCGTGGCCGAGGCGCCGGGCGGTGAGCATCATCTCCTCGATCGGCGAGCCGCCGTCCGACCAGTTCGAGTGGGTGTGCAGATCGCCGCGCAGCGCGGCGCGCAGGCCGTCCACCGATCCGATCGGTGCGGCCGCCTCCCGCAGCTCGAGTAGGTAGTCGGGGACCGCTCCCCCGGCCGCCTGCCGGGCGACCGCCGCGGTCTTCGGCCCGACCCCCTTGAGGGACTGCCAGTCGTCGGTGGCGGCGATCCGTTGGCGTTGCGCGTCGGGCAGCGCACCGATGATGTCGGCTGCCTTCCGGTACGCCTGCACCCGACGGGTCGGGTTGCGCGAGCGCTCCAGCCAGAACGCCACCTCGCGCAGGGCGACCACCGGGTCGAGGGATTCGGTACTCACCCCTACATGCCTACCCGCTCCCGGTCGATCCCAGGCCCTCGGGACTCGAGTCGATGACGATCTTTCCTTGAATCTCACGGGATGCGTACAGCGCCCAGGCCGCGGCGGTGTCTTCGAGGCGAAAGGTCCGTCCGACGAACGGGGCGATGCGGCCTGCGTCGATGTCGTCATGCAGATCGTCGAGTGGACCGGGTCGAGATGCCAATGCGTTTACGAAGCGGGCATGCACCCCGACTTCCGCGGCTAGATCCGCAGGCGGCGGAGCATTGAGCGTGAGCAGATGGCCACCCCGTCGAATACGCCGCAGGGCAAGGGCATCGAGCTGCGGCCCCAGCGCGTTGACGATCGCATCCACGCCCTCGGGCACCGCGTCGACGGAATCGAATGCTCCCGCGCCCCCGAGGGCCTTCAACCGGTCCAGCGACCGAGCGCTCGCCACTGCGATCACGTCGATATCGCGCAGATGCGCGAGTTGCACGAGCGCATTTCCGACCGCACCCCCTGCGCCGAGTACGGCGAGCGTCCGACCGGCCCGCAGGTCTGCCGGCTGCAGGACCAGTGCCGCGGTCTGTACCGCCAGCGCCAAGGAGGCCGCCTCGCCGTGGCTGACACCGTCGGGTTTGCGGGACACCGCGCCGGCGTCCGCGACGGTCAACTCGGCATGTGAACCGCCAGGTCCGCCGAAACTGTAGACCTGATCCCCCACGTTCCAGCGGGTCACGTCGGGGCCCGTGGCCGCGACGACTCCCGAGAAATCCGAACCGGGAACGTAGGGGAAGTCCGGATCGGGGAAGACGCCGCGCAGCGCTCCGCCGGCCCGTTTGAGCACGCCGGGGTTGACCGAGGACGCATGGACTCTGATCAGAATCTGTCCGGCCTCGGCCTGCGGTGCCGGATAGTCCTCGTCGAAGCGAAGGGCTTCCGGGCCGCCGTATCCGTCCATCACGATCGCGCGCATCGAGGCATACCTTTCAATAGTGGGATAGGAAGTTACTGCCTTGGCAAGTAGTATAGTAGCTGTCATGGCCGAGCCGATGCACGAACAACCCCTCGCGGAGGTCTTCGACGACCTCGTGCGGTGCCAACTCCGTCTCTACAACGCTCTCGACGAGGCGCTGCGCTCACAGCACGGGATCGTGGTCAGCCAACTGCTTCTCCTGCGCTATCTCCGCGAGCACAGCAACGTTCGAGCCATCGACCTCGCCGAGCATTTCGCGATCGGCATCGGTTCGACCAGCAAGGCGGTGGAGCGCCACGTCACCATGGGATGGATTGCGCGAGTGGCACATCCGAGCGACCGCAGATCGTCGTTCCTCGAACTCACCGATTCGGGTCGCCTGCTCGTCGACGATGCGGAGGGGACCTTCGACCGCACCTTCTCGGAGCTGCTGGCCGCGCATGCCGATCCCGACTTCCTGGCCACGACCGCCTCGTCACTGCATCTGCTGCGGAGCAGCCTCGAGCAACACGCGGTCGGCCGACCGGTCGGCTGAATACCCCACTACACCAGAACATCTCATACCTTTGGAGAACAACGTGCATTACGCCCTCAATGTCGGACTCGACCCCACGGCCGTCGCTGACCCCAACAATCCGAGCGCAGCCTTTCCCACTGTGACCCCACAGGAGGTGCAGGCCGGACTCGATAAAGCCGCCGATGATCTCGCCACACTCGGTCTAACGCTCGAGAATTGTCTCCTCGACCGCGGGCCCGACGCCGCCGAAGCCTTCCGTCGGACCGTCCTGGAGCGGCACTACGACATCATCATCGTGGGCGGAGGTATCCGGCTGGAACCGTCGATGACCCCGCTGTTCGAGAAGATCGTCAACATCGCACGGGAGGTCACCCCCGACTCGATCCTCTGCTTCAACACCGGACCGGCAACCCACCTCGAGACCGTCAAGCGCTGGTGGCCCGTCGGCGCCTGACGCGCCGCGCCCTACCCGGTCGACTCCAGGCAGCGCGGCGGAGGTGGTGCCGTACTTCGGTAGACGCGCCCCGTCGGGGTGATCGTTTCGACGGTGTGGCGTCCTGTTCGGTCGTCGACCACACGCGTGGACCACCCGACCACCTGCTTCGCGTGATTGCACCCCTCACACAACCCCTGCCCATGTGTCGCGGTGGTCGCCCCACCGTCGGCAACCGGGGTGATGTGATCGATATGTCGCACCGGCGCATCGCAATACGGCATCCGGCATGTGTGGTCCCGGGTGCGGATCAGCCGCGCCACCCCGGGTGGGAAGCACCGGGATCGCGATTCCATCGCCACGATTCCGGTCGGGTTGGCGTACACCCGCCGCAGCGTCAGCAACCCTTCCCCATCGGCGGCAAGGACCAGCTCGCGCGCGAGGTCCGCGGGGATCGGCCCGAACTCCCCACACTGAGCGGGTTCATCACCGCCCGCCAGCAGGGTGGCATCGGATACCACCAGGTTGACGGCGATCGGAACCACCGGCGCCTTCGCGGCGGGAACGTTCACACAGCGGGCGCCGGGACCGGCGGGGACGACGCCGTGGATCACCCGGTCGAGCAGGGTGTCGACCATGACCGCTCCACGCGACCGCTTGTCACCGGACGCAGCCGCGGTGGCCGCCGCCCGGACCAGGGTCGCGTACGCGGCGACCCCCTCGACCAGGGGAACCGTCGCCGACAGCCGAACCATTCCACCCGGCAACGGCCGCAACGACACCCGCCGATCCTTCACCGCCTGTTCGCGCGCCCGCACGAAGACCTCCCGATCGGCCTCGTATGCCCGGGCACGAACCTCCTTCTCCAAACATCGCACCGATACTGTTTCGAGCCGATCGATCTCCGCCCCGATCCGCGCGTCGATCTTCCCGCGGTCCTCCCGCGACACCGTCGCCGTCTCCCGAACGATGACCGTCGCCCGCCACTCGTCGATCCGCCCGGTCCGAAGCGCGGCGAGCGTATGCGGCATCTCGGTGGTCAGCACCATCGCCAACCCGACCCGACGAGCCCCGCGATGCGGCGACTCGCGACGCGCCATCCCGACCTGCACCGCGATGCTCCGCTCGACCCGCTCCGCCTTCTCCGGAAGACGACAGGTCTGACGCTGAGAACGACTGAAGGCTGCGGTCACGACGGCCTTGAATCCGTCGGCAGCGCTGGTCAATCGTTCCAGCTGCGTCAACATGCGGACGCGGGCGGCGTCGTCTCCGGGCCCGGTCGATCGCGTCAGCGCGTCGATCCAGGAGTCGAGCTCTTCGGGAGTCGCCTCCCCCATATTCACAGGATGATCCGATGGGAACATGTGTTCGATTATATAGAGACCCTCCGACACGAACCAGACCGGAATCCCATCTGTGGATAACTCGATCACCTTGCCGAAACGAGTAACTCTCCTGCCGATCGGCACCTGTGGCCACGGCCGCCGGATTCGTAGTTTCGACCTCGTGGATATCGCGGCATACCGGCCGCGACGGATCGAGAGGAACCATCGATGAGCACGACGACCACCACTCCGCAGACCTACCGCGACCAGCGGGCCTGGCGCGACCTGCAGACCTTCCTGCCGGAACGGTTGCGCCTCGACGACGCCGCCGCCCCCGAGGAGGAGTTCTGGGACTGGCGCGGCAACGCCGTCCACCTGGACCGGTACCGCAACGCGCAGGCGCCCGCGAAGGTGGTGCTGCACCACGGCGTCGGGACCAATGGCCGGCAGATGTCGCTGATTCTCGGCGCACCCCTCGCCGCACGGGGTTTCGAGACGGTGGCCCTGGACAACCTCGGCTACGGCATGACCCGCGTCGCTCCCGGAACCACCCCGAGTTACGACGACTGGGTCGACCTGGTGGTCGACTTCCTCGCCTACGAACAGTCCCGCGACGACCGCCCGATCGTGCTCTACGGCCTCAGCGCCGGCGGCATGCTGACCTACCACGTCGCGGCGAAGGCGCCGCGGGGCACGCTGCGCGGCATCGTCGGCATGACCTTCCTCGACCAACGCAACCAACAGGTCCGCGACGAGACCGCGCACGACATCGTCACCTCCCGCGTGGGCATGCCCCTGTTGAACATGGTCGACCGAACCCCGGCGGCAAGGCTGCGGTATCCGATGACCCTCGCGTCGAAAATGTCTGCGCTGGTGAATGATCCGGACGCTCTGAAGGTGATGACCGACGATGCCACCTCCGCCGGGAATTGGGTGTCGATCCGGTTCCTGAGCAGCTACGGCGCCTACGTCCCCGCCGTGGAGCCGGAGGACTTCGACGCCTGCCCGGTGCTGTTGACGCAGCCGGCACAGGACCGCTGGTCGCCGCTGCACCTGAGCACCCCGGTGCTCTCGCGGATCACCCGGGTGCCGGTCGAGACGGCGCTGCTGGACAACGCCGGGCACTACCCGATCGAGGATCCCGGCCTCGCGCAGATGGTCGACGCGATCGCCGACTTCGCCGGCCGGGTCACCGCATCCTGACGGCGGGAGTTCGCCGAGGTCGGGCACGGTCGTGCGCGGGATGGCTAGGATGACGGCTGCACAGGCCGGGCCGATCCTCGGGGGTGTCGTGGTTCATTGGAGTACTCCGCGATCGGCCATGGGCGCCCTGTTGATGCTGGGACTGGGCCGCGACCACGGCCTGACCACCGAGCAGTGCCTGGCCGGCACCGGCCTGGCCGAGCGACAGCTGGCCGATCCGGACGCGGCGCTGGGCGTCACCGACGAATTGGCCGTTATCGCCAATGTGGTTCGCGAATTGGGTGATCCACCGGGGCTCGGACTGGAGGCCGGCGAACTATTCCGGTCGACGTCCTACGGGCTGTGGGGGTTCGCGCTGATCAGCAGTCCGACGTTGCGGTCGACGATCCGGGTCGGCTTCCAGTTCGGCGAGCTGAGCTTCTCGCTCAGCGAGACCTCGGTGCACGACGCGGATGGCGAGTTGCGTCTTCTACTCGAACCGCTGGGCATCCCGCCGGACCTGCGACGCTTCACCGTCGAACGGGACGCCGCGGCGATCCAGACGCTGCACCGCGACCTGCTCGCGGCCCCCCGGGCGCTCCGGCGCGTCGAGTTCACACGGCCCGCGCCGCCGGCGGACGTCCTACCGCGTTACGCGTCGCTGTTCGGGGTGCCGCCGATCTTCGACGCCGACGCCACCATGCTGGTCTTCGACGCAGCGGAGGTCGACGTGCCGCTCCCGCAGGCGAATGGGCAGACCGCCGCCGTCGTGCTCGGACACTGCCGCGACCTGCTCGACGAGCGGCGCGCGCGCAGCGGGATGTCGAGGCTGGTGCGCGATCTGCTGATCGAACGCCTGCCCGCTCCGCCGGATGCCGCCGACCTCGCCCGGGAACTGCACATCGGCGAACGCACCCTGCGGCTGAAGCTGGCCGACGAGGGGACCTCGTATCGGGCTCTGCTGGACGAGGTCCGGGAGCATCTGGCCGAGGAGTTGCTCGTCAGTCAACGCCTTCCGGTCGCCGAGATCGCGCACCGCCTCGGATACGTCGAGGTGTCGAGCTTCTCCCAGGCGTTCCGGCGATGGAAGGGAATGGGGCCGCGGGCCTTTCGGGACCTCGACCGCCGTGTCGACCACAAACGCCCGCCCGCGTCGACCCGGGGGCTGTCCGGGATCGAGCGTGGGCGGGCGTTGTGATGCCGACCGATTCGATTATGTGGTGACGATTCGGCCGTTCTCGTAGGTGTAGAAACCGGCACCGGTCTTCTTGCCGAGCAGTCCGGCCTCCACCATGCGCAGCAGCAGCGGCGGCGGCGCGTAGAGCGGTTCCTTGTATTCGTCGTACATCGCATCGGCGATGAATTTCACGGTGTCCAGACCGATCAGGTCGGAGAGCACCAAGGGGCCCATCGGGTGTGCGAGCCCCAGTTGAATCGCCTTGTCGATGTCCTCCCGCTTCGCGGAACCGGATTCGAGCATCCGGATCGCGGAGAGCAGGTAGGGCACCAACAACGCGTTGACGACGAATCCGGACCGATCCGACGCACGGACAACCTGCTTGCCCAGGACCTCCGAGGCGAACGTCTCCGCTCGCTCGGCGGCCGCCGGGTTCGTGCGCAGCGTGGTGACCAGCTCGACCAGCGGCAGCACCGGCACCGGGTTGAAGAAGTGGAGTCCCACCACCCGTTCCGGCTTGCTGGTGGCCCGGCTGATCCGGGTGATCGACAGCGACGACGTGTTGGATGCGAGCACCGCGTTCGGATCGGCGACGACCTTGTCCAGCGCGGAGAAGATCTCCGCCTTGACGCCTTCGTCCTCGACCACGGCCTCGATCACCAGTTGGCGATCGGCGAAGTCTCCCAGATCCGTGGTCGAGCGCACCTTGCTCAGCGCCTGATCGCGCTCGCGCTCGGTGATCTTGCCGCTCGACACCCCGCGATCGAGCGACTTACGAATCCTGGCCAGACCCGCCTCGGCGAGCTCGGCGGTGTTTTCGAACACGAGCACATCCACCTGGGCACGGGCGCAGACCTCTGCGATTCCCGAGCCCATCTGGCCCGCGCCGACGACACCGACCCGCTCGATCCGGTCATCCGTCACGTCGACTTCTCCTCCTCGATCATCCACCGATCGCTGATGCGACTCAGTGGAACTGGCCCTCTTCGGTGGAGCCCTTGAGCGCCGCCGTCGAGGTGTTCGGGTCGACGGTGGTGGCGATCGCGTCGAAGTAGCCGGCGCCGACCTCGCGCTGGTGCTTGATCGCGGTGAAGCCACGCTCTTCGGCGGCCTTGAACTCGCGCTCCTGCAGGTCGACGAAGGCGGTCATGCCCTCGCGGGCGTAGCCGTGCGCCAGGTCGAACATGCCGTAGTTGAGCGAGTGGAAGCCGGCCAGCGTGATGAACTGGAACTTGAAGCCCATCGCGCCGAGCTCCTTCTGGAACTTGGCAATGGTCGCATCGTCGAGATGCGCCTTCCAGTTGAACGACGGCGAGCAGTTGTAGGCGAGCAGCTGGTCCGGGAACTCGCTGCGCACGGACTCGGCGAACTTCTTGGCGACCTCGAGGTCCGGCACGCCGGTCTCCATCCAGATCAGGTCCGAGTACGGGGCGTAGGCCTTCGCGCGGGCGATGCAGGGCTCGATGCCGTTCTTGACCCCGAAGAAGCCCTCCGCGGTGCGAGTGCCGTCGAGGAACTCGGTGTCGCGCTCGTCGACATCGGAGGTGATCAGCGTCGCGGCCTCGGCGTCGGTACGCGCGATGACCACGGTCGGCACACCGGCGACGTCGGCCGCGAGGCGAGCCGAGGTCAGGGTGCGGATGTGCTGCTGGGTCGGGATGAGGACCTTGCCGCCGAGGTGGCCGCACTTCTTCTCCGACGCGAGCTGGTCCTCCCAGTGGGAACCGGCGACACCGGCGGCGATCATCGCCTTCTGCAGCTCGTACACGTTCAGCGCGCCACCGAAGCCGGCTTCGCCGTCGGCGACGATCGGGGCCAGCCAGTTCTTGACGCTGGTGTCACCCTCGACCTTGGCGATCTCGTCGGCGCGCAGCAGCGCGTTGTTGATCCGACGCACGACCTGCGGCACCGAGTTGGCCGGGTACAGCGACTGGTCCGGGTAGGTGTGGCCGGAGAGGTTCGCGTCACCGGCGACCTGCCAACCCGACAGGTAGATGGCCTTGAGGCCCGCGCGGACCTGCTGCACAGCCTGGTTGCCGGTCAGCGCGCCGAGGGAGTTGATGTAGTCCTCGTTGTTGACCAGGTCCCACAGGATCTCCGAACCGCGGCGAGCGAGAGTGGCTTCCTCGACAACCGTGCCCTGGAGCTTCTCGACCTGCTCGGCGGTGTAGTTGCGGGTGATGCCCTTCCAGCGCGGGTTCGTATCCCAATCGTTCTGAATCTCCGCCGCGGTCCTGGGGGCTCCGGTCGTCGACATCGACAGTCTCCGTCTCTGTGGGTATCGGTAGTGCGGGAAAAACCTTCGCATGATTGTCAGAAATCCTGCGACGCACTTCGAGAATGGCACAGCCTCAAAACCGCGTCTACCTCGGGTTTTTGTGAACGCGCGCTACATGCGCACCCAGAGTTGCCAAGGTTGCGAAGATTCCGATCCCGCCGCGATCCATCTCCGCAGGTAGCGCCGGTTATCCAGTACGGGCGTTATGTTTGCGCCGCCGGGGGTCCACGCACCTCCCGGGAAGCAGCCGGCCGCGAAAGTGAGACGCAGATCACTTACCGGCGAGTTCGGAAGTCGGGGAATCGCACGTCGGGGGCCGTATCCGGGCCCCGGGTCGCCCCGGTGTCACACTGGGACGGTGACCGATCCGAACGGTTTTCCCCGGCTGTACGCACGCACGCAGCGGTTCACCCTCGGGGCGCCGCGCACGATCACCGTCTCCCCCGACGGAGCGACCGTGCTGTTCCTGCGCTCGCGCCATGCGACCGATCCGGTCACCTGTCTGTGGGCGCTCGACGTGGCCGACGGGGTCGAGCGGCTGCTGGCCGACCCGCGCGCGATCGCCGAGGCCGAGGGCCTGGCCGACGACGACGAGCTGCCGGAGCAGGAGCGCGCCCGCCGCGAGCGCACCCGCGAACAGGCGGGCGGCATCGTCGGCTACACCACGGACGCGGCGGTCCGCACGATCGCCTTCGCCCTCTCCGGGCGCGCCTATCTGGTCGACGTCGCCGGCGCCGAACCGCCCCGGCCCATCCCCGGCGCGACCGGCATCACCGATCCGCGCGTCGACCCCACCGGTCGCGCGACCGCCTTCGTCCGCGACGGTGCGCTGCTCGTCCACGATGGCGCCGACGCTCGCACCGACGTGCTGGTCGAGCCGGAGACGCCGGGCGTGCGCTACGCCACCGCCGAGTTCATCGCGGCCGAGGAGATGAACCGCGCCCGCGGTTTCTGGTGGGCACCCGACGGCTCCGCACTGCTGGTCACCCGCGTCGACGACACCCCGGTCGACCGCTGGTACATCTCCGATCCAGCCAATCCCGGCCGGGAACCGGCGCGGATCGATTACCCCGCCGCGGGGCGCCCGAATGCGGTGGTCACCGTCGAGATCGTCGGCATCGACGGCGCCCGCACCCCGGTGCGTTGGAACCGCGAGGCCTACGAGTACGTCGTCGACGGTCGTTGGGACGCGCACGGGCCACTGCTGACCGTTCAATCCCGCGACCAGCGCGAGGTGCTGATCCTGGCGGTCGATCCCTCGACCGGGGAGACGACCGTGCTGCACTCCGGCACCGATCCGGAATGGGTGGACATCGTCTCCGGGGTACCGGCCCGGCTGCGGGACGGCTCACTGGTGCGCGCCGGCACCTCGGACGACACCCACCGCCTCTTCGTCGACGACGTCGCGATCACCCCGGTCGGATTGCAGGTGCGCGGCGTCGGATCGGTCGGCACGGATTCGATCGTCTTCACCGCCTCCGAGGAACCGACGTCGATCACCGTGCACCGGTGGACCCGCGACGAGGGCATCACGCTACTGAGCGAGAAGAGCGGCGTCGCGGCCGCGGCGAACGGCGGCGAGACCACGGTGATCACCCAGCGCGGCCACGGCTACGTCGGCGCGATCACCCGGGTGGCACGCCCGGGCGCCACCCACATCATCGGCTCGCTCGCGGCGACGCCGGACGTGCCGACCGTCGAGATCTTCCCGGCGGGACCACGCGGGGTGCGCACTGCGGTCATCCTGCCGCGCGACCACGTTCCCGGCACGAAGCTGCCGATCCTGATGGACCCCTACGGCGGGCCGCACGCCCAGCGGGTGCTGGACTCGAGCGGGATGTATCTGACCAGCCAGTGGTTCGCCGATCAGGGCTTCGGTGTGGTGATCGTCGACGGTCGCGGCACCCCCGGCCGCGGACCGGCCTTCGAGCGCGAGGTCGCCGGCGACCTCGCCGCCCCGGTCCTCGAGGATCAGATCGACGGGCTGCGGGCCGCGGTCGAGCGGTTCGAGGATCTCGACCCCGGCCGGGTAGGCATCCGCGGCTGGTCGTTCGGCGGCTACCTGGCGGCGTTGGCGGTGCTGCGGGAGCCGGACGTCTTCCACACCGCGATCGCGGGCGCCCCGGTCACCGAGTGGGAGCTGTACGACACCCACTACACCGAGCGCTACCTCGGCTCGGATACCGCGGCGCCGTCCTACCGGCGCTCGAGCCTGATCCCGGACGCACCGGCGCTGAGCCGCCCGCTGCTGTTGATCCACGGCCTCGCCGACGACAACGTCGTCATGGCCCATACGCTGCGGCTGTCCGGGGCGCTGCTCGCCGCCGGTCGACCGCACCGGGTGCTGCCGCTGACCGGGGCCACGCATATGGCCTCGGACGAGGTGGTCGCGGAAAATCTGCTGACCCTGCAGGTCGAATTCCTGCGGTCGACCCTCGGTATCGAGTGACGGCGCGGCGATGGCACGAACGTTCATCGGTGGCCGACTGCGCCAGCTGCGGGCCGAGCGCGGCCTGAGCCAGGCGGCGCTCGCCCGCGAACTCGAGATCTCGGCGAGCTACCTCAATCAGCTCGAACACGACGTGCGCCCGATGACCGCGCCGGTGCTGCTGCGGATCTCGCAGGCCTTCGGCGTGCAGACCTCGTTCTTCACCTCCGCGGACGACTCCCGGCTGCTCGCCGAACTGCGCGAGGTGATGCTCGACCCGGAGGTGGGCACCACGGCGGCGCCGGAAGAGTTGGCCGATCTGGTCTCCGCGCATCCCGGGATCGCCCGCGCGATGGTCAATATGCACCGCCGGTATCGCAATACGACCGCGCAGTTGGCCGAGGCGACCGAGGATCGGTTCAGCGACGGCAGCGGCTCGGGATCGATCTCGCGGCCACACGAGGAGGTCCGCGACTACTTCTATCAGCGGCAGAACTACCTGCACGAACTCGACACCGCCGCCGAGGATCTCGCCGATCGGCTGCGCTTCCACCGCGGCGACGTCGCGGGTGAGATCGGCAAGCGGTTGCGCAATCTCTACGGGGTGAACATCGTCGAACGGATCGACCTCGGCGAGAACGTCCTGCACCGCTTCGACCCGCGGACCCGGGTGCTGTCGATCGCTCCGCAATTGTCCAATGGGCAGAAGGTCTTTCGCTTCGCGACCGAGTTGGCCTATCTCGAGCAGGGCGACCTGATCCGCCGCCTGGTCGACGAGGGTTCCTTCACCAGCGACGAGGCCCGCGCGCTGGCCCGGATGGGTCTGGCGGGCTACTTCGCCGCCGCGACCGTGCTGCCCTATACCTCCTTCCACGATCGGGCGGAAACCTTCCGGTACGACATCGAACGGCTCTCGGCGTTCTACGCGGTCAGCTACGAGACGATCTGCCACCGTCTCTCGACGCTGCAGCGCCCGGACCTGCGCGGGGTGCCGTTCTCGTTCGTGCGCGTCGACCGGGCCGGCAATATGTCGAAGCGGCAGTCGGCCACCGGTTTCCACTTCCCGTCGAGCGGCGGCACCTGCCCGTTGTGGAACGTCTACGAGACGTTCGCCTCGCCCGGCCGGATCATGACGCAGATCGCCGAGATGCCGGACGGCCGGCGGTATCTGTGGGTGGCGCGCACCGTCGAGCGGCGCGCCCAGCGATATCGGCAACCCGGCAAGACCTTTGCCCTCGGGCTCGGCTGCGAGGTCCGCTTCGCCGGCCGGCTGGTCTACGCCGACGGCCTCAACCTCGACGACAAGCTCTCCGCCACCCCGATCGGCTCGGGCTGCCGGGTCTGCGAGCGCAACAACTGCCCACAGCGCGCCTTCCCGCCGCTCGGCCGCAGCCTGGAGATCGACGAGCATCGCAGCGCGATCTCGCCCTATTCGCTGCACTGAGCCGTTTCGCTGCACTGAGCCCGCCCGGGGTGCGCTGCACCCGGCCGGTTACGTTGGCCCCATGAGCGAAGAGACGCCGCGCATCGCACCGGGTCGGCTGCGCCAGTTGGGCCCGTTCAATTGGGTGACGTGGCGGATCGTCTCGCTGGTGATGGGTACCGACGACGCCAAGCTGTTCTCGGTCCTCGGTCGCACCGGCGGCCTCTATCGCGGCTGGTTGTTCCACGGCGCGCATCTGATGCCCGGTGGACGCATCCCCAACCGCGAGACCGAGATGATCATCCTGCGCGTCGCCCACCTGCGCGGCAGCGACTACGAGTTCGACCATCACACCCGCCTCGGCCGGCTGCGGGGTGTCACCGACGAGGTCCGCGAACGGGTGATCGTGGGCCCCGACGCTCCCGACTGGTCGCCGCGCGAGCGCGCGGTGCTCACCGCCGTCGACGAGCTGGTCACCAGCAAGGATCTGAGCGACGCGACCTGGACCGGGCTGTCGGAGGTCTACGACGACCGGCGCTTGCTCGAATTCCTGCTCCTGGTCGGCCAGTACGACGGTCTGGCCACCACCCTGCACACGCTGCGGATGCCGCGCGACCGGTTCGACCGGGCCCGCACCCTGCCACTGCCGAAACAACTGCGATAGAACCTGCCATCGCCCGGTTCGCATTACACTCGATGCGCATGGGGATTTCCGAGATCGGCACCGCACTGAAGATGCGTCCCGGCCTGAAGGTCGGCGAGATCGACTTTCGCGCCACCCCCGGCTTCTACGGCTCCAAGAACGACGGGCGCGCCGTGCAGGACGAACGCACGGCGGTGCTCTCGGACCTCCAGGAGATGCTGTACGCCAACGGCCGCACCGGCGATACCCGCTCGGTGCTGCTGATCCTGCAGGGCATGGACACCGCCGGCAAGGGCGGCATCGTCCGGCACGTCATCGGATCGGTCGATCCACAGGGCGTCGACATCGCCTCGTTCGGTGTCCCCACCGAGGAGGAGAAATCCCATCACTTCCTGTGGCGCATCGACCGGAAGTTGCCCCGCCCCGGACGGATCGGGGTCTTCGACCGCTCGCACTACGAGGACGTTCTGATCGGGCGGGCCCGAGAGTTGGCTCCCCCGGACGTGATCGAGGCCCGCTACGCCGAGATCAACGAGTGGGAGCGGGAGCTGGTCGAGGAGCGTGGCATCACGCTGGTCAAGGTGGCGATGTTCGTCTCGCGCGACGAGCAGCGCGATCGGCTGCTCGAACGGCTCGACCGGCCGGACAAGTACTGGAAGTTCAACCCCGGAGACATCGACGAGCGCAAGCTCTGGCCGGAGTACGCCACGGCCTATCAGATCGTGCTCGACCGCACCTCGACCGACTACGCGCCGTGGAATGTCCTGCAGGCCGACCGCAAATGGTATGCGCGCCTTGCGGTTACCGATCTGCTGATCGATGCGTTGGAATCCCTGGACCTGTCCTGGCCGAAGCCGGACTTCGATCCCGCGGTCGAGCGGCGGCGCCTGCTCGAATCCTGATCCCTAGTGGCTCGGCGAGTGCTCCGGGCCGTCGACGATGCTGCGGATCCCGGCCAGCTGGGCGGTGTCGTCGAAGGTCAATTCCGCGTGCAACCCCGGCCCGGTCAGCTCGGCCGTCGAGTTGTCCGGGGAGAAGGTGATACCGAGTCCGCGCAGCCACGCGTAGCTGCCGACGGCGCGGCGGTGATCCCGCAACCCCAGATCGACGGTGCCCTTCTGCAGCACCCGCAGCACCCGTTCGGGATCGGGCGCCGGCAGCAGGAACGACGGATGCTCGATCAGGATGGTCATGATCGCGCCCTCACCGGCGTCCATCTGGTAAGACGTCCACCGCCCGGAGAAGACCTTCGCGGCCTCGGCCAGCAGGTCGGCGACCTGCCGGGGATCCTCCGCACCGAGGTCGGCGAAGCCGATCTCCGGCTGGACCAGCGTGCCGATCCCCCGCTTGGAACCGAACTCCCGCAGGGCGACCACCAAGCCGAACAGCGGCGCCGGCAGGTCGTCGCGCGTCGCCCAGGACCACGCCCACGACCAGGTCCGGGTCTCCGGGCTCGCCACCCCGATCACGTGCACCCGATCGGCCACCAGCGGCGGGTTGCCGGCGAACGAGGCCTGCGGTGCGGCCAGATCCAGATCGCAGGTTCGACCACCGATGACCTCGACCAACCGCAATTGGTGCTCCAGGGACAGCAGTGCGGCATCGTCGACCATGTCGGCGAGGGTCAGCGGGGTGGTCACGAGGTATGAGGGTAGTCCTGTGGCGCGCGGCAACTTTCGCCCGGATCAGCCCCGACACAAAGACTGACACGTAACCGGTCTGTCCGATCAGTCCGAATCGATTCCGGCGAACAGATCGTCGGCGCCGGCCGGAGGCGCACTGCCCGCCCCGAGCACGTAGCACTCGTTCATGAACGGGCCCATGTGGTCCTCGTCGGTGAACCAGCGGATGCCCTCCTCGGTGATCTGGCTGCGGTGGGCGCGCAATGCCGCCAGCCGCCGGGACCGCCAGGGCGCACCCGCGATCCGCGCGACGATGTACCGGTTGGGGGTGCTCATCGGCGGATCGTCCGGGCCGTCCGGATCGTAGGCGGCGAAGAACGACGGCCCCTCGTCGTCCCGATCCGCGGCCGCCTCCTTGGCCACCCGAATCATCGCGCGCATCTCGTCGGCCGGCGAGGCCGACCACAGGATCCGGTCGACCTGCCAGGCCGGTCCGAGATCGGGCCGGAAGGCCGGCGCCGCCGCGAGGGTATAGGCGTAGTGCGTAACGCGGTGCGCCTGAATGTGATCGGGGTGACCGTAGTGCCCGAAGCTGTCGTAGGTGATCAGCACCTGCGGGCGGCGATCCCGGATCAACGCCACCAGTTCGGTCGCCGCGACCAACAGGTCGGCCTTCCAGAAGGCGTTGTCGGGTAGGTCCTGCGCGGGGATGGCGAACCCGGTCGCCTCGTCGTAGGCCATCCCCGAATCGGAGAACCGGCCGTCGCCGCCGAGGCGGACGAAGTCGGTGACACCGAGTTGCTCCATCGCCGCCGACAACTCGCCGAGCCGGTGCCGGCCGAGCTCGGCGGGCTTGTCGCGCAGGTAGTCCAGTTCGGGCGTCACGATCTCGCCCAACTCGCCGAGGGTGCAGGTCACCAACGTGACGGCTGCGCCCTCGGCGACGTAGTGGGCCATGGTCGCCGCGCTCTGCGACGACTCGTCGTCGGGATGCGCGTGCACCAACATCAACCGGCGATCCGGCTGCGGGACGGCCGAATCCGGCCCGTCGACCAGGGTCACCCGCGTCAGAAGTTGATCATGTGACCGGCGAGGCCGTGAATGGCCTCCTGGATCGCCTCGGACAGCGTCGGGTGGGTGTGCACATTGCGCGCCACGTCGTACACGGTCAGATCCCACTTCTGGGCCAGCGTCAGCTCCGGCAGCAGTTCGGAGACGTCCGGTCCGATCAGGTGACCGCCGAGCAGTTCGCCGTGGGTGTTGTCGGAGATCAGCTTGACGAAACCGTTCGGATCGCCGAGGCCGTGCGCCTTGCCGTTCGCGGTGAACGGGAAGGTGGCGACCTTGACGTCGTAGCCCTCGTCGCGGGCCTGCTGCTCGGTCAGCCCGAAGCTGGCGACCTGCGGCTGGCAGAACGTCGCGCGCGGCATGAAGCGGTAGTCGTCGATCGGCAGGGTCTCGGCCCCACCGATCGTCTCGGCCGCGACGACACCCTGGGCCTCGGCGACGTGCGCGAGCTGCAGCTTGGCGGTGACGTCACCGATCGCGTAGATATGCGGAACCGAGGTGCGCATGACGTTGTCGATCGCGATGGCGCCGCGGTCGGTCAGGGCGACGCCGGTGTTCTCCAGGCCGTAGCCCTCGACGCGGGGGGCGAAGCCGACCGACTGCAGGACCTTGTCGACGGTGATCGTGTCGACCGAGCCGGACTTGTTGTCCTTGACGGTGACGGTGACCTTGGAGCCGTCGTCGTCGATGCTCTGCACGGCCGCGCCGGTGCGCAGCTTCACGCCGAGCTTCTTGTAGGCCTTGGCGATCTCCTTGGAGACGTCGGCATCCTCGTTCGGCAGCGCCCGGTCGAGGTACTCGACGATCGTCACGTCGACGCCGTAGTTGGCCAGCACGTAGCCGAACTCCATGCCGATCGCGCCCGCACCGACGATCACGATCGATCCCGGCAGGTCGCGGGTGAGGATCTGCTCCTCGTAGGTGACGACGTTGTCGCTCAGCGACGTGCCCGGCAGCAGCTTGGTGGTCGAGCCGGTGGCGATGATCGCGTTGTCGAACGTGATCGTCTCCTCGCCGCCCTTGGTCAGGTCGACCTTGAGGGTATTCGCGTCGACGAAGCTGCCGAGACCGTCGTACTCGGTGATCTTGTTCTTCTTCATCAGGAAGTGGACGCCCTTGACGCGGCCGTCGGCGACCTTGCGGCTGCGGTCGAAGGCGGCGCCGAAGTCGAAGGAGGCCTCCCCGGAGATACCGAAGGTCTTCGCCTCCTTCGTGAAGATGTGCGCCAACTCGGCGTTGCGCAGCAGAGCCTTCGACGGGATGCAGCCGACATTGAGGCAGACACCGCCCCAGTACTGCTTTTCGACAATGGCGACGGACAGGCCGAGCTGCGCTGCACGGATCGCGGCAACGTAACCACCGGGGCCGGCCCCGAGAACTACGACGTCATAGTGAGAAGTCACGCCCCGAAGCCTAGTACCAGGCAGCTACCGGCGTCCGGCGGTCCGGCAAGCCAGAATGGTCCCCATGACCGACCCGAAGAATGCAGCCCCGGACAGCACCGACCCGAACCTCTGGCTCGAGGACATCACCGGCGACGACGCGCTGGGCTGGGTGCGCGAGCACAACGGCGGGACGGTCGACCGATTCGCGACCGGCGACGACTTCGAGACCCTGCGCAAGGAGGTGCTCGACGTCCTCGATTCCGACGCCCGCATCCCCTACGTGCGGCGGCGCGGCGAGCACCTCTACAACTATTGGCGCGACGGCGAGCATCCGCGCGGGATCTGGCGGCGCACCACGCTCGCCGGCTACCGCTCCCCCGAGACCGATTGGGAGGTGGTGATCGATCTGGACGCGATCGCCGCCGAGGAGGACGTCAATTGGGTCTGGGGCGGCGCGCAGTTGCTGCGTCCGGATCTCGACCGCGGTCTGGTGTCGTTGAGCGTCGGCGGCGCGGACGCGGTGGTCGTCCGCGAATTCGACATGACCACCCGGCGCTTCGTCCCCGAATCCGAGGGCGGCTTCTTCGTGCCGGAGGCCAAGACCCGTGTCGGCTGGATCGACCGCGACACCGTGTACATCGGCTCCGACTTCGGGCCCGGTTCGATGACCGACTCCGGCTATCCGCGCACCTCGCGCCGCTGGACCCGCGGCACCGCCCTCGCGGACGCGCCGACGGTCTACGAGGGCCTGGCGACCGACGTCTCCGCCGGCGTCTCCTACGACAGCACGCCCGGCTTCGAGCGGACCTTCGCCTCCCGGGCGATCGACTTCTACAATAGCGAGATCGGCCTGCTGACCACCGACGGAGCCGACGCCGCCGGCGGCACGGACTCGATCGAATGGCTCGACGTCCCCACCGACGCCTCGGTCGACGTCAACGAGCGGTGGTTGACCATCCGTCCGATGACCGACTGGGAGGTCACCACGGCCGCCGGCGCGGTCGTGCATCCCGCCGGGTCGCTGCTGACGATCGATTTCGACGCCTACCGGGCCGGGTCGCGGGAACTGACGACGCTGTTCACCCCCGACGAGCACCGGTCGCTGCACCAGTACGCCTGGACGAAGAACTTCCTGCTGTTGGGCGGGCTGACCGATGTGAAGACCGATCTGTCGGTGGCGACCCCGCCGACCGACCCGACCGCGCCGTGGTCGATCGTCCCGCTCGATCTCGGCGACGAGCCGGTCACCACCGAGGTGATCGCGACCGCGAGCCGCGAAGGCGACGAGTTCTGGCTCTCCGCCAGCGGATTCCTCACCCCGCCGACCCTGTTGCGCGGCGAGGCGAAGGCGGACGGCGCGACCGGGGTCGAGGTGGTCGCCGCGACCCCGACCTTCTTCGACTCCACCGGGATGACGGTGCGGCAATTCTTCGCGACCTCCGCCGACGGGACCGCGGTGCCGTACTTCGTCGTCGGCACCCCGAGCGAGACGCCGGTGCCGACGCTGCTCTACGGCTACGGCGGCTTCGAGGTGTCGTTGACCCCCTCCTACAGCGGGGTCATCGGCCGCACCTGGCTCGAGCCGGGTAATACCTATGTGCTGGCGAATATCCGCGGTGGCGGCGAGTACGGTCCGTCCTGGCATACGCAGGTGCTCGGACCGAACCGGTACAAGGTCGCCGAGGACTTCGCCGCGGTGGCCCGCGATCTGGTCGATCGGGGCATCACCACCACCGCTCAACTGGGCGCCCGCGGCGGATCGAACGGCGGCCTGCTGATGGGCATCATGCTGACCGCCTACCCGGAACTGTTCGGCGCGATCGTCTGCGAGGTCCCGCTGCTGGACATGCGGCGCTACCACCTGCTGCTCGCCGGCGCCTCCTGGGTCGCGGAGTACGGCGACCCCGACGACCCGAAGCAATGGGAGTTCATCTCGAAATACTCTCCCTACCAGAATATTTCGACCGACCGCGCGTACCCGCCGGTGCTGATCGCCACCTCGACGCGCGACGACCGGGTCCATCCGGGGCACGCCCGGAAGATGGCCGCCGCGCTCGAGGCGACCGACCGCACCGTCTTCTACTACGAGAACATCGAGGGCGGGCACGGCGGCGCGGCGGACAACTCGCAGGCGGCGTTCAAGTCGGCGCTGGCCACCACCTTCCTGCGGGAGACCCTCGCACCCGGCGGCGGGACGACGGGAGAGATCTCGAAGGGATAAACCCGGACGGCCAACCGCCAAGACTATTCCTTCGACACTCCACGACGGAATAGCTCGGCAAAAACCGGTCCATCGATGGGTGGACCGGGCATCAATATGTACCGTCGGTTTCTTGTCGGTACACAATTCGACGTACGGTTGGCTGCATGTCGGACACAAGTGGTGCCGCGTCGGGGGTCGACGGCTCGCTTCCGAGCGAGTCCGAGCCACCCGACGCTGCGCCGACCGGGAAGCCGAACGGGAACGGGCAGCACCCGAACGGCGCGCGCGCGACGCCCACACTCGCCGAGTGTGTCGCCCTGACCTCCGGCCTCGACCCCTGGCACCTGCAGCCGGTCGAGCGACTCGGCATCCCGTCGATCCTGATCACCGGCAGCACCCACGGCATTCGCAAGCCCGAACCCGGCTCCGACGACGACCCCCTGCTGCGCCGCACGTGGCCCGCCACCTGCTTTCCCGGCGCCGGCACGCTCGCCTCCAGTTGGGATGAACCACTGCTCAACCGGGTCGGCGCCGCGCTCGGCGCCGAAGCCCGCGAGGCCGAGGTATCGGTCCTGCTGGGTCCGTCGGTCGATATCAAGCGCTCGCCGCTGGCCGGTGGCGGATTCGACACCTACTCGGAGGATCCGCTATTGGCCGGCCGCCTGGCGGCCGCGCTGATCAAAGGAATTCAATCCTGTGGCGTGGGTGCCGTCCTGCAACATCTCGGGGCGATAAATCAGCAGACCGATCGCATGCGGATATCCGCGGAAATCGACCCGCGCACGCTGCGGGAAATCTATCTGCGGGCGTTCGAGTACGTGGTGGCCGAGGCCGACCCGTGGCTGGTGATGTGCGCGTCCAACAGCCTCAACGGGGTGCCCGCCGCCGAGAACCACTGGCTGTTGACCGACCTGCTGCGCCACGAATGGGCCTTCGACGGTGTCCTGGTGTCCGACTGGGGGGCCGTACGCGACCGGGCGGCGTCGATCGCCGCCGGGGTCGACCTGCAGATGCCGCCCGCCCGCACCGAGGGCCCGACGTCCGACTCCGCCGTCCGCGCCGCGATGGCCGACGGCCGCCTCGCCGAACACGATGTGCGCCGGGCGGCCCGTCGGGTCGCCGACCTGGTCGACCGGGTGATCGATGCGCGCGCCGCCCGCGAACATCCGGTACCGGAGGTCGACTACGTCGCCCACCACGATCTGTGCGCCAAGGCCGCCGCCGCGGGTGCGGTGCTGCTGCGCAACGAACCGCTCTACGGTCGGCCGCTGCTGCCGTTGCGCCCGGACGACGACTTCGTCGTCCTCGGCGAACTCGCCCGTGAGCCGCGCTATCAGGGCACCGGCTCGACCCGGGTGGAACCGGCCGACCTCGACGATCCGCTGTCCGGGCTGCGCCGCCTCTGCGACCACCCGATCCCCTTCGAATCCGGCTATACCCTCGACGGCGATCCGGACCGGGACGCCGAACTGCTCGGCCGTGCGATCGATCTGGTTCGCGGGGCCCGCCTGGTGGTCTGCTTCGTCGGGCTGCCGGAACGGTGTGAGCCGGAAGGTTCCGACCGCACCGGTCTGGCGCTGCCGGACAACCAGGTCGCGATGATCCTCGAGGTGGTGCGCCGCTGCGAGGAGGTGGTGGTCGTGATGACCAACGGCGGCGTCGTGACCACCGAATGGGCCAACGAGGTGCCCGCGATCCTGGAGATGTG
Source organism: Millisia brevis NBRC 105863 (assembly GCF_001552615.1). Taxonomy (GTDB): domain Bacteria; phylum Actinomycetota; class Actinomycetes; order Mycobacteriales; family Mycobacteriaceae; genus Millisia; species Millisia brevis. The sequence goes on from NZ_BCRN01000016.1 coordinate 122,734, forward strand.
GCTCGCGGGACAGGCGGTCGGCACGGCGACCGCGGACGTGCTGATGGGCCGCCGCTCCCCCGGTGGCCGGTTGACCGAGACGATCCCGCTGCGCCTGGGTGACACCCCCGCGCACGGCAACTTTCCCGGCGAGTTCGGGCAGGTTCGCTACGGCGAGGGCCTGCTGGTGGGCTACCGGTGGTACGACACCCGCCGCGCCGCGGTGGCCTTCCCCTTCGGACACGGCCTGTCGTACACGGTGTTCTCCTACGAGGACGTGTGGGTCAACCCCCGCGGCACCACTGCGGAGGTGATGGTGCGGGTGACCAATATCGGCCGCCGCGACGGCTCCGAGGTCATCCAGGTCTACGTGCGCGATCCGGAGAGCTCGGTCAGCCGGCCCGCCCAGGAATTGCGCGCCTTCGCCAAGGTGCACCTCGAGCCGGGGGAATCGACATTGGTCCGACTGGACCTCGACGAGCGCGCCTTCGCCAGCTGGGATCCGGTCGTCGACCGCTGGGTGGTCGAGGGAGGCGCCTTCGACATCGCGGTCGGCTCGTCGTCGCGGATGATCCACCACGTGCTGCGCATCGAGGTGACCGGCGACGTGCTCAACCGCCCGTTGACCGGCGCGTCGACCGTCGACGAATGGCTCGCCGACCCGCTCGGCGCGCGCATCATGACCGAGACGATCCGCGACGGCCGCGGCGCGGTCACCCTCGACCCGGCGCTGTCGACCGTGGTGCGCGGCATCCCCCTGGCGCGGCTGCCCGATCTGCTCGGCGGCTTCCTCGACCACGAGACGGTCACCGATATGCAGCAACGGGTCGCGGCCGCATCGGCCCGCGCGCTGGAGGCCGGCGATCGCCACGAGTCCCTCGAGTCAGGTGCCCCGGAGGCGGCGGCCGAGCAACCGACGGCACAATCGCCGGTCTAGTGGGGGACGGCGATATGGCACCCTACGGGTCATGTCGCGCTCGACCGCCACGTCGCATGTCACCGAGGCCGAGGCCCCGTTGTGGCGCGCCGCGGCCGCGTTTCGACTGCTGACGATCATCTACGCGGTCAGCTACCACTCCACCGTCGCGGGCAACCAGGCGTCGCCCCGGCTGAGTTGGGTGGTCTTCGGACTGATCATCGCCTGGACGGGGCTGTCGGCGATCGCGCTGGCCACCGGGTGGGGGCGACCGCGAATGTGGGCGGCCTTCGACCAGGTCGTGGTAATCGGCGCGGTAATGGCGACCGTGCTGGTCGCGACCACGGAGTGGCGCGGCAACAACCAGGTCCTGCCGACCACGCTGTGGGTGACCAATGCCGTGGTCTCCGGCGCGATCGCCTGGGGGCCGTGGTTCGGCGCGCTGATCGGCGGGGCGCTGGCGGTGCTGGTGTCGATGGTGCGCGGCGACGTCGCGATCGAATTCTGGAGCAACGCGACCGTGCCGGTGCTGGTGTCGGTGGGCCTGGCGGTCGGGGTGGCGGCCCGCTCCTCGCGGCATGCCGCCGAACAGTTGCGGGCGGCGACCGAGCTGGAGGCCGCGACCCGCGAGCGCGATCGGCTGGCCCGCCAGGTCCACGACGGCGTGCTGCAGGTGCTGGCGATGGTGCACCGCCGCGGCCGCGAGATCGGCGGGGAGGCAGCCGAACTGGCCCGGATCGCCGGGGAGCAGGAGGCGGCGCTGCGACGACTGATCTCCGGGCTCGACCGGGTGCCCACCCCCGCGGAGAAGGCCGACCTGGCCGCCCGGCTGCGGGCGATCGCCGCCCCGGATGTGACGGTCTCGGCGCCGGCCCAGGCGGTGCTGGTCGACGCGGCCACCGCCGGTGAGGTGCTCGCCGCCGTCGAGGCCGCGGTGACCAATACCCGACTGCACGCCGGCCGCGACGCCCGCAGCTTCATCCTGGTCGAGGATCTCGACGGCGAGATCGTCATCAGCGTGCGCGACGACGGCGTCGGGATGCCCGACGATCGGCCGGCCGACGCGCAGCGCGAGGGCAGAATGGGCATCGCCAAGTCGATCGTCGGCCGCATCCACCAGCTCGGCGGCACCGCGCAGCTGCGGTCGGCACCCGACGACGGCACCGAATGGGAACTGCGGGTTCCCCTGCGCGAGAGGTGAGCGACGTGTCCGACGACCCGACCGGGCCCGCGGCGACCGTGATGGTGGTCGACGACCACCCCATGTGGCGCGAGGGCGTGGCCCGCGACCTCGGCGATCGCGGCTACCGCGTCGTGGCGACCGCCGACGGCGTGGGCGCGGCGACCCGCCGCGCCACGGCGACCACCCCCGATGTGGTGCTGATGGACATGGAACTGTCCGACGGGACCGGTGCGACGGCGACCGCGGCGGTGCTCGCGGCCTCCCCGCGCAGCCGGGTGCTGGTGCTCTCGGCGTCGGCGGAGCGCGACGACGTGCTCGACGCGGTCAAGGCCGGGGCGTCCGGCTACCTGGTCAAGAGCGCCTCGATCGAGGAATTGGTCGATGCGCTGGAGGCGACGCTGCGCGGCGAGGCGGTCTTCACGCCGGGCCTCGCCGGGCTGGTCCTCGGCGAGTACCGCCGGATGGCCGCGGCCCCGCCCGCCCAGCAGAAGCCGGGTGCAACCTTGACCGAACGCGAGACCGAGGTCCTGCGGCTGGTGGCAAAGGGGTTGAGCGCCAAGCAGATCGCCACCCGCCTGACCGTCAGCCATCGGACCGTCGAGAACCACGTCCAGGCGACGCTGCGCAAGCTGCACCTGGCCAACCGCGTCGAGCTGACCCGCTACGCGATCGAGCAGGGGCTCGACTGATCGTCGGCCGGCCCGTCGACAGCCACGGTGCTTCTACAGCTGCGCAACCTGCCGCAGGGCGTCGCCGGTCAGCCGGAAGGTGGTCCAGCCGTCGACGGTATCGGCGCCGAGGGCACGGTAGAAATTGATCGCCGGTTCGTTCCAGTCCAGGGCGACCCACTGCAGCCGCACCCAACCGCGCGCGACGCCGATCGCCGCCAGCGCGGACAGCAGCGCGCGGCCGTAGCCGCTGCCGCGGAACGCCGGCTGCACGTAGAGGTCCTCGAGGTAGCCGCTGCGGCCCTCCCAGGTGGAGTAGATCGGGAACCACACCGCGGTGCCCACCACCACCGAGTCCCGTTCGACGACGATCGCGTTCGCGTAGTGGTCGTCGCCGAAGAGGTCCTCGCGCAGCTGCTCGACCGTGACCTTCACCGCGTCGGGTTCGCGCTCGTAGACGGCCAGCTCGTGGATCAGTCCCCGGATGGCGGGCACGTCGTCGACGGTGGCATCCCGGATGACCGCACCATCGGCGAGGTCGATGGGCGCGGGTAGGAAGGTCGCGGTGGTCACGCCTGCGAGCGTACGGCCGGTGGCCGGGTCGCTTCGCGCGGTGCGCGAGATTCTCCGACGATCCGAGTAGTGGTACTCACCCCAAAACGGGCGAAACCCACCAGGATCATCGGCATGACTTCACCCGGCATCGATCCGCGGCTGGTCGCCGCCTTGGTCGCCGACGTCGCCGCCCTGCGCGGTCAGCTCGATCGTGTGAGCCGCGGGCTCAGCGCGCTGCAGAACACGTTGGCCGCTTCGTCGCCCGCGCCGGGAGCTGCCCTCGCGCAGGCGCCGGTCGGTCACCTCCCACCCGCTCAGCCCGGTCCCCTCCCGCAGGCGCCCGGGCTTCCCCTACCGCAGGCGAACGCCGTCCCCATGCCACCGGCTGCCGCGGTCCCCGTGCCGCAGGCGGGCCCGATGCCCCAGATGCCGGCGGGCCCGGCCCACCCCGGCCCGGTCCACCCCGGGCCTGCACCGATGGCCTCGCCGCCGCTGCCGACCGCGCCGAAGCAGCCCTGGTGGCAGCGCGACGGGGTGGTCAGCCGGATCCTGGCGGTCGCCGGCGGCGTGGTCACCCTGATCGGTCTCGGCATGTTGGTCGGCCTGGCGATCCAGGCGGGCTGGTTCGGGCCGGCGGCGCGGGTGGCGAGCGGCGGGGTGCTGTCGGTGGCCCTCGTGGGGATCGCCGAGCGGCTGATCCGGCGCCCGGGTGGCCGGGTCGGCGCCCTGGCGGTCGGTGCCACCGGCATCGCGGGCCTGACGGTGACGGTGATGGCGGCCGGCGACGTCGGATACCGGTGGTTACCGCCGATCGCGGCGGTGGGCGCCCTGGTGGTGGTGACCGCCCTCGGATTGGCGGCGGCGCGCCACTGGTCGGCCCAGTCGACGACGGTGGTGACCGCCGCGGCGGTGTCCGCGTTCGCCTGGCCGACGGTCGGCGACCATCCGCTGTTGGTGGCTCCGCTGCTGCTCGGCCTGCAGGTCGCGGTGCTGCTGCTGCAATATCCCCGCGTCTGGCCGGTCGCCTACTTCGCTGCCGCCCTCGTGCCGATGGTCGCGCTGATGCCCGCGACATCCGACTTCCGCTACCAGTCGGCCGCGGTACTGCTGTCCCTGGTGGCGATGGTGATCGCCGTCGTCGCCGCCACCGCGACGCTGCGTCGGGTCGATCCGCAGCAGCGTGGTCTGGCCACCGCCGCCGGCATCGGCGTCGTGGTGCCGATCCTGCCGCTGCTGGTCGCCCTCGGGGACAACTCCCCGGAGCTTCGCCTCGGCGACCTCGCGATCCTGGCGATCGTCGCACTGGTGACCGGGGTCGCCGCCATGCCGATCCGACGCTCGCCGCTGCCGGTGGTGGTGCGGATCTCGCTCGGCGTGGTCGCAGTGATCTGCGTGCTGCGGCTGGCCCTCGCGGCCCGCGAACCGATCACCACCTCGGTGGTGCTGATGCTGGTGGCGGTGGTGCTGCTGGCGATCGCGGTGGCCACCCGTTCGATGGCCGGGTGGGCGACCGGCTGGCTCTTCGGAGTCCTCGGTTTGATCACCGCGGTCGACAGCTACGGCGACGGACTACTGAGCGAATGGCTCCGCGACGATCTGGACGGCGGGGCCGCGATGGTCGGCGTCCTGACCGTGCTCGCGGCCGGGGCCGGCATCGTCGCCGGACGCAGGCTGCGCAACCCCGAGGCGGCGTCGGACCTGGTGATCGCCGGCCAGGTATTGATCGGCCTGCTCGGGGTGACGCTGACGACGGTGGCGGTCGGCACCCTGATCAACCCGGAACCGTCCGGGTGGGTGGCCGGGCACTGCGCGGCGACGGTCGCGTGGATGGCGGTGGCGGTCGCCAGCCTGCAGCGCGGCCTGGTCGACCGGGACAACCCGCGGATCTGGTTGATCGCCGGGCTCGGGCTGGCGGCGATGGCGACCGCGAAACTGTTCCTGTTCGACCTCGCCTCGCTCGGCGGGGTGCCGCGGGCGCTGGCGTTCCTGCTGGTCGGGGTACTACTGCTGGTCGCGGGCACCCGGTACGCCCGCAGCTTCGCGGAACGTCGCGGGGAGACCGAGCAGGCGGCGTCGGGTCGAGCGGCGTCCGGTCAGCCGGGTCCGCCGGCGCAGTAGTCCGCGGTCGGCAGGCCTGCCAGCCGATCGCCCACCCAGTGCACGATCTGTTCGGTCAGCGGCGAATCGTCGGCGACCAGCGTCGCGTGGTCGAGTCCCTCGAACTCGCGATAGTCGATCGGCTGACCGGCCGCGCAGCGTTCCCGGATCCACTCCCGCTGCGCTGCCGGTACGACCAGGGTGTCCTCGGTCCCCTGTGCCACCAGCACCGGCACCGGGATGTGGTCGACCACCGACCCCTTGTCGAGCACGTCGCCGAGGCCCCGGTCGAGCGCATCGGGAGTCAACAGTTCGCTGATCTGCGAGGCGGTCGCCAACGCGGCCACCGCGTCACGGCCACCGAAACACAACTCGCCGAGTCGATCGACCGCCCGCTGATTGCCGGACCGCACGATCGCGTCGATGTCGAAGTCGGGATCGAGCCGCGACGAAGTGAGCACCTGGTAGGCGGTGACGATCCGGCCGGCCGCGGATTCCCCGATCCGGTCGTAGATCGCGCGCAGGTCGGTCGCGGGGGCGAAGGCGGCAACGCCGAGCAGCTGCACGTCCGGGGCGTACTGCTCGGCGATGATGCCCGCCCACAGAGCCGCATGCCCGCCCTGCGAATGGCCCATCGCCACCGTCTCGTCGCTCAGGACCAGGCCGTCGATCGCGCGAGCGGCGCGGACCGCGTCGAGCATATTTGCCGCTTCGGGACGCCCGACCAGATACGGATGCGGGCCGTCGGTGCCGAGGCCGACGTAGTCGGTGACCACCGCCACCCATCCCTGCCCGATCAGTTCCCGAGCGGCGCCGGCGGCCCCGTCGAGCGGTACCGCGGTCAACGAGGGGGCGCAGGCGGGGATGATGCCGGTCGTTCCGTGGCCGATCGCCAGGACCGGCGCGGGCTCGGTGCGGTCGAGCGCCGCGATCACCGTCGCGCTGGCGACGGCGGGCTCGCCGGTCCCGCCGATCGTCGTATAGAGGATGCGCCAGCCCTGCATGCCATCGTCGATCCCCTCGGTCGCCGCCTCGACGCGCAAGAGTTGCCCCGCCTCCGCCGGAACATCGGCGGGCGGCTGATAGAACGCGCCGGGCTGCACATGGGTCCCGCCCTGGAAGATCAGCCCGCTCGCGACCAGCAGCACCGCGGTCGCGGCCAGGGCCGCGGCCGACAGCACCGTCTGCGGGGTCCCGCTCAGCGGCCGGGTCAACGATCCCGTCCCGGATCGCGGCGCGAAACGGGCCCGCAACAGGCCGATCAGAAAGACGGCCGCGACGACCAGCCCGATCGATGCCGGCGCCAGCAGTGGCCACAACACCGGCAACGGTGCGCCGAGCAGCAGCGCCGTCCCCAGCAGCGCCGGCGCGGTGCGCGGCGGGCGACGCACCGCCCGCAGGATCTGCGCGACGCCGAGGGCGATCAGCCCGACGGCGACCCCGACGGCCACGTAGCGCTCGGATCCGCCCGGCAGGAGGGGAATCGCGGCCATCCCCGCGGCGATCACCGCAACCGTGGCGGCGACCGCGCCGGGCCGCGAGAACCGGCCGGCGGACCGCCAGAGGGCGATCAGGCCGATAATCGGGAGGATGACGGCAGTCACAATCGACAGGACGGCGAACATACGCTTGTTCGTTTCCCTCCGTTCGGCCGGACGGAAATCAACATACCGGGGAGACCGGACCGGATGTGACGGACCGTGCCGTTCGGCACCCTCGTCGACGACCGTCGCTGCCCGATAACACAATCGCGCGGTCCATCCCGTAGTCGCCTACGGTTTGTCGGCATCGGGCGTCAACAGGGCAGCGATCCGCGAGGTGGACCACCGTCCGATTCCGGGGCGCCGCGAGAGGTAGTCGGCGGCGGTGGCCGGGGACAGCCCGTGCCCGTCGACCAGACCATTCAGCACGGTTCGCAGATAGGCGGCCGACGGCGGGGATTCCTCGATCCGTCGATCGGAGGTGAACGTGAGGATCGGGTGGCCGTCGAGGTCTCCGCAGTGCAGCAGGGTCTCGTAACGACCCGGCCCGCGGCGGTGCCGGCCGTACCGCAGGGCCGGCGCGACGTCGATCGGTTCGCCGGGCTCGGCGCGCATCTCCTGGGCGACGATGTCCGCGAACTGCCCACCGGTCACCAGATAGCCGACCGCGGGGGTCCCGAGGGGATCGGCCGGGGCGTCCGGGTCCAGGAAGCTGATCCCGCCGCCCCAAACCTGCGAATGCCAGCCGAAGTACATCTCGCCGGGCAGGGTCAACGCCCGCGGCGGCGGCACCGGACTGCGGTCCCGGCAGCCCGGGTAGACGCGTTCGGCGCCCGGCGGGCGGCCGCCGATGAGGTAACAGTCGAATCGGGGACGGTGGAGGTTGGAACCGTAGGCGGCGTACCACAGCCGATCCATGCACCCTCCGGTCGACTCGTCCGCGACGCGGATCACCCCGGTACCCACTGTGCCACGGGTACCGGGGTGATGGTCGTTGGCGCTACTTGTCGTTCTCGGCGCCGGGCCCCTCCGGGATCGGCGGCTGCGGGACGACCGGGTACGCCCCGGTATAGCCCGCACGCTCGGCAGCCATCCGCATCACCTTGCCGCGCACCGCGTACCAGCCGCCGATCAGCGCCGGAACCATCACGATGATCGCGATCAGGTTCCAGTAGTTCTCGTAACACATCAGCACCGTGACCGCGGCCAGGAAGACCAGGGTCGCGTAACTCGTCCACGGCGTTCCGGGCAGCCGGAAGCTGGGACGGCTGACCAAACCCTGCTTGTCCCAGCGATACAGCTGGATCTGGCAGAGCATGATCATCCCCCAGGTGGAGATGATGCCCAGCGCCGACAGGTCGAGCGCGATGTTGAACGCCTCCGCGGGAACGAAGAGGTTGAGCACCACGCCGAGCAGGGTCAGGGCGCCGGTCAGGGCGATGCCGCCGAAGGGCACGCCGTTGCGGTTCATCACCCCGGTGAAGCCGGGTGCACTGCCGTTCATCGCCATCGAACGCAGGATCCGACCGGTGGAGTAGAGGCCGGCGTTCAGGCTGGACATCGCCGCGGTCAGCACCACCAGATTCATCACGCCACCGGCCGCGGGAATGCCGATCCGGGAGAAGAAGGTGACGAAGGGGCTTTCGCCGGAACGGAACTCGGTATACGGCAACAACAACGCCAGCAGCAGCAGGGAGCCGACGTAGAAGACCGCGATGCGGAAGATCACCGAGTTGATCGCCTTGGGCATCACCTTGGCCGGATGCTCGGTCTCACCCGCGGCGATGCCGACCAATTCGACAGCGGCATAGGCGAAGATGACGCCGGAGGTCACGACGAACAGCGCCATGGCCCCCTCGGGGAAGAGGCCGCCATTGTCGGCGATCACCGACAGGCCGGTCGACTGCCCCTGGATGTCGAAGCGCCCGGCCAGGAAGACCAGGCCGACCACCAGGAAGGTCACCAGGGCGGTGACCTTGATGATCGACGCCCAGAACTCCATCTCGCCGAAGAGCTTGACGGAGATGACGTTCATCGTCAGCACGATGCCCAGAGCGATCAACGCGATCAACCACTGCGGCAGGACGTCGAACATGCCCCAGTAGTGGACGTACAACGCGACCGCGGTCACGTCGACGATCGCGGTGGCCGCCCAGTTGAAGAAGTACAGCCAGCCGGTGACGAATGCCGTTTTCTCCCCGAAGAATTCACGGGCATACGAGACGAACGAGCCCGAGGACGGGCGATGCAGAACCAGCTCTCCCAGGGCCCGCAGGATGAAGAAGACGAAGACTCCGCAGAACGCATATACGAGAAATAGACCCGGACCCGCGTCATGGAGTCGACTACCGGCGCCCATGAACAGGCCGGTACCGATGGCGCCGCCGATCGCGATCATTTGGATCTGACGCGGTTTGAGACTCTTGTGATAGCCCTCGTCCTCGTGGGCGAGGGACGAATTATCGTAAGTGCTGGGAGATTCCGCCGACATGCCGTCCTCCTCATCGTCGGTTTTCGTCGATGCGCGATAGCGGAGATCAGCTCCGATCAGCTCCGCCGCACGGCGGATTTCACGGTAACAATCCTGACCAACTGTTCAAAGTCGAGGAATGTAAACAGTGCCGGCACGCGTATTACACAGCAGGACATTGCGCCCATGCCAATCGTGAGGGAACCGTATATGAACTGCGGGTATCCGAATTTACACGTACCGGAATGCGAACTAATCGACAAACTGGTCAATCACGACAATTACGCTGTCGTTCAATACCGTTCGCCCGGAATGGGAACTCCGCGCAGTGTTCGACCGACGATGTCGACAAACTCGAGGCAGTTCGAGTATCGCCGCGCAGGGTCCTTGTCGAGGGCCTTGGCGAATACCGAATCGAGCGAATGGGGCAACCACCTGCGGCGGGAGGTGATCGACGGAACCGACTCGCGCAGATGCGCGCGCATGGCCGCCGTTGCGGTGGCGCGCGGATAGGGAGTCGTTCCGGTCAGCAATTCGAAGACGCCGGCCGCGAAGGCGTATTCGTCGGTCGCGCCGGTCAACGGCCGTCCGGTCAGCACCTCCGGCGCGGCGTAGGCGATCGTGCCGTGAATCATGCCGGTCCGCACCGCATCCCGATCCGAGCCCGCGTACTGAGCGATTCCGAAATCGATCAGCACCGCATGCGATCGGCCGTCGATCAACATATTGGCCGGCTTGACGTCGCGATGCACCACACCGGCCGCGTGCACCACGTCGAGCGCCTCGGCGATCCCCCGGCAGACCTCCACGATGCGGGGCACGTCCGGCTCGCGCCCGCGGGCGGGTACCAGGTCCGCGGCGGAGCCGTCGTCGACGCACTGCATACTCAGCCACGGTAACTCGATCCGGTCATCCCGCCGGTCGGGTACGGTGCCGTGGTCGTACATACGCACGATGTGCGGGTGGTCGAACAGCGCGGCGACGTCGAACTCCTTGCGGAATCGTTCGTGGGCGGCGTCGCTGCCCGCCGCCTCCGGTCGCATCACCTTCCAGGCGACCGATTCGTCGGAACCCGGCCGGTACGCCCGGTAGACATCGGAGCTGCCGCCGCGCCCGAGTGGCCGATCGATCCGCAGCCCGGCCACCACCTCCCCGGACCGGAACATCGCGTCAGGCTCCGGAGGCCGGTGACCAGTCCGCGACGAGCGCGCCGATCGTCGGGGTCAGCTCCCGCTGCAGGAGTGGACCGAAGGTCACCCGGGCCACGCCGAGGGCGGCCAATTCCTTGGGCCCACCGGCGGGCGTGCCGGTCCGGGGGTTCGCGATGACGTTGATCGGACCGGGGATCTCGGTCACCAGGGCGGCGATCGTCGCGGCGTCGAGCTGCAGGGCGACCGGGTAGAGGCAGCGGGCGCCCGCCTGCGCGCAGAGCGTCAGCCGGGTGATCGCCTCGGCGACCGGGTCGTCGAACCTCTTGTGCCCCACCAGTAGGGCGTCGGTGCGCGCGTTGATCACCACATCGACGCCGGAAGCGTCCGCCGCGACCCGCAGCGCCGCGATGTAGTCCGCGTGCTCCGCGGGCTCGCGCATCCGGTCCTCGCTGTGCACGGTGTCCTCGATGTTGATGCCGACCGCGCCGGCGGCGAGGACCCGCTCGATCAATTCGTCCGCCGGGGTGTCGTAGCCGGACTCCATATCGGCGGTCACCGGAACGTCGACCGCCGCACAGATGCGGGCGATCCCGTCGAGCGCCTCGGTCAGCGACATCCCCTCGCCGTCGGGTCGCCCCAGCGAGTCGGCCAGCGGATGGCTGCCGATCGCCAGGGCCGGGAATCCGGCGTCGACGACCGCGCGGGCCGACCAGGCGTCCCAGACGTTCGGCAGTACCAGCAGTGTTCCGTTGTGGTGGCGCGCGAGCAGGTCGCGGGCCCGTCCGACGAGATCCGTGGTCATGAACCCACTCTGCCGGCCGGGCGTCCCGCCGGCGCGTCAGCCTGCGGCGGTGAACCTGCCGTCGGCGGCGACGGCGCCGGCCGATCCGGCGCACTCCCCGGCGGCGGCGCCGGCCAGCAGGTCGGCGTCGGTCGAAAACGCCATGGCCCGTGCGCCGCCCGGGGTCCGGGTGGCCAGCAGCACCCGCTCCGGGGCGCCGTCCCGATCCCGGGTGACCGTCCACGACTCGATGCGCGCCGGGCCCTCGTAGGTGACCGGGGCGGCGACCGTCGGCGCGGCGTCGACCACCGACTGCACGTCGGCGTACCGGAATCCGGCCGCCGGGGGCCGGGTGCCGTAGACGCCGAAGGCGTGCTTGGTCAGGAAGCCGCCGTTGGCGGTGACCATGCCGAGCGAGTCGGGATGCTCGCGCAGCGTGGTGATCATGGTGGCGATCGCGTGGGTGACGTAGTTGTTCCACGGGCCGCCGGCGAACGACAGACCGCCGGTGATGGTGAGCGGGCGGGCCGGATCATCCACCGGTAGGCCGAGTTCCGCCGCCGCGACCTGGACGGCGGACGGGAAGCAGGAGTAGACATCGAGGTGGTCGATCGCGTCGACCGAGGTCCCGGCCAGCTCGATCGCCGCGCGGCCCGCCGCCGCGATCGCCGGCGACCGATCCAGCGCGCCGCGTTCGGCGACGTTGAACGTGTCGTGGGCGTCGGTACCGGACAGCGGGAAGACCCAGCGGTCCTGCGGTACCCGGTAGCGGCGGGCGGCCTCGACCGAGCAGATCAGCACGGCCGCACCCTGTTCGACGCTGTTGTTCGCGTTCATCAGCTTGGTGTACGGGTCGGCGATCAGGCGGTTGTCCGGTCCGGGGGTGACGATCTCCGCCGGGGTGAACTCCCGCTGGATCCACGCGTCCGGGTTCTTGGCCGCTACCGACGAGAACCGGGACCACAACCGACCGAGGCGATCCCGATGATCGGCCGGCGAGCGCCCGGCGGCCAGCCGCAGGGCCTGCTCGAACAGGGGGTAGACCTCCGACGGCCGGATCAGACCGACGCGGGTATTGCCGTCGAAGAGCAGCGGCATCTCCGGCACCAGCACCTCCGCCGGTGTCACGGTCGACGGCTGATCGGTCCACGGCTGCCGGGTGCCGGCCCGCCGGTGCTGCGACCAGGTCCGCCACGTCTCGGCGCCGCCGATCAGCACGACGTCGGCGCGCCCGGCGGCGATATCCAGGGCGGCGGCGTTGACCAGCGACTGCGGCATATTGCCGCCGGTTCCGGTCACGCCGGTATGTCGGGGTGCGGCGCCGAGCCGTTCACCCACCAGCGCGCCGGGGTCGCGGTAGTACCAGGACAGCATGCCGACGACCCGGATCGAGTCGACCGATTCGGCCAGAAGGGGTGCCGCCGCGTCGTCGGCGGCGGCGCGGGCCGCGCGAACGATCAGATCGACCGGTTCGACCCCGCCCTCGCGTTGGTTGATCTGGCCGCCGCCGACGAGCACGGGGGTCCGGGGATCGAGGGTCATCGCTGGGTCGCCTTCGCGTCGCCGCATACCGCGTACATGTTGTCCAAGATAACGGGTATCGGCGCCTCGACCCGGATCATCGCCCCGATTGGCCGGCCGCGGGGTCGGGCACGCCGATCGCGGCGATCTCCCGCAGGGCGGCGAGATGCCGGTTCCAGGCCACCCGCCCCTGCGGCTCCAACGCCAACCAGGTGCGGGGTCGACGACCGACGTAGCCCTTGCGCACCTTGACGTAGCCGACCTGTTCGAGCGCGCCGACCTGCTTGGACAGGGCGGAATCGGTTACCTCGACCGCATCGCGCACGGTGGCGAAGTCGGCCTCGTCGACCGTGGCCAGGGCCGCGACCACACTGAAGCGCACGGGATTCTGCAGGGCCGGGTCCAGGCGATGCCGCGCGTGCCGATGCGGCTCGGTCATCGGCCCGCTCCGCGCGCGATCGACAGCCCGGTCACGATGCACGGCAGCGCGGTCACCACCGCGCCGATCGCCAGGTACCACCAGCGCAGGCCGAGCTCGATCTCGATGACGTTGAGGGCCATGATCACGACCAACAACACCGCGACCGTGCCCAACAGGGCGAACAGGCCCTTGCGCTTCGCCCCGCGCGGTACCGCCCCCGCCGCGCGCGACTGCCAGACGGTGACGGCGAGCAGCAGGGCGACATAGCCGGCGAGCACGAGCGGCGAGCTGCTGCCACCGTCGACCGTCCGGGTCACCACGACGTACGCGCCGATGATGATGCCGGTCGCGGCCAGGTACAGGCCGTATATCCGACGATCCTTCGCGCCGGCCAGGTCGAGTTGCGCGGCGCGGTCGAGTCGATCGCGCGCATCCTCGGCGGTGTAGTCGGGTCCGTTCATCGTCGCCTCCTCGGGCATCCGCTTCCGTCGTTCGGAAACTAATGACCAGTAGAGCAACTACTTTCTAATTTGGCAAGTAGTTGCCGCGGAGGTCTCGGTACCGCGAGCCGGAACGCGGGCAGCACCACGACTCAGTTCATGGCGGCCCGGGCCGACCAATAGGACGTCGCGTGCAGCCGCTGGGGAAGCTCGTCGAGCGACCACCCTCCGCGCTCCACCCAGCCGGCCAGTTCGACGGCGTCGTCGGCGGTGCGGATCGGGCCCACCCAGCGGGCGGGTCCGACCGGCGCGCGGTGGTGGGCGTCGCACGGTTGCAGCATCGCGTAGGTCTCGGCCTCGCCACTGCCGGGCGTGCGATAGATCGGCGCGAGCAGGGCCGGTGTGGATACGAGCATTCCGTGCGCACACCGCCGCACCGTCGCTCGCAGGCCGTCGAGGGTGGCGGACTCGACCGCACCCCCGGGGCCGGTGCAGACCACCACCGTGAAGGCACGGTCGGTCCCACTCGTTCGCCCCTGCGTCATCGCCGCTCTCCCTTCGCCGGTTCGCCACCCTCCCAGATTATCGATAGTGATTATCGTTATCAACAGGTTCGTCGCGGCGGCGGGTATAGCGCGGCACGTAGCGCGCCAATAGCCCGGCGCCGAGCACCGACCACCCCGCCGACACCAGCACGGCCACCGACAGGGGTGCGAACGCCGCCCATATCGCGATCGACAGGGGACCGGCGAAGAAGCCGCCGTCGTGGGTCAGCCGCCAGGCGGCGAGGAATTCCGCCCGACCGTCCGGCGGGGCGACATCGGCTCCGATCGTCATGATGACCCCATTGCCGAATCCGTTGCCGATCCCCATGATCACGGCCACCACGGCAAACGTCGCGACGCTGTCGGTCAACGGGAGCGTGGCATAGGACACCGCCATCACCAGGATCGACGGCACGGCGATGAAGGTGCGGCCGAAGCGGTCCATCAGATATCCGGCGGGATAGGCGCAGAGGACGTCGGCGGCCGCACCCACCCCGAAGAGCAGGCTCGCGGTGGCCGGCGACAGCCCGATATGGCTGGCCCACAACGGAAGAACCGCGTCACGCGAACTGCGGGCGATACCGAGCAGCAGCGATCCACCGCCGAGGGTGACCAGCAGCCGCCCGTGCCGGCGCATCACCGCACCCAGTGGGACCGCCCGCGGCGAGGCGCCCGCCCCCTCCGGATCCGGCAGGCGCGCCATCAGAACGCCGGAGATCACGATCGCGGTCAGCTGGACGACGAACCCACCGCCGATGCCCATCCCCCAGATCGCCGCCGCCCCGATCAGCGGGCCGACGAAGAAGCCGAAGCGCATCGTGCCGCCGAACAGCGACATCGCCCGCGCCCGCCAGGCGAACGGAATCGCCAGCGACAGATAGTTCTGCCGGGCGAGCCCCCAGACCGCGTTGGCGCAGCCGACCAGCAGAATGCCCAGCGCCAGCACCCAGATCGCCGGGGCCAGCAGACACATCAGCGACCCGGTCGCCGCTACCGTGCTCGCCAGGATGATCGACCGGCGCTCCCCCAACCGCGCGACGATCTGACCGGCGCGCAGATCGCCGAGGACCTGGCCGAGGCCGACCGCCGCGACCGCCAGACCCGCCACCGCAACGGAGGCGCCGAGTTCCAGGGCCGCCAGGGCCATCACCGGCGCGGCGGCGCCCTGGCCGATCCCGTAGGTGGCGGCGGGCAGGAAGACCGTCGTCGCCAACGCCCGCAGCGGACGGTCGCGCTCCGCCGCCGCGCCGCTGGGCGCGGCGGCGGTATCCCGATCGGTCACGCAGGCGCGCCGACCCGCCGGCCGGACGACGCGGGCACGCGGGCGGGCGCCTCGATACCGTAGTGGCCGTGCAGGGTCGTCGCCTCGTAGTCGGTGCGGAATCGACCGCGCCGCTGCAGGATCGGCACGACATGGTCGACGAAGTCCGCCAGCCCGCCCGGCAGGTAGGGCGGCATGATGTTGAAGCCGTCGGCGGCTCCGGCGTCCACCCAGGCGATCAGGTCGTCGGCGATCTGCTCCGGTGTCCCGGCGATGCTGCGGTGGCCGCGTCCGCCGCCGAGCCTGCCGAGCAGGTCGCGCACGGTGAGGTTCTCCGCGGTCGCGAGTTCGCGTACCAGCGTCGATCGGCTCTTCTGGCCCTCGATGTGCGACTCGGCGGGCAGGTTGGGCAGCCGCTCGTCGAGCGAGAGCCCGGTCAGGTCGACCCCGAAGACCGCGGACAGTTGACGCAACGCGTAGTCCGCCGAGATCAGGTCGGTGAATTCGCGTTCCAAAGCCAGCGCCGCCGACTCGGTATCCGCGATATACGGCACGATGCCCGGCAGGATCGCGATATCCGCCGGGGTGCGCCCATAGCGGGGCAGGCGCCCGTGCAGGTCGGCGACAAATCGGCGCCCCTCGGCGATGCTGCGCTGGGCGGTGAAGACGACCTCCGCGTGGCGCGCGGCCAGGTCCTTGCCCGCCTCGGAACTGCCGGCCTGGACGAGCACGGGGCGGCCCTGCGGCGACCGCGGCGAGTTGAGCGGACCGCGCACCGCGAAGTGCTCGCCGACGTGATCGACGGTCCGGACGCGCTGCGGATCGGCGAAGGTCGCCGACTCGACATCGAGCACCACCGCGCCGTCGCCCCAGCTGTCCCAGAGCTCGAGCACGACGTCGACGAATTCCTCCGCACGCCGATACCGTTGGGCGTGAACGGGTATCGCGTCGTAACCGAAGTTGCGGGCCTCGTCGAAGCCGGCGGAGGTGACGATATTCCAGCCGGCGCGCCCGCCGCTGATGTGGTCGAGCGAGGCGAAGGCCCGCGCCAGGGTGAACGGATGCTGGTAGCCGGTCGACGCGGTGGCGATCAGCCCGACGTGCCGGGTGGCCCCGGCGATCGCCGAAAGCAGGGTCAGCGGCTCGAAGACCGCGGGCGAATTGCGTTCGACGTTCGGTCCGACCGCGAGGGTATCGGCCAGGAAGATCGAGTCGAGCCGACCGCGTTCGGCGATCCGCGCCACCTCGACGAAGTGGTTGACGTCGAGGATGTCGCGTTCCGCGGTGCGCGGATGCCGCCAGGCGGCCTCGTGGTGGCCGACCCCCATCAGGAAGGCGTTGAGATGCAACTGCCGTGTCACGTCGCGTGGTCCTTTCGTCACGAATCGCCGGCGGGACGCCAGCTGGAGAAGCGCCGCTCGAGCAGGACGAGAACGGCATTGAAGACCAGACCGACCAGGGCGATCGACACGATGCCCGCATACATATTCGGGATCTGGAAGTTCAACTGACTGGCCATGATCAGATAGCCGAGCCCCGATTGGGCGCCGACCATCTCGGCGGCGATCAGCACCAGGATCGACGCGGCCGCCGACAGCCGCAGGCCGGTGAAGATCGTCGGCAACGACGCCGGCAGCACGACTTTCTGGAACAGCCGAAACGGGGAGAGCCCCAACGATCGGGCCGACTTGATCAGCAACGGGTCGACGGTGCGCACTCCGGAGATCGTGTTGAGCAGGATCGGGAAGGTGCAGGCGTAGACGACCAGGGCGACCTTGGAAGTCTCGCCGATGCCCAGGATCAGCACGAAGACCGGCAACAGGGCCAGCGCCGCGGTATTGCGGAACAGTTCGAGCACCGGGTTGAGGTACTGCGCCACCGGCCGGTACCAGCCGATCAACACCCCGAGCGGGATCGCGACGATCACCGCGATGGCGAAGCCCTGCAGGGCGCGGCCGACACTGGCCGAGACATGCTGCCACAGCTGGCCATTGACGGCCAGGTCGACCAAGGCCCCGATCACCACCGAGAATTCGGGCAGGAAGGTGCGGTCGACCAGTCCGAGGCGGGGAGCGAGCTCCCAGACCGTGGCCAGCAGGATCAACGCGATCGAGGACCGGAAGATCCGCCGGCCGGTGCCGCCACCCTTGCGCGGCGGTCCCGTGAGGGGTCGCCGCCCCGCCGGTGCGGCGCCGCCGTCCGCCGGGGTGACCTGCTCGAGCGTCGAACTAGACATGGGCCACCGTCCCCACCACATCGCCGGCCACGGCGCGCTGCTGCGCCTCCGGTCGCAGCGACAGCCAGATCCGATGGCGGTAGTCGCGGAAGCGCTCCGACGAACGCAGGTCGTCGACCGCATCCCGATCGATATCGATGTCGAAGATCTCCTTGATGCGGCCGGGCCGTTCGGTGAGCACCGCGACCCGGTTGCCGAGGTAGATCGCCTCGTCGATGCCGTGGGTGATGAACAGGATCGTCTTGCCGGTCGTTCGCCAGATGCGCAGCAGTTCGTCCTGCAGGTTCTCGCGGGTCTGGGCGTCCAATGCCGCGAACGGCTCGTCCATCAACAGGATGTCGGGGTCGTAGGCGAGGCTGCGCGCGATCGCCACGCGCTGCTTCATGCCGCCGGACAGCTCGTGGGGGAAGCGATCACCGAAGCCCACCAGCCCGACCAGCTCCAGGTACTCGTCGGCGATCGTGCGGCGCTCGCGGCGGCCGACCCCCTTGGCCTCCAACCCGAATTCGATATTGCCGCGGGCGGTGCGCCACGGCAGCAGAGCGTATTGCTGGAAGACGATCCCGCGGTCGAGGCCGGGCCCGGTGACCGGAGCACCGTCGAGGAGAATCTCGCCGGAGGTGGGGGTGGTCAAACCCGCCACCAGGTCGAGCAGGGTCGATTTGCCGCTGCCGCTGGGACCGACCAGCACCAGGAATTCGCCGCGGTGGGCGGTGATCGTCACATCGTCGACGGCCAGAAAGGCGGGCCGCCCGGTCACCGTGAACTGTTTGGTGACCGATCTGAGCTCGAGGGTGGGAACGGGCATGCTGTCTCCAAAGGGTTCGCCGGCGGCCTGCGCCGAATCGGTTACGCCATGGTGGTCGGTGTCGGAGATGCGGGGCAACAGCCGTTTTCACGATGCGGAACGGCGGCGACCGATCAGATCGCGCCGCGCAGAATGCCGTCGACCGCGGCGTCGACGCGGGGCGGATCGACCGCGTCGACCAGCAGGGCCGCCGTCGTCCGCATCACCGGGAAGACCTGCGCGATCAGCGCGGAGTTCAATCGCACGCTGCGCGCCTGTACGCCGATCGAGGCGCGCACGTGGCCGTACCGGTCGAAGACGGGTACCGCGATCGCGGTGACGTCGTCGTGCGAGGTGATCGCGTATCCACGCCGCCGGGTGGTCTCGATGTCCGCGGGTTGCCCGTCGCGACGTTCCCGTCGACCGGTGAACGCGACGAGCGCATTGCCCATCGCCGTCGACCGCAGGTCCGCACGCTGCTGGGGAATCTGATTGTGACAGAACGTCACCGGCGGCCGCGCCATGTAGACGGTCACCGACTGTCGCTTCTCGGCGACCGACAGGCTCGCGGTCATCCCGATGCGGGAGGACAGCCCGTGCAGATGCGGCGCGGCGGAGTCGACGTCGACCGGTATGCGCACCGAATTGGCGAGCGTCAGCAGCCCCTCGCCGATCCCGTACCCCTCCGACTCCGGGTCCTTCATCAGCAGTCGGCCGCGCACCAGCGCCTGGGCGATGCGGTGAGTGGTGCTCACCGGCAGGTCGGCGCGCCGGGCGACCTCGGTAATCGACAGGAAGCGGTCCTCACCGTCGAGGGCGTAGAGCACCGATACGGCACGTTCGATCGCTTGGGATCCGGTCCGAACCGGGCGCACACCGGCCGGTAGATCGTCGGTGTCGGCCACAGTTCGCCTCCTTCGGCTCACGCATGAATCCCACGATCCCGCAGCGAACCGTTCGGCAGGAGGGTTGCGCGCGGCGTGATCGTATCGCCGCCGCGGGCCGGCCGATCGGGTGCGGGTTCCACGATGTGGAAGCGCTCTTGGCCAGTGCCCGAACGACTTCCATATTGGAGACACGACCGATCACCCGGCCCCAGCGGCCCCTGTGGAAGGGAGTCACCCGTGACCCTCGCCGATGTACCCGCCACCGACACGTCCACTGTTCGGATCGAACCGATCGCCGGATTCCTCGGCGCGGAGATCTCCGGAGTGGACCTGACCGAGGAGCAGAGTCCCGCCGCCCAGCAGGAGCTGCGCGACGCCCTCTACGAGTACAAGGTGCTGTTCCTGCGCGATCAGCCGATCGACCACGCCCAGCAGGTACGGTTCACCTCGATCTTCGGACCGGTGACCGATGCCCATCCGTTGGGCTATACCGACAAGTCCCCGGAGGGCTTCCCGCAGATCCTCGAGGTCGACTCGCGCATCTACGCCGCCCGCGGCGGCGCCCGCCGGTACAGCTACGCCAACTTCTGGCATCAGGACATCACCGCGCTGATCAACCCGCCGGCGGTCACCGTCCTGCGCGGCGAGCTGGTCCCCGAGGTCGGCGGCGACACCAGTTGGACCGATCTGGTGGCCGCCTACGAGAGCCTGCCGGAATCCTTGCAGCGTTTCCTCGAGGGGCTCTACGCGGAGAACCGGTTCGGCGGCCGGGAGCGCCGCTGGGAGAACAACTCCGAGGCCGAGACCCTCACCCGGGAGACCCCGATCATCAGCGAGCACCCGGTGGTGCGGGTGCACCCGGTGACCGGCAAGCGCCTGCTCGCGATCAACCCGGGCTTCACCAGTCGCATCGTCGGCCTGAGCCCTCGGCAGAGCGACCGCCTGCTCGACCTGCTGTTCGCGGAGATCACCAATCCGGCCTTCACCGTTCGCGTGCGGTGGACCCCGAACAGCGTCGGCGTCTGGGACAACCGGGCGACCGCGCATCAGGCGCCGACCGATCTCGACCACCTCGACGTCGTGCGGGTGCTGCATCGCACCACCGTCGAGGGCGACATTCCGGTCGGCGTCGACGGACAGCAGTCACGGTCGATCTCCGGCGAGCCCTTCCGCGCCCGCGCCTGACCGCCGCTCGACCGGCTCGAACCGCACCGACCGCACGATCGAAGGAGTTTCGACATGACCGTCACCGACCATCGGACCCCGAGCGCCGATACCGCCGTGGCACCGCACTTCGCACCCGTCGCCGGCCATATCGGCGCCGAGGTCTCCGACGTCGACCTGACCGCCCCACTGACATCGGCGCAGGTCGAGGCGCTGCGCGCGGGCCTGCACCGCTACAAGGTGCTCTTCTTCCACGACCAGCCGATCGACCATGCCCAGCAGATCGCGTTCTCCCGGCATTTCGGCCCGGTCACCGCCTCGCATCCCTACGACGACGACGCCCCGACCGAGTTCCCGGAGATCCTCGCGGTCGACAACCGCAACTACGAGAAGAAGTTCGGGGTCAAGGCGGCGAGCTATACCAACGAGTGGCATACCGACGTCACCGCCCTGGTCAACCCGCCGGCGGTCACCGTACTGCGCTCGGCGATCGTGCCCGACCGGGGTGGCGACACCACCTGGACCAACCTGGCCGCCGCCTACGCCGGTCTGCCGGAACCGTTGCGGGAGTTGGCCGACGGGCTGCGCGCCGAGCACCGCTTCGGTGGGCGCCGACCGGCCTTTGCCGCCGGCAGCCGCTACGACGAGAAGGTCAGCCGGACACCGCTGGTCGCGGAGCATCCGGTGGTGCGGGTGCACCCGGTCACCGGTGAGCGACTGCTGTTCGTCACCCCGGGCTTCACCCACCGCATCGTCGGCTACTCCCGCCGGCAGAGCGACGCCCTGCTCGACCTGCTCTTCGACGAGGTCACCAACCCCGCCTATACGGTTCGATTCCGTTGGCGTCCCGACAGTCTCGCGATCTGGGACAATCGTGCGACCGCGCATCTGGCGCCGAGCGATGTCAATCATCTCGAGATCGACCGGCTGCTGTACCGCACGACCATCGAGGGCGACATCCCGGTCGGGGTGGACGGTACGCCATCGGTGGCCATCTCCGGTGAACAGTTCACCGGTTCCTGACCGACCCGAATACCCACACGAAAGGCGATACCCGGTGCGCAGAAATCGGCCCGTTCCCCTGCTGATCATGGCGATCATCGTGGCGGTGGTCTCGGCATGTTCCGCCGCCGGGAGCGCGGGGTCCGGCGACGACGGGAAAACCGTTCTGCGCTATCAGGGTTCACCCTCGCAGGTGCAGTGGCCGGAACTGGCCGAGGCCTTGGGGTACTACGACAAGGTCACCCTCGACTGGGTGGGCGACACCACCAGCGGCCCACAGGACATCCAGTCGGTGGCCACCGGTCAGACCGATATCGGGTCCGCGTTCAACGGATCGGTCGCCAAGCTGCAGGAGGCGGGCTCGCCGATCACCGCGGTCATCTCGAGCAGCGGCTCGGACGATCAGACCTTCCAGGGGTACTTCTCCCTGGAAGGCAGCGGGATCGAGGGTCCGCGGGATCTGATCGGCAAGCGGGTCGGCATCAACACCCTCGGCGCCTACCACGAATACGCGATCAAGGAGTGGCTCTTCCGCAACGGCCTGTCGGATGACGAGATCAACCGGGTCGAACTGACCGTGGTGCCGCCGATCAATACCGAGCAGGCGCTGCGCAATGGTCAGATCGATGTCGGCAATCTCGGTGGTGTCTTCAAGGACGTCGCCCTCGAGACCGGCGGCCTGCACGAGGTCTTCCGGGATACCGATCTGATCGGCAACCTGTCGATCGCCACGACGGTGCTGCGGGACGATTTCATCGCCGAGAACCGGGAGGCCGTCGCCGATTACGTGCAGGGCACCGCCCGGGCGATCCGGTGGGCGCAGCTGCACCCACGGGAGGAGGTGATCGCGAAGTTCGAGGAGATCATCAACAACCGCGGGCGCAACGAGAACACCGAGTACGTGCAGCAGTGGAAGAGCCCCGGCATCCCGGCTCCCGGCGGGGTGATCAGCGCCGACGAGTTCACCCTCTGGATCGACGAGGCGATCCGCCTCGGTCAGCTCCAACCCGGGATCGACGTCGACGGGCTGTTCACCAACGAGTTCAACCCCTACGCGAACGGCACCTTCGATCCGTCCGCCGACGAAACCGGCTCGACCTGAGGAGGATTCGATACAGCACGGCGCGCGGGCCGGCACCCTCAGTGGGTGCCGGCCCGCGCGGCATTCCGGTCAGAGATCCCAGACCGGTTCGGTCAGGTTGCCGCGCAGGGCATCGAGCAGGACCTGCGCCGGGCGGGACTCGGGCGGCTTGCCGTAGTGGGCGACCAGCACATGGCGGCGCAGACCGGGCACCGGATGCAGAGTGACGTCCGGGTGACGGTTGGCGCGCAGGGTCAGCCCCGGCAGCAGGCTCACCCCGAGGCCCGCGGCCACCAGGGCCTGCACGGCGACGAAGTCCTCGGTCTCGAAGTCGACGCGCGGGGTGAACCCGGCGTCCTTGCACGCGTCGACCAGATGCTCCCGGCACCGCTCACACCCGGCGATCCACCGCTGATCGGCGAAGTCGCGCAATTCCGGCTGGGCGTGGTCGGTGTCCTGTCGCGGGGTCACCAGATACAGCGGCTCGTCGAGCAAGGGGATCAGGGTGGTGTCGCGGCGGTCGACCGCGGGCGCCTCGCCGTACTCGAAGACGACGGCCGCGTCGATCTCCCCCGCGCGCAGCGCCGCGAACGCCTCCGGCGGCTCCGCCTCGGTCAACGACAGTTCGACCCCGGGGTAGGCCGACACGATCGCCGCGGCCGCCGCCGGCACGATCGTGGCCAGAGCGGACGGGAACGCGGCCAGGCGCACGCGGCCGGTGCGCATCCCGGCGAGTTCCTCGAGTTCGGCGTGCGCCGATTCGACCTGTGCCAGGATCTGCTCGGCACGTTCGGCCAACAACCGACCGGCGTCGGTCAACCGGATACCGCGGCCCATCCGCTGCAGCAGCGGCATACCGACCTCGGCCTCCAGCCGAGACAGCTGGTGGCTGACCGACGGTTGCGCATAGTGCAGCGCCTCCGCGGCGGCGGTGATCGACCCTTCGCGCGCGACGGCGGCCAGTACGCGAAGTCGTCCCACGTCCAGCACCCTCGAAGTATAGGTGCGTTCTATGGTTCCTAAGAAAACTGGCATTGGACCCTATGGATCGCGCGGGGAAAGGTGGCGAGCATGGCGAAAACACCTCCCGGCGCGGGGCAGTCGATGTCGGTCAGCGACGCCGCCGCGCGGACACTGGCGAATGCAACCAAGACCGTTCCGCAGATGGCCGAGATCACCCCCCGGTGGTTGGTCCATCTGCTGAGCTGGGTACCGGTGGAAGCCGGCATCTACCGGGTGAACAAGGTGATCCACCCGGAGTCGGTCAACATCCAGTGCGACAACTACGACGAGGCTCCGCTGGAGGAGACCTACGTCGACTACGACCCGAATCCGCGGGAGTACCGCCTCAAGGCCGTGCAGACCGTGCTCGACATCCACACCCGGATCTCGGACCTCTACTCGAGCCCGCACAATCAGACCGCGCAGCAGCTGCGGCTGACGATCGAGGCGGTCAAGGAGCACCAGGAAAACGAGCTGATCAACAGCCCGGAATACGGTCTGCTCAGCAGCGTCGCCGACAGCCAGCGCGTCCCCACCCTCGGCGGCCCGCCCACCCCGGACGACCTGGACGGCCTGATCGCCAAGGTGTGGAAGCAGCCCGGCTTCTTCATCATGCATCCCGAAGCGGTGGCCGCCTTCGGCCGCGAATGCACCCGGCGCGGTGTGCCGCCACCCACGGTCAGCATGTTCGGTTCACAGTTCCTGACCTGGCGCGGCCTGCCGATCGTTCCGTCGAACAAGGTGCCGCTCGAGGACGGCAAGACCAAGGTGCTGTTGCTGCGCACCGGTGAAGCCCGTCAGGGTGTGGTCGGCCTCTTCCAGCCGGGTGTCTCCGGCGAGCAGGGACCGGGATTGTCGGTGCGGTTCATGGGAATCGATCGCAGCGCGATCGCCTCCTATCTGGTGTCGCTGTACTGTTCGCTCGCCGTACTGACCGACGATGCCCTGGCCGTGCTCGATGACGTCGAGGTGGATAAGTTCCATGACTACAGCCCCACCTACCGGTGACGGTGGCGCACCTGCCTGGTTGCCGGACGAAGCGACGCTGAGCCGGATGGCCGGGGAGCTCTTTCGGGCTCTCCCCGGCCAGGATCCGTTCGAGCCGTCCCCGGCGGTGGCCAGTGGGCCGCCCGGGGTGGTCGGGCCGCCGATGAGCCCGCCGAACGGTCCGCCGCCGACCAGCGCGCCGGCCAGTACGGCCCAATTCGCCAGCGGGTTCGCCGTGCCCACACCGGATCTGCCGATCCAGCCGGTCACCCCGGATGTTCCCGACCTGTCGGGCCTGACCGGTGGCGGGGTGGCGAGTCCGACCGCCGGCACGACGCCGGGCGGCCCGTCCGTCCCCTCGGGTGGAGCCACTCCCGGCAGCCTTCCGTCGGGTGCCCCGGCTGTGCCGTCGGTGTCCCCGGCTGCGCCGTCGGTGTCCCAGTTCTACTTCCTGACCGATATCCCCGGCTACACCCCGGCGGCGCCGGCCACACCGGGTTACGGCGAGGTGGCGCTGCCGCCGACCGATCTGTCGACCGACGACCGGTTCGCGGAGCCGCCGTGGTATTCCGCAGGACCTCAGTCGGTTTCCCCCGGTTCGATACCGCAGCTGCCGCTCGATCCGCATCCGCCGTTCGACGTGCACGCGATCCGGCGGGACTTCCCGATCCTGTCGGAGCGGGTCAACGGCAAGCCGCTGATCTGGCTGGACAACGCTGCGACCACGCAGAAGCCGCAGGCGGTAATCGATCGACTGGTGGAGTTCTACTCGCGGGAGAACTCGAATATCCACCGGGCCGCACACGAATTGGCGGCGCGGGCGACCGACGCCTACGAGGGGGCAAGGCGCACGATCGCCGACTTCCTCGGCGCCGGCTCACCCGAGGAGATCATCTTCGTCCGCGGGACCACCGAGGGCATCAACCTGATCGCCAATACGTGGGGCCACAAGAATATTCGTGAGGGCGACGAGATCGTCATCTCGCACCTCGAGCACCACGCGAATATCGTGCCCTGGCAGATGCTCGCCGAGCGGACCGGCGCGGTCATCAAGGTGATTCCGGTCGACGACGACGGCGTGCTGCTGATCGACGAGTACACCAAGCTGCTGTCCGACCGCACCAAGCTCGTGTCGGTCACCCACGTGTCCAACGCCTTGGGCACCGTGACTCCGATCAAGCAGATCATCGACATCGGCCACCGGGCCGGTGCGACCGTGCTGATCGACGGCGCCCAGTCGGTGCCGCATATCCAGGTGAACGTCACCGAATTGGATGCCGACTTCCTGGTGTTCTCCGGCCACAAGATCTTCGGCCCCACCGGAATCGGCGCGGTGTACGGCAAGCGGGAGATCCTCGAGGACATGCCGCCCTGGGAGGGCGGCGGCAATATGATCGTCGATGTCACCCTGGAGCGGGCGACCTTCCACGAGCCGCCCGGACGCTTCGAAGCCGGCACCGGCAATATCGCGGACGCCGCCGGTCTCGCCGCGGCGCTCGACTACGTGCAGCGGATCGGCCTGCCGAATATCGCTGCGTACGAACACGGTTTGGTCGAGTACGCGATGGCCGGGCTGCGGCAGGTACCGGGGCTGACGTTGATCGGTACCGCTCCGGAGAAGGCGAGCGTGGTGTCCTTCGTCCTCGACGGCTACGAGCCGCTCGAGGTGGGTACCGCGCTCAACCAGGAGGGCATCGCCGTGCGGGCCGGGCATCATTGCGCCCAGCCGATCCTGCGGCGCTTCGGCCTCGAGGCGACGGTGCGCCCGTCGTTCGCGTTCTACAACACCTGCCAGGAGGTCGACGCCCTGGTGGCGGCCGTACATCGGCTCGCCGCCCGACGCGGCCACTGAG
>NZ_BCRN01000017.1 GCF_001552615.1 Millisia brevis NBRC 105863
CCCGGGCCGAGCGCGAGGCGCGGTCGCGGGCGGCGCGGGCGGCGGAGGAGCGCCGTCGGGCGGCGGTCGCGGCCGGCGAGGTCGAGGCGGTCGGACGGGAGCTGGCCGACCGGGTCGACCGGGCCGTCACCGTTGCCGCCGCGCACCGCGATCGGCTCGAAGCCGTCCGCGGCGACCTCTCCCGCCGGGTGGACGCCGGCCGGGAGGAGATGCGCAAGGCCCGCGAACGGGTGACCGCGCTGACCGATTCGCTGCATCGGGACGAGGTGGCCCGCGCCGAGGCCGCCCTGCGGTACGAGCAACTGGAGAACGCCGCACTCGAACAGTTCGCGATGACCGCCGACGACCTGATCGCCGAGTACGGACCCGACGTCACGCTGCCACCGTCGGAGCTGGAGATCGCGGAGTACGAGCAGGCCAAGGAGCGCGGCGAGGCGGTCAGCCGCCCGGCGGCGATCCCGTACGACCGCGCCACCCAGCAGCGCCGCCTCGCCCGCGCGGAGAAGGACCTCAAGGCGTTGGGGCGGGTCAACCCCCTGGCGCTCGAGGAGTTCGCCGCGCTCGAGGAGCGCTACAACTTCCTGTCGACCCAGCTCGAGGACGTCAAGGCGGCCCGCAAGGACCTGTTGGCGGTGATCGACGACGTCGACGCCCGCATCCTGCAGGTCTTCGCCGACGCCTATGCCGACGTCGAGCGGGAATTCGTTCAGGTCTTCGCGACGCTCTTCCCCGGCGGCGAGGGCCGACTGATACTGACCGACCCGTCCGACATGCTGACCACCGGCGTCGAGGTCGAGGCGCGGCCGCCCGGTAAGAAGGTCAAGCGGCTGTCGCTGCTCTCCGGTGGCGAGAAGTCGTTGACCGCGGTCGCGATGTTGGTGGCGATCTTCCGGGCTCGGCCGTCCCCGTTCTATGTGATGGACGAGGTCGAGGCGGCCCTCGACGATACGAACCTGCGCCGGCTGATCTCGCTGTTCGAGCAGCTGCGGGAGCGCTCCCAGCTGATCGTCATCACCCACCAGAAGGCGACGATGGAGGTCGCGGACGCCCTCTACGGCGTCTCGATGCGCGGCGACGGCATCACGACGGTGATCTCGCAGCGGTTGCGCGGTCGCGATGTCGCGATATCGGTGGGTGACGTCGACCCACCGGCCGCCCCGGCTGCGGCGTCACCGCAGGTCGAGCCCGCGTCACCATCGGCCGAGACCACCCCGTAGCGGGCCGGTCGCGGGCCGGTCGGCACGACACCCGGCCGGACCTGATAACCCCCTACCCCATCGGGGCTGTCAGGATGGTTGGGTGACCACCGAAGCCTGGCTTGCCGTCGCCGCCGTTGCCGTACTCGTCCTGATCGCACTGTTGATCGGGCTGCTGCTCTACCGGCGGCGGAAGGTGTCCTTCGGCACCACCGACACCACCGCGGTCACCGATACGACCACCGATACCAAGGCGGTCGAGGGGCGCGGCGGATACCAGGCCGGCGGCGGCTTCACCTTCAGCACCGGCACCGAGGCGGCGGCCACGCCGCAGCCCCGCGCCCGGATGCCCGAGCCGGCGCCGATCGAGCGGGTCGACGTCGACGGCCAACCCGGAGTCGGCGACGACGCGTCGATCCCGCGGGATGCTCCCCGCCAGACGATTTCCGACGTCAGCCTGCCGGACGTGGTCCCCAACCCGGTCACCGACGAAGCCGCCGGTACGCCCGCGGGCGCATCGGACAGCTCGACATCTGCCGACGCCCCCGCCGGCGACGCCACCCCCGCCGAGCCGACCCCGACCGGCACCCCCGCCCCGGAATCGGTTCCGCCCGTCGCTGCGGAATCGGTTCCGCCGGTCGCCACGGAGGTCGTTCCCGCCCCGGCGGGTGCCGACGTCGAACCGGTCGCGGCCGCAGAGACCATCCCGGCGACCCCCGCCGAGATCACCCCGCCGGCGGCCGAAACCGCCCCGGCGGCGCCCGCGCCGGTGCTGGACACGATCGAGCCGACCGCCGGACGCCTGGTCCGCTTGCGTGGGCGCCTGGCGCGGTCGCAAAACGCGATGGGCAGGAGCCTGCTCGGCCTGCTCGGTGGCGGCGACCTGGACGAGGACGCCTGGGAGGAGGTCGAGGACACCCTGATCATGGCCGACCTCGGCCCGGCGACCACCGCGGAGATCGTCGAGCGGCTGCGCTCGGAGATGGCGATCCGCGGCGTCCGCAACGAGGAGCAGGCCCGCGCCGTGCTGCGCGAGGTTCTCGTCGACACCCTCGACCCCGGCATGGACCGCTCGATCCGCGCCCTGCCGCACGACGGTCGTCCCTCGGTGCTGTTGGTGGTCGGGGTCAACGGAACCGGCAAGACCACCACGACCGGCAAGCTCGCGCGCGTGCTGGTCGCCGACGGCCGGCGCGTGGTGCTCGGCGCCGCCGATACCTTCCGCGCCGCCGCCGCCGATCAGCTGCAGACCTGGGCGCAGCGGGTCGGGGCCGAGGTGGTGCGCGGCAAGGAGGGCGCTGATCCGGCATCGGTCGCCTTCGACGCCGTCGTCCACGGCATCGACAATGGCGCCGACGCGGTCCTGATCGATACCGCCGGGCGCCTGCACACCAAGACCGGCCTGATGGACGAATTGGGCAAGGTGAAACGCGTCGTGGAAAAGAAGGCCCTCGTCGACGACGTGATTCTCGTATTGGATGCGACGATCGGTCAGAACGGTTTGACCCAAGCGCGGGTCTTTGCCGATGTGGTCGACATCACCGGTGTCGCGCTGACCAAACTGGACGGTACTGCCAAGGGCGGCATCGTTTTCCAGGTGCAGCGGGAGTTGAAGGTCCCCGTGAAGCTGGTCGGCCTGGGGGAGGGCGCCGATGATCTTGCTCCATTCGAACCGGGCGCTTTTGTCGACGCGCTTCTCGGATAATTTCGACGGGGAACGTCCCCTTCGGTTCGCTTCGTTATCCTTTGGACGCATCCGTTCACACGCCTGAAACAAGGGCGTGTCAGAGCGGAAACGTGGGCCACCGAGGCTATCTCCGAACGTCGCGCGGGTGATGCGCGCTCTAAGGAGGAAGCAGTGAGTTCCGAAGAAGTATTGGCGCAGTCAGGCAATTCAGCCTGGATGCTGATGGCGGCCTCGTTGGTGCTGCTGATGACGCCGGGCCTGGCGTTTTTCTACGGCGGCATGTCCCGCAGCAAGTCCGTCCTCAACATGATGATGATGTCGTTCGGCGCCATGACGGTCGTCACGATCATCTACTTCCTGTGGGGCTGGTCGATGGCGTACGGCACGCAGGACATCGCGGGGATCTTCGCCAATCCCTTCGAGTTCTTCGGACTTCGTGACTCGATCACCGATGCGGACGGCAACTACATCGCCGGCGCATTCGGATATCCGAATGTCATCGATATCGCCTTCCAGGTGACCTTCGCGATCATCACCGTCGCGCTGATCAGCGGCTCACTGGCCGAGCGCGTCAAGTTCACCACCTGGTTGGTCTTCGCCGGTGTCTGGGCGACCCTCGTCTACTTCCCGCTCTCGCACATGGTGTGGGGTGGCGGCCTGCTCTCGGGCGCCGAGAACAGCTTCGCCTCGTGGATCTTCGGCACCGTCGATGACGGCGGCGACATCTCCGCCGCCGTGCACCCGATCGACTTCGCCGGTGGCACCGTCGTTCACATCAATGCCGGTATGGCCGGCCTGGTGCTCGCCCTGATCATCGGCAAGCGCGTCGGCTTCGGCAAGACCGCCTACCGCCCGCACAACCTGCCCTTCGTCATGCTGGGTGCCGCTCTGCTGTGGTTCGGTTGGTTCGGCTTCAACGCCGGTTCCGCCTTCGCCGCCGACGGCGTCGCCGGCCTGGCCTGGGTCAACACCACCGCCGCCACCGCCGCCGCGATCGCCGGCTGGTTGATCGTGGAGAAGATCCGCGACGGACACGCCACCAGCCTCGGTGCCGCATCGGGCATCGTCGCCGGTCTGGTTGCGATCACCCCGGCCGCAGGTGCGCTCAGCCCCATCGGCGCAATGATTCTCGGCGTCATCGCCGGCGCGCTGTCGGCCCTCGCGGTCGGCCTGAAGTTCCGCTTCGGTTACGACGACTCGCTCGACGTCGTCGGCGTCCACCTGGTGTCCGGCCTCTGGGGCACGGTCGCGATCGGTTTCCTCGGCACCGAGACCGGCCTGTTCTACGGCGGCGGTATCGACCAGCTGATCGTCCAGATCGTCATCGCCCTCGTCGCCCTGATCTACACCGGCGTCCTGACCGCGGTCATCGCGTTCGCTCTCAAGCCGCTGGGCTGGCGGGTCGACACCGAGGCCGAGGAGAGCGGCATCGACGGTGCGGAGCATGCGGAAACCGCGTACGAACTGAGCTGAACCAGTAATTCTTGCGACACTGGTGGGTAAGAGGTATCCACCCGTCGGGTGCCACAGATCAACTGTTCGAAAGGAACAAGATGAAGCTCATAACGGCGATTGTTAAGCCGTTCACCCTCGAGGACGTGAAGGCCGCCCTCGAACAGGCCGGCGTTTTCGGCATGACCGTCAGCGAGGTTCAGGGCTACGGTCGGCAGAAGGGTCACACCGAGGTCTACCGCGGTGCGGAGTACTCGGTCGACTTCGTGCCGAAGGTACGGGTCGAGGTTGTCACCGATGACGCGTCGGTCGACAAGGTCGTCGAGGTGATCGTCGAGGCTGCACACACCGGCAAGATCGGCGACGGCAAGGTCTGGGTCACCCCGGTCGAGACCGTCGTGCGGGTCCGCACCGGCGAGCGCGGCGGCGATGCGCTCTGACCCGACTGGGTCCGACAACAACAATGGCCGTCATGGAGGCAGCGACCGTCATGGACCGGCGTCGGTGAATCCGAAACGTCGAGACGGCAACCCGGACGGCCCCGCTTCGGCGGGGCCGTCCGGCCCTTCCGGGGACAACCGTAAAGGCAAGGGAGCCAATGGTTCCCGGACCGAATCGGGAGGACCGGCGGCGATCGACCTGGTGCGGGCCCGCGAACAGCTGCTCGGTCTGTCGCAGGCGCGCCGGCTCGATGCCCCCTCGCTGCGGCAGGCACTGGTCGATCTGCACGAGTTGTGGTTGACCGGCACGGCGAGCGAATTGGGGATCGGACCCGAAAGCGGTTGCGCGATCGTCGCGGTCGG
Organism: Millisia brevis NBRC 105863; assembly: GCF_001552615.1. Lineage (GTDB taxonomy): Bacteria > Actinomycetota > Actinomycetes > Mycobacteriales > Mycobacteriaceae > Millisia > Millisia brevis. The sequence continues at coordinate 5,139 of NZ_BCRN01000017.1, forward strand.
TGGACTCGCACGCGGCGAGATGCTGCCGTATTCCGATCTCGACCTGATCCTCCTGCATGACGGCAGCGACCTCGAGCGTATCGGCGGGATCGCCGAACGGCTCTGGTACCCGTTGTGGGACGCGCACATCAAGCTCGACCACAGCGTCCGCACCGTCGCCGAGGCTCTGCAGGTCGCCGCGTCGGATATGACCGCCGCGCTCGGCCTGCTCGACGCCCGGCATATCGCCGGCGACGCCGACCTGACCGCGGTGCTCGTCGCCGAGGTGCGGCGGCAATGGCGGATCGGCGTGCGCTCACGGCTCGACGAACTGATCGAGCTGACCCGGCAGCGCTGGCAGCGCAGCGGCGATGTCGCCCAGCGCGCCGAACCCGATACCAAGAACGGCCACGGCGGCCTGCGCGATATCCAACTGATCGACGCGCTCGCGGTGGCCCAATTGACCGATCCCGCGATCGATCCCGGCGCGCAGACCGGTGGCGGGGTCGCCGCCGCCCATGCCCGGCTGCTCGACGTGCGGACCGAACTGCACCGCGTGGCCCGCCGGGCCCGCGATCAGGTGCGCGTCCAGGACGCCGACGAGATCGCCGCGGCCCTGCGGCTCGGCGACCGCTTCGATCTGGCCCGTTCGCTGAGCGATTCCGCCCGGACGGTCAGCTACGCGGTCGACGCCGGACTGCGCAACGCGGGCAACAGCATTCCCCGACGCGGATTGGCACGCCTGCGGGCGGTACCGCTGCGTCGCCCCCTCGACGAGGGCGTGGTCAACCACGCCGGCGAGATCGTCCTGGCGCGTGACGCGCAGCCGAGCCGCGACCCGGGGCTGGTCCTGCGGGTCGCCGCCGCCGCCGCGCGAACCGGCCTGCCCATCGGTGCGGCCACCCTCGTCCGGCTGGCCGATACCGCCCCCGAACTGCGTACCCCCTGGCCGCGGGGAGCCCTCAAGGACCTGCTGGTCGTCCTCGGCAGCGGCCCGCGGGCGATCCCGGTGATCGAGGCTCTCGATCGAACCGGTCTGTGGGGCAGGCTGATCCCGGAATGGGGCGCGGTCCGCGATCTGCCGCCGCGCGATGCGATCCACACCTGGACCGTCGACCGCCATCTGATGGAGGTCGCGTCGATCGCCGGTACCTTCGCCACCCGGGTATCCCGACCGGATCTGTTGGTGCTCAGCGCGATCCTGCACGACATCGGCAAGGGGCGCGGCGGCGATCACAGCGTGATCGGCGCCGAACTCGCCGAACGGATCGCCACCCGCATGGGTCTGTGGCCCTCCGATATCGACGTGGTGGTCGCCGTGGTGCGCCAGCACCTGCTGCTGCCCCAGGTGGCGACCCGGCGTGACCTCGACGACGTCGCCACCGTGCAGTCGGTGGTCGACGCGATCGGTGGGGACATCGTCGTCCTCGAACTGCTGCACGCCCTGGCCGAGGCCGACTCGATCGGCACCGGTCCCGGGGTCTGGGGGGAGTGGAAGGCCAGCCTGATCGCCGAGCTGGTCCGCCGCTGCCGGCTGGTCATGGTCGGCGAACCGCTGCCGGAGCCCGAACCGCTCGATCCGGAACTGGTCGCGCTGGCCGAACGCGGCGAGATCCACGTCGACGTCAAGCCGCTCGACGAGAACTATTCGTTCCTGGTCCGCGTGGTCGCCCCCGACCGGCGCGGCGCGCTGACCGCGGCCGCCGGGGTCCTGGCGATGCACTCGCTGCGGGTGGTGTCGGCGTCGGTCGGTGGCGACGATTCCTACGCGATCGACACCTTCGTCGTCTCACCCCACTTCGGTGACCCGCCGCCGGCGGAACTGATCCGGCAGGACGTCATCCGGGCCCTCGACGGTCGTCTCGATCCGGTGGCCGAGGTCTCCGCGCGTCGCGACCGCGAGTTGCAGTCGACGGGCGCCTCGACGACACCCGACAGCGCCCAGGCGCCGCCGCGGCTGCTCTGGTTCGCTCCCGCCGACGGCGACAACTCGCGGGTGATCCTCGAGCTGCGGGCCGAGGACCGCCCCGGGCTCCTCGCCCGGGTGGCCGGTGCTCTGCACGCGCAGGGGGCGGATATCTGCTGGGCGCGCGTCGAGACGCTCGGCAACTCGGTCGTCGACGCCTTCTGCGTGAAACTCGGACCCACCGACGAGGGGACCTCCGAACGCGAACGGCGCGAGACGATCGAACAAGCGCTGCTCGCGGTGGTGCCGGCGGCGCCACCGCCACCGCCGGAGGAGAATGCCGGGAGGTGACCATCGGCGGGCGGCGGCGGTGAATTCCGATGACCGATTAGGCTGGTGGGAGCACCCGACGGGGTGCGAGCGAAGTCGACCCCGCTCCGGTGGGGCCGTGAGCGAGATCCAAAGGAGCAGCGGCACGTGTTCGAATCTCTCTCCGACCGCCTCACCGGCAGTCTCGCCGATCTGCGCGGCAAGGGACGGCTGACCAACCACGACATCGATGTGGTCTGCCGGGAGATCCGTCTCGCGCTGCTCGAGGCCGACGTCGCGCTGCCCGTCGTCCGGTCGTTCATCTCCTCGATCAAGGAACGCGCCAAGGGCGCCGAGGTCTCGGCCGCGCTCAATCCGGCGCAGCAGGTCGTCAAGATCGTCAACGAGCAGCTCGTCGAGATCCTCGGTGGCCAGACCCGGCGGCTCGAATTCGCCAAGACGCCGCCGACGGTCATCATGCTCGCCGGCCTGCAGGGCTCCGGTAAGACCACCCTGGCCGGAAAGCTCGCCAAGTGGCTGACCGGGCAGGGGCATACCCCGCTGCTGGTGGCCTGCGACCTGCAACGCCCCGGCGCGGTCGACCAGCTGCGCATCGTCGGCGAGCGGGCCGGCGCCGCGGTCTTCGCCCCGCATCCCGGTACCTCGGTCGGTACCTCGGAGAACCCGCTCGGCATCAGCGCCGGCGATCCGATCGAGGTCGCCCGTGCCGGTGTCGAGCAGGCCCGCACCAAGCAGTACGACGTGGTGATCGTCGATACCGCCGGCCGCCTCGGCATCGACTCCGAGCTGATGGCGCAGGCCGCGGGTATCCGCGATGCGATCGATCCGGACGAGGTGCTCTTCGTCCTCGACGCGATGATCGGCCAGGACGCCGTAGCGACCGCCGACGCCTTCGGCTCCGGCGTCGGGTTCACCGGTGTCGTGCTGACCAAGCTCGACGGCGATGCCCGCGGCGGTGCGGCGCTGAGCGTCCGAGAGGTCACCGGCAAGCCGATCATGTTCGCCTCGACCGGTGAGAAGCTCGAGGACTTCGATGTCTTCCACCCGGACCGGATGGCGAGCCGCATCCTGGGCATGGGCGACCTGCTGAGCCTCATCGAGCAGGCCGAACAGGTCTTCGACGAGAAGCAGGCCCAGGAGACCGCCACCAAGATCGGCTCCGGCCAGCTCACCCTCGAGGACTTCCTCGAGCAGATGATGGCGATCCGCAAGATGGGGCCCATCGGCAACCTGCTCGGCATGCTGCCGGGGGCCGGCAATATGAAGGACGCCCTCTCGCAGGTCGACGACAAGCAACTCGACCGGGTGCAGGCGATCATCCGCGGTATGACCCCGGCGGAGCGGGAGAACCCCAAGATCATCAACGCCTCCCGACGGCTGCGCATCGCCAACGGCTCCGGCGTCACCGTGACCGAGGTCAACCAGCTGGTCGACCGGTTCTTCGACGCCCGCAAGATGATGGCGTCGATGGCCGGTCGCATGGGCATGCCGGGCGCGGGCGGCAACCGCCGCAACGCCAAGAACAGCCGCAAGAACAAGAAGAACAACAGCAAGCGCAAGGCGACCCCGGCACGCAACAACGGCGCGATGCCCGGGATGCCCGGCCTTCCTCCCGGCCTGTCCGGGATGCCCGCCGGGCTCGACCAGATGCCGCCCGGTCTCGAGGGCTTCGACCTCTCGCAGCTGAAGTTCCCGAAGAAGTAGCCCCACCGTGACCGGGGCGCTGCACCTGATCGGCCGAACCCTGCCGGACGATCAGCCGGTGCAGTTGTGGGTGGTCGACGGCATCCTGCACACCGAACCGGTCGCCGACGCGACCACGATCTGCGAGTCCGGGTGGATCCTGCCCGGGCTGGTCGACGCGCACTGCCACGTCGGCATCAGATTCGGCGGCGGCCACACCGATCACGACGAGATGGTCGCCGACGCCCGCGTCGAACGTGAGGCCGGCGTGCTGTTGCTGCGGGACGCCGGTTCGCCCGTCGACACCCGCATCCTCGACGCATACGAGGATCTACCGCGCATCATCCGCGCCGGCCGCCACCTCGCCCGACCCAAGCGCTATATCCGCGACCTGTCGATCGACCTCGCCGATCCGGAGCGGCTGCCGGATGCGGTCGCCGAACAGGCCCGCGCCGGCGACGGCTGGGTCAAGCTGGTGGGGGACTGGATCGACCGGGAGGTCGGCGACCTCGCGCCGCTCTGGTCGCCGGAGATCCTGAAGGCCGCGATCGACGCCGCCCACGCCGAGGGAGCGCGGGTGACCGCGCACGTCTTCGGCGAGCAGGCCCTGGTCGACCTGGTCGGCGCGGGCATCGACTGCATCGAACACGGCACCGGGCTGACCGACGAGACGATCGAGATGATGGTCGAACACGACACCGCTCTGGTGCCCACCCTGATAAATATCGAGACCTTCCCGCAGATCGCCGACGGTGCGGGGAAGTTCCCCCGCTACGCCGACCACATGCGCGACCTGCATCGCCGCGTAGCCGACACCATCGGCCGGGCCCACGATGCCGGGATCCGGATCTTCGCCGGCACCGACGCCGGCGGCAGCATCCGGCACGGCCGGATCGCCGACGAGATCGCCGCGCTGATCGGTGTCGGCCTCTCCCCGCTCGAGGCCCTCGGCGCCGCGAGCTGGGATGCCCGCGAATGGCTCGGTCGGCCGGGGCTCGAGCCGGGGCAGCGCGCCGACCTGGTGGTCTACCGCGAGGACCCGCGCACCCCGGCCGGGGTACCGGACCATCCGGATCTCACCGTGGTCGGCCGTCACGTCTTTCGCCCCTGACCTCAGGGCGCCTCGTCGGGACGGCCGGGGTTCGGGTCGCCGCTCGGCGGGACGACCGCCAAGCGCTGCTCCGAACGGCCGGTCCGGTCCGCGGTATCGGCGGCCGGTGCGGAATCGCCCCCGGTGGGCGTGTCTGTGGGCGCCCCGTCGTTGCCGTCCCCGGCGTCCGACTCGGTGATTCCGGCGCGCAGCAGATAGGCGCCGACCTCCCGCTCGCGGTAGATCGCCGGATTGTGCGAGGCGATCGTCCGGGCGTTGCGCCAATGCCGGTCGAGGGCGAACCGGGCGTCGAGCGCCGAGGAACCGCCCACTTCGAAGATCGCCGTCGTCGCGGTCAGCACCAGATCGATCACGGTGATCTGTGCCCGGTGCACCGCGATATCGGCGGCCTCCTCCCGCCTCTCGAGCTCCTCGAGCGCCCGGGCGGTGCGCCGACTGCTCGGTCCGGTCCGCCACGCGAGCCGTTCGTCGACCACGGCGTCGAGGATGGCTCCGGTGCTCAACACGATCTGGCGGGCCGCGTGGGCGGCGGCGTCGACCCGGCCGAGCACCGACTGCACCAGCGGATCCGCGCTCGGCAGGTCTGCGAGCGCCTGACCGTGGGTGCGCTGCCGCCGGCGCACGAAGGCGGCCGCCTCGTCCGCCGCCTGCCGCGCGATGCCCGCGAGGGTCGCCAGATGGGTCAGCTGCAGGATGGCCCACTGGCCGGCGGCGCGCTCCTCGGACGGGATGATCTCCAGGTCGGTCACATCGACATTCGTGAACACCGATGTCCCACTGGCGCTGCCGCGTTGGCCGAAACCGGAGTAGTCGTCCAGCAATTCGACTCCCGGGGCGTGCCGGGGCACGATCACCGAGGAGCGTCGCGTCTCATCGGTCACCGCGACCGAGATGTAGTCCGCGAAGAGGCTGCCGGTGCTGTAGTACTTGCGGCCGTTGAGCAGCAGTCGTTCGCCGTCGGCGACCACCGTGGTGCCGGTGACCCCGCGCAGCTTCCCGGTCAGCTCGCTGCTGGCGTTGCCGATGATCGCGCCGGCCCCGATCCGGCGCAACCACTCCCGGCCGCGGTCGGTGTCCTGCTCCACCCAGCGGTCCTCGCCGAACCGGAAGTGCACCCGCAGCGCCTGCACCAAATTGGAATCCGCGGCGGCCAATTCGATGAACAGCAGCAGCAACTGGCGCAGGCTCACCCCGAACCCACCGAGCTCGGTCGGGACGCGCAGCGCGCCGAAGCCCTGCTCCCGCAGCCACTCGGCCTGTTCGAGGGCCAGGGTGCGGTCCTGTTCGCGGGCGATGGTGCCCTCGGCGATCCGCTCGAAGATCGGCCGGAACCGATCGAGCAGTTCGTCGTCGGTCAGCGGGGTGGTGCGGTCGAGATCGGTGGTCCAGGAGAGGGACATCGCTTCGCTTTCGGTCCGGGTGGCAGGAGGCCGACGGGCGGTCGGGTCTAGAAGAAGCCGACGGGCGGGAGGGCCGCATCGTTGACGACGACGTCGCCGACCACCCGAGCCTTGTAGACGGTGGGGTTGTGGGAGAACAGCGTGCGCAGATTGCGCCAATGCCGGTCGAGGTGGTGCGCGGCGTCGACCGCCGATGCCCCACCGGCGGCGAACAACTGGCCGGCCGCACGCAGGGCGATGTCCTCGACGCCGACCTTCACCTTCGAGGTCGCCAGCGAGGCGGCCAGTTCCAGATCGGGATCGACGCTGCCGCGGGTCAGCAGGTGATCGGCGGCGCGGTCGAGGAATTCGGCCGCCCGCAGCACCGCACCCTCGACGACGAAGGCCGCCGAGGACAATTCGCCGACCACCTGCAACAGTTGCGGATCCTCGGCCGGTATCGACGTCGGCGCCCAGGCGTAGGGACGCGGACGCGACCGGATCAGCTCGGCGGCGTCGGCGGTGACCGACCGCAGGATGCCCGCCGCCACCGCGTGCAGCAGCAGATGCGGCAGCGGCTGGCGGCGCCGGGTCTGCGCATCGGTCCACCCCCGGAAGTCGAGGACCTCCTCGGGGTAGACGACGACGTTGTCGAGAATCGTTGTTCCGCTGCCGGTCTGGCGTTGGCCGATCCCGTTCCAGTCGTCGGCGTGGATCACCCCGTCGCGGTCGGCGGGGATCAGGACGCTCAGCTGCTCGCCGTCCGCGTCGTTGGCGGAGATCCGCAGGACATCGGAGTACTGCGACCCGGTGCTGTAGTACTTGCGTCCGTTGAGCCGGAAGGCATCCCCGTCGGGCAGCAGGGTGGTGTCGAAGACGTAGGTCCCCACGGCGCGGCTGCTGCGCTCGGCGCCGGCGCCACCGAAGAGGGTGCCGCCCACCACCTGCTCGAGCCACCCCCGGTCGCGCGGGTCGTCGAGCCGGGTCAGCCGCTCCTCGACGAAACCCCAATGGGCGCGCAGGATATGCGGTACGTCCGGGTCGGCCGCGCCGAGCTCGATCACCAGTTCGAGCAGGTCGCGCAGCGAGTAGCCCGCCCCGCCGAGCGCGACGGGCACCCGGACCGCCCCGAGGCGGTACTCGCGGGCCAGCTCCAGGGCCGCCAGCGGCTTGCCGTCGTAGCCGCGTCGACGGGCATCCTCGGCGATCCGGGCGATGACGGTCGCCCGTTCGGCCGATCCGGGAGCCGGCGGGCGAACGTCGGTGGTACCACCGGATGCGGCGTCGCGGGCGGTGGTGTCGACTCGCCCGGTCTCGAGATGTCCGGTGTCGAGGGTGTCGGTCACCGGGCCACCGCCGCACCGACGGCCGCCGTCGACCGCTCCCAGCCGGGCACCGACTCGATCAGGTCGCGGGTGTACGCGTCGGCGGGATCGGTGAAGATGCGTGCCGCCGGGCCGGATTCGACGACGACGCCGTGCCGCAGGACCGTCACGTCGTCGGCGACCTGTCGCACGACACCGAGATCGTGGGAGATCAGCACGTAGGTCGACGCGAACTCGGCCTGCAGGTCGATCAGCAGTTCCAGGATCTGTGCCTGCACACTGACATCGAGCGCGCTGGTCGGCTCGTCGAGGATCAGCACATCCGGTCGCAGGGCCAGCGCCCGGGCGATCGCGACGCGCTGCCGCTGCCCGCCGGACAGGCGCTTCGGCAGGGCGTCGTGGGTATGCGGCGACAGCCCGACCAGGTGCAGCAACTCGCGGGCGCGGGCGGTGCGCTCGGCCCGCGAACCCAACCCGTGGCGCTTGAGCGGTTCGATGACCGAGTCGAGCGCGGTGTACGTCGGATCGAGGGAGACGAACGGGTTCTGGTACACCAACTGCAGCGTCTTGCGTCGATGCCGCAGGGCGGCGGGATCGCCGAATTCGATCGGCGTGCCGGCCACCAACACCTCACCCTCGGTCGGGGCATCCAGACCGAGGATCAGACGCGCGATCGTCGTCTTGCCCGAGCCCGACTCGCCGACGATCGCGTGGGTCGACCCCGTGGTGACCGTCACGTCGACGCGGTCGAGCGCGACGAGCGGCTCGGCGGTTTCGGGCCGTTCGAACAGTTTGGTGACCGCCCGCAGCTGTACGGCGGGCCGGCCCACCGCGGGCTGCGCCGCCGATTCCTCGGCGACCGGCCGGTGCAGCTTGCCGAACTTGTCGGCGTTGAGCGCCGGCACGTCGGACAACAGTCGCCGGGTATAGCTGCTGGTCGGTGCGCTCAGCACGGCGCCGGTGGTGCCGTGCTCCCGGACGCTGCCCTGTTCGAGCACGACGAGGTGGTCGGTGCGTTCGCGGGCGAGCGCGAGGTCGTGGGTGATCAACAGCAGACTGAGCTGCAGTTCGTCGCGCAGATCCTCGATCAGGTCGAGCACCCGGCGCTGCACGGTGACGTCGAGCGCCGAGGTCGGCTCGTCGGCGACCAGCAGCGCCGGCCCCGCCGAGATCGCCGAGGCGATCAGCACGCGCTGCAACATGCCGCCGGACAGCTGATGCGGATACCGGCGGGTGACATCGGCGGGACGTTGGATGCCGACCTGCGTCAGTAGCTCGACCACTCGATCCCGGTGTCCCTCGGCGGGTCCGGTTCCGGTGACGCGCAGCGTCTCGATCAGCTGGTTGCCGATCGTGCGCACGGGGTTGAGGGAGTTGGCGGGATCCTGCGGGACGTAGGCGATCTGGTTGCCGCGCAGCGCGCGCAGTCGCCGGGAGCCGGCGGTCAGCAGATCCTCGCCGCGGTAGGTGATCGTGCCGGACTGGACAACCGCCTGGGGCGGTGCGAGATTCAGCACGACATTGGCGATCGTCGACTTGCCGGATCCGGATTCCCCGACCAGCGCGACCACCGATCCGGTGGGCACCGTGAACGACACGTCGTGCACGGTCCGGCGCACCCGGCCGAAGCGCCGGTAGCCGACGGTCAGATCGGAAACCTCGAGAATGTTCGCATGCGCGCCCGCGCCGCGGATATCGCCGGCAGCCGTGGCGGTCGGGCGCGCCGCGGTATGCGCGGCGCCGAGGCCGGCGCCGGGCGGGACGGGATCGGTACGGGTGTCGGGGGTGGCCAGGGTGGTGTCAGTCATCGGAATTCACCTCTTTGATGAAGGCGCTCAATCGGTTGAAGGACAGGACGGCGATGACGATCGCGAGACTCGGAAAGATGACCATCCACGGCGCGGCGAAGACGTAGTTCTGCCCCTCGGCGACCTGGACACCCCACTCGGGCGAGGGCGGCGAGTCGCCGTAGCCGAGGAAGGCGAGCGAGGCGATCGCCAGGATCGCGACACCGAACTGCAGGATCGACAGGGCCAGAACGGACGACCACGAATTGCGCAGCACATGCGAGAAGATCAACGCCGGCGTGCGGGCCCCGATCAACTGGGCGGCTTCGAGATACGGCAGGTTGCTGATCCTCAGGACCTCCGACCGCATCAACCGGGCGAAGACCGCGATCGCCGAGACCCCGACCGCGATCGCCGCGTTGACCGTCGAGAAGCCGAGCGCGACAACGATGGCCATCGACAGCAGCAGGCCGGGGATCGCGATCAGGGTGTCGATGAAACGCATCAGCGCGCTCTCGACGGCGCGGCCGGCGTAGTGGCCGGAGATCAGTCCGATCGCCGAGCCGACAACCAGGCCGATCGAGACCGCGAGCAGCGCACTCGACACCGACATCGTCGTGCCGTGGATCACCCGCGAGAAGATGTCCCGCCCGAGGTAGTCGGTCCCGAACCAGTAGCTGCTCGACGGGGCCAGCAGCACCTCGGTGGTGCGCTCCTGGTATGGATCGTGCGGGCTGAGCAGGCCGGGGGCCACGCTCGCCAGCAGGATCAACAGGATGAATCCGAGGGCGACGATCGCGCCGGGGGTCAGCCGGCGCGAAACCGCGGTGCGCCAGGTGCCGAGCCCGCCGGTATCGCCCGCGGCGGGTATCGACGCTCGCGGGTCGTCGGTGACGTCCGGCGATACGGTGACGTCCGTCGACTCGGTGCGGGCGGGCGGCGGCAACTTGTGGACGCTCATGAGGTCACCTCCGCGACCGGGGCCCCGGCCGGCGTCGCGCCGGCCGGAGCGGTCGACTGCGTGCGCAGTCGGGGATCGAGCAACGGATACAACAGGTCGACAATCAGATTGACCAGGACGACGGCGCCGGCGGCCAGCACGATCACCCCGAGCAGGACCGGCGAGTCCTGCCCGGAGACCGCCGAGGAGATGACCGACCCGATGCCGTGGCGATTGAAGATCGCCTCGACGATCACCGAACCGGTGATCAACTCCGCCACGGCGATGCCGAGCATCGTCACGCCGGGCAACGCCGCCGGCCGGGCGACGTGGGCGAGCAGCACCCGCCCATTGGTCAGCCCCTTCGAGCGGCCGAAGGTCACGAAGGGCTCGGCCTCGACCTCGCGGGCGTTCTCGATGATCACCCGGGTGAACGGCGCCGAGACCGGCAGCGCCAGCACGGCCGCCGCCGGAATCGCGCCGACCCAGCCGTTGGCCTGCAGGGTGCTGAACCAGCCCAGCGAGTACGAGAACACCTGCAGGACGGCCAATCCGATGACGAAGGTCGGGACCGACAGCATCGCGGCCGGCACCGCGGCCGCCAACCGACGGATCTTCTCCGAGGGGGCGGCGACCGCGGCGGTGGAGACCACGAACGAGATGACGATCGCGAAGACGGCGGTCAGCACCGTCAACTGGATCGTCGACGGCAGCGCCGCGACCAGCCGATCGGAGACCGGCTCGACCGAGATCAGCGAGTAGCCCAGATCGCCCTGGAGGAGGCGGCTGACCGAATGCCAGAACTGCACCCAGATCGGTTCGTCCAGACCGTAGTAGGCCAGCAATTGCTCGACCTGTTCCGGCGAATAGGTCACCTCGGGATCGTTGAGCCGCGCCCGAATCGGATCACCCGGCAGGAAGAACAGCAGGGTGAAGACGATGACATAGGACAGCGCCAGCACGATGAGGCCCTGACCGATCCGTCGCAGGACGAACGACCGGTAGTACCTGGCGGATCGGCTCATGTCAGTCGTCCAGCCAGGCGTCGTAGAAGTAGGCCCGGCCGAGCGTTTCGGTGCGGAATCCGTGCAGATTCGCGGCCGTCACGAAGGCCTGCTGGGTCTCCTGCAGCGGCACGATCAGCGCGTTGTCGATCAGGTAGCTCTGCGCCGCCTCGACCGCCGCGTCCCGCTCCGGGCCGACCGGATGCAGCTTGATCTCGTCGAGCGCCGCGTCGAACTGCGGGTCGTTGAGGCCGCGGGTGCCGCCGGACCGGTAGGGCGCCCAGAGGATGCTGACGTCCGCGGCGGTCTGGTGGCCCCAGCTGAAGGCGGTCTCCGGCTTGGCGATCTGCGCGTTGTAGGTGGCGGCGTCGACCTTCTGCAGGTCGAAGTCGATACCGATGCGCGCCAACTGGATCGAGATCAGCTCCGCGTCGGGGATCGAGACGACCCAGTTCGGCTCGTTGTAGACCCGAATCGACAGGGGTTGGCCGTCCTTGATGCGGATGCCGTCGGAACCACGCTCGGTCCAACCGGCCTCGTCGAGCAGCTGCTCGGCCCGCTGCGGATCGAAGGCGAAGGTCTCGGACAGATCGACGAAACCGGGGGTATTGGACTGCACGAGTCCGCGGGCGCGGGCCCAGTTGTCGTTGTAGACCGTCTCGATCAGCTCGTCGCGGTCGATGCCGAACTGGAAGGCCTGACGCACCCGCAGATCGGTCACCGGCTCGCCGGCGGTCAGCGCGAACTCCAGGGTGCGGGCGCCGCCGAAGGGGCGGGCGCCGTGGTATCCCAGACCCTGGTTGATCAGGGTCTGCTCGTCGCTGATCAGGATGTCGCGGGCCGCCTGCGCCTGATTCGACAGCAGCTGCCCGGTGCGGGCCGAGCCCTCCGAGGACACCAGGTAGGTGATCGAGTCGAGGTAGGCGGGACCGCTGTGGTCGGCTCCGCCGGGCGCCCAGTCGTAGTCGTCGCGCTTGACGATCTTGATCTCGGTGGTCTTGTTGCCCGAGTCGAAGACGAACGGTCCGGTGCCGATGGCGTTGGCGATATCGGACGCCTCTTCGAGGCTCAGATCGAGAGTCGACGGTGCGACGATCGAATGACGCAGATCGGACAGGTTGTTGAGGAACCCACTGTCCGGGCGGCTCAGATAGATCCGGATGGTGTCGCCGTCGACGACCTCGGCGCGATCGTAGGCGGAGAACTGCGGCACCGACGGGGTGATGCCGCGCGATTCGTCGCCGGTCGCGAACCGATCGAGATTGGCGATCGCGACCTCGGGGGTGAAGGGGGTGCCGTCGCTGAAGGTCACGTCGTCGCGCAGGTCCAGTTCGACCTCGGTGAGGTCATCGCTGACGCGCCACTGCGTCGCCAACCAGGGCTCGACCTCACCGGTCTCCGGATCGAGGAAGACCAACTGCTCGAACAGATTCACCGATACCGAGGAGTTCTGCCACAGGCGCAGGCTCTGCTGCGCAAAGCTGGTGAACTCGCCGCTCTCCAGGAACACGATGTCGCCACCGCTGCTCGGTTCGCCGGTCGGCCCCGCGGCGGCCCCGCCGGAGGAATCACCGCCGCCGCAGGCGACGAGCACCGCCGCGAGGGTCGCGGTGGCTACGGCGCCGGTGAGGCGTCGTCGGAACGCAAACATGGAGCTCTCCTTGAGGAAACGTGCGCGGGGAATCACGCACGAGGAATCGTGCGCGGGGAATCGTGCACGAGAAATCGGGCACGGGGGGATCGGGCGAGTGGATCGAGGGGGTGAATCATGCGGGGAGAACGGAAGGTTCATCCCGCCGCGGATGCTTCTCTAGCTGCGACAGTCGGCATCCGAGGGCGCCGCAGCCGAGCGGCGGCCGAGGTCGACCAGCTCGTCGCGGTGCACGATCACCCGGTTCAGGCGCACCGTCCATCCCTGTCCGGTCGCGGGATCGGCGCGTTCCCAGGTGACGCGATCCCGATGGGTCGGCAGCACGATCAGCCGATCCGTGGCCACATCGGTTGTGACGCCGGTGGCGAGGTCGGGGGCGACCAGGGAGGCGTACAGACCCGGATAGTGCGCGACACGCAATTGTCCGTCGAGGCGGCCGAGCGGCTGCGCATCGGTGGGGGCGCCGTCGACACCCCAGTCGAGCGCGACGGCCTCGACGAGCGCCGCGATATCGCCGCGATCGATGTCGCCGAGCAGCGCATTGCGCGCCCGGCTCGGCGGGGCGTCGGCCAGCAGCGGGCCCAGGGCGATATGGGCGCCGAGGACCGCCGCGAGGTGCGGGTCGATCCCGGCGGCCGCGGCCAGCAGGTCGCGCCCGACCGCCGGCGAGGTCACGGCGACCGCCGCGGCGCGCACCGTCGTCAGATGGTCGAGAGCCTCGCGCAGCACCGTGATCGTCTCGCCCTCCGGGATCGCCGCGGTGGTGCCGACCGGGAGCGAGGGCTCGGCGAAGATCTCCCGCAGCACGGTGATCGCGTCGGCGTCGAGCCCGGCGGCGGTGGAGGCGGGCAGCACGGTCATCGGGAACCTCTCGCATGCGGGTAGGCGCGGTGGGCGCGGGCGGGAATTCCGAGGGTCGCCCGGTGGGTGACGTCGAAGAAGGCGTTGATGCCGTTGCGCCGGCGGGCACCGACACTGCGGTGATGGTCCGACCCGTCCGCGGCGTTCATCGTCGCCCGAGTGTTGTTGAAATCACGCAGTTCTCGCTGCAGGGATACGAAGTGGGTCCCCGGTCGCCCGCCGTCGATTGTCGCGAAGTCGCGGCGGTTGATCACCGGCACGTTGTTGACCCGGGCGCGCGCGGCGGCCTGCGCATGTCCGACGACGCCGTGCTCGCGCACCGTCGTCTCGTATCGCTCGTAGTCGCTGGGGGAGTCCTCGACCAGCCGCTCGGCCTGGTGCGCGGAGATCGTCGGCGCGTAGAGCAGCGCCGCCTGGCGGTCGCGGTCGAGCTGTTGCCACCGGTCGACCGCCAACTCGATGCGGCTGATGTGCGCGGTCGTGCCACCGGTCAGCGGGCCCTCGGTGATCGTGATCGCGTCCTCGGGGGCTTGGCTGCCCTTGTGGATCGAATGGAATCCGAACAGCAGCGGCGCCGATTCGGGCAGGTCGAGCTCCGGCAGCGCCCGCGCGGGCAGCCCCGCGCCGACAAAACCGTTGCGCACCTCGGTCACCCGCAGGTAGTCGCCCTGGCCGAGCGGCCCGTCGCCGAAGAGCACCTCGCGGACCTCGTCGAGAATCTCCGCGTGGTCGCTCGCCAGGTGGAAGACCGCGATCGGGATATCGAGCGCGGGGTCCTCCCACCGCGACATCCGCGCCGGCGGGTTGATCAGGCGGTCGTGGTCGGTATACCGGTCGAACCACTCGACGCCCCAGCCGACGGTGGTCAGCAGGCCGTCGGGCCCGTAGGCGTACTTGTCCTCCACCGCCGACAGCGCGTACTCGAGGTGCGCGGCGGCTCGCTCCAGATGCGTTGCGGCTCCGCCGCCCCGCGGCCCGTCGGAGTTCGGCGGCGTCACCAGGTCGGTGAACACCAGACTCTGGTGGCGCGGAGCGACCGGACGACCGAGGTCGTCGGTCCCGAAGGTCTCCTCCCAGGCATGTTGACGCTCCGGCAGGCTCATCGGCGCTCCACCCCCACCAGTGGCTGGGTGGCGACGCCCAGGCCGGCTTCGAGATCGGCCTCCAGGGCCGAGAACTCGGCGATCAGATCGGTGGTGCCGGTCTCGGGAATGCTCAGGTTGTAGACCGCGGCGGTGCGACCTGCGGCCACCGCGGGGTTCTCGATCGCCGTGAGGACCGTATCGGCGACGGCGGCGGTGCTGACCAGGCCGTCGGCGTTCGCGTCGCGGGTCAGTCGGGTCCGGTACGACTCGTCGTGAATGGTCGACACCCAGGTGGGGCGCAGGATCGTCCAGGGGTTCGGACCACCGCGCAGATGCGCCTCGAGGGCGCGCAGGCTCCAGGTGGAGGTGCGGGCATTGCGGTGCGCGACACCGTGTCCGACCAGGAAATGCGAGACCAGCACGATGTGCAGGTCGGGGCGGGATTCGGCGATCCGGTCGAGCAGGCGGTGCCCGAGGGTGCGCCCGGCGGTCTCACCCTCGACGGGCAACCACATGCCGGTGGGGGTGGCGACCGTCGGGGCCAGCACCAGGGCGTCGGCATCGATCAGCAGGTCGTCGATGTCGCGGTCGGTCAGTCCGATGTGGTCGGGTCGGATGTACCGGTGGCCGCGCTCGGCGGCGAGGCTCGCCGCGCTGTCACTGGCATTCCAGATGCCGTGGACGACGGTGAAATCCGTTCGTCCGGCCTCGTTCAGGGCCGGGCTGAGCTCAACGATATGTGACACGGTGTCTCCTCGAAGGGACGGCGGCCGTGGACCGCTCGATGAAACGAAGGGGAGTCGACTCGGATGGGGTCGGGGATCGGTCGACGGCGCTCACCAGGTGGGCACCGGCAATCCGAGATGGGCGCGCAGGGTGGCGCCCTCGTACCGCCGCCGAAAGAGGCCACGCTCCTGGAGGATCGGCACCACCTCGTCGACGAAGGGGTCGAACGCCTCGTCGATGACGTCGAACATCAGGTTGAAACCGTCGACCAGCCCGGTGGAGTACCACTGTTCGATCAGGTCGGCGACCTTCTTCGGGCCACCGACCACGCCGAGATGGCCGACCCCGCCGGAGCGGACGAGATCGCGGGCGGTGCGGCCCGACTCGGCCATCGACACCAATGACCGCAGGAAGCCCTCGGAGGTCTGCGACCGCTGCAGTTCGAACCGCGCGCGGTCGACCGGCAGGGGAGCGTCCGGATCGATATCCCGCGGATCGACCCCGAGGCGCTGGGCGATCATCGCCAGCACGGTCGCGTCGTTGTCGCTGTCCGACAATTCGTCGTGACGGCGTTCGGCCTCCTCGTCGGTCGATCCGAGGGTGACCGTCAGACCGGGCAACGCGAGCACCGGATCCCGGCCCGGGGCCCGGTGCTCGCGGCTCGCCGCGTCGAGGCGCCGTCGATAGTCGCGGGCCGCGTCGACCGTCGCCGCCGAGACGAACGTCGCGTCCGCGTACCGGGCGGCGAGGTTGAGCCCATCGGCCGAGCCGCCGGCCTGGAAGACCACCGGCAACGCCTGCTCCGATGGGGGGACAACCCCGCCACCGGTGATCGCGAAGAACTCGCCGCGATGCTCGAAGGTCCGCACGCCGCCCGGTCGGGTGTACCGGCCGCCGACCTTGTCCGCGACGATCGCGTCGGGTGCCCAGGTCCGCCACAGGGACTCGACCACGCCGGTGAACTCGTCGGCCCGCCGGTACCGATCCTGCTTGTCCGGCAACGGTCCGCCGCCGTGATGCAGCCCGACCAGCGGGTCGTAGCTGGTGACGATGTTCCAGCCGGCCCGCCCCCGCGAGATCCGGTCGAGGGTGGCGATCGACCGCGCCAACTCGAACGGCTGCAGCCACGACGTCGACACCGTCGCCACCAGCCCCACCCGCTCGGTCTCACGGGCGGCGACGGTCAACGCCAACAGCGGATCGAGGGTATTGCGTTGCGGCTGTTCGGCCCACTGGGGTTGCAGGGCCGGCACGTCGGCGGTGAAGACGGCGTCGAAGAGGCCCCGCTCCGCGGTACGGGCCACCCGCACGTAGAACTCGGGGTTCGCGGTGCCCAGCGGATCGATTCCGTCCCGTCGCCACGCGTGACGGTACGCACCCAGTCCCGGGCAATTGATGCCCAGATGCAGCCCTGGCTGTTGGCTCATGTCGACGCTCCGTGAGGGTCTCGTCCGGCGTATTCGGTCGGATGCGGTCAGGCGTCGACCGCGGCCCGCCGGGGGGCGGGGCGGCGACGGCCGGCCGGGTCGCGGCTGTCGAGCCACGGCGGCAACCAGCCCTCGTCGGCACGGTTGATCGTCACGCCGGGCGGCACGATCTCGTCGATCGCGTCCAGCACGGAATCCTCGAGGTGGATATCCGGCACGTGCAGAAGCGATTCGAGGTGCTGGTATGTGCGCGGACCGACCAGCACGCTGCTGACCGCCGGATGCCGCAGGACGAAGGCCACCGCCAGCTCGGGCAGGGTCAGCCCGGCCTCGGCGGCCACGTCGGCCAGGCGGATCGCCAACTCGCGCTTGGTCCGGTTGATCGGAAGCGTCGGATCGTGGCGGGCCGGGATGCGCGCCGCGCGCGCCGAGGGCGGCGCCTCGCTGCCGGCGACATGGCGGCCGGAGAGCCACCCACCGGCCAGAGGGCTCCAGGTCAGCACGCCCAGGGCGAACTTCTGCGCCACCGGGAAGACCGCCCGTTCGGCTCCGCGCGCCAGGATCGAGTACGGCGCCTGCTCGGTCGCGGGCTTGCTGCGGCCGGTGCGGGCCGCCGCCCACTGGGCCTCGACCAGCAGGTGGGCCTCGTTGGTGGTGGTGCCGTAGTACCGAATCTTGCCCTGGCGCACCAGATCGTCGAGGGCGCCGACGGTCTCCTCGATGTCGACCTCGGGATCGGGCTTGTGCTGCTGGTACAGGTCGATGTAATCGGTGCCGAGCCGGCGCAGCGAATTCTCGACCTCGGCGAAGATCCAGCGCCGCGAGCTGCCGCGGGTATTGATGCCGTCGGACCATTGGCTGTGGAATTTCGTGGCGACGATCACGTCGTCCCGGCGTCCCTGAATCGCCTTGCCGACGATGATCTCGCTTTCCCCTTGGGAATAAGAATCGGCGGTGTCGATAATGTTGATCCCGGCGTCGAGCGCGCGATGGATGATCGAGATGGCGTCGGCGTGATCACCGTTGGCGCGCTCGCCGAAATTCATCGCCCCCAGGGTCAGCGGGCTGACCTTGACTCCGGTTTTCCCCAGCGTGCGGTAGCTCATGTTCGGTCCGATCTGTTGGCGGCAGTCCCGCACCCGTCTCTCGGACAACGCGATTGTCCGCGGATGCCCGGCGCGCCTGCGGCAGGGCAGGACGCGTCGGTTCCATCAGAATCGTTCGGCCGGGGCCGACAAACAATATTGCTCAGCTACCGGAATTGTTAAGCGCAAATGGGTGAATTACACCCGCGGTCGGCTAGGAATAAGAATCTCCGTGAAGCGGAGCCATACTCGCATTCCAATGTTGTGATAATTGCGCGAAGTGTCCCTCGCCGCCGCGCAGTTCGGCCGGCGTGCCGTCTTCGACCACGGCGCCCCCGTCGAGCACGACGATGCGATCGGCGATGCCGACCGTCGAGAGGCGGTGGGCGATGATCACCGCCGTACGGCCGGCCAGCAGCCGTTCGAGGGCGTCCTGCACCAGCGCCTCGCTCGGCAGGTCGAGGGAACTGGTCGCCTCGTCGAGGATCAGCACACTCGGGTCGGCGATGAACGCCCGCGCGAACGACACCAATTGCTTCTGTCCCGCCGAGAGGCGGCCGCCGCGATGGTTGACGTCGGTGTCGAAGCCGAAGGGGAGGGTCTCGATGAAGCGATCCGCGCCGACCGCGCGTGCCGCGTCCCGCACCTGGTCGTCGGTCGCGTCGGGACGGCCGAGCCGGATGTTGTCGGCGATCGTGCCGCCGAACAGGTAGCTCTCCTGGGTGACCACGACGATATGCCGACGCAGATCGGCGAAGGACAACTGCCGCACATCGATACCGTCCAGGGTCACCGCCCCGGAACCGACGTCGTAGAAGCGGGCGATCAGTTTGGCGATCGTCGACTTGCCCGCCCCGGTGCCGCCGACCAGCGCGACCGTCTGGCCCGCGGGGATGTGCAGATCGAGATGGGCGATCACCGGTTTGCCATTGCGATATCCGAAATCGACACCGTCGAGCCGGATCTCCCCGGTGGCGGACGTCAGGGGCTGCGGCGGTGCGGGTTCGGCCAGGTTCGGCGCCTCCTCGAGCAGACCCGAGATCTTCTCCAGCGACGCCATCGCCGCCTGCAGGGCGTTGTAGAAGCGGGCCATCTGCTCGAGCGGTTGGAAGAACCGCTTGGCGTACAGCACCGCGGCGATCAGCGTGCCGATGCTCAGTTCGCCCGACAGCATCCGGTATCCGTCGATCGCGAGCAGCACGGCAACCGTGATGTTGCCGATCAGGATCAGGGCGGGATCGTAGACACCGAACAGCGACATCGCCCGCAGATCGGTATTGCGGTACTCCCGCGAGACCCGACGCTGATCGGCCGTGACGTTCGGTTCCCGGCGGAAGGCCTGTACCGCGCGCATTCCGGTCATCGTCTCGACGAACTGGCCGATCAGATTCGCCGACGCCACCCGCGAGGAGCGGTACTCGACCTGGGAGACCCGGTGGAACCAGCGGGTCAACCACAGCACCGGCACGGACGCGACGATGAAGATCAGCCCGCTCGCCGGATCCAGGGTGAACATCAACACCGAGACGATCGCCATGTAGCAGAACGCGGACAGCAACTGGTTGACGCCGGCGTCCAGCAGTTCGCGGATATCGTCGAGATCGCTGGTCTGGCGGGCGATCACGCGCCCCGAGGTGTACTCCTCGTGGAAGTCCAGGCTCAGCCGTTGGACGTGATTGAATACCCGGCTGCGCAGGTCGAGCATCACCTCCTGGCTGATCTGCGAGGTCAGCCGCACCGACCACCAGTTGAGGGCGCCACCGGCCAGCCCGATCGCCACCAGCGCGCCCCCGAACCACAGGGCGGTCGACAGGTCGCCGTCGCGCAGGCGGGGCAGCGCGGTGTTGACGCCGATCGCGATCAGTAGCGGGCCGGCCGCGCGGGCGGCCTGGGCGGCGACGATCAGCGCGAACAACAGCAGCACCCGGCCGCGCATCGGCCACAGCAGCAGCCGCAGCAGGTGCGCGGAGCGGCGTCGGACGAACCGATTGGTGTCGCGGTCGAGGTGGACGCGGTCCTCGATCCCGACGCCGGTGGGATCCGGCGCGGCGGGAGCGGTCGACTCGGTGGTGCTTCGGGTCATCGGTGGGCCTCGATCGCCTCGCGGGTGGTCTCGATCGCCGCGGACTGCGCCCGGCCGATCGGATCGCGGGTGGACGCGTCGACCGTCGGTGCGGGCGGCGGTGTCGTATCGCCGACGATCGCGCGATAGAGCGCACTGGAGGCGCGCAATTCGGCGTGGGTGCCGATCGCGACGATGCGCCCCTCGTGGACGACGGCGACCCGGTCGGCGATCGTGACCGTCGACGGGCGGCTGGCGATCAGCAGGGTGGTCGTATCGGCCAGATGTGCGCGCAGCCGATCGGCCACCACCCGCTCGGTGTGCACGTCGAGCGCGGAGAGCGGGTCGTCGAGCACCAGGACCCGCGGGCGCGCGGCGATCGCCCGGGCCAGCGACAGCCGTTGCCGCTGACCGCCGGACAACGTCAATCCCTCCTCCCCGATACGGGTGTGGATCCCGTCGGGCAGCCGGTCGACGAAGTCCGCCTTCGCGACCCGCAGCGCGGTCGCCAACTCCTCGTCGGTCGCGTCCGGGGCGCCGAGCGCGACGTTCTCGGCGATCGTCGAGGAGAACAGCAGCGGCTCGTCGAAGACCACCGAGACCAGGGCGCGCAGGTCGTGGCGGGTCACCTCGCGCACATCGGTCCCGTCGACCCGGACGCTGCCGGCGTCGACATCCCGGAATCTGCCGACCAATTGGCCGATCGCGGTCTTGCCGCTGCCGGTCAATCCGATCAACGCGAGCGTCTCACCGGGTTCGATCACCAGATTCAGATCCTCGAGCACCGTCGTCGAGCCGTCGTAGGAGAAGTCCACCCCGTCGAACTCGACCCGGCCCGGCCCCTCGGGCAGCGGCCGCGGGTCCGGGGGATCGGAGACGGTGTTGAGCTGGTCGAGCAGCTCGCCGAAGCGGCTCAGCGCCGCCTTGGCGTCCATCGTCATCGTGAACTGCTCGCTGATCCGCTCCAGCGGGCCGCCCATGATCGCGGCGGTGGTGAACACCGCCAGCAGGCCGCCGATCGTCAGGTGACCGTCGACCACCCGCAGCAACCCGACCACCAGCAGCACCCCGAGCAGCGCGTCCGGGATCGCCGACATCGCAAAGGCGATCAGCGCCTTCTGATCCGCCTTGCGCAGTTCGGTCGAGCGCAGCTCGCCGGCCTGTTCGATGTAGTCCGCGACCGCGTGATCCTCGCGGCCGAACGCCTTGAGCACCCGGATGCCGTGCACCGACTGCTCGACCGTCGCACCCAGATCACCGATCTGGTCCTGACTGACCCGCGCGAGATCGTGGTAGCGGCTGCGGGCCCGGAAGCTGACCGCCACGGCGGGGACGCAGCCGATGAAGTAGATCAACCCGAGGATCGGGTCGACCAGGGTGATCAGGGCCAGGCCGGCGCCGATCGTGAACGTGTTGACCACCGTTTGGCTGATACCGAAGGTCAACCACCGGCGGAAGCGCCGGACATCGCTGATGCTGCGGCTGAGCAGTTGGCCGCCGCTGTAGCGATCGTGCACCGACGGCGGCAGGTCGGCGAGGTGCCGGTAGATCAGGATGCGCAGGTCGGACTCGAACGTCGTTCCCGGCGTGGTGATCAGCCGCCGGCGGGCGATGGTCAACGCCGCCTCGCCGATGCCGAGGACCAGCACGACCGCGACCCCGATCCACAGTTCCCGATAGCCGCCTCCGTCGAGGGAGGTGTTGACGATGTATTGCAGGGCTTGGGGAATCGCGAGGCCGAGCGCCGCCGCGCCAACGGCGGCGACGATGCCGGCCGCGAAGCGCGGGGCATAGGGCCGCGCGTGCGGCATCAGTCGGGCCATCGCGGAACCGAAGGACCGCGGCGGTGGTTCGACCGGTGGGGTGATGCCCGGTGGGGTGATGCTCGGGTGGTCAGGCACGCGGGGCCCCGTTCTCATTCGACGTCCAGGAGGGTGCTGCCGGTGACGGCGGCGGCCAGCAGGGCCGCCAGGTCGTCGAGCAGCGCGGGATCAAGGGGCAGTCGGGTGACCGAGAGCCGCAGGTAGTCGCTCGGCGCCGCGGTGATGAAGGCGTCGCGGCCGCCCTGCGCGCGAATCCCGGCGCCGGCCAGTTGCCGCAGGACCCGGTGCTCGTCGGGGACCGGTATCCAGACGAAGAGGCCGCCGTGCGAGTCCACCCGCAGGCCATGGCGTTCCAGCGCGGCGGTCAGGGCGACGTTCAGCCGGTCGTAGACCCCGCGGGCGGATCGGGCCCGCGCCAGTGCCTCCCGGTCGCCGAGCAGGATCGTCAGAACCCGCTGCAGCAGGCCCGATACCCGAATGCCGTCGGCGCGTTGCCGATCGAGAATCGTGCCGACGATGCGACCCGACCCGCCGACCACCGACAGGGCGAGGTCGGTGCCGAAGGCCCGCCAGTACTGGCTGATGCGCACGGTGTGCTCGGGGAAGGCGCCACCGAGGCTGATCGCCGGAAAGAGTCCGGCCGACGCGTCGTCCTCGACGATCCAGGGCGTCGATCCGTGCCGTTCGATGGTCGCGACCAGGGCGTCCCGCCGCTGCGGGGTCATCGTCGAGCCCAACGGAATCTGCCCGGTGGGCTGGAAGACGAAGGTGCCCGCCCCCGCGTCCAGGGCGGCGGCCAGCGAGTCCGGTATCGGGCCCGCCGCGTCGAGGTCGACCGCGACCGTCGCGTGGTCGACGATGCGCGAGGTGAGGTCGTTCGTGCGCAGCATGCCGGGGCTCTCCGCCGCGATCGCTCCGTCGGCGATCGCGGTGACGGCGTCGAGGATCATCCGCAGGGCCGCCAGCCCGGTCGGCAGCAGGGTGAACGTCGCGGGACCGAAGGGCCACTGCTGCTGGAGCCGGTCGATCAGCTTGGCGTCCAGATGGGTATGGGTCAGCGGGCGGCCGGGGTCGATCGACGCCGCGAACGCCGGAACGGTCGACGGGACCAGGGCGGGCTCGGGGAGGGCCTGGACGAGTTCGACGCTGCCCCAGCCGTCGAAATCCGCCGGCTGCGGGGTGGCGGGAGCGGTCCGGGTGACGAAGGTGCCGCCGCGGCGCCGCGTATCGACCAACCGTTCGCGGCGCAGCCGCACCCAGGCGTCCGTGACCGCGCTGACCTTCAGG
This sequence comes from Millisia brevis NBRC 105863, assembly GCF_001552615.1. Lineage (GTDB taxonomy): Bacteria > Actinomycetota > Actinomycetes > Mycobacteriales > Mycobacteriaceae > Millisia > Millisia brevis. The sequence continues at coordinate 28,590 of NZ_BCRN01000017.1, forward strand.
TCGAGGTGGTCGGCCAGCGATCGGATGGTGGGCAGCTTCGTGCCGTCGGCGAGTTCACCCGAGTCGATCAGGGCCCGAATGCCCACCTCGATCGCGGCGCCTCCGCCGCCGGGTGAGGCGGTGATGCGATCGGTGAGCCGCGTCGCCAACCAGGCCGCGGATACTTCGCTGTCCGTCATCCGCGGCGGGCAAACATATCGGCAAACATATTTATCTCGCATCCGCAGGGTGATTGTGTGGCATTCGTCCAGGTATGGGCCGCTGTCAACCATAACCCATCCGGGCATATCGGAACATTGCGTCGGATATCGGCGGCCGAGCGACCCGTCTGCCGAAAATATGTTCAGAATATGTTTGCCATGACGGCGGCGGGTACGGCAACCGCGGCGACGGGGAGACCGGGTGCGTGGTGGGGCGGGGTTGGGGAGGCGGTTCGTGTTCTGGCACAATGAACGGCTGTTCGCCCGTCACCGGCTACGGCCGGCCGGCGGTCACAACACCCCATATCCGCAAAACCGGGTGCACCGACCGGGTGCATCGCTGAATTGCGTCGTGACCAACCCGTTGAAAGGGGCCATACGATGGCCGTTCGTATCAAGCTGACCCGTCTGGGCAAGATCCGCAACCCGCAGTACCGGGTGGTCGTCGCCGACGCCCGCACCCGCCGCGGTGGCCGTGCGATCGAGACGATCGGGAAGTACCACCCGAAGGAAGAGCCCAGCCTGATCGAGATCAACAGCGAGCGTGCGCAGTACTGGCTGTCGGTGGGCGCGCAGCCGACCGAGCCGGTCGAGGCCCTGCTGAAGATCACCGGTGACTGGCAGAAGCACAAGGGCCTGCCGGGCGCCGAGGGCACGCTGAAGAAGGCGGAGCCGAAGCCGACCAAGCTCGAGCTGTTCCAGGCCGCCCTCGCGCAGGCCGATTCGGAGCCGATCGCCGAGGCCACCACCGCCAAGAAGAAGAAGCCGGCCAAGGCCGACGACGACGCGGCCGCCACCGAAGGGGACGCCCCCGCCGAAGCAGACGCCGCGCAGTGAGCACGGTCATCGCCGACGCCGTCGAGCATCTGGTTCGCGGCATCGTGGCCAACCCCGATGACGTTCAGGTCTCGGTGGTCACCGGACGCCGCGGTCGGACGATCGAGATCCACGTCAACCCGGACGATCTCGGCAAGGTGATCGGCCGCGGCGGACGTACCGCGACCGCGCTGCGGACCCTGGTCACCGGTATCGGTGGCCGCGGGATCCGCGTGGACGTCGTCGACACCGACCGCTGATCCGATCGACCATGGAGCTGGTCGTCGGTCGAGTGGCCAAGCCACACGGCGTCAAAGGTGAACTGGTGGTCGAGGTGCGCACCGACGACCCCGACCAACGCTTCGCGGCCGGGTCCGTTCTTCGGGCCCGGCCGCGGATGCGTGACACCACCCCGTACAAGAAGTTGCCGCGGCTGACCGTCACCGGCGCTCGCAGTCATTCGGGGCGGATGTTGGTGACGATCGAGGGCGTCGCCGATCGCACTGCGGCGGAGGCCCTGCGCGGGACCCTGCTGGTGATCGACTCGTCGGAGCTGCCCGCCCGCGACGATCCGGACGAGTTCTACGATCACGAACTCGAAGGCCTCGAGGTGCGGTTGCGGGCCGAGGGGTCCTCGCCCCGCGCGATCGGGATCGTGCGCGAGGTATTGCACACCGCCGGTGGCGATCTGCTGGCGGTCGACCTCCCCGAGGCGGGAGAGGTGCTCGTGCCCTTCATCTCGGAATTTGTTCCCCACATCGATCTCGGCGAGAGCTACCTCGAAATCGACCCGCCCGAGGGATTGATGCCCGACGGCGACGAGCCGTGACCTCGCCGTCGCTGGCGGTCGACGTGCTGACCATCTTTCCGGGCTATCTGTCGCCGCTGCGGGAAGCCTTGGTCGGCAAGGCGATCGACGCCGGACTGGTGTCGGTGGGGGTGCACGATCTGCGCGACTGGACGCACGACGTGCACCGCGCCGTCGATGACGCGCCCTACGGCGGCGGCCCCGGCATGCTGATGAAGCCGCAGGTCTGGGGCGAGGCGCTCGACGACGTGCTCGCCCGTCACGACGATCCCATCCTGATCGTGCCGACCCCGGCCGGTCGCCCCTTCACCCAGGAGACCGCCCAGCGCTGGTCGCGCGAATCCGCGCTCGTCTTCGCCTGCGGGCGGTACGAGGGGATCGACGAACGGGTGATGATCGACGCCGGCCGTCGGGTCCGGGTCGAGCAGGTCTCGATCGGTGACTACGTCCTCGTCGGGGGCGAGGCCGCGGTGCTGGTCATCTGCGAGGCGGTGATCCGTCTCATCCCCGGGGTGCTGGGCAATCAGCGCTCCCATCAGGAGGACTCCTTCTCCGACGGCATGCTCGAGGGCCCCGCCTATACCCGTCCGCGGGTCTGGCGCGACCTCGAGGTGCCGCCGATCCTGCTGTCCGGAGACCACGCGCGGATCGCCCGGTGGCGCCGCGAACAGGGGCTCGAACGCACCGCGGACCGGCGACCGGATCTGATCGATCCGCCGGTATCCGCCGGGGCGGAGCGCGCCGGCGAATCCGCCGGTCCCGGGACGAATCCGCGCTGATCGCCGCCGCGGGCAGCCGTGGACGCCCGGGGTCGAAAAGCGGCGGGTCTCGGGACGGCGCGACCGCGCCCGCAGCCGACTTCGGTAGGCTCGCGGCCCGTGACCGACCAGAGCATCAACGAAGCACCCACACCCGACGCCGCCGCGACCACGACGTCGGGGCCGGCCGATCGGCGGATCGGGACCACCGATATCGATCGGCGGATCGCCGAGGAACTGGGTGTGGGGCGCGGCAGTGTGCGCGCCGCGATCGAGCTGCTCGACGGCGGCTCGACCGTGCCGTTCATCGCCCGGTACCGCAAGGAGGTCACCGGCGGTCTCGACGACACCCAGCTGCGCACCCTCGAGGAGCGCCTGACCTATCTGCGCGAGCTCGAGGACCGGCGCGGGGTGATCCTCGAGTCGATCCGGGAGCAGGGCAAGCTCGACGAGGAGCTCGAAGCCCGCATCGTGGCCGCCGACACCAAGGCCCGCCTCGAGGACATCTACCTGCCGTACAAGCCGAAGCGTCGCACCAAGGCCCAGATCGCCCGCGAAGCCGGGCACGAGCCGGTCGCCGACGCCCTGCTGTCCGATCCGACGACCGATCCGGCCGGGTACACCGCCGAACAGCTCGACGGCGCCCGCGCGATCCTGGTCGAACGCTTCGCCGAGGACGCCGACCTGGTCGGGTCGCTGCGCGAGACGATGTGGAGCCACGGCGCGCTCGCCTCGAAGGTGCGCGACGGCAAGCAGGCCGACGGCGCCAAGTTCTCCGACTACTTCGAATTCGCCGAGGACTTCACCTCGCTGCCCTCGCACCGCGTCCTGGCCGTGCTGCGCGGCGAGAAGGAGGACGTGCTGAGCCTGACCTTCGACCCGGAGCCCGGCGACGAGGAGGGCGAGCGCTACCGGACGATGATCGCGGCCCGCTTCGGCATCGCCGATCTGGGACGGCCCGCCGACCGTTGGCTCGCGGACACCGTCCGCTGGGCCTGGCGGACCCGGCTGCTGGTCTCCTCGGCGCTCGACGTGCGCATGCGGCTGCGGCAGGCCGCCGAAACGGACGCGGTCGCCGTCTTCGCCAACAACCTGCGCGACCTGCTGCTGGCCGCGCCCGCCGGCGGTCGGGTCACCATGGGCCTCGATCCCGGCTTCCGCACCGGCACCAAGGTCGCCGTGGTCGACGCGACCGGCAAGGTCCTCGCCCACGACACGATCTACCCGCATCAGCCGCACAACCGTGTCGAGCAGGCCCTCGCCACCCTCGACCGGTTGACCCGCGAGCACGGCGTCGAACTGGTGGCGATCGGCAACGGCACCGCTTCGCGCGAGACCGACCGGCTCGCCGCGACCCTGGTCTCCGCCCACCCGAGCCTGACCAAGGTCGTCGTCTCCGAGGCCGGCGCCTCGGTCTACTCGGCGTCGGAGTACGCCGCCGGTGAGCTGCCCGACCTCGACGTCACCATCCGCGGCGCCGTCTCGATCGCCCGGCGCCTGCAGGACCCGCTCGCCGAACTGGTCAAGATCGACCCGAAGTCGATCGGCGTCGGCCAGTACCAGCACGACGTTTCCGAATCGCTGCTCGCCCGCTCGCTCGGCGCGGTGGTCGAGGACGCGGTCAACGCGGTCGGCGTCGACGTCAACACCGCCTCGGTCCCGCTGCTGTCCCGCGTCTCCGGCATCACCCGCTCGCTCGCCGAGGCGATCGTCGCGCACCGCGACAACCGCGGCGCGTTCCGCTCGCGCGAGCAGCTGACCGATGTCGCGCGGTTGGGGCCCAAGGCTTACGAACAGTGCGCCGGCTTCATGCGGATCCGCGGCGGCGACGACCCGCTCGACGCGAGCGCCGTGCACCCGGAGGCCTATCCGGTGGTCCGCCGGATCGCCGAACGCAGCGGTCTGCCGGTCGCCGAGGTCATCGGCAACTCGGCCGTCCTCGGCTCGGTGCGGGCGGCGGACTTCGTCGACGAGCGCTTCGGCCTGCCGACCGTCGTCGACATCCTCGGCGAGCTCGACAAGCCCGGTCGTGACCCGCGGCCGCAGTTCGAGACCGCCACCTTCGCGGCCGGCGTCGAGAAGATCGGCGACCTCACCCCGGGGATGGTCCTCGAGGGCGTGGTCACCAACGTCGCCGCGTTCGGTGCCTTCGTCGACATCGGCGTCCACCAGGACGGTCTGGTCCACGTCTCGGCGATGTCGCACACCTTCGTCAAGGACCCGCGCGACGTGGTGCGCAGCGGCCAGGTGGTCAAGGTCAAGGTCACCGAGGTCGACACCGAACGCAAGCGGATCGGGCTGACCCTGCGACTCGACGACGAGGCCGACGTCCGCGCTCGCGGCGGACGCGCCGAAGGCGGTCGCGGTGGGCGCTCCGATCAGTCGCGCGGCGGGCGTCCCGACGGGCAGGCCCGCGGCGGGCGGTCCGACGGGCAATCGCGTGGGGGACGTTCCGACGGGCAGGCCCGTGGGGGGCGGTCCGACGGCCAGTCGCGCGGCGGCCGCTCCGAGGCGCCGTCCCGCGGTCGTTCCGACGGGCGGCAGGCGGCCGATGCCAACGCCTCGCGCGGTCGCGGCGACCGCAGCGGCAACGCCGGCGACCGCGGGCGCGGCGACCAGGGGGCCTCCGGCGGTGACCGTCGTCACAAGGGCGGCAACGATCGGCGGTCCCAGCCGACCGGCTCGATGGCCGATGCGCTGCGGCGGGCGGGTTTCGGTTCCTGAGCCAACCCCCGGTCGCCGGTTCGACCCGGCCGTTCGCGCGGGTCGATTACCACCGCATCCGCCGCTTCTGGCATCATGAATCGGTTGCCGGCGCCGATACGCGTGCGGTCGACAACCCTTACACGGAGTACGAACGGGTGGGAATCCGTGATCGTCGCCGGGCACAGCCCGCGGCCGGTCCGGCGCCACGTTCCTCTGCTCATGCGTCGAAACACCAAGGACGGACAGTCAATGAACACCCTGGACCTCGTCGAGAAGCAGTCGCTGCGCACCGACATCCCCGAGTTCGGCCCCGGCGACACGGTCAACGTGCACGTCAAGGTCATCGAGGGCAGCAAGGAGCGCGTGCAGGTCTTCAAGGGCGCGGTGATCCGGCGCCAGGGCGGCGGCATCCGCGAGACCTTCACCGTGCGCAAGGTATCGTTCGGCGTCGGCGTCGAGCGCACCTTCCCGGTGCACAGCCCGAACCTCGCGAGCATCGAGGTCGTCACCCGCGGTGACGTCCGTCGCGCCAAGCTCTACTACCTGCGCGATCTGCGCGGCAAGGCCGCCAAGATCAAGGAGAAGCGCTGATCGAGTTCCCCGAAAGGGGAGCCGGCCGGCGGTCGACCATATGAACGCACGCTCGGACAAGCGGGGGTTCACCTTCCGCACCGACGCCGATCGCGAGAACGAGAAGAAGAAGCGGCCGTTCTGGAAGGAACTGCCGATTCTGATCGTGACGGCGTTGGTGCTGAGCATCCTGTTGCAGACCTTCGTCGCGCGGGTCTTCCTGATCCCGTCCGAGTCGATGGAGCCGACGTTGCACGGCTGCAACGGCTGCACGGGTGACCGGATTCTGGTCGACAAGATCACCTACCGCTTCGGAGAACCGCGGCCGGGTGACGTGCTGGTCTTCAAGGGGCCCGACTCGTGGTCGATCGGCTACACCTCGACCCGCTCGGACAACGTCGTCGTACGTGGTCTGCAGGAGGTCGGCTCGATGGTCGGCCTGGTCGCGCCCGACGAGAACGACCTGGTCAAGCGCGTCATCGCGGTCGGTGGGCAGACCGTCGAGTGCTGCGACGCGCAGGGCCGGGTCATGGTCAACGGCGTCGCGATCGACGAGCCGTACATCCAGTTCGACTTCCCCTTCGAGCCCGGCGTGCTCGACTGCACCACCGTGCCGTCGTCCGGACGATGCTTCGGACCGGTCACGGTGCCGGAGGGGCGGCTGTGGATGATGGGCGACAATCGCAGCAATTCCGCGGACTCGCGGGTACACGTCGGCGACGAGAACGAGGGCACCATCCCGGTCGACAACGTCGTGGGCAAGGCCCGCCTGATCATCCTGCCGCCGTCGCGGTGGGGTGTTATCTCGGATCCGCAGATCGTTCCGCAGTGATCGCCGGCGCGGGGCGCTCCGCTCGGGCCCGTCGATACCGAGTTCGACGGGCCGCGTAGCCCCGTGTCGGTCGAAGCCCGCCCACGACGGGGCGCCGCCCAGTGGCCGCCCCGCGTGGTGGTGCGCCGTGCCGCGGGTCTGCGGACGATGGAATCGGTGCTCTACCGGTGCGGCCTCGGACCGGTCGCCGGGGTCGACGAGGCCGGCCGCGGCGCCTGCGCCGGACCGCTCGTGGTGGCCGCCTGCGTGCTCGGCGAACGGGCCCGCAGCGGGCTGATCGACCTGGACGACTCGAAGAAGCTGACGCCGGCGATGCGCGAGACGCTCTTCGGACGGATCAAGCGCTCCGCGGTGGCCTGGTCGGTGGTGACCTTCCCGGCCGAGGAGATCGACCGGATCGGCATCCACGTCGCCAATATCGAAGGCATGCGGCGGACGATCGCCGGTCTCGACAGCGAACCCGGCTACGTGCTGACCGACGGCTTCCGGGTGCCGGGCCTGCCGGTGCCGTCGCTGCCGGTCATCGGTGGGGATGCGGCGGCCGCGTCGATCGCCGCGGCGAGCGTCCTGGCCAAGGTGACCCGCGACCGCATGATGGTCGAGATGGATGAGCAATACGCCGGCTATGGCTTCGCCGAGCACAAGGGATACAGCACCCCGGAGCACAGTCGGCGGCTCGCCGAGCTGGGACCGTGCCCCGAACATCGCTTTTCCTATGCGAATGTGGGTGCGGCCCGACTGGTCGCCACCGGGCGCCCGGGTGATGATGGACAGCGCGCCCATGGTCGACATGGCGACCGCAGGGTCAGGCGCGCCCGCAGTGAAGGAGGGTGGGAGGTCCGATGAGTGCCGAGGATCTCGAGAAGTACGAAACCGAGATGGAGCTCACGCTCTACCGGGAGTACCGAGACATCGTCGGGCAGTTCACCTACGTGATCGAGACCGAGCGGCGGTTCTACCTCGCCAACTCGGTGGAGGTGCTGCCCCGCAATGCCGACGGTGAGGTGTACTTCGAGCTGCGGATGTCCGACGCCTGGGTCTGGGATATGTACCGTCCCGCGCGTTTCGTCAAGCACGTCAAAGTGCTCACCTTCAAGGACGTGAACGTCGAGGAACTCGACAAGCCGGACCTGCGGCTACCCGACTGAACCCGGCCGGTGTGCGTACATCTTCCCCAGCGCGTCGCCGAGGAGATAATCGTCGCGCTCTGCCGCTGAGGAAGACCCTTGCACAGCGGTCCGGTCATCCATTGCGGAAGCCGGTACCGGAGTCGGGCATCTCGCAGGGCAGCAGGCCGCTGCGCACCGCGGTGACCAACCGGGCGTGATCCGCTTCGGTCTGGTCGGCGTAGTGACGCGCGAAGCGGGCCAGGGCCATATCGAGCCGATCGGATCCCCCGACGTAGCCGGAGATCATCGAGGCGCCCGAGGTGCGGGCGTGCCCCTTGGCCAGAAGGTGTCCGACGACGTTGACGTAGTCCGACAGCGCCTCCGGGTCGAGCGCGTCGAGCGGGACCGTGCCCTTCATATTGCGGAACTGCCGCACGTAGTACTGCCGGTCGTCGATGGTGGTCCACCCGAGCAGCGGATCGCTGACGGTCTGCAGGGCTTGCTGATACTCGACGACACGTTGCCCCTGATGGGCGTGCCAGGCCGACTTACCGTGGACGAACGGCCCGAGGACCGAGCGCCGGGCCTGCTTGAGCTGCAGGAAGACCACATCCTCGGGGCTCGAACCCACCAGCAGCACCACATACGCGCGCAGCCCGACGCTGCCGACGCCGACGACCTTGTGGGCGATGTCGACGATGCGGTAGCCGCCGAGGACCCGACGCCAATGTCCGGCGACGGTGTCGAGGTAGGCGTCCAGGCCGACGACGATGTGCTCGAACTCCTCGTCGGTGACGCGGGTGATCAACGGGGGCGCCGCGGTGATGCGGCGGACCCCGTCGTGTTCGGTGGTGAAACGGGGTAGCGCGCGGTCGCTGGTGCGGTTGCGGGCACGCTTGGCGGCCCGGCGGATCTCCTCGCGGAGCTGCGGATTCGTGGTGGTGTGCTTGAGCCGGTCGACGTCGAGCCGCTCGTAGCTGCGGCCGATCAGCGGCTGCTTCGCCAGATGCCGCAACTCCGCCCGGTAGGCGGCGACGCAGGCGGTCACCGCGGTCTCGCACTGGTTCTCGGAGAAACCGTTGTGTCGACCGGCGACCCAGATGCTGGCGACCAGCCGTCGCAGATCCCACTCCCACGCGCCCGGGTGGGCCTCGTCGAAGTCGTTGAGGTCGAGGACGAGGTCGCGCTCCGGCGAGGCGTAGAACCCGAAGTTGCCCAGATGGGAATCTCCGCAGACCACCGGCATGATCCCGGTCGCCGGCAACCGGGCGACGTCGTGCGCCATCACGATCGCCGTGCCGCGCAGGAAGCCGTAGGGCGAGGCGACCATCCGCCCGACCCGGATCGGGACCAGGTAGTCCAGCCGTCCCCGGTGGGATTCCCGGATCAGATCGACCGGGTCGGGCCGGTCGTCCGGCGGGGTCCAGTCGCCCATCGAGGCGCGCGGGACGTCCTCGCGCAGACTGCGACCGAGCGCGAATCGTTCGGCCCGCGAGGTCGGGTTGTGCCGCAGCGTGCGGAACGCGGAGCTATCCGCGGTGGCGAGCACCACGTGGGTATCCGGCCGGGGGACGGACTCGGCCTGCGCCTGCGGATCTGCGCCGTTCGGATCGGCAGCGTTCGAATCTGCGCGGTTCGGATCGGCAGCGTTCGGATCGGCGGCGGTGCCGGGACCTGTTGCGGGGGAACTCACCCCGCCAGTACATCAGGCCCGCGCCGCCCGCCTCGTCCCTTTTCGGCAGGTGTCGCGCCGCCGGGTGCCGGTTCGGGCTGCGCCGGACCCGATCGAGGACGAGGATCACCCTCGTACCACCGGCCCGGCAGGTCTGCCCGGGCCGCCGGGACCAGGGGCGGGGGAGTTGTGCACGATCGACCACGGGTACGCGAGCCGTTGACGGTGGCCGTCGCCCAGCCGCGCACGGTCGTGGGGGATCTCGCCGCCAATGCGGCGGCGCACGCGGACCTGATCGGGCGGGCCGGGGCGCAATTGGTGATCTTCCCGGAGCTGTCGCTGACCGGATACCACCTCGATGCGCCGGTGATCGATCCAGACGATGCTGCCATCGAGGTCCTGCGCATGGCCTGTGCGGACCTCCGGAGCGCGGCGCTGGTCGGTGCGCCGATCGAATGGGACGGCGTCGATCACATCGCGATGCTTCTCGTCGACGCCGACGGCGCGCGGATCGTCTACCGCAAGGCGCACCCCGGGGCCGACGAGGGGCGCCGCTTCGCCGCCGGACCCGGCGCGGTCGCGATGACGTTCGCCGGTCGACGAGTCGGCCTCGCGATCTGCCGGGATACGGGCATCGCCGCACATATCGAGCAGACCGCCGACCTCGGGATCGACCTGTTCGCCTGCGGGGTGGTCCACCACGATCACGAACGGGCCGAGCAGGACCGTCGCTCGCGGGTGATCGCCGCGGTCTGTCGTGCTCCGGTGGCGATGGCGAGTTGCGCCGGCCCGACCGGCGAGGGGTACCACCGGACCGCCGGTCATTCGAGCATCCGATCCGCGGACGGCGACCTGCTCGCGGAGGCGGACGCCGAACCGGACGATGTCGTCCGCGCGACCCTCGCCTGAGCGTGGCCGCCCCAGCGAGGCCGGGACCGGGACATCGGCGGCCGTCCATCGGCGGAAAGGGAGCGTGATGGCCGCCCGGCGCAGCGCCCGTACAGCATCCAGACCGATCGGTCTTCTCGCCCCTGCGGTGGTCAGTGCGGTCGCCTACGTCGATCCGGGCAACTTCGCCACCAACGTCTCCGCCGGTTCCCAGTACGGCTACCTGCTGGTGTGGGTCGTCGTCGCCAGCAGCGCGATCGCCATGTTGGTGCAGTACCTCTCGGCCAAGGTCGGCATCGTCACCGGAGTCGGTCTGGCCGCGATCTGCCGGGAGCGCTACCCGCGCACCGCCGCACGTCTGCTGTGGGTCCAGGCCGAGATCGTCGCCATCGCCACCGACCTCGCGGAGATCGTCGGCGGGGCGATCGCGCTGTATCTGCTGTTCGATCTCCCGCTGCTGGTGGGCGGGTTGATCACCGGGATCGTCGCCTTCGGCATGCTGACGCTGCGTCGACGCGGGGTGCGGGTCTTCGACTCGGTGGTGGTCGGCCTGCTCGCGATCATCCTGATCGGATTCGTGGTCGACGCCCTGATGGCCGGGATCGACCCGCCCGCGATCCTCGGCGGCCTCGTCCCGCGGGTCACCGACACCAACAGCGTTCTGTTGGCCGTGGCGATGATCGGCGCGACGGTCATGCCCCACGCGATCTACCTGCACGGCGGCCTGACCGGGATGCACCGCCGCCCGGAGGCCGATCCGGCGGCACAATTGCGCATCCAGCGGGTCTACGTCGTGATGGCCCTCTCCGGCGCCGGGGTGATGAACCTGCTGCTGCTCGTGATCGCGGCGGCCGCCCTCTCCGGCCGGGGAATCGACACCATCGAGGGGGCGCACGCCGGGATCGCCGCGACCCTCGGATCCGGCGCCGCCCTGCTGTTCGCCCTGGCCCTGCTGGCCTCCGGATTGGCATCGTCGAGCGTCGGCACCCTCGCGGGCCAGGTGGTGATGGACGGCTTCATCCAGCGGCGGATCCCCGATGTGGTGCGCCGGCTGATCACCCTGGCCCCCGCGCTGGCGATTCTGGCGTCGGGGGTCGACCCGACCCGCGCCCTGGTGCTCTCCCAGGTGGTGCTGTCCTTCGGCATCCCCTTCGCCCTGGTGCCGCTGGTGCAGTTCACCGCGAGCCGAACGGTGATGGGGCCGTACGTGAATCGGCGGATCACCACGATCGCCGGGATCATCTGCGCCGCGGTGGTGATCGCCCTCAACGTCGTGCTGATCGCCCTGGCCTTCTGAGGGCCGTCCCACTTTCTCACGACCCTGCCCGCCGCCGTCCCGGCGAGGTTGTCCCCGGGGGTGCGGTTATCCCCGGGTCGGGCGAATCCGCAGGTCGACCGCCGGGCGTGAGCACCGCGATCCGCGATGGTGATCCGGTGACGCAGGGTGACCGAGCGGGGGAAACGGTGGACGCGCAGCGGGTGGGATCTCGGGGAGAGGATTGCGCGGCGAGGTATCTGGTCGACCACGGATATGACGTGCTCGCGCGCAATTGGCGGTGTCGACACGGCGAGATCGACATGATCGTCCGCGGCGCGGACCTGGTGGTCTTCGTCGAGGTCAAGACCCGCACCGGATACGGCTTCGGCGGTCCCTGGTCCGCGGTGCCTCCGAGCAAGCAGGCCCGTATTCGTCGGTTGGCGGCCGCGTGGCTGGCCGAGCGGGACGGGCCGTGGCTGTCGGTGCGTTTCGACGTCGTCTGCGTGATGCTCGAACCGGGACTGCCACCGGCGGTCACCCATCTGCGGGATGCGTTCTGATGGGCCTGGGGCGGGTCTACGCGGTGGCGGTGGTCGGAATCGACGGCGTGCTCGTCGAGATCGAGGCCGATGTGCGCAGCGGTTTGCCCGGGGTCAACGTCGTCGGTCTGCCGGATGCCGCGCTGCAGGAATCCCGGGATCGGGTCCGCAGCGCCGTGGTCAACAGCGGTGAGCAGTGGCCGCGGCAGAAGGTGGTCCTGGCGCTGTCGCCGGCGTCCCTGCCCAAGGTGGGATCGGTCTACGATCTGGCGCTGGCCTGCGCCGTTCTCGATGCGTCGCGGGCGGTTCCGCGCACCCGGCTGGACAACGTCGCCTTCCTGGGGGAGTTGGCGCTCGACGGTCGGCTCAAGAGTGTGCGCGGTCTGCTGCCTGCGGTGCTGGGAGCGCGGCGGGCCGGACGCGAACGGGTGGTCGTACCGGCGGCGGGGCTCCCCGAGGCCGGGCTGGTGCCGGGCATCGACGTCCTCGGAGCACATCATCTGCGGGAGGTGACCGCGTGGCTGCGCGGGGCGGACAACCTGATGGCGCCCGCGCCGATCGCGCCGGAGCCGGCGCCCGGCGGCCCCGACCTCGCCGATGTGGTCGGGCAGGAGCACGCGCGCACCGCTCTGGAGATCGCCGCCGCCGGGGCGCACCACATCCTGCTGACCGGCCCGCCCGGCGTCGGCAAGACGATGCTGGCCCAGCGCCTTCCGGGTCTGCTGCCGGAGCTGACCGATGCGGAGTCGCTGGAGGTGACCGCCGTGCACTCGGTCGCGGGCATCCTGCCGGTCGACCGGCCCCTGGTACGGCGGCCGCCGTTTGTCGCGCCCCACCACACCAGCACGGCGACGTCGCTGACCGGCGGCGGCTCCGGAATGGCGCTGCCCGGTGCGGTCAGCCGCGCGCATCGGGGCGTGCTGTTCATCGACGAGTGCCCCGAGATGTCGATCCGCGCGCTCGAAGCGCTGCGGACTCCGTTGGAGGAAGGAGAGGTTCGCGTGACCCGTGCCAAGGGGGAGGCCCGCTATCCGGCGCGCTTCCAGCTGGTCCTGGCGGCCAACCCGTGTCCCTGCGCTCCGGCGCGACCGGAGGACTGCGTCTGCCCGCCGGCGGCGCGGCGTCGCTACCTGGGTCGGCTGTCGGGACCGCTGCTCGACCGGGTCGATCTGCGGATCGCCCTGCGACCGCCCACCGGCGGCGTGCTGCTCGACGCGGCCTGCGAGCCGACCGAGCGGGTCCGGGAACGGGTGGTCGAGGCGCGGGCCCGAGCCGCCCATCGCTGGCGCGAGGGTGGATGGACGACCAATGCCGAGGTGCCGGGCCCGGTCGTGCGGCGGTCGTATCTGGATGCTCGCGCCGCCCTTGCTCCGATCGAGGTTGCGCTGCGGCGTGGACTGATCACCTCACGTGGCGCCGACCGTGCCATGCGCGTTGCCCTGACCGTATCGGACCTCGCCCACAAGCCGCGCCCCGACGACGGTGATGTCCTGTCCGCGTTGAGTTTTCGCAATCATGGCTAGCGGTGACGTGCACGCGCCGGAACGGGTCGCCCGCGCGTACCTGTCGGCGGTCGTGCTCGGGCCGTCGCGGGGGGTCGCCGACTTCGTGGCCGCCGAGGGGCCGGTGGCCGCGGCGGACGCGATCCGGCGGGGGACGGCACCCGGCGGGGTGTTGCGGCGCAGCGAGGCGCGGGCCGTGCTGGGCGGCGAGGCGCGCGATCTGGAGCGGATCGCCGCGCTCGGTGGCCGGCTGTGCATCCCGGAGGACGACGACTGGCCGTCCTGGCCATTGCTGCCCCTGGACGCGGTCGAGTCCGACAACGCCGATCACGCACCGCCGCTGGCTCTCTGGGTGCGCGGCAGCGCTCCGCTCGGTCGCCTGGTCGACCGGTCGGTGGCGGTGGTCGGCACCCGGGCGTGCACCGGCTACGGAGAGACGGTCACCGCCGAGCTGGCGGACGGGTTGCTGGGCGAGGGATGGACGATCGTCTCCGGCGGCGCCTACGGCATCGACGCGGTGGCGCATCGCGCGGCGGTGGCCACCGGACGGCCGACGGTCGCGGTGCTCGCCGGCGGTATCGACAATCCGTATCCGGTCGGGCATGCGCGGCTGTTCGGTGCGATCGCGGACGGTGCGGGAGTGGTGATCAGCGAGTACGCGCCGGGGGTGCGGCCCGCCCGGCATCGCTTCCTCGCCCGTAACCGCCTGCTGGCGGCGCTGTCCGCGGGTGTGGTTGTCACCGAGGCCGGTCGGCGCAGCGGGGCGCGCAATACCGTCGCGTGGGCGCGCCGCTTCGGGCGGCCCACCATGGCCTGTCCCGGTCCGACGACGTCGGCGGCCTCGGTGGGGTGCCATCACATGATCCGCAGCGGCGAGGCATTGCTGGTCACCGGCGCCGCGGAGGTGATCTCGGAGGTCGGCGCCGCCCCGATGATCGCCGATACCGGACCGGCACGGCCGGCCGATGTTTTACCGCGTCCGGCGCTGATGGTCTACGACGCATTCAACGGACATCGACGGCACGATGAACAGAACCTGGCATTTCTGTCGGGGCTACCGGCCGGCGAGGTCCGCCGAGCGCTGGCGCGTCTGGAACTCGAGTCGTTGGTTTCCCGGGATGATGACGGTTGGTACCGTGTTCGGAATAATTCGGCGTAGCCGGCTGGCGCCACCGATAGCCGACATCCCGGGCCTCCGGCAGCGGCTAATTACCGTCCGTCGCCGTAACATTCCGCCGGGTCGGATTAGCCTCCGGTTTCGATCGTGAACCGTAGCCGACTCCCATTCGAAACGGCCATCGGTGGAGTGATCTCGACGTTTTTCGCGCCGCGCGAACGTCGGGCGCGTTGGGGTGGGTGATTGTTGTCGCTCGGCCGGGTCCGGTCGGTTTTGTCCCAAATTCAGCCCTATCGTCAAATCTGTTGCCGGACAGCGTCATCTGCGCAGAAAAACCGGCGCCGGGCAATTTCCCGACGCGGGTGCCGACCGGTGTATCACCGCCGCGTAACGCGCCGGGTTATCGGCTCGTCGGGCTCTCGTTCAAAGGCGTGCTGTTATATTGAGGGCGAGGCTTACCGAGATGCGACGTGGAAGGGTGCACGGAATGGCTCGCAGGACGACGGTGCAATTGATCGACGATGTCGACGGGTCCGTCATCAAGGACGGTCAGGGCGAGACGGTCGAGTTTTCGCTCGGCGGAGTCCAGTACTCGATCGATCTGTCCAACAAGCATGCAAACGAGCTTTACGATCAGTTTGCATTCTGGGTGGAACATGCAAAAAAGGTGGGCGGCCGCCGCTCGCGCCGGAAGGCCTCCGCGGCCGTCGGTGCCTCGCCGGCGTCGAATTTGAGCGACATTCGCCAGTGGGCGAAGGAGAACGGTTACGCGGTGAGTTCCCGCGGCCGTATCAGCGCGGAGATTCAAGAGGCGTACGCCGCCGCGCACTGATCCGAGAGGCAACCCCGCTGGGTGTCGCCCGGCGGGTAGGTTGGCAGGATGGCCGGGTACAACGATCCGGCCGAGTCCACCCGGCCGCACGGCGGTCGGGTTCGTGTCCGAAGGAGGCACTGGCGATGGCGCGACGTATCACCACGCTCACGGTGGCTCGTCGAGAACAGTTGTCACCCAGCCTGGTACGAGTGGTCTTCGGCGATCCCGGGTTCGGCGAGTTCGAACCCAACGACTTCACCGACGCCTACGTGAAGCTGCTGTTGGGTGACAGCGAGGCGCCGACCATGCGGACCTACACCGTGCGATCGGTCGATCCCGATCGCCGCGAGATCGCGATCGACTTCGTGGTGCACGGCGACGAGGGAGTCGCGGGCCCCTGGGCCGCGCGCGCCGAGGCCGGCGAACAGCTGTCGATGCTCGGACCCGGCGGCGCCTACCGTCCCCGCTCCGACGCCGACTGGCATCTGCTGGCCGGCGACGAATCGGCGATCCCGGCGATCTCCGCCGCCGTGGAGGCGCTCGATTCCGATGCGGTCGCGCGGGTGTACATCGAGATCGAGGATGCCGCACACGAGGTGCCGATCGATCACGGCCCCAAGGTCGACGTGATCTGGGTGCACCGAGCGGGCGCGGATGGCACCGGCGAGGCGGGCGAGTCCCCGTTGTCGCGCGCGGTCCTCGCCGGCGACTGGCTGCCCGGGCAGGTGCACGCCTTCGTGCACGGTGAGGCGCAGACGGTCATGCACGTGATCCGTCCGTACATCCGACGCACCCGCGGGGTCGGAGCCGAGTGGGCGTCGATCTCGGGGTACTGGCGTCGCGGACGCAATGAGGAGAGCTTCCGGGCCTGGAAGCGGGATCTGGCGGTCGCCGAGCAGTAGGTTGCCGGTGCCGGCGTCGGTCGATGTGATCGGCCGCCGGTATCCGTGTCCGTTGTGATTTCGGAGATAAATTGCGTCAAAGCACGCCGGGAACATCCGGGGACCATTCGCGCCATATCCGGGCGATCGTTGCCGACCGGATTCCGGCCCGCTCCGTCGGCGACGACGGGCATGTTTTCCCGGCGCCTACCACCGGGCCGACGGCAATCGCCGCGGGACCGGTGGTGAAGCCGGCTGCGTTGCTGGACGACTATCGCCGGCATTTGGCCGTTGATCATTCCGACGCCACCGTGCGCGCCTATATCGGCGACATTCGTGGATTCCTCGCGCACGCCGGCGCCGCCGGGTCGGCCGGGGGCGAGGGCGCGCCGACCGACCCCCCGATCACCACGCGCGCGATCCGCGGCTGGCTCGCCGCGTCGCCGGCCGCGCGGGCGACCACCGCCCGGCGCCTGTCGTCGATCGCATCGTTCACCGCCTGGTTGCGGCGGACGGGCGTCCTCGACGACGACCCGACCGAGCCGCTCGCGGCGCCGCGCATCCTGCGGACCCTGCCGACGGTCCTGCGGGCCGATCAGATGAGCGAGGTGCTGGCCGAGGCCGCTCGCGAAGCGGCTGCCGGAGACCCGCTCGCCGTCCGTGACCAGGCGATAGTCGAGTTGCTCTACGCCACCGGGATGCGGGTGTCCGAACTCTGCGGCAGCGATATCGACGACATCGACTTCGAGCGGTCGGTGCTGCGGGTCCTCGGCAAGGGCGACAAACAACGGGTGGTTCCGTTCGGCCGTCCGGCCGAAACGGCGGTTCGGCGCTGGTTGGCCGAGGGGCGCCCGAGTCTGGTCGGGCCGCGGTCGGGGCCGGCGCTGTTCCTGGGCGCCCGCGGTGGGCGCCTCGACCAGCGTCAGGCCCGCACCGCGGTACACCGGGTGATCGGCGCCGGCTGTGAACTTCCGTCGATTGCCCCGCACGGATTGCGTCATACCGCCGCGACGCATGTCCTCGATGGCGGAGCCGATCTGCGGGTCGTGCAGGAACTGCTGGGGCATGCTTCGATGGCGACCACACAGATCTACACCCATATTTCGATGCAGAGATTGCGGGCGGCGCATGACCGTGCGCACCCCAGGGCCGAATAATCGAACTACGGGTACGCGTATATGGGTGTTTTTGGTAGCGTCATACCCATCGTTCGGCCGGCAGGCGGATGTGGCTTCGGTGTTGGGCCCATATTCCGGCTTATGGTCTTTCTTTCGACGCGGCCAGGGAGGGGGGCTCGTGGTTCCGGAGCAGGCGGAAGACCGGTCGCTCCCATGGGAGCTGGAGCCGCAGTCCGGGCAGGGGCGCACGGATTGGGTGAGTGTGGAGACCCCTCGTCGGTCCGCCGCTCGGGACTGGCAGGTCCTCGACGGCTACTCGAACGGCGAGCGTCGTGGTGACGGCGAGACCGGGGCCACCGCGCACGGCGCCGGCCCCGCGCACGGCGTCGACCGTCGGGTGAACCCCTCGCGCGGCGATGCCGAGCCCGTCTCCCTCCCCGCCCGTACCGCGGCCGCCGCTCCCGAGGTCTACTCGGTCCCCGACACGCGCAACCGCTCGGTCGCCGTCGTGCCCGAACAGCGCGGCGCGGTCGTACCGCAGCCGTCGGCCGATGCCTACGGCAGCGAGGGGCTGTACGGCGACGACGACCGGTATCTCCCGGAGGGCTACCGCCGCGCCCAGCATGTGGATCCGCAGGCCGGCCCGGATGCCTTCGACGGGTATCAGCGAGGCGCCGGCCCGGTCGACGGGTACCGCCGTCCCGACGCCTACCGGGATGCCGGGTACCGCGATCCCGAGGATTCGGCGGGCCGGGCCGGGGACTTCTACCCGTCGGGATATCCCTCGCCGGACGCGCGGACGCGGGACGACACCCTCGGTGAGGACTCGGCAGAGCCCTACCGAGCGGATGAGCCCGCAGCCCTGCCCGCGGGGCCGCCCGCCCGACGCACCGGCGGCGAAATCGAGATCGCCCACGACTTCGACGTGCAGTACGGCGCCGCCGACCTGATGCCGGACGCCTTCCCGAGTCGCCCCCGCCACGCGATGCCGCCCCGATCGGGATGGCGGCGCGGGATCTACCGACTGACCGGGGGAGCGGTGCACCCCGCGGAGTCGGCCGCCGAGCGCCGCTACAACGCGCAACTCGAACGCATTCGTCAGCCGATTCGGTCGGACTATCGGATCGCGCTGTTGTCGTTGAAGGGCGGCGTCGGCAAGACAACCACCACGATCGGTCTCGGCTCGATCTTCGCGTCGGTGCGCGGCGACAATGTCATCGCCGTCGACGCCAACCCCGACTTCGGCACGCTGGGCGGACGTGTCCCGCAGCAGACCCAGTCGACCGTCCGCGACCTGCTTGCCGTCGATCCGGCGCTACTCCGACGTGCGCGTGCACTCCTCGCAGGCCACCAGCCGGCTCGAGGTGATCGCCGGCGAGCGCGATCCGGCGGCATCGGAGGCGTTCACCGAGGCGGACTACCGCGGCGTCATCGACATCCTGCGGGTCCACTACAACCTCATCCTCACCGACTGCGGCACCGGGGTGATGCACTCGGCGATGAACGGGGTGCTCAGCCTCGCGCACTCGCTGGTCCTGGTGACCACCCCGGCGGTGGACGGTGCGTCGAGCGCCGCGGCGACGCTCGAATGGCTCCAACTGCACGGCTACGCCCACCTGGCGGAGCGGACGGTCGTGGTCGTCAGCGCACAGCGGCCGGGCCCGCTCGGTATCAACATGGAAGCGCTGCAACGGCATTTCCTCGCCCGGTGCCGCGCGATGGTCGTCGTGCCCTTCGACGAGCATCTCGCCGAGGGCGGCATCGTCGACATCGACCGGCTGCGGCCGCGGACGCGGGCGGCGTTCGTCGACCTCGCCGCGATGGTCGCCGACGACTTCCCGCAGAACGCCGGCCGCCACTCGGCCGCGGTCTCCGGCGCCGACCCCCGCGGCTGGTAGTTCGGTCCTTCCGCCGCGCCGGTCCCGCTCGAGTCGATCGGGCGAATCCCGAGGGTCGGGTCGGGGACGGGGTGGTTCCTCGGAGCCGGTCGGGTCCGAGGCGTCAGGGGTCGGGGCGCAGCACGATCCGTCGCCCGCCGAACAGCCCCAGTGGGTCGAGGTAGGTCTGTCCGCGGCGCAGTCCGAGATGCAGACAAGCCTCGACCGCGCAGCCCTCGTGCCCGACCCGCAGGACCCCGACGATCTGACCGGCGGTCACCAGGCGACCCCGCTCGACCGAGGCGACCACCGGTTCGTAGGTGCTGCGCAGGCCGTTGCCGTGCTCGATGCTCACCACCGGCTTCCCGCCGACCTGCCCGGCGAACACGACGGTCCCCGCGCCCACCGCCCGGACCGGGACGCCGTCGCTGCCCGCGAGGTCGACACCGCGATGCCCCGGTAGCCAGTCGTGTGCGCCCGGAGCGAAGGCGCGCTCCACGGCCGGCCGCGGCTCCAGGGGCCACCGATAGTCGTCGCGCGCGCCGGCCGGCGGAATACCGACGAGCGTCGAGAGCGCCATTGTCGGAAACGCCACCACGACCAGCGCCACCAGCAGCCGGGAGCGACGCGGCCGGAGTCGGCGAAGGGGATCGATCATGCCGTCCAGCATCGTTCCCGACCCGGCGCGCGGGCATCGGGTTATCCCCGGGTTCGCCGGGTAGCGGGGGAACTCCCCGGGGCGGCCGGTTCGTTGTACCCATATCCGGCAGGCCGTCCCGTACGGCTTCTCGAACGTCGCTGCGCGGATTCCTCCGACCCCGAGGACGGGGTCGAAACGGCGGTTGTAGACTGGATACGCGGCTCGTGCGTGCGCGAGCCGACTTCGCGCGTCCGCTGCTCGACCGATGGTCGAGCGCCACAGGTCGCCGGCTGGTCTCCATGGTGCCTCGTATCGGCAGTGTTGTCGCCTCGACAGAGGTGAGATCCCCGATCCGGGCCCGGGAGTCCGACGACCGGCGGACGCCAGGGTTGGCACCGAACCCGGTGTTCAACGAATAACCGGCATCAGAAAGCGAGTTGTACGGCGATGGCAGTCGTAACAATGAAGCAGCTGCTCGAGAGCGGCACCCACTTCGGGCATCAGACCCGACGGTGGAACCCGAAGATGAAGCGGTTCATCATCACCGACCGCAACGGCATCTACATCATCGATCTGCAGCAGACGCTCACCTACATCGACAAGGCGTACGAGTTCGTCAAGGAGACCGTGGCCCACGGCGGCACGATCCTCTTCGTCGGAACCAAGAAGCAGGCGCAGGAATCGATCGCCGAAGAGGCGACCCGCGTCGGTATGCCCTACGTCAACCAGCGGTGGCTGGGCGGCATGCTCACCAACTTCTCCACCGTTCACAAGCGTCTGCAGCGCCTCAAGGAGCTCGAGGCGATGGAGCAGACCGGTGGCTTCGAGGGTCGCACCAAGAAGGAAATCTTGATGCTGACCCGCGAGATGGCCAAGCTCGACCGGACCCTCGGCGGTATCCGCGACATGGCCAAGGTGCCCTCGGCCGTGTGGGTCGTCGACACCAACAAGGAGCACATCGCCGTCGGCGAGGCTCGCAAGCTGAACATCCCGGTCATCGCGATCCTGGATACCAACTGCGACCCGGACGTCGTCGACTACCCGATCCCGGGCAACGACGACGCGATCCGTTCCGCCGCTCTGCTGACCAAGGTCGTCGCTTCCGCGGTGGCCGAGGGCCTGCAGGCGCGTGCCGGCCGGTCGGCGTCCGGCGACGAGAAGCCGGGCGAGGTTGCCGCCGGTGAGCCGCTGGCCGAGTGGGAACTCGAGCAGCTCGCCGCCGCGACCCCGAACGGTTCGGAGGCCACCAACGGGGCCGAGGCCACCAATGGTGCCGAGAGCGTCGAAGCCGAGATCACCGTCCCGGCCGAGCAGGTTGCCGCGCACTGAGCGGCGCATGATCTCACCGGCCCTCGGGTCGGTGGCTCGTTCATTCATCGCGTAGACATCGAGGAGGCTCGCCGAGGATGGCGAACTACACAGCCGCTGACGTCAAGCGGCTTCGGGAGCTGACCGGCTCCGGCATGCTGGCCTGCAAGAACGCTCTTGCGGACAACGACGGCGACTTCGACAAGGCCGTCGAGCAGCTGCGCATCAAGGGCGCGAAGGACGTCGGCAAGCGTGCCGAGCGTTCGACCGCCGAGGGTCTGATCGCGGCCAAGGACGGCGTCCTGGTCGAGATCAACTCCGAGACGGACTTCGTCGCCAAGAACGAGGAGTTCCAGGCCTTCGCCCAGCAGGTCGCCGATATCGCGGCGGTCGAGAAGCCGGCGGATGTCGAGGCGCTCGAGGCGCTGACCTTCGAAGGTGACAAGACCGTCGGCACCGCTCTGCAGGAGCTGTCGGCGAAGATCGGCGAGAAGCTGGTCATCCGTCGCCTGGTCAGCTTCACCGGTCCGGTGGCGATCTACCTGCACAAGCGTAGCTCCGACCTGCCCCCGGCAGTCGGCGTGATCGTCGAATACGAGGGCGCCGGCGACAGTGCCGCCGAGGCCGCTCGTGGTGCCGCGATGCAGGTGGCGGCCCTCAAGGCCACCTACCTGACCCGCGACGACGTGCCTGCCGACATCGTCGAGCAGGAGCGCACCATCGCCGAGAAGACCGCTCGTGAGGAGGGCAAGCCCGAGCAGGCGCTGCCCAAGATCATCGACGGTCGCGTCAACGGGTTCTTCAAGGACGTCGTGCTGCTCGAGCAGTCGTCCGTGCAGGACTCGAAGAAGACGGTCAAGGCGCTTCTCGACGAGGCGGGCGTCAATGTGACCCGCTTCGCGCGTCTCGAGGTCGGCGCGTCCTGACCTCACGGACCCGATGACCCGAACCCCGATGGTGGGTTCGGGTCGGGTCCACCCCGGTCGTGCCGTGTGCCGCCCGTCGGATCATCCGGCCGGGCGGCACACGTCTTTTCCGCGTCTCGGCGGGATCCGGAGTGCAGCCTGCGGTGTAACGGGACCGGATGTGCATCCGGTGGCGTTCCCGGGGCAGGATGGCACCCGCCGGAGTCCGTCGCCGAAGCACTTGTCGAGGAGCGTAAATGACCGAGCCCGTCTCCGATAAGCCCGCCGATACCCCCGGCTACCACCGCGTGCTGCTCAAGCTGGGCGGTGAAATGTTCGGCGGAGGACAGGTGGGACTCGACCCGGACGTCGTGGAGAAGGTCGCCGAGGAGATCGCCGACGTTGTGCGTTCCGGGGTTCAGGTCGCCGTCGTCATCGGTGGTGGCAACTTCTTCCGCGGCGCGGAACTGCAGCAGCGCGGTATGGATCGGGCGCGTTCCGATTACATGGGCATGCTCGGCACGGTCATGAACTGCCTGGCGCTGCAGGACTTCCTGGAGAAGCAGGGCATCAGCACCCGCGTCCAGACCGCGATCACCATGGGTCAGGTCGCCGAGCCCTATCTGCCGCTGCGTGCGCGCCGACACCTGGAGAAGGGGCGCGTGGTGATCTTCGGCGCCGGCGTCGGCATGCCGTTCTTCTCCACCGACACCACCGCCGCACAGCGCGCGCTGGAGATCGGTGCCGAGGTGGTGTTGATGGCCAAGGCGGTCGACGGGGTCTACACCGCCGATCCGCGCCTCGACCCCACCGCGGAGCTGATCGAACGAGTGACCCACCGCGAGGTCCTCGAAAAGGAATTGAAGGTGGCCGATGCGACCGCCTTCAGCTTGTGTATGGACAACGACATGCCGATGGTGGTGTTCAATCTGCTCGTCGAGGGCAATATCGCCCGCGCGGTGTCCGGTGAGAAGATAGGCACCTTGGTGATGTCGTGACCGGCGAATGCCCATCGGACGAGTCGGGCACGGTTACGATGTGCTCGCCTCGTCCGGAGAATACGCCGACCCGACACCGCCCGGACGGCACAAATTGTTGCAAGGAGTGGCAACCGTGATCGATGAGGCATTGTTCGATGCCGAGGAGAAGATGGAGAAGGCCGTCGTCGTGTCGCGCGACGATCTCGGCGCCATCCGCACCGGCCGGGCGAATCCCGGCATGTTCTCCCGGATCACCATCGAGTACTACGGGGCACCGACTCCGATCGTGCAGTTGGCCGGCATCACCGTCCCCGAGGCTCGTCTCGTGGTGATCAAGCCCTACGAGAGCTCCCAGCTGGGGGCCATCGAGACCGCGATCCGCAACTCCGACCTGGGCGTCAACCCCACCAACGACGGATCGCTGATCCGGGTGGCGGTCCCGCAGCTGACCGAGGAACGCCGGCGCGACCTGGTCAAGCAGGCCAAGTCCAAGGGCGAGGACGCGAAGATCGCCATCCGCAACGTCCGTCGCAAGGCGATGGACGAGCTCAAGCGCATCCAGAAGGACGGCGAAGCGGGCGAGGACGAGGTCGGTCGCGCGGAATCCGAGCTCGACAAGACCACCGCCCGCTACGTCTCGCAGATCGATGACCTTGTGAAGCACAAGGAAGCGGAATTGATGGAGGTATGACCTCCGATATCGCGCCGGGCAACTCTCCTGCCGACTCGTTGCCACCGGAATCGCCGTCCGCGCAGAACCCCGACGAGCACGACCCCGACCGGGTCGGCGCCGGGAATCCGACGACGAACGGGAACGCGACCACCGAGGGCGCCTCGGACGCCGAGCAGGCCGCCCAGACCGCCGGCGCGCGTGAGGTCGGCCCCCTCGACGATCGCATCGCCGACGATCGCATCGTCGACGACACCGGCGAACCGGACGCCGAGGAGGCGCCCGAGGACCGCGTGAAGACCTCGCGCGCCGGCCGTGACCTGCCCGCCGCGATCGGTGTCGGCCTCGGCCTCGGGGTCATGATGATCCTGAGCCTGATCTTCCTGCCGATCGTCTTCGTGGCGGTCGCGTCGGTGGCCATCGGTATCGCGACCCTCGAGGTGATCCGGCGGCTGCGGCAGGCCCAGGTGGTCGTGCCGTGGATTCCGCTGCTGGTCGGCGGCCAGGCGATCCTGTGGATGGCCTGGCGATTCGGCGCGATCGGTGCGGTCGGTGCGCTCGGTGCCACCGCGGTGATCACCCTGCTGTGGCGACTGGTGTCCGAAGGTCTGGAGAACCCGCCACAGAACTACCTGCGCGATGTGTCGATCGCGATCTTCGTGCTGGCGTGGATTCCGCTGTTGGCGTCGTTC
Organism: Millisia brevis NBRC 105863; assembly: GCF_001552615.1. Lineage (GTDB taxonomy): Bacteria > Actinomycetota > Actinomycetes > Mycobacteriales > Mycobacteriaceae > Millisia > Millisia brevis. Next base: position 53,250 of record NZ_BCRN01000017.1, read on the forward strand.
GCGGTGCTGATGGTCACCCAGCCGCTCGGACCCCAGCGTGTGCTGGTCTTCCTGATCGCGGTGGTCTGCTCCGACGTCGGTGGCTACGTCTCGGGTGTCCTGTTCGGCCGGCATCCGATGGCCCCGGCGATCAGTCCCAAGAAGTCCTGGGAGGGGCTGGCCGGTTCGATGCTGCTGTGCATCATCGGCAGCGTCCTGTCGGTGACCCTGATCCTCGGCGTGCACTCCTTCATCGGCATCGCGCTCGGCGCCGTGGTCGCCCTGAGCGCCACCTTCGGCGACCTGATCGAATCCCAGGTCAAGCGCGACCTGGGCATCAAGGATATGGGCACCATGCTGCCGGGCCACGGCGGTCTGATGGACCGGCTCGACTCGGTGCTGCCGTCGGCCTTCGTGTCCTGGTTGGTCCTCGCGGCGCTGGTCTGAGCCCCGATCGGGCCGGCCTCGTCCGCGCCGGCGGGGGCCGGACGGAGCGGGATCGGCGCCGATTCGGGTCAACCCGGCCGGTCGTGGGACAATCGACCGGTCATGACTGCCGTCGACCTCGTTTTCTCCGCGCCGCGCCGTGGAATGCCGCCCGCACATCTGGCCGATCTGTCCCCGGAGGAGCGGGCTGCCGTCGTGCGCGACCTCGGCCAGCCGGCCTTCCGGGCCAAGCAGGTCGCCCATCACTACTTCTCCCGGCTGACCGCCGATCCGGCCGAGATGACCGATCTGCCGGCCGCCGTCCGCGAGCAGGTCGCCGGGGCGTTGCTGCCCACCTTGCTGACCGAGCTGCGTGCGGTCTCCTGCGACGACGGTGCCACCCGCAAGGCGCTGCTGCGCACCCACGACGGCATGCTGATCGAATCGGTGCTCATGCGCTACTCGGGTCGCACCACGCTGTGTGTCTCGAGTCAGGCCGGCTGCGGGATGGCGTGCCCCTTCTGCGCGACCGGACAGGGCGGCCTGGATCGGAATCTGTCGGCGGGGGAGATCGTCGAGCAGGTGCGCATGGCCGCGGCGACGGTGCGCGATGGCGATCTGCCGGAACCCGCGCACCCGGACGCCGCCTACTCGGCGGGCGACCCGGACGGCGACGACGAGGGGCCCACCGACCAGCAGCCCGGACGGCTCTCCAACATCGTGTTCATGGGCATGGGCGAGCCGCTGGCCAACTACAAGCGTCTGGTGACCGCCATTCGCCGCATCACCGACCCCGCGCCCGGCGGTTTCGGCATCTCCCAGCGATCGGTCACCGTCTCGACCGTCGGCTTGGCCCCGGCGATCCGCAAGCTGGCGGACGAGAACATGTCGGTCCGGCTCGCGGTCTCGCTGCACACCCCGGACGACGAACTGCGCGACACCCTGGTGCCGGTCAACAACCGGTGGTCGATCGATGAGGTGCTCTCCGCCGCCCGCTACTACCTCGATACCTCCGGTCGCCGCGTCTCGATCGAATACGCGCTGATCCGCGACGTCAACGACCAGCCGTGGCGGGCCAAGCTGCTCGCCCGCCGGCTGCGTCAGCATCTCGGGTCCCGCGTCCACGTCAACCTGATCCCGTTGAACCCGACACCGGGTAGCGAATGGGATGCCAGCCCCAAGCCGGTCGAGCGGGAGTTCGTGCGACTGGTCCGCGAGGGCGGGGTGGCGTGCACCGTGCGCGATACCCGCGGCCAGGAGATCGCGGCGGCGTGCGGTCAGCTCGCCGGCGAAGCGCGCACCTGACAGAGCCGCGGTGATCGCGCCGTCTCGATAACGCGGGACCCGGCCGCGCTCGCCCCGAGCGGGGGAGGACGGCCGGGTCCGCGGGCCGGTATCAGAGGGACGGCGCCTCGTGCGGTGCGTAGCTGACCAACGGCCAGCCGCCGGCCGCCAGCCGCGCGGATACCCGCGCGATGTCCTCCGCCGACGGCGACTGAATCACCGTTCGCTGGATCATCCGAGCGATCTCCGCACGGGAGATCGGGTCGTCGCCGGAGGCCGTGTCCAGGACGAGATCGTCGGTGATCGCGCTGATGTCCTCCTCGGTCAGGGAGCGGCGCAGGACACCGAGCAGGGGGAGGTAGTCCTGGCGCGGCACCCCCTCCGGATAGCCCGCCCGCAACCAGTCGAGCACGCGGGTGGTGATCGAACGACTGTCGGTGGTCGCCATGATCGGGGTCCTTCCGTGTCTGCCGGTCGCCGACTACTTGTCGACGACCGTCGGGTATACGTGCTCGAAGCTGACCTGCTTGCCGAAGCCGGAGGCGACCACCACGGTGATCCCGAGGGCGACGAAGAGCACCACCAGGCCGAAGCAGAGGGCGGCGAGCAGGCGACCGATCGGATGCGGCCGGGCGGCGATATCGGCTTCGGCCGAGCCGCCGATCCCGAAGGCGAGCGATCGAACCCCGAGTGCGAACAGGGCCGGTAGACCGGCACCCAGAACCAGGCTCACGAGCAGGACGCGCCAGGAACCGTCGAGCGCGAGTGCGACAGTGTGCATATCGGTGCGACCTTTCAGACGTTCGCCGGGTCGGACGACGACTCGGTCCGGGTGGTGTCGTCCCAGTGGTCGTTGACGTTCTCGTGGCTGACGGGATTGATGCGCGAACGCATGTAGATGTACGTCGCCAGGAGAACCAGGACGGTGAAGACGGCGATCGCTCCGGCAAGACCGCCGAGCAGATGACCGAGCCACCACATCGCCGCACCGACGACGGCGGCGGCGGGCAGGGTGATCAGCCAAGCGGTCGCCATCCGCAGGGCCACACCCCAGCGGACCTCGGCGCCGCGCCGACCGACCCCGGAACCGAGGATCGATCCGGTGGCGACGTGGGTGGTCGACAGGGCGAAGCCCAGATGGCTCGAGGCGAGGATCACCGCCGCCGAACTCGATTCCGCCGCCATGCCCTGCGGCGGCGAGATCTCCACCAGTCCCTTGCCGAGGGTGCGGATGACACGCCAGCCGCCGATATAGGTGCCGAGTGCGATCGCCGTCGCGCAGCAAACCTTCACCCAGACGGGGATGTTGGTGGTGTCGCTCCAGTGGCCGGACGCGATCAGGGCCAGGGTGATCACACCCATCGTCTTCTGTGCGTCGTTGGTGCCGTGTGCGAGGGAGACCAGGGAAGCGGAACCGATCTGCCCCCACCGGAAACCGGTATCGGTGAAGCGTGCCGCGACACCGGCGGTGATCCGGTACACCAACCAGGTGCCGACCATCGCGACGACGCCGGCGATGATCGGGCTGGCCAGGGCGGGCAGGATCACCTTGCCGATCACCCCGTCGAGGTGGGTACCGTCGCCGTTCCAGTTGACCCCGTGGATGCCCATGGCGGCGATCGCGGCGCCGATCAGGCCGCCGAAGAGCGCATGCGAGGAACTGGACGGCAGGCCGAGCAACCAGGTCAACAGATTCCAGGTGACACCGCCGCAGAGCCCGGCCAGCACGATCAGCAGTAGCGCATAACCGTTGTCGGCCAGCAGTTCCGGCCGGGGGCTGCCGTCGGAGGACTGGATGTTGATCACGGCGTTGGTGACCGTCAGGGCCACCTCGACCGACAGGAACGCGCCCACGAGGTTCAGGACCGCGGACAGGGCCACCGCGACCTTCGGTTTCAGGGCGCCGGTGGCGATCGAGGTCGCCATCGCATTGGCCGTGTCGTGGAAGCCGTTGGTGAAATCGAAACCCAAGGCGGTCACGACCACGAGCGCCAGAATGATGAATTCGGGACTCACGGGATCAACGCTCCACCCGATACCGGACCCCGCGATAGAGTCGGCTCCCGCTGTTCACCAGCTATTCGAGCCGGTGATACTTCCGTCCGGTCGGATCATCCTGTATGTCCCGGTTGCCCGATGTCGGCCGCCCAACTCGGATGTGTCCCAACGCAAACCGACCCGCAGGCGTGCGCCTGCGGGTCGATGCGGAACGTGCGAGCGGGTCAGCCCTTGCGGCGGCGACGCAGCCAGTCGATCCCGATGAACCCGACGATGCTGAGCGCGAACCCGATCAGGTACAGATCCTCGATACGGCTCTCGTGATTGCCGATCATCATCACGAGCAGGAACAGCGCGGTCACGAATCCGGCGATGCGGAAGAAGGTGTGGTTCTCGCCGCTCCAACCCCACTCGGTGGAGGGCACGTCGGCGGCGTCGGCCTTCCAGCCGAGGGGACGCGGGGACCGGGGTTCGGTGTCTGCACCGGACATGGCGGACCTTCCTGTCGCCGGGGCGGTGCCGGACACCGCCGAGGTTCTGTCGGGACCATCGTGGCATACGACAGTGCGTCGTAACGACTCGGCGCGATATTCGGCGCGTGCCGAGCGCCATCGGCGGCCCGTCCGGGCCCGGTCGTGGTCGCCGCGGGCGGGTCGGCCTGCACAATGGGCGATGTGAACGTGGGCGATGTGAACGCCGGCACCTCCCGGCACGCCGGTGCGACGGACCGGATCCGGGTGGTCGTCCTGGGCAGCACCGGCTCGATCGGTACGCAGGCCATCGACGTGATCGCCGCCAACCCGGATCGATTCGAGCTGGTCGGCCTGGCTGCGGGCGGATCCCGTCCCGACGAATTGGCCGATCAGGCGAAGCGCTTCGGTGTGCTCGACGTCGCGGTCGGCGATGCGGACGGTGGACGACGGGTCCGCGACGCGCTCGACGGCTCGTCGACACGGGTGCGCACCGGACGCGACGCGATCCGTGAACTGGTCGAGGAGATCCCGGCGGACGTCGTGCTCAACGCCCTCGTCGGTGCGATGGGACTCGAGCCGACGCTCGCCGCGCTGCGGTCGGGTGCTCGGCTGGCGCTGGCGAACAAGGAGTCGCTGGTCGCGGGCGGTCCCCTGGTTCTCGACGCGGCCCAACCGGGCCAGATCGTTCCGGTCGACTCCGAGCACTCCGCGCTCGCCCAGTGCCTCTGGGCCGGTCGCAGCGAGGAGATCGCTCGGCTGGTGCTGACCGCCTCGGGGGGCCCCTTCCGCGGGTGGACCGCCGAGCGGCTCGAGGACGTCACCCCCGAGATGGCCGGCGCCCATCCGACCTGGTCGATGGGCCCGATGAATACCCTCAACTCGGCCACGCTGGTCAACAAGGGCCTCGAACTGATCGAGGCGAATCTGCTGTTCGGTATCCCCTACGACCGGATCGACGTGACCGTGCACCCGCAGTCGATCGTGCACTCGATGGTCACCTTCACCGACGGCTCGACGATCGCCCAGGCCAGCCCGCCGGATATGCGGCTGCCGATCTCGTTGGCGTTGGGCTGGCCCGACCGGGTGGCCGGCACCTCGACCCCCTGCGACTTCACCACCGCCGCTCGCTGGGACTTCGAGCCGCTCGACGGCGCGGTCTTCCCGGCGGTCGATCTCGCTCGCCTGGCCGGAACCGTCGGCGGCAGCCTTCCCGCCGTCTACAACGCCGCCAACGAGATCGCCGCCGAGGCCTTCCTCGACGAGCGGATCGCCTTCCCGCGCATCGTCGAGATCGTCGCGGAGATCGTCGACCGGGGCCGCGAGGAATGGTCGGTGCGGCCGCGTACCGTGGACGACGCACTCGCCGCAGACGCATGGGCCCGCGCCCGAGCCGGTGAGCTCGTCGACAGAAAGGCGCGTGCCACGCGATGATGTTCGTCCTCGGCGTGACCCTCTTCGCGGTCGGAATCGCCCTGTCGATCGCGCTGCACGAGGCCGGCCACATGTGGACCGCGCGCGCCCTGGGGATGAAGGTGCGCCGCTTCTACATCGGCTTCGGCCCGAAGGTGCTGTCCTTCCGGCGCGGCGAGACCGAGTACGGCCTCAAGGCGATCCCGGCCGGCGGTTTCTGCGATATCGCCGGGATGACCCCGCTCGACGAACTGGCCCCCGACGAACACGAACGGGCGATGTACCGGCAGGCCACCTGGAAGCGCGTGGTCGTCATGGTCGGCGGCATCGCGATGAACATCGTGCTCGGCTTCGTGCTGGTCTGGGTCCTGGCGGTCGGGTGGGGTCTGCCCGACCGGGACGCGCCGACCCGCATGGTCGTCGAGACCACCCAATGCGCCGGCGACAGCCAGGCCCGCGACGGCCAGATCTCCGCGTGCACCGGCCCCGGACCGGCCGGGTTGGCCGGCATCCGGTCGGGGGATCAGATCCTGGCGATCAACGGCGTCGACACCCCGAACTTCGGCGACGTCATCGAGGCGGTCCGCCCGCTGCAGGGCACCGCGCAGGTCACCGTCGAACGCGACGGACAGCAGATCACCGTGCCGGTGGCCGTCCAGCAGGTCTCCCGCTGGATCGTCGACCGCAGCGTGAGCGACGAGCCGCAGCTGCAGACGATCGGCGTGATCGGCGTGGTCGCCAAGTCGTTCCCCAATATCCAATACGGACCGATCCAGGCGATCCCGGCGGCGGTGGCGTTCACCGGCGATATGGCGGTCGAGACCGTCAAGGCGATCGTCACCCTGCCGACCAAGGTCGTCGGGCTGTGGAACGCGATCTTCGGCGGGGCCGAGCGAGCCGAGGACACCCCGATCAGCGTGGTCGGGGCCAGCGTGATCGGCGGTCAGGCGGCCGAGCGGGGGCTCTGGGAGGTCTTCGTCGGGCTGCTCGCCGCGCTCAACTACTTCCTCGCGGTGTTCAACATGCTCCCGTTGCTGCCGCTCGACGGAGGTCACATCGCGGTCACCCTCTACGAGAAGGTGCGCAATACCTTCCGCGTGCGGCGCGGCCGGGCGATCGGCGAGCCGGTCGACTACCTCAAGCTGCTGCCGGCGACCTACGTGGTCATGCTGGTCGGCGGGGCGTTCATGGTGCTGACCCTCACCGCCGACATCGTCAACCCCCTGCAGGTTTTCCGCTGATCGACGCCGTCGCGAGCCGCCGGCCGGTGCCCTCGTGACGGCATGCCGAACCGAGGGCGAGCGGCGGTGTCCGAGAACGGGACTAGAATCGGGCAAGTGACTGGTTCCGTAGGACTGGGACTGCCGGGAGTACCGGCGCCCACACTCGCTCCGCGCCGCCGTACCCGCCAGCTGATGGTGGGGAATGTCGGAGTCGGCAGCGACCACCCCATCCCGGTGCAATCGATGACCACCACCCCCACCCACGACATCAACGCGACCCTGCAGCAGATCGCGGAGTTGACCGCGTCGGGCTGCGACATCGTACGTGTGGCCTGCCCGCGGCAGGAGGACGCCGACGCCCTGGTCGCGATCGCCGCCAAGAGCCAGATCCCGGTGATCGCCGATATCCACTTCCAACCGCGCTATATCTTCGCCGCGATCGACGCCGGCTGCGCCGCGGTGCGGGTCAATCCCGGCAACATCAAGGAATTCGATGGCCGCGTCGGTGAGGTCGCCAAGGCCGCCGGCGCCGCCGGCATCCCGATTCGCATCGGTGTCAACGCCGGCTCGCTCGACAAGCGGATGATGGACAAGTACGGCAAAGCCACGCCCGAGGCGCTGGTCGAGTCGGCGCTCTGGGAAGCCTCGCTCTTCGAGGAGCACGGCTTCGGCGACATCAAGATCTCGGTCAAGCACAACGACCCGGTGGTCATGGTCGAGGCCTACCGGCAGCTCGCCGCACAGAGCGACTACCCCCTGCACCTCGGCGTCACCGAGGCCGGTCCGTCCTTTCAGGGCACGATCAAGTCGGCCGTCGCCTTCGGCGCGCTGTTGTCCGAGGGCATCGGCGACACGATCCGCGTCTCGCTGTCCGCCCCGCCGGCCGAGGAGATCAAGGTCGGCGACCAGATCCTGCAGTCGCTGAATCTGCGGCCGCGCAAGCTCGAGATCGTCTCCTGCCCGTCCTGCGGCCGCGCCCAGGTCGATGTCTACACCTTGGCCAACGAGGTCACCGCCGGCCTCGAGGGGATGGAGATCCCGCTGCGCGTCGCGGTGATGGGATGTGTCGTCAACGGACCGGGCGAGGCCCGCGAAGCCGATCTCGGTGTCGCATCCGGCAACGGCAGGGGTCAGATCTTCGTCAAGGGCAAGGTCATCAAGACCGTTCCCGAAGCACAGATCGTCGAGACCCTGATCGAGGAAGCGATGCGGATCGCCGAGGAGTCCGACCCGGACACGGCAAGCGGATCGCCGGTCGTCACGGTCGGGTGACCCGGACTGGGCTGATCGGCCACGAAGCGACGCCGGCCGGCGCCCGAACGTGGGACAGTTGCCAACACGGGCCGGCCGTGTCGACCGCCGGTATCGCATGTCGCGTCCACACGGGAGGCGACCGAATCGGGCGAGGAGTGCGGCGATGCTGAAGATGCCCAGCATGCGGGCGCACGGCGTTCGCACTCTCGGGGGACGGGATGTCCCCGAGGTGCTGCGGGTCCTCGACGCCGACCCGGTCGCGGCGTGCATGATCGCCGCGCGGGTGGAGGAGATCGGCCTCGACGCCCGACTGCTGCACGGCCAACTGTGGGCGCGGGGTGCGACCAAGTCCTCGCTCTGCTTCTCCGGTGCCAATCTGGTCCCGCTGAGCGGCGGGCCCGATGATGTGCGAGCCTTCGCCGACCGCGCGGCGCGACTGCCGCGGGTCTGCTCCTCGCTGGTCGGGCGGGCCGAGCTGACCCTTCCGCTCTGGGAGGAACTGCAAGCGGACTGGGGCCCGCCGCGCGAGGTGCGCGCCGAGCAGCCACTGCTGGCGGTCACCCATGTCCCGGATCACCTGATCGACCGCGACGTGCGACAGGTGCGCCCGCACGAGATCAACGCCTACTTCCCGGTCGCGGTCGCGATGTTCCGGGAGGAGGTCGGCGTCGACCCCCTGGCCGGTGACGGTGGCGTGGGCTATCGGCGCCGGATCGCGAACCTGATCGACGCGGGGCGCGCCTACGCCCGCTTCGACGGCGAACGGGTGATATTCAAGGCCGAGGTCGGCTCGATGTCACGGGCCGTCGGACAGATCCAGGGCGTCTGGGTCGCGCCCGACCTGCGCAGCCACGGCCTGGGGACCGGGGGAACCGCGGCGGTCGCGGCCATGGTCAACGCCGGCGGCCGCATCGCCAGCCTCTACGTCAACAGCTTCAACACCCCGGCCCGGCGGGCCTATGCGCGCATCGGATTCCGCCGCGTCGGCACCTTCACCACCGTCCTGCTCGACTGACCGTCCGGCCGGGCGGTACGAGCCGTTCGGGACCTCCGGTGTATCGGTCTGCTTGCTCCGGGCGATCGGCCGCGCCTACACTGGTGGTGCCCGAGACCCTTTAGTCGAGGGAAGTGACCCCGCAGCCATCCGGACGGTTGGTGAGCGGGGTTTCGCGCGTTCAGGGGTCGACTCGGATCGTCTCTCCCACGATCGGCGCGATGCGCGCCCTCCACCCGGGCTTCCTGGTCGCCAGACACCAGGCCACCGCGTCGGGAATGCGCAGCAGCGGCTCCGCCGCGGCGCGCGCATGCGCATAGTTCGGCGCGGTCGCGGCGTGCGCCCGGCGGGCGCCGTGCAGGATCCGCAGATCCGCGGCCAACAGGCTGTCGTCCTGCTCGACGACCATCCGATGGGCGCCGATGGCGGCGGTGAAGTGGATGCGATCCTGACCCGGCAGAATCAGGGCCCGGATGCTCTTCCGGCAGATCGCAAACGTGGCCGGCGTACCGATAGCCGTCGCCAACAGCAGCCCGTCCTGCTTGGTTTCGTCGACGAAGGCGTGCATCGCGAGCGTTGAGTATTGCTGCCGAAACCGACATGTTCGGGCGCCCGCGTTAGCGTCGTGGGATGCAGCCGAACAGTGCCATCGATGCCTCGCGCCTCGCGATGGAGTCCGAGCCGGTCGTCGCGGAGCAGACGGTTGCGGGGGAGCCGCGAACCGCGGCGACGGCGTTGACCTCCTTCGGCGGATTCGAGGTCGGGGTGTGGGAGATGACCGCCGGCGTCATGCGCGATGTCGAGGCCGACGAGATCTTCGTCGTACTGTCGGGCCGCGCGACGGTCACCTTCGACGATGGCACCCCGACGCTGGACCTGTCCGGCGGCGATGTCGTGCGGCTCGCCGCCGGCGCGCACACCGTGTGGACGGTCACCGAGACCCTCCGCAAGGTGTACATCACGTAGCGGCCCCCTGCGGTCGCGTCGATCCGGCCGCACCCCGGGTCGGCGAATTGCCGTCCGCTGCGGCGGGGCACGGGGGAGCGGCTGCTCGCAGCACATAGTCTCTGGTCGTGATGCCCGGCTCGCGACGACATCTCCCGCCCCGCGGGTGGATCGCGGCCGGGTTGATCCTGCTTCTCGTCTCGATCACCGGTTGCTCCGCGCCACCGACCGGTCCCGAGGCCGCGGTGATCGACTTCGTCGCGGCGGTCGGATCCGGCGATATCGACGCCGCCGCCGGCCTGACCGATCGACCCGACCTGGCCGCCCCCACGATCCGTTCGGTCCACGACGGCCTGCAGGCGACCGGTCTGACCGTCGAGACCGGTGCCGTGCGGATCTCCGGGGACTCGGCCACCGTCGACTACACCTACACCTGGACGTTGTCGGCGAACCGGCAGTGGACCTACGAGGGGCAGCTGCCGCTGGCCCGGCGCGGTGGGCAGTGGGTGCTGCGGTGGAGCCCGTCGGATCTGCACCCCTCGCTCGGCAGCGACCAGACCCTCGAACTGCGCCTGATCGAGGCCTCCCGCGCCCGGGTCAACGAAAACGGCGGCAGCGATGTGCTCGTACCCGGTCGGGTGATGCGCATCACCTGGTCCGCCGAGGGGGTCGACGACACCGTCGGCGCCGTCCGCGATCTGGTCGACCTGCTGCGTCCCGCGACCACCCCGAGCCCGCAGGCGATCGTCGAGGCCGCCACCGGCTCGGGCAACCCGGTGACCATCGCGCAACTCGACCAGGCGACCTACGACGCCAAGCGCGACCAACTCGACCGCATCCCCGGGGTGTCGGTGGTCGAACTCGCCGACCTGGTCACCGTCGACCCGACCTTCGCCCCCGACCTGATCAGCCGGGTGCGGTCCGCGGTGATCGACCGCGTCGACGGCACCGCCGGGTGGCGGGTGGTTCAGCGCACCGCCGACGGTGCGGTCGTGTCGGTGCTGACCGAAACCCCGCCGCAGCCGGTGCCCTCGTTCTCGGTCACCCTCGACCGCGCGGTCCAGGTCGCCGCCCAGAACGCGGTCAATGCGACCGACCTGCAGGCGATGATCGTCGTGCTGCAGCCGTCGACCGGCGCGATCCTCGCCGTCGCCCAGAATCCCGCCGCCGACCGCGACGGTCCGGTCGCGCTGACCGGGCAGTATCCGCCGGGCTCGACCTTCAAGATCATCACCGCCGGGGCGGCGATCGAGGCGGGACTGGCCGGGCCCGATTCGCCGGTGCCCTGCCCGGGCGTCCTGGCGATCGGCGAACGCGCCGTACCGAACTACAACGGCTTCTCGCTCGGCACCGTGTCGATGGAGACCGCGTTCGCCCGCTCCTGCAACACCACCTTCGCCCACCTGGCCTCCCAGCTCCCCGACGACGGGCTCACCCGGGCGGCCGCACAATTCGGGATCGGCCCCTCCTACGACATCCTCGGGGTGCCGAACGCGGGCGGATCGGTGCCGGCGGCGGCGACGATCGAGCAGCGCGCCGAGGACGGCTTCGGTCAGGGGCGCGTGGTGGTCTCCACCTTCGGCATGGCGTTGGCCGCCGCCACCGTCGCCAACGGGGTCACCCCGGTGCCGCACCTGCTGGTCGGTGCCGACACCGCGGTGACCGGCGACCGCACCGATATCGAACCGGTGGCGGTCGACGGACTGCGCCGCATGATGCGGGCGGTGATCGTCGGCGGCACCGCCGGACGGATTTCCGATCAGGGTGATGTGCACGGCAAAACCGGTGAGGCGGAGGTCCCGGACGGATCGCATGCCTGGTTCGTCGGCTACCGCGGCGACGTCGCCTTCGCCACCCTCGTCGTGCGCGGCGGCAGCTCGGACAATGCGGTCGCCGTCACCCGGGCGATGTTCGACGCGCTGCCCGCCGGTTACGGCACGTAGGCGGCTGCCGGCGGGAACAGGGGCGGCGCTCCACCTGGAGCGGTATGCCGATCGGCCGGTCGTAGGATGGCCTGATGAGTGTTCGCAGTGTCCTGACGCCGGGTGAGGTCTCGCCCATGCTGGCCGTACCCAACCGCATCGAGCGCCCGGAGTACGTCGGCCGCAAGACCGCCCGCGAGGGCAGCGAACCGCACGTCCAGACACCCGACGTCATCGAGCGGATGCGAGTCGCCTCCCGCATCGCCGCGCGGGCCCTGCAGGCGGCGGGCGAGGCGGTCGCCCCCGGTGTGACGACCGAGGAACTCGACCGGATCGCCCACGAGTACATGGTCGCCCACGGTGCCTACCCGTCGACCCTGGGCTACAAGGGATTCACCAAGTCCAGCTGCACCTCGCTCAACGAGGTGATCTGCCACGGCATCCCCGACTCGACCGTCATGCAGGACGGCGACATCGTCAACATCGACGTCACCGCCTATATCGACGGCGTCCACGGCGACACCAACGCGACCTTCCTCGTCGGCGACGTCTCCGAGGAGGTGCGTCTGCTGGTCGAGCGCACCCGGGAGGCGACCATGCGTGCGATCAAGGCGGTCAAGCCCGGCCGCGCGCTCAACATCGTCGGCCGGGTCATCGAGGCCTACGCCGACCGCTTCGGCTACGGCGTCGTACGCGACTTCACCGGACACGGCATCGGCACCACCTTCCACAACGGTCTGATCGTCCTGCACTACGACGAGCCGTCGGTCGAGACCATCATCGAGCCCGGCATGACCTTCACCATCGAGCCGATGATCACCCTCGGCGGTATCGACTGGGATATGTGGGACGACGGCTGGACCGTGGTGACCCGCGACCGCTCCTGGACCGCGCAGTTCGAGCACACCCTGGTGGTCACCGATACCGGCGCCGAAATCCTCACCCTGCCCTGAGCGGGGACGACCCTCGGATGAGCGGCCGCCTCGCCGATGCGCTCCTGGTGGCCGGAACCACCTCGGACGCCGGTAAGTCCACGATCGTCGCCGGATTGTGCCGAGCGCTGCGTCGGCGGGGCATCGACGTCGCGCCGTTCAAGGCGCAGAACATGTCGAACAACTCCGCCGTCGCGCTGGACGGCGGCGAGATCGGCCGCGCCCAGGCCCTCCAGGCCTACGCCTGCGGGCTCGACCCGATCACGGCGTTCAATCCCATTCTGCTGAAACCGGGTTCGGACCACCGCTCGCAGGTGATCGTCCGCGGACATCCGGCCGGGACGATCGGCGGCGCCGACTACCGTTCGCGGCGAAGGGAACTGGCCGCGGTGGCCGTCGACGCCTTGGCGGGTCTGCGCCGCGCGCACGAGGTGGTGCTCTGTGAAGGTGCCGGATCGCCGGCCGAAATCAACCTGCGCGAGGGCGATATCGCCAATATGGGTCTGGCCCGCGCGGCCGATATGCCGGTGCTGGTGGTCGGCGATATCGACCGCGGGGGAGTGCTCGCGCACTTCCACGGCACGGTCGCGGTCCTCGAACCGGAGGATCAGCGGCTGATCGGCGGATTCGTGGTCAACAAATTTCGCGGTGACCGCGCCCTGCTGCAGCCCGGCCTCGACATGGTCACCGAACGCACCGGCCGACGCGTCCTCGGCGTCGTCGGCTACGACCCGACCGTGGCGATGGACGTCGAGGACTCGCTCAACGTGCCGGTCGAATCGACCGTCGGCACCCCGGCGCCGGCCCTGGGCGCGGGCCCGCTGCGGGTCGCGGCGATCCGCCTGCCGCGGATCTCCAATTCCACGGACGTCGAGGCGCTCGCCTGCGAACCGGGTGTCGAGGTGCGCTGGACGGCCGACCCGGCGATCGTGCGCGACGCGCACCTGGTCGTCCTGCCGGGCACCAAGTCGACCGTCGACGACCTCGCCTGGCTGCGCGCCGCGGGCCTGGCGAGCGCTCTCGAACAGCGGGTGGCCGCGCGCCGGCCCCTGTTCGCGATCTGCGGGGGCTACCAGATGCTGGCCCGCCGCATCGTCGACGACGTCGAATCCGGGCGGGGCGCCGTCGAGGGCCTCGGATTGCTCGACCTCGACATCGCCTTCCATCCGGTCAAGACCGTGCGACGGGTCGCCGGGGTCGCGGACGGCGCACGGGTGACCGGCTACGAGATCCACCACGGTGCGGTGGTCCGCACGGCCGAGGCGCCGCTGCTGACCGACGACCGGTACGGCCCCGAGGGCTCCCGACGGGACGCGGTCGTCGGGACCCACTGGCACGGATTGCTCGAGTCGGACGGCTTTCGCCGGGCGCTGCTGCGCGAGGTGGTGGCGTTGACCGGACCGAGCGGTTTCATCGTCGCCGGCGACACCTCGGCCGTCGAGGTCCGCGACCGACGCCTCGACCGCCTTGCCGACCTGGTCGAGGCCGGTCTGGATGTCGACGCGGTGCTGAGGATCGCCCGCGGCGGCCCCCCGCACGTTCCGACGTTGTTCACCCGATTGCAGTGGTAGCGCCCCGGCGTCGCGACGGCGACGAGTAGGGTTGGTCGATATGCCGACGAGCAGCGTCGATACCCCCGACGGTCCGGTCGAGGTCGCCGTCGACGGTCCCGAATCCCGCCATTTGGTGGTGATCGTTCCGGATATCGGGGAGCAGCCCGACGACTACGCCGCGCTCTGCGCGCGCCTCCACCAGTCCGATTTGCGCACCGCAATCCTCGAGACGCAGTCCAAGCCGACCCCGGACATGGTGACCGCCGTGCTGGAGACGTTCACCGGGTGGGCCAACCTCGTCGGCCACGGGACCGGCGCGGAGGCGGCCTGGTGGGTCGGCGCGACCACCTTCGGTCGGGTGCGCAGTCTGATCGCGATCGACCGCGGCCATCCCGGCGCGGACTCCGGCTGTCCGGCTATCGAGGTCCCGACGACGGTCATCGCCGTCGGCGCGGCGAACGTGGCCGCGGCTCGGGCGAGCGGCCCCAAGGTATACAGCGAATTCCGGTTGGTCGAACTCGCCGACACCGACGCCCCGATCCGCCGCTATCCCGCCGAACTGGCCAGCGAGATCGCCCTGCGGAGCAGCACATGGTAGGCCCGCACCACCTCCCGGGTCGGCGGCGCCCGATCACTCCCGCGGAGCTGTAGGTGCTCGACCGTCCGACGGTGTTCGGTCGATCGGAAGCGGCATGGCGATTCGGTATCGAGTTCGAATACCTCCTGGTCACCGCGCAGACCGGTGCGGTTCGCGACTTCACCGACCTCGACTTCGCCACGCTGACGGCGGCTCTGGCCGACCCGCCGGGCCGCACCGACCCCAGCCTGGAAACCGGTGACCTCGGCATCAAGTCCGGCTATTGGTACCTCGAGGGTGACGAACGCTTCGACCCGACCGGGCATCTGACCGACCTGCTGGTCAAAGGGGTGGAGATCCGCACCCCTCCGCGACCGACGATCGCCGCGGCGATCGACAGCCTCACCGACGTCGAGACGCAGTTGCTGTCCCGCCTGGCGCGCGCCGGGCTCGGCGCCGGGATCGTCGGGCACAACCCGCGCACCGATCGGTACCGGCTCGATCCGCCGTTGAACGACTGGGAGATTCGGATGCGCGAGGAGCATCCGGAGTACGCGCTCGCCGAGGTCTCCAATGTCACCTACGGCCCCGACCTCAACCTGTCGTATACCCCCGCGGATGACGACGCCGCCCGCCGGATCGCGCGGCGCCTCACCTACTACAGCCCCTACCTGGTGCCCTTCTCGTTCAGCTCACCGTTCCGGTCCGGGCAGGTGTGGTCCGGGCCGTCGATCCGCACCCACATCCGCACCGGGCCGCGCGCCGCGGTCCGGGTCTACCTCGACGGCGCGGACGGCACCCCGCCCCTCGAGGTGCCCGCACGATCGGCGAGCGAACGTGGGCGGATCGAGTTCAAGGCCTTCGACGCGATCCCCGCCCTGGACCTGATGGCGGCGCTGTTCGCCCTGGTCGCGGGTATCGCCCTGGCCGACGACCTGCCCGGCCGGGCGGCGGTACCGGACCGGGAACTGCACCGGGTCGCCGGCGCCGAAGGATGGTCGGATCCGCGGATCGTCGCCGGCGCCGCCGAGATGCTGGACGCCGCCCGGGCGGCATTGGCATCCGATGACGAGTTGCGTTGTGCCGTAACCGACCTGGAGGTCCTCGTTCGGCTGCTCGCCGAACGGATCACCCCGGCGGATCTGTTGGTGGACCACTACCGGCGCGCCGGGACCATGTACATCCCCGCGCCGATCCCCAAGCGGCTCTTCGACATCTGACCCGCGCCGCCCGGACACGAGCGGCGCGGGATCGGTCAGATGTCGAGGCCGAGCAGCGCGTTCTCCACCAGTTCCGACAGCGCGGGGTGGATCCAGTACTGGCCCCGCGCCACCTCGGTCGCGGTCTGCCCAAAGCTCATCGCCTGGATCAGCGGTTGGATCACCGTGGACGCGGCCAGGCCGAGAATATGCGCGCCCAGCAGCCGCCCGGTGCCGCGCTCGGCGATCACCTTGCAGAAACCGTCCGAATCCTCCAGCGCCCACCCGTAGGCGACCGCGCCGAGCGGCTGCACCTTGACGGCGATGTCGTAGCCGGCGTCGCGCGCCTGCCCTTCGGTCAGCCCCACCGTGGCGATCTCGGGTTGGGTGAAGACCGCGCGGGGGATCGGCACGTCGGGGAAGGCGGCCAGGTCGGCGGTGTCGTCCCAGTTCCTGAGCAGATTGTCCGCGACCGCCCGGGCCTGGGCATTGGCCACATGCTTGAGCTGATCCTCGGAGGCGACATCGCCGAGCGCCCAGACATTGCGGGCGGTGGTGCGACCGCAGCGGTCGACGACGACCTCACCGGACGGTGCCAGCTGCACCCCGCCGTGCTCGGCGCCGAGATGATCGCCGTTCGGGTGGCGGCCGACCGCGACGAGCACCGTGTCGCAGGTGACCGTCGATCCGTCGCTCAGCGCCACCGCGATCGCGTTGTCCGCGCCCTCGCCCGGCCCGTCGAGGGCGGGTCCGGTGAGCCCGGCGACCTCACAGCCCAGCCGCACATCCCATTGTTTGGACGCGAGCCGGGTGAAGGTATCGGAGATATCCCGGTCCATCGTGCGCAGCAGATGGTCGCCGCGCGCGATGATCGTCACCCGGGAACCCAAGCCGGAGAAGATATTCGCGAACTCCGCGGCGATCGTGCCGGAGCCGACGATCACCAGATGCCGCGGCAGCTGTGGCAGGCGCATGATCGTATCGCTGGTGTGGAAGGCGACGCCGGAATCGGCGATCACGTCGGGAACGATCGCGCGCGAGCCCGTCGCCAAGACGATCTGCCCGGCCCGCACGATCGTGCCCGCATCCGGACCGTCGCCGATCTCGAGGGTCAGCGGTGCGGTGAACCGGGCGGTGCCGGAGATCAGGGAGACATTCGCCGCCCCGCTGCGGCGCCATTGCTCGCCGGAGCGGGAGATCGAATCGATGCGGCCGAAGATGCGCCCGACGATGTCCGACCACCGAGCTCCGGTGAACTGTGCGTCCACCCCGAAGCGGGCCGCATCGGTCGCGGAGCGCGCCACGTTCGCCGCCTGGACGAACATCTTGGTGGGGATGCAGCCGACGTTCAGGCAGGTGCCCCCGAAGACCGGGTTGCGCTCGATGATCGCGACCGAACGATCGGCGAAACGCTCGTCGGCGATCGAGTTGCCCGACCCGGAACCGATGACGACGAGGTCGACCTCCCGCACGGAGGCGGTGTCGCCGCTCATCGGGAATCGGCGGCGACCGAATCCGCCCCATCCGTGACCGAATCCGCACCCTCGACGATGGGGGAGACGGCGGCGGTCTCGTCCGCGCCGGCCGGGCTCCCGCCGGCGGGGCCCGCGACCGCGGGAGCTGCGGGGGTCTGCGGTGGGGTCGGGGCGGGCAGGTGATCGAGCCAGGCGTCCACCTCGGCGAAGGCGTGCTCGCGCACCGCGGCCACCGACAGGAAGATATCGTGCCGGGCTCCGTCGATCGGCACCACGGACACCCGATCGCCCAGGCAGCCCGACCACCGGGCGATCTGGCCGACGTCGAGTACCGCGTCCGCCGAATCGACCTCCGGCACATACTCGTTGGAGCGGAAGGAGACGGCCGACCGCAGCACGAGGGTCGGCACCCCCACGTTGATGCCGCGGTGCAGGTGCGCCTGGGCGCGGCGGACCGCGCGGATCCATCCGAAGCGGATCGGGAAGCCCGCCAGCGGCTTGCTGACGGTGTTGTAGGTCCACTCGCCGTGCACCTTGGCGGAGATCGAACTGCCGTAGGTGTCGAGGCTGCGCCCCGGGACCACCGCCATCGGGCGGGTGCGTCCGACGGCCTCGATAGCCGCCGAGACCAGGGGGGTGCGCATCAGTGCGCTGCCCTGCAGGTCCAGCCAGGGGCTGTTGAGGACCTCGCCGATCACCCCGTCGCGGCGGCCGTTGCGGCGCCGACGGTCGAGCCACAGCGGAACGATCAGGCCGCCGGTGGAGTGCGCCATCATCACGACATCGCGGCCGGTCTCCTCGTGCACGATCGCCAGGGCCCGTTCGAGCTCGGCGTCGTACAACGACAGGTCGCTGATGTAGTGCGGGGTCTGGTCCTCCCGCAGCGATCGGCCGCACTTGCGCAGGTCCAGCGCGTACAACTGGTGGCCGTGCGCGTGCAGGTGCTCGGCGATATGGCGCTGGAAGAAGTAGTCGGTATAGCCGTGGACGTAGAGGATCGGCGGCCCGTCGGCCTGCACCCCGTCGGCGGACGTCGGGCGGTAGCGGACCAGGGTGGCGACGATGGCGCCCTCGCCGTCCGGATCGACCCCCAATTCGATCGTCCGTTGGTCGAAGCCCTCACCGAGAATGTCCGGAATCCACGAACTCATGTCTTCAGCCTAATGGGGCACTCCGACCACCGCCGATGGCTCCCACCGGGGGATGTCGGCCTTCCGCGCGGGCGGCGCCGCAGCGAATCGCCAGGCGTCGGGACATGCGATTTCTCACATACTTTGACATGATGACCGGCGGGTAATCTAGTGGTCAATGTGTGCCCGACGACGGGCATATTTCGACTGCCCGCGACGACGCGGACCGTGGTCTGCGTCCGACGGCTGTCGAGGTGTACGAGCAGCGAAGGACGCGATCTACCAGTGGCGAACTCAACGGGGTCGACAGCAACGAAGTCGGGTGCGGCAGGTCAACGACCGATCGAGACGGTCGACGTCGTCCTGGTGGGCGCGGGCATCATGAGCGCGACGCTCGGTGCGCTGCTGCGCAAACTCGAACCCTCCTGGACGGTGCGCGTCTACGAACGCCTCGACGCCGCCGCCGCGGAGAGTTCCGATGCGTGGAACAACGCCGGCACCGGCCACTCCGCCCTCTGCGAGCTCAACTACACCCCGCAGCAGAAGGACGGCACCGTCGACGTCAACAAGGCGATCACGGTCAACGAGCAGTTCCAGCTGTCCCGCCAGTTCTGGGCCACCTCGGTGGCGACCGGCATGCTCGGCGACCCGAAGGACTTCATCAGCCCGGTCCCGCACGTCAGCTTCGTCACCGGCACCGCCAACTCGAAGTACCTGCGCGCCCGCTACGACGCCCTCGCGCCCAACCCGCTGTTCGCCGGGATGGAGTTCATCGACGACCCGACCGTCTTCGCCGAGCGGCTGCCGCTGATGGCCCGCGGCCGTGACGCCGCCCAGCCCATCGCGCTGAACTGGTCCGATCGCGGTACCGACGTCGACTTCGGCTCCCTGACCCGCCAGCTGCTCAACTACGTCGCCGGCAGCGGCTCCGCCGTGCACTTCGGACACGAGGTGCAGGGGCTGTCCAAGGACGGCGCCAAGTGGTGGGAGGTGAAGGTCCGCAACCGTCGCTCTCGCGAGAGCACCACCGTGCGTGCGCGATTCGTCTTCGTCGGTGCCGGCGGCGGCGCCCTGCGGTTGCTGCAGAAGTCGGGGATTCCGGAGGCCAAGGGCTTCGGCGGCTTCCCGGTCAGCGGTGAATGGCTGCGCTGCATCAACCCGTCCGCGATCGCCGAACACGACGCGAAGGTCTACGGCAAGGCCGCCGTAGGCGCACCGCCGATGTCGGTACCGCACCTCGACACCCGCGTCATCGGTGGAAAGCGCGACCTGCTGTTCGGACCGTTTGCCGGTTGGACGCCGAAGTTCCTCAAGAACGGCCGCAATACCGATCTGTTCGCCTCGGTGCGGCCCAACAACATCGGCTCGATGCTCGGTGTCGGCCTGACGGAGCTCGGCCTGGTCAAGTACCTGGTCGGCGAGCTCGCCAAGGGCCCGGCCGCCCGCGTCGACGAGCTGCGCGAGTTCTACCCGCGCGCCGCCGACCCCGACTGGTACAGCGTCGTCGCCGGGCAGCGGGTGCAGGTGATCCGCCGCAAGGGTCGCGGCGGCGTCCTCGAATTCGGTACCGCGGTGATCACCGCGGGCGACGGGTCGATCGCCGGCCTGCTCGGCGCCTCGCCGGGCGCCTCCACCGCGGTCTCCGCGATGCTGACCGTCCTGGAACGCTGCTTCGGCGACCGGTGGACCCAGTGGCGTCCGGTGCTCGAGGAGATGGTGCCGTCGTTGGGCACCTCGCTGGCCGAGCAGCCGCGTCTGTTCGAGGAACTGTGGGACTACTCGACGCGTGAACTGCAGCTCGATCGCAGTGTCCGCACCGACCCCGCGGACACCGGGATCGCCGCCGGCTGAGGCTCGCTCCGGTCGCACCGAGCCCCGTTCTGTGCTACCAAAAGGTATGCCTACCTCGACGACCACGATTCGCCGGGCTCGCTCGTACGACCTGTCGACCGACATTCTGTACCGGTTGCTGAAGCTGCGGGTGGAGGTTTTTGTGGTCGAACAGGGCTGCGCCTACCCGGAGCTCGACGGCAGGGACCTCGAACGCGAGACCCGGCACTATTGGATCGAAGCCGGTGACGACGTCATCTGCACCCTCCGACTGCTCGAGGAGCACGAGGCCGGGGTGAAGACGTACCGCATCGGACGACTGTGTACCCGGCCCGAGTATCGCGGGCAGGGACATACCCGGCGACTGCTGCAGGCGGCCCTGGCCGAGGTGGGTTCCACCCCGTGCCGGATCCTCGCGCAGACGTACCTGGCGGATATGTACTCCGAGTACGGCTTCGTACCGACCGGACCGGACGTCGTCGAGGACGGTATCCCGCACCGACCGATGGAGCGGGTCGCCACCAACCGCTGACCTCGCGGCTCACCGGCACCCGTCCCAGCAGTACCCAGCGGCTTCCCGGCAGTACCCACCGGCGGACCGCCGCCCCCAACCGGGGCGGCGGTCCGTTCGCGTTTTCACCTGCCGGGCGGTTCGATTCACGCACGCTCAATGGGTTGCTCCCACCGGGGGCGCCGGCACGATCCGGGGCATGAGCGATATCGAGGTCCGCGTCCTGACCGACGACGCCGACCGCCTGGCCGCCGCCAATCTCTTCCGCACCGCCATGGTCGGCTTCCCCCCGCTGTCCGAGGTCGAGAGCGGGCGGCTGGCGGACCTGCTGGAGCCGGGCCGCACGCTGGGCGCATTCGTCGACGGGCACCTGGCCGGCACCACCGACGGGACCACCGGGACGGTGACGCTACCCGGCGGCGCGCGGGTGCGGCATCTCGCGGTCACCCACGTCGGCGTCGACCCGGCCTGGACGCGTCGCGGCGTCGCCACCGCCCTGCTGACCCACCAATTGCAGGAGGCCGCCCGCGAGGGGCAGGTGGTCGCCTCGCTGCGGGCCTCGCAGGCGACGATCTACGAACGCTTCGGCTACGGGGTCGGCGGCATCAGCCACACCGTCGAGGTCGACACGCGCGCCCGGCTGCGGGCGTCGGTCGTTCGGGACCACCGGGTGCGGCTGGTCGACCCGCAGACCGCCCACGACCTGCTGCCACGGATCTACAACCTCCACCGCACCGACCGGCCCGGCAGCGTCGACCGCGCCGCGCGGTGGTGGCTCTCGCGCACCCTACGCGGCGCGCAGGCGCCCACCTACGTGGCGGTCTTCGGACCGCCGGGCGCCGAGTCCGGCTTCGCCCGCTACCGAGCGGTGTCGGATGAGCGCTGGTTCGTCAGCGGCGAGCGCACCGTGATCGTCGACGACCTGTTCGCGCCCACCGCGGAGGCGCACGCCGACCTCGTCGGCTTCCTGCTCGACCTCGACCCGGTGGACCGCGTGATCTTCGCGCTGCTGCCCACCGACGATCCGCTGCCCTGGCTGCTGACCGACCGGCGGGCCGCCCGGGTGACCGAGGTACGCGACGAGGCGTGGGTGCGCGTGATCGACCTGCCCGGCGCGTTCGCCCGGCGCTCGCTCACGGCGGGGGAGGAGGTGACCGTCCGGGTGATCGACCCGGTGCTCCACCACAACGACGGCACGTGGCGCTTCCGGGCCGGCCGCGTGGATCCCACCGATGCCCCGGCGGGGCTGCAGATCGAGGCCCACGGGCTCGGTTCGGTCCTCCTGGGCGCGGTGTCGTGGAGCACACTCGCCGCTGCCGGAACGGTCCGGGTCTTCGAGCCGGACGCGCTGTCCGCGGCGGAACGCCTGTTCGGAGCCCCCGGCGCACCGTTCAGCGGGATCTACTTCTGATTCACGCGCGCAGGGCATACCGGCCGACCGATTGCGTCGCCGTGATCCAAACCGGTGCAACGGATCTGTCCGCCGAGCAGAGTGAGCGGCATGTCGTTCCCCCCTGCTCCGACCACCGCGGGAGCCCGCTCGGCGCTCCCCGCCACGGCGGAGCGGACCGTCCACACCGCGGGACATCGTCGTGCCGCTCTTTGAGATCGACGATCTGACCGTCTCGTTCCCCACCTCCGGTCGATCGTCGGAATCGACTGCCGCACCGGTGGTTCGGGGACTACGGCTCGAAGTCGACCGCGGCGAGACCGTCGCGATCGTCGGCGAATCCGGTTCCGGCAAGAGCGTCTCGCTGCTCGCGGCGACCCGCCTGCTCCCGGGCGCCGACGTCACCGGTTCGGTCCGGTTCGACGGCCGCGACCTGCTCGGACTTTCCGAACGGGAGTTGCGGCGCGTCCTGGGCAGACGGATCGGGTTCGTCTTCCAGGATCCGCAGAGCAATCTGCACCCGTTCAAGACGATCGGCGCCCAGATCGACGAAGTTCTGCGGGTCCACACCAGGCAGCGGAAAGCCCAGCGCCGCAAGCGCGTCGAAGAGCTGCTGGCGGAGGTGGGGATACCGCGGCCGCACGAGGCCTACGACGGCTACCCCGCACAGTTCTCCGGCGGCATGCGGCAACGGGTGATGATCGCGATCGCGATCGCGCTCAACCCGGCGCTGATCATCGCCGACGAACCGACCACCGCCCTGGACGTCGGGGTACAGGCGAGCATCCTCGCGCTGCTCACACGTCTGCAGGACGAGTACGGCACCGCGATCGTCTTCGTCAGTCACGACCTCGCCGTCGTGCACAGTATCGCCGACACCGTCCTGGTGATCCGCGACGGCGTTGTGGTGGAATCCGGTCCCCGCGAACGGATCTACACCGATCCGCAGCATCCCTACACCCGGGATCTGCTCGACGCCTCCCGCTTGCACAGTCTCGATCCCGACATCCTCCCGGACGTATCGCCGGTCGAGTCCCGGCCGCCGCTGCTGGTGGTCGACGGGCTGGCCGCGTCGTACCCGGCCCGCCGAAGCGGCCGCCGGACGGTGGTCGACGACTTGTCGTTCACCATCGCGCCGGGCGAGATCGTCGGCCTGGTCGGCGAATCCGGCTCCGGCAAGTCGACGATCGGACGCATCGTCGCCGGGCTCCAGTACGCCGACTCCGGCGCGATCACCCTCGCGGGCCACCGGTTTCCGACCGGCGTGCGCGCGGGGATTCCGACGCTCGATACCGCGGCGCGCGGTGCGGTCCAGCTGATCTTCCAGGACCCCTACGCCAGCCTCAATCCCCGCCGCCGTATCCGCGACGCGATCGCCGAGCCGCTGCGCACCCGCCGCGTCGACCCGACGCAGATCGATCGACTGGTCGCCGAAGCCGCCGCGCGCGCCCAGCTGTCGGAGGATCTGCTCGACCGGCTGCCCGCACACCTGTCCGGCGGACAACGGCAACGCGTCGCGATCGCCCGCGCGCTCGTGGTGCGGCCGCAGTTGATCGTCGCCGACGAGGCGCTCTCCGCGCTCGACGTCACCACCGGCCGGGAAATCATCTCGCTGCTGGTCGCATCGGCCCGGGACGCCGATACCGCGATCCTGTTCATCACCCACGACCTCGGCGTTGTCGCCGGCATCGCCCACCGGGTCATCGTGCTCGACCCCGACGGGCAGGCAGAGATCGGCGACACCCGCACGGTTTTCACCGACCCGGCATCCGACTACACCCGCCGCCTGCTGGCGGCGGTTCCGCAGATCGAGGCCCGAGCGTCGTGACCACCCTCCCCACCGCGCCGCCCGCATCGCCGGCGGCGCCCGAACGCCGTCTCGATCGCGGTCTGCTCCTCGGCGGCTCGATCGTCGCCTTCGTGCTGATCGCCGCCCTGGCCGCCCCCGCGGTCGCCGCCCTGACCGGCCACGGACCCAACGACCAGTTCGCCAACGAGACCCTCGACGCCGCGGGGCTGCCGATCACCGGCGGCGACGGCTTCCTGCTCGGGGCCGACGGCAGCGGTCGCGACGTCCTCGTCCGAGTCCTCTACGGCGCCCGGATCTCGCTGGCCATCGGCATTCCGGCGACCACGCTGGCGATGCTGATCGGGGTGACCGTCGGACTGGTCGGCGGGTACCTCGGCGGCCGGGTCGACGCGATCCTGTCCGAGCTGACCAATATCGCGCTCGCCTTCCCGTTCCTGGTGACCGCGCTGAGCGTGGTCACCCTCAACCGGGGCACCGCGGGCAGCACGCTGATCGACCCGATGCTGGTGGTGATCGGCATCATCACGCTCTTCTCCTGGACCTACTTCGCCCGCCTGGTGCGCGGCCTGGTGATCGAGCTGAAGTCCCGCCCGTTCGTGCTCGCCGCCATCGGCGCCGGGGCGTCGCCGGCGCGGGTGCTGTGGCGCGAGATCCTGCCGAATATCGCCCCGGCCGTGATCGTCTACTGGGCGGTCCAGTTGCCGATCAACATCATCGCCGAGGCGACCCTGTCCTATCTGGGTGTCGGCATCCGACCGCCGACGCCCAGCTGGGGAACGATGATCGCCAACGCCCAGGACACCGCCCTCTACCAGGTGCAACCGTGGATGCTGATCGGCCCGGCCGTGGCGCTGTTCATTACCGTGCTCGGATTCAACGTGCTGAGCACCAGCCTGCGCAGCGTGCTCGATCCGGCGCCGGCCGGGGGCCGGCGATGAGCGACTTCCTGGTGCGCCGCTCGGCGCGCATGGTGCTGACCGTCGCCGCCGTCGTGCTGATCACCTTCGGTCTCACCCGCGTCGCCTACCGCAACCCGGCTCGAATGTTGGCCCCGGAGAACGCGTCCGAGGAAACGATCGAGACGATCGCGAACAGCCTGCGCCTCAACGACCCCTGGTACCTGCAGCTGTGGCACTACGCGGTGCGCGGCCCCGAGATCAAGGGCACCCCCACCGGCCTGCTGAACTGGCCGCCCAGCCTGGGGTACTCGTACCGCCAGGAGCGGCCGGTCACCGAGCTGATCCTCGAGAAGATCCCGGTGACCGCCGGCCTCGCGCTCGGCGCGCTGGTGTTCTGGATGCTCGCCTCGATCCTCCTCGGCGTCTGGGCGGCCCGCCGACCCGGCGGCTGGTTCGACCGGATCACCTCGGGCCTGTCCTATGTGGCGCTGTCGGTTCCGACCTTCGTCATCGGCGTGCTGCTGCTCTACGTCTTCTACTTCAAGTGGTCGATGGCCGGGGTGAAGTTCTTCCCCAGTGGCGGCTACGTTCCGCTGACCACGTCGCCGGGCGAATGGGCGCGACATCTGATCCTGCCCTGGCTGACCTTGACCATCGCCCAGGTGGGCCTCTTCCAACGGGTGGTCCGCGCCTCGGTCCTCGAGGTCGCCGGCAAGGACTACATCCGTACCGCACGATCGAAAGGTGTAGGGCCCCAAGGTGTGTACTTCAACCACGCGCTGAGCGCCGCGCTGAATCCGATCCTGACCCTCGGCGCGATCGAGTTCGCCTCGATCCTCGGCGGCGCCATCGTCACCGAACAGATCTTCGGCCTCGACGGCGTCGGACGGCTCGCGGTCAGCGCCGCGAACAACGGAGACGCGCCGGTGGTCATCGGCGTCACTCTCTTCGGTGCGGTCGTCTTCGTCATCTCGACCGCCCTGGTCGACCTGTTCACCCAGAACCGCAGCAACAAGTAAGTCGCAATACGCAGTGACATATCAAGGAGAACAATGAGATCCCGCACGCTCGCCGCGTTGGCGTCGCTCACCACGGCCGCCCTGCTGCTGACCTCGTGCAGCAGCGGCGAATCCGACTCGGGCAGCGCCGGTTCGGCCGCGTCGTCCGACGGCCTGCACGGCGGCACGCTGCACGTCGCCTCGGTGGGCGATATCGATGCCCTCGACCCGCTGATCGCCTACTCGGCCGAATCCTGGCAGGTCATCCGGGCGACCACCCGCCAGCTGGTCACCTATCCGGGCAGCACCACGAGCATCGGCGACGACACCGAGGTCGTCCCCGACCTGGCCGAGAGTTGGGATGTCAGCGACGACGGCCTGACCTATACCTTCCACCTGCGCGACGACATCCACTTCTCCGGAGCGAGCACCCGCGAGATCACCGCGCAGGACTTCGTCTACGCCGTCAAGCGCTTCCCGGATCCGAACGGACAGGTCAGCGCGATCACGTACTACAACGCGCTGTTCGACGGATTCGAGGAGTACGCCGAGAAGTTCGCGCAGGTCCCCACCGGCGACCTCGACGCGGTGCGGAACTTCATCGACACCAACGACATCAGCGGATTCCAGGCTCTCGACGACAAGACCCTGCAGCTGACGTTGACCGAACCCGCCAGCGACATCCTCGACATCCTGACGCTCAACTTCGTCACCCCGCTGCCGGAGGAGGTCGTGTCCAACTACTACGCCGACAGCCTCGAGTTCCGGCAGAACTACGTCTCGAGTGGGCCGTACCAGATCGCGTCCTACGATCCGGGGCGTCAGCTGACCCTCGAGCGGGTGCCGGACTACAACGCCGAGGGCGACCCGCGGCAGGCCTACGCCGACGAGATCGTCTTCGACACCACGGTCGCCTCCGCGGACGCCGCCTCCCAGCAGTTGCAGACCGGCACCGCCGATGTCGCGCTCTACGTGCGGGCCTTCCCGGCGAGCGTGATCGAGCAGTACAAGCGGACCGATCCCGATCACCTGCACAGCTCGGCGAGCGGTTCGGCCATCTTCATCAGCTGGAACAACCCGGAGCAGGCGGCGACGCCGACCCAGGAGGCGTTCAAGGATCTGCGGGTGCGCCAGGCCTTCAACTACGCGCTGGACAAGGCCGACGTCGTGCGCGGGCTCGGCGGCCCGGATTCGGCGTTGGCGAGCAACGAGATCCTCACCTCGACGATCCTCGGCTACAACGACGACGCCCCGTACCCGACGCCCGACAACCAGGGTGATCCGGACCGGGCGCGGGAGTTGCTCGCAGAGGCGGGACATCCCGATCTGACGGTCAACGTCGCGTTCCGCAACACGCCGGAGTTCGAGAAGATCGCCACCTCGGTGCAGAACGCCGCGGCCCGCGCCGGCATCACCGTCCGGTTGACCCCGATCGCCGGCGACTCGTGGGGCACGTTCAGCTCCTTCCTGGCCGACCGGTCCACCCTCGACCAGTGGGACCTGGCGATCACCAACTGGACGCCGGACTGGCAGGGCAACAGCGCCCGGATGACCCTGGGCGGCTGGCTGAACTCCGACTTCGCGCCGGGCGGCACCTGGAACGGCGTCACCTACGTCAACCCGCAGCTCAACGAGGTGGTCGCACGGGCCTTCGCGGCGACCGACCCGACCGCCGACTGGCAGGAGGCGAACCGGATCGCGAGCACCGACCTGGCGTGGTTCCCGCTGATCGAGCGGGTCAAGACGGTGCCGACGTCCGACCGCGTCACCAACTGGACGTGGCAGTCGCTGGGCAACAACGCCGACCTGACCAATATCTCGGTCACCGACAACTGACCGGAGGACGACGTTGAGCACAACCGAGGAGGCGTCGGTGAGCGAGCCGTTCCTGGCGGCGGCGTTCACCGGCGCCGAGGCGGTCGCCATCCTGTCGGACGCACACCTGCGCGAACGCCTGCGCCGGCTGCCGGTCGCCTTCGTGGTGATCGGGATCGACCGGGTCACCCCGGCCACCGATACCCGATTCCCCGCGGCCGGCGACGCCGATCCGAGCGTACTGGCAACCGCCCTGGCCGCCGAGGGCGCACCGCCGGTCGTCCCGGCGGGCGCCGCCCACCACGACCAGCCCTACAACCTGGCGCGGCGGGTGCTCTCCCTCGACCATCTGGCCGGTGGCAACGCGGGACTGCTTCTCGGGGAGCGCGATCCGCGCGGCCACGGACAGACCGCCTGGAGCGGCGTCGGTTCGGATGGCGGTATCCCGATCGGTCGGGATACCGCGGTCGACGCGGCCCGGGCGATCGCGGCCCTCTGGCGCAGCTGGCCGCTCGACGCGGTGATCGCCGACAAGGAATCCGGAATCCTGGTGGAAGCCGACCGGATTCGTCGCCCCGATCACCGAGGTGCGGCGACCACGGCCGGGCCGCTCAGCATCCCGGAGTCGCGGCAGGGCGCCCCGCTGCTGCTCTGGTATGCGCGCGACGTCGAGGCGGTCCGCGCGGCTCCGGACGTCGCGGACCTGATCGTGACCGCCGCCGACGCGACCGGTGCGGGCGCTGCCGGTGCGAGCGCTGCCGCCGCGTCGCGGCCGGTGGTGATCGAGGTGGCCGCCGATCGGCTCGACCGCGCCACCGAGGAACGATCCGCCCGCGGACTGCTGGTCCGATCGCCCGCGGGCTCCGATCCGCGCGCCGGGGCGGACACCCTGATCGCGGCGATCAACGGTCACCGCCCCTTCGCCTCGGCCGCCGATCCCTCGGAAACCGGTGTCACCCTGCGGGATCGGCTCTCCCTGCCCGCGCCGGCCGCCGCCGACCGCGGTGTCGCGGTCTATCCCGCCCCCACGATCGGCGTCTACCGATGACCGCCGCCCCCTTTCCCGGCCCGTAAGGAGTCCCCGTGACCGCGACCGCCCCCGCGCCGCAGATCGAAGCGCTGCGCGCGCACTACCGCCCGATCCTCGACGCGATCGCCGAGGGCAACCTCGCCCGCGAGCAGGCCCGCGCATTCGGCTACGACCAGGTGCGCCTGCTGATCGACGCCGGCTTCTCCCGGCTGCGCATCCCGATCGAGGACGGCGGCGACGGCGCCACCCTGCAGCAGGTCTTCCTGTTGCTCGCCGACCTCGCGGAGGCGGATCCCAATGTGGCGCACGTCTTCCGCAACCACCTCGCCTTCGTCGAGGACCGCCTGTACAACAGCCCGAGCGTCGATTCGCAGGTCTGGCTCGAACGGTTCCGGCGCGGCGACTTCGTCGGCGGCGGGTGGACCGAGGCCAACAGCGACAGCTTCACCAACGTGGCCACCCGGATCACCACCGACGGGACGACCACCCGGATCAGCGGCGCGAAGTTCTACGCCACCGGCAGCCTCTACGCGAACTGGCTCGACGTCATCGGACTCGACGACGACGGCCATCTGGTCACCGCTCTGGTCGCCCGTGATCAGGAGGGGGTGACGCTGATCGACGACTGGAGTGGCTTCGGCCAGCAGACCACCGCCAGTGGCTCCGCGCGTTATGCGGACGCCGTCGTCGACCCGCACGGCATCTTTCCCGTGCAGGACCGCTTCCCGTACCAGGGGCTCTTCTACCAAACCGCGCTGCTGTCGGTGTTGGTCGGCATCGGTCGCGCCGCGTTCCGCGATGCGCTGGCGGCGCTGCGTCGGCGCAAGCGCAACTATCCGCTGGGGCTCGACCCGCTGCCCGCTCGGGATGCGCTGTTGCAGCAGCAGATCGGGCATCTCGCCGCGAAGGTCTTCCAGGCGTCCGCGGCGCTCGAGGTGCAGGCCGCGACCCTCGACGTGATCGCCGACGCCCGCGCCCGCCGCGACGACGTGGGACAGGCCGCGGCGCTGGAGGCTGCGACGATCCGCACCCACGAGGCGCAGTCGGTGATCGTCGACACCGTCCTCGAGATCACCACGACGGCCTTCGACGCGCTGGGCGCCTCGGCGACCGCGGTGCCGCTCGGCCTCGACCGGCATTGGCGCAATGCGCGCACCCTGTCGTCGCACAATCCGCGGGTGTTCAAGGAGCGCGTGGTTGGCGACTTCTACGTCAACGGCACGCCGCCGCCGGCCGGACTGCCCAACGCTGCCGGCCCGCAGGCGCAGGGGCAGGGGGTCTGATCCGATGGGGGAGCGCAGAACCGGTCACGTCGCTCTCGGGCTGAACGTCCTGGTCTACGGCTACGTCCCGTCGGCCTGGCGATCGCCGCTGCTGGCGCCCGACGCCTTCCTGACCGCCGACTACTGGGATCGCATCGGCACCCTGGCGGAGGCGGCGAAGCTCGACGCGGTCTTCCTCGCCGACGCGCTGTCGCTGGGCAATCCGTCCTACGACGCCAACCCGATCCGTCTCGACCCGACCGTCGTCTGGGCGCATGTGGCCCGCGCGACCGAGCACGTCGGGCTGATCGCCACCGCGTCGACCACCTTCAACGACCCGGTCGAGTTGGCCGGTCGGCTGTTGACCCTCGACGCGGTCTCCGGCGGCCGGGCGGGCTGGAATCTGGTGACCACCCGCGACGAGGCGTCCGCCGCCAACTTCGGCGTCGACGCGCTGGCCGGACGCGAGGAGCGCTACGCCCGCGGCTACGAGTTCGCCGAATTGGTGCGGGCGCTGTGGGATTCGGCGGCCGACGGTTCGACGGTGCACCATCACGGCCGTTTCTTCGACTACGACGGGGTCTTCACCGCGCCGGCGTCGCCGCAGGGTCGGCCGGTGATCTTCCAGGCCGGCGGCACCCGGCAGGGCCGCGAGATCGCCTCGCACTTCGCCGACGGCGTCTTCTCCGCCGAGATCACCCCCGAGACCGCCCGACCGCACTACCGGCAGGTGAAGGCCGGTGCGGTCGCCGCGGGACGGAGCGCCGAGGATGTGCGCATCCTGCCGGGCCTGCTGCTGACCCTGGGCAGCACCGAACAGGAGGCCCGCCGGCGGATCGACGAGCTCTACGACACCAGCCCCTCGGTGTACTCGGCGTTGTGGTTGACCCACGCGATGGGGGTGGACGTCTCGGCCCTCGACCTGGACGAACCCTTCCCCGAGGACGTGCTGTCGGGCCCCGTCGACCCCGAGACCTTCCGCGGGAGCATCGGATTCCGGGAGTCGATCGTCGAACAGATCCGGCAGACCCGGCCCACGGTGCGCGAATACCTGCGCGAGACGCGGTACTCCGGGTCCGGGCACGGGGGGTTTGTGGGCACCCCCGAGCAGTTGGTGGACCGCATCGAGCAGTGGTACCTCGCCGGCGCCTGCGACGGGTTCAACCTGCAGCCCGACATCCTGATCGACTCGCTGCCGATCATCGCCGACGAGGTCGTGCCGCTGTTGCAGCAGCGCGGGCTCTTCCGGCGGGAGTACGAGACCGATACCTTGCGCGGCAATCTGCGGGGCGCGGTTGCGGCGTCGGCGTGAGCGGTGGCTGTGCAAACCAGCACGTTTTTGGGGCGCCACGACAATAGTTGTCGTGGCGGCGCAAATTCGGTCGGATTCGCACACGCGACTACGGGTCGGGTCCGCGTGGGAGCGCCGGTAGGGTCGACGCGAATGCGAGACCAGGAGGACGCCCATGCCGGCCCAAGCGGCTATCCACTTCCCGTTCACGGCGATCGTGGGTCAGGACCGATTGCGGTTGGCGTTGCTGCTCTGCGCGGTCAGCCCGCGCATCGGTGGTGTGCTGATCCGCGGGGAGAAGGGGACCGCGAAGTCGACGGCGGTCCGGGCGCTGGGTGACCTGCTCGACGGGGAGTCGGACTCCCGGTCGTCGGTGGTCGAGCTGCCGATCGGGGCGACCGAGGACCGGGTGATCGGCTCGATCGACATCGAGGGCGTGCTGCGCGACGGCACGGTCGCCTTCCGGCCCGGCGTGCTCGCCGACGCGCACCGCGGCGTGCTCTATGTCGACGAGGTCAACCTGCTGCCCGACCACCTGGTCGACGTGCTGCTCGACGCCGCGGCGATGGGCCGCGTCACCGTCGAGCGCGACGGCGTCTCGCACGCCTACGACTCCCGCTTCGTCCTGGTGGGCACCATGAACCCCGAGGAGGGGGAGCTGCGCCCGCAGCTGCTCGACCGGTTCGGCCTGGTCGTCGACGTGCGGGCGCCCGACGACATCGACCAGCGGGTCGCGGTGGTGACCCGCCGTCTCGACTTCGACCGGGACCCGGAGGCCTTTGTCGCCGGCTACCGCGACGAGCAGGAGGAGCTGGCGGCGGCGATCCGGGCGGCGCGCGAGCGCCTCGACGGGGTGCGCCTGGAACATCGTCGGCTGCGCCGGATCGCGGAGATCTGCACCCGGGTGGGTGTCGAGGGGATGCGCGCCGACCTGGTGCTGGCTTTGGCAGCGCGGGCGCACTGCGCGCTGCGCGGCGGCGACGAGGTCGTCGACCAGGACATCCGGGCGGCGGCGGCCCTGGTGCTGCCGCACCGGCGGCGGCGCGACCCCTTCGACCCGCCCGGCATGACCGACGAGGAGCTCGAGGACGCGCTCGGCCCGCCCGAGGACGACCCCGAACCCGAGGGTCCCGACCCGGACGACCCCGAACCCGGCGGCCCCCAACCGGACGGCCCCGGACCGGAGGGGTCCGACCCGGAACGGTCCGGACCGAACGGGCCCGGCGCCGACGGGTCCGAGACCGGGGACGCGAACGGACCGGAGAACCGCACCGACGAGGCGACGGCGCCCGATGGTGAGCCGGCCGCCGCAGCTCGGGATCGGCAGCCTTCCCCGGGGGAGACGAACGAACAGGAACGGCCCGCCGAGTCGGCCGGGCGCCCCGCCGAGATCGGCGCGGAATTCCGCGTCCGCACCATCACCCCGTCCGGACGGCGGGAGACCACCGAACCCGGGCGGCGCGCGCCCGCCCGCACCACCCGCGGCCACGTGGTGCGGGCAACCGACTACCGCACCGGGGCCGTGCACATCCCGGCGACCGTGCTCGCCGCCGGTTCCCGACCTGCCGAAACCAATCCGCGACGAGGCGGCCGCGAGGTCCTTCCGGTCGATCTGCGCGGCACCGAACGCGCCGGGCGCGGACCGGCGCTGGTGGTCTTCCTGCTCGACGCCTCCGGCTCGATGGCGGCCCGCGACCGGCTGGCCGCGGTGACCGGCGCGGTGCTCTCGCTGCTGCGCGATGCCTACCGCCGACGGGACACCGTCGCGGTGGTGGCCGCCCGGGGCGCCGGCGCCGAGGTCGCGCTGCCGCCCACCCGATCGCCGGCGATCGCCTCGCGCCTGCTCGCCACCCTCACCACCGGCGGCCGCAGCCCGCTCGCCGAAGGGCTCGACACCGCCCGCCGCTTGATCGGTCGAGAAGCCGTCCGTGACCGCGGCCGCACCCCCTTGCTGGTCATCCTCACCGACGGCCGGGCGACCGGCGGGCGCGACGCCCTGGAGCGCATGCGCCGCGCCGCCGCCCGGGTCGCGCTGCAGGGCACGTCGGTGGTGGTGATCGATTGCGAGTCCGGGCGCATCCGTCTGGGCCTGGCGGCCGACCTCGCCCGCCGCGTCGGCGGGGTCTGCCTGCGCGTCGATGAACTGTCCGCCGATGCCGTCGCCGGCGTGGTGCGAGCGGCCTGACCGATAGGGCGCACAGGGGAGGCTTGGTACCACAAGTGGTACCGCATCAGGTACTACCCCAGTAGGCTGGAACCATGCCCGCTCTCAATGTTCAGTTCTCCGAGGACGAACAAGACCTCATCCGTGAGGCGGCCG
The DNA here is from genome assembly GCF_001552615.1 of Millisia brevis NBRC 105863. Taxonomy (GTDB): domain Bacteria; phylum Actinomycetota; class Actinomycetes; order Mycobacteriales; family Mycobacteriaceae; genus Millisia; species Millisia brevis. Next base: position 87,180 of record NZ_BCRN01000017.1, read on the forward strand.
AACGGGAGGGTCTGTCCCTCAAGGCGTTTGTCCGTTCGGCCACCCTGGAGGCTGCATCCGCGCGCAAGCATCTTCGAGAGGGCCTGCTCGACGAGATCTTCGAGGCGTCGGCGGATCTCAACGAGCGGCTGGCGTGACGACCTACCTCGACAGGGATGACCTGCTGGCGATCGCTGCTCGCGTCAATCGAGGCGACCCCGCAGTTCGGGATATCGGACTTCTCGACGCGGCACTCGCGCGCCCCCGCAGCACGGTTTTCGGCATGGACGCGTACGAGACCCTCTACGACAAGGCGGCGGCGTTGCTGCATTCCCTGGTGCGCAACCATGCCCTCGTCGACGGTAATAAGCGAACAGCGTGGGCTGCCGGATGGCTCTTTCTCGGATACAACGGCATTCGCTTGAACCGAGGGTTCGATGTCGACGACGCGGAAGCGCTGATGAACGATGCGGCCGCGGGATATCGGTCCGTTTCGGATATCGCCAAGGCGCTCGAAGCCTTCGCGGTCCCGGCCTAGGTGGACGCCCTAGGCTTCACACATGCCCCAGTCGATTCCCCCGGTGGTGCCCAACGATGGGCTGACCACTCGCACCCGCCGCGACCAACCGATCCTCGCCGTGCACACCGGCGACGGAAAGGGAAAGTCCACCGCGGCGTTCGGGATGGCGCTGCGGGCGTGGAACCAGGGGTTCGATACGGCGGTCTTCCAGTTCGTGAAGTCGCCGCGCTGGAAGGTTGGGGAGGAAGCGGCGTTCGCCGCCTTGGCATCCGCGCACACCGATCGGGGGATCGGCGGGCCGGTCGAGTGGCACAAGATGGGGCAGGGTTGGTCCTGGTCGCGCAAGCAGGGCGCCGAGGTCGATCACGCGGCCGCGGCCGCCGAGGGATGGCGCGAGATCTCCCGCCGCCTGGCCGCCCAGCAGCACCGCTTCTATCTGCTCGACGAGTTCACCTACCCGATGAACTGGGGGTGGGTGGACACCGACGAGGTCGTCGAAACGCTGCGCAACCGCCCCGGCAAGCAGCACGTCGTCATCACCGGCCGGCGCGCCCCGCAGGCTCTGATCGACGCCGCGAACCTGGTCACCGAGATGGTCAAGGTCGCTCACCCGATGGACACCGGACAAAAGGGGCAGCGGGGCATCGAGTGGTGACGGGTCGATGATCGGCGGCGTTGTCATCGCCGCCCCCGGCTCGGGCAGCGGCAAGACGATGGTCGCGACCGGCCTGCTCGGCGCCCTGCGCGCCGCGGGGCATACACCCGCGCCGTTCAAGGTCGGACCCGACTTCATCGATCCCGGCTATCACGCGCTGGCCGCCGGGCGCCCCGGCCGCAACCTCGACCCGGTGCTCGTCGGCGACGACCTGATCGGCCCGCTCTACCGACACGGCACCCTCGGCGCCGACATCGCGGTGGTCGAGGGGGTGATGGGCCTGTTCGACGGGCGCATCCCGCTCGACGTCGACGACCCGGCGTCGGCGCGGCCGCGCGCGGCGGGCTCGACCGCCGAGGTCGCGGTCGCCCTCGGTCTGCCGGTGGTCCTGGTGATCGACGCGCGGGGGATGAGCCAATCGCTGGCCGCGCTGATCACCGGCTTCGTCGCCTACGACCCGCGCATCCGCATCGGCGGGGTGATCCTCAACCGGGTCGGCAGCCCCCGCCACGAACAGGTGCTGCGCGCCGCGTGCGTGCAAGCTGGGGTCGACGTGCTCGGCGTGATCCCGCGGATGCCCGCCGTCGATGTGCCCGAGCGCCACCTCGGGCTGCTGACCGCGCGGGAGAACAGCGGCGCGAAGTCCGCAGTGGCGGCGATGGCGTCGATCGTCGCCGAACACGTCGACCTCGACCGGATGGTCGCCGTCGCCCGCGCCGCGCGTCCCCTCGCCGGTGAGATCTGGGATCCGGCGGCCGCGGTCGGCGGGTCGGCGTCCATAGCCGCCGACCGGCCGATCACCGTGGCGATGGCCGGGGGACCGGCGTTCTCCTTCGGATACGCCGAACACGTCGAACTGCTCACCGCCGCCGGGGCCCGGGTGGTCGACTTCGATCCGCGGCACGACCGCCTCCCGGCCGGTGCCGGGGCGCTGATCATCCCCGGCGGCTTTCCCGAGGTGCACGCGGAAGCCCTGGCCGACAACGTCGCCCTGCACGACGACGTCCGACGCTTCGCCGAGGCCGGGGGAGTGATCCACGCCGAATGCGCCGGGCTGCTCTATCTGGGACGGACCCTCGACGACCGACCGATGGCCGGCGTCCTGCCCACCCGGGCACGGTTCGGGCCGCGGCTCACGCTGGGCTATCGCGACGCGGTCGCCACCTCCGATTCGGTGCTCTACCGCGTCGGTGAACGGGTGACCGGCCACGAATTCCACCGCACGACCGTCGCCGCCGACACCCCGATCACCACCCCGGCCTGGGCGTGGCGGACCGGCGCCGGCGCCGCGACCGAGGGCATCGTCGCCGGGGTTGGCGCAGCCGGCGGGGTGCACGCCTCCTACCTCCACGTCCACCCGGCCGGCGGACCGCAAGTGATCGCCCGGCTGGTCGCCGCGGCCCGGCTCGCGCGCCGGACCCCGGAAGACGCGCCCGGCCGCGGGTAGGGTTGCCGATCGTGACCGACCCGATCGCGAGCGACCCCGAGACGCCGGCCCCCGCCTCCGACCGACGGCCCTATCTGGTCGGACTCGACCTCGACGGGCGCCGGGTGGTCGTCATCGGGGCGGGCACCGTCGTGCAGCGACGCCTGCCGCTGTTGGTCGCCTCCGGGGCACGCGTGCGCGTCATCGCGCCCGAGGCGACGCCGGCGGTCGAGGCGATGGCCACCGAGGGTCGCATCGAACTCGAATTGCGGGAGTACCGCGGCGGCGATCTCGAGGGCGGCTGGTACGCGCTGGCCTGCACCGGGGAGCCCGAGATCAACGCGGCGGTGGTTGCCGAAGCCGAAGAACGCGGCATCTTCTGTGTGCGGGCCGACTCCGCCCGCGAGGGCTCCGCGGTGACCCCGGCGTCGGTCGATTACGACGGGCTGACCGTCGGCGTCCTGGCCAGCGGGGAACACCGCCGGTCGGCCGCGGTGCGCTCGTCGATCCTGACCGCCCTGCGCAGTGGGGTGATCGACAGCGCCGAACCGCCCGGTCCCGGTGTGGCGTTGGTCGGCGGTGGCCCCGGCGATCCCGATCTGATCACCGTGCGCGGCCGGAGGCTGCTCGGCCTCGCCGACGTGGTGGTGGTCGACCGGCTCGCTCCCGGCGCGCTGCTCGAGGAGCTGCCCAACCGGGTCGAGGTCATCGACGCCTCCAAGATCCCCTACGGCCGCGCCATGGCCCAGGAGGCGATCAACGACACCCTGATCGAACACGCCCGGCGCGGCCGATTCGTCGTCCGGCTCAAGGGCGGCGACCCGATGGTCTTCGGCCGCGGCTACGAGGAGCTGCTCGCCTGCGCCGCCGCCGGCATCCCGGTGACGGTGGTACCCGGCATCACCAGCTCGATCGGCGTCCCCGCGATCGCCGGTATCCCGGTCACCCACCGCGGCGTCACCCACGAATTCGTGGTCGTCAGCGGGCACCTGCCGCCCGGCCACCCCGAGTCGCTGGTCAACTGGCCGGCGATCGCCCAGCTGTCCGGAACGATCGTGTTGATGATGGCCGTGGAGCGGCTCGGGGCGTTCGCCGACGTGCTGATCGCCAACGGCCGGGACGTCGGTACACCGGCGGCGATCATCCAGGACGGCACCACCGACGGGCAGATCGTGCTGCGCGCACCGCTGGGGGATATCGCCGCGCGGGCGAAGGAGGCCGGCATCCGCCCGCCGGCCGTCGTCGTGATCGGTGCCGTGGTCGACCTCGATCCCACCGCCGCCTCCGGGCGGGCGGAATCGGAGCCGGTCGAATCGGACGTTGCGGCGGAATCCGCGAACTGAACCCAACCGGACGGCGAGTGAGCCGCCGGCACCGCGTAGCCTGCACTGCGATGTCTGATCGTTATCCCGTCACCGGCCGGGCACTGGGGCCCGCGATTGTTGCGCTCGGTGGCATGCAGCTGATGATGACCCTCGACGGCACGGTGGCCGCACTCGCGCTGCCCCGATTGGAGGCGGAGCTTGGCCTGTCCGAAGCCGGCCGCGCGTGGGTGCTCAGCGCCTATGCGCTCGCCTTCGGCGGGCTGATGCTGCTCGGCGGCCGGCTGGGCGACACCTTCGGACGCAAGCGGGTCTTCCTCGCCGGCGTCGGCGTCTTCACCGTTGCGTCGCTGGCCTGCGGTCTGGCGGTCGGCGAGCTGACCCTGGTGACCGCCCGAGCCTTCCAGGGGGCCGGCGCCGCGATCGCCGCCCCCACCGCGCTCGCGCTGGTCGCCACCACCTTCGCCCCCGGACCCGCCCGCAATCAGGCGGTCGCGATCTTCGCGGCGATGACCGGCATCGGGTCGGTGGCCGGTCTGATCGTCGGTGGGGCGCTGACCGAACTGTCCTGGCGGTGGATCTTCCTGATCAACGTCCCGGTCGGCGTGCTGATCGCCGTCCTGGCTGTCGCCTCGCTGCGCGAAACCCTGCCCGAACGCCGGCCGTTGGACGTGCCCGGCGCGATCGTCGGCACGCTGGCGATCACCGGTGTCACCTTCGCGATCACCGAGGGCGCCACGCGCGGCTGGGTCGACCCGACGGTGATCGTCGTCGGCGCGATCGGCGTGCTGCTCTTCGTGGCGTTCCTGACGATCGAACGGCGCGCCGAGTTCCCGCTGCTGCCGTTCTCGCTGTTCACCAACCGCAGCCGCGTCGCGGTCTTCGTCGCGATCCTGCTGGCCGGCGCGGTCATGTTCATCCTGGCCCCCTACGTGGCCTTCTTCGTCCAGAACGTGCTCGCCTTCAGCCCCCTGCAATCCGGGTTGGCCTTCATCCCCTTTGCCGGCGCCTTCGGTGTCGCGGCCTTCCTGTCGTCGAAGGCCGTGGTGCGATTCCCGGCGCGCTACGTCATCGGGGTCGGCATCCTGATCACGATCATGGGCTTGCTCTACGGCACGCAGCTCGGTGTGGACGCGCAGTACGTCCCCGATCTGGTGGTGCCGATCATCGTGATCGGCTTCGGCGTCGGCTTCGTGGTGGTCCCGCTGCCGCTCTGCGCGATCGCCGGGGTGCGGGAGAGCGAGATCGGACCGTTGACCGCGGTGGCGACCGTCTTCCAGACCCTCGGCGGGCCGTTGGGCCTGGCGGCGGCCGGTGCCCTGGCCACCGCGCGCACCCGATCCCTCGGCGGCGCGCCCGGGCACCCGCAGGACATGACGCCCCCGCAGCTCGAAGCCCTCTCGGCCGGCTACACCAGCGCCCTGGGCTTCTGCGCGATCGTGGCGGCCGTCGCCGGTATCGCCGCGCTGTTCATCCGGTTCACCCCGCAGCAGATCGCCTTCGCCCAGGAGGCGCAGTCGCACGCCGATTCCGGAGTGGACGGCGCCGTCGTCGGACCCGCCGGTCCGGTGGACGCCGGCCCGGTGGACGGCCGCTCAGTCGGTGAGGACCACCAGTTCGGTCGGCGCCGCGATCTCGACCCGTAGCCCGGCGCGGCGGGCGATCACCGCGACCGCCCGCGCGGAGTCGGGTTCGGCGCGGGAGCCGGCGAGGATGCGGGCCAGCACACCCTTGTGGTGCTTGTTGAAGTGACTGACCACCGTGCGGCTGCCGTCGGCGTGCTCGGTCAGCACGGTGACGGTCACCGCGTCCGGGATCGGCCCGAGCTGTCGATAGCCGCCCGAGCGCAGGTCGATCACCAGGCGGTCCTTGGCCGCGTCGACCAACGCCTCGGTCAGATCGGGGGACCACCGCGCCCGCAGGGTCGGTGAACCGGGCAGCGACGAGCCCGCCGAGAGTCGATAGGCCGGGATCGGGTCGCTCGCCGCGACCGCCCCGAACAGCGCGGATCCGACCGCCAACCGGTGGTCGGCCCGCGCGCGGGCGGCCTTCGGCATCGTCCCGATGTCCAACGCGTCGTAGAGCACCCCGGTATAGCGCCGGATCGCCGGCAGCGTCGGCGCCTCGCGCAGGGCGGCGTTGATCGCCAGCAGATCCTCGCGACCGGCACCGATGCCCAGCGCCCGCCGCGCGGCCTCCGGATCGACCGACAGGGCGATCACCTCGTCGACCAGACGATCGCGTATCTCGCGCAGTTCCGGCAGCCACAACCGGTCGAGATCGAGGGGGGCGCCGTCCCCACCGGTGGCCTTGGTTTCCGACGGAGGTAGGACGATCAGCACGATCGTGCAGGTTACCGGCCCCCTTGGGCGGGGCGACAGCGGTCGCCGCATAAACTCGCCGGGTGATCACGAGGATGTCGGAGCTGTTCCTGCGAACCCTGCGCAACGATCCCGCGGACGCCGAGGTGCCGAGCCACAAGCTGCTCGTACGCGCCGGCTACGTGCGGCGGGTCGCGCCCGGCGTCTTCGCCTGGCTGCCGCTGGGCCTGCGGGTCCTGCAGCGAATCGAGCAGGTCGTCCGCGAGGAGATGAACGCGATCGGCGGTCAGGAACTGCGCTTCCCGGCGCTGCTTCCCCGTGAGCCCTACGAGCGCACCGGCCGGTGGACCGAATACGGCGACAACCTCTTCCGCCTGAAGGACCGCAAGGACGCCGAGATGCTGCTCGGCCCCACCCACGAGGAACTGTTCGCGCTGACGGTCAAGTCGGAGTTCAACTCCTACAAGGACCTGCCCGTCCGGCTCTATCAGATCCAGACCAAGTACCGGGACGAGGAGCGGCCGCGCGCCGGCATCCTGCGCGGGCGCGAGTTCATCATGAAGGACTCGTACTCGTTCGACCTGGACGAAGCGGGCCTCGCCCGCGCGTACGCCGATCACCGGCTCGCCTACCAGCGGGTCTTCGAGCGGCTCGCGGTCAAGTACGTCATCGTCGCGGCCACCTCCGGTGCGATGGGCGGCAGCGCCTCCGAGGAATTCCTCGCCGAGAGCGAGGTCGGTGAGGACACCTTCGTGCGCTGCGTCGAGTCCGGATTCGCCGCCAACGTCGAGGCCGTGGTCACCCCGATCCCGGAGCCGATCCCGTTCGACGACGCCCCGAAGCCCACCGAATACGACACCGGCTCCACCCCGACGATCGCGACGCTCGTCGAGTGGGCCAACGGTCCCGACGGCGTCGGCGCCGACGAGCCGGTCACCGCGGCACACACGCTCAAGAACATCGTGCTCGAGATCCGGCAGCCCGGTGGCGAGTGGGAACTGCTCGGCGTCGGCGTCCCCGGCGACCGGGAGGTGGACGAGAAGCGGCTCGGCGCGGCCCTCGAACCGGCCGAGTACCGGTTGCTCGACGAGGACGGCTTCGCTCGCTACCCGTTCCTGATCCGCGGCTACATCGGTCCGCGCGTCTTCGCGGCCAACGAGGCCCGCTACCTGGTCGACCCGCGCGTGGGTACCGGTTCGTCCTGGATCACCGGCGCCGACCGCAAGGGCTACCACGTCGCCGGCCTCGTCGCGGGCCGCGACTTCGTCCCGGACGGCACGATCGAGGCCGCCGAGGTCCGCGAGGGTGATCCGTCACCCGACGGCGCCGGCGCCCTGGTCGCCGCCCGCGGTATCGAGATCGGCCACATCTTCCAGCTCGGCTACAAGTACACCGATGCCTTCGAGGTCGACGTCCTCGGTGAGAACGGCAAGCCGGTGCGCCTGATCCAGGGCTCGTACGGCATCGGCATCTCCCGGATGATGGCCGTGCTGGCCGAACAGCACCACGACGACAAGGGTCTGCGCTGGGTCCCCGAGGTCGCCCCCTTCGGCGTGCACATCGTGTCCGCCGGCAAGGACCAGGCGGTCCGGCTCGGCGCGGCCGGGGTGGCCGAGACGCTCGACGCCGCCGGCTGGGACGTGCTGCTCGACGACCGGACCGCGTCGCCGGGGGTCAAGTTCAAGGACGCCGAGCTGCTCGGCGTCCCCGTGATCGTCGCGGTCGGCCGCGGCTGGGCCAATGGCCTCGTCGAGGTATGGGATCGCTTCTCGGGCGACCGCACCGAGGTCCCGGTCGCCGAGGTGGTCGACGTGGTGGCCAAGATGTCGCCGCGCCCCTGGTAGAGGTGCCGGCCGCGGTCGGTGCGGTCGATCCGCACCGACCGTCGGCACCGGCGGCGTCGGCGGGTGCGGGGTTCGGCCGTTGGTGTGGGTCGTAAGGATGCGGCTCAGCGGCCGGCGGTCGCTCGGTCCGGCCCGTTCGGCGGTTCGAGGGCGGCGAGGGTCAGCGCCCGGAACGGCTCCTGGCCCACCGATTCGACGGCTTCCATATTCATCAGCACGTGGGCGAGCAGGCTGCTCGACAGCGCCGCAGCCGCCTGTTCGGTGTCGCCGGACGTGGCGGTGTTGACCATGCCGAAAAGCGCTGCCATGCCGTCGCGCGCCTGATCGTGCAGGTCGGACTCGCCGGCGCCGTGTGCGAATCCGTGCAGCAGCACCATCATCGCGTCGTGGTGGCTGACCATGCGGTCGTAGGCCTCCGGTAGATCCGGGGCGCCGATCGGGTCGTCCTCGGCCGAGCCGGTGACCACCTGCAGGGCGCGGTCGAAGGCGAGCCGGAACAGTTCGGCCTTCGTACCGAAGATGCGCATGACGTACGGCTGGGACACGCCGGCGGCGTGTCCGATCGTCTCGGTGCTGGTACCCCAGTAGCCGCCTCTGGCGAACTCCACGATCGCCGCGTCGAGGATCGTCTGTCGCCGCGCGGCGGCGCTCATCCGCCGACCGGGGCGACCGGTCGGAGCGGGGGATACCGCCATCAGCTCGCCTCGACGCGGACGCGGTCGGCGAAGGTGGTGCCGAAGACCGTCTGCGACAGATCGGCCAGCACACCGTCGGCCGGGTCGTCGCCGGCTCGAACCGACAGCAGGGCGCCGGCAAGAATCAGATTGCCGATCACATTTCCTGATTGGCGTTCCGCGCATCCCGTGGATTCCCGGACGATGCGGTACATATGCATCATTGACGCGCGCGCGACATCCGCGACCTCGGGGCATTTATTTCCGGCGAGGAATCCGTGCATCACGATCTGTACATATGCGCGATCGGGTAGGCGGTCGATACATCCCCAGGCGGCCCGGCGGACCTGCTCGGCCGGGTCGAGGCCGAGGGAGGAGGCTTCGCGCAACGCGATCGTGAGGCACCGAAGTACCTCCTGATCAGCGCGTTCGTAGACGGATCGGAAGAGTTGTCCCTTGGAGCCGAACATCTGGATCACGTAGGGCTGCGATACATGCGCCTCTTCGGCGATCGTCGCCGTACTCGTACCCGCGTATCCGGTACGCGCGAACGCGCGAGTCGCGGCTTCGAGAATCGATTCGCGCCGTTGGGTGGCGGTCATTCGACTCGAACTCATGGGAAAGACCGTACGTCATTCGAAGCTATTGGTACAACAGTATCGTCGCTGCAAAACGCCGTGCATTTCGTGGAATAGGTTTATATATTCGAGATTGCGCGAACTCCGGGTCGATTCAGGACGATTGTCCGGGGAACGGGACGGTGGAGGGGGCTACTACCAGTACCGTCCGCCACCGGGCCGCGCGAATCGCGGTTTCGGTCAGCGCGTCGGCGCCAACGCTCTTGATGTGACCGGTTTCGGCCCGCTCCAGCAGGGCTCGCCACCCGATTGCGGTGTCCTCTTCGATCCGAAGGGCGAGTTGGATCGCCGAAACGGGATCCGAGACCGGGAAGGGGAGGGTGTAACCCGCCGCCGCGATCGGCGGGGTGCGGCCGGCGTCGATCAGCGCCTGCCGCAGCGCCTCCCGGTACGCGCGATGGGCGGCCGCCGCGGCGGCGATCGCCTCGCGACGGGAGCCATCCGCGTACGCGGCCACCACGCCGTACCCGAAGATCGCGCCGTGCGCGATCGTCAGACATTCGGCGAGCGCCGCGGTCTCGGGCGTCTCCGCGCTCTGGGCGGAACTGCTCGGGGCGGAATTGCTGGGGGAGGGGGTGCTCGTCGAGGCGGGGGTGCTCGTCGCCGTGGCGGTGGTCGCCGGGATGTCGACCGCGGCGGAGGTATCGGGCGGCGGTGAGGTCTCGACGGGGGGTATCTCGACCGAGGGCGTCTCGGTGGGTGTGGGGCTGGTCATGGCAGGGCGATCGCCACCTGGGTGCGGCACGCGGCGGCGATCGATCCGAGCAGGCCGCAGCGGTACCCGGAGGTCGTCGGAACCAGGGCGCCCGCCTCGTCCGCCGCGGCCAACAGGGCGGAGCGAATCTCGTCGAGCGACGGTGGAGTGACCTGCGGAGGCGGCGTTTCGGCCGAGCTGGTGGTCGTGGTCGTCGTCGGCGGGTTGAGCCGGTCGATCTCGGCGGTCAGGGCGTCGGCGTGCGCGCCGCGTTCGGCCGCCATCACCGCGAGCGCGTCCGCGCGCTCCGGATAGCGGGAGATCGCCGCGGTGATCGCCGCCGCATCGTTGCGGGCGCGCTCGGCGGGGGCCTCCAGGACGTCCACCGGTTCGGGGTCGTTCGTGCCACACGCCGAGACCAGGGCGAGCGCCGCGCATGCCGTCGCGCCGGCCCGCAGGACCGATCGACGCGACCACGGCGACCGGGTCGGTGACCACGCCGAATCCGTCGCGGGGTCGGTCGGGCGGAGCAGACCGCGATCCGACGGGGCTGTGGGCACCACGACATACTGCCGGCCCCGGCCGCGGTCGGCGCCGCTCGGTGTCGCCGGCGCCCGGGTGCCGGTGGTGGTCGGGAGCCCCGTTCGACGGCGGTATCTTGTTATCAGTCGATGTCGCCTCCCCGGCGCCCGAACGGTGCCGCTCGACGGCCCGCGTCCGCGCGGATCGGGGAGACGACACCTCGAGACGGCCGGTGTCGACCGACGCCCGCCGCCCCGACCGTCCGGCGATGAGCGTCGCACGGTCGAACAACTGAACCGACAACTGGAAATGAGGGACGGGAACGATGCCGGACCGGCGCACCGAGACGGTTGCCGAAGCCGTGCGGGACCTGGTGGACCGCGAGGGATACGACCTGGAGGGGGTCGAGGTCACCGCGACCGGATCCCGACGATCGATCGCGGTGATCATCGATCGCGACGGCGGGGTCTCCCTCGACGCCCTGGCCGATCTGACGCGCGATATCTCCGCACAACTCGACACCGACGATCCCTTCGGTGATTCCGAGTACACCCTCGAGGTCACCACCCCGGGGATCGATCGGCCGCTGACCCTGCCGCGACATTGGCGGCGGGCGCTGGGCCGGCGGGTCAGCGTGACGCTGGCCGGCGGCGAGGTCCTCGTCGGCCGCGTCGGGGCCCCGAGCGGCGCGGACGCCGCCGACCCGACCGCGATCGACCTGGTGATACCCGATCGCCGGAAGGGACCCCGCGTGCGGACGGTCCCGCTGGCGGAGATCGAGCGCGCGGTGGTCGAGGTCGAGTTCGCGCCCCCGCCGGCCGCGGAGTTGGCGCTGTGTGGAGTGGAATTGCCGGACGCCGACGCGTCCGAAACGGAGGTCGCCGGCTCCGCCGCGGCCGGGGAAGGTGTGTGACGCGGTGAATATCGACATGACGGCCCTCAAGGCGATCGAGGCCGACAAGGGAATCCCGATCGACACGGTGATCGCGACGATCGAGACCGCTCTGCTGACCGCCTATCGCCATACCGACGGCCACGAGCCGGACGCGCGGATCGACATCGACCGCAAGTCGGGCCTGGTGCGGGTACTCGCCCGGGAGACCGACGGCGACGGAAACCTGATCTCCGAATGGGACGACACCCCGGAGGGCTTCGGCCGGGTCGCGGCCACCACGGCGCGACAGGTGATCCTGCAGCGCCTGCGCGACGCCGAACACGAGAAGACCTTCGGTGAATTCGTCACCCACGAGGGCGAGATCGCCGGCGGCGTCGTCCAGCGCGATGCGCGGCTCAACGCCCGCGGGACCGTCGTCGTGCGGATCGGCGGCGACGCCAACGGCGCCGACGGCCTGCTGCCGCCGGCCGAGCAGGTGCCCGGCGAGCGCTACGAGCACGGCGAACGGATCAAGACCTACGTCGTCGCGGTCTCGCGTGGTCAGCGCGGCCCGCAGATCATGCTCTCGCGCACCCATCCGAACCTGGTCCGCAAGCTGTTCGCGCTCGAGGTGCCCGAGATCGTCGACGGCTCGGTCGAGATCGTGTCGGTCGCCCGCGAGTCCGGACACCGCACCAAGATCGCCGTCCGCAGCACCGTGCCGGGCCTCAACGCCAAGGGCGCCTGCATCGGCCCGATGGGTCAGCGCGTCCGCAATGTGATGAGCGAACTCGGCGGCGAGAAGATCGACATCGTCGACTACGACGACGATCCGGCCCGCTTCGTCGGGAATGCCCTGTCGCCGGCCAAGGTTGTCTCGGTGACGGTGGTCGACGAGACCGCCCGGGCCGCCCGGGTGGTCGTACCCGACTACCAGCTGTCGCTGGCGATCGGCAAGGAGGGGCAGAACGCCCGCCTGGCCGCGCGACTGACCGGTTGGCGCATCGACATCCGCTCGGATGCGGAGGTTCCGGTGGCCGGTCGCGCCGGCGAGGCGTGACGGCGCGCGCAGCGACCGGTGGAAACCGTTCCGGGCGAGCGCATTCGAGTGTGTCGACCGGCGGATACGCGAGTTTTCCGCCCGGGGCGGTAGACTTTTCGGTGGCTTCGCGACGGGCACGACCGTCACCCGAAGACGAGCGGCGGACCGACGGTGCGCCGGTCCGAACGTGTGTCGGTTGTCGTGCGCGTACGCTGGCTGCCGACATGGTCAGGGTGGTCGCACGCCCGGGGGACGGCCGATCGCAATGGGTGATCGTTCCGGACCTTCGGCGCGGCATGGCCGGTCGAGGTGCATGGGTGCATCCGGACCGTGACTGTGTGGCGACAGCGGTGCGGCGGCGCGCGTTCGCGCGGGCGCTACGAGTGGTGGGCGAAGTGGACACGAGGGAACTCGACAGGATGTTCACCTCGCCGACCGACACGGAGGAATCACGTGATCCCTCCCACGATGAGAACGGGCAGACGAACTGATGAGCACACCGTGAAGTACCGGCGATGAACGTCCATCGGAGATAACCCGAGGTCGTGCGGGCTGCCTGAGCCTTGCGACCTCCCAGTAAGGAGAGCAGTGGCAGGCAAGGCCCGTGTGCACGAGTTGGCCAAGGAACTCGGTGTCACCAGCAAGGAACTTCTGGCCCGGCTGAAGGAGCAGGGCGAGTTCGTCAAATCGGCGTCGTCGACGGTGGAAGCCCCCGTCGCCCGGCGCCTGCGTGAATCCTTCCCGTCGTCGAAGTCCGACGGATCGGGAAGCAACGGCGCGGTGCGTTCGAGCGCCAAGCCGGGTCCGCGTCCCGGACCGGCTCGCCCGCAGCAGTCGGCGGCCCCCACCCCCGGTTCGACCGGACCGCGACCGGGTGCCCCGCGCCCCGGCCCGGCGCCCGCCGCCCC
>NZ_BCRN01000018.1 GCF_001552615.1 Millisia brevis NBRC 105863
CTCGGCGCCGCCGCTGCCGCGGGCTCGGCCGGCGCGGGTGGGCCCGCGCAGCGGCGGGATCGTGGAGCGACCGTCAGCGCCGGTGCGGTGTCCCCGTTCGGATCCGCCGGCGCGGCGGCGCCGCTCGGCGCGGCCACGCCGGGCGGGGTGACGGCGATCAGCGGCGCCGAAGCGACCCGCGCACCGGGTGAGGCCGGGGCGATGGCGGCGGCCGGCGGGGCCGGGGCGCAGCTGCGGTCCGGTTCCGGGGCTCCCCTCGGGGCGATGCCGGGCCGCGGCCTCGACGACGAGGACACCGAGCACCAGCCGGTGCGCCGGCCCGGCTACCTCGAACAGTTGCCGGTCGCCGGGTCGGTGGCACCGGCCGTGATCGGAGCGGACCCGGACGCCGGCTATGAGTGACGTGCTGGTGCCTCCGTCACGGGACGGCACGCGGCTGGACGGCGAGGAGATCGCGGCGGTCCTCGAGGTCCTGGCGCTCGACCGTCTGCCTCCCGTGCTCGGCCACCGGATCGTCGATGACAACGACGTCGACCACAGCGCCGCGATGCGGCGGGGTCGGGAGAGCCTGCGGTCGCGCGGGTTGATCGACGTCGGCAGCGGCGTGGACTCCGAGCTGCGCGACTGGATGTGGGCCCTGGTCCGGCCGGTCTGGCAGGTGTCGGTGCGGGTGGTGGTCGGCGACGCGATCGTCGACCGATTCTGCGTCGGCGCCGGAGCCTCCGGTGCGGTTGTGGTCGGCCGTTCCCTGACCGCCGACGAGTCCGGCGTCGAGACGTCGGGGATCGACGCGTTCGGGGCCGGCCACACCGTCGTACCGCCCGACCTCGAGATTCGCCGGGTCGTCGATTCCCCCGGGGACGTGATCGTCGGCATCATCGGCCGGGTGGGTGGCTTCCCGGTCGGCGTGCCCGGCCGTCCCACCGAGATGGTCGCGGACCTGTTGACGAAACGGCGATCGCCCGACCGGACGGCCGCTCTGCTCGAGCGGTGGGAGCTCGACGAGCGCCGCGCCCGTTCGCTGGCGTCCGCGCTGGCGAGCGAGGACCGCTACATCGAAATCGTCGTCGAACGTCGCCGGCACGAGGTACCGGTGCAGGCGGCCGCACCGATCGCGGTGATCGACACCCCGCAGGGCCGCATCCTGGTGTTGACGTCGACCGCCGGCGACGGCGCCGCGTGGATGTCGCTGGTGCCGGGATCGGCTCGGCGGCTGATCGAGGAGATCGACGGCGCGGTGCGGGCCGCCCGGCAGGCGCCGAACTCCGCCACCTTCGACGGAATACCGCCGGGCCTGCGCTGAGTCGACCGGGCGGCGCGTTGCCGACCCGGGCCTGCGCTGAGCCGACCGGGCGGCGCGCTCCCCGTCCTGGCCCGCGGCGCCCGTCAGTGCGCTTCGGCGGCCTTCTTGCGACGCGGGATCAGATGCATGATGCCGACCAGGATCGAGCCGACGATCAGACCGAGGACCGCGGAGCAGGCGGTGTTGATCAGCCACGCGAGCGCGCCGCCGACACCGGCCACGCCGTGCACCAACTCCTCGAGGTGATGCACAAACGCGTACAGCGGGTGGAATCCGAGCTCGTCCATGCCGACCAGCAGGATGTGGCCACCGACCCAGAGCATCGCGATGACGCCGACGACCGACAGCGTGGTCAGCACCTTCGGCATCGCGGCGACCAGCAGGCCGCCGACGCGCTTGGCGAAGGTGCTCTCGCGCTGCGCCAGGCCCAGTCCGATGTCGTCCATCTTGACGATCAGCGCCACCGCGCCGTAGACCAGCGCGGTGATCGCCACCGCGACGACGGCCAGGATGATCGCCCGCGACAGCAGGCCCTCACCGGCGACCTCGTTGAGCGCGATCACCATGATCTCGGCGGAGAGGATGAAGTCGGTGCGCACCGCGCTGCTGACGATCGAGTCCTCGTCGGCGGGCTTGTCGCTCTGCGCCTTCGCCTCGCCGTGGCCGAGGAAGTGGCCGAGGATCTTCTCGGCGCCCTCGTAGCAGAGGTAGGCGCCGCCGACCATCAGGAT
The DNA here is from genome assembly GCF_001552615.1 of Millisia brevis NBRC 105863. GTDB lineage: Bacteria > Actinomycetota > Actinomycetes > Mycobacteriales > Mycobacteriaceae > Millisia > Millisia brevis. The sequence goes on from NZ_BCRN01000018.1 coordinate 2,035, forward strand.
CGGGGTCAACAGCCACGGCACGAACTGGCTCAGCAGCAGCGCCACCGGCAGGATGAAGACCAGCTTGTTGCGCAGCGACCCGACCGCGATCCGGCGGATGATCGGCAGCTCGCGCGAGGCGGCGAGGCCCTGCACGTAACGGGGCGTCACCGCGGCGTCGTCGACGATCACGCCTGCGGCCTTGGCGGAGGCGCGACCCGCCGCCGCGCCGACGTCGTCGATCGACGCGGCCGCAGCCCGCGCGAGGACCGAGACGTCATCGAGTAGGGCGAACAGACCGCCGCTCATCGGACACCCCCGGCAGTCGCGGAGACGTCGGTGTGAAGGATGCGCACCCGACCAAGAATAGGCGGCTTCGGCGTCTTTCGGACATCACGGGCGCAACCATCCGATGATTTATGGGAATCGGATATCCCCGCTACCCCATAGGGTTTGACGAAATGTCCGATATATCCGAATCGATGGAGGGTGCATCGGCGGACGGGATGGGGAACGGTGGAATCTCGCGGCCCCAGCGCACGCAGGTCCACCGGCCGTCCGGGCCGAGGACCAACTCCGCGGTCTCGGTGTTGTCGAGATGCCGCGTGGTCGCGAAACGCCCGTCGACCCCGGCGAGGGTGGCGGCCACCCAGCGGATCGCGGCGCCGTGACTGACCACCCACACGTCGCCGTCGGCGAGGCGTTCGCGGATCAGATCGACCTCGGGCAGGTAGCGCGTGAGCACGTCGGTCCCGGATTCACCGCCGGGGATCGCCCGATCGGGTCGGCCGGTGAACCACTGCGCGTAGGTACCGGCGAAGAGTCGGTGCGCGTCCGCGTCGTTGCGATCCTCGAGGTCGCCGGCCTGGACCTCGTGGATGCCCTCGACCGTCTCCACCGGGCGGGCGATGACCCCGCCGATCAGGTCGGCGGTCTGTTGGGCCCGCACGGCGATCGACGCCAGCAGCGCGGCCGGAGGGCGACGGCTGTGGGTGCGGCCGAATGCGACCGCCTGATCGCGCCCGTCGTCGGTCAGGCTCTGGCCGGGCGGTCGGGTGTCGAGTTTTCGGGCGACGTTGGCGTTGCTCTGCCCGTGCCGAATCAGGATCAGACGCCCGGGAACGGCCGATGTCGGCTCCGGAGTCGTGGTCATTCCGGCACACCCGTGCGCATGCGATCGACCCAGGCGCGCGAGCCGGTCGTTCCGGAGGGCCGCGGCGCGGGACTGCCGCCGGCGGCGGGGCGGCTGCCGAGGAAGCGGATGTGCATCCGTCGATACAACGCCTCGATCGCCTCGCGGACGAGCGGATCGTCGATATGTCCGCTGCATTCGAGGAAGAAGCGGTACGTACCGCGCAGCGTCTTGGTCGGCCGCGATTCGATGAAGGTCAGGTCGACGCCGCGGGTGGCGAACTCGGTCAACGCCCCGTGCAGGGCGCCCGGCGCGTTGGTCGGCTCGACCACCACGGTGGTGCGATCGTCGCCGGTGGCCGCGGGCACCGCGTCCGGCCCGGTGACGTAGACGAATCGGGTGCGCGCGTCGCTGACGTCGGAGATCCCGTCGGCCAGGGTGTGCAGCCCCAGCTGCCGGCCGGCCAGGGCGGTCGAGACCGCCGCGTCCGCGTGGCCGGCGGCCACGTCGAGTGCGGCGGCGGCGTTGGAGGCCGCGAAGCGGACCTCGGCGTCGGGGACGAAGCGGGCGAGCCAGTCGCGGACCTGGGCGGTGGCGTGTGGGTAGCCGCAGATCGTGCGGACCTCCGCAGGGTCGATCGGCCGGGCGGTCAGGATCGCGAAGGTGATGTCGAGTTCGTTCTCGGCGACGATCTGCAGACGCGAGCCCTGCACCAGGGCGTCGAGCGTGGCCGGGACCGCGCCCTCGATCGAGTTCTCGAAGGGGACCACGGCGCCGTCGACCGCTCCGGTCCGCACCGCCTCGAGGGTGGCTCCCGGTGCGGCCGCGGATACCCGCTCGACCGGTCCGGTCCGGCCGCCCGCAGGGGTGCCGAATCCGCCGTCGAGTTCGAACCGTTCGAGGGCCATCTCGGTGAAGGTTCCCGATGGCCCGAAATAGGAGACACGCACCCTCCAAAGGGTACGTGCCGGGCGGGACCGGTTGGTAACACGCACTTGCGATGAAGGTATGGATAACCTAACTTGTGAGAGAGAGTTGATGCCGAGGAGGCCCCGATGGTTGCACCCACCTGCACCGGACCCACCGCGGCCGAGGCGGTGCGCAGCTGTCTGCAGCGGCATACCGAGGCGATGCTGGCCGTCGACGGCCAGTGCGCGCGCGAGGTCGCCGCGCACTTCCTGTTGCCCGCCGAGGCGCCCGACGCCGGGACCTCGATGATCCTGCTGGCCGATACGCGGCGGGATTCCGCGGCGGAGCGTGCACGACCGGCGGTCCTCGAACTAACCGACGATTGCCCGCTGGAGCTCAACGAGCGAGTGCGCGCCCTGGTCTGGATGCGCGGCCGCGTCGGCGCGGTTCCCGCCGAGCAGGTGCGTCCGACGCTGGCCCGGCTGGCCGATCTGCGACCCGATCATCGCCTGCTCGACGTGGGCGACGGTCTGGAGTTGCTGCGCCTCGACCTCGACTCGGTGGTCGTCGCCGACGGCGGTGGTGCCGAAGCGGTCACCCCGGCCGCGCTTGCCGCGGCGGGACCGGACCCCTTCTGGCGCGAGGAGCCGATCTGGTTGCGGCATCTCGACGCCCATCGCCCGGATCTGTTGGCGCGGATGGCCCGCCGGCTGCCCGCCCGCCCGCGTGGAGCGGCGGTGCGGCCGTTGAGCATCGACCGGTACGGCATCCGACTGCGCTTCGAAAGCGCCGACGGCGATACCGATATGCGGCTGCCGTTCGATCACCCGGTCGATGATGTGCAGGGGCTCTCGCGCGCCCTGCGCGTCCTGATCGGGTGCCCCTTTCTGAACGGCCTGCGGGCGAGCTGACCGGCTACGCGCGGACCGGCTCCGGCTCGGGCTCGACCACCGCGACCCGGGCGGGGTGTCCCCGCCGCCGCTGTGCCACCGTCCCGACCAGGACCGCCACGAAGATCGCGCCGTAGAAGACCGACATGCCCGCCGCGGTGGCCGCATCCAGGTAGTAGGCGATCAGGAAGCCCCCCAGAGCGCCGACCGCGGCGATCACCACCGTCCAGGCGACCATCACCGTCAACCGCCGCGAGATCAGCAGCGCCGTCGCCGGCGGCGCGATCATCAACGCGACCACCAGGATCGCGCCCGCGGCGTTGAACGCCGCCGTCACCGTGATCGACACCAGCAGCATCAGCGCCATATTCAACAGGCCGGTGCGAATCCCGCTCACCCGGGCGAACTCCGGGTCGAAGGTCGTCACCTCGAGGCGCCGCCACAGCAGGCCGACGAAGGCGGCGTTGATCACGAGAACCGCGAGCATCAGATACAGATAGCTCGGCCCGATCGAGACCCCGCCGATGTACCAGCGGTCGAAGGCGATCAGGTTCGGGTCGCCGACCAGCACCGCGTGGGTGTCGAGGTGCACATCGGCGAAGCGCGCCGAGACCATCAGCACCCCGATACTGAACAGGGCCGGGAAGATCAGGCCCTGCGGCGCGTCGCCGGCGAGCAGTCCGGTGCGCCCGAGCGCCTCGCTGCCGAGGACCACCAGCAGCCCGGACAGGGCGGCGCCCACCAGCAGCACCGGCGATTCGAGGTCGCGGGTCAACCAGAAGCCGACCACGATGCCCGGCAGGATCGCATGGGACACCGCGTCCACCAGCATCGAATTGCGGCGCAGCACCACGAAGACGCCCGGGATCGCGCAGGCGATCGCGGTGACGATCGACAGGGCGGCCACCCCGGCGGCGAAGCTCATCGCAGGCCCTCCGCGACGGCCGCCTCGGTCTCCAACCGGCGCAGCAACTCCCGGCGTGCCCGCCGTCGGCGTCGCCAACCGGTGACCACGCTGCGGTCCGGGGCGGCGAGCAACGAGATCACGAAGATGACGAACAGCGTCAGCACGATCAGCGGTCCGGTCGCCCAGCCGCCCAGCACGATCGACAGGTACGCGCCGATCCCGCTGCCGACCGCGCCGATCGCCGCCGAGCAGGCCACCATCGACGGCAGGGTCCGGGTCCACTGCCGCGCCGCCGCGGGCGGGGTGACGACGAAGGCGACCATCAGCACCAGCCCGACCGCCTTCACCCCGATCACCGTGGCGATGACAATCGTGGTGAACATCGCCAGATCGACACGGCGGCCACTGAATCCGAGCACCCTACTGTGGTCGGGGTCGAAGGTGCGCAGCGCGAATTCCTTCCAGAACAGCGCGGTCAGCGCCAACGCGATCCCGCCGACCACCAGGCTGGTGATCAGATCGGAGATCGTGATGACCGAGGCGTTGCCGAACAGGTAGCTCGAGATGCCGCCCTTGCCGGGGTAGTCGCCGTTGGTGATCGTGCGCAGGATCAACATGCCGACGCCGAAGAAGAGGGTCAGCACGATCGCCATCGCCGCGTCGATGCGGATGATCGACAGCCGGGTGATCGCATTGGCGAAGATCACCGCGAGGGTGCCGACCACGATCGCGCCGACGATCAGCGCCGGCATGCTGCGCCCGTCGACACCGATCGCGACGCACACCAGGAAGGCGATCAGGGTGCCGGGCAGCGCGGCATGCGAGATCACATCGGAGATCAGGCTCTGTTTGCGCAGGTAGGCGAAGCTGCCCAGGGCGCCGGACACCAGGCCGATCGTCGCGGTGCCGAGCAGCACCATCCGATAGGTGTGATCGGCGAATATCTCGACGGGGCTCACGAGATGATCTCGGCGAAGGCGTCGTCGGCCTCGCCGACGTTGTAGGCGGCGCGGATGTTCTCGCGGGTGTAGACCTCGTCCGTGGGGCCGGACGCGATCACCTGTCGGTTGAGCAGGGTGACGTGATCGCAGACCTTCGCGACGCCGGCGAGATCGTGGTGCACCATCAGCAGACTGTGGCCCCGCTGGTGCAGATCGAGCAGGACCGCGAGGATCGCGTTCTGGCTGCGGGCGTCGATCCCCGCGAACGGCTCGTCCATCACCAGCAGATCCGGTTGCGCCACCAGCATTCTCGCGAGAAAGACCCGCTGCTTCTGGCCGCCGGACAGCGCGCCGATCTGCCGATCGGCCAGGTCGGCGATATCGGTGCGGGCCATCGCCTCGCGCGCGTCGGCCCGCTCCCGCTTGCCGGGGCGCGAGAACCAGCCGAGCCGACCGTAGGTGCCCATCGTGACCACGTCGAGCACCGTCGTCGGGAAATCCCAGTCCACCGAGGTGGATTGGGGCATGTAGCCGACGCGGCGACGGACGCGGTCGAGGGGCTGCTCGAAGAAGGTCGCGCCGCCGGTCAGGGTGGGAACCAGGCCGAGCATCGCCTTGATCAGCGTGGACTTACCGGCGCCGTTGGGGCCGACGATGCCCATGAACGCGCCCTCGGGGACGGTCATGTCGACATTTTCCAGGACCGGATCGGCCCGATAGGCGACCGACAGTCCTGCTGCGCGGCATGCGGATTCGCTCATCGTGGTCCGTCCTGTGCAATCGGCTCGCCGGCGTCCGGCGATGTTTCGAGGGTGCCGCCCAGGGCGGCGGTAATCGCCCGGGCATTGTGTTCGAGGACCCCGAGGTAGGTGTCGACGCCGGGGTCGGCCCCGAGGGAGTCGGCGTACAGCTCTTCGGGGGCCAGCCGGACATCCCAGCCGCGCGCCTGCACCGCCTCGCGCAGGCTGGTCACCGCCTGCGGGTTGGCCTGATTGTCGGCGAAGATCGCCGGCAGCCGCCTGTCGGCGATCAGGGAGGCGAGCGAGCTGAGTTGGGCGGGGCTGATCGCCGCGCTGGTCGAGATGAAGTCGGTGGCGTGGACCTCGAAGTCGTAGGCCGCCGCGAGGTAGCCGAAGGCGTCGTGACCGGTCACCAGGACGCGGGTGTCGGCGGGGATGCTGTCGAACTGGCGGCGCACCGACCGGTCGACCGCGTCGATCTGCGCGATATAGGCGTCGGCGCGCGCGTGGTAGGCGTCGGCGCGTTCGGGGGCGATGGTCGACAGGTGGTCGGCGACGATGCCCACCACCCGTTCCCATAGCGCCGGGTCGTTCCATATATGCGGATCGTGCAGGGTGGTTCCGCCCGCCGACGAACTCGGCAGGGGTCGCAGCAACTCCTCCGGGATCCGGGAGCCGACCGCGACCTGGCGGTCGCCGAGGCTCGACAGCAGGTCGCCCATCTGCGCCTCGAGGTGCAGCCCGTTCCAGATCACCGCGTCGGCGTCCTCGATCCGTTGGATGTCGCGGGTGCTCGGCTGATAGGTATGCGGGTCGCCGCCCGGCCCGACCATCGTGGTGACCTCGGCGTCGGGGTCGAGCGTGCGCACGACGTCGGCGAGGTAGCCGGTCGTCGCGTAGACGTGCAGCCGATCCGGGTCGGTGGAGTTGGCCGAGCAGGCGGTGAGCAGGCAGGCGAGCACCAACACGAACCCGACGAGACCTCGGCGGCCGCGACGTGACCCGGCAGTGTTCACAGACCCTCCCCAAAAAGTTTGGTGGGCCGAACTTTACTCTACGGTTGACCTTCTTGGGTGGGATGTGATGCATCGCGCGTAGACCCGGTCTGCCGACCCGAGTGGGCGGATACCCGTGTGGAACATCCGGGCGCGGCACAGACTGGTGACACGGCCGAAGCGGCCGGCGGCGATACCCACCGATCCACGATCCGGCACCCGGGAGCGCACTGTGACGACCTCCTCCACCACGCCATCGGCCTACCCCACCGATCCCGCCCTCGAATGCGACGTCGTCATGAAGGGCGGCATCACCAGCGGGGTGATCTACCCCCGCGCGATCTGCGAACTCGCCACGACCTACCGGCTGCGTTCGGTGGGCGGCTCGTCGGCGGGTGCCATTGCCGCTGCCGGTGCGGCGGCCGCCGAATTCGGGCGCGACGGGGGCGGTTTCGAGCGCCTGGAGTCCTTGCCCCGCGAGATCACCGCCGAATCCCCGGCGGGCGGGTCCGTGCTGTTCCGACTCTTCCAGCCCTCCCGCGCGACCCTGGCCCTCTACCGGGCGTTGACCGCCGGCATGGGCGCTTCCCACGGGGTGGTGCGCACCGGTGTCGCGTTCCTGACGGGATTCTGGCGGTGGGCGCTCGTCGGCGCGCTCCCCGGCGTCGTGGTGGTGGCGCTCTGCGCCTTCGGAACCGGTCTGCCGCGCATCGCCGGGATCGTCGCCGGGGTGCTGCTCGCGCTGGTCGGACTGATCGGTGCGATCGCGTTCGGCGCCGGGAGGATGCTCGTCGGAGTATCCGCAACGGGCTTCGGCCTGTGCACGGGTATGCCGGGGGCCGGCGCGCGGAACGCCGCCGCGCTGACCCCGTGGCTGCACGAACTGCTGCAATCGCTGTCCGGTCTGCCCTCCGGCGAGATCCTTACCTTCGGTGCGCTCGCCGACCGGGGCATCGAGCTGAAGACGATGACCACCAACCTCACTCGGCAGCAACCGATGACGATGCCGTGGACCACCCACGAGTACTTCTTCGAGCCCGCCGAGATGCGCGAACTGTTCCCGGAGGACGTCGTGCGCTGGATGGAGGAGCACCCGCCGCTGCTGTCCTCCGACGGTCGGGAACCGAGTGCGGCCGATCGGCGGCAGCGCGACCTGCTGCGCGCGCAGGCCGGCACCAAGCGGCCCTGGCCCGACGCCGCCGATCTTCCGGTGGTCGTCGCCACCCGAATGAGCCTCAGCTTTCCGCTCCTGATCACCGCGGTGCCGCTGTACGCGATCAACTACTCGTCGAGGGCCAACGCGATCGCCCGCGACCGGGCCCGTGCCTGGCTCACCGCGCACCCGGATCGGCCGGCGACCGCGGGGGCGAGCGAGGTCCCGGCCCGTGACTTCGAGCGGGTCTGGTTCTCCGACGGCGGGATCTGCGCGAACCTGCCGGTGCAGTTCTTCGACGCCCCGCTGCCGACCCGACCGACGTTTGCCGTCAACCTCGCGCCGTTCCCACCCGATCGGGCCAAGAGCGCCGACGAGGCCGACAACTGCTACCTGCCGATCGAGAACTCCGAGGGCCTGCAACGTCCGTGGACGCCGCTGCCGACGTCGGGTCTCGGCGCGCTGCCGGCGTTCCTGCTGCAGATCGTCGATACCGCGCGCGGGTGGGTCGACGCCGCCCAATTGGTGATGCCCGGCTACCGCGACCGGGTGGTCACGATCTTCCACGACGCCGACGAGGGTGGGATCAACCTCGCGATGCCCGAATCGGTGGTGACCGGCCTGGCCGACCGCGGCGTGGCCGCCGCCGACCTGCTGGTCACCAAATTTGCCGGCACCCTCCCCGGCCGGCCCAAGGGCTGGGGTTGGGAGAACCAGCGGTGGATCCGCTTCCGCACCTCGATGGCCGGGCTCGATGATTGGCTCGGCGCCTACCGGGAGAAGTACGACTACAAGGCCGCCGCGGGCACCCCGTACGCGGACCTTGCGGGGCTCGGCGCCGACGCACCCCTGCCGTCGTACCCCTTCCCGTCGGCCGCGGACCGCACCGTCGCCAACGAGCAGACCGCGGAGCTGTTGGCCACCGCCGCGGCTTGGCAGGCCGACGAGGTCTGGCCCAAGCGCGCGCCCCGTCCCCGCCCCGTGCTGCGCCTGACCCCCGCCGACGACAGTTCCGACTGACCCGGCCCCGCCGCGCTGTCTCGCTACGGCCCATCCCTCGGCGCCGCCAGAGTGTCACTTTCGTCGGCTGAACCGCAGAGAATGACACTTTCGCGTGCGGCCCGGACGGGGGCCGGGTGCGGGTGGGCGCAGGGCGGTGGTGAGGTAGATCAGGCTCCGGCGTAGGTGCCGAAGCTCCAGGCGTTGCCTTCGACATCGCGGATGCTGAACCCGCGCGAGCCGTAGTCGGTCTCCTCCATCGGGCGAATCACCGGTGCTTCGAGCGCCTCCGCCCGGGCGAACACCGCGTCCGGGTCGTCGCAGACGACGTAGATGTTGGCCGCGCCGGGAGGGGAGACGAACTCGGACTCGGTGGAACGGGTGCGGCTGTGCACCATCACCCGACCGCCCTCGGGCCACAGCATCTCCGAGTGGATCAGTTCCCCCTCGGCCGGACCGGGGACGGCGATGCCCTCCTCGAACCCCAGAGCCGCGAGCCACCGCCGGGCGGCGAGGGCGTCGTCGTAGCTGACGCCCGGCCACAGATTGTGATCGGTTCGGGTGGGTACTGCGCTTGTCGATGTCATGGCGACAGTCTGTTCCGCCGACCTCCACCCGGTCTTGAACGAACCCGAACGGCGCTACTCGACCGCGACTCGATCGCGGGTGGTCAGCGTCTCGACCGCGCGCCAGCGAGCGGGCGTGATGTCCGCGAATCGTGACCATGACCTGGTCATATGCGGCTGATCGCTGTACCCGGCCAGAACGGCGACCTCGGCCAGCGAGCGACTCGGATCGCTCGCGAGATGGACCGAGCGGTGGAACCGGTCGAGCCGGGCCGGTTCGGCGGGGCTGATCCCGAACTCCGCGCGAAAGCGCTTCTGCAGGGTGCGGGTCGACCACCCGACCTCCGCGGCGACCGCGCCGATCGAGGCAGCGGTGTGGCAGAGGTCCCAGGCATGGCGCAGATCCCGATCGACCGCGCCCGGCGCGGACGCGGCCCGATCGAGCAGCGCCGTCTCGAGCAGGGCAAACCGCTGCGGCCAGGTCGCAGCACACCGCATCCGGTCGACCGTCCGATCGGCGTCCGGGAGAACCTCGGCGATCGGGACGCTGACATCGGCCAGCTCGCGGGCGGGCAGGCCCAGCAGCAGGCGCGCGGCGAGCGGCGCGAGCTGCAGCTGGATGCCGAACTGCCGGCCCTCGTGATGGATGTGCGCGGCGCCGATGTGCAGACCCGCCAGAACGGTGTCGAACGGCCGCGGCGTTGGCCCGTGCTGCCGCATGATCAGCGGCTCGTCGAGCGGGATGACGACGGTCAACGTCGACGACGGCATGCCGAGGTGGACGCCGGGCGCCGCGCCGACGATCCGATAGCCGTGCGCCGCGACCACCAGCCCCCGCAACAACGGGTGCGGCCGATGGTCGACGAACTCGTCCACACCGGCGACGATAGGCGCGATCACCGACACGGGTGTCGCAGCGGCCGCCACCGTGCCCGGCCCGACCACAATGGGCCCATGGCCGACGACGACACCTCCCCCCGGGCAGCCGACCCGCCGGCGTCCGGCTCCGACGCCGCGCCCGCGGTCCGGCAACCGCCGCCGGAAACGCGTCGGTCGATCGGCATCGAGATCGTCATCGTCCTGCTGTTCACCTTCGGACTGTCCGGGCTCTCCTCGATCCTCGGACTGCTGCGGACCTGGCTCGAGGCCCGTGCCCGCGGCGAATCGCTCGGCCAACAGGCCGTCGCCCTGAGCACCAACCAGTCGGCGATCTCCCTGATCGACTTCGCCCTGCAGCTGCTGCCGATCATCCGGCTCTGCGCCTGGGCGGCGCTGGTGACCTACCTGCTCTGGCGCGCCGGACACCACCTGAACCGGATCGGCTTCCGGTGGCGGCGCACGGACATCCTGCACGGGCTCGGGCTGGCGGCGCTGATCGGCCTGCCGGGCCTGGCGTTCTACCTGGTCGCGGTGGCGGCCGGGTTCAACCTGACCGTCCTGCCGACCGCCCTCGACGCCGACTGGTGGCGGGTGCCGGTCCTGATCGGGCAGTCGATCGCCAATGCCCTGGCCGAGGAGATCCTGGTGGTCGCGTATCTGATGACGCGGCTGAACGATCTCGGCTGGTCGAACCGGCGGGCGTTGGTGTCCTCGGCGCTGCTGCGCGGCAGCTATCACCTCTACCAGGGGCTCGGCGGCGGGGTCGGGAACCTCGTGATGGGACTGGTCTTCGGTGCCTACTGGCTGCGTTATCGGCGGGTGTGGCCGCTGGTGATCGCGCACGCGGCGATCGACATCGTCGCCTTCGTCGGATACGCGTTGCTGCGCGATCGGCTGACCTGGCTACCCGGCTGAGCGAACCTCTGAGCAAACCTCGACGGCGGGTCCCGGAACGTTGGGTCCGGCGGCGGATACCGACGGGTGGCCGCCGCGAGGTGCGAAGGCGTCATCCGGAACACCCCAGTCACTACTGTGGCGACCATGAGTGGCCGTGACCTCCCGCCCCGGGACGGAGATCGACGCGACGACCCGTCGCGCGATCCGCGTCGCCGCGATTCGGCGCGGGACGCCGGTCGACCAGAGGATCCGCAGCGTCCGCCGAACCCGGCCGCAGGTCCGCCGCCGCAGCGTCCACCGAACCCTCCGGGGGCCGACCGTCGGGTGCCACCCGCGGACGGTCGTGAGCCGAATCCGCCGCGCGGCCGGGAGCCGTATCCTCCCCGCGGTCGTGCGCCGTATCCACCCGGTGGTCGAGAGCCGTATCCGCCCGGTGGTCGCGGGGCCCAGCCGCCGCGCCGGCCCGAGGCCGATCCTCGCCGCGCCGACGGATCTCCTCGGCATCCGCAGGCCCAACCCCCCGCCGGTTACGACCCCCGGCGGCCGGATGCCCCACCGCCCCGCCGAGCGGACGGGTACCCGCAGCGTCCGCCGGAGGGATATCCGCCGCGCCGTCCCGAGCCGCCGCGTGACGGTCGGCCCGCTGCCGGTCGATCCGCGGAGCCCCCGCCCGCGGCGCCGCAGCAGGGCCGATCCGCGGCGCCCGTCCGGCCCGCGGGACCCCCGCCCGGCCACGGCGCGCCGCAGCGGGCAAACCCGGCCGATGCGCCGCGTCGCCCCGACGGCCCCCCTCCGAACCGCGGCGCCCGCCGACCCGACGGTCCACCCGCTGGCGAGCCCGGCGTCGGTCGCGGCGCTCCGCCGCGCGGATATCCGCCCGTCGACCCCCACGCCGGCCGACCGGGAGCCCCCGGGCGATCACCCGCGGACGAGCGGCCCACCGTGGTCACCCCGCAGGACCGAACCCCGCAGGATCGCACCCCGCCGGGTCGCATCCCGGCCGGCCGACACGAAGGCCCCGGCGCCCGGCCCGCGGGTCCCGATCATCCCGGCCGCCACGAGGCGCCGGAGGGGCGGAATCCGCAACGCCCGGGGCCCGGAGCTCCACCGCCACAACGACAACCGCAGCCTCGGCCGCACGAGATTCCGGTCCGTCCGGCCGCGGACGCGACCGTGGTGCACGGCAATGAGAGCCCCACCGCGTTCCGACCGCACCCGGCCCCGAGCAGTGGCGCTCCCACCGTCTTCGCCGGTGGCGGCCAACCGACCGTTTTCGACGGCGGCAAGGGTGGCGCGGCCGGGCCCGTCGATGCAGGTAACGCCGCCAAACCTCCCGGCGGACACGCGCCGCCAGGGGGCGGGAACGCGACCAAGGTGTACCCCGGCGACCCGGCCGCTGACCCCACGGCCCTGCACGGCGCCGGCGCCACGGCGATCGCGGGCGGTCCCGGTCGGGCGGCCGGAGCCGACCCGCGGGCGTGGTCGGCCCAACCCGATCGTCGCGCCGGTGATCGGCCGCCCGCCCACGCCACCAGGATCGAGAGCCCGCAGGATGCCCCCGCGGGCCTCGGGGTCCCCGGCTACGCCCCGCCGCAGACCCCCGAGCGTTATGCCGACGGCGCCCGCTCGTCGACGGTCGCACCCCCGCGCCCCGGGATCGATCGCCGCCCCCCGGCGGGACCGAAGCGCCGATTCGGCGGTCCACCGAAGCCCCCGGGCGGTCGGCGCGGGCTGCCCACCGCATTTCGGCGGCTGCCGCGCCCGCGCGCGGGCCTGTTCGGTCTGCTCGCGATCGGCCTGGTGGTGCTGCTGATCGGATCGGTGTTCTTCTTCGATTCCCGTTTGCAGCGAACCGACGTCATGCCGGAACCGCGCCCGGCGGATACCCCCGGTACCAACTGGCTACTGGTCGGCTCGGACAGCCGCGTCGGACTGACCCCGGAGCAGGAAGCGGAGTTGGCGACCGGCGGCGATATCGGCTCCAGTCGCACCGACACGATCATTCTGATCCACATTCCGTCGGGGTCCGGGCCGACGACAATGGTTAGCCTACCCAGGGATTCTTATGTATCAATTCCCGGGTATGGACAGGATAAGCTAAATACCGCATTCGCTCTCGGCGGTGGTTCTTTGCTAATCCAAACCATAGAGCAATCCACGGGAATTCGCATCGACCGCTATGCCGAGATCGGATTCGGCGGTTTTGCCGGAATCGTGGACGCGGTCGGCGGGGTCAATATGTGCCTGCCCAATCCGATCGACGACCCGCTCGCGGGTATCAATCTGGCGGCCGGATGTCAGGATCTCACCGGCGCCGAGGCGCTCGGTTTCGTCCGGACCCGCGCCACCGCCCTCGCCGACATCGATCGCATGAACAACCAGCGAATGTTCCTGTCCGCCTTGCTTTCCAAGGCGACGAGCTGGTCGACACTGCTCAATCCGTGGCGGATGTGGAACCTGACCTCGGGGGTGACCCAATCGCTGACGGTCGACAGCGGCACCCATCTGTGGCATCTCGCTCGGCTCGGCTGGGCGCTGCGTTCGTCGGTGGTGGCCACGACGGTGCCGGTCGGGGGCTTCGCCGATACGGCCGCGGGAAACGTGTTGCTGTGGGATGAGGTAAGGGCACCCGAATTCTTCGGCTATCTTTCTCGGGACGAACCGCTACCGGAAAATTTGATCACGACGACGCCGTAACGCAACTGTTAATTCGAAGTTTTGGTGGAACCCGAATATGTCGCTATTCTTGTCGACATGAGCGACGGAGACAGCAAGTTTGTGAAGCTGCTGAAGGATCAGGTGCGCAACGAGTTCACCGCGTCCCAGCAATATATCGCCATCGCCGTGTACTTCGATGGCAAGGATCTTCCGCAGTTGGCGAAGCGGTTCTACGAGCAGGCGCTCGAGGAGCGCGGCCACGCGTTGATGATGATCCAGTACCTCCTCGACCAGGACGAGGAGATCGAGATCCCCGCCATCGACGCGGTGGTCAACGGCTTCGGATCGGTGCGCGAGCCGGTCAAGTTGGCCCTCGATCAGGAGCGCACGGTCACCGAGCAGATCATCACCCTGGCCCGCACCGCGCGGGACATCGGCGATTACATCGGTGAGCAGTTCATGCAGTGGTTCCTGGCCGAGCAGGTCGAGGAGGTGTCGTCGATGACCACTCTGCTGGCCATCGTCGACCGCGCCGAGGACAACCTCTTCGACATCGAGGACTTCGTGGCGCGCGAGTTCAAGAGCGAGAAGGTCGCGGCGGTCGCGCCGCGCGCCGCCGGTTCCTGACCGGTTCCATCGGGTAGGACCCGCAGACACCACGAGGGGCACGGCTTCGGCCGTGCCCCTCGTGTGTTCGGTCCCGCCCGGACGCGGATCCGGATGCGACCGGGTCAGCGCAGGGTGACCTGGCGGCTGCGCAGGCCGTCGCGGGCCCGTCGCTCCGCCGCGGTCAGATCCTCGTCGGACCGGGCCAGCGCGGCCGCGAAACGCTGTTCGAGCTCCTCGAGCGGTGCGGCCCACTCGTCGGCGTGCCGCTCGGGGTCGAGATCGAAGACCGGCACCAGCAGCCCGTGGGTGCGGAACGAGCCCGCGAAGCGGGAACCCTCACCCAGGTGCAGCTCGCCGGACGCCGAGAGCCGCGCGAGGGTCGACATCAGGGCTTCCTCGTCCTCGGTGCGCACCCAACGCAGATGGGCCTTGTCCCCGGCGTCGACCCACCAGGGCGCGCCCGGCACATCCGCGGCGATCCGCGCCGACGGCATGACGGCGACGTTGGCCTGCGAGATCGTCGATGCCACAGACGGATCGGGATCGGAGCCCTCCGGTACCCACCAGTTGAAGTCCTGATGGACGGTCACCTCGAGCGACCCGTCGGCGTCGATCAGATCGGTCAGATCGGGGGTGTCGTCGTCCGGCTCCGCCCGATTGAGCGAGTCGCCGGTCGAGGCGTCGAGCACCCAGCGGATCGACTCCGCGAAATCCGCTGCCAGATCCGGGGACTCGCCGGCCACCTGGGCGCCGATGTAGCCGATGTTGTCGGTGCGGACCAGTGCGGCGATCGCACCGGGCAATACGGTGGCCAACTGCACCGGGCGGGAATTCTTGCGCAACGGCAGTTCCGCGACGGCGGACGGAACGAATTCGCGCAGCGCAACCAGGTCCGCCTCGAACGCCAGGTCGGCAAACGGCCGGACCGGGATCTGTGCCGCGGCGGCGCGTTCGGCGGCGCGTTTCGCCAGCAACTCGGCGCGGGCGGCGTTCTTGGGTTTGGGAGCCTTCTTGCGTGCCATGCGGGGCAATCTAGCGACCGAGCCACCCCGCGGTGCGACCGGGATGGTTGGTCGCCAGGAAATCGACGCCGACATCGCGGCAGAATTCGACGTCCTCGAGCGAGTCGACCGTCCAGCAGTAGGTCGCCCGTCCGGACGCCGCCGCCCGATCGACCGCATCGGGACGTTCCCGCAGCGTGCGGATCGACGGACCCACCGCGGTCGCGCCGACCGCGGTGGCGGCCGAGCCACCCATGTAGAGCGAGCTGTTCCCCAGCAGGACGGTCGGCAACAGCGGCGCCGACCGCCGGACCCGCCAGATCGCCGAGGGTGCGAAGGACATGACCACCGCGCGCGCGAAGGTCGGCGACGGGGGGCGGGCGAGGCCGTAGCGCTGCAATTCCGCCAGTACCTTGCTCTCGATCATCCCGCCGTAGCGGACCGGATGCTTGGTCTCGATGAACAGCTTGACCGGCTTCGACCGCCAGTCGAGGGCCAGTTCGATCAGGTCGGCGAGCCGCGCGATCGGTTCCGGCTCCGCCAGATCCTTGCCCCGCGCGTAGTCGTACTGGCGCAGGCCCTCGAGGGTCATCTCGCTGACCACCCCGACGCCGGTGGAGGTGCGGTCGATGCGGCGATCGTGGACGCAGACGACCTCGCCGTCACGGGTCAGGCGCACATCGCATTCGATACCGTCGGCGCCCTCGCGCAGCGCTCCGTCGTAGGCGGCGAGGGTGTTCTCGGGGTAGCTGGCCGATGCGCCGCGGTGGGCGATGATCAGCGGACGGCCCAGTTCGGTGGTCATATGCGTTCGGTTCCCACTGGGCTCGGAGCAGAGGCGGGCACGTCGGAGTCCGATGTGCTGCTGTCCGATGCGTCCGGGTGCGGCGCGTCGACACCGCGGATGGGGGCGATCGCGCCCGGTGTGGCCTTGTCGACCATGGCGTCCCCCTCGACAGAGATCACCCAACGCCGCAGGCGGCGCGGTCCACCTTCGATCGCCTCGTCCCGGATGCGACGGAAGACGACCGCGGTGGCGACGGCCACCGCCGCGGCAACCAGATCGGTTACCGCGCTGAACAATACCGCGTTGGCGGCGGCCTGCAACCCGTCGACGCGACGCAGTGCGAGCTGCCCGAGGAACATCGCCCAACCGAGCACCCACAGCGCCCACCACCAGCGGATCGCCGAGGTGAATCGGTGGGCCGTCGGGATCGCTCCGGCCCGGTCGATCTCGGTGAGGAAGACGCCGGGATAGACCCAGTTGACGACCGGCACCAGGCAGCCGAGAGCCAGGGCCCGGGCGGAGCGGGGATCGCTGCGCCCGACGACGTCGAAGACCGCCGCGCGATCGACGATCAGCCGGCAGACCGCCGCCGCAGCGGAGACCGCGGCCAGCACGATGGCGGCCGGGGACGCCAGCCAGACCAGGGCGTCGGAGACGAACCCCACCCAGAGCGGGATCAGGTGGGTGCGGTTGTAGGCGAGCAGCAGGTACCGGATCAGCTCCGCTGCGGCGGCCGCCGCGTAGAGCACCGCCGTCGCGAGCAGCAGGCCGGGCGCCCGGTAGGCCCACCGCTCGATCATCGACGGCCGATCGTCGCGCTCGTCGGCGTCCTCGGTCGACTGCCACAGCCCCCACCCGGGATTGCCCGGGTAGGTGGGAGTCGGAGACACCGCGGCGGTCTGCCGGGTGCCGGTCGACAGGGCGACCGAGGAATTCGGTGGCGGGGTGGCGACCCAGCGCACCCGCCCGGGAGCCGGCATCCGCTGCGGCACCGGCGCGGTGGCGAACGGTGCGCTCAGCCTGCCACCGCACCGCGGGCAGATCGCCGCCGGCGCCGCACCCACCGCCCAGACCGCCCGGCAGTGGGAGCAGACCTGATGGTGCGGCATGTCAGAAGATCGAACCCGCGTCGCCGGAGTCGGTCACGACCGGCCGTCCCGCCACCTGCCACCCGACCATGCCGTCGACGACGACCATCGGCTCGTATCCCACCTGCTCGAGGTAGGCGGCGACGCGCGCCGAGCGCCCACCCTGGCGGCAGACGACGTAGAGGTCGGCGTCCGGGTCGATCTCCTCGAAGCGGGTCGGGATATCGGTCATCGGAATATGCTGCGCGCCCGGGGCATGCCCCAGCGCCCACTCGTCGTCCTCCCGGACATCGAGCAGCACCGTGCTCTCGACCGCCGTGGGGTCGGGGACCTCGGCGGCCGTGATGGCGCTTGGTTCGGTCACCTCGCGATCCTGACACGTTCGGCGGCCACGTGTCACACCATGTCGGCTCTTCGATGTCCCGGCGACATCCCGCGAGCCCCCCGCCGTCGGCCGCGGCGACTCGGCCGACCGAGAGGTGTTCGAGAGGTGTTTCGGTGTCGTTCGATCGATCGACGTGGCCGGCCCGCTCACCGGGAAGGGCCCGATGAGGATGCGGGGAAACCAGGACTCGGTATGGTTTGCGGGTGACCCGCCGAGGTCTCGGTCGAAGGAAAGGTGCCCCGTCGTGAGTGCAGTTCGTCGGTGGCCGCCCGAACGGGGAGGTCACGCGCTCATGTTGATGAGCATGTTGATGCGGGAAGCCACGGCCGAGTTGGACGAGGAACGCTGGGATGGCCTGGCCGCGGACGATCTTCGGGTGATCGAGGCGACCACCACCGAGGGTGTCACCGTCGCCGAGGTCTCCCGCCGGGTCGGCATCCCCGAGGACGAGGGCCGCGCCGCCGTGGAGCGCCTGGTGGCCAGCGGCCACCTCGAGATGACCGACCACCCCTCCGATCGCGGCCGGAGGGTGCTGCACCGCACCCGGTCGGGCCAGCACGTGATGGCCCGGGCCGATCTGCGCATCCGGCAGATCGAGGCGCGGTGGGCCCAGACCGTCGGTGCGGGTGGCTATCGCCAGTTCCGCACGGCGCTCGAGCAGTTGGCGGTCGACCACGCCGGGATCGTCGCGAGCGGCCCGGAGCGGTCGGCCACGACCTCTCGGGAACGATCGGACGTGTCGGCCCGCGATCGGGGGGATTCCTCCGGTCGATCCGACGCCGCTCGCCGCGAAGGGGTGGGCAGAGCCGATAGCGGGACCCGGGACCGGCCGTTGGCATCGACGCGGGAGCGGTCCGCCGTACCGCGGCAGGCCGGCGTCCGGTCAGGCGATCAGACCCGCTCCCGCACCTAGCGTCGCCGGCGGTACCCAGCCGCGATCGAGCACCTCGCGATAGCCGGCCGCGACGCGGGCGACCACCGCGTCGAGGGTGTCGGCGCGACCGCCGTAGGTCAGCCGCACGTGGTGGGCCAGTCCACCGCCGACACCGAATTGATGGCCGGCGACGATCAGCACCCCGCGCGCCTGCGCCGCGGCCACCACCAGCGGCGCGATCGGTTCCGGCAGCCGGCACCACAGCGACAGCCCACCGGGCGGCACCGTCCGGCGCCACTGCGGCAGGTGTTCGCCGACGGCAGCGACCAGCCGATCGCGCGCCGACCGATACGAGCGGCGACGGTCGGGCAGGATCGTGTCGATCTCGCCGAGCAGGTGGGTCGCGATCAGCTGGTCGAGCAGCGAAGCGGACAGGAAGAGCGTCGACATCGACCGGGCCAGCCGATCGATCTCCGACCGTGGAGCGCGGATCCACCCGACGCGCAGCCCACCCCAGAAGGTCTTGCTGGTGCTGCCGACGGTCACCGTGTGCGGGTCGAACCGCGCGAACGGCGGTGGCTGGTCGATGTCGTCGAGGACCAGTTCGGCCATCGTCTCGTCGATGACCGCCGGTACCCGAGCCGCCCGCAGGACCTCGGCGACCGCCCGGCGGTCGTCGGCGCCCAGCAGCGCCCCGGTCGGGTTCTGAAAGTCCGGCATCAGCAGCGCGAACGCCGGCGCGCTGCGACGCACGGTGGCGGCGAGTTCCTCGACATCCCAGCGGCCCGCGCCCAGCCCCAGGGCGATCGGGCGGGCCCCCGAGGCGGTGACTGCCGCCATCGAGTTCGGATAACCGGGGGATTCGACGACCACCCGATCGCCGGGGTCGAGGTAGGTGCGGGCGACGACGTTGATCGCGGCCAGGGCGCCCGGCGTCACCAGGATGTTCTCGGCGTCGGTCGGTAGGCCGCGGGCCCGGTAGCGATCGGCGATCGCCGATCGCAGTTCCGGCAGGCCGAGCGGGTGGTAGCCGATCCCGCGCAGGTGCCCGGGCAGCGAGCGGGTGGCCGCCTCGAGGGCCGCGGCAAATCCCGGCGGCGCATCCGATGCGGCGCAGGTCAGATCGCCCGGGGTCGGCGCGCCGGCGCTGCCGCCGACCGAGGGTTCGGTCGGCACCAGTGGTCCGCTCGGCTCGGGGCGCCGGCCGGGCAGCTTGAGCACGGTGCCGGACCCGCGGCGCGAGATCGCCCAATCATCTGCCACCAGAACGGCATAGGCGCGCGTGACGGTGGTTCGGCTGACATCGAGCACCTCGGTGAGCGACCGTTCGCTGGGTAGGGTCGCCCCGGTGGGGATCCGCCCGTCGACCACCGCCGATCGGATCGCCTCGGCCAGCCGCCGATAGGCCGGCAGCCGCTCGCCCGGATCGCCCTGCTCGGCGCCCGCGCCGGCGCCGTCGCGGAGGGGGCCGCCGATCTCACGGACGAGTCGGGAGGCGGGAATGCGGGCAACCATGTGGCCATGTTGTCACAAGTGGCTATTGAATCAATATCCACTTGCTTGACAGGGTGTCCACATGAACATACGTCCTACCGGCGGCTCGACACCGCTGTTGCGGGTCGGTCCGGTGGCCCAGCTGCGTGCCGGCCGCCTACCGCGCCGATTGCTGCAGTTATTTGTCGGGCTGAGTCTCTACGGCCTGTCGATGGCGATGATGATTCGCGGAGCGCTCGGACTCAACCCGTGGGATGTCTTGCACCAGGGCGTAACCCGGCATATCCCGCTGAGCTTCGGCGCCGTGGTGGCGGTGGTCGGCGTGCTGGTGCTGCTCGCCTGGATCCCGCTGCGTCAGAAGCCGGGGCTCGGGACGTTCGCCAATGTCGCGGTCCTCGCGATGGCGGTCGATGTCGGCCTGGCCACTATCGCTCCACCCGAGCATCTTTCGTCACGATCGGCGCTATTGGTGGCCGGGATCGTGCTCAACGGTATCGCCGGCGCGCTGTATATCGGCGCGCAGTTCGGTCCCGGCCCGCGAGACGGACTGATGACCGGTCTGGCGGAGCGAACGGGGGCATCGATTCGGTTGGTGCGCACGGCAATAGAGATCTCCGTGCTCGGGGTGGGATTTCTGCTCGGCGGTACCGTCGGAATCGGTACAGTCGCCTACGCCGTGGGAATCGGCCCGCTGACGCAATTCTTCCTGCGCTACACCGTCGTCGACATTCGACCGGCGTCGGATCGAGCCGCAGCCGTGGATGCGGCCGAACCACGCGGGCACGTCGGTGTGCCCGCGGGTGCGGTGCGATCGGTGGAAATCAGCGCGGCACCTCGACCGCGGCGGCTTCGACTCGGCGGATCGCTCCGGTCGGACAGGTGACGCCGTTGAATCGCTGATTGCTGTAGGCGCCGGGATTCTTCACGAGATAGCGCTGGTGGTAATCCTCTGCGTGCCAGAAGCGTTCGAGGGGGGCGATCGTGGTGGTGATCATGCCGCGGTCGGCATCGTGCAGACGCTGCTGGTAGATGTTCATCGACTGGACCGCCACGGCGTGCTGGGCGGATCGGGTGGTGAGAATGATTGAGCGATACTGTGATCCGATGTCATTGCCCTGCCGGTCACCCTGGGTGGGGTCGTGATTCTCCCAGAAGTAGGTCAGCAGGTCGGTCATCGAGATCCGTTGCGGCTCATAGGTGATAAGCACCGATTCGGCATGGCCGGTCGTATCGGAGCAGACGTCGCGGTAGGTCGGATCGCAGGCCGCGCCGCCTGCATAGCCTACCGCCGTATCGGTGACACCGTCCAAGGTACGAAAGAGCTCCTCGGCGCCCCAGAAACACCCCATGCCCACGACCAGCGAACCGAGACCGGCCGCGTGCCCATCGGGTGTCACCGGGAAGGTGATCGGTCGCCCTGCGGCGACGTGTGTGGCGGTTGGACCCATGGGCGAATGTTACGCGTGATGCGGACCGATCCGCTTGCGGCCCGCGCGGCGCCGCCGGCCAAATCTCCTGTACGCGAGATGGAAGATGACCTTTCTCACTCCCCGGGATCGGCGCCCGGAGATCGATCGGCGCCCGGAGATCGATGCCCGGAGATGGTCGTCCCGTACGGGAACCGGGAATGGTGCTCGTGGTCGAAATTGTTGCATCCGAGGTAGGAATGCTATTGGGTTGGTTGGCGGCGTCGCCTCGCGCGGACGGCGACGCCTCGGCTGACCGCGGACGGTTCGGATCACTCGTTACCCGGATCCGGCGTGCCCGACGACTGTGAGAACCGCTTGAAGGAAAGGAACCACGTGTCCGTATACACGCTGCCCGAGCTTGATTACGACTACAGCGCGCTCGAGCCGCACATTTCCGGCCAGATCAACGAGCTCCACCACAGCAAGCACCATGCGACCTACGTCGCCGGTGCCAACTCGGCCCTCGACAAGTTGGAAGAGGCGCGCGAGAAGGGTGACCAGAGCCTGATCTTCCTGAACGAGAAGAACCTGGCGTTCCACCTCGGTGGCCACGTCAACCACTCGATCTGGTGGAAGAATCTGTCCCCCAACGGTGGTGGCAACCCCGAGGGCGAGCTGGCCGCGGCGATCGACGACCAGTTCGGTAGCTTCGACAACTTCCGGGCGCAGTTCACCGCTGCCGCCAATGGCCTGCAGGGATCGGGCTGGGCGGTGCTCGGATACGACACCCTCGGCAAGAAGCTGCTGACCTTCCAGCTCTACGATCAGCAGGCGAATGTGCCGCTGACCATCATCCCGCTGCTGCAGGTCGACATGTGGGAGCACGCCTTCTACCTGCAGTACAAGAACGTGAAGGCCGATTACGTGACCGCGTTCTGGAACGTCGTCAACTGGCCGGATGTCCAGGCGCGCTTCGAGCGGGCGACCGCGGCCGAGGGTCTGTACTTCCCCGCCTGATCCCAGCCCGGGGTTCGATCGCGAACGACATCGACACGGCCCGACCGCAGCCTGCGGTCGGGCCGTGTCGTGTCCGTGGGTCGCAGTCGGCGGCACCCGGTGCCGGCACTCGTGCGGTCTTGTGTGCCGGCACAGCTGTATGGGATCTGTTTTAACAGGCTCAGCGGCGTGCCCCGCCCGGGCGGATGTACGTCCGCCAGTTCGCGCTCGAGGAGGTCGGCATGTCGTCATCGGATGCTCGAATCGGAATCACCCCGTTTCAGTCCGACGGAAGTCTGCGGGGTTTCGTGCTGTCGGGCCGGTGGCCGGACACCACCAAGGAGTGGGCGCACCTGCTGGCGTTCACCGTCCGCATCGCCTCGATGCCCGGACTGCTGTCCACCTCGACGGTCTTCGGCGTGCGCGAGGAACTCCCGGAGGATCCGCCCCCGGGAACGATCGGTCTGGTGCTCGCCGAGGGCCCGGTGCTCGGCGACGAGGCGATCCCGCCCGGCCACTTCGCCGGCGGAAGCCCGCCCGCGGTGATGGTCCTGCATCCGCCGCACGACACCCGACCGAGCCTGCCGGAATGTGCCGGCGCCGCGTCGGGGTGCGTGCTGCTGCCCGGCCTGCCTCATCTGGGGCTCGACCACCGCGCGGCATGGGTGGAGGCCGACGCGGAGGGGACGGTGACCTCGATGGTCAGCCGGGTCGGCGTCGACCCGATCACCGACCCGGATACCGCCGTGCTGGCCATGCTGCTCGCGGCCTGAGCGGCAGCGGAGCGCGGGCTGCGCCGGGGCGGTCGCCGAACCGGCCGATCGGCGACCGGCCCGCCGACATATCGGGCACAAACGGGGAGTGGCTCCGTAGTGCTGCTGGTGCGACGTTTGTCCGGTATGGTGGCGTACGCAAGTGGAGGGGAGTATCCCGCCACGGCGGTGTCGTCATCACGGTCGCATTCTCCGCGGCCCGGTACCGTCGGCCTCGGCGTTCGTCCGAGGTTGGGAGAGACCTCCGGTGACCGTTGGTGGAAGCCGGAGGTATATCTGTGTTCGACGTACCCGTGTGGGCCTGGATCGCGACGATCAGCCTGATCGTCGTCATGTTGGTCGTCGACTTCGTCGGCCACGCGCGCACCCCGCATGCGCCCACTCTCAAGGAATCGGCCTGGTGGTCGGCCGCCTACGTGCTGCTGGCGGTGATCTTCGGCGGATTCGTCTGGTGGGGCCTCGGCGGTGACGCCGGGCAGCAGTACTTCGCCGGGTACATCACCGAGAAGTCGCTGAGCGTCGATAATCTGTTCGTCTTCGTGCTGATCATGGCGGCGTTCAAGGTGCCACGTATCTATCAGCAGAAGGTGCTGTTGATCGGCATCATCATCGCGCTGATCATGCGCGTGATCTTCATTCTGCTGGGCGCCGCGCTGGTCGAGAACTTCTCGTTCATCTTCTATATCTTCGGCGCCTTCCTGCTCTACACCGCCTGGGTGCAGCTGCGGCACAACTCCGACGACGATGACGACGAGTACGAAGAGGGCCGCTTCATGCGGGCGGTCCGCAAGGTGCTGCCGACCACCGACACGTACGTCGAAGACAAGATGTTCGTCCGCCGCAACGGCAAGCTCTTCGTCACCCCGATGCTGATGGTGATGATCGCGATCGGCAGCGCCGACCTGCTGTTCGCGGTCGACTCGATCCCGGCGATCTTCGGTCTGACCCAGAGCGTCTTCCTGATCGTCGCTGCGAACGCGTTCTCGCTGCTGGGCCTGCGCCAGCTCTACTTCCTGATCGACGGCCTGCTCGACAAGCTGGTCTACCTGCACTACGGCCTGGCGGCCATCCTCGCGTTCATCGGCGCGAAGCTGGTCATCCACGCCATGCACACCAACGAGCTGCCGTTCATCAACGGCGGCGAGCACATCACGATCATCCCCGAGGTCCCGATCTCCGTGTCGCTGGTGGTTATCCTCGCGATCCTGACGATCACCACCGTCACCTCGCTGACGATCGGCAACCGTCGCGCCGAGCGGGCGGCGGCGCTCGAGGACGGCGCCTCGGAGGACAAGACCATCTGATCCCGATAGGGATCCATTCTCACCCGGACGGGTCGAGCAGCCGGTCGAGTAGATCGACCAGCTGTTCGGCCCGTTCGTCGTTGCGGCCGCCGATCGGCGCGAGTGTCTGGTTCTGCAGCGCGGTGACCACCCCGACCGCCGCGCGCAGCCGCACCCGCCCGATCGGGGTCAACGTCAGCCGGTGGGCGCGCCCGTCCCCGGGGTCGGGTCGGCGGACCAGGAAGCCGTCGCGTTCGGCCGCCCGCACCAGCTTGGAGACGTAGAGCGGTTCGAGCCCGATCGCCTCGGCCAGTTCGCGCTGGAGCGGGCTGCGCCCGGCGTTGTTCATCGCGAACAGGGCGACCGCGACCGTATAGGTCGCATGGGTCAATCCGTGCGGCTCGAGCGCCCGATCGACCGCAACACGCCATCGGGTGGCGAGCACCCAGAGCCGATGGCCCACCGAGGACCAAGTTGTAGCCATGGCATCAATATACATGGCTACTATATGAATATTCGCCCAGTTCAGAGCCTGCTTCGACCCCTTCGGCGCGGTCCGTGCGGTCGGACAACCGGCACGTCGGACCGGGTGTCCAATGGCCCTTTCCGGGCCGTCCCGATGCCCTGACCAGGAAGTTCGGTGACCCTAACCTTTGCGCTCGATTGCTGGAGCGAGGTGCGAATTCCTACAGTCGGCGGCGGTTCGAGACAAGCAATTCCGGGCCCGACAGACGGATACATCGCCGCAGCCGAGCAAAGAGGCTCCCGCCGGCACGACGGAAGGTTCTATCGGTCATGACCACTGCATTGGTGGTGAGCTTCGCGGTCATCTTCATCGCCGAGTTGGGCGACAAGTCTCAGCTGATGGCGATGACCTTCGCTTTGCGATACCGCTGGTGGGTGGTCATCGGTGGCATCACCGCGGCGACCGGCCTGGTCCACCTGGTGTCGGTCGCGATCGGACATGCGGTCGGCACCGCGATGCCGACCCATCTGATCGGCGTCATCGCCGGTATCGCCTTCCTGATCTTCGGTGCCTGGACGTTGCGCGGCGACAGCCTCAGCGATGCGGAGGCCGGCAAGGCCGCCCGCGTCACCGGATCGGCCTTCCTGGCCGTGACCCTGGCCTTCATGCTCGCCGAGCTCGGCGACAAGACGATGCTCGCGACGATCACCCTGGCGACCGACCACAACTGGGTCGGCGTGTGGATCGGCTCGACCGTGGGCATGGTCGCCGCCGACGCCCTGGCGATCCTGCTCGGCGCGCTGCTGGGCAAGCATCTGCCCGAGCGGGTGGTCAAGATCGGCGCCGGCGTGCTGTTCTTCGTCTCCGGTACCTGGATGATCGGCGACGCCCTCGGCCTGCCGGCCGCGGTCACCATCCTCGCCGCCCTCGCGGTGGGAGCGGCCGTCACCGCCGCGGCGATCCGACTGACCCGGCCGAAGCAGGATGCCGACGCGATCGCCCCAGGAACACCGAGAACACCGGGAACGCCGGGAACGCCGAGGACGAGGCCGTTCTCACCGGTCGCAACGAGACGGACGATTCGGACACCGGGTCGGTGCGGGTGATCGACCGCCGCTGACGCCCGAACCTCGCATACGCACCACACGCGCCGAGTGGCCCCGAGGGCCGCTCGGCGCGTTTGTGTTCTCGGTGACACCGGTACGGTACGAACTGCTACCCCGACGAAAGGACTCGACATGGAACCAGCCGGCTCAGCAGCAGTGATCACCGGAGGGGCGTCGGGGCTCGGCGCGGCCACCGCCGCCCGCTTCGCCGCGGCCGGAGCGACCGTCTTCGGCATCGACCTGCCCCAGTCGATCGAGAAGGCCGGTGACAGCGTTCCCGAGGGCGTGACGCTGCTACCCGCCGACGTGACCAGTGGCGACGAGGTCGCCGCGGCGATCGCCACCATCGTCGAGTCCGGCGTGCCGCTGCGCATCGTCGTCAACTGTGCCGGTGTCGGCTGGGCGGGGCGGATCCTGTCCAAGAAGGGCCCGCACGACCTGGAGCTGTTCCGCACGGTCATCACCGTCAATCTGTTGGGCACGTTCAACGTGATGCGCCTGGCGGCCGACGCGATCAGCAAGACCGAGCCGGTCGACGAGTACGGCCAGCGCGGCGTCGTCATCAACACCGCCTCGGTCGCGGCGTTCGAGGGCCAGGTCGGCCAGATCGCATACTCGGCGTCCAAGGGCGGCGTGCACGGCATGACCATCCCGGCCGCCCGCGACCTCGCCCAGTTCGGCATCCGCGTCAACACGATCGCCCCCGGCATCGTCGACACCCCGATGCTCGCCGGGGTGACCGAGGAATACCGCAAGGGCCTCGAGCAGGGTGTGCCCTTCCCGCATCGGTTGGCCCAGCCGGGCGAGTACGCCCAGTTGGCCGAGGACATCGTGCGCCACGACTACCTCAACGGGGAGACGATCCGCATGGACGGCGCCCTGCGGATGGCGCCGCGCTAACGGTCGCGCAAACGCGTCAGCTCACCCGGGCGACCGACGACGGTGCGATCAACGGCACCTCGTCGGTCGCCCGAGTGCTCATCCAGACCCGCAGCGCCCGGGTGGCGCGCACATCGTCCTCGTTGTACTCGAGCAGGCGGGTGCGCTGGCCGATGTCGGGTGCCGCGTCGTAGCCGACCGCCCGGCGATACCAGGCCATCGATGCCTCGCCGCCCGCCTCGTCGTCGCGCCAGGCGAAGCCGGCCATCGGCGCCAGCTTCTTGAGACCGCGTCCGCCGGGGGCGATGAAGTTGTGCCCGACCGCCTCGAACATGTCGACCCATTCCGGTGAGTCGATGAACGCGTGGATCTCCTCGACGGTCGGAATGCCCGGCCGGCCGACGAAGCGCCGCGCCGACTCCAGGAGCCACTTGTCCTCGGCGAACCGCGAGTAGCAGTAGGCCGCAAAGGTCTGGCCGCGCCGGTGGGCGAGCGCGCGGCGCTGCATCAACCACTGCCAGAACTCGGCGAACGAGCGGGCCTCGTCGTCGGTGGGCAGCGGCTCCCAGGTGACAAATGGGTGGTAGCGCTCGCCGCCGTCGGTCCACTCCAGGGCGCCCCACAGGTAGGCGCCGAATTCCTGGTAGCACTCCATATCGACATCGATCTCGACGTCGGCGCGCGTCACGGTGACCTGCGGCCGGCGGCGGACCAGCGGAACCTGCTGCAACCAGGCGCGCGCGATCACCCCGGCATCCGCGAAGTCGCCCTTCGACCAGCCGGTCGGCAGCTGCCCCTGCCAGTCGGCCAGCTGGTCGATCGTCGTGATGCCGGCCGCGCGCAGCGCCTCGCCGCGGCCACCGGGGGCGACGAGCGAGATGTCGTGGCGTTCGCCGAGGACTCGCTCGCATTCCGACCACCACGGACAGCTGCGGCATTCGGAGATCCGCCCGGCGCCGGTGATCCGCCGGCCGGTGGCGATGTCCATGCGCTCGTCGAAGCGCCGGTGATACTCCGGAGCGGAGTCGGCGGCCCGGTGCACGATCATGACGCGGCCGTCGTGGCCGATCACCGCGCCGAAACCGCTCGCAGCGGCCAGGTCGTGCTGCTCGAGGATCAGTCGGGCCTGGTTGAGCATCAGCTGGTCGCGCAGCTGCGGGCGCGGCTTGAGCGTCGGGGCGATCTGCGGGTCGAACCGGTCGAGGTCGCTGACCAGAGCCCCGGCCCCGGGGTCGACCACCTTGTGATTGACCACCAACACCGGCAGATAGCCGCCGGCCGGGTCGGCGAGCAGCGCCTCGGCCCGCCACCGTCGGCCGCCGCGCCGGTCGTCCGGCAGGCGCGGTCCCCAGATGAGCTCCACCCCGTCGCCGCAGGCCCGCAGGGTCGCCGCGATGCGATCGCCGGTGGGGGCGTCCGCATCGATGACCACCATGCTCGATCGGTCCTGCGCCAACCGGAGCCGGACGGTATCGCGATGGGAGCGGGCGGCGTCGCGCCGCAGGGTGACGCCCACCGGTTCGGCGACGTCCCGCAGCAGCGCGTGATACGCGGTATCGAGATAGAGCCGATGTCCGCAGCGGGTCAACACGTCGGCACCGAGCAGCGGAACCGGCGGCCCCACCGGCCTCGGCTCTATCGACGTCTTGCTCTCGGACACAGGGGGAAGCGTAGTTGGCGGGGGCGACACGATCGCGGGGCGAAGCGACGGCGGCCGGCCGTTCGGTCGCGGCGGAACGTCGCCGGATCGTGCCCGCCGCGCCGTGGACCATCGTTCGACGACCGATCCGCCCGGACTATTGTGCGAGGGACGACACGCAGCCGGCGCCGGGACACCGCCGCGGCCGGCGCGCGGCACCCGATCGGACAAAGGGGCACCACGGACCATGGCGTTGTTCGGCAAGAAGGCCAAGCGGGAGCGCCGCCTGGCCAAGGCGGAGGAAAAGGCGATCACCCGCAAGGCCGAACTCGAGGCCAAGCTGACCGCGCGCAACGACCGCAAGTATCGCCGCCGGGCATTGCGGTCGCAGCGGCGGCTGGAGGATGCGCAGCTCAAGGTCGAGCAGGCGCAGCTGCGCACGCTGGCGGCGCAGGAGAAGGCGGCCAATCGCAAGCTGCTGACCGTGTCGAATGTCCGGCGCTATGTCGCGGTCGCGCAGATCGCCGTTCCGGTGCTCGCACCGATCGTCTACCAGGCGGCGACCGCGCTGCGCGCCCAGCTCGACCAGCGCCGCGCCGCGAAGCTCGGCGTCAGCGTGCAGGAACTCGCCCAGTTCTCCGGGCACGGAGCCGGGCTCTCGGCGCGCATCGCACACGCCGAGACCTCGCTGGGCCGGGTGCGCGAGTTGCAGCCGCAGGATCGCGAGACCAAGGAGTTCGCGGCCGAGGTCGGTGACCGGCTCGGCAAGCTCGCGACCGCCGTCTCCGCGGCCGAACCGATGCCGGCGGCCCGTCGTCGGGCGGCACATTCGTCGATCGACGTGGAGCTGGCGGGTATCGAGGCCGATCTGCTGGCGCGGCTGGGCGTGCGATGACCCTCGCCGGATCGATCCGCCGGACCGTCGGACGGGGCGATCGGACCTCGAGGCCGGTGCGCCTGCTGCTGGCGGGCGTCCTGGTGGTCATGGCCGCGATCGCCACGTCGCTGGTCCTCGGCGTCGGCCCGGCGGGCGCCCATTCGGTGGTCGTCACCTCGAATCCGGTCGACGGCGCGCTGCCGGCGTGGCCGTTTGTGGGTGTCGCGACCGTGGTGGCCGTCGGTGGGCTGCTCGCCGTTCTGCGTTCCCTTCGGCACGCCGAGCGGTAGGCCCGTCGGCGCGTGAGGTGGAGGTCTCGCCGATCGAGACCGAGCGCACCCTGGTCAGAATCGGGCATTCGGTGGTAAGCACATGGGTATGACCAGCACCGCGCGACCGAGCGCCGGACAATTCGTGCGCTACCAGTTCGGTGCGGTGTTGCCGGAAGACCTGCGGGAGTGGGTCCGTGAGGACCTGGTGGGCCCCGGCGCCACCGGCCGTTACGTCGCACGGTTTGTCGTTCCGCCGTTGCCGATCTTCGCGTTGCTGTTCTTCGTCCCCGGCCCGTGGTGGCTCAGCCTCGGCATGATCGTGCTGTTGCTGGTACCGCTGGCGTACTTCTGCATCGGCCTGTCGACGGTGTACCGCCGCCACCGGCTGGCGGTACACGGTCTCGATCCGGAATTGGTCCACGAGCGGGCCGACCGGGCGGAGTCGGCGATGCGCGCGGACTACGAGCGTCGGCACCGCGCCTGATCGTGCACCCTCGTCGCGGCCGGTCGCAGGGGGATCCGTAACCGTCGAGTCCCCGCGGTTACAGTTTCGGACATGACCGAATCGTTCATCGCCACCGCCGACCTCGCCGACCGTATCGGTCCGGATATCCGTAGCTGCGACACCGCATTTCGCAATATCGGTGGTCGCGCCCGGTTCAGCGGTCGAGTGACGACGATCCTCACCTTCCAGGACAACCTCCTGGTCAAGGAAACGATGAAGAAGCCCGGGAAGGGCGGCGTACTCGTGGTCGACGGCGGCGGCAGCGTGCACACCGCCCTGGTCGGTGACGTCATCGCCGGATTCGGTGTCGACAACGGCTGGTCGGGGGTCATCGTCAACGGTGCGGTGCGCGATTCGGCGCTGCTCGCCGGACTGGACATCGGCGTGAAGGCGCTGGGCACCAACCCGCGCAAGTCGACCCAGACCGGCAACGGGTCGGCGCTCGACGTCGCGGTCGAATTCGGTGGCATCCGGTTCGAGCCCGGCGAGTACGTCTACTCCGACGAGGACGGAATCGTGGTCGTCGCGGAGCCGTTGCCGGTCGACGAGTCCTGACCTCGGCCGGACCGCGGCCCGTCCGCGGTCCGGTCAGTCCTCGGTCTGCTTCGGCGCGCGGCGCAGGCGCCGGCGTGCGATGTCCCCGCCGCGCAACGCGGCGCCCAGGATGCGACCGCGCGGTCCGGCCGGAACCGCCCGCACCCGGGAGACCGAATAGCTGTCGGGTCCCGACCAGGCATTCTTGATCCCGTTGGTGCCGATGCCGTGGTCGAGGCGGTCGAAGTCGAGTCCGTCGTGCTTGTCCGCCAGTTGGGCCAGGATCTGGTGTCCGGGCTGGCCCGACGCGATCGCCGGGTCGAAGTGCGAGAGCCAGCTGTGCAGCGTGCGCCCGGAGCGCAGCGAGATCTCGTGCGCCATCCAGGTGTCGCCGACCACCATGCCGGCGATCAGCAGCCGTCCCTCCCGCGCTTCCGCGGTCAGTGTCGATTCGACCAATGCGGACAGCGGCTCGGCGAGGTAGTCGATCCGTCCGGACATCGAGGCGGTGCGGGCGGCGGACACGCGGCGCAGGTCGGCCCACCGCGCGGCGAGTTCCTCGGGAGCGGACACGGTGACAAATTCGACCGGACCGTGTTCGCGTTCGACCGCACGCAGCGCGGTGCGCAGACGCTTGAGCGAGCGGGCGCTGCGGATGTCGTGGGCGCCGTCGCCGGCGGCGAGGGTCAGCACCGGGGATTCGTCGACGACCTGCTCCTCGAGCTGCCAGTCGCGGCGGCGGCGCAGCGCGTCGAGGAAGGTGCTGTCGGTGGGGATGCGGTCGAAGGTCAGCGGCAGCCGCTCGCGTCGCAGCACGTCGAGCAGGGCGTCGGCGGAATCCGGCCCGTCGACGAGCGCATCGCTCGCCGCGCCCAACCGGTGTCCGGCCGACGTCGCGAACCGCAACGGGCCCGCGCCGAGGATGCGCAGCCCCAGGACCGCTCGAGCGCCCGAGGCGTCGACGATCCCGGCGACCGCGGTCGTCACGCCCGGCAGTCCGCGTCCACCGATCGGCAGACCTGCGGTTGCGGCCACATAGGCCGGTCGCTCGGTGAACGGCGCACCCACCCGATCGGCCAAATCGGACCAGTCGCCGACCGTTACCGGGTCGCCGACCACAGCGAGGTTCCCGAATGGTTCTACGGTCGGCACCCAATACTTATACCAGGGCGGCGATCCGGGTTATTTGTCCGCTTCCGGAATGGACGGTGCACCGGCGGCCGGCGAGGCGACCACCGGCTCCTCGCACCGTTGTTCAGGCGTCGCCGGCAGCCTCGGTCTCGATGACCACCGACAAGCCGGCGACCTCGACGACGTCCCCGGCGACCAATTGGCGGCCCCGGCGGGTGTCGACCGTGCCGTTGACCAGCACCTCGCCCGCGCCGATCAGATCCTTCGCGTCCGTGCCCGAGTCGACCAGGTCGGCCAGCTTGAGCGCCTGACCCAGCCGGATCGAGCCGTCGCGGATCGTCAGTACCCGTCGTTGGGTCACCCGAACTGCACCCCCTGCGCGAGGGGCAGTTCGGAGCTGTAATTGACGGTATTGGTCGTCCGTCGCATATAACCGCGCCACGCGTCCGAGCCGGACTCGCGGCCACCGCCGGTCTCCTTCTCCCCGCCGAAGGCGCCGCCGATCTCCGCCCCGGAGGGGCCGATGTTGACGTTCGCGATGCCGCAGTCGGACCCGCTCGCCGACAGGAAGCGCTCCGCCTCGCGCAGGTCGGTGGTGAAGACCGACGACGACAGGCCCTGCGGCACATCGTTGTTCAGCGCGATCGCCTCGTCGAAGTCGGAGTACGTCAGCACGTAGAGGATCGGTGCGAACGTCTCGCTGCGCACCACCGCGGACTGCTCCGGCATCCGCACGATCGTCGGATGGACGTAGTACGCGTCGTCACCGGAGTCGCCGCCGACCGCGACCCGATCGCCGCCGGCCACGATCGATCCGCCCTGCTCGGCGGCCGCGCTCAGTGCGGCGGTGAAACCGTTGTAGGCCTGCTGATCGATCAGCGGGCCGACCAGGGTGTCCGCCTCGAGCGGCGAGCCGATCGGCAGGCTGGCGTACGCCTTGGCGAGCCGCTCGACCAGTTCGTCGGCGATCGACTCGTGCGCGATCACCCGGCGCAGCGAGGTGCAGCGTTGACCGGCGGTACCCGCGGCGGAGAAGACCAGGCCGCGCACGGTCAGGTCGATGTCCGCCGAGGGGGCGACGATCGCGGCGTTGTTGCCGCCCAGTTCGAGCAGGACGCGGCCGAAGCGCGCGGCCACGCGGGGAGCGACCTGCGCGCCCATCCGCGTCGATCCGGTCGCCGAGACCAGCGCGATGCGGGTGTCGTCCACCAGGGCCTCGCCGACGGCGCGGTCACCGATCACCAACTGGGCGATCGCGGGATCGGCGCCCGCGCGGCGCGCCGCCTCCTCCATGATCGCCTGGACCGCGAGGCCGGTCAGCGGGGTCTTCTCCGAGGGCTTCCAGACGACGGTGTCGCCGGAGACCAGGGCCAGCACCGTATTCCAGGACCACACCGCCACCGGGAAGTTGAAGGCGGTGATCACCGCGATCGGGCCGAGCGGATGCCACTGCTCCATCATCCGGTGGCCCGGCCGCTCGGTGGCGATCGTCAATCCGTAGAGCTGGCGGGACAGTCCGACGCCGAAGTCGCAGATGTCGATCATCTCCTGGACCTCGCCGAGGCCCTCGCTGCGGATCTTGCCCGCCTCGATCGACACCAGTTCACCCAGATCGGCCTTGTGTTCGCGCAGCAGTTCGCCGAGTTCGCGCACGACCGCACCGCGCACCGGGGCGGGCACCGAGCGCCACGTGGTGAACGCCTGCTGCGCCCGGGCGATCACCGCGTCGACGTCGGTGGTCGCGGGCACCCGCGCGATGGTCTCGCCGGTGATCGGCGACCGGGCGATCACCGCCTCGGCGGACGGGTCGGCGTCGGGCAGCGTCGTGCCGACCGCCTCCAGAATGCGGCGTGCTCGATCCGTGACCGTTGTCTGAGCGGTTGTCACCGGTGTCCACCTTTCGTCTCGACGTTCGACGATAGTCGGCCGTTTCCGTCCGACATCGAACGGCTGGGAGATAATCCTATGATCCGATTGATGTGCCGGAAAAAATAACGCACAATCGTCACTATGACCGATATCTTACAGTCCGAGCCGGTTGCGGCAGTCGATAGTTCCATCGGGCCGGAGCTGGTGCATTCGGTCCTGTCGGCGCACATCCTGGCCGACGGTTACGACCTCGTTCTCGACCTGGACCGCTCGCGCGGCTCCCGCCTGGTCGATGCGCGTACCGGCGCCCGCTATCTCGACATGTTCACCTTCTTCGCGTCTTCGGCCCTGGGCTTCAACCACCCGGATGTCGCGGGTGATCCGCAGCTACGGGCGGAGTTGGCCGAGGTCGCGGTCAACAAGCCGAGCAACTCCGACATCTATTCGGTGCCGCAGGCGCGCTTCGTCGACACCTTCGCCAGGGTGCTCGGCGACCCCGCCCTCCCACACCTGTTCTTCATCGACGGCGGCGCCCTGGCGGTGGAGAACGCCCTCAAGACCGCCTTCGACTGGAAGAGCCGCCACAACGAGTCGCGCGGTATCGACCCGGCGCTCGGCACCCGGGTACTGCACCTCGAGCACGCCTTCCACGGCCGCAGCGGCTACACCCTGTCGCTGACCAATACCGATCCGAACAAGACCGCCCGCTTCCCGACCTTCGACTGGCCGCGCATCCCGTCGCCGTACGTGCGGCCCGGTGTCGATCTCGACGCCCTCGAGGACGCCTCGCTCGCTGCCGCCCGCGCCGCCTTCGAAGCGCATCCGCACGACATCGCCTGCGCGATCGTCGAACCGATTCAGGGCGAGGGTGGTGACCATCACCTGCGCCCCCGCTTCCTGCGGGGGCTGCGCGCATTGTGCGACGAGTTCGACGCGCTGCTGATCTTCGACGAGGTGCAGACCGGCGTCGGCATCACCGGCACCGCGTGGGCCTACCAGCAGTTGGGCGTCGATCCCGACATCGTCTCGTTCGGCAAGAAGACCCAGGTCTGCGGCATCATGGCCGGTCGGCGGGTCGACGAGGTCCCGGACAACGTCTTCCGGACGAGCTCGCGGATCAACTCGACCTGGGGTGGCAACCTGACCGATATGGTCCGCTCCCGTCGCATCCTCGAGATCATCGAGCGGGACGGTCTGATCGAGCGGGCCGCCGACAACGGCGCCTACCTCGGCGACCTGTTGACCGACCTCGGCTCTCGGCATCCGCTGCTGGACAACGTGCGCGGTCGCGGCCTCATGCGGGCGGTATCGCTTCCCGATGCGCAGGTGCGCGACCGGGTGACCACGAGCCTCTACGCCGACGAGCGCGTCTTGCTGTTGGGCTGCGGCGAGCGCAGCGTGCGCTTCCGGCCGTCGCTGGCCGTCGAGCGCGGCGAGTTGGACGAAGCGGTTGCCGCCCTCGATACGGTGCTGCGCCGCGAGGGCATCTGACCCGCTCGATCCGCGCCGGCGCCCGATGGGCCGGCATAGGAAAGCCAACCCGAAGCCGGGCGCGCCGGACCGCATACGAAGCTGATCCGGCGCGCCCGCCCCTATTCCGTCGAAACGTCGCAGTCGTCGGAACAATGCGTCGGTTCGGCGGCTTTGTCCCCATTTACCTCATCGCCTTCGTCGACAACGGACAAAAGAAAAGCTGCTGCCGGGGAGAAGGGCGGTAGTCGGGGACGCGTGGACCGGTCGGGACAATTGTGGGAATGCGGTCGGTCCGAGCATCGGCGATCCGACCGGTCGCTGCGGGTCACGCCGATGGCCGCGGTGGACCGCAGGTTGTACCGCAGGTCGACATAGCCGCTGGTATATGCGATTGCTATCCCGGATGATCGTCGATTACGGGATAATCTCCCGACACGTCCGCCCGTGGATGTCCACCGGTCTGATATATCGGTCGAAAAGGCGCTTCGAGTTGCTTGTCGACCGCGCAAACGGGGGTAAGAATTCGCCTCACGAGGGCGCGGTTCTGTCGGCAAACCCGGCTATGCTCGGCGGGGTTCCTGTCGGTATACGGCACCGCGATAATTGGTGAACCCTGAATGGCGAGGTGATGCGCCGTGAATGACGTCGCCGCTCATCTCGAAGGCATTCGTGATCGGCCGACGGGCGTACTGGGCGTGCTGTTCGATCGTGCCCCGACACCGGTCTGCGCGATCCGTGACGGACACGTCGCCTATCTCAATGAGGCCGCCGCCCGGCTGTGGGCCGCGCCGGCGACCGAGACGATGCTGGGTCGATCCGTCCGCGACTGCTTCGTGCGGACCCGGTTGCTCGATCCGCAGCCGCCGGTCGGCGGGATGCCCGCGACTCTGGTCGTGCGGCGCTGCGACGCCACCATGGTCGAGGTCGGGGCGACCGTCCTGCGACCCGATCCGGCCCTGGGCGCCGATCTGCAGCTGCTGGTCCTCGGCGGCGATGCCGAAACGGCCCTCGCGCAGTTCGAGCACGCCGAACCCCACACCCTGCGCTCGCTCGCCGCCGGTGAACCGCATCCCTGGCGCGGCACGGACCCGGGCCGTCCGATCTCGGCCGGGCCGCTCGCCCAGCGGGTCACCGAGGGCCTCGGCCGGCTGGCCGAGATGGTGGTCGCCGGCCTCGACGAGGGCATCGCGATCGTCGACCGCCGCGCGCGGATCCTGTGGGCCAATCCGGCCGCGACCCGGATCACCGGGCTGCGGCCGGGCGACAGTCTGCGCACGCTGGACCTGCGCACCGAGGACGACGCCGAGGTCTTCCCGAACGTGCTGCCGGTCGACCCGCATCCCGCAGACCCCCATGCGCGGGCCGCGTATGCGCACGACGAGTCGGGCGACGAGGACTTCGCCGACGACCTGCCCGCCGAATTGTTGTGCCGGCTCGATCGCGATGACGGTGTCGCGACGTGGCTGTCGGTGGCCTGCGCGCCGCTGCGGGACGGTGCGGACGGCCACGCGGTGGTCTCGATCGTCGACATCTCCGAGCGGCAACTGGTCGCCGAGAAGCTGCTCTACGCTGCCGGTCACGACGAACTGACCGGGCTGCCCGGTCGCTCGCTGTTGATCGAACGGATCGGCACCGCCCTGGCCGGGCGCGCCGCCGGCCGCCTCGGCGCGCTGATGTTCATCGACCTCGACCGACTCAAACTGGTCAACGACACCCACGGCCACCTGGCCGGCGACGAGGTCCTGCGGGTCTTCGCGCAACGTCTGCGCGGCAATCTGCGCCGCGACGACGTGATCGGGCGGTTGGGCGGCGACGAATTCGTGGTCCTGGTGCTGGGCTGCCGGCGCGCCCGGGACATCGTGTCGATCGCCGATCGCCTGCAGCAGCAACTCAACGAGCCGATGGGGATCACCCTCGACGACGGTGGCGAGGAACCGATGGTTGTATCGGTCGGCGCGAGCATCGGCATCGTCACCATCGACGACGACGATCGGCGTTCGCCGCGGCGACTGCTCGCCGAGGCGGACAGCGCGATGTACCGCGTCAAGCGGGCCGGCCGCGGCCACATCGCCCCCGGTCAGCCGCTGTCCCGGTAGCGCTCGTCGCGCCGCGTGTCCGGCGTCACGATCGCATGTCGGAATCGGGACCCGACTGTGCGGAAGGGCGCCCGATGTGAGTTAATGGAGATGGTCGTTGTTTTTTGTGTGTCATCCGTTTCACAGTCCGCGGGCAACCGTGGATGCTCGTTTCCCTTCCCGGTGTGGAGGGGTCGCGTCGAGAAGCCGACCCGGGCTTCGTGGACCGCGAGCCCGCACCCGCATCGAAAGGAAACCCGACATGACCGTCGGAACCGTCAAGTGGTTCAACGCCGAAAAGGGCTTCGGCTTCATCTCCCGTACCGACGGGCCGGACGTCTTCGTCCACTACTCCGAGATCGAGGGCCGCGGCTACCGCAGCCTCGAGGAGAACCAGAACGTCGAGTTCGAGATCACCGACGGCGCCAAGGGCCCGCAGGCCACCGCCGTGCGGCCGCTCTGATCTCCAGCGCGTAGCTAGACCTCTCAACGGCCCCGGGCTTCACAGCCCGGGGCCGTTGTTGTCTGTCCGGAGTCCGGCGCTGTCGTCCGTCCGGCGGTGTTATCCGTCCGGCGGGGACGCTGCGGCCGAAGCGGGGACCGTGCGGCGGAAGCGGGGACCGTGCGGCCGGGGCGGCCCGGCCGCGGTCAGAAGAGGGTCAGCGTGTCGTCGGAACCGGCGCCGGTAGGGCGGGTCCGCTCCGCACGCTTCGAGCGCGGCGCCCGGCCGCTGCCGGCGGAGGGCGGCGTCGCGGCCGACTGCTCCTCCCGTACGCGCTTGGCGGCCCCGGACGGCTTGGTGCTTCCGGGCGACGTGCTCCCGGGCGACGTGCTCCCCGGAGACGTGCTCCCCGGAGACGTGGCGGAGACCGGGGCGTCCGCCGGCGACGATCCGTTCGCGACATCGCGAGCGGCGGCCCCGGCGAGTCGATCGGCCATCTCGTTGTAGTGATTGCCGACATGCCCGCGCACCCAGCGGAAGCGCACCGGGCCGGTCCGGCTGCTCAGCTCCCGATCGATCGCGACGATCAGTTCCCGGTTGCTGACCGGCGACCCGGATGCGGTCTTCCAGCCCCGCCGTTTCCAGCCGGGCAGCCATTCCGTCGCGCAGTTCACCGCATATTGGGAATCGGTTTCGATCACCATCGGTTCGGCGCCCGGATGGGCGCGCAGCGCCTCGAGGACGGCCGTCAACTCGGCGACCTGGTTGGTTCCCGACGTCGCGCCGCCCGATGCGGTCGGTCCCTGGTGGTTCACCCACGCCCAGCCGACCGCGCCGCCCGGGTTCCGCAGGCACGAGCCGTCGGTGCTGACGATGATCACGCACCCACCATACGGCTGGTTTTCCATAATGCCCGGCATTTCGGGCGGCCCGGGTTGCCACAAAATTTGCGACGACCGGGGATCCGCGGCGGTGCGCGCCGCCGGAGAAGCGGACCAAGTGGTCAGATTAGTTGGGGGACTTGGCATCGGCGGTCGGTCGGTTCGTCCGCCGATACCGGGGCGAATGCGTTCGACGACCGTCCGGAATTGTTCGATCAGGCGGCGAGGATTGGCCGCGACCATTGTGTGTCGCCATTGCCGGCGAGCCCGGGCGATATGTCCGTCGACCTGGCGGACCGGGCGGCGACCGGCCCGGGATGATGGCGGACGTGAGGATGACAGCATGACCGCGCGACTCGTTCCCGCCACCGGTCCCGCCCGGGCCGAACTCGACGAGTTGCGGGGTCGGGTACGGGCATTTCTCGCCGACCGGATCGCCGCCGGCAGCTTCGTGCCCGCGGTCGATACCTGGCTGACCCGCGCGGACCCGGAGTTCACCCGGGCGCTCGCCGCGCAGGGCTGGCTCGGGATGACGATCCCCGAGCAATACGGCGGCCACGGCCGCACCTTCCTGGAGCGCTACGTCGTCACCGAGGAGTTGCTCGCCGCCGGCGCCCCGGTCGCCACCCACTGGATCGCCGACCGGCAGGCCGCGCCCTCGCTGCTCGAATACGGCACCGAGGAACAGAAGCAGCGATTCCTGCCCGGTATCGCGGCCGGCGAGATCTGCTGGGCGATCGGCATGTCCGAACCCGACACGGGATCCGACCTCGCGAGCGTGCGCACTCGCGGCGTCCGGGTCGACGGCGGCTGGCGGATCAGCGGTACCAAGCTGTGGACCTCCGGCGCACACCACGCCGATGCCTTCTTCGCGCTGGTGCGCACCGCCCCGCTCGACACCGAACACCGCCACGCCGGGCTCAGCCAGTTCATCGTGTTGCTCGACTCGCCGGGGGTCACCATCCGGCCGGTGATCTCGATGTCCGGGCACCACCACTTCAACGAGGTCCTGCTCGACGACGTCTTCATCCCCGACGAACTGGTCTTCGGGGAGATCGGCAACGGCTGGCGGCAGGTCACCGGCGAACTCGGCTACGAACGCAGCGGCCCGGAACGGTTCCTCTCGACGCTCGGCGTGCTCGACGGGTTGGTCGACGCCGTCGCCGCCGGGGACGCCCCCGCCGACCCGCGCATCGGCGCGACCCTGGCGCGGATGGTGACCCTGCGCCGCATGTCCACCGCGGTGGCCGAGTCGCTGCAGCGCGGCGAGAAGGCCGATCTGTCCGCCTCGGTGGTCAAGATCCTCGGCACGACGATCGAGGGCGATATCGCCGACCTGGCCGACGAGATCGTCGGTTACGCCGCCGCCAACGATCGCATCGCCGACCTGATCCGCGCCGGCGTCTGGCAGCGCCCCGGATTCACCCTGCGCGGTGGTACCAACGAGATCCTTCGCGGGGTCGTCGCACGTGGATTGGGGATGCGCTGATGGCCGCACCGACCGCCGATGATCGGTCCACCGAGCTCGCGGACCTCGCCGCGATGCTCGCCGATCTGTTCACCGTCGGCCCCGAGCCGGCGACCGACGAGGACGGCACCGTTCCCCTGGACGCCGCGCTGTGGGCGACGCTGGACGAGCTGGGCCTGCAACGGCTCACCGCGAGCGAGTCGGTCGGTGGGTCCGGCGCCGGCTGGCGGGAGGCCGACGTCCTGCTGACCGCCGCCGGGCGATCCGCCGCCGCGGTGCCGATCGCCGAACACGACCTGCTGGCGACCTGGCTGCTCGAACAGGCCGGCCTGCCGGTGGATGGTCGGCTGCGCACCGCGGCGGTTCTGCGTGACGGGCGGGCTCGCTGGGTGCCGTGGGCACGCGCGGCCGAGGCGATCACCGTCCTGATTCCCACCGATGACGGCGGATGGGGTGTCGCCGATCTGGACATCGCCGCCGTCGAGGTGACCCCGGCTACCAATCTGGCCGGCGAGCCGCGCGACCACATCGAGATCATCGGGCAGGCCTCGGGTACGCCCGTACCGGCGCACGTCGCAGATGACTACCGCTATCGCGGCGCGCTCGCGCGGGCGTTGGCGATCAGCGGCGCCGCCGAACGCATCGTCGCGCTGGTGGTCGAGCACGCCACCGGACGCGTGCAGTTCGGTCGCCCGATCGCGCGCTTTCAGGCGGTGCAGCGGATGGTCTCCGATCTGGCCTGCGAAGCCGAACTCGCCCGGGCGGCCGCCGAGGGCGCGGTGGAAGCGGCCGCCCTATCCGCCGAGGTCGGATCCGGTTCGGACGCCGCCCCGACGGGATCGACGCCGGCGGGTTCGCCGCCTCTCGATCCCATGGCGCGGCAGGCCGTGGCGGTCGCCGCGTCGGTGACCGGACACGCCGCCGCGGTGATCGCCCGCAATGCCCACCAGGTGCTCGGCGCGATCGGTACCACCCGCGAACATGAATTGCACCGACACACCAACCGAATTCTTTCCTGGCGCAGCGAGTTCGGTCCGGTCGGTGCGTGGGACCGCGAACTGCTCGAATCCGCCGTCGCCGCGGACGGCGACGTCTGGCGGTGGATGACGCGCACCTGACTCGCGCGTGCGTCGGAGCCGCGTTCATGATGGGATGGCGCCATGACACCACCTCCGCTCGGTGCCACCCTCACCTCCGACGGCGTCGACTTTCGGGTGTGGGCTCCACACGCCGGCGCCGTATCGGTCATCGGTGATTTCAACGACTGGGATGCGCAGTCGCATCCGCTCTCCCGGGGCGACGGGGACATCTGGGAAGGTCACGTTCCCGATGTCGCTGCGGGAGCGCAGTACAAGTTCGCGCTGACCACCGACTCCGGCCGCATCGATCGTATCGATCCCTATGCCAGGGCGGTCACCAACTCCGTCGGCAACGGCATCGTCTGGGATCCGAACGCATTCGACTGGGAGGGTGACGATTTCGACTGCCCGCCCTTCGACGACCTGGTGATCTACGAAACGCATATCGGTAGTTTCGTCGCCGGTCCGGACGAGCCGGGCGATTTCACCGATACGATCGGCCGGTTCGACTATCTCCAGGCATTGGGAATCAACGCGATCAAAGTGATGCCGCTCGCCGAGTTCGCCGGCGACTATTCCTGGGGGTACAACCCCGCTCATCCGTTCGCCGTCGAGTCGACCTACGGCGGCGCGGACGCGTTCAAGAAGCTTGTACGCGAGGCGCATCGACACGGAATCGCCGTCATCCTGGATGTGGTGTACAACCACTTCGGGCCGTCGGACCTCGACCTGTGGCAGTTCGACGGCTGGAGCGAGAACGGCAAGGGTGGCATCTACTTCTTCAACGACCACCGGTCGTCGACACCCTGGGGTGATACCCGACCGGACTACGGGCGGGAGGAGGTCCGCCGCTACATCCTCGACAATGCGCTGTACTGGCTGCGCGAATTCCACGTCGACGGTTTGCGTTTGGATATGACGCTGTACATGCGCAGTGTCGAGGGATGGGGCAACGATATCCCCGAGGGCTGGACGATGATGCGTTCCATCGCCGACGCAGTGCGCGAGGAGTTCCCCGAGGCGATCACCATTGCCGAAGACCTGCAAGGGGATCCGGCCGTCACCGCTGCCGATGGGGCAAATCTGCACAGCCAGTGGGATGGCCGTTTCGTGCATCCGATCCGCAAGGCGTTGATCACGATGGACGATGCGCACCGGTCGATCCCGGCGGTGGTCGATGCCCTGGTCGCCCGGGACAACGACAACTCCTTCACCCGAGTGATCTACACCGAGTCGCACGACGAGGTGGCCAACGGCAAGGCCCGGGTGCCGCAGGAGATCGAGCCCGACAATCCCAGCGGCTGGCCGGCCCAGAAGCGCGCCACCCTCGGCGGGGTGCTCACCCTGACCGCCGCCGGTATTCCGATGCTCTTTCAGGGGCAGGAATTTCTCGAAGACGAGTGGTTCCGCGACAGCGTGCCGCTCGACTGGGACCGGGCCGAGAAGTTCCGGGACGTGGTGCGGATGTTCCGGGATCTGATCCGGCTGCGCCGGGACTTCGACGGCGGCACCGCGGCGCTGCGTGGGCAGCATACCGAGATCCTGCACGCGGACGACGAGACGAAACTGCTGGCCTATGCGCGTTCCGACGACGACGGAAATCGAGCGGTCGTGGTGATCAATCTGGCAGTCGAGCCGCAAACCACTCGGATTCGCTTCCCCGACAGCGGATCCTGGAAGCTACGGTTCAATTCCGATGGGCGGACCTACTCCTCGCTGTTCGGTGACCATCCCAGCGGTGACGTCGAGGCGACCGACGTCGACGGGGTGATCGGCGCCGATGTCACCGTCGGCCCGTACGCCGGCATCATCTACGGGCGGTGATCAGCGCGGCGGATCGGGCAGGTCGGCGAGGAATTCGAGCAGCAGGGCGGTGACCTCGGCGGGTCGCTCCTGC
Organism: Millisia brevis NBRC 105863; assembly: GCF_001552615.1. Lineage (GTDB taxonomy): Bacteria > Actinomycetota > Actinomycetes > Mycobacteriales > Mycobacteriaceae > Millisia > Millisia brevis. Next base: position 44,972 of record NZ_BCRN01000018.1, read on the forward strand.
TGCAACCAGTGCCCGGCGCCGTCGAGGACCAGGGTGGCGCGGTAGTCGTCGAACCACGGCGTCGAACGGTCGAGGTCGACGCCGCTGACCACCGGATCCTCCGAGCCGTAGGCGAACAGGGCCGGGGCGGCGATCGTGCGGTCGGCGATCGGCGCGGTCAGCCGCCAGTTGCGGTCGAAGGTGCGGTACCAGTTCAGCCCGCCGGTGAAGCCGGTCGCGGTGAAGGTATCGACGAAGACATCGAAGTCCTCGTCGGTGATCCACTTCGGCGGCTCGGCGACCGCATCGAGGCGATCGAGGAAGCCGCGCCCGTCGTCGGGCAGCGCCCCGGAGAAGCCGGACGCGCCCGCCCGCATGCCGCCGAACATCCGCAGGAACGAGGTGCGCACGTCCGCGTCGAGTTCGGCGTCCGCCACGCCGGGCTCCTGGAAGTGCAGGATGTAGTAGAAGCGGTCGCGGTAGACGTACTCCATCGTCGCGACCGGTTCGCGCTTGCTGCGCGGCAGCAGCGGTGTGCTCAGCCCGACCACCCCACGCACCCGTTCCGGGTGGATCAGGGCCTGCTGCCAGACCAGCGCCGACCCCCAATCGTGGCCGACGAAGACCGCCTGCTGCGCGCCGGCGTCGTCGAGCAGGCCGATCAGATCGCCGGTCAGGGCGTGCACGTCGTAGTCGGCGATGTCCTTCGGGCGGGTCGACGCCCCGTAGCCGCGTTGGTCGGGGGCCAATACGTGATAGCCCGCCGCGGCCAGCGGTCCGATCTGGTGGCGCCAGGAGAACGCCACCTCGGGGAAACCGTGGGCCAGGATCACCACCGGGCCGTCCGCGGGGCCCGCTTCCAGGACGCTGAGTTCGATTCCGTTGGTCGCGATGCGTCGTCGCACCGCGGGCACGTCGGTCATGGGATTCACCGTAGTTGCGCGCGGCCGAGTGGGGAACCGGTCGACGGTCGGTGCCGTCGATAGGCTTCGGCGATGCGGAGTCGTCCGGGTGTGGTGCGGAGGTCGGTCGTGCGGGCGTCGGTGGCGCGCCGCTCGGTGGCGGTGCTGATCGCCGCGGTGGTCACCGCTTGCGTGTCCTGCGGCAACTCCTCCGCCGCGCCCGACCCGATACCTCGGATCGCCACGGTCACCTACGAGCGCAGTGCGGGGCCGTTGGACGATTCGACCAATGGTGAACGCGTGCAGAATGATCCGCGCCGGATCGCGGAGCTGGTGGAGCTGCTCGGGCGGTACGACACCCTCGATACCCCCGCCCGGCCGGACTCGACCGTCGCCTGCGTCTGGGCGACGTTGACGACGGTCCGCTACGTGACCGTCGACGGTGCGGCGCACGAGTTGCGGGCGACGAGTTGTGACCCCACCCCGTTCGAGGCGGATCTCGGCGCCCTGGTGGGCGCCTGGCTCACCGACCCACCGCGCTGATCCGGTCGCACCCCGTACCGCTCACCCAGCCCATTTCGAGAGCAGTGCTCTTGCGGTCGTGCCGTGTGCCCGCTACCGTCTATGCCCATACGAGAGCGCTGCTCTCTGGGATGTCGAATGGAGGGGGCTCACGTGACCGAATCGATCACGATCTGGGACGTCGTGGCGTTTGCCGCCGAGATCGCGCTGCTGTTCGTCGCGGTGATCGCCGTGCGCGCCCTCGTCGGCGGCGGTCCGGGCGGCTGGTTGGCCGCGGCGGGCGCCCTGCTGCTGATCGGCATCGTCTGGGGCCTGCTCGTCGCACCGAAGGCGCCCTACCTGCTCGCCCCCGGCTTCCGAGCCGCCGTCGCCGCCGCGATCTTCCTCGCGGTCTCCGGCACCGCCCTCTGGGCCGGCCTGATCACCACCGGCGCCCTGCTCGCGCTGATCGGCGTCCCCCTGATGGTGTTCGTCCAACTCTCCCGCGGCACCCCCGACGCCCTGTCCTGACGTTCGGCGAGTTGCCCTCGAGCAAACACGCGCCGAGAAGCCCGGTGGGGCGTCGACTCTGCTCTACCCTGCCTTCGATCGCGTGCGGACGAACCGGCGGAGGGGGCGAGGTGAACAACCCCGGCTGCGTGCCGACTCGAGTTCGACAGAGGCGTATGCCGGGGACTTCGCCCGCAACTTCTATCCGGCCCACCACCCCTCCGACAATCATCCCCAGCCGAAAGTGGAGTTCTCCCCGCGGTGGGCGCGGGTGGATCTCCCGGATCGGCGCGGGCGATACGGTGGAGGACGACCACTCATCGCCGACGGCGTCCGTACGGGTGTCGATCGGCCGAACCGCAGAGGTGGTGGGCGAGATCGCCGTGGCAGCTTCCGACCGGGATCGCGACGAGCAGGGCAGACCGCGCAATGCGCGCCCCCGCGACGGGCTCGGTCGGCCACTGGCGCCCGGTGCGACCGGGGAACCGCGCATCCCGGACGATCTGTTGCTCCCGCCCGAGGAGTCGTTGCGGTACGCCCAGGAACTGCTCGACGCCGGCCGCCCCTTCCACGCCCACGAGGTACTCGAAGCGTCTTGGAAGGCGGCGCCCGACACCGAACGCGACCTCTGGCAGGGGCTCGCGCAGTTGGCGGTCGGGCTGACCCACCTGCTGCGCGGCAACCGGATCGGGGCGCGCGCCCTGCTCGAGCGCGGTGCGAACCGGATCGGCCGCTACCCGGATGACCCCTACGGTGTCGACATCGGCGGGCTTATCGCGTGGTCGGATCGAGTGTGTTCGACGCTGGATCGATCGGTGCCGCCGAGCCCGATGCGGCTGTGTCACCCGGCCGCGTCTCGACAACCCCCGACCGAGCCTCGACGACCGCCGGAGCCTCGACAGCCGGCGTCGACTCCCCGACATCGTCCCGGCTCGACTCCGCGGCGTCCGGCGGATTCGGCGCGGTAGCCGGCCGGTCGGCGCGGCGCGCGGTCCGAACGGCTGCCAGCCGCATCATCGCCAACCACAGCCCGCCGGCGACCAGCGCCCAGAAGGCCGAGCCGATGCCCGCGATCGCCATCCCCGACGCCGCTACGACGAAGGTGATCGCCGCCGCCTCCCGGTAGGCCGGGGTCCCGAGCGCGGCCGACGCCGCCCCGGCGAAGGTCGCGATCAGCGCGACCCCGGCGATGCTCTCGATCAGCCCGTGCGGCGCGGCGTCCGCCACCGCCCCGACCGCGGCCGCCGACGGCCCCAGGACCAGATAGGTCACCCCGGCCGCGACGCCCGCCACCCAGCGGCGCGATGGATCGGGGTGCGCCTCCGGACCGGCGGACAACGCCGCGGAGATCGCCGCCAGGTTGACCGCATGCCCGCCACCGACCGCGCCCACGGCGGTTGCCGCGCCGGCGTAGAGCAGCGGCCCGCGGGTACTCGGCCGGTAGCCGAACGACGCCAGGACCGCGATGCCCGGAATGTTCTGGCTGGTCATCGTCACCACGAATAGTGGGATGCCGATCGCGACCAGGGTGGTGGCGTCCCACGTCGGGGTCACGAGTCCGAAGCGGGGGAGCAGCCGGTCGACGGTCAACTCGCCGAAAACCCCGGACAGCGCCATGACGACCACCGCCGCACCGAAGGCGCCGGGGACCGCCCACCGGCGGGCGAAGGCCATCAACAGCAGCCACACCACCAGCACCGGCGCGATCGCCGCCGGCGAGGCCGCCAACGCGGTGAACGGGGCGACACAGAGGCTGAGCAGAACGCCGGCGAGCATCGCATTGGCCAGCGGGGTGGGGATCGCCTCGACCAGCCGCCCGAGCGGGCGCACCAGGGCTGCCAACGCCAGCAGCACCCCGGCGAGGACAAAGGCGCCGACCGCGGCGGCGAACCCACCGGCCGGGATCGCGGCCGCGGCCAAGAGCGCGGCCCCCGGCGTCGACCAGGCCATCGTGATCGGCATCCGGGTGCGCCACGAGAAGAACAGACAGCCGAACCCGGTGGCCAGGCACAACACCATCAGACCCGACCCGGCCTGTGCGGTATCGGCGCCCACCGCGCGCAGACCGGTCAGCACCACCGCGAAGGAGCTGGTGAACCCGACGACCGCGGTGACGATGCCCGCGATGATCGCCCGCGCCGTCTGATCGGTGCCGGCGGGGTGCGGTGGCGCAGGTTCGGGAGCCGGAGGCGGGGAAGCCGGAGTCGACATGAGCATCGACGATAGAGCCGAACCCCGGACGGGTTCGCGCCGAGACCAACCGGCCGAATTGGCCCTGTCGGTCGGACCGGGATCGCCGGTCGATCGGATCAGTTCGGTGGATCCGGCATCCACACCTTCGCCTGCGAGTCGGCCGGGTAGTAGTGGCCGTTCGGGATCGTCTGCAGTTCGATCAGCATTCCCCAGGGTGCTCGCACGTAGACGCTGCCGTTGCCGGGGGTGTCCTCGAACCGGCTGTTGCCGTGGACGTCCGACAGCGCGGTGCCGCCCGCGTCGATCAGGCGCCGGCGCATACCCTCGATGTCGTCGACGTAGAAACTGATGTGGTTCAAGCCGATATCGGCCAGCCCGGCGGCGGGGCGCTGGTCGCCCTCTATCTGGAAGATCTCCAGACCGGGGCCTTCGCCGATCACCACCATGCGCTGGCGGCGGATCCGGGCGCCGGGCGGAAGACCCAATTGCCGTTCGACCTCGGGGCCCTCGCGAGGCTCGTCGTCGAGGGTCAGGCCGTCGTAGGCGATCTTGGCGCCCAGGCCGTCGACCAGGAACTGCGTGGCGGCATCCAGGTCCGGAACGGTGACGCCGATATGTTGAATGCCGCGCGGACGCGGTAGCGATGCACTCATCACAAGCCTTCCTCGTGTGCAGCCCGGTGCGAAGCTGGGATCCCCGAGCGAGGTGCACCGCGTCAGAGATCGTCGTCGACCCAGTCGGTGCCGGTCCATTCGATCAGGGCCGAATCGAAGGCAACCTCCAACCGGTCTACCAGCGTCTGCGCACGCTCGTCGGCGATCCCCACCTCCAGGTGTGCGACGGAGTCGTACACGGTGTTCCGGATCACCGCACCGTCCTGGCGGGCGGCGTTGTCCAGGCGCCCGGCCTCGGCGTGGTCGACATCGACGGTCAGGATGCGCAGGCGGCTGCGAGCGCGGGACCCGGCGGCGTCGAGCGCGTCGGACGCCGATTGCCCGTACGCGCGGGCCAAACCACCGGTGCCGAGCAGCGTGCCGCCGAACCATCGGGTGACCACCACGACCACGTCCGACAGGTCGCGCCGGGTGATCGCCTCGAGGATCGGCGCGCCGGCGGTCCCGGACGGCTCGCCGTCGTCGCCGCTGCGCCGCACCATCGCCTCGGGTCCGACGACGTAGGCCCAGCAGTGGTGACGGGCGTCGTGGTGGGCGCGGCGCTGCTCGGCGATCGCCGCGCGGGCCTGCTGCTCGTCGGCCACCCGCAGCGCCACCCCGAGGAAGCGGGACCGCTTGACGTCGATCTCGGCTTTCCCGGTTCGCCGGACCGTGCGGTAGCGCTGCACGTCGGACATTCCGGCAGTCAACCACAGTTCGGCAGCGGGACTACCCTGGCGAACGCGAGGCCGACTCCGGTCCCGACCACCCCGATCAGCTCACGAAGGTGACTTGTGAACGTCTTCCAATCCCGGCCGGCCAAGTTCTTCAACGCCGCGTTCCTGGCGCTGCGCGATGCTCCGGTGGTCGGTCCGCTGCTCGGCCGCAGCCTGGTGGAGATCAGTTGGGTCGGCCGCACATCCGGCAAGACCTTCAGCACCCCGGTCAACTATCGCCGCACCGGTGACTCTGTGGTGATCGGTGTGATGGCGCCCGATCAGAAGAAGTGGTGGCGAAACTTCCTCGGTGAGGGTGGCCCGATCACCCTCAAGGATCTCGACGGCAGCGACCGCAGCGGCCACGCGGTCGCCACCCGCGACGAGGCCGGCAAGGTGCTGGTCAAGGTCGCGCTCGACGCGACGACCTGACACCCGCTCGCCGCACCCGGAGATCCGCGGATACGGCCATCGCGTACCCGCCCGACCGGGGAGAGGTATCCCTGCCCGATTCGGGTGGTTGCGTCCTGCCCGAAGCGCGCGGCGGCGCCCGGCCAACCGGGGCCGATCCCACCCGAAGATGGGTTTTCCCGACGGTGCTCGAGCGGAAGGCTGGGCGGGAGCCCACCATTTTGTCAAGATGGAGACATGTTCCCGACGCTTGATCTTTCCACGGCGGACATCAATCCCGACGCGTTTCGCGCCGAGCTGCGCGATGCCGCCCATCGGCACGGCTTCTTCTACCTGACCGGCCATGGCATCCCACCGGAGCTCGTCGTCGAGGTGCTGACGCTCGCCCGCCGCTTCTTCGCGTTGCCGGACGAGGCCAAGTCCGAGATCAGCATGTTGAACAGCCCGCACTTCCGCGGCTACTCGCGGATCGGCGGTGAGCTGACCAACGGGCTGGTCGACTGGCGCGAGCAGATCGACATCGGCCCGCAGCGTCCGGCGATCCCGAACGCCGAGGGGTACTGGAACCTGCAGGGACCCAACCAGTGGCCGTCCGCCCTGCCGGAGCTGCAGCCGGTTTTCGAACGCTGGATCACCGCGGTCTCCGGGGTCGGTCTGCGGCTGCTCGGACATTGGGCGGTATCGCTCGGCGCGCCCGCCGACGTCTTCGACGCCGCCTTCGCACACGCCCCGGCCGACCTGACCAAGGTGGTGCGCTACCCGGGGACCGCCGACACCGAGCAGGGCGTCGGCGCGCACAAGGATTCCGGGGTGCTGACGCTGCTGTTGCTCGAGCCGGGGTCGGCCGGCCTGCAGGTGGAGACGACTCCCGGACAGTGGGCGGACGTCCCGCCCGTCGACGGGGCCTTCGTGGTCAACACCGGCGAACTGCTGGAGGTGGCCACCGGCGGCTACCTGCGCGCGACCCGGCACCGGGTGATCGCACCCGCCCCGGGCACCGACCGGATCTCGATCCCGCTGTTCCTGAGCCCCGCGCTCGACGCCACGGTCCCTATCATCGAACTGCCGCCGGAGTTGGCGGCCGAATCGCGCGGCGTCGAACTCGACCCCAACAACCCGATTTTCAACACCTACGGACAGAACGCCTGGAAGTCGCGCGTGCGCGCACATCCGGACGTCGCGCAGCGCCACCACGGCATCACGCCGACGGCGGTCGCGTCCGCTTACTGAAACCCGCACGGTCGCACCGGGATACGCCGGTGCGCACAACGACGTGCCGGCCGCCACCGATGGCCGGAACCAACCGCTGGGAGGAATTACAGATGGTCGCCTCGAGTATTCGTCTGCCGAGAGCGCTGCGCCTGGGCGCGGGCGCGGTCGACACGATTCCGGAACTGCTGACCGAAGTCGGGTCGCGGCGACCGCTGATCGTCACCGATACCTTCCTGGTCGGCACCGGACTGATCGACCGCATCGTCGAGGCGCTGACCGCCGCAGGGTCCGAGCCGGCGGTCTTCTCCGGTGTGGTGCCCGACCCGACGACCGATTCGTTGGTCCCCGGCGTGGAGGCGGTCCACGCACACGCCGCGGACGCGTTGATCGGCATCGGCGGCGGCAGCCCGATCGACACCGCCAAGGCCCTGGCCGTGCTCGGTGCCACCGGCGAGAAGATGACCGAGTTCAAGGCGCCGCGCGTCTACGGCGGACCGGCCCTGCCGGTGATCGCCGTGCCGACCACCGCCGGCAGCGGGTCGGAAGCCACCCAGTTCACCATCATCACCGACAGCGTCTCGGACGAGAAGATGCTCTGTATCGGGCCATCGTTCCTGCCGACCGCCGCGGTGGTCGACTACGAGCTGACCCTGTCGATGCCCGCGCGGCTGACCGCCGACACCGGCATCGACGCGCTCACCCACGCGGTGGAGGCCTACGTCAGCCGCAAGGCGAACCCGTTCTCCGACGAGCTGGCGCTGTCGGCGATTCGCGCGATCTCCGCGAACCTGCGCGCCGCCTACGAGGACGGCTCCAACCGCGCCGCGCGCGAGGCGATGATGCTCGCCTCCGCCCGCGCCGGCATGGCCTTCTCCAATTCGTCGGTCGCCCTGGTGCACGGCATGAGCCGCCCGATCGGCGCGCATTTCCATGTCGCCCACGGACTGTCGAATGCGATGCTCTTCCCGGCGGTCACCGCGTTCTCGATCCCCGGCAGCCCCAAGCGGTATGCGGATTGTGCGCGCGCCTACGGCATCGCCGACGACCGCACCCCGGACTCGGTGGCGGCCTTCGCCCTGGTCGACGCGCTGGAACGGTTGTGCCGGGAGGTGGCCGTGCCCACCCCGCGCGATTACGGGATCGATCCGACGCGCTGGGAGGAGTTGGTGCCGCTGATGGCGCGCCAGGCGATCGCCTCCGGATCGCCCGCCAACAATCCGTTGGTGCCCTCGGTCGACCAGATCGAACAGCTGTACCGCAAGATCTTCGACTGAGCCGTGGATCCGGCCCCCGTGATCGGGGGCCGGGCTACCGCCTGCCGAGGTGGGCGTCGAGCGCGGTCAGACCCGCGGGCACCGACCGGCGCCCCACCCCGATACGGAAATAGCGGTCGGGGACGTCGCTCAGTGGCGTGCAATAGATCTCGGACGGCAGGAGCAGCACTCCGGCCTGCTCGACGAGCTCCCGGCAGAACCGGTTGGCGCCTTCCGGTCCGTGGTACCGCGCGAAGGCCACGCTGCCGCCGACCGGCGGATGCCAGGACAGCAGGTCGGCATACCGGGCGAACAGATCGTCGACCAGCGGCACGTTCGCGGCGACGATGTCCCGGTTGCGGTCCCGAATCCGGTCGCCCGCGCGCAGCGCCACCGTCGCGAGGAATTCGCTCGGCCCGGCATTGCAGATCGACGTGTAGTGCTTGTGCCGCTCGAGCAGATCGAGGAAGGCGTGATCGCGGGAGGCGACCCAGCCGACCCGTAAACCCGGCAGCCCGTAGGCCTTCGACATCACGTTGATCGACACCGCCGTGGGCGACAGGTCGGCCGCCTGCGGAAGCCGGCGGGCGGCGTCGCGCTCGACGCCGCGATAGACCTCGTCCGAGACCAGCCGGATGCCGCGCTCCTCGCACAGGTCGACCAGATCCTGCCACCTCGCCGGGTCGAGCACCGCGCCGGTGGGGTTGTGCGGGAAGTTCATTCCGATCACCCGAGTGTTCGGGCGCAGCGCCCCGCGGACGTCGTCGAGGTCGATCGTCCAACCGGACTCGGTATCGACCAGCGGCACACCGGTGACCTCCGCGCCGGCCGCCAGGGGGATCGCCTCGAACGCTTGATAATTGGGAACCGGCACGATGACGTGATCGCCCGGTTCGACGGCGAGCTGCATCACCCAGAAGATCGCCTCCTCGGCGCCGGCGAACATCAGGATGTCCTGCGGCTCACAGGCGTCGTAGGTCGCCGCGACCGCCTCCCGCAGCGGATCGCCGCCGCGGGTCTCGACGTACCCGAGACCGAGGGTGTCGAAGGCGGCGCGGTCGTCGTCGCTGCCGAGGGCGAGCAGTTCGCCGATCGACATCGATTGGGCGTCCGACGCCGTCAGGTGGTGCCGAGCGGTGAACTCCCAGCGGGAGAAGTAGTCCTCGAGGCGGAACGTCGGCAGACGTTGAAAGGTGCTCTCGGACATCGGCACTCCCTCTCCTGTCAACCGGGCCGGGTCGGGTCAGCCCACCCGCCCCAACGCGGCGAGCACCCGGGTCTGACGATCGGCGTCGGCGGGTGCCTCGGGCCCGCGTGCGCAGACCCCTTCGCTGTAGAGAGTGTCACCCCAACCGGCGATCGCCGCTTCGAGGGAGTCGAGATCGGTGTCGCTGAAGCGGTGCGGGGTGTCGGTGACCGCGGCGATATCCCAGCGATGGGCGACCAGGTCGAAGCCGTAGAACTGCAGCAGGGCGTCGCCGACGGTCATCGCGCCGAACGGGGTCTCGAATTGCTGGGCGACCACCGTCGGATCGGCGAGGGCCGCCCGCACCGCCGCGACGTGTGACGACCACGCCGCCGCCGGATCGGAGAGGTCCCCGGCGGCCGGCAGATCGACGCCGTGGCGGCCGAGGAATTCGCGCTGGGTGTCGATCAGGTGGGCGAGGACATCGCGGGCCGTCCAGCCCTCGCACGGGCTCGGCGCGTCCCATTCGGCTGCGGTGACGCGACCGACGACGTCGCTCATGCCGTCGGCGAGCAGGTAATAGGTTTCCGAGATACTGGGAGTCGACATGTGTACCGACCTTAGGAGCGGCCGGTGACGGATGGCTTGATGAAATCCGACAGGTTGGCGCCTCCGGCGAACGATGAACCGGAGGCGTTCGGACGCGCTCACCTGGCCGACCCGGATCATCGGGGTGCGGTCGAGGTCATTCGCCGGGATCCACCGGAGGATCTGGCCGATCGGGTGCGGGGGTTCTGGTTTCCGAGCTGGCGGGTTCCGGCCGGCGCCGAGTATCCCCAGCGGGTGCTGCGCTATCCGGTCTGTCTATTGGTGGTGACGCCGTCGTACGCGAGATTTCACGGTCCCGCCACGGGACTGTCCACCACGGTGCTGACCGGCACGGGGTCGGCGGCCGGCGTTCTGCTCGCCCCCGCCACCGGGGCGCTGCTGCTCGGCGGATCGGTGGCGCCGTGGACCGACCGGCATACCGAGATCGCGGAGGTATTCGGCGCTCGCGGCGCGCGGGTGGTCGACCGGGTGCGCGCCACGCTGGGCTCCCCGCCGGTACCGGAGACGGCCCGCGCTGCGGCCGCGGACGCGTTCGCCGACTTCCTGCGTTCCCACCCGCCGCTCGACGCGGACGGGGAGTTGATCAACGCGATCGTCGAGTTCGTCGAAGGGCGCGCGGAGGTCACCCGGGTCTCGCAGATCTGTGCCCATTTCTCGATGACCGAGCGCACCTTGCAGCGGTTGGTGCGCCGCCGTCTCGGGCTGAGTCCGAAGTGGTTGATCCAACGCCGCCGCCTGCACGACGCCGCCGAGAGGCTGCGCGGCGGGCACACCACGCTCGCCGACCTGGCCGCCGATCTCGGGTACGCCGACCAGGCCCACCTGGTCCGCGACTTCCGCACGGTGACCGGTGCAACCCCCGCCGCGTTCGGCGCCCGGTATCGGCAAGACTGACCTCATGGTCGACAAGAGCCTGTGGACGCAGCAGATCGAGCGGGACCCGCAGCACTCCCACCGGTACATCCAACGGTTCAAGGACCTCGCCGCCGCGGGCAACGACCTGCACGGTGAGGCCCGGCTGATCGACGCGATGGTCGGGCGCGAGGCCCGGATCCTCGACGCCGGCTGCGGCCCCGGCCGGGTCGGCGGCGAACTCGCCCGCCGCGGTCACACGGTCGTGGGGGTCGACGTCGACCCCGTCCTGATCGCCGAGGCGGCCACCCAGTTCCCGGAGTCGACCTGGCGGGTGGTCGACCTCGCCGAACTCGACCTGCCCGCCGCCGGCATCGCCGAACCGTTCGACGTGATCGTCGCTGCCGGCAACGTCATGGCATTCCTCGCGCCGAGCACCCGCCGCGACGTGCTGGCCAACCTGGCCGCCCACCTCGCCGCCGACGGCAGGCTGGTCGTCGGCTTCGGCGCCGGGCGCGGCTACGAGGTTGCCGACTTCCTCGCCGACGCCGCGGCCGCCGGGCTGAGCATCGACCTCGAGCTGGGCACCTGGGACCTGCGGCCGCGCACCGCGGGTTCGGACTTCCTGGTCGCCGTGCTCAGCCGCCGGCCGTGAGCCCGTACCTGGAGGCGCCGCCGCTGGCGTTCGCCCACCGCGGCGGGGCGCTGCTGCCGGTCAACGAGGGCATCGAGAACACCCTGCGCGCGATCGAGAACGTCGTCGCCCTCGGCTACCGGTACATCGAGACCGACGTCCAGGCCAGCGCAGACGGCGAGGCGTTTGCCTTCCACGACGAGAACCTCGGCCGGATGGCGCCGGACTCGGAGTTCGGCTCCCGCCCCTTCGGCGAGCTGACCGCCGCGCAAATCCGCAGCGTGCGCACCGGCGGCGGGGAGCCCGTCGCCACGATCGGTGAAGTGCTGCAAGCATTTCCGGATACGAAGTTCAACATCGACGTCAAGTCCGAGGCGGTGATCGAGCCGACGGTGCGGGCGATCGAAGCCGCCGGCGCGATCGACAGGGTGCTGATCGCCTCGTTCAGCGGCAAGCGCCTGGGCGCGGTCCGCTGGTTGCTGCCGGGGGTGGCCACCTCGGCCGGGCCCGCGGAGGTCGCCGCCCTGCGCCTCGGTCCACGACCGTTCGGCCGGTTCGCTACCCGCGGGGGTGCGGTCTGCGTGCAGGTGCCGACCAGCTGGCGCGGCCGCCGCCTGGTCACGCCGGGATTCATTGCCGCCGTGCATCATCGGGGGATGCAGGTGCACGTCTGGACCGTCGACGAGCGGGCCGAGATGGTCGAACTGCTCGATATGGGGGTCGACGGCATCGTCACCGATCGCCCGGAACTGTTGAAGGAGGTGCTGGTCGAACGTGGCCGGTGGTGAGGTGTGCAATCGTCGCCCGCACAGCCCTGCCGAGACAACTATCTCCTCTGCGGCCCGCTGAGGAAGACCATCGCACACCGCCCGGGCGGCGGCGGTCAGCGGTTGGAGGGCCGCAGCGAGGGGGAGGTCAACCAGTCGATCAGGGTGCGGGCGGAACGCCAATCGGCGCGCACCCGATCCAACAGGCCGGGGCCGACCGCGTCCGCCTCGAAGCCGTAGTCCCGGCTGATCACAAACTGCTTGTGCCGCAACAACTCGATCCGCGGGTGGTCCTTCGCGAACCCGCGCGGCGCGGTCTTGAGGGTGTCGCCGCCGACCTCCCAGCCGGCCTTCCGGTACGTGTCGAACATCTTCGCCAGGGGCTTGCCGGTGATGTCCTGATCGATCGCGGTGCGCAGGCGGCCCAACAGTTCACTGTCGGCGTGGTAGCACCCGGCGGCGACCTTGGTGCCCGCAGCGGAGATCTCGACGTACCAGCCGGTCGCCTCGCCGGTGCCCACGAAGGCGCCCTGGTGGGTCTTGTACGGCGTCTTGTCCTTCGCGAAGCGCACGTCGCGGTACGGCCGGAAGATCTTGGCGGCCCCGAACTCCTCGGCGAGCGCTTCGGTCAACGCGACCATCGGCGCGTGCACCGCGGTGCGGTAGGTGTCCTTGTGGGCTTCCCAGAACACCTTGGAGTTGTCCGCCTCGAGGTCGTCGTAGAAGTCGAGGGCGGCGTCCGGGAAGCCGGCGAAGGTCATCCCCGCAGGTAGGCGATATCGGCGGCGACGCCCTCGCCGGGGGTTTCCAGGATGATCGGTGCGCCGGCGTTCTCGGCGATGTCGCGCAGTTCGTCGGCCTTGATGGTGCCGGACTCGAGGTTGGCGTGGCGGTCGCGGGCGGAGTCGAACTCGTCGCGCGAGTTGTTCAGGTGGATCAGATCGATCCGGCCGGTGATCGCCCGCACCCGGTCGAGCACGCCGTCGAGTTCCTCGCCGCCCGCCCAGGCGTGGCAGGTGTCCAGGCAGAAGCCGGGGCCGAATTCGCCGATGGCATCCCACAGCCGGGCGATCGCGTCGAACCGGCGGGCCATCGCCCGGTCACCGCCGGCGGTGTTCTCCACCCAGATCGGGACGGCGAAGCCCCCCTCCTCGGCCTGCCGCTCGAACAGCTTGCGCCAGTTCTCGACGCCCTTCTCCGGGTCCTCGGAGTCGCGCACGTGACCGCCGTGCAGCACCACGCCGATCGCGCCGATCTCCTTGGCGGTCTCCACCTGCTGGGCGAGCGCCTTGCGCGAGGGGATGCGGATGCGGTTGTTCAGGCTCGCGACGTTCAGCACGTACGACGAGTGCACCACGACGTCGACCTCGGAGTCGGCGATCGCCCGCAGCCCGTCCGACACCACCGGCTTGTTCCACTTCTGGGGGTCGGTGGTGAACAGCTGAACCAGGTCGACGCCGAGCTCCCGCGCCTCGTCGAGGGGCTGGTCGGCGCTGCGGGTGTGCACTCCGATACGCATGCCGACCACACTATCCCCGGCCCCCGACAGGGCCCGCGCAGCCGGCTAGAACGTCAGGACGACCTTGCCGGTCGCGGTCCGGTTCTCCAGGGAGGCGACCGCTTCGGCGGCCCGCTCGACGGGGAACTCGGTGATCGTCGGCAGCGCGATCGCCCCCGACTCGTACAGCGGCACGAGGCGGGCCCACTGTTCCTGCAGGTAGCCGGGCACGCCGAGGATGTACTCACCCCAACCGGCGCCGACGACCTCGATGTTCTTGAGCAGCAGCCGGTTGACCTTGACGGTGGGGATGTCGCCGCCGGTGAAGCCGACGACCACCAGGCGGCCGCCGCGGGCGAGGGAGCGCAGGCTGTCGGTGAACCGGTCACCGCCGACCGGGTCGATGATCACGTCGACGCCCTTGCCCTCGGTCAGGGCGCGCACCTCGGTCAACCAGTTGTCCACCAGCACCACATCGGTGGCCCCGGCCTCGCGGGCGCGTTGCGCCTTGGCCTCGGAACTGACCACCGCGATCACCCGAGCGGCGCCGAGCGCGGCCGCCATGCGCAGCACCGACGTCCCGATGCCGCCGGCGGCGCCGTGCACGAGCACCGTCTCCCCGTGGGCGAGCCGGCCGCGCTCGCGCAGCGCGAAGTCGACGGTCAGGTCGTTGAAGACCACGCCCGCCCCGGTGGTGGGTCCGAAGACGTCCGGCAGCGCGAAGACCTGCTCGGGAGCGGCGATCACCACCTCCGCCATCGCCGAGCCCGCCCCGGTCAGCGCCGCGACCCGATCACCGGGCGACAGCGGCGAACCCTCGGGCGCCGAGCGGACCACACCGGCGAGTTCGCTGCCGAGGACGAAGGGCAGTTCGGGCCGGATCTGGTACAGGCCGCGGCTCATCAGCGCGTCGGGAAAGGCGACCCCGGCGGCCTCGACATCGATAACCACACCGTGGCCGGTCGGTTCCGGAAGATCGACCACCTCGATCGCTTCCGGTCCGTCCAGCTTGCTGACCTGCACTGCGCGCATCGTTGCCGCCTCCTCGATCGATCCGACCTTCTCCGATGTCCGACCGTACAAGCAGTCGTCCGTTCGATCGACAGGCTCGGAGAAAACGAGCAGCGGGCGACCGGAGTGGGCGACTGATACGTTTTGCCCCGTTCGGACCTGCAAGTCGGATCCCACTCCGAAAGAGGTACGCGCATCATGCTCGATATCCGCCGACGGGGCGTCGGAATCGTGTGGTGGACAGCAATAACCGGACTGCTCATGCTGGTGACGGCCTGCTCGGGAATGCCCGCGCTGCTCGGCGACAGCGAGGCCGGCGGGGATGTCTCGGGCGGTGCCCGCGCCTACGAGCTCGGCACCACGACCGCGCCTCCGGATGCGCCGGAACCCGGGGAGATCGATGCGCCGGTGCCGGGGCAGTTGGACTTCGACGAGGGCGGCTACCGGTACCTCGAGGTCGAGGTGGGCCAATGCCTCACCTACACCTCGGTCCCCGACGACCGGGGAGGCGACCGCGACAACAAGGTGACCGATGTGCGGGAGACGCCCTGCGGAGCGGTCGGGTCGAGCTACCGGGTGATCGCGAAGACGGCGACCACCGATGAATGCCCGGCGGACAAGAACGGCTCCTGGTACGAGACCGCCACCGATGCGAGCGACTGGCAGACCGGCGCGGTCTGTCTGGACTACGACTGGGTGGAGGGCGAGTGCACGTCGCTTCCGCCGCCTCGGGATGCCCCCGTCGCGCGGGACGAGCGGGGGATCGCGATCGATGAGCACGGCAACGGGATACTGGCCAGGCGGGTCGCCTGTGATGATCGGACGGTGACCAACGTCTGGCGGGTCGGCCGGATCGTCTGGGACGCCGCCTCGGCACAGGTCTGCAACCGGGGCGAGAGCGGCTTCGTCTACGAGGTTCGCCGCTTCGTCGTCTGCGCCACGCAGTTGTAATATCGTGATCTCGGTCACAATTAGGACCGGATTTCGCCCTTCTTATCGGCACTGAGTGCCACGTCCGACGAATAGCGGTGCAGAATCGGACAGTCGGACGTCCCAGTAGTGACGCACAATGGGAGTAAGGCAGAGCGGCCGCAGACCATGCGTGGCCGGATGAACGCGGAAGGCGGTAATCATGTCGGCAACCACGTCGGTCATCGTGGCGGGGGCTCGGACCCCGGTGGGCAAATTCTCCGGGGGACTTGGCACTCAGTCCGGTAGCGACCTCGGCGGCGTTGCGATAAAGGCCGCCCTGGAGAAGGCCGGCATCACCGGCGACCAGGTCGACTACGTCGTCTTCGGTCAGGTCCTCACCGCCGGCGCCGGGCAGATCCCGGCCCGCCAGGCAGCGGTCGCCGGTGGCATCCCGATGTCCGTGCCCTCGATCACCATCAACAAGGTGTGTCTGTCCGGGGTCGATTCCATCGCCCTGGCCGATCAGCTGATCCGCGCCGGCGAGTTCGACGTGATCGTCGCCGGTGGCACCGAGTCGATGACCCTGGCCCCGCACCTGTTGGAGAAGTCGCGCGCCGGATTCAAGTACGGCGACGTCACCCTGCGCGATCACCTGGCCTACGACGGCCTCTACGACATCTTCACCGACCAGGCGATGGGTTCGCTGACCGAGTCGTACAACGCCAACCACGACACGATCTCCCGCGAGGCGCAGGACGAATTTGCCGCCGCCTCGCACCAGCGGGCGGCTGCGGCCTGGAAGAACGGCCTCTTCGACGACGAGGTCGTACCGGTGACGATCCCGCAGCGCAAGGGTGACCCGGTGGTCGTCGCGCGCGACGAGGGCGTGCGTGCCGACACCAGCGCCGAGGCGCTCTCCCGGCTGCGCCCGTCCTTCAGCAAGGACGGCACGATCACCGCCGGCAATGCCTCCCCGATCTCCGACGGCGCCTGCGCCGTGGTCGTCATGAGCAAGGCCAAGGCCGAAGAGCTCGGACTCGAGTGGCTCGCCGAGATCGGTGCCCACGGCGTCGTCGCCGGACCGGATTCCTCGCTGCAGGAACAGCCCGCCAATGCGATCGCCAAGGCCTGCGAGAAGGAGGGCATCACGCCCGCCGACCTCGACCTGATCGAGATCAACGAGGCCTTCGCCGCGGTCGGCATCGCCTCGACCGCCAAGCTGGGCGTCTCCCCGGAGATCGTCAACGTCAACGGCGGCGCCATCGCGATCGGCCACCCCCTGGGGATGTCCGGCGCGCGGATTACCCTGCACCTGGCGCTCGAGCTCAAGCGTCGCGGCGGTGGCATCGGCGCGGCCGCGCTCTGCGGCGGCGGCGGACAGGGTGACGCCCTGATCGTTCGGGTGCCGAGCAACTGACCCACGACATCGTGAAGGGGGCCACGCTGCCCGGTTCGATCAGGCGTGGACTGCTGGTGGCCGCGGCCGTCTCCATGACGGTCGCGGCTGCGGCATGTTCGGCGTCCACCGACGAGACCACCACCGCGGCCGACGCGACGACCACCGCATCGACCACGGCACCCGCATCGACCACGACCGCTGCGGACGCCACGACGTCGACCCCGACGACCACCACCGGCTCCGAGGTCACGCTGACCGGCGTACCGGTGGGCGCCGGCGACTGCGTCGCGCTGTCCGGCGGTACCGCCACCGCCGCGGCCGCTCCGGCGGTCTGCGGTAGTCCGACCGCGAACTACCGCGTCTCCCAGACGGTTCGGCAGAGCACCGAATGCCCGGCGGACACCGACCAGGTCTATTACGAGACGGTCAACGGGGTCGAGCAGGGCGCGCTGTGCCTCGACATCGACTGGGTGGTCGACGGTTGTATGACCGTTCCCCTCGACCAGCCCGCGAGCCGGGTCGATTGCGCCGATCCCGCTGCGACGTTCGTCAGCCGGGCGACCCGCATCCTCGAGGGCACCGACTCTGTCGACGCCTGCGGTGGCGGAGGTGGATACGCCTATTCGGTCCGCAAATTTGTCGTCTGCGTCCAGGAGATGTTCACGCCGCCTCCGCCGGCCCCGTCGCCCGGTGGATAGGCCTCGCGAAATCGGCGTTCCAACCCCGTAACAACGACGAAATCAGTGGGACCAAACGGAATCTAACGCTGAATCGGTTGCCGAACTGTCGCAGGTTGGGCACCATTGAAGGTATGACCCCGGACACGCCATCTCGTTACGATCGCTTGCAGCAAGGCGCGAAGGACAACCTGTGGATGCACTTCACGCGCTACTCGTCCTATCGGGATGCACCCGTTCCGATCATGACCCGCGGCGAGGGCGCGTACATCTACGACATCGAGGGCAAGCGGTACCTCGACGGTTTGTCCGGACTGTTCGTCACCCAGGTTGGTCACGGTCGTGAGGAATTGGCCGAAGCCGCCGCGGCGCAGGCCCGCGAGTTGGCGTTCATGCCGCTGTGGTCCTATGCGCACCCGACCGCCATCGAATTGGCCCAGCGGGTAGCCGGTTACGCCCCGGGCGACCTCAACCGGGTCTTCTTCACCAGCGGTGGTTCCGAAGCGGTCGAGTCGGCCTGGAAGCTGGCGAAGAACTACTTCAAGCTCACCGGAAAGCCGTTGAAGCACAAGGTGCTCAGCCGCTCGATCGCCTATCACGGCACCACCCAGGGCGCGCTGTCGATCACCGGCCTGCCCGGCCTCAAGCAGCAGTTCGAGCCGTTGGTGCCCTCGACGTTCCGGGTGCCGAATACCAATATCTATCGCGCCCCGGCCAATACGGCCGGTCCGGACGGCACCGACGCGGAGGCGTTCGGTCTCTGGGCCGCCGACCAGATCGCGGTCGCGATCGAGAACGAGGGTCCCGATACCGTCGCGGCGGTCTTCCTCGAGCCGGTGCAGAACGCCGGTGGCTGTTTCCCGCCGCCGCCCGGATACTTCCAGCGGGTCCGCGAGATCTGCGACCAGTACGACGTCCTGCTGGTCTCCGACGAGGTCATCTGCGCCTTCGGACGCCTCGGCTACATGTTCGGCGCCGAGCGCTACGGCTACCAGCCGGACATCATCACCTGCGCCAAGGGATTGACCTCCGGCTACGCACCGCTCGGCGCGATGATCGCCTCGGACCGGTTGATGGAGCCGTTCCTGGAGGGCACCAACAGCTTCTCGCACGGCTACACCTTCGGCGGGCACCCGGTGGCCACCGCGGTCGCCATGGCCAACCTGGACATCTTCGAGCGCGAGGCATTGCTGGAAGGCGTGCGCGACAAGGAATCCGCGCTGCTGGCCACGCTCTCGAAGCTGAAGGACATCCCGATCGTGGGTGATGTGCGCGGCGCCGGGTACTTCTACGGCATCGAATTGGTCAAGGACAAGGAGACCAAGGAGAGCTTCACCGACGAGGAATCCGAGCGCATCCTCTACGGATTCGTCTCCAAGCAGCTCTACGCCGAGGGCTTGTACTGCCGGGCCGACGACCGTGGCGACCCGGTGGTCCAGCTCGCGCCGCCGCTGATCTGCGGTCAGGAACAGTTCGACGAGATGGAGCAGATTCTGCGCGTGGTGCTCGAGAAGGCATCATCGCTGGTGTGACCGCAAAACGATCGCGCCCGATACTCGACGACGTCAGCAAGGCGATCATCGAGCAACTCCAACAGGACGGCCGACGGTCGTACGCGGCGATGGGCAAAGCCGTGGGACTGTCGGAGGCCGCCGTACGACAGCGGGTTCAGCGCCTTGTCGATACCGGCGTGGTGCAGGTGGTCGCGGTGACCGATCCGCTGCAGCTCGGCTTCGCCCGCCAGGCGATGATCGGGGTCAAGGCGACCGGGCCGCTCGAGCCGGTCGCCGACCGGATCGCCGAACTCGACGAGGCCGAGTACGTGGTGATCACCGCCGGCTCCTTCGACCTGCTGGTCGAGGTGCTCTGCGAGAGCGACGAGCATCTGCTCGAGGTGGTCTCCGGAAGGATTCGGTCGATCGAGGGTGTGATCGAGACCGAGACCTTCATGTACCTGGATCTGCGCAAACAGGTCTACAGCTGGGGCGTTCGGTAGCAGCAGTACATGACGCGACCGCCGTCGGCCGGGAGATCCCGGTCGACGGCGGTTGTGTCGTTGGTGGGGGATGACGCTCGACGCGGCAGCGGGAGTGGCCGTGTCCTTTTCCGGTTCGGTGGGCATATGCGGGGCGTTTTCCCGTCCACCGGCCGGGTTTGTTTCTTTTTTGGGGGTTGTCGACAGGGCCCTGGCGTCCTAGTGTGATCCAGCGCATACTAAATCACACCAAATATATTTGATGTGATCCTTGGGAGGAGCCGGCGATGACGCGCGAGATCACCACCGACCCTGCGGCGGGTGAGCCGATCGACGGAGCGGCGGGTCCGGACGCAACGAGCGCCCCCGACGTTCTGGTCATCACCGATCCGCGCACCGGGCGCCCCCTCGGCCGATACGCGGTCACCGATGCCGACGCGGTCACCGCGACCGTCGAACGTGCCCGCACGGCCGCGGCCTGGTGGCGCGCGCAGGGCTTCGACGGCCGCCGCGCCTGGTTGAAGCGGTGGAAGCGGGCGATCGCCCGCGGCGCCGACGACCTCGCCGAGGTGATCGCCGCCGAAACCGGCAAGCCGATCGACGACGCCCTGCTCGAGGTGATGTTGGCGGTCGAACATCTCGACTGGGCCGGCCGCAACGCCCGCCGGGTCCTGCGGCGGCGCAGCGTCTCGCCGGGCATCGTCAGCGCCAACCAGGCGGCCAGCGTCGGATACGAGCCCATGGGCGTCGTCGGGGTGATCGGACCGTGGAACTATCCGGCCTATACGCCGATGGGATCGATCTCCTACGCCCTGGCGGCCGGCAACGCGATCGTCTTCAAACCGAGCGAATTGACCCCCGGCGTCGGCGCCCGGCTCGCCGCCTTCTGGGCGGAGCTCGGTGCCCCGGAACCGGTCGTCCAGGTGATCGTCGGCCCCGGCGCGACCGGTGACGCGCTCGTCCGGGCCGGGGTGGACAAGGTCGCCTTCACCGGATCCGCCGCGACCGCCCGACGGGTGATGGCCACGTGTGCGCAGAGCCTGACACCGCTGGTGGTCGAGGGCGGCGGCAAGGACGCGCTGATCGTCGCCGCGGACGCCGACCTGCCCGCCGCCGCGGACTTCGCCGTCTTCGGTGGCCTCGGCAACGCCGGCCAGACCTGCGCCGGAGTCGAGCGGGTGCTGGTCGAATCCCCGGTCTACGAACAGTTTCTCGTCGAGGTGCGCAGCCGGGCGGAGAAGCTCACGCTCACCGGTCCCGCACCCGCTTACGGCCCGATGACGCTGCCGCGGCAGGTCGATATCGTGCGCGATCAGGTCACCGAGGCGATCGCCGCCGGGGCTACGGCGATCGTCGGTGGCGCGGACGCCTTCACCGGCCGTCGGATCGCGCCGATCGTGCTGACCGATGTTCCCGCCGAGAGCAGCGCCGCAACCGAGGAGACCTTCGGGCCGACCCTGGTGATCGAACGGGTGGCGAGTCTCGACGAGGCGGTGCGACGCGCCAACGCGACCTCCTACGGGCTCGGCGCCTCGGTCTTCACCGCCGACCGGGCGACCGGCACCCGCATCGCCGACGAATTGCGTTGCGGCATGGTGTCGATCAACTCGGTCCTCGGCTTCGCCGGTATCGGCGCGCTGCCCTTCGGCGGGGTCGGCGACTCCGGTTTCGGACGCATCCACGGCGCCGACGGGCTGCGCGAATTCTCCCGGCCGAAAGCGGTCACCCGGCAACGGTTCCCGGCGCCGCTCAATCTGCTCACCTTCGATCGCAAACGGCGGGACATGACGATCTCGCGCTGGATGCTGCGCATGCGACACGGACGGTGAGCGCCCGTTGACCCGCACAGCTGAGCCGGGCGGTGGGCCGAGGTGACGTACGAACTGCCGGTGGCCAAGGGGCCGGTGCGCGATGTCGCCCAACAGGGCGGCTACCTGATCGGCTTCTCCGTCGAGGCGATCATCGGGCTCATTCGCGTCCTGCTCGCCCGGCGCCTGTCCCTGCACGAGACGGTCACCCAGACCCTGGCGATCGGCCGCGTCAGCACCGGACCCTCACTGCTGTTGATGATTCCGATAGGCGTCTTCATCGCCGTCTCGGTAGGTGAACTGGCCGGGCGCATCGGTGCGGGCGGTTACTCGGGGGCGGTGGTGGCCTTCGTGATCGTCGGGCAGGCCTCCGCGCTGGTGTGCGCGCTGATGATGGCGGGTGTCGCGGGCTCGGCGATCTGTACCGACCTCGGGTCGCGCAAGATCCGCGAGGAGATCGACGCGATGGAGGTCATGGGCATCGACGTGGTCGAGCGGCTGGTGGCGCCGCGGCTGGTCGGCGCGCTGGTCGTCTCGCTCGCGATGTGTGCGATGGTCACCTTCGGCGGTGTGCTGGCCTGTTACCTGTATCACATTTACGTCCAACATCTTCCGGCCGGCGACTTCATGGCCACGTTCACCCAGTACGGGCGGTTGGCCGACTTCATCATGGCGATGTTCAAGGCGGCGGTCTTCGGTCTGGTCTCTACTCTGGTCGCCACGTTCAAGGGCTTGCACGCCAAGGGGGGCGCCCGCGGTATCGCCGATGCGGTCAACGAGGCGGTGGTCATGGCGTTCGCGTTGGTCTTCATCATCAATACCGCGCTGTCCGCGCTGTACAGCGTGATCGTGCCGGCCGTGGGCGCCTACTGATGAGCGCACGCTGATGGTCGCCTTCGACACCCGGGTGCGGGTGACTCGCGCCGCCCTGCGCCCGGCGCACGGTGCGGTAGCCGTGCTGGCCGATATCGGGCTGCACGTCGGCTTCTACTGGCGCACAGTGGCATCGCTGCCGTTTGCGCTCACCCGCTACCGCCGGCATGTGCTCACCCAGATCAGTGAGGTCAGTTTCGGGACCAACTCGATCCTGGCCGGCGGCGGCACCGTCGGCATCGTCTTCGCGATGTCGTTGGCCGCCGCGATGACCCTCGGCGTCGAAACCCAGCGCGGCCTCGAACTGGTCGGCATGAGCACGATGGCCGGCATGCTCTCGGCGATCGCCAATACCCGGGAGCTGGCGCCGGTGGTCGTCGCGATCGCCCTGGCCGCCAAGGTCGGTACCGGCTTCACCGCCCAGATCGGGGCGATGCGCATCTCCGACGAGATCGACGCCCTGGACACCATGGCGATTCGGTCGATCCCGTTCCTCGCCGGCACCCGGGTCCTGGCCGCGGTGGTCTGCGTCATTCCGATCTACATGATCGGCCTGCTGGCGAGTTACCTGTCGACGCGGCTGGTGGTCGTGTGGTGGGGAACCGGATCTGCGGGCACCTACGACTACTTCTTCCACCTCGCCCTGCAACCACAGGACCTGATCTATTCGATGATCAAGGCGGTGGTCTTCGCCGTAGTGGTCGCCCTGGTGCACTGCGCCTACGGCTATTACGCCTCGGGCGGTCCCGCCGGGGTCGGCCGTGCGGCCGGACGTGCCCTGCGCACAGCGATTCTCGCGATCGGCATCCTGGACGTGTTGATGACCTTCGCGCTGTGGGGGCTCGTCCCGCAGATCCCCGGAATGGGGGTGTAGCGGATGGCGCGGGCGGGTGGGCCGACCCGGACGGCATTGGCGGTGCGCGGCGCCGCCTTCGTGGTGGTCGGTGTCGGCGTGGCGATCCTGATGGTGCTGCGCGGGACCGGTGGCCTCGATCGCGACGCCACGGTCTCGGTGGACCTGCCCGCGGAGGCCGGACTGATCACCGGGGAGGCGCCGGTGCGCTACGCCGGGGTCAACGTCGGGCGCATCGCCGCCATCGAGGCCGGCCTGTTGACCTCGACGGTGCGACTGTCGATCGGGCGTGAGGTCCTCGACCGCATTCCGGCCGACGTTGTCGCTCGAGTGGTGCCACGAACCTTCTTCGGCGACATCTACATCCAGCTCGTCCCCGCCGGCGCCGGGACGACAATGACGCTCGCGGACGGCGCCCGCATCGACGCCGATACCGGACCGGACGCGGTTGCCCTGTACGACATCTACACCCGCATGTTCGACATCCTCGACCGCATGCATCCGCAGCAGGTGCAGGTCGCGCTCACCGCGATCGGGCGCGCGGTCGACGGCCGGGGCGAGCGGATCGGCGCATCGATCGACCACTGGAGCTCCGCCGCGGATACCTTGGCGCCGGCGCTGCGGGACCTGTTGAACAGCACCCCCGATCTGGTGACGGTGCTCGACGCGATCGACCGCGCCGCACCGGACACCCTCGACATGCTCGCCTCGGCGACCTCGCTGTCGCGGCAACTGGCCGACCACCGGGAGTCCTTCGATGCCGCGCTCACCTCCGCCGCCGGGTTCGCGCCCGTGGTCGACGCTTTCCTGGACACCAACCGGGAGTCGCTGACCACGGTGATCGACGCCTCGGGGGCGATCCTGGCGACCACCGCCGCCAACGCCGACGGGCTGACCCGAACGATCGACCAGGCCAACAGTTTCGGGCGCACCGCCGCCGTCGTCTTCTCCTCGGGCCGCTTCGACATCACCGCGGTGCCGTCGTTTTCCGATCCGCTGCCCTACGGTCCCGCGGATTGCCCGCGCTACGGTGCGCTGACCGGTCCCAACTGCGGCGCCGCCACCGGAACCGCCGCGCCGCGCACCAATCCGCTGTCGGACGCCCCGGACGAAGCGCAGTCACCGCTGGACCCGGCCCGGGTCGCCGATCCCACCGTCGATTCCGCCCTCGATGCGGGCGTCGTCGGCGTTCCCGGTACCGTTCCCGCCGTCCCCGGCCCCGTGGTCGGACCCGTCGTGGGACCCGGTCCGATCGTCGACCCGGCCGCCGAGGCCCCCATCCTCGATCTGATCGAGCGCCACCTCGGGATCACCGTGCCTGCGTCGTCGGAGGCGAACGGACCGGAGGCGGCGTCGGTGGTCATGCTCGGCCCGCTGATCCGCGGCACCGAGGTGACGCTGCGATGAAGGTCACCGCACGGCAATGGGCCTCGGTCGCCCTGTACTGCACGATCGGTATCGGTTGCGGCGCACTGGTGGTCAACACCCTGTCGGTACCGGTGCGGGGTTCGACCGATAGCTACGGTGTCGAGTTCGACGATATCGACGGGCTCTCCGTCGGCAACCCGGTGATGATCTCCGGGGTCCGGGTGGGCCGCGTCGACGGTATCTCGATTCGCGATGCCGCCGACGGGACGGCGATCGCCCTGGTGGACATCGAGATACAACGGGACTACCGGCTGCCCGCCGACGTCGCCGCGGGAATTCGCTACGGTGACATGCTCGGAGCCCGCTTCCTCGATCTGACCGGCGTCACCCCCGACCCCGCCGACATCCTCGAGCCCGGCGGGATCATCCCCTCCGAGCGCACCACCGGACCGCTCGACCTGACCGCGCTGATGAACGGCTTCAAACCGCTGTTCGACGCGCTCGACCCGGAGCAGACCAACCAATTGACCCGCTCCTTCGTCGACACCTTCTCCGGCCAGGGCGGATCGATCGCCCAACTGGTGCACACGATCGGCGTGGTCGGCAACGCGGTCGGCGATCAACAGCAGGTCTTCACCGCCCTGGTCGCCAACCTCACCCAGTTGCTCGAATCGGTCGACCGCCGCACCCCCGAACTGCGGGACCTGCTGTCCGGGGTGGCGGCCCTGTCGAGTGCCGTCGTCGGGAGCAACGCCGACGTCACCACGTTGCTCGACCAGGGCAGCGCCACCGTCGCCACCCTCGCCGGCGCGGTCGCCCGCTCGAACGGGGACTACACCCGCACGGTGGCCGATCTGCGGGAGACCACCGACACCTGGAACGCGACCACCGCCGAATTCGAGCGATTCCTCACCACCGTCCCCGAATTCGCCGACACGATCAACCGGATGGGCAGCTACGGCAGCTTCCTGTCGCTCTACCTGTGCAACTTCACCCTTGAGGCCGGGCAACAGAACGCCAACCTCTTCGGCACCGCCCACTCGGAGGTCTGCCGATGATGATGCTGCTGGTCCGGCTGATCGATCGGTTCGTCGGCGTGCTGCTCTTTGTCGTCAAAGGGGAGCGGCGCGCCGGAACATCGGTTCCCCTGACCCTGGGAGCGGTCGGAATCGCCCTGCTGATCGCCGGATTGGTCGCCAGCATCGCCATCCCGCATGCCTGGTACCTCTGGCGGACCGAGCCCTACGTGGTCGAACTGGCCAATGCGTCGGGCCTGCGCAGCGGTGACGCCGTCTACGTCTCCGGCGTACCCGTCGGCCGGGTGGAGACGATCGCGTTGGCCGGCGACCGGGTCCGGGTCGACCTGCGCCTCGACGACGCCCGCACGGTCGGCGACCGGTCGACCGCCACCGTGCGGCTCCAGACCGTCCTGGGGCGCCGCTATCTCGAGATCGTGCCCCGCGGACAGGTCCCCGACGGGCCCGACGCCCGGGTGATCCCGCTGTCGCGCACGACCGTTCCGTTCAGCCTCGACGACCTGGGCGCCGCGACCGTCGCCGTCCGCGACGACATCGACACCGCCTCGATGGAAACGATGATGCACACCCTGACCGAGGTTATGCCCGGTGATCCCGCCGATATCGGGGCCGCTCTCGCGGGTATCCGCAGCGCCTCCGCGTTGATCGCCGACAACAGCGAACAGCTCGACCGATTGCTGTCCGCCTCCCGGGATCTGACGGATCTGGTTGCCCAACAATCCGAGTCGATCGCCACGATCGCCGCCGACAGTCGCACGATCGTGGCGACCCTCGTCACCCGCCGCGACGCGCTCGTCGGCCTGGTCGCGAACCTGCGCATCGTCCTCGACCGGGTCTCGACGACCTTCGCCGCCACCAACGCCGACATCAACCAACTCATCCCGAATCTGGTGCGGGTCACCGACACCCTCGACCGGAACATCGCGGCCATCGACGCCGTGATGCAGAAGATGCCGCCGTCACTGCGGGCGCTGACCAATGCGACCGGCAACGGCACCTGGACCGATGTGCACTCGCCGTCCGCGGTCATCCCCGACAATCTGCTCTGCGCGTTGGGGGTGATGAGCCCGTGCCGGTGACATCCGCGCCCGAGCCCTCGATCGATGTACCGGTCGAATCGGCGGCGACATCCCGCTCGCCGCGCCGGCGTCGGGCGATCTCCGCGGTGGTGGTGCTCGCGCTGATCGCGGCGGCCGGCTGGTTCGTCTTCGGCAGCACCGATCGACGGCAGACCTTCTACGCGAACTTCGTCACCGTCGGCGGCATCAACGTCGGCAGCGCCGTCACCGTGCTCGGCGTGGACGTCGGAACGGTGACATCCGTGCAGCCGCAGGGCACCTCGGTGCGCGTCGGACTCTCGATGCCCGACGGGATCGACATCCCCGCCGACGTATCGGCGTACATCCTCAACCCATCGCTGGTCAGCGACCGCCACGTCGAACTGTCGCCGGCCTATACCGGCGGCGCCACCCTGGGCGACGGCGAGGAGATCCCGGTCGAACGGACCGCCGCCCCCATCGACTTCGACACCCTGCTCGGCAGCATCAACACCCTGACCGACACCCTCGGCAACGACGGCGGAAACCTCGGAGCGGTCCTCGCCCGCGGCGCGGATACCTGGGCCGGCCACGGTGAGGACTTCAACACCGCGATGCGCGCACTCGCCGGCGCGACCGGGGTGATCGGTGCGCATACCGCCGACCTCGACCAGTTGGTCACCGCATTGACCAGGTTGTACGCCGCCCTCGACGCCCGGCAGACCTCCCTGGACGGGCTCGTACAGGACCTGGCGGTCCTCGGGGACAGCTGGGCGGGACAGGATCTCGACGTCACCGAGCCGCTGGCCGACCTGCGCACCCTCTTCGACCAGATCAACGCCTTCATGGCCGCCAACGGCGATCAACTCGGCGCGATCGCCGGCAACGTCGAGACCCTCAGCGCCACCGCCGCCGACCATCAAGCCGGCCTGGCGGAATTCATGGACCTCGTCCCACTGCTGATGCAGAATCTCGGCGACTCGGTGGGGCCCGATCACCGCGGACGGATCCGGCTGAACGTCACCACCACCCTCACCCAGTTCGCGGTCGCCGCGCCCCTATGCGCCGAACATCCGCTGCCGCTGTGCACCGGTGCGGGATTCACCAATCCGATCGCCTTCCCGATCAGCGCCTCCGACCCGCTCGGCATCGTCTCGGCCCTCACCGGCGGCGCCCCGACCACGGGAGGAACCCCATGAGGGGGCGTGCCCGGATGGTGCCGGTCGCCGCGCTGTCCGCCCTGCTGCTGACCGGATGCGGTGTCGGCATTCAGGATCTGCCGCTGGGGCGTTCCGCCGACGGCGACGCCTACCGGGTCACCCTGCAGATCGCCACCGCCGACGGACTGGTCAACGGCGCCGATGTGCGCCTGGCGCAGCGGGTGATCGGCCGGGTCGCCCAGCTGCACACCGACACCGTCGGCGCGGCGGTCACCCTGAGCCTGGAATCGGCGGTCGAGCTGCCGCGCAATATCGAAGCGGCGGTGGAGATCCCCACCGCACTCGGCAGCCCCTACATCCGTCTGATCCAACCGCAGCAACCCGAGGGGGCCGCGCTCGCGGCGGGGGACGTCATCATCGAATCGCGCACCGAGATCGGTCCCAAGGTCGAAACCGCCTTCGCCGCCCTCGGTGCGGTCCTCGGCGGCAGCGGCCTCGACCAACTCGACGGCATCGTGCGCGAGCTGAACGTCGCCTTCGACGGGCGCTCCGACCGGGTGCGCGACCTGACCGCCACCCTCACCGACCTGATGCGGACCGCCGCCGACCACGAGGACGACCTGGCCCGCGCCCTCGCCCTCGCACAGGACGTCTCCGCCCACTACCTCGCCCGCCGTGATGTTCTCGACAACTACCTCGACAGCCTGCCACCCGTTGTCGACATGCTGGTGCAACAGCGCGACGCGATCGCCTCGCTGATCTCCTCGACCTCCCGGTTGGCCACGCAGACCAACGCGCTGCTCGCCCGGATGCCCGCGGGCCCCGATGCCCTGGTCGGTGACGCCGCCGACGTCGTCGCCGCCATGGACGCCTTCAACGACCGCATCGGCGCCACCCTGACCAACGTCACCACCTTCCTCGACGCCTTCCGGGCCGCGGTCGCCGGCGACTACCTGCTCTTCGACGGAGCCCTCGACATTCCCGGCGGCATCGACGCGGTGATCACCGGGGGCATGGCGTCCCCCAACCGATCCGATCCCGTGCAGGACACCATTCACGGACTGCTGACCGGAGGAGGCGGATGAGCCGGCTCGCGCTGGGACAGCTGATCCTGTTCGTCCTGGTGGCGATCGTCGTCATCCCCTACGGGGTGTACGACGTCGCCGGCCCCCAGGGTCTCACCGGGCGGGTGTACGTGCACTCGACGATGACCGATGCCCTCGGCCTGACCGCCGGTACCGGGGTCAGCTACCGCGGCGTCCAGATCGGCCGGGTCAGCTCGGTCGGACTGCAACCGGACGGCTCGGTGCGCGTGGAGTATTCGATCGGCGGCGACATTCCGGTACCCGCCGACAGCGTCGCGTTGGTGACGATGAGCACCGCGGCCGGCATCCAGAACGTCGACATCCGGCCGCATTCCGACGGGCCGCCGTACCTGGTCACCGGCGACGAGGTGCCGGCGCCCGCCGATGCCCAACCGGTCCAGATGGATCGCATCCTGCTCGAGGCCGGCGGCCTGCTGCGCTCGATCGACCCGAACGACATCGCCACCCTCGGTGACGAACTCGGCGCATCCTTCCGGGGCCTCGACTCCGACCTGGTCACGATGATCGACGGCGGCGGGCAGATCGCGGAGCGTCTCGACGCGCGAGCCGAGGAGATCCGCGACCTGATCACCCGATCGACGTCGCTGATCACCACCACCGCCCAACATTCGGAGCAACTCGTGCGCGGGATCGCCGCGGCCCGCGAGGTCACCGGCGGTCTCGACGCCAACGGCCCGACCCTGGTGTACCTGCTCGACAGTTCCCCCGCGGCGCTCGACCGGGCCCGCGGCCTCTTCGACACCTACCACGGCACCTTCGGGCAGGTGTTGCTGAATCTTGCGACCGTCCAACCGATCATCGCCGATCGCACCGCCTCGCTGGCCACCGGACTGGACGCGATCCCGTACGGCCTCGCGCAACTGTCGTCGATCGTGTCCGGAGACCGCGCCAACTTCACCCTGGTCGCCACCCAGGGGCCGGTCTGCAACTACCCGACCGAGCGACGCGCCGTCGGCGACCTGACCCCGGTGGAGCCGAACCTCGGCCTCTACTGCCCACCGGCGCCCAACCTGTCCCAGCGCGGTGCGATGAACGCGCCACGCCCCAACGACCTCGGCCTGCAGGGCCTGACCACCCCGGGCGACACCATCGGTCCACCGATAGCCGCGGACCCGATCCTCATCCCCACCGGAATCGAAGCGCTCGGCTACTGGCGCTCCCTGATGGAAGGACTCTCCGATGCCCCCCGCTGACGTCTCCACGGCTGCGCCCACCCACCTCGAGGCGGCCGACAACGAAGCCCCCGATGGTCGGGAGCCGAGCGACGGGCCGGGCCGGCCCCGCACCGGCCGGCGCACGATCATCGTCCTGGCGATCGCCCTGCTCGCCGCGATCGCCTCCCTCGGTGTGCTCGGCTACCGCACATTCGAGTACCGCAGCGATGACGCGTTGCGCGCCGATGCGGTCGACACCGCTCGCGAATACGCGATCGCGATGTCGTCGTTCGACTTCCAGAACCTCGACGCCAACCGCGACACGATCGTGGGGATGTCGACCGGCGACTTCGCCGACCGCTACGTGCAGATGGTCGACGTCCTGAGCGACGTGGTCACCGACGGGCAGGGGCGGGCGACCGCCACCGCCGACCACGTCGCGGTCGAGAGCATCGACGGCGCGACCGCCGTGGTGTTGGTCTTCGCCGACCAACAGGCCACCAATGTGACCGCACCCGAAGGCAACAGCCAGAAGTACCGCATGGTGATCTCGATGGTGCGCGACGGCGACCGCTGGTTGGTCGACAACGTCGAAACGGTCTGACCCGTGGAGCCCGACCCCCTCGCCGGCGAGCCGCCAACGGGCCGCACCGTCTACCTCGACAACCCGCTGGGTCCGTCGAGCCTGACCACCGCGGAGACCCGTATTCGTATCGCCACCACCCCGCGCCGCCGCTTCGCCCGCAGCAGACCGGATCTGACCGATGCCCTGGACTTCTGGTCGTTTGCCGGCGCCGCCGCCAATGTCGCCATGCAGCTGGGCTGGCCCGAGGTCGCCTACGGGGTGATGGAGAGCCGGGTGGAATCGGGAGCGCTGATGGCGCATCCCTGGAAACGTGCGCGAACCACCACCAGCTACCTGGCTGTCGCGATCCTGGGCACCGACGCCGAACGCGAGGCCTACCGCCGGGCGGTCGACGGCGCCCATCGGCAGGTCCACTCCGACGCCGACAGTCCGGTGCGCTACAACGCCTTCCATCGGGAACTGCAACTCTGGGTCGCCGCCTGCCTGTTCATCGGTTTCGAGGACACCTTCGAATTGCTGCACGGCCGGATGACCGACGAGCAGCGGGAGAACTTCTACCGGCGGGCCTCGACGCTCGGTACCACCCTGCAGGTCACCGAGCAGATGTGGCCGGCCACCCGCGCCGACTTCGACCGCTACTGGAACACGGCCTGCGAACGGGTGAGCATCGACGACCGGCAGCGGCAGTTCGTCAACGATCTGGTCGACCTGCGGATGATCAATCGGCCCACCGCATGGCTGTTCCGGGACCTGTTGCGGTTCCTCACCACCGGCTTCCTCGCCCCGATCTTCCGCACCCAGATGGGACTGGCCTGGACCGAGGACGATCGGCGCCGCTTCGAGCACCTGTTCATCTTCGTCGCCTTCGTCAACCGCTTCCTGCCGAAGTTCGTGCGGCACGCGGGAAGCCGCGCGATGATGGGGGACCTGCGGCGGCGGCTGCGGACCGGGCGGCCGCTGATCTGAGCGCGCCCGCCGGGAATCGGTGGTGTCAGTCCGGGGGCGTCGGGTGGATCGCGCCGGCCACCGCGGCAAACAGTTCCGTGCCGACGTCGACCAGTTGGTCCTCCGACATCGCGGGCGCCCCGGACAGCCAGGCGGTCACCATCTGCCCGAAGCCGCCGACCAGGAAATGCGCAACCGCGTCGAGTCGGTCGTCGTGCTCGACCCGGTAGAAGTCGGTGGCGGTGCCGGCCAACAGCCCGACGAAGAAGCGGGAGCTCTCGGCCCGCGCGGTCAGCAACTCCGCGAGCGCCGGATCGGCGGCGAAGAGCACCCGACCGAGCCGCGGATCGGCGGAGACGGTGCGGATGACCGCGCGCAGCCCGGCACGGATGAGGGTGTCCCGGTCGGCGCCGGCGTCCGCGACCGCGGCGGTGGCGGCGGTCGCGACCCGCTCGACCACGTGGTCGTAGACCGCCCGGGTGAGTTCGCTTCGGTCGGTGAAGGATTCGTAGAAGTAGCGCCCCACCAGGCCGGCCCGCTTGCAGGTACCGCGCACCGAGATCGCCTCGCCGGCGCCGAGTTGGTCGAGCCCGGCCTCGATCAACTGCGCGCGGCGCTGCGACTGCCGGTCCGCCGCGTCCCGACCCCCGTACCGACGCGGCGCCGCGCCGGGGGTGGTGGGGTCATCGGTCATGGTGTCGACCTTACGGAGCGCGGCCGATCGCGTGGCCCGCTGTCCGACAATCCGGGACCGGCGAGCGGTCGCGGGCTCTGGACCGTGGGCGACTATCTGAGTACGATCGTGTGCAGATTGGTTCGACGAGGTGTGGAGGTCGCCATGGCGGTATCGGTTCGGCGTGACGAGCGCGCATCCGCGCACGATCCGGACGAGAAGTTCCTGCCCGCCCTGGATGCGATCGGACTGGCCGCCGGGGCGGCGAACGTGATCATGCAATTGTCCTGGCTCGCTGTCGGTTACGGCGTCCACGAAAGCCGGGTGGAGTCCGGCCGGCTGTTCGACCATCCCGTCAAGCGCACCCGCACCACCCTGACGTACCTGGTGGTCGCCGCCCGCGGGACCGCCGAGGACAAGCGCGCGTACAAGAAGGCGGTCAACGGCGCGCACGCCCGGGTGCGCTCCACCGCGGACAGCCCCGTCGCCTACAACGCCTTCGACCCGGAACTGCAACGCTGGGTCGCCGCCTGCATCTACCGCGGCTTCGAGGACGTCCACCGCCTCATGCACGGCCCGATGTCCGCCACGGACCGTGAGCGCACCTACCAACTGGGCGCCACCTTCGGCACCACCCTGCAGATGCCCGCCGACATGTGGCCGCTCACCCGAGACGACTTCGACACCTACTGGAACGAATCGCTGGCCAGGGTGTCGATCGACGACACGATCCGCGAGCACCTGCTGTCGATCGCCCGGCTGGAATTTGCCGGTCGCGCCCGGTCCCGACTGCTCGGGCCGGTCAACCTCTTCTTCACCGCCGGCTTCCTCCCGGAAGAATTCCGCCGCGAGATGCGAATCGACTGGGACGATCGCCGGCAGCGCCGCTTCGAACGGCTGATGGCCGCGCTCGGCGCGGTAGCGCGGCGGCTACCGCTGCCGGTTCGGGAGCTGCCGTACCGGTATCTGCTGGCAGACCTGCGGTGGCGCTACATCACCGGCCGTCCGCTGGTCTGATGGCGCCGCCCGGCCGTCGGCCCGTCGCGATGCTCCCTCCGGCGGGGGAACGCCGTCACGCGAACCCGACCGGTGTCCCCGTCGGCGCCCGTGCGGGGATACGGTCGTGTCATGGCTGTACGACCCGACAAGCATGACCTGTCCTCGCTGGGCGACCACTCGCTCGCCGTCCACGGCGGCAACGCGATCGACGCCGGCTCCGGCGCGATCCGCACCCCATTGATCATGGCGAACTCGTATGCCCTGCCCGAGGATCCGTCGCAGATCAGCTGGTCGACAACAGATTCCGCGCTCTATACTCGCAACTCCGGCGCCAACCAGCTCGCCCTGCAGGACAAGCTCGCCGCGCTCGAAGGTGGCGAGGCGGCGGTCGCTCTGGCGTCCGGCGTCGCCGCCCTGCACGGGGTCTTCTTCACCTTCCTGTCCACCGGGGATCACGCGGTGATCGCCGACGTCACCTACGAGGCGTCCTGGCGGCTGTTCGCGGAGCTGCTGCCGCAGAAGTACGGCATCGAAGCAACCTTCGTCGACGCGTCCGACCCCGAAGCGGTGCGCGCGGCGATCCGCCCGAACACCAAGCTGGTGCACATCGAGGCGATCGGCAACCCGACCACCAAGGTCACCGACGTCGTCGCCGTCGCCGAGATCGCGCACGCCGGCGGGGCGCTGCTGTCGGTGGACTCGACCTTCACCCCGCCGCCGTTCTACCGGCCGCTGCGCGACGGCGCCGACCTGGTCGTCCACTCGCTGACCAAGTACATCAACGGGCACGGCGACGCGATGGGCGGCGCGGTGATCGGCTCGCGCGAGCTGATCGACCGGATCAAGGCGGATGCGATGGTCGACGTCGGCGGGGTGATCTCCCCGTTCAACGCCTGGATCATCAACCGCGGTTCGATCACCCTGCCGCTGCGCATGGCCCACCACCTCGCGTC
Organism: Millisia brevis NBRC 105863; assembly: GCF_001552615.1. GTDB lineage: Bacteria > Actinomycetota > Actinomycetes > Mycobacteriales > Mycobacteriaceae > Millisia > Millisia brevis. Next base: position 79,374 of record NZ_BCRN01000018.1, read on the forward strand.
CGCGCCGAAGGTGGCCGCCTTCCTCGAGCAGGATCCGCGGGTGGCGTTTGTCGCCTATCCGGGCCTCGAATCGCATCCGCAGCACGACCTGGCGGTCCGGCAATTCGGCGGCCGCGGCTTCGGCGCGATGATGGCCTTCGCCGTCGACGGCGACCCGGACACCCAGAACCGCTTCGTCGCGAACCTGAAGGTGATCACGTCCGCGGTCTCGCTGGGCCACGACGAGTCGCTGATCGTGCACGTCGGCACCGACGGTCCGCGGGTGCGGTACTACCCGGAGCAGTTTCGCCGCCTCGGCCACCTGCGCTTCTCGATCGGCCTCGAGGACCCCGACGACCTGATCGCCGACCTGTCCGCGGCGCTCGACGCCACCTTCGCCTGACGCATGAGTTCCTCCGGTGCGCAGCATCTTCCGGTTGCCGACCGGTGGTTCGAGGTCGTCCCGATCGACGACGCCCTCACGCTGATTCGGGAGCCACACGTCGCCTCCTTCGTCCGCGGCAATATCTGGTACCTGCGCGGCGAGCGACTCGATCTGGTGATCGACACCGGGCTCGGCGTCGCCTCGCTGTCCGCCGAATTGGCGGCCGGGTTCTCGCGGCGTCCTCCGGTGGCCGTGGTGACGCACGCCCATCTCGACCACCTCGGTTCGGCGCACGAGTTCGCCGAGGTGTGGGCCCACGAGCTCGAACCGACCGAGCTGCCCGGCCAGGGGACGCTGCTCGGAGAGGAACTGAACGAAATCCTCGGCGGCCACGGCTGTTCGATCGGTGTTCCGAACGGCCTTTTGGTGGAGGCCCTTCCGCACCCGGACTACGTGCCGGCCGACTACGCCCTGGTGCCGGTTGAACCGACCCGCCGGCTGGTCGACGGTGAGGTGATCGACCTGGGCGATCGCCGACTGACCGTCGTCCATCTGCCCGGGCATACCGCCGGCAGCATCGGTCTGTACGACCGGGACAACCGGGCGCTGTTCACCGGCGATGTCGTCTACGACCCTCCCGACCTGCTCGACGAGCTCGTGCACAGCAACGTCGACGACTACGTGCGCAGCATGCGCCGGCTGCTGACCCTGGATGTGTCGATCGTCTACCCCGGTCACGGCGACCCGTTCGCCGGCGAGCGCCTTCGCGACATCGCCGGCGCCTACGTCGCCCGCCGCGCGGCCGGATGATCGGGGAGTTCTACCCGCGGTGAGCGCGGCTAACTCTCCCCGATCGACGGGGTGAGGCGGCGGATGTGGGAGCGGGCGTGGGCGACGGCGGGGTCCAGGTCGGCGAAGAGGTGGTTGGGGTGGCGCAGGGCGGTGATCACGCCCAGGCGTTCGAGCATCGGTAGATGGTCGTCGCGAATTCCCTTGATCAGCACGGTCACCCCGCGCGCTTCGAGGGCGGTGACCAGTTCGGTGAGGGTGTGGGCGCCGGTGGCGTCGATGATCTGCAACTGCGACAGCCGCAGGATCACCACGTCGGTGCCCCGGTGTTCGGCGACGCGGGCCAGCACGTGCTCGGCCGCCCCGAAGAACAGCGCTCCGTCGATGCGCAGCAGGGCGATCCGTTCATCGCCCGGTTCGACCGCGCCGGGCAGCTCCTCGCGGTGCACGCCACCGGTGCGGCTCAGCGCCCGCAGCGCGGCGAACGCGGCGACGGCGATACCGATCCCGACCGCGATGATCAGGTCGAACGCCACCGTGATCGTCGCGGTGACCAGGAACGCAGTCGCATCCGAGCGGCCCGACCGCAGCAGCCGCCCGACCACGCCGTAGGACACCATCCGCACCGCGGTGACCATCAGCACCCCGGACAGCGCCGCGAGCGGAATGGTCGAGACGATCGTCGACGCCAGGTAGACCACCACCAGCAGGGCCAGCGCATGCACGATCGCCGACAGCCGGGTGCGGGCCCCGGCGCGCACATTGACCGCGGTGCGAGCGATCGCCCCCGTCGCCGGCATCCCGCCGAAGACGCCGGACGCCACCGAAGCCAAACCCTGGCCGACCAATTCGCGATCCCCGTTGTAGGGACCGGTTTCCGGGGTGCTCGCCGCGACCCGCGCGGACAGCAGCGATTCGATCGCCGCCAGCGCGGCCACCGCGACCGCCGGACCGAGCAGTTCCCGAACCGTGCCGAGGTCGACCGATGGAAACGACGGCGCCGGAAGGGAATCGGGCAACGCCCCGATGCTCGTCACCGGGACCTTCAGCACTGCGACTACCACGGTCACCGCCACGATCGCCAGGAACGAGGCGGGCAGCTTCGGCGCGAACCGGCCCAACAGCAGCATGATCGCCGCGACCGCCACCACAACGCCCAGCGCGGAAAGCGCGTGCGCGTCGTCGGCTTCGCGAATCGATTCCCACGCCGCGACACCGGCATTGGTGCTGTGCCCGGCGACCGCGACCCCTACCGCCGAGGGCACCTGCTGCAGGAAGATGATCACCGCGATTCCGAGCGTGAAGCCCTCGATGACCGGCCAGGGGATGTAGTCGACCGTGCGCCCGAGCCGCAGCACCCCGGCGACGAGCACCAGAACCCCCGCCAGGATGGTGACCACCGCCATCGCGCCGATCCCGTGCACGGCGACGATCGGCGCCAATACGACCACCATCGCCCCGGTCGGGCCGGAGACCTGCACATTCGAGCCGCCGAAGATCGCCGCGACCAGTCCGGCGACGATCGCGGTGATCAGCCCCGCCTCGGCCCCGGCGCCGGAGCTGACCCCGAACGCCAGCGCGAGCGGCAGCGCCACGATGCCGACCGTGATTCCGGCGAGTACGTCGGTCCGCCAACTGGTGCGCAGGGCGCGGTAGTCGTCCACGCTCGGCAGCAGCGCGGCGATACCGGACAACCGACCGACCGATGGCCCGCTCATCGCGACTGTCCGCCCGTCGCCCCGAGCACCGGCAACTCCTCGAGGGCGGCGCCGCGCGATTGGTCGACCAGCAGTCCGAGCAGGGTGCGCTCCACCTGCAGCAACTCCGCGACCTGCGGATAGGCCAGACGATAGAAGACCTCGCTCGCCCGCCGGTCCGAGACGACCAGGCCGTAGCGGCGCAGCACCGCCAGATGCGAGGACAGGTGCGACGGGGTCAGCCCGGTATCGGCGAGCATCGTGCCCACCGAGGCCTCGTCGCTGCCGGCCAGAATCTCCAGGATGCGGATGCGATAGGGGTGGGCGAGCCCCTTGAACAGGTTCGCCTTGGTCTCGTAGAGCGGTCGCTGGTCGTCGCGGAACACCGAATCCTCCTGCCCACGGACGCCGTGGAAGACTTCATGAATCCGTGAATTCATAAAATCATAGAACCGCCGATTGGAGGAGGTGCGGTCGGGGTCGCGCGGTAGGGCTATGGCGCGGTAGGGCTGTGGCGCGGTAGGGCTGTGGCGCGGGCAGTCGGCCGCCGGCGACCGCAAGGGTGGCGGGGCCGGATCGGCGGGCCTGCCGGGGCGGGCGAAGGGTCTGCCGGGTTTGGGTTGTGTGCGTTCTTCTTCCTCAGCGCTGGGCGGAGGAGACTATTGCCGCAGCGCCCCGCTCACGCGGATGATTGCGCGCCTCCCGCGCCGCGCTCGCGCGGACGAATGCACACCTCCCGGCATACCGCGCCGGCTCGACGCCACCCGATCCGCGGAATCGCCGCTCCGACCGTCTACGACGTGCCGGAATCCTCACGGTGCAGCAGGTAGGCGCGCGGGTGATCCCAGCCGACGACGCGGTACCCGGAGTCGAGCAGCCGCGGGAAGACCTCCCGGTAGGCCAACCGCCAGCGCAGGGCGGTGCCCGGCGTCTCCCGGCGCAACTGCTCGTACCCGGCGGGGATCTCGACGCGCACCAGCGGGGCATCCGGGATCGGATGCACGACCGGGGCGTTGTCGTCCGACGACACCACCGTGACGGCGTCGGCGACGGCAAACGGCGGGCGCCCCGGCAGCGGCTGATCGAGCTTCCAGGACAGCACGACCCGGTCGGTGTGGTCGCCGCGGTTGTAGTCGTCGTCGAGCTCGCCGTAGAAGTCCGGCAGGTAGCTGATCGGAAGACCGCCCAACCGACCGACATTGAACGACGCATTGCGAATCATCAACGGGTCGAAGGTCCACCGGATCTCGGTGATCCCACGCGCGAGCGCCCAGGCGCGCTGATGCATCTTGACCGCCAACCCCACCCCGGTGCCCTGCAGCCGCGGGTGCACCCCGACCGCGTGCGAGTGCAGGTAGACCGGGCCACCGGGATCGCGGCCGAGGAAGCCGACCCCCGCCGCGGTCATCAGATTGTCGGAGAAGGCGCCGCCGACATAGCCGCCCGCGTGCCGGATCGCGATCACCAGATCCTGCGGGACGGCGGCCTGCGACGAGCCCCAGGTGATGGTGAACAGCTCGGTCAGACCGCGCAATTCGCCGGGGCCGGACAGGTCGCGGACGGTCACCGAGGAGCGCTCCGCCGCCCGGATCGCATCGCGCCGCGCCGTTTCCGCGGTGACCGGGACATCGGCACCGGTCGAACGGTCGGGCGTCGCCACGTGGTCAGACATGCGAGGGCTCCTTCGCCGGTTCGTAATCGTCGCGGGCCACGGTGAAGTCCTCGACCGCCTCGAGGTCGACGGTCACACCGCTGCCCGGCCCGGTCGGCACCGGCAGCGCCCCGTCGACCAGATCGAATCGTTCGGTGATGTCGCGGGCGAAGTACCGGTCGGTGGCCGAGATATCGCTGGCGAGCAGGAAGTTCGGCAACGACGCGAGAGCGAGGTTCTGGGCGCGACCGACCCCGGATTCGAGCATGCCCCCGCACCACACCGGGATCGACGCTGCGGCGCAGACGTCGTGGATTCGCCGAGCCTCCAGGTAGCCGCCGACGCGGGCGGGCTTGATGTTGACCACCGAGCAGGCGCCCGATTCGATCGCGGCGAGCGCCTCGGCCGCCGACCCGATCGACTCGTCCAGGCAGACCGGCACCGACGTCGCCGCGGCCAGCCGGATATGGCTGCGCAGGTCCGCCGTCGGGAAGGGCTGCTCGAGCATCGTCAAACCGTAACGCTCGAAGCGGGCCAGATGCGCGACATCGGCGCTGGTGTAGGCGCCATTGCCGTCGACCTGCAGTTCGACGTCGTCGCCGATCGCGGCGCGTACCCGGCCGATCAGGATCTCGTCCCAGCCGGGCTGCACCTTGAGCTTGATGCGGCTGTACCCGTCCGCGAGGTAGCCCTCCACCAGGCCGATCAGTTCGTCGACGGTCTCGGTGATGCCGATCGACACCCCGACCCGCACCCGATCGCGGGTACCGCCGAGGTACTCCGACAGGCTCAGCCCCGACGCGCGCAGTTGGGCGTCGAGGATCGCCATCTCCAACGCCGACTTCGCCGCCCGATGACCTGCCACCCGCCCTAACGCCGCCGCCACCCGGGCGCCCGACACCTCGCCGGCCAGCGCCGGCACCAGCACGGTACGCAGCGCCAGCCGGGTCGACTCGATGAACTCGTGCCCGAAGATCGGGTGATCCTCCACCGCGAGGTCGGCCCAACCCGGGCCGCGGTCGGTGTCGACGCGGATCAGGATCGCGCGGCGGGACACCTCCAGGCTCTGGGACGTGCGGAAGGGCAGGCGCAGGGGCATGTCGAGCACCCGCGCCTCGACGTGGTGGATCAGCATGGCTTCTTCTCTACACCACCGCGTCGCCGCGCCGCGTTGACATGCCGGCTCGCCGCCGCGCCGCCCGTCAGAAGTCGGTACTGCAGAACGGTTCGCGCGGGGTGGCGAAGAGCCGGGTCAACCGTTCGGCGACGCCGGGAGCGGCCCCGTGCACGCGGCCGACCGCGGCCAGATCGGAGAACCGGGTGCCGCCCAGGTACGCCGCGGCCAGGGTGGCGACATCGACGCCGGCGTCCGCCGCCGTCTCGGTCCGCTCGGCTCCCTTCGGCCCGATCGCGTAGTGCCCGGAGTTTTCCGGCAGCAGCGGATCGGTCACCTCGAGGACCACCGTGTCGTCGGCGTCGTAGGTGCGCCGGCGCAACGCCTCCTCGACGTCGAGCAGCCGCAGCCAGATCTGGTCCTCGACCGATCCGAGGTGCGCGGCCCGCCGGTCGACCAGGGCCAGGGGCAGCAGATCGTCGATCGGCGCCTCCCCGAATTCCACGATGTCGATCAGATCGAGCGAGAGCAGGTGCTCCCAGAGTCCGGTCCGCGCGGACGGGGTCAGCGCGACGAATTCGCTCACGTTCACCGTGCGGTTGTCGGTGGTGAACCAGGTCGACGTGTCGGCCGGCTCGTAGCTCGCGTAACCGTCGTCGACACCGTCGGTCGCGTGCACCACCACGTACCGCGGGGTGCCGGTATCGGCCTGCCGGAACAGCTCCCGCGCCCGCCACAGCTGCGGCGCCCGGTCGATCGCGCCGACCACATCCTCGCGGCGATGGATCGCGTCGAGCAGTTCGGTGGTCGCGGCGTCGTCGACCAGCCGTACCGTGCCGCCGGCGGGGACATCGGGGCGCAGTCGCGCGTCGCGCACCTTCACCCGAATCGACCGGGCGGAGCCGGCGACGCCGTAGCCGTAGCGTTCGTAGATCGTTCCCTCGGAGGCGCGCAGCGAGGCGAGCACGTCCCCGCGTTCCCGGCAGGTGCGCAGCTGTTCGGTCATCAGCCCCGTGGCGACCCCGCGACGGCGGTGCGTCGGCAGCACCCCGACGAAGGTGACCGCGGCGTGCGGCAGGCGGGCCCCACCGGGGATCACCATCGTGCCGGGGAACGAGCCGGTATGTCCGACGACGCGGCCGTCGTCGATCGCTCCGAGGGAGCGTTCCGGATCGATGATCTCGGCGGCGACGAAGTCCACGCGGGGCAGGCCGACCATGGCGCGGCGGAAGACGTCTCGTCCGGCGCCGATCTCATCGGCGGTGGTCAGGGCACGAATGTCGATGGTCACTCCGTCGATGGTGTCACGGAAGCAGCGGCTGCCGACACCCATATATGCAACGCTCTCGGTATGGGAGCGGTGGCCGACGGTGCGTGGTTGGTGGTGATCGACCACCAGGTGGTGTTCGCCGATCCGGCGTCCCCGTGGGCGGCGCCGCGGTTCGCGCAGACCGTCCCGGTGGTCGCCGATCTGGCGGCCGAGCACGGCGATCGGGTGATCCTGACCCGATGGGTGCCGGCGACCGGGGAGCGCCGCGTCGGCTCCTGGAACGCCTACTTCGACACCTGGCCGTTTGCCGACAAGCCCGCCGACGACCCGTTGTTCGATCTGATTCCGTCCGCGGTGGCCCTGGACGCTCCGCACGTGATCAGCGAACCGACCTTCGGGAAATGGGGCGACGCGCTCGAGGCGATCACCGGCCCGGCGCCGTCGATCACTCTGGTCGGGGTGTCGACCGATTGCTGCGTGATCTCGACCGCCCTGGCCGCCGCCGACGCCGGCGCGACCATCCGGGTGGTCGCCGACGGCTGCGCCGGGTCCAGCGACGACAACCAGGCCCGGGCGCTGGACCTCATGCGGTTGTACGCACCGCAGATCGAGGTCGTATAGCGCCCGGGCCGGGTCGAGACGGTTCGTCGACTACTTCACTTCGCGGGTGAGCACCCGGTAGGTGCCGACCGCCAGCGGCAGGCCGATCCAGACGGCGACGGCGGTCAGCAGCCGCAGCCACCCCTCGCCGGCGATATCGCCGGCGGTCAGCGGCTGCAGGGTCCGCTCGAGGTCGAGCCAACCGGCGATCCGGTCGAGCGCCGGGATCATGCTGCCGAGGATTCCCCAGAGGGTCGGCAGGGCCAGCACGCTGACGATCGCGATCGGGGTGTTGAGGAATAGGAAGCCGAACGCGAGCCCCTGGACGGTGTAGAGCAGCAGCGACAGCAACATCCCGCCGAGGATCGCGGCCGTCGGGTTGCCCACGCCGCCGCCACCGATCGCGGCGCCGATCGCGGCCGCCGCGACACCGGCGGCGATGACGACCAGGCCGAGCAGGATCGCGGCGAGGACCTTGGCGGCGACCACCCGCCCGCGGCGCGGTTCGAGGGTGAAGGTCACCAGGCCGGTGCGCTGCGACCATTCGGCGGTGGCGGCCATGACGCCGAGGATCGGCAGCAGGATCGCCATCGGCAGGGTCGCGAGGCCGAGGAAGTCGACGTAGGTGAGGTCGGCGGCGTTACCCCAGATCAGGATCGCCGCGACCACCAGCAACGATGCGGCGGCCATCACCCCGAGCATCCACATGCCGGCGCGGGTGTCGATCATCTTGCGTAGTTCCACCCGGACCAGCCGGTGGAAGGGCACGCCTCGGGCGGTGACGAGGGGGGACGCGTCCGGCGTCCGCGGGGTCGCGGGGCTCTCGGCAAACGCAGTACTCATGGTGGTCTCTCCGGGGGAATCGGCGCGGTGACGATTTCTGCGGTTCGGGCGCAGAAAATGTCACTCGCGCGAAAGGGGGTGGGGCAGCGCGACGGGGGTGGGGCAGCGCGAAAGGGGTGGGGCAGCGCGAAAGGGGTGGGGCGGTGCGAAAGGGGGCAGGGGGGTCAGGCGGCGCGGGAGTCGGCGGCGGTCAGGGCGAGGAACATCTCCTCGAGGCCCTCGGTGCCGCCGTCGCGCAGTTCGGTCAGGGCCACACCGGCGGCCAGGGCGACCCGACCGATGCGATCGGCGGGGGCGTCGGCGAGCAGGGCGCCCGCCTCGGTCTGCACGCCGATCCCGTCGGCGGCCAGCGCGGTCGCCAGGCGCGGGTTGTCGGCGGAGCGGACGCGGGTGCCGCGGGCGGCGAGCAGGCTGTCCTTCGACCCCTGCGCGACGATGCGGCCGTGCCCGATCATCACCAGTTCGTCGGCGATGATCTGCACCTCGTGCAGCAGATGCGACGACAGCAGCACGGTGCCGCCGTGGTCGGCGTAGTCGCGCAGCAGCCCGCGCATCCAGTGGATGCCCTGCGGGTCGAGGCCGTTGGCAGGCTCGTCGAGGATCAGCACCCGCGGGTCGCCGATCAGCGCGGACGCCAAGCCGAGCCGCTGCCGCATACCGAGCGAGTAGTTGCGCACCGTGCGCCGCGACTCGGCGTCGGTCAGCCCGACCAGTTCGAGCATCTGGTCGACGCGCGCCTTCGGCATGCCGGTCTGCAGAGCGGCCAGGGTGAGCACCTCGCGGCCGCTGCGGCCGGGGTGCTGGGCCGAGGCGTCGAGCATGACGCCGACGTGCCGTCCCGGGTTGGGCAGTTCGCGGTAGGGGCGCCCGAGGATGGTCGCGCGGCCGCTGGTCGGCGGGGTCAGCCCGGTCATCATGCGCATCGCGGTCGACTTGCCTGCCCCGTTGGGGCCGAGGAAGCCCACCACCGATCCGGGCGACACGGTGAACGAGATGTTGTCGACGGCGGTCGTGGCGCCGTAGCGCTTGGTCAGGTTGTCGATGTCGATCATGGTGATGACTCTGCCGGTCGGCGGGGGTCGCCCACATCAGCCGACGGTCGGCGGCCGACTACAACTTTGGTCTATATCCGGGTCGGCGGATCGGCGACTTTGGACGCGGGCGAACGCGAGCGGGGACGACCTACGCTCAGCGGGTGACCGATATCGCCTCCCGGCCGCGGCGGATATCCCGCTGGGGACATGCGTGGCGCATCCTGGCGATGCTGGTGATCTCGGGCCTGTCCGCCGCCGCGATCACCGCGCCGACCAACGGTGCGATCATCCCGGACGATCGACTGGTCTGGTTGCGCTTCGTCGATCCATTCCTCGGATTGCTCGCTCTGGTGGTGACCATGCTGCGGCATCGCCACCCGGTGGTGATCGCGATGCTGGTCACCGCCCTGTCCGCGGTATCGCTGTGGGCGGTCGGCCCATCGGTCCTGGTGCTGGCGTCGCTGGCCACCCGGCGCCGATTCCGCGAGATCATCCCGGTGACCGTCGTCGCGGTCGCGGCGGGCTTCGTCCAGGAATGGCTGTATCCCACCGGCGGATTCGGCACCTGGTGGGGCTACATCGCCTTCGCGGTTCCGGTGACCGCGATCCCGGTGGTGCTCGGCTACTCGATCGGCCAACGCCGCGAGCTGGTCGACAATCTGCGCGACCGCGCCGAGACCGCCGAACGCGAACAGCAGGCGCGCGTCGCGCAGGCGCGGACCGCCGAGCGGGCCCGCATCGCCCGCGAGATGCACGACGTTCTCGCGCACCGGATGTCGTTGGTGGCCATGCACGCCGGGGTGTTGTCCTTCCGCCGCGATCTGACCGCGCAGGAGCAGGCCACCGCCGCGCGCACCATCGAGGAGAACGCCCATCTGGCGCTGCGCGATCTGCGGGACATCCTCGGGGTGCTGCGCGATCCGACCACCCCGGCCGATGCGGGCGCGATCGAACCGCCGCAGCCGAGCCTGACCGATGTCCCCGAGTTGATCGAGCAGACCCGCACGGCCGGAACGACAGTCGACTTCGACGACGCGGTGGACGGCCCGGTACCCGCGAGCGTCGGACGCGCGGCCTATCGCATCGTCCAGGAGGCGTTGACCAACGCCCGCAAGCACGCCCCCGGCGCGCGCGTCGACGTCGCGCTGGCCGGCTCGGCCGCCGATGGCGTCCGGGTGTCGATTCACAACGTCGCCTCGATCAACCCGGCAGCCGAACCGCTCCCCGGCGCCGGGCTGGGGCTGCTGGGCTTGAGCGAACGCGTCGACCTGGCCGGCGGCCGCATCGAACACGGCGTCGACCCGGACGGTGGCTACACCGTGCGGGCCTGGCTACCGTGTCCGTCGTGACCGATTCGCCGGCGCCGATCCGGATTCTGCTGGTCGACGACGACCCGATGGTGCGCACCGGGCTGGCGATGATCCTCGGCGGCGATCCGCGGCTCGAGGTGGTCGGCGAAGCGGTCGACGGGCTCGATGCCCTCGACGCGGTCGCCCGGTGGGAACCCGACGTCGTGTTGATGGACATCCGCATGCCGCGCCTCGACGGCCTCGGGGCGACCGAACAGCTCCTCGGCCAGCCGAATCCTCCGAAGATCATCGTGTTGACGACGTTCGACACCGACGAGTTGGTGCTGCGCGCGCTGCGCCTGGGCGCCCGCGGCTTCATGCTCAAGGACACCCCGCCGGCGCGGATCGTCGAGGCGGTGCGCGCGGTCGCCGCCGGCGAACCGATCCTGTCCCCGTCGGTGACCGCCACCCTGATCGCGACGGTGACCGCCGGGGAGGAGTCGGCCTCCGCCGCCCGCGCCCGAGCCCGCGCCGCACTCGACGAGCTGACCGAACGGGAGCGGGAGGTGGCGATCGCGATCGGCCGGGGCCTGTCCAACGCCGATATCGCCGCCGACCTCTATATGAGCGTGGCGACGGTCAAGGCCCACGTCGGGCGGTTGTTCACCAAACTGGCCGCCGACAATCGGGTGCAGGTCGCGATCCTGGTCCACGAGGCCGAGCTGACCTGAACGGGTGATCCGAACGCCCGTGGCCCGGCGTCGGGGCGCGGTGGCAGGATTGCCGATATGACGACCAACAACAGCATCCAGCAGCAGATCGCCGACCTCGTCGCCGAGGAGCACCAGCTGCGGGCGCGGTTGGCGACGGGCGAGATCACCGAACCCGCCGAGAACGCGCGCATCGCCGAACTCGAGGTGCAGCTGGATCGACTGTGGGACCTGCTGCGGCAGCGCCGCGCCCGCGCCGAGTTCGGGGAGAACCCCAACGACGCGAGCGAGCGCTCCGCCCGCGAGGTCGAGGGCTACGTCGACTGAACCGCCGCGCGGCCGCGCCGACCGGTCGCGATCAGGAAACCGATCTGCGCGATCACCGCTGCGGTCACCATCACGATGCCCAGCGGCACCGCGGTGTGCTCACCCGCCAGGCCGACCAGCGGGCTGACCAGGCCGGCCAACGCGAACTGTGAGGTACCGAGGACGGCCGAGGCCAGGCCGGCGTTGTGCCGCGCGGCGTCGAGCGCCAACGCGGTGTTGTTGCCGTAGACCAGGCCCAGCGGTGCGATCGCGAAGAACAGCGGCACCGCGATCAGGATCGCCGGCAGCCCACTGACCGCGAGCACCAGGACGGCCACCGACGCGATCAGGTTGGTGATCATCCCGATGCGGGCGAGTCGCCGCGGCTCGATGCGGGCGACCAGACGGGCGGAGATCGCGGTGCACGCGACGATGCCGGTCGCGTTGATCGCGAACGCCATCGAGTACTGCAGGCTACTGAAGCCCATCATGTCCTGGTACAGGAACGGCGACGCCGAGATGTAGGCCATCATCGTCGCGAACGAGAAGACCATCGCCATCGTGTGGCCGACATAGGTGCGATTGGCCAGGCTGCGCAGGCCGGTGCCGTGTTGCGCCTGCGGATCGGCGTCCCGCACCCGTCGCCCGTGGGTCTCCGGCAGGAACATCACCGCCGCGATCAGCGAGATCAACGCCAGCGCCGCGACGATCCACAACAGGCCGCGCCAGCCGATCGAGTCGGCGAACAGGCCGCCGGTGATCGGCGCGACGACCGGTGCGACTCCGGCGACGGTCATCATGGTGCTCATCGCGCGGGCGGCCTGTCGACCGCGGGCGACGTCGGCGATCATCGCGCGCCCGATCACCATGCCCGCCGAGCCGGTCATCCCCTGTGCCAGCCGGGCGATGATCAGGACCGCGATCGACGGGGCGATCGCGGCGGCGATGCCGGAGATCACGTAGAGGGCCATGCCGACGATCAGCGGTCCGCGGCGACCGATCCGGTCGGACAGCGGTCCGAAGATCAGCTGTCCGAGGCCCGCGCCGATCAGGAAGGCGGTCAGCGACAGCTGCACGCCGCTGGTCGAGGTCGACAGGTCGGTGACCATGCTCGGGAAGGCCGGCAGGTAGAGGTCGGTGCCGAAGGGGGCGACCCCGGCGAGCAGGGCCAGCGATATCAACATCAGCGGGGTCAGGGCCCGGCCGGAACCGGCGTCGGCGGCCGGCCGAGCGTCGGGGTCCGTGGACCCGTCCGGGGTCGGTGGGGGGTTCACACCTCCGTCCGCCCGTTCGCCGACGGCTGCCTCGTGCTGCGCCATGATCCCTCCGTGCCTGTCACCCGAAAAGACCACCCGGTCGGGTGGTCTGGTCGTCCCATCCGGTGTTGCCGCACCGGAGATGTCTATGAATACATAGAATATATACTTGCATAGTAAAATTGTCAGGCCCGGGACTGTTTCCGGGGGAGTAGGGGACTTGCGGTGACCGATCAACGCGAGCGGGACCTCGCCGATCTGGCGGACAGCATTCTCGGCATCGCCCGCACGATCTCCGAGCGCGGCTTCCGCGATCGCCGCATCGTGCCGCTCAGCCCGCTCGAGGCGCTCACCCTCCGACATATCCGCAGAAACCCCGGCCTGACACCGACCCGCATCGGCACCGACCTCGCGGTGAAGAGCAGCAATACCTCGGTCGCCCTGCGCGACCTGGAGCGGATGCACTTCATCCGCCGCGAGCCCGATCCGCACGATCGCCGCTCGACGCGCATCTACGCGACCGCGCAGGCGGAGGAGAGCGTGCGTCTGGTGCGCGCCGAGATGCAGTCCCTGTTCGCCGATCTGCCGCTCGACGACGACACCCTGCACGCCTGCACCCGGGCGTTCGCCGCCTTCGAGGTCACGATGTCGGGACGTCCCGCGGCGGTGTGATACCGCGCTCACCTGGACCGATCGTTCGCCGAAGGCGTCGATGAAGGCTTTCTCATCGTGGTTTCATCGGTGCTTCACAGCCACCGAACAGGATGTTCACCGTGAACCTCGAGAAGCGACGCTGGGCTGCGGCATTATGTGCCGTCCCGGTGATCCTCGTCCTCGGGTGGCTGCAGCTGATCGAACCGGTTGGTCCACCCGAGGTCGGAAACGCCACGATCACCGTGTCGGTTGCCCCGCCGTCGCCGGACCAGGCCGCCGTGGAGGTGCCCCTCGACGACGATGACGACGACGTCCCGGCGCCCGCGGCTCCGGCACCGGCGGCCCCGACCGTCGCGCCCGCGCCCGCTCCGGCCGCGCCC
>NZ_BCRN01000019.1 GCF_001552615.1 Millisia brevis NBRC 105863
CGCCCGCCGCCCGCCGCCGAAGTGTCACTTTCTGCGGTTCAACCGAGGAAAGTGCCACTCTCGCGGCGCCGGAACGGCCGGGGAGCCGGCACGGTCGCTGCGCCGGTCCGGTCGGGGAGCCGGCCGCGAGGTCCTAGGCTGGTGAGGTGACAACCTCGACCGAGCTTCCGGCCGACCTGCAGGACGCTCTGCTGGCGGCCGCCCGAGCACCGCGACTGCTGGTCGCCTCGGACTACGACGGCACCATGTCCCCGATCGTGTCGGATCCGGCGGCGGCGTTCCCGAACCCCATCGCCGTCGCCGCCCTGCGTGATCTGGGCCTGCTGCCCGATACCTCCGCCGCCCTGATCTCGGGCCGCCCCCGCGCGGTCCTGGCGCAGTTGTCCGGACTCGACGGTGACGTCGAACTGGTCGGCAGCCACGGATCGGAGTTCGCGGAGGGGTTCGTCCAGGAGATCGACGCCGACCGCGCCTCGCTGCTCGACCGGGTGGTCGCCGACCTCTATCGAGCGGCCGAGTCCGAGCCCGGCGCCACGGTCGAGGTCAAGCCCGCCGGTGCCACCCTGCACGTCCGCAACGTCACGGACGAGGAGCGCGGCGACGTGCTGCTCGACATCGTGCGGATGGGTTCGGCCCAGTGGCCGGGCGTACATCCCACCGAAGGCAAGCGGGTGATCGAACTGTCGGTGATCGACACCGACAAAGGCTACGCGGTCGACGTGCTGCGCGAACGCGTCGGCGCCGATATCGCGATCTTCTTCGGTGACGACGTCACCGACGAGAAGGCGTTCCGGCGGCTGGGATCGGACGATGTCGGCGTGAAGGTCGGTGACGGGGAGACCGCCGCGAACTATCGGGTGGCCTCGGTGGACCAGGTCGCCGAATCGCTCGCTCTGCTGCTCGACGAGCGCCGCGCCGCGATCGGGTCCGCGCAACCGCGCTGAGCGCGGCTTCGGGGACCGGATCCATCGGGTCAGGCGGCCCCGCGCAGGTCGTCCTCGAGGCCGCGCCGCAACGTCCACCGGGTGTCCTCGTCGATGACGGCGTCGATCACCGGGTCGTCGGCGCCCAGGATCCCGAGCACGATATGACCGGTGTCGATGCGATTGTCTTTCAGCCGCAACGCTTCCCGCAGCGACATCTCGAGGGACCTCTTCGCCGTCCGCGCGAACGGGAGGTGCGAGCGGCGGCGCGACCGGGGCGCCGGCCGATCGGCGGCGTCGAAGGTTCCGCCACCGAAGCGCTCGTCGATCGCGCGGCGGATGCGGTCGACGTCGATGCCGATCGCACCGAGCAGGCGCGGATCGTCGGCGTCGACATCGGCGGGGGCGGCCGCCGCGGAGCGCAGGGCCGCGGCGGTCAGACCGGCCTCGCGCAGCCGGTCGACGGTGGCGGTATCGCCCTCGAAGACGGCCAGCAGCAGGTGGATCGGCTCGATGCGCGCGGCGCCGAGCTCCACGGCGATCTCCTGCGCGTCGACGGTCAGGTGTCGGGCATCGGCAGTGAATCGTTCGAACATGCGATCATCCACGCTTTCCGTGTTTCTGGTGCACGGCCTGGCGGCTGACGCCGAGCGGCGAGGCGATGTCCTGCCAGGACCATCCCCGGGCGCGCGCGTTGTCGACCTGGATGACCTCCAGGCGATCGGCGAGTCTGCGCAGCGCTTGTACGGTCCGCAGGCCCTCGGCCGGGTCCTGCGCCGCCGCTGCGGCCGTGAACGTATCGGAATCGGTCACCCCGTCAATCTACGTTGACACCATCGGGGCGTCAACCAAAATTGACACACACCGGCCCGGCCCGGCTAAAGGCAGAGTTCAGGAGTAGGCGGGGATCAGTAGTAGGTCAGCCGCCGACCGCCCGGCACGATTCCCGTGGTCCGCCCCACGATCAGTTTCGCCGGCAGCATCTCGACGCGTTCGACGCCGGAGTGCGACTGCTGCAGGATCATTCGCCCGGCGACCCGCCCCTTCTCCAGGGAGTTCTGCCAGACGGTGGTCACCCCCGCGCGGCGCGCCTCCTCGATACCGTCGAAGCCGCTGACCGACATATCGCCGGGCACCGACAGCCCCGCGACCCGGGCGAATTCGATCGCTCCGAGCGCCAGGACATCCGAGGTGCACAGCAGCGCCGTCGGGGTGGTCGCCCCGGCGCAGATGCGCGCCGCCGCCGCACGCCCACCGGCGACCGAGTTGTCGAAACTCTCGTGGATGACGACGGCGGCCGGATCCATCCCCGCGGCGGCCACCGCATCGAGGATCCCGCCGATACGCTCACGTTGTACGTGGAATTTGGTCTGCGCCAACCGGTTCGGTCCGACCGGACCATCGCTGCGGCCGCGGGCCAGGCGCATGCACAGCACGCCGATCCGCCGATGCCCCAGCTCGAGGAGGTGCTCGGCGGCCGATCGCATCGCGGCGCGATCGTCGATGCCGACCACGCTGGCGCCGGGCACATCTCGCGGCTGGTCGCAGATCACCAGGGGAATACGGCGGTCCTGTGCGGCGGCGACGTGCGGATCGTCGTCGGAGGTCGAGTAGATCACCAGCGCATCGACGGCCGCCTGGCCGATCGTGGTCGCCGCCCGCTCGGCATCCGAGGTGCGGTCGATCGGCAGCAGCAGCAAGCCCTTTCGATCCGCCTCCGCGGACTCGGCGACACCGGCGAGGAAGGAGACCGCGGACGGGTCGCTGAACGCGTAGCCGAGCATCTCGGTCAGCATCACCCCGACGACCCCGGCCCGCCGGGTGCGCAGCGAGCGCGCCAGCGGATTCGGACCCGGATAGCCGTGCCGCTTCGCCGCGCCGAGGATCCGCTCGCGCAGGGCGGGTGAGAGCTGATCGGGGCGGTTGTACGCGTTGGACACCGTGGTCCGCGACACGTTGAGTTCGGCCGCCAGGGTCGCCAAGGTGACGGGGCGACGCGGTTGACTCGACCTCGGCATGAGTAGACGGTAGTAGCCCTCGCGAGATCACAAAAGTCGAGAGGTCTAAAATCGCTAACGGAAACGGTTTCCATTACTGATTATCTCGGGAGGATCGATGCGCACAGCGCGTCATATCGTCGGGCGGCGCGCTCTCGCAGCCCTGTTCACGGTGGGGGCGGTGACCGTCGCGGCGGCCTGCGGATCGAGCTCCGGTTCCTCCGATACCGCCGCCGACAGCGGCACCGGGGACCTGACGATCGTCGCCTCGACCAACGTCTGGGGTGCGGTCGCCGAAGCGGTCGCGGGTGACGGGGTGACCGTCGAGTCGTTGATTCGCGACCCGAGCGCCGATCCGCATTCCTACGAGGCGAGCGCCTCGGACGCCGCGGAGCTGACCGACGCCGATCTGGTGGTCGTCAACGGCGGCGGCTACGACAGCTTCGCGACCAGCTTCGTCGCCGACCGCGACAGCTCCACCGTCGTCGACGTCTCGGCGCTGGTCGCCGGTCAGGCCGGCCACGACGCGGCCTCCGAGAACTCGGGAACGGCCGCCGCCGCGGCGACGACCACCGCCGACGACCACGACCACGACCACGCGAGCGAGACCGCCGGAGCGGACGACCACGCCGAGGACGACCACGCCGGCCACGATCATTCCGACCCGTCGACCAATGAGCACTACTGGTACGACCCGACGATCGTCGCCGCCGTCGCCAACGACATCGCCGACAAGCTCGCGGGCCTCGACGCGGCCGAGGCCGACACCTACCGGGCCAACGCGGCGCAGTTCGTCGACAGCCTCTCCGCGGTGACCGCGCAGCTCGAGTCGATCGCCGCCCGTCACTCCGGCGCGCAGGTCCTGCAGACCGAGCCGGTCGCCACCCGCATGCTGCTCGCCGCCGGACTCGACGATGTGACCCCGGGCGAGTTCCAGAACGCGATCGAGGACGGCTCCGACCCGTCGGCCGCCTCGCTGGCGGAGACCGAGGCCCTCGCGTCGTCGCCCGATGTGCGCGCGCTGGTATACAACACCCAGACCACCGACGCGGTCACCACCCGCATCCGCAGCACCGCCGAGGCCGCCGGCCTGCCGATCGTCGAGGTGACCGAGACCCTGCCCGACGGCGTCAGCTTCGTCGACTGGCAGCTCGCGGCCGCCACCGCGTTGGGCAATGCCCTCGACACCGAACGGTGAACCGACTGACATGAGCGCGATCGAGTTGACCGATGCCGCCCTCGCCTACGGGCATCGGACTCTCTGGCACGACCTGAACGTCGCCGTCGAACCCGGCGAATTTGTTGCGGTGCTCGGGCCGAACGGCAGCGGCAAGACCTCGCTGCTGCGCGTCCTGCTCGGCGAGAAGGACCTCGCCTCGGGCACCGCGGCGATCGACGGCGCCCCGGTCGGGGTGGGCAATCCGCGGGTCGGCTACGTCCCGCAGCAGCGCCCGCTCGACCCGCAGACGCCGCTGCGGGGCCGGGATCTGCTGGGGCTGGCCTGGGACGGCCACCGTTGGGGCATCGGTCTGCGCGGACGCAGGCGCCGGCGCGCGGAGGTCGACGCCGCGATCGCCCGGATCGACGCCGGCTCCTTCGCCGACGCCCCGGTGGGCACGCTCTCCGGCGGCGAACTCCAACGCCTGCGGGTCGCCGGCGCCCTGATCGGCGACCCGTCGGTGCTGCTCTGCGACGAGCCGCTGCTGAGCCTGGACCCGGCCAACCAGGAACGGGTGATCGAGCTGATCGATCGCCGCCGGCGCAGCGACGGGACGGCGGTGCTCTTCGTCACCCACGAGATCAATCCGATCCTGCCGGTGGTCGACAGGGTGCTCTATCTGGCCAACGGCCAGTTCCGGATCGGCCCGCCGCGCGAGGTGATCACCTCCGAGGTGCTCAGCGAGCTGTACCACACCGATGTCGAGGTGCTCGACGTGCGCGGCCGGCTGATCGTCGTCGGCACCGGCGACAACATCGACGTACTCGGCTCCTCGGGCCACCACCATCACCACGAACCGTCCACCGAGGAATCCACCCGATGAACCAACGACTGCAGGACATGCTGTCGAGCTTCGGCGACGTCCAGGCGACGATCGACCTGTTGCAGTACGACTTCGTGCGCAGTGCGCTGCTCGCCGCGGCGGTCCTGGCGCTGGTGGCGGGCGTCCTCGGCCCACTGATCGTCAGCCGCCAGTGGTCGTTCGCGGTGCACGGCTCGAGCGAGCTGTCGCTGACCGGCGCTTCGGCGGCGCTGCTGCTCGGTGTCGCGGTCGGCCCGGGCGCGATCGTCGGTTCGGTGCTCGCCGCCGTCGTCTTCGCGCTGCTGGGCAATCGGGCCCGCGAACGCGACTCGACGATCGGCGTGATCATGTCGTTCGGGCTCGGACTGTCGGTGCTGTTCCTGTGGCTCTACCCGGGCCGCACCGGGACGAGCTTCTCGCTGCTGGTCGGCCAGATCGTCGGGGTCGGCACCAGCGAGCTGACGTCGTTGATCGTCGCGGCGACGATCGTGCTGATCGTCTCGGTGTTCATCTACCGGCCGCTGCTCTACGCGAGCACCGACCCGGAGGTCGCCGCCGCCCGCGGTGTGCCGGTCCGCAGCCTGGGGCTGGTCTTCGCGGTGCTGGTCGGCGTGGCCTGCGCGCTCGGCGTGCAGATCGTCGGGGCGCTGCTGGTGCTGTCGTTGCTGATCACCCCGGCCGCCGCCGCGGCGCGGCTGACCGCCGACCCGGTGCGCACCACGATCCTGGCGATCATCTTCGCCGAGGTCGCGGCCGTCGGCGGCATCCTGTTGTCGCTCGCGCCCGGCGTTCCGGTCTCGACCTTCGTCACCACCATCTCGTTCCTGATCTACCTGATCTGCCGGATGGTCGGACCGCGGCTGATGAATCGGCGGCGGGATCCGGTCGCCGCCGTGCCGGTAAAGGGGTGACGTTCCGGCCGGTCCCAACCCGCTAAGCTCTGGCAACACTTCTACGGAGTCGCGGGACGTGAGGAGACATGCGGTGGACGAGCTCGCCCCCGGCACGGTCTTCGCGGGCTTCACCATCGAACAGTCGCTCGGCGTGGGTGGCATGGGCACGGTCTATCTGGCCCGCCACCCGCGCATCCCGCGCAAGGTCGCGCTCAAGCTGCTGCATCGTTCGCTGACCGACGACGACTACGCGCGCACCCTCTTCGAACGCGAAGCCGATCACGCGGCCCGCCTCGACCACCCGAATATCGTCGCGGTCCTCGATCGCGGCAACGAGTCCGGCCAGCTGTGGATCGCGATGCAGTATGTCGACGGCATCAACGCGGCCGCGGCGGTCCGGGACGAACCGATGGATCCGCAGCGGGCGGTCGAGGTGATCCGGGACATCGCCTCGGCGCTCGACTACGCCCACGAGCAGGGCGTCCTGCACCGCGACGTCAAGCCGGCGAATATCCTGCTCGAACAGACCCGATCGGCTCGCCCCGGCCGGGTGCTGCTCGCCGACTTCGGTATCGCGAAGGCCCTCACCGAGACCAACCAGCACACGAAGACCGGGATGCTGGTCGCCAGCCTGCAGTACGCCGCGCCCGAACAGTTCGAGGCCGCGCAGCTGGACCGTCGGGCGGATGTCTATTCGCTCGGGTGCACGCTGTTTCACCTGCTGACCGGTCGGCCGCCGTATCCCGGGTCGGCGCTGCCGAAACTGATGAACGCTCACCTGCACGGGTCGATCCCGGCGCCGAGTTACTTCGGGGTGGGCGTGCCCGTTCCCTTCGACCGGGTGATCGAACACGCCCTGGCCAAGAAGCGGACCGATCGTTTCGACAGCGCGTCCGAGCTCGCCCGAGCCGCCGCGGCCGCCCTGGTACCGGCGACCGCCCCGGCGCCGGCCCCGCCGATCTCGGCGCCCTTCCCGGTCATGCCGACCACCCCCGCCCTGCCGAACAGCCCAGCAGTGCCGAACACCCCGCCGATGCCCAACACGTCCGTGCCGTCGACGCAGGTAGCATCCACCGCTGCGGTGCAGCCGATTCCGCCTAACCGATTCGCCGACCACGGGGTCGATCCGACCACGGTGGTCACCGTCAACGGTCTGCCGGCGGCCGCGTCTTCGCCGGTGCCGACCGGCGGGCGGGGTCGGCGTCTGGGCGCGGTGGCGGCAGCGGCGCTGGTGGTACTCGCCGTCATCGCCGGCGCGGTCTGGTTCATGAACCGGTCGGGCGGCACCGAGGAGCCTCCGGCGGTCGCCTCGACGTCGCTCCAGGGCGCGGACGGCGCCACCTATACCGTCGCCGGCGACATACTCGACAAGTACGACTCGTTGACCGACGCCCAGCGCGCGGATCTCGGCCTGCCGATGTCCGACGAGAAGGCGAATCCCGACGGGATATTCCAGTGGTTCGTCGGTGGCGTCATCATCCGGCAAACGGGCCGGGAGGCCCACGTCGTGTGGGGGGAGATCCGCAACAGATGGAACGAACTGGGTGGCAGCCAGGGGGAACTCGGCTATCCGACCAGCGACGAACTCGACATCGGCGGGGCGAAGGTGTCGACGTTCGAACGCGGCACGGTGACCTTCGCGAACGGCGAAACAACCGTCGATACGTGGGGACGGTGATCCGTTGATCGCGGCGCTGCGATCGGCCCGCGCGCCGCGGGGCCGATCGCGGCCCGCGGACCACCGATCGTCAACACAGCGGCAACTCGGATTTTCCCGGGCAGATACCTGCCGCTTGCCGATTCCGGGAACACTCTGCGCGTGCGAGTAGCCATCGTCGCCGAGTCGTTCCTGCCGACCGTCAACGGCGTCGCGAATTCCGTGGTGCGAATTCTCGACGCCCTCGAGCGTCGCGGCCATGAAGCGCTCGTCGTTGCCCCGGATACCCCGTCCGGGCTGCCCCCGGCGGATCGGGAGTACCGCGGGGTACCGGTCGTGCGATGCCGCGCGACGATGGTGCCGAAGGTGTCCTCGCTGCCGGTCGCGGTGCCGCCGCGCAATCTGCCGGCGATCATCCGCCGCTTCGAGCCCGACGTCGTCCACGCGGCCTCGCCGTTCGTGCTCGGTGCGGCGGGCGTGCTGATCGCCCACCGACAGCGTATTCCGACGATCGCGGTCTACCAGACCGACGTCGCCGGCTTCGCGGAGAGCTACGGTCTGGGCACCGCGGGGTGGGCCGCCTGGCGGTGGACCGCCTATGTGCACCGCCGCGCCACCCGCACCCTGGCGCCGTCGACCACCGCGCTCGACGCGTTGATCCGCAACGGCATCCCCAACAGCCACCGCTGGGCCGAGGGGGTCGATTCGACGCTCTTCCGCCCCTCGGCCCGCTCTCCCGAACTGCTCGAGCGTTTCGGCCGTCGGTCCGGCAAGCTCGTGGTCGGCTTCGTCGGCCGGCTCGCCCCGGAGAAGCATGTCGAACGGCTCCGGCCGCTCGCCGACGATCCGTCGATCCAGTTGGTGATCGTCGGTGACGGGCCCGAACGCGCCCGGCTCGAACGCGAGCTGCCGACCGCGCTGTTCATGGGCCAGTTGCTCGGCGAGGATCTCGCCGCCGCCTACGCGTCCTTCGACGTCTTCGTGCACCCGGGCGAGCACGAGACCTACTGCCAGACCGTGCAGGAAGCGCTGTCGTCCGGGGTGCCGGTGATCGCGCCGGACGCCGGTGGCCCGCGGGATCTGGTCACCCACTGCCGCGACGGGTTCCTGCTGCCGGTCGACCGCTTCGAGCAGCTGCTGCCCGCCACGGTGGCCGGTCTGGCCGACCCGGCGGTGCGGGAACGATTGGGCGGCGCGGCCCGGCGCAGCGTGCTGCCGCGCACCTGGCCCGCGGTCTGCGACGAATTGCTCGACCACTACCAGGAGGTGCGGGCCCTGCCGGTCCGCCGTCGTCGCGCCGCCTGATCGATCGCCGCCCCGGCGGGGGTTCAGCCGCGTCGCTGCCGGGCGATCTCCGAGAGGACAACCCCGGCGGCGACCGAGGCGTTGAGCGACTCGGTGGGGCCGACCATCGGGATCGACACGATGCTGTCGCAGGTTTCACCGACCAGTCGGGACAGGCCCTTGCCCTCGGAGCCGACCACGACCACCGTCGGGGTGGAGGCGTCGAGTTCGTCGATGGTGATGTCCCCGCCGGCGTCGAGGCCGACGACCTGGAAGCCCTTGCGCTGCCAGTCGACCAGCGTGCGGGTCAGGTTGGTCGCCCGGGCGATCGGCACGCGGGCGGCGGCGCCGGCGCTGGTGCGCCAGGTGACCGCGGTGACGCTCGCGCTGCGGCGCTGCGGGATGACCACCCCGTCGCCGCCGAACGCGGCCACCGAGCGCACGATGGCGCCGAGGTTGCGGGGATCGGAGATATTGTCCAGCGCGACCAGCAGCCCCGGAGAGCGGCTGTCGAGGGCGCGCTGGAGCAGGTCGTCGGGATGCGCGTAGCGGTACGGCGGGATCTGCAGGGCCACACCCTGGTGCAGTCCGCCGTTCGCCAGCCGATCGAGCTCGTTGCGGGAGACCTCGAGGATCGACATCCCGGCATCGGCGGCCATCCGCACGCTGTCGGTCAGCCGTTCGTCGCTCTCGGTGCCCAGCGCGACGTAGAGCGCCGTTGCCGGCACGCCCGCACGTAGGCATTCGACCACCGGGTTGCGTCCGAGGACCAACTCGGGGGCGTCGTCGTCGCGACGGCCCGCGGGCCGGCCGGGGCGCGGGCGCTGGTCGCCGGCCTGGGCGCGCGCCTTTCGGTACGCCGGATGGTTGGGCCGATCCTTGGCGGCCGGGGTCGCGCCGCGACCCTCCAGACCGCGGCGACGCTGGCCGCCGGAGCCGACGACACTGCCCTTCTTGGTGCCGTCCTTGCGGATGGCGCCCTTGCGATTCGAATTACCCGCCATCACCCACGCTCCCGCAACGACCACTTGGCGCCATCCGCGGTGTCGGTGATCTCGACGCCGGCACGTTCGAGCCGCGCTCGAATGTGATCCGCGGTGGCGTAGTCCTTTTCGGCGCGAGCCTTCGCCCGCGCGGCCAGATCGTCGGCGATCAACCGGTCCAAGCTGGCCATCTCGGCCGAGTTACCCTGCTGCCGCGGCCAATTGGGCGCGAGCGGATCGACTCCGAGGACTGCGATCATCGTCCGTACCTCGGAGGCGGCCTCCAGCGCACCGGAGGTATCGCCGGCGTCGAGCAGCCGGTTGCCGTCGCGGCGGCGGGTGTGAATCTCCGCCAGGGCCCGCGGGACGGCGAGGTCGTCGTCCATGGCGGCCCGGAATCCCGGTGTCACATCGGACAGTTCGATGTCGCCGACCTGCTCGGTCACCCGGAGCAGGAACGATTCGATGCTCTGGAAGGCCTCGGCCGACTCGCGCAGCGCCTCCGGAGAGTATTCGAGCATCGACCGGTAGTGGGCGCTGCCGAGGTAGTAGCGCAACTCCTGCGGCCGCACCATCTGCAGCACATTCGGCACCGACGCGACGTTGCCGATCGACTTCGACATCTTCTCGCCGCTCATCGTGACCCAGCCGTTGTGCAGCCAGAATCGCGCGAAGGGATCGCCGGCGGCGGTCGACTGGGCGACCTCGTTCTCGTGGTGCGGGAACAGCAGGTCCAGGCCGCCGCAGTGGATGTCGAACTCGGGGCCGAGGTAGGTGCGCGACATCGCCGAGCACTCGATATGCCAGCCCGGGCGGCCGGGGCCCCAGGGCGAGGGCCAGAACGGCTCGCCGGGCTTGGCGCCCTTCCACAGGGTGAAGTCCCGCGCATCGCGCTTGCCGACGCCCGCGCTCTCGCCCTGGTGGACGTCGTCGATGCGGTGACCGGAGAGGCTGCCGTAGGCGGGCCAGGACAGCACGTCGAAGTAGACGTCGCCGGCCGCGGCGTAGGCGTGCCCGGAGTCGATCAGCCGGGCGATCAGCTCGAGGATCTGCGTGATGTGCCCGGTCGCGCGCGGTTCGACCGACGCCGGCAGCACCCCGAGGGTGTCGTAGGCGTGGGTGAACGCGCGCTCGTAGGTGGCGGCCCACTCCCACCACGGCCGACCGTTCTCGGCCGCCTTGGTCAGGATCTTGTCGTCGATGTCGGTGACATTGCGCACGAAGGCGACGTCGAGGCCCCCGGCGTGCAGCCACCGACGCAGGATGTCGAAGACGACCGCCGAACGCAGGTGGCCGATATGCGGATCGGCCTGCACGGTGGCGCCACACAGGTACACCGAGGCATGACCGGCCACGCGAGGGATGAACTCGCGTAACTCTCCGCTCCCGGTGTCGAACAAGTGCAACGTCACGACGGGTGAGTCTACAGTTGCGCCGGTTGCTCGATGACCAGCGCGGTGGCCATCGCGGCGATGCCCTCGCCGCGGCCGGTGAGCCCCAGTCCGTCGGTGGTGGTGGCCGAGACCGAGACCGGCGCGCCGAGGGCCTCGGTCAGCACCGCCTGGGCCTCGCTGCGGCGCGGGCCGATCCGGGGCCGGTTGCCGATGACCTGTACCGCGGCGTTGAGCACCCGGTAGCCGGCCGATTCGACCAGCCGCCGCGTCTCGCCGAGCATCTCGACGCCGGTGACGCCCTTCCATTCCGGGCGGTCGACGCCGAAGACCGAGCCGACGTCGCCGAGGCCGGCCGCCGACAGGGCGGCGTCGCACAACGCATGGGCGGCGACGTCACCGTCGGAATGCCCGACGCAGCCGGGCTCGCCCGGGAATTCCAACCCGACCAGCCGGCAGGGCCGATCCCGGTCCACTCGATGTACATCGGTTCCTATGCCCACGCGCACGTGTCACTCCCGGGGTTGTTGCCGACAGACATGTTCAGACGGGAGTCGACGCCGGCTTCCACAGGCCCCGCTCCACGAGTGATTGTGCCAATACAAGATCGATCGGCGTAGTGATCTTGAACGCCAGCGGGTCGCCCGGCACGACGTGAACGGCGACACCGAGGCGTTCGACCAGGGTCGCGTCGTCCGTGGCATCGGCCGCACCGGACGCGTGGGCGGCGGCCAGCAGGTCGGCGGCGAAGGCTTGGGGGGTTTGAATGGCGCGCAGCTGCGCGCGTGGGGGCGTTCCGGTGACGACGCCCGCGGGATCGACGGTCTTGATCGTGTCGGTGACGGGGAGTCCGGGGATGACCGCCCGGGCACCGTCGACGGCGGTGGTGACCACTCGCCGGATCAGATCGGGCGGGGTCAGGGCGCGTGCCGCGTCGTGCACGATGATCACATCGGCCGCGCCGGCCGCGGCGAGCCCGTTGCGCACCGAATCGTGCCGTTCGGTGCCACCGGAGACGACGGTGATCGTCTCCGGCAGCAGCGATCGGGCTCTGTCGATCAGGTCGGCCGGGGCCGCCACGATCACGATGTCGACGCATCCCGATTCGAGCAGTCCGTCGACCGACCACTCCAATAGGGTCCTACCGGCCAAAGGCACGAATGCCTTCGGCCCGGCACCCAGCCGGGTGCCACCTCCGGCCGCGGGAACGAGGGCCGCGACCGTTGTCCGTCCGGGCATCCCGCGTCAGGACGCGGGGACCAGGACCTCGTCCAGGATCAGTTCGGCGGCGGCGTCGTCGGTGCTCTCGGCGAGCGCCAGTTCGCCGACCAGAACCTGGCGAGCCTTCGCCAGCATGCGCTTCTCACCCGCGGACAGTCCGCGGTCCTGCTCGCGACGCCAGAGGTCGCGAACGACCTCGGCGACCTTGTTCACGTCGCCGGAGGCCAACTTCTCGAGGTTCGCCTTGTAGCGGCGGGACCAGTTGGTCGGCTCCTCGGTATGCGGTGCGCGCAGCACCTCGAAAACCTTGTCCAAACCTTCTCGATCGACCACGTCGCGTACGCCGACGTATTCCGCGTTCGCGGCAGGCACTCGGACGGTCAGGTCGCCCTGTGCAACCTTCAGGACCAGGTATTCCTTCTGCTCGCCCTTGATCGTGCGAGTCTCGATTGCTTCGATCAGCGCCGCTCCGTGGTGGGGGTAAACGACGGTGTCTCCGACCTTGAAAATCATATGTCCCGTGCCCCTTTCGATAGGGTCAGTTTAACACGCACAGTTTCCGGGCGGCCGACCAACAGCGCAGGTCAGGGGCACCGCGGAGCCCAACAAGGGGGTTGACAGCCCGGGGGATCCATGCTGCGGAACCCAATCGACCGGGCAGCCGGACACCTGCCGAAACGGCGATTTCCGTTTCGCTCCACCACATCCCGGCGCACGGCGACCCTCCCCCACCGCACCGGTGGCCGGGCCGACCCGAGCGCCCGCACATCGGGCCTCGATGACCTGCGCGGAATACGCGTCCACCGGATTCGAAGTCACGGATTTCGGACCACCTCGTGCACCCAGATCCGGGCACTACTACTCTGCGTGGTACACGTACCCGGCACTTTCCGGAACGGCCGCCGCGATGGAGGAAGCCAGTGACCGTATCCCGCCCCGCACCTCGACGGGCGTCGACAGCGAAGAGTTATCGCCACATCCTCGCGACAACCGGACCGCGCATCGTGCTGGCTCTCAGCGCCGGCGCGTTGCTCGCCGGTTGCGGCGCGGGTCAGATCACCCAGACCGCCAACCAGCTCCCGGCGGTCAACGGGGCCGAGTTCAGCGACTCCGATATCGCACTGCGCAATGTGCACATCGTGCTGACCGCGGCCGAGCCGATCGTCCCGGCCGACGAGGAAACCACCTCGGCGACGACCACCTCGGAGACGACAACCGAGGCGGAACCGACCACCACGGAGGCCGGCACCGACGAGACGGCGACGACCACGTCCGCCGCGCCGGCCGCCGCCGGCCAGCTGTTGGTGTTCACCGCGGTCAACCAGGCCACGGACACCACCGACCGCCTGGTGACGATCGAGACCGACGCCGCCGACCAGGTCGTCATCTCGCCGCCGTCGGGTGACGCCCTCGAGCTGCGCCCGCAGGCTTCGCTGACCACCCAGAGCAACTCCGGCACCGGCGCCGCCCTCGCGGCGAGCACCGAGGGTTCGGCCGAGGCGAGCAGCCCCGTCACGGTGACCCTGGTGGGCACCACCGACGCCGTGCGGCCCGGCCTGACCGTTCCGGTGACGTTCGTCTTCGAGCGCGCCGGCGCCCTCGAGGTCAACGTTCCGGTCGACGGCGGCCCGCTGCTCGAACGCAACGAGGACGCCATCCTCGAGGATCACGGACCGCTCAGCGGACCGAACGCCGGAGGCGGCCACTGATCTCGCCGGGGCGAGCAGCGGTCGTCCGCTCCTCGCCCCGGCGGTGACCACACGAAAAGGCTCGGGTCGGCAATGCCGACCCGAGCCTTTCGTTTCGCCCGATGACCTCGTACGAGACGGGGTGATCTCAGAGGCGCAGCTGGCCCTCGATCTTGGTGAGCTGGTAGCGGGCCATCGCCAGGTTGGCGCGCGCCCGCGAGAGCACGAGGTACAGGAAGACGCTCGGGTCGGCCTCGGTCACCCGGATGATGTGGAACTGCTTGCCCAGGGTGATCAGGATGTCCTCGACGGACTCGTTGAGCTCGAGCTCGCTGATCGTGCGCAGCTTGGCCTGAACGACCGAGCTGTTACCGGCGGCGGCGATGCTCAGATCGAAGCCGGGGTCGCCACCAACAGCCATCGCCATGCCGCTCTTGGAGTCGACGATCGCGAATCCGAGGGCACCTTCGATGCCGAGGGCCTTGTTGGTCGCGTCGTGGTAGTTGCTCATCGGTAGGGTCACTTTCTCCGGGTTCGTTGGGTCTTCATCGGTCGTGCTCGTCTCCGGCGGCGCCGGAGGCGTTTGGATACGGCTCGTCTCCGCGGTCGGAGACGTCCGTTCGAGGTCGGAGTTGTCGCGCAGCACGTCGTTGTCGAGCAGGACGTCGTCCCGCAGCACGTCGCGCGCGACGTTGTCCCGCGCGACGCCGTCGTCCGGTAGGACGTCGTTGTCCAACAGCATGTTGTTGTCGAGCAGCACGCCGTTGTCGACCAGGACGTGGTTGGCCGGCGAGACGTCGTTGTCCAACAACCTGTCGTTGTCCAACAACCTGTCGTTGTCGATCAGGACGTCGTTGTCGAGCAGGACGTCGTCGTCGCGCAACCTGGTGGTGTCGCGCAGCGCGTTGTCGATCAACTCCGCACCGGATGTGGCCGCATCCTCGTCCGCCCCGAGAGGACGAAGATCCGCGTTGTCGGGGTCGCCGACGATTTCCGGCAGGAATCTGCGGGAATCCGGGATGACCGGGTCCCCACCCCTGCGAGCCGGTGGCGGTTCGATGGCCGCCGGCGCAAGCGCACGAGGCGCCCGAACCGATGGCAGCGACGGGTGGTCCGTGGCGACCGGGTAGCGCGGGCCACGGCTTCGTCCCGGCGGCGTGAGCACGGTTTCCCGTGCCGCGGGAATCGGATTGCGCAGGATCGGAATCTGATCCTCCGCCTCGGTGCGCAACGCATGCCGCGCCGGCCGAGCGGTACGGCGACCGTCCCCGACCGACCCGTTCGTGGGCTGCACGGACGAGCCGTTCACCCGCAGCGCTGCCGCCGCGATCCCCTCCTCCGCCTGAGGCTGCCGCCGCGGCAGCGGAGGTCGACTCGTGTCGTCGACCTCCTGCAGGGTTCGCTTCCGGTTCTCAGGACCGTCGTTATGGTCGACAATGGCGGCATTTGCCACATTGAACCGCTCTTCGTCTCCCGATTTCCGCCACCAAGCCACGAGGCATCTTCACATACTTCCTCAGGTTTGGTCAAAGGCAGGGTTCAGCGACCCCAGCAAAGGAAGTTAGCCTCACAACAGACAACTTGTTCATGTTTTTGTCCCACATTGGGCACGGAGCCCATTGTTGACCGGAATAATTCCGGGAATCGGTCCAACCTGTCGGGATCTGCCGAGTATTCGCAGGTGAAAGCCCCGGACGCGCTTCGTCGTGCCCCCGGGACAGCCGAGATCACCGTCCGGAGTACCCCGCGTAGTTCGCCATGACCACCGCCGGCACATCGCCCGCGGGCAGAATCGGGCCGACCCACCGATTCGAATCACACAAATGGCATGCGCATGCGGAACAGGGCTCCGTCACGACGTCGACAGACGCCCGGTAGTGCGACTTCACAATTCCGTAGAATTGACGTCGACTCCAATTCGGCCGGGGCCGGCGGGCGAGAGACCCACAGCGCCAACAGCAACCACCTGGACAGTTGACCGAATCGTAGCGGGACGTGCCGCGGCACGACGGTCGGAGCCGGATGTCGGACCCCGACCGTAGGGTCACCACCGTGGCCAAACCGAGAACCGAGTACCGCTGCGCCCAGTGCGCCCACACGGTCGCGAAGTGGGTGGGTCGCTGCCCGTCCTGCGGCGAGTGGGGCTCGATCGGCGAGGCCGCCGGCCGCGCACCGTCCGCCGCGACCCCGCTGGACCGGGTGGATGCCGCCGGTACGGTCGCGGTCGGCACCGGGATCGGGGAGCTCGACCGGGTGCTGGGCGGCGGGGTCGTACCCGGCTCGGTGATCCTGCTCGCCGGGGAGCCGGGCGTCGGCAAGTCGACGCTGCTGCTCGAGGTGGTGCGGCGGTGGGCCGACCGGGACGAGTCGGCCCGCGCGCTGTACGTGACCGGGGAGGAATCCGCCGGCCAGGTGCGGCTGCGCGCCGATCGCACCGGCGGAGCGCATCATCGGGTGCTGCTGGCGGCGGAGACCGACCTCGATACCGTCCTGGGCCACGTGGAGAAGATCCGCCCCTCGCTGCTGGTGGTCGACTCGGTGCAGACGATCAGCGCGGCCGGGGTCGAGGGCACGCTCGGCGGGGTCTCCCGGGTCAAGGCGGTCACCGCCGCGATCACCTCCCTGGCCAAGAGCACCGGCGTCGCGGTGATCCTGGTCGGCCACGTCACCAAGGAGGGCGCCGTCGCCGGCCCGCGGACGCTCGAGCACCTGGTGGACGTGGTGCTCAGTTTCGAGGGTGAGCGACATTCGACGCTGCGACTGATCCGCGGCATCAAGAACCGGTACGGCTCGGTGGACGAGATCGGCTGCTTCGAGATGCACGAACGCGGTATCCGGCAGGTATCGGATCCCTCCCGTATGTTCCTGCACCACCGCGGCAAACCGGTCCCCGGCACCGCGGTCGTCGTCACCACCGAGGGACGTCGGCCGGTGCCCGGCGAGGTGCAGGCGTTGCTGGCCCCATCGGCCGGCGGTTCGCCGCGGCGCGCGATCAGCGGGCTCGACAGCGGCCGGTTGGCGATGATTCTGGCCGTCCTGGGCAGCGCGGGGATCGATTCGAGCAAGCACGAGGTCTACGCGGCGACGGTCGGGGGGATGCGCACCACCGAGCCGGCCGCCGATCTGGGAATCGCCCTGGCGGTCGCCTCGGCGGCGAGCGGTCGGCCGCTGCCGGCGGGGACGGTCGTGATCGGCGAGGTCGGCCTGGCCGGTGAGATCCGGGCGGTCACCGCCCTCGAACGCCGGCTCGCCGAAGCGCAGCGCCTCGGCTTCACCGCCGCGATCGTGCCGTCCGCCAACCAATCGTCGGCCGATCGCGCGTCCTCCGATCGAGCGGCCACCCGCGGCAGCCGCGCCGGCGGGATCCGCCTGCGGCCGGTGGACACGATGCTCGACGCCCTGGCCGCCGTCGGCATCAACGGCAGACGAGGGCGGCCGGCGGCCGACTCCCCGTCCGAGGGCACCCGGTACGAGGGCACCCAGTTCGAGGACACCCGGTTCGAAGGCGCACAGCCGGGCGCGGGCGACCGGTCGGCGGTCCGCGCCATCGGGTGACCCACCGGGCGATCGGGTACCCCGCCCCGGCTACCGGGTGATCAGCTTCGACAGCACGATCGCCGAGCGGGTGTGATCGACCGACGCGGCGGTCCGCACCCGCTCGAGCGCCTCCTCGAGCGCACCGACGTCGCGGGCGCGCATGAAGACGATCGCGTCGGCCTCGCCGGTCACCGTGCCCGCCTCGACCACCTCGGGGACCCCCTCGAGGATGCGCTGCAGGGCGCGCGGCGAGACGGTGCCGCGGCAGAACAACTCGACGTGCGCCTCGATCACCGACCCCTCGATCCGCGGATCGACCCGCACGGTGAAGCCGCGGATCACCCCGTCGGCCACCATGCGGTCGACCCGCCGCTTGACGGCGCTGGCCGACAGACCGACCTGCTCGCCGATGTCGCCGTAGCCGGCGCGCGCATTGGCCCGCAGCCGCTCGATGATGCCCGCATCAACCGGATCCATGTGCAAAAAATTATCTCCATACCCCCTAACGACGCAATAAATCGCCGCTCGGGTCCGGAAATACGCGCGATTTCCCTGCGACCATGTGAGACATGAAGCCAGTTCTCACCGACACGATCACCGCACCCGCTCCCTCCGGCACCGCTGCGGTGCGGTCCGAGCAGGCGACCACCTTCTCGGTGTTGATGTGCCCGCCGACCCACTTCACGGTGCAGTACGCCATCAATCCGTGGATGAACCCGGATATCCCGACCGACACCGCCGCCGCGAACCGGCAGTGGCAGGAGCTGCGCGAGACCTACCTGCGGCTGGGCTACGACGTACAGGTCGTCGAGCCGGTGGCCGGCCTGGTCGATATGGTCTTCGCCGCCAACGGCGGATTCACCCTGGACGGCAAGGCCTACGGCGCACGATTCCTGCACGCCGAGCGGGCCCCCGAGGGCGACGCCTATCTGCGCTGGTTCGAGCAGTCCGGATTCGACGTCCACCGCCCCCGGTACACCAACGAGGGCGAGGGCGACTTCCTGCTCTGCGGCGAGACGATCCTCGCCGGGCACGGCTTCCGCACCTCCACCGAGGCACACGACGAGGTCCGCGGGATCTTCGACCGCGAGGTCGTGAGCCTGCGACTGATCGACCCGGCCTACTACCACCTCGACACCGCGCTGACCGTGCTCGACGGCCGGACGATCGCCTACCTGCCGGCGGCCTTCGACGAAGCCGGCCGCGCCGAACTGGCCCACCGCTACCCGGACGCGATCCTGGTCGACGAGGCCGAGGCCGCGGTCCTGGGGCTCAACGCCGTCAGCGACGGGCATACCGTGATCCATGCGCCGCAGGCCCGGAAGTTCGCGGCCGACCTGCGCGCCCGCGGCTTCGAGACCGTCGGAGTCGCCCTGCCGGAGCTGCTGCTCGGCGGCGGCGGTATCAAGTGCTGCACGCAGGAGCTTCGCCGATGACCACTCTGGAGGTGTCGATGACGACCGAACGGACCACAGCGGAGATCGACCGCGTCGAACGTCACGCCGCGCACAACTACCATCCGCTGCCGGTCGTGGTGGCCGAGGCGTCCGGCGCTCGGGTGACCGACGTCGACGGCAAGAGTTACCTCGACTGTCTGGCCGCGTACTCCGCGGTCAACTTCGGGCACGGCAATCCGCGGCTGATCGCGGCGGCGAAGGCCCAGCTCGACCGGGTCACCCTGACCAGCCGGGCCTTCCACTCGGCCACCCTCGGCCCCTTCGTCGAGGAGCTCGCGCGGTTGGCGGGCAAGGACATGGTCCTGCCGATGAATACCGGCGCCGAAGCGGTCGAGTCCGGCATCAAGGTCGCCCGCCGTTGGGCTTACCGGGTGAAGGGGGTGCCCGCCGACCAGGCGCAGATCATCGTCGCCGAGGGCAACTTCCACGGCCGCACGACGACGATCGTCTCGTTCAGCGACGACCCCGACGCCCGCGCGGACTTCGGGCCCTTCACGCCGGGCTTCGTGCACGTCCCCTACGGCGACGCCGATGCGATCGCCGCGGCGATCACCCCGAATACGGCCGCGGTCCTGCTCGAACCGATCCAGGGTGAGGCCGGGGTGATGATCCCGCCGGACGACTACCTGCCGCGGGTGCGGGAGATCACCGCCGCCGCGAACGTGCTGATGATCGCCGACGAGATCCAGTCCGGGCTCGGGCGGACCGGCGAGACCTTCCGCTGCGACGCTCTCGGTGTCGTCCCCGATATGTACCTGCTGGGCAAGGCGCTCGGCGGCGGGATCGTGCCGGTATCGGCGGTCGTCGCCAACAGCGACGTCCTCGGCGTTCTGACACCGGGCTCGCACGGCTCGACCTTCGGCGGGAATCCGCTGGCGGCCGCCGTCGGCCTCGAGGTGGTACGGATGCTCGCCGACGGCGCCCTACAGGCCCGCGCCCGCGAGCTGGGTGAGCGGCTGCAGCGCGGCCTCGACAAGCTGATCGGCCACGGCGTCACCGAGGTGCGACGGGCCGGCCTGTGGGCGGGTATCGACATCGATCCGGCGGTCGGCACCGCCCGCGACGTCTGCCTGCGGCTGATGGAGGCGGGCATCCTGGCCAAGGACACCCATGGTCAGACCGTCCGACTGGCCCCGCCCATCGTGATCGACGAGGACGATATCGACCTGCTGATCGAACGGTTCGGCGCCGCGGTGGGCGCCGCCTGAGCGGATTCGCTCAGGTGATGCGGAACTGCTCGGCGGACGACTTGAGGTCGCCGAGCTGACCGATCACTTCGAAGTCTCCGGCGCCGACCGGGGTGCGCGGTGCCTGGCATCCCGGTTCGGACGTCGCTCCGGACCACTGCACGGTGAACTTCGCCTGCTGGCCGGGCTCGAGAACCCGAACATCGGACTCGCCGGCCGGGAAGCAGTCGAGGCTCGACCAGAGGCGCCGATCGTCGGGTGTGTAGACGAGGACCTGCTGCATGCCCGAGCCGAGGTCCCGCTCGCAGGGCGCGTTCGCGATATTGGTGATCACGACGGTGAATCCGATCGGCGAACCGTCGGCATAGCTGCCGTTGTCCGGGATCGCCTTGATCGCCAACGACTGGTCGGTGCACGCCGCGGTGGTGCTGCCCTCGGGCGCGGGAGCCGGGACGGCGCCGTCGGCAACCGCCTGATCGGGGGCCGGCGCGGGCGCCGCGGCGGAGCCGCTGTCGGGAGCCGGTCCGCCGACCGACCCGCCGGTGATCGCATCATCCGGCGGGAAGCTGACCTCGGGACCGGCCGAGGACGTGGTGGTTCCGTCGGTCGAGTCCGTGGAGCCGCTTCCCTCGGGGGCGGTGGTGGTCGAGGTGATCGATGTCGAATCCGAGGACGAACCGGCGGCCGTGACGTCGGCGCCGCCCGCGGTCAGATAGACCGCACCTCCGACAACTCCCGCGGTGACCACTGCGACGGCCGCCAACGCCGCCGCCCGACGGCGACGGTAGATATGCGGCGGCAACGGGCCCCGAGGTTCGAGCACACCCTCACGTTAAGGCGCGGCGACCGTCGATCCGGTCATCCGGAGCCGGCGTGTCGCTTTCGGTGCCCGATTTTCCGCCGGGTCGGAATCAATCCGCCTGGATCTCGATCGCCTCGACCACGTCGGGATCACCGATGTCGCCGATCACCTTGCGCACGATCGCTCGGCCGTCGACGAGGTTGTAGGTCAACCCGACGATCGCGACACGGCCGTCGCGCACGGCGGCATCGATGATCGTCGAACGGGACAGCAGCAGCTTGGCGGTCTCGAGGACGTGGTCGGCGCCGATCTCGTCGGGATGCTTGTAGCCCAGCCGACGGGCGGTCAGCACCGACGGGGTCATGCGCTCGACGATGTCGCGGATGAATCCGCCGGGCACCTCGCCGTTGTCGACCGCGTCGATCGTCGCCTTGACCGCTCCGCAGCTGTCGTGGCCGAGGATCGCGATCAGGGAGCAGCCGAGCTCCTCGACGCCGAACTCGATCGAGCCGAGCACCGCGGTGTCGATCAGGTGACCGGCGGTCCGCACGACGAACATGTCGCCCAGGCCCTGGTCGAAGATCAGCTCGGCGGCGACCCGCGAGTCGGCGCAGCCGAAGAGCACCGAGCTCGGGCTCTGTCCGGCGGCCAGCGCGGCCCGCTGTTCGGGTGTCGGGCGTGGTTGGGTGAAGTTGCCCTCGACGAAACGAAGGTTGCCTTCACGAAGCTTCTTCCACGCCTCTGCGGGCGTCGCGGCGGACATGTTCTGCATTCTGCCTCGACCGGCAGCGGGCGGCGACCGAGATCGCAAACAACGCGCCGCACACCACCCGATGGGGCAGCACCGGACGGGACGCGGCACCATCGAGACCGTGATCGAGCAGCGAGCGGCGGGCCGCGGACCGAACCCCTCGGGGGGAATCGACGCGCGGCTGCTGATCGACTGGTTCCGCCGCACCGCACGCGATCTGCCCTGGCGCGCACCCGGCACCACCGGCTGGCAGGTATTGGTCAGCGAGATCATGCTGCAGCAGACGCCGGTGGTTCGCGTCCAACCGATCTGGCTGGACTGGATGCGCCGCTGGCCCACCCCGTCGGCGCTCGCCGCGTCGACCGCCGCCGAGACCGTGCGCGCCTGGGGCAAGCTCGGCTATCCGCGCCGCGCCCTGCGCCTGCACGAATGCGCCGGTGCGATCGCGCGCGACCATCGGGACGTCGTTCCGGACGATGTCGAGACCCTCCTGGCGTTGCCGGGGATCGGCGACTACACCGCTCGCGCGGTGGTCTGCTTCGCCTACGGTCGTCGGGCGCCCGTCGTCGATACGAATGTGCGCCGCGTGGTGGCGCGGGCGGTGCACGGCGAGGCGGTCGCCGAGGGCGCGACCGGCAAACGGCATCTCGCGGAGGTCGCCGCGATGCTGCCCGCGCGGGCGGATCGGGCGGCGGTCTTCTCGGCGGCGTTGATGGAGCTCGGTGCGCTGGTCTGCACCGCCCGCTCCCCCGCCTGCGCCGAATGCCCGATCGCCGCCGACTGCCGGTGGCTGGCCGCGGGCCGACCGGACGCGGGCAAACCGGCTCGCCCGGCCCAGCGGTACGCCGGCACCGATCGTCAGGTGCGCGGGCGGCTGCTCGACGTGGTGCGCGGCTCGAACGAGCCGGTGACGAAGACCGCGCTCGACGCCGCCTGGACGTCCGACCCCGGCCAGCGGGAGCGGGCGCTGGTGTCGCTGCTCGAGGACGGCCTGCTCGGCCAGGACGACACCGGGCGGTTCACCCTCGCCGGCGGCTGACCCGCCGCCGGCGTCGGGCTCGGATCAGCGGTCGAGGACCTGCGAGATCAGCCACTGCCCGTCGACCTGCTCGAGCTGGGCGGCGACCGGGGTCACCACGAAGCCCTGGTCGACGCCGTCGATCACCGCGTTGACGGTGACGCTGGCCACGATCTCCGCGCGGTCGCCGTCGAGCAGGGTGATCGCGGTCGGGTCGACGATCGCGGTCGCCGATGCCTTGACCTGGTTGGCGAAGTCCTTCGTGGCCTGCGCGGTCACGTCGTACTGCTCGCGCATATCGCCGGTCAATACCCCGCGGGCGTTGTCCTGGTCCTGGTCGATCGTTTCGTAGTTGTAGGACAGCACGGTCGCGAGGCCGTTCTTGGCGGCGTCGAGGACCTCGCCGGTAGCCGCCGAGTCCACCCAGGCCTGGTTGCCGGTGTGCACGCCGGGTCGGATCGCGGCCACGACGATCAGTCCGACCAGGACCGCGGCCACCGCGACGAGCGCCCAGATCGACCGCCGGATCGGACCGCGCTTGGTGCGCGAGACGATGACGGGTGGGACGACCGGCAGGTCCGGCTCGTCCCCACCGGCCCGTTCATCCGCGCCGGCGATCCCGGACTCGGCGATCCCGGTCTTCGCGAGGTCGACCGCCTTGTCCTCGACCGCCTTGTTCTCGACCGTCTTGTCCTCGACCGACATCTTCGTCTCGACCGGCGGGACGACCGTCTCCGGGGCGACGGGCGACGCGGGGGCCGCGTCGACCGGCGAGGTCGTCACCGTGGTCTCGGTCCGGCGGCTGCCGGCGACCCGCGGACGACGCGCCGGATGGCCGCCGACCGGACGTCGACGCTCGGGGGCGAACCGGGGGTTCTTGCGGTCGGACTCGGTCACGGTGTCCCCGTTTCCGCCGGTGCTTGCTGGTCGGTGGGGGCCTGCTGATCGGCGGGCGCCTGCTGGTCCGGGGCGGCCGCCGCGCCGGCCGGGTTGTTGAGCGAGATCGCATTGCCCAGTTGAGCGATCTGCGAGGCCCGCCAGGCACCGTCGACGTTCTGCATATCGAGGCTGACGGTCAGCCGCGTCATCGCCGGCTCCGCCAGTTCGGGACGAGCCGTGGACACGTCGAGCACCACGAGGGCCTCGGCGGTGCCGTCGTCGTAGTCGAACGCCGACAGGCCGGCCCGATGGGCGGTAGCGGTCACGGTGACCCCGCTGCCGGAGAACATCTGCTCGAACTGACCGCGCGACTCGTTGAGACCATTGGTCAGCTCGTCGCCGGTGATCGACGACGCGATATTCGCGAAGGTGTCGTCGAGGTTGTTCGGATCGACGGAGTTGAGGTTGATCGCGGCTTGCCTCGCCCCGGTCAGTGCCGCATCGCTCGCATTGGCGATCCGCGTCTGCTGCAGCGCCTGGACCCAGCCGAATACGAGGAATCCGGCGACGACGGCAAGAACCACGACCAGCGCGGCGAGCGCGACCAGCGGCCACGCCGAGCGCCTGGCGCCTGTCCCGGATGTATCTGTCACGGATGCCTCCACCACCGGATCGACGGTACCGGCCTCGTCACCGGTGTCGGCCGGTGCCCCAACGACGGTCATCGGGTGGTGACTCCCATCAGGAACGCGAGCTGCGCCGCGATCGGTCGCAGGTCGAGCTTGTCCGGATCCCGCTTGGGGGTGTTGTCCCAGGGCTGCGGAATCTCGGGATCGGCGTAGATGATGCGCGAGGCCGACCGCACGCCGGTGGCCGAGCCGAACGGAACCCGGCAGTCGGCGTTCAGGTTGATCGGATAGTCCTGCAGGGTCGGATCGAAGCTCGGATCGGCGGCCTTCTGCTGGGCGATGATCGCCGCGGTGCCCTCGTAGCCGACGGTGCACGGCGGCGGGTTGTTGGTCTCGAAGATGATGCCCTGATGGATCGTGCCGTCGCCGGGGGTGACCGACGTGGCGGCCGCCAGTCCCAGCGCGGGCAGCAGGGTCAGCAGCGGCCGCAGCGCGATCGACCGGGGCGCGAGCGCCTCGACCAGACCGGCGATATTGCCGAGGCTGGTGGTCAGGCCCGGGCCGGCCTGATCGATCAACGCACCGACCTCCTGCGCGGCGGGGGTGCCGTTGTCGATCAGTCGCCGCAGGTCGGGGTCGTTGTTGCGCAGTTGCTCGGTGATCAACACCAGGTCCGAGCTGAACTGGGCGATCGACCCCGACTGCTCGGCCTGGGTGGCCAGGAATGGTTGGCCGCTGTTGATCAGGGTCATCGTCTGCGGCAGGTACTGCACGCCGTCGGCGGAGAGCGAATCGAGGGACTCGACCAGGCGGATCAGGTCGTTGTCCTTGCCGTCGAGCGCGGTGCCCAGTTGGGTGACCAGGGTGTGCAGATCGTCGACCGGAACAGAGGTCGCCAGGTTCTGCACGTCGGAGAAGAGGTCCTGGACGGGCACCGGGATCGTGGTATTCGGCTGCCCGTCGACCTCGCGCGGGATCACCGAATTGTTCTCGAGGTACGGCCCGGCATCGGTGGTCGGCACGATGTCGACGAATTGCTCGCCGATCGCCGAACGGTTGACCACGCTCGCCTCGGTCTGCGCGGGGATGTCCGGGCCGCCGCTGTCGAGCAGCAACTCCACCCGCACGCCGTCGTCGATCAGGCTGAGCTGACCGACCCGGCCGACCGGAACGCCGCGGTAGGTGACCTCGGCGTTCTCGAAGATGCCGCCGGAGTCGGTGAAGTCGGCGTAGACGGTATAGCGGCCGAAGCCCAGCAGATTCGGCAGCCGCACGTAGTTGGCGCCGACGTAGACCAGTCCGAGCACGGCGACCAGCAGGAAGGCGCCGAGCTGTACGGTGACCAATTTCGATCTCACGGCTGACCTCCCGTCGTGTCCTGTGGTGTCGGTGTCCCGATGCCGGGAATATTCAGGCCCAGCGCGCCCGGCTGGAGACCGAACTGTTCCAGGACGCCCTCGAGCGGATCGAGCGGGCTGGTGACCGGCACCGGCGCGGCCGCCTGCTGCCCCGGCGGCTGCGGGACCAGCTGGTTGATATTGGGCAGGATCGGCACCAGCGAGACCGTCGGCCAGCCGGGGCGCGGCCCATTGCCGTTGTAGTACGGGTTCGACGGGTCGATCGGCGGCTGATAGCTACCGGCCGGCGGCGGCATGTACGCCGGTTCCTGCTTGCCGACACCGAGGTTGGACAGCAGGTTGCCGATCTGCAGGTCGACGCTGATGAACAGGTTGACCGAGTTGCCCAGCACCGTCTTCTCCACCCCGTCGGGGAAGGGGAAGGTCGGCAGCAGCGCCAGGTCGGTGACCAGGGCGTCGCCGTTGGCGGCGAGCGCCTGCAGGGTCGGGCGCAGCGCCCGCAGGTCGCGGATCAGCCCCTCCTTGGACTGCTCGACGACGTCGGTGCCGACGGTGCCGAGGCGGTCGAGGCCGGCCAGCAATTCGACGAACTGCGGTCGCTGCTCGTCGAGGACCTGCATCGTCTGTGGCAGCTCGTTGAGGATGCCGTTGATCTGTTGCTCCTGATCGGCGAGGTTGCGCGACAACGTGTCGAGGCCCTCGAAGGCGGTGGTGATCGAGTCCCGCTGCTGGTTGAGCGAGGAGATCAGGATGTTCGCCTGGTCGAGCAGGCCCTTGAAGCGGTCGGTGCGCCCGTCGAGGGCGACGTTGAGCTCCTGGATGATCGGGGCCAGCTGGGCGACGCCGCCGCCGTTGATCACCAGCGACAGGGCGCCGAGCAGCTGCTCGATGTCGGTCGAGGTGGACGTGCGATCGATCGGGATCACGGCCCCGTCGGCGAGCGTCCCGGAGGCCGCGGTATCGGTGGGCGCGGTCAGCTCGATGAACTTCTCGCCCAGCAGGTTGGTCTGCTGCACCGAGGCGACCGCGTTCGCGGGCAGCTGGACGGTGCGGTCGACCAGCAGCTCGACCTCCGCGGTCCAGCCCTGGTTCGGGACGCTCAACGACTGGACCCGGCCGACCGAGACCCCGTCGACCTTGACCGTCGTCTGTGGCACCAGATCGAGCACGTCCTGGAACTCCACCTTGATGTGCATCGGATCGGTGCCGACGTCGGCACCGCCGGGCAGCGGGATCCCGTAGATGCCCTGGGAACCGCAACCGGTGGCCACCGCGGCGGTGACCAGCACCGCCACCGCCACGCTCGCGTGCCGCCTCATCGGGTACCCCCACCGGAGTTGACCAGATAGTCGAAGACCGTGCTGCCGCCGAGACGGTCGGACGGGGTACCCGGAACGGTGCCGGGTACGACGTACCGCTGGATCTCGTCGGCCGACAGGATGCCGAAGGGCAGCACCATGTCCGGCGGATGGTTCTCGGTGACGACCTGATCGAGCAGCATGCCGCAGTTGTCGACCAGCGGCGCCATCTGGCGGCCGAGCGCCTCGAACTGCGGATCGCCGGGGCGCAGATTGGACAGATCCATGATGTTGCAGAACAACTGCTTGGGGTCCTGCAGTTCGTTGAAGTTCAGCCGGGACGTCAGGGTGCCGGAGTCCGAGTCGTAGGAGTTGACCACGTTGTTGATCGCCAGCGGCAGCAGGGTCACCGCGTCGATGAGGTTCTGCCGACCGTCCATCAGGGTCTGGCTGACCGGGGCGAGGGCGTTGGCATTGTCGGCGACCACGTCCCGGTTGTTGCGCACGAATTCGGCCAGATCGGCCAGGGTGACCGAGAGCTGCTGGATCGCCGCGTTGAAGCTCTCCCGCTCACCGACGAGGAAGCCGGACAGCGACGCGAGCTGGGTATTGAATGCGCGCACCTGCTGGTCGCCGGCGGCGAGGGCATCGACGAAGCGACTGAGGTTGTCGATCGTGCCGTAGAGGTCCCCGCGGCTGTTGTTGATCGCGTCGACCGCGGCGGTCAGCTCGGTGATCGCCGAGCCGAGCGCCTCGCCGTTGCCGTCGAGGTTCTGCGCGCCGACCTCGACCAGATCCGAGAGCGCGCCGTTGGCGTTGGCCCCGTTGGGGCCGAGTGCCTCGGCGAGCTCGGAGACGCTGGCGTAGAGCTGGTCGACCTCGACCGGCACGTGGGTGTGCTCGATCTCGGTCCCCGAGGAGATCTCCGGACCATCCCGGTAGACGTCCAACTGCACGTAGCGGTCGGACACCACCGACGGGGTGATCTGGTAGGCCTGCGTATCGGCCGGCACCTTGATGCCGCGATCGATCCGCATGTCGACCCGTACGCGGTCGCCCTCCGGTTCGACCGACGTGACCGAACCGACCGGGACGCCGAGCATCCGCACATCGGAGCCGGAGTACAGGCCGACGGTCTTGTCGAAGTAGGCGTACAGATCCTTGGTGCCCAGCCGGGTGAAGGCCCACCAGCCCACACCGGCGGCGGCGATCACCACCAGCAATGCGACCAGGCCGAGGACCACCGTCCGTCCGAGACCGCTGACGGCGGCCATCACTGTCCCCCTCCCGGGCTGCGCACCGGGTCGACACCCAGTTGACGGATCGGTTCGCGATATCCCGGCACGTCCGGCAGTCCGGGCGGGAAGACGTTGACGATCATCT
Source organism: Millisia brevis NBRC 105863 (assembly GCF_001552615.1). Taxonomy (GTDB): domain Bacteria; phylum Actinomycetota; class Actinomycetes; order Mycobacteriales; family Mycobacteriaceae; genus Millisia; species Millisia brevis. The sequence goes on from NZ_BCRN01000019.1 coordinate 28,358, forward strand.
GGTCGAACCACCGGCCGTTGCCGACGATGTTGGTGTACAGCCGCACGAACGGCGCGTACATCTCGATCGCCCGGGCGATGTTGTCGTTGTTGTTCTGCAGGATCTGCACCACCCCGTGGAGCTGCTGCAGGGCGGGGTTGATCTGGGCCTCGTTGTCCCGGATCAGACCGGTCAACTCGTCCGACAGTCGCTTGGTACCGGTCAGCAGCTGCGCGATCGCCTGCTGGCGGGCGTTGAGCTCGTCGAGCAGCCCGCCGGCGTCGGTGATCAGGGTCATGATCACCTGGTTGCGGTCGGCGAGGATCTCGGTGGTCCGGTCGGTCGCTTCGAGCAGCGACCGCAACTCGTCGTCGCGCGACGAGATCGTCTGCGACAGTTGGGTGATGCCGTCGAGTCCGGCGCGGATGCTGTCCGGCGTCTCCGAGAACGCCTGGGCGAGGGTCTCCATCGAGGTGGCGAGCTGCTGCTGATCGATCTGACCGACGGTGCTCGACACCTCCTGGAAGGCCGCGACCACGTCGTACGGGGATGTCGTGCGCTCCAACGGGATCACCCCGCGGTAGCCGAGCGTGCGATCACCGGAGGGGTCGATCGCCAGGAACTTCTGACCGAGGATCGTCTTGATCTGGATCGACGCCGAACTGGTGTCGCCGATCTCGACGTCCTGGACGTCGAAGTCGACCTTGACCCGGTCGCCCTCGAGTTCGACCGAGGCGACCTGGCCGACCTTCACCCCGGCCACGCGCACCTCGTTGCCCGGTCGCAACCCGGCGGCCTCGCTGAATTCGGCCGAATAGCGGCTACCGGCACCGAGATAGGGCAGGTCGGAGATCGAGGCGGCCGAGATGGTGGCCAACAGGATCAGCACGATGCCCAGTGCACCCGCGGCGGGTGCGGAACGACGGGTACTCATGAAATTCCACCCCCCGAGCAGCGCGGCGCGGAGTTGGTATAGAGCGGTTGGTTGATCGTCGGCAGGCCGGTCGGCAGATTCAGCTGGGGTGCGTAGCCCGGGCCGGCGGTCACGTCGATACCGCAGAGGTAGAACTGGAACCACGAACCGTTCGATGCCACCCGAATCAACTTCTCCAACTTGACCGGAAGATTTTGCAGGATCGCGTTCACATCGTCGGACCGGGCGTTGATCGTGCCGCCGAGGGTGTTGATCGACGCGACCGACGACTGGATGGCCGGCCGGGTCGGTTCGAGCAGGTCGGCGGTGGCATTGGTCAGCCCCGCCATCGCGGTCACCGCCTGGCCGACCGTGCCGCGCTCGGCGGCGAGGCCGGAGATCAGCGCCTGCGTATTGGTGATCATCGAGTCGAACTGTTCGTCGTGCTCGTTGAAGTTCGTCAGCACGACGTTGAGGTTGTCGATGACGCTGCCGATCACCGCGTCCCGGTCCGCCAGGGTCGAGGTCAGGCTCGCGGTATTGCGGACCAGCGAGCCGATCGTGCCGCCCTCCCCCTGGAAGACCTGGATGATCTCGAAGGAGAGCTTGTCGACGTCGTCGGCGCTCAGCGTTTGGAAGATCGGCCGCAGCCCGTTGAACAGGGTGGTCAGGTTGACCGCGGGCCGGGTCTGCTCGATCGGAATCGTGCCGCCGCCGTTGATCTTGCGGCCCTGATTGCCGGTGCCCTCCTCCAGCGCGATGTAGCGCGCGCCGATCAGGTTCCGGAAGCGCAGCTTGGCGACCACCGACTCCGGCAGCCAATCGCGCTCGGCGAGGGTGAAGGTGACCTTCGCCTTGTCGCCGTCGTAGAGCTCGACCGAATCGACCTGCCCGACGCGCACTCCGGCGATCCGCACCTCGTCGCGCGGGTTGAGGGAGGTCGCGTCCGAGAAGATCGCGTTGAACTTCGTGCCGCCCACGCCCGAGGTATTCGCGATCGTCAGACCGAGGGTCGCGGTCGCGACGATCGTGGCGACCGCGAAGATCCCCAGCTTGATGATGGGAGCGAGTAGACCCCTCATCGTTCGGACACCTCCGCCCCGCGCAGAACCGGGGCGCCGACGAGCGTCGCCCAGGACGGGATGTCCTGCGGGTCCTGTCCGGTCGCTCGGGCGTAGATCACCGCAAGGGTGTCGCGTTCCATATCCGATCCCGCATAGGAGGTCGCCGAATCGGCCGCCGGCATCGCCGAGCCGAGCGGATTGGGCAGGTAGTTGATCGTCGCCGGACCGCGGTTGCTCATCGGCACCTGGTAGGAGCCGTCGTTGTAACTGCCTCCCGGGTAGTGCGGGAAGAAGCGACCGGGCTGCACGACGTTGTCGAAGCAGGAGGCGCCGCGATCCTCGAACAGGCGCGGCTCGTCCTGGTTCGGCAGGTAGCGGCCGCGCGGATTGACGAAGGTGATCGTGGTGCGCACACCCGGCAGTCCGGTTCCCTCACCGAGGATGCGTCGGGCCTCCTCGCGGATCGGCACGAAGTTCTGGAGCATGCAGCCGAATGTCGGCGAGAACTCGGCGAACAGTTCCAGGGCCTCGGTCGAGTCGTTGGCGATGGTGATGATCGAGTTGCGGTTGGCCTCCAGGAAGGCCGCGCTGCTGTTCGCGGTCGTCGTCGCCGTCGCGAGCAGGGTGTCGATCGCGCCGCGCTGCTGGACGATCGTCTGCCCGGTGGTACGGAAGTTGTCCAGGGCCCGGACCAGGTTGGGACCGGCATCGGCGTACGTCTGGGCGGCGACCGCGAAGTTGCGGATGTCGTCCTCGAGCGCCGGCAACGAGGTGTTGACCTCGCTGAAGATCGTGGTGATCCGGTCGATCGTCTCGCCGATCTGCTCACCGCGTCCCTGCAGGACGTTGGCGAGCGCGCCGAGGGTATTCGACAGATCCTCCGGCGGGACCGCCTCCAGCAGCGGCAGCACGCTGTCGAAGAGCTGGCCGACCTCGAGCGCGTTGCCGCGCGGGTCCTCGGTGATGATGTCGCCCGCCCGGATCGGGCCGGACGCATCGGCGGTGCTCGAGGTGGTCAACGCGATATACCGCTCACCGAAGAGGGTTTTGGGCAGCAGTCGGGCGGTCACGTCCGCGGGGATCTGGTCGACCTTCGACGGATCGAGCGCGATCTCGGAGATCGCCTGCCCGTTCTCCACCCGGGTGCCGCGAACCTCGCCGACGGTCATACCGCGCAGCTTGACGTCCGCATTGGCGGGCAGGGCGTAGCCGACCGAGTTGGCGTGCAGCTCGATCTTGACCACCGGCGTGAAGACCTTGTTGTAGCTGGCGATCGAGCCGGCGACGAACAGGCCGACCACCAGGAAGAACGCCAACCCGAGCAGCCGCCGACCGACGGTGGCGCTCATCCGGCGACCCGAACCGTGGTCGAGGTGCCCCAGATCGCCAGCGACAGGAAGAAGTTGAGGACGGCGACCACCACGATCGCGGTGCGCACCGCGCGACCGACGGCGACGCCGACGCCCGCGGGGCCGCCGGAGGCGGTGTACCCGTAGTAGCAGTGGATCATGATGATCACGAACGCGAAGACCAGCACTTTCGCGAACGACCAGAGCACGTCCTCCGGTGGGAGGAAGAGCGAGAAGTAGTGGTCATAGGAGCCGGTCGACTGACCGTTGACGGTCGTCGATATCGCACGTGACGCCAGGTAGGCCGAGAGCAGGCCGACCACGTACAGCGGGATGACCGCGATGAATCCGGCGATCATGCGGGTGGTGACCAGGAAGGGCACCGACGGCACCGCCATCACCTCGAGCGCGTCGATCTCCTCGGAGATGCGCATCGCGCCGAGCTGCGCGGTGAAACCGCTGCCGACGGTCGCCGACAGCGCCAGCGCGGCGACGACGGGCGCGAGTTCGCGGGTGTTGACGTAGGCGGACAGGAAGCCGGTCAACACGGAGCTGCCGAGTTGTTCGAGCGCCGCGTAGCCCTGCAGACCGACGACGACGCCGGTGAAGCCGGACATCATCAGGATCACGCCGATCGTGCCGCCGATCACGGCGAGCGCGCCGGAGCCGAAGGTCACCTCGGCGAGCAGCCGCAGCGTCTCCTTGCGGTAGTGCACCGCCACCCGCGGAATCCAGGCGATCGCGCGACCGTAGAACGACATCTGTTCGCCGGCGCGGTCGAGCACCCCCAGAGGAGCATCGACGAGCTTCTTGGCCTGCCGAAGGGCCTGATCGCCCCGGCCGGATGAGATAACCACGTCAGGCACCCCTCGCCGGAACCGCTTGCAGGTAGACCATCGTCAGAATGAGATTGGCGAAGAACAGCAGCAGGAAGGTGATGACGACCGTCTGATTGACGGCCTCACCGACCCCCTTCGGTCCGGAGCCCGGGTTGAGTCCCTTGTAGCAGGCGATCACGCCGGCGATGACGCCGAAGACCGCCGCCTTGATCTCGGCCACCCACAGATCGGGCAGCTGAGCGAGCGCCGAGAAGGACGCCAGGTAGGCGCCGGGCGTACCGCCCTGCAGCAACACGTTGAAGACATAGCCGCCGGCGACGCCGACGACCGCGACCAAGCCGTTGAGCAGCAGCGCCACCAGGATCATCGCCAGCACGCGCGGTACGACCAGGCGCTGGACCGGGTCGATGCCCAGCACCTTCATCGCGTCGATCTCCTCGCGGATCGTGCGCGAGCCGAGGTCGGCGGTCACCGCGGAGCCGGCCGCGCCGGCGACCAGGAGGGCGGTCACGATCGGACTACCCTGCTGGACCACCGCGAGCACGCTGGCCGCGCCGGTGAACGACTCGGCGCCCAACTGCTTGATCAGCGAGCCGGTCTGCAGGGAGACCACCGCGCCGAACGGGATGGCGACCAACGCCGTCGGCAGGATGGTGACGCTGGCGATGAACCAGGCCTGTTCGATGAATTCGCGGAACTGGAAGGGCCGTTGAAAGGTCTTGCGCGCGACGTCGACGGCCAGTTCGACGATATTTCCGGCCTGGGTGAGCGCAGCGGTACCCGACTTGGCGATCCGACCCTGTCCCACCCGTACTTTCATGGATGTCATGGATATGGGTCACTATCTCCAGTCGCTCGATCCACCGGCTTCGGATCTGTCGTCGCGCGGTGCGCCCTGCTCGTCGCGGTAACCGTGTCGAGGTCCGGCGTCGACGGTCTGCCCGTCGTCCTTGCGCAATACGAGGGTCGGCGGTTCATCGGCCGAACCGTCGGCATACGCATCCCCCGTCTCGCGCGAGTAATAGGACTCGTCCTGCTGGTAGGCGCCGTCCTGCTGATAGTCGTGCTCCTGCGGGTACTGATCGTCGTGGCGGTCGGCGTCGTACTGATCCGAACCGTAGTGGGCGTCGGAATGGCGCTCGTACCCGGGCATCCCCGCGTCGGCGAAGTCCTCGACGATGATCTCCTGCGCCGCCGGCGGCAGCGTGTGCAGGATCTCGGCGACACGCTCGCGGCGACGGTCGACCGCCGTCCGGTGCGGCATTCCCGGACTCGGCTCCATCTGCGGCACGATGCCGACGAAGTCGTCGACACCGCCGTCGGGGCGGCCGGCGTCGACCTGCGCCTGCTCCTCCCGCATCTGCGCCTCGTCCTTCTCCTCGGACATGCCGATCGGGCCGATCTTCGAGCCGCGCAGGAACTGCTTGACCACCGGCTCCTCCGAGGTGAGCAGCACCTCGCGGGGACCGAACATCACCAGATGGCGGCGGAAGAGCATGCCGATGTTGTCCGGGACGGTGCGGGCGACGGCGATGTTGTGCGTGACGATCAGCATCGTCGCGTCGATCTGCGCGTTGATGTCCATGAACAGCTGGCTGATATAGGTGGTGCGGACCGGGTCGAGACCGGAGTCGGGCTCGTCGATCAGGATGATCTGCGGGTCCATCACCAGCGCCCGGGCCAGTCCGGCGCGCTTGCGCATACCGCCGGAGATCTCGCCGGGCAGCTTCTTCTCGGCGCCGATCAGACCGACGACCTCGAGGTTCTCCATCACCTTCTTGCGGATATCGGGCTCGCTGAGCTTCGTATGCTCGCGCAGCACGAAGGCGACGTTGTCGTAGAGGTTCATCGACCCGAACAGCGCGCCGTCCTGGAACAGCACGCCGAAGAGCTTGCGGATCTCGTAGAGCTCCTTGGTGGAGCACTGCAGGATGTCGGTGCCGTCGATGATGATCTGGCCCTCTTCGGGGCGCAGCAGACCGATCAGCGACTTCAGGAAGACGGACTTGCCGGTACCGGACGGGCCGAGCAGCACGCTGACCTCACCCGAGGGGAGGGTCAGGGTGAGATCGTTCCAAATCTTCTGAACTCCGAATGATTTGGTCAGGTTCCTGACTTCGACTTCGACGCCCACACCGCTCCTTATAGGTCGCACCCGCACCCCCGCCGGGGGTGTGGGTGAGAACACTGTAGCCCATTGCGTGTACCGCACGTCGCAGATATCCCCGGTTGCCGGCGAGCCTCGATCCGCGCGTCGAGCCCAGCGACCGGCGATCGACGTTTATCGGCTTTGACCTGGCCTTTTGCGCACTACCAACCGTTTGATCGACACCTCAAATACCTCCCGCACGGAGACCGAACGACCGAACGGTCTACTTTTCGTGGCCAGAGATCGACGGGTCATTTCGGCGGTTCGGTCCCGAAACGGGAAATGATTGAATGCGGACGAAAACCGGTCCGATTCGTGAATATTGACATTTGCCAACCGCTGATCCACGCAAATCCCACCGAATCTCACCCGATTGCCCGGTGCGACGAAAGGCGAACAAAACACACACAAAAAGAGGGCCGCACGTCGGTGACGTGCGGCCCTCTCGGGGTGGTACTCGGCTGACGCCGGTGACCGTCCTACTTGACGGTGACCTTGGCGCCGGCAGCCTCGAGCTTCTCCTTGGCGGCCTCGGCGGCGGCCTTGTCGACCTTCTCCAGGATCGCCTTCGGGGCGCTCTCGACGAGGTCCTTGGCTTCCTTCAGGCCCAGGCCGGAGACGACCTCGCGGACGACCTTGATGACCTGGATCTTCTTGTCGCCGGCGCCCTCGAGGACGACGTCGAACTCGTCCTGCTCCTCGGCGGCGGCGGCATCGCCGGCGGCCGGGGCGGCACCCGCGGCGGCAACGGCGACCGGGGCGGCAGCGGTGACCTCGAAGGTCTCCTCGAACTGCTTGACGAACTCCGAGAGCTCGAGCAGGGTCATTTCCTTGAACGCGTCGAGCAACTCATCGGTGCTGAGCTTCGCCATGGTGGCGGTCCTTCCTGTACGTGTTCCGCGGGGATATCCGCAGGTGGTGTTCGTGTGGGTCTAGCGGTACTGCAATCTGCGGACGGGTCACTCCGCCGCGGCGGGTGCGCCCTCTGCGGCCTTCTTCTCCTGCAGCGCGGCGGCCAGGCGGGCCACCTGCGAAGCGGGAGCGTTGAACAGCCCGGCAGCCTTCGCCAGGTTGCCCTTCATCGCGCCGGCCAGCTTGGCCAGCAGAACCTCGCGCGATTCGAGTTCGGCGATCGCCTCGACCTCGGCGACGGACAGCGCAGCGCCGTCCATGTAGCCGCCCTTGATCACCAGCGCCTTGTTGTCCTTGGAGAACTTCTTGAGCGCCTTGGCTGCGTCTACCGGCTCGCCGCCGATGAACGCGATCGCGGTGGGCCCGACGAACAGATCGTCGAGTCCTTCGACGCCGGCTTCCGCGGCCGCACGCTTGACCAGCGTGTTCTTGGCGACGGCGTAGGTGGCGTCCGACCCGAGTGCGCGACGCAGTTCGGTCAGATTCCCCACGGACAGGCCACGGTATTCCGTGACAACCGCGGCAGTGGAGTTCTTGAACTGTTCGGCGATCTCTGCGACCGCAGCGACCTTCTGTGCATTTGCCATACGTCGCCTCCTCTCGTGTGTCAGTGCCGGCCGGAAGGACCGAGAAACACGTAACGCCCCGCGCAGACGCGACGGGGCGTGAGAACAGGCGCACGATGCAAGAACACGTACACGGTTCCCAGTCCTCGTTCCGCCTGCGTGGGCCGTCGAACGTATCGTTCGAACCTTCGATCGTGTACCCGTGAGGCACACGACGACCGACGGTCTTCGGTGGAGCTTTGGTTGGGTGCTCGCCTCCGGCGGGCTCTCGCATGATCGAGAGGGCCCTGCGCGTGGCGACCGTCAACCAGCATAACCGACGGTCGGGTGCAAACCCAAACCGCCCGGGGTTCAATCGGGGAATGACCTCTCTGCCGCCGCTCGTCAAGCCGCCGCGGCGTACCCGTCGCGACCCGACCGGCGGCGACGCGGCGCGCGAATGGCGCGAACTGGTCGACCAACCGCCGATGTACCCGCGGATCAGCATCGAGGCGAACGTCGAGATCCCGATGAGCGACGGGGTGACCATCCGCACCTACGTCTGCCGCCCGGCCGACGAATCCGGCCGCCCGATCGATGCCCCGTTCCCGACGGTCGTCAACATCACGCCCTACAACAAGCGGATCATCAAAGCGGTCGACTCGATCCTCACCGCGCCGATCCTGGGCCCCACGCTGCGGAAGCTGTCGGCGGATGTCGACTTCAGCGGCACCCGGTTCGAGGGCATCACCGAGATCACCCGGGTGATCGCCGGCGGCGCGGCCGATCTGCTGACGATCAACCGGCATCTGGTGCGCAGCGGCTATGTGCAGTTGATCGCCGATGCCCGCGGGACCGGGGCGTCGACCGGCGTCTGGGACATCCTGCACGAACGCGAGCAACTCGACTCGCTCGAGATCATCGAGTGGGCGCGGACCCAACCGTGGAGCAACGGCCGACTCGGTATGGCGGGCATCTCCTATTCGGCGATCAACGCCCTGCAGGCCGCCGGGCACCGACCGGCGGGACTGGACGCGATCTTCGCCGTCGAGGGCTCGGAGAACATCCTGCGCGAGTTGTTCGCGACCGGCGGTATCCCGTCCGGGTTCATCCCGATGTGGATGGCGACGGTCAACGCGTTCAAATGGCTGCCGACCCTGCCGCCGGGGCGGGCCGGCATCGACTGGCTGCGCGCCCGGCTCTCCTCTCCGGCGACCTCCCTGGGCGAGTTGGCCCGCGGTTACGTCACCGGCGACGACTACCGGCTCTACGACGGCACCTTCTTCGACGCGGTCGGCCCACTGGTCGAGCGGATCGATGTGCCGACCTTCCTCTACGGCTGCTGGCACGACGTCTTCGCCGGCGCCGGGCCGAATCTCTACCGGCGGTTGCGATTGCGCTCCGGCCGCAAGCAGTTGCTGATGGGCGACGGTTACCACGCCAATCCGGGGATCGGCTTCGGGCAGGACGGCTTCCCGCCGCGCCTGGACGTCCTGGAACGAGCGTGGTTCGACCGGTGGTTGCGCGATATCCCCAATGGGGTCGACACCTACGGCCCGGTCACCGTCCGCCGACAGGGATCCGGCTGGGTGTCGATGACCACCTACCCCGCTCCCTATACCCGCCAGCGTCGGCTCTTCCTGTCCGCGACGCCGTCCGGTTCGGCCGACCACGCCCGCCACGACGGCTCCCTGATCGACGCCCCGGAGTACTCGCCCGCGATGCCGATCGATATCCGGCCCGGCCTGCGATCGATCTTCTCCCGCGACACCACGCAGACCTTCGCCGGTCTGCCGGCGGTCTTCGGCGGGCCGTTCACCTACGACGCGCGCTTCCCGGAGCGCGACGCGCTGACCTTCTCGACGCCGCCGGTGCCGACCCGCACGGTGATCTCGGGCGGGATGAACCTGCGCCTGAACACCGTCGCCCACGCGCACGAGACGCTGTGGGTGGTCTGGCTGTGCGACGTCTCCCCCGACGGGTCGTCGCGGCAGATCAGCGACGGCGCCCTGCTCGCCTCCCGGCGGGCCGTCGACGAGGTGCACAGCGAGTACGCTGCCGACGGCGAGTTCCTCGCGGCCCGCCAGCTGTTGACCCGCGCGGCGCTGCTGCCGGTCGTCCCGGAGGTACCCACCATTCTCGAGATTCCGCTCTTCGCGACCGACGCCGTCCTCGAACCCGGACACCGGCTGCGGATCGACATCCTGGCGGGCGCCCCGCCGCGATATCTGCCGACGCTGCGCGATCTGGCACGCACCCGGCTGGCCCGCCAGACGGTCCTGATCGATCGCGAGCAGCCCAGCTTCCTGACCCTGCGGGCGACCGGTTCGCTGGGAGCGCCGGTGGTGTCCCCCGACCTTCCCGAACTCGACCTTCCCGAACTCGACCTTCCCGAACCGGACGACACCACCACGGAGGTTTCCCTGTGACCATCGACATCACCGAACCGTTGTCCGGGGTGGCGAAGGTCGGCGAGATCGAGCTGGCCTGGCAGCAATTCGGCGACCCGGACGCGCCGCCGATCGTGCTGATCATGGGCTTCGGCGCGCAGTCGGTGCGCTGGCCGGACACCTTCTGCCGACGCCTCGCGGACCCCGGGTATCGGGTGATCCGTTTCGACAATCGCGATATCGGTCTGTCGACGATCCTCGACGGGGTGCGCGCGCCGATGCTCGATCCCGCTCGTATGGCGCGGCATTGGCTGGGTCTGCCCAGTCCGGCGCCGTACACGCTGGCCGATATGGCCGACGACACCGTGGGCCTGTTCGACGCGCTCGACCTCGATCGGGTGCACCTGATCGGCGAATCGATGGGCGGCATGATCGCGCAGATCGTCGCGGCGGAGCACCCGGAGCGCATCCGGTCGTTGGGGATCGTGCACTCCTCGACCCTGCAGCCGTTCCTGCCGCCGCCGCGGCCGGCCGCGATCCGCGCGATGACCACCGGGCCGACCGACCCGAGCGATCCGGAGTCGATCCTTCACCAGGGTGCACGCGCGACGATGGTGATCGGCAGCCCCGGCTTTCCGCGGCCGTACGAGGAGCACCTGGAGGTGGCCCGCGCCTCGTACGAGCGCTCGTACCATCCGGCCGGCATCATCCGACAGCTCGCGGCGCTGACCGGGGCGGGCAGCCTGCTCCCCCACAGCCGTCGCATCTCCGCTCCGACGGTCGTGCTGCACGGCAAGGCCGACCCGTTGGTGCCGATCGCTTGCGGCCGCGCGGTCGCCCGGGCGATTCCGGACGCCCGTCTGGTGACGATCCCCGGCTGGGGCCACGATCTGCCCGAGCCGTTGCATCGGCGCCTGACCGACGAGCTGCTGACCGTCATCACCCCGGCATAGCCGCGCCGGCCGGGCGGCGCCGTCGGCCGGCTCAGCCGACGGTCGCGCGCAGAAAGTCGAGCACCCGGGCGGTCACCCGCCGCTCGATCGGCTCGTGGAACAGGTCGTGCCCGGCGTCGGGGAAGACCTCGACAGCGACGGCCCGATCGCCGATCGCGTCCAGCAGCGGATCGAGCGGCGTCATGCGATCGTCGGCGCCGTGCACGAACAGCGTCGGCAGCGCGGTCAATCGGTCGAGCGCCTCGGGGCCGACCGCCTTGGCGGGCGTTCCGCACAGGATCGCCGCCTCCCAGGTCCCGCCGGTCGCGACATCCGCGATCACCGTCGCCGCACCCAGTGAATGCCCCAGCACCGCCCGCGGCCGGCCGAGGGTGCCGGCCAACAGCCGCAGGTCGCCCGCCGATACCGATGGGTCGGGTCGCTCGGTATCGCCCTCGCTCAGCCCGTGGCCCGCCAGGTCCAGCCCGTGGACCGCGATACCGGCGCCGGTCAGCCGCCGGGCGACGTGGTGATAGAGGGCGCTGTGCTGGCCGCGGCCGTGCACGATCACCAGATCGCACCACGCCGGGGTCGTCCCGGCCGGCCACGAGCGATAGTGCACCTGACCGGTGCTCCCCGGGTAGAACGGCATGCCCCGAGTGTCACACCGCCCACCGCTCGGCGCGACCTCGGGTACATTTACGAACATGACTACTAGAACGTCTATTCTAAATCGCGCGGGCTGGACAACGATCACCCCGCCGACGCTGATCAACGTCCATCGCCGCCGCGTCGAGGTCCCCGAGGCCGCTCGGCAACTCCTTCGGCAGGTCCACCTCCCCGAGTCCGGGGTATGGCCGACCGACGGCTGGCCGCCGCTGATCCTCGATCGTGGTCTCGAGCCGGGCTCGACCGGCGGGCACGGACCGATCCGCTATGCGGTGGCCCGGGTCGACCCCGATCGGCTGCGCTTCGTCTTCTCCCCCGCGTCCGGTATCGACGGCTTCCACGAATTTCGGGTCGACGAGATTCGGGGCGGGCAGTTTCGGGGCGGACAGGACGGGGACGGCGCCGAGTTGGTCCACGAACTGCGCATCGAGGGACCCACCCGCTTCCTGCGCGCGGCGATCATCCCGCTGCACGATGCGCTGATCGAGGACCTGCTGGACAACGTCGACGCCCTGTTGACCGGCGCGCCGCCGCCGAGGCGCCGCTGGTCGCTACGCGTCCGCGTCCTGCGCCGCTTCCTCGAGGTCACCCAAACACGAAACCGGCGGGCCACCGGAAGCAGCGCTTCCCGGTGACCCGCCGGTTCGTTGATCGGGGTCCTGGTCGTCAGGCCCTCGCTACCGAGGTCGTCAGACCGCGGCCTCATCCTCGAGAAGGTTGCGCGTCCGGTTCGGATCCACCGGGATGCCCGGTCCGGTGGTCGTCGTGAACGTGATCTTCTTCAGGTAGCGGCCCTTGGCCGTCGACGGCTTCGCACGCAGGATCTCGTCCAGCGCGGCAGCGTAGTTCTCCACCAGCTTGGCGTCGTCGAAGGACGCCTTGCCGATGACGAAGTGCAGGTTGGCCTGCTTGTCGACGCGGAAGTTGATCTTTCCGCCCTTGATGTCGCTGACCGCCTTGGTGACGTCGGGCGTCACGGTGCCGGTCTTCGGGTTCGGCATGAGACCACGCGGGCCCAGGACGCGCGCGATGCGGCCGACCTTGGCCATCTGGTCCGGGGTGGCGATCGCGGCGTCGAAGTCGAGCCAGCCGCCCTGGATGCGCTCGATCAGATCCTCCGCGCCCACGACGTCGGCGCCGGCGGCCTCGGCCTCTGCGGCCTTCTCGCCCACCGCGAAGACGATGACGCGAGCGGTCTTACCGGTGCCGTTGGGGAGGTTGACGGTGCCGCGCACCATCTGGTCGGCCTTGCGGGGATCGACGCCCAGGCGCAGAGCGACCTCGACGGTGGCGTCGAACTTGCTCGACGCGGTCTCCTTGGCCAAGCGGGTGGCCTCGAGCGGCGAGTAGAGCTGATCGAAGTCGATCTTCTCGGCCGCGGCCAGGTATGCCTTGCTGCGTTTTGCCATGATGTGCTGTTCCTTCTATCGGTTCAGATGTGGTTCGCGGGCCTGGCCGGCCCTTCCACGTGAGCTCGAAAGAGCTCAGCCCTCGACGGTGATACCCATCGAACGGGCGGTGCCGGCGATGATCTTCGCGGCAGCCTCGACGTCGTTCGCGTTGAGGTCTTCCTGCTTCGTCTTCGCGATCTCGCGCACCTGATCCATGGTCACCTTGGCGACCTTGGTCTTGTGCGGCTCGCCGGAGCCCTTCTGCACACCCGCGGCCTTCAGCAGCAGCTTCGCCGCCGGCGGGGTCTTGAGCTTGAAGTCGAACGAGCGATCCTCGTAGACGGAGATCTCCACCGGGATGACGTTGCCGCGCTGCGACTCGGTCGCGGCGTTGTACGCCTTGCAGAACTCCATGATGTTGACGCCGTGCTGGCCCAGCGCGGGGCCGACCGGCGGTGCCGGGTTGGCTTGCCCGGCCTGGATCTGAAGTTTGATCAGACCCGCGAGCTTCTTCTTCTTGGGGGGCATCTTGCTTCCTTGTATCGGTGTATTTTCCTGCGGATATCAACAACCGGGGGACCCGATTCGTTCCGCAAGTCTGTGGGGCCGCGTCCGCGACCCGCTCGACCGGACCGATCAGATCTTGGTGACCTGACCGAACCCGAGTTCGACGGGGGTTTCGCGACCGAAGATCGACACGAGCACCTTGAGCTTCTGCTGCTCGGCGTTGACCTCGCTGATGCTCGCCGGCAGCGTCGCGAACGGGCCGTCCATGACGGTGACCGACTCGCCGACCTCGAAGTCGACCTCGACAACCGGCTTCGCCGATGCGGCGGCGGCCGAATCGCCACCGGCCTGCGCGGCGGCGGGGGCCTTCTTGCGGGACTGCTGCGGCAGCAGGAACTTGACGACGTCGTTGAGGGTCAACGCCGACGGGCGCGAGGTCGCACCGACAAATCCGGTGACGCCGGGCGTATTGCGCACCGCACCCCAGGACTCGTCGTTGAGCTCCATGCGCACCAGGATGTAGCCGGGCAGGACCTTGCGGTTGACCTGCTTGCGCTGGCCGTTCTTGATCTCGGTGACCTCTTCGGTGGGCACCTCGACCTGGAAGATGTAATCGCCGACGTCGAGATTCTGGACGCGGGTCTCGAGGTTGGTCTTCACCTTGTTCTCGTAACCGGCGTACGAGTGGATGACGTACCAGTCGCCGGGCAGCTTGCGCAGCGTCGACTTCAGCTCCTCGGCCGGGTCGACCTCGACCTCGGGGGCGGCCTCCGCGACCGGCTCCGCCTCGTCGCTCGTCACGACGGCGTCATCGGCATCCGCGTCATCGGTGTCGTCGACGTCCGCAGCTTCGGCATCCGCGTCATCGGCCCAGGTATCCGCGTCGAGGTCGGCGTCGACCGCCGCGTCCTCGGAATCGGACACCGTCTCGACGGCCTCCACCTGGAAGTCGTCGAGCTCGTTCTCGGGCGTGCTCACTAGCTGCTCGCTTTCTGCGTTCGTCATCGGTACGGGTCCTCGCGTCGGCCGCGGCCTCAGCCGAAGATCCAGCGCACGGCCTCGAGGAAGACCACGTCCAGACCGCCGATGTACGCGGTCATGAAGGAGACGAAGACCAATACGACGATCGTGTAGGTGACCATCTGACGGCGGTTCGGCCAAATGACCTTCCGCAGTTCCGCGATCACCTGGCGGAAGAACTGAATCAGCCGGCGGAAGACATTGCCCTCCGTCGTGGCCACCTGGCGTCCCCGGCCGGCCGCCCGCGTCGCGGTTGCGACGGCGATGGCCTCGGTCGAGGGATCGTCGGCTTCGGTCGGTGCCGAACGACGGCGACCCCGAGCCGGCTTGCCGGTCGGGGTGCCGGAACGACGCGACGCTGCGGCCGAGTCTGCTTTCCCGGTCGACTCGGGATCGTTGCCCGTCGACTCGGGATCGCGTGGCTCGCTCACCGTGTCATTCCTCCCAACCGTTGCGGCCCACCGGTGGGAATCCGCTCGATGTCTTCTTCCGGTGCAGGGGCGACAGGACTTGAACCTGCAACCTGCGGTTTTGGAGACCGCTGCTCTGCCAGTTGAGCTACGCCCCTTCGGCCGGTTGGCCGATCCGAGCCGATCAGGACCGACCCTTCGGGCCGATCCGAGGGATCGGTGACATAAATCCGCGCGCCGTCGCCGAGTATTCGGAGAGCGGCGCGCAGCACAAACAATGCCGCCTGATCAAGCTCGGAAGTTCAGTGTACGTCACGACTGCGTCGGGACCGAAATCCGGTCAGGGCAACCGTACGCCGGCGGTGGCACGACCGAAAATCCGCTTGCCGTCGGACGTCGCGGTGATCGCGATCGTGGCGACTCGCGTCTCCTCGTCGATCGACTTGACCTTACCGCTGAAGGTCACCACCGCGGGCCGATCCGCGGGCACGACAACCATGCTGGTGAACCGCACGTTGTACGACACCACGCGGCCGGGATCGCCGGCCCAATCGGTGACGAAGCCCGCGCCGAGACCCATGGTCAACATGCCGTGCGCGACCACGCCGGGAAGCCCGGCGAGCGCGGCGATGTGGTCGGAATAGTGGATCGGGTTGGGATCGCCGGCCGCGCCGGCGTAGTTCACCAGGTCCCCACGGGTGATCGGCATGTCGACGGCGGGCAGCTCCCCACCGACGACAACCTCACGGAGGTCAGAGGCCGCCATACATCATCACACCCTCCACGGCCTCGAGCAGCTCGGCATTCGACTCGCCGTCGGTGCGCGCGGCCAGGGTGGTGACCGTGGTCATCACCGCTTCGCCGGTGCGCTCGTCGTAGACGTCGTTGCGGGTCACCAACAGGTCGCTGCCGGCCAGCTGCCGGAACGACTCGAAGGTCACGTCGAAAACCAGTCGATCACCGGCCACCACGGGTCGGTGAAATTCGAGCTGTTGATCGGTCTGCAGCACCTGACTGAGGTCGTAGACCGCGATGACCTCCTCGAACAGCTTGCGCTGCGCGAGGCCACCCATGATCGCGACCATCGTCGGCGGAGCGACGATCGCCTCGTGTCCGAGGTCGGCCGCGGCCTGCTCATCCCAATGCGCGGGATGGTAGGCGCGGACGGCGCGAGCGAACTGACGGATCGACTCGGCGCCGACCTCGTACACACTCTCCGAACGGTAGTGATGTCCGACCACCGCGCGGACCGCTTCGGCCCGGGAGGCCGCCGTATCCGCGGGGGCGTTGTCGAGAGCGCTATCGGTCACCGGAGAAAGTCCACTCGTCGCCGACGAACCAGAATCAGCGGGTTTCCCGGTGGCCACGGTGCGTGCCGCAGTTCGGGCAGAACTTCTTCAGTTCCAGCCGATCGGGGTCGTTGCGCCGATTCTTCTTGGTGATGTAATTGCGATGCTTGCAGACCTCGCACGCCAAGGTGATCTTGGGGCGAACGTCGGTTGACGAAGCCATCCCAGGTGCCTACTTTCCATGTCCCTGCGGCCGGATGCGCCGGCGGCCGCCTCCGGTTGTTCCCGGACCTGCCCGAGACCAACGATGGAGAACGCCGCGGTGTTCCCGTCGGAATGGTGTTTCGGCCGGGGACAGTCGGGCGTCGCTCCGAGGGCTGCGTGTGTTACCCGACGACGAACACCTCGACGCACCGACAACCGTGAGTAGCGGTGACCGGACTCGAACCGGCGACGCAACGATTATGAGTCGTTTGCTCTACCAACTGAGCTACACCGCCCTGGTGTCGATCCTCGGGATCGACCCGCGAACCCTCCGAGCCCCCTAACGGAATCGAACCGTTGACCTTTTCCTTACCATGGAAACGCTCTGCCGACTGAGCTAAGGGGGCGTGGCCGGTGGGTGCTTCGAGCACCCTTGGGCCTCCAGAAGAGTACACACCCGGCCCGGTCGGAACCAAATCCGGTGGTCCGGGGGCGGAACCCTCCGTCGACAACAACGGCCCCCGAGCCGCGTTACCGCTGATCGAGGGCCGTTGCCGGCGATGTGGCAGGTGTAGGATTCGAACCTACGTAGGCGTAAGCCGACGGATTTACAGTCCGCTCCCATTGGCCGCTCGGGCAACCTGCCGTGCGCTGCTGCGCGCCTAGCAGAATACAACCACACCACCCCGGCGATGCAAACCGCCTGCACCGAGGCCCTTTTGCGGCCTCGAGGAGCCGAGCTTTCCGGCTTCCCCCGACGGTCCGGTAGGTTGATACGACGCCAACAGCTTGCTTCAGCCTCGAGGAGTCCGGGTGGCCGATTCGTCGTTCGATGTCGTCAGCAAGGTCGACCGACAGGAGGTCGACAACGCGCTCAATCAGACCGTCAAGGAGTTGGGCACCCGCTACGACTTCCGCGGGACCGATGCCGCCATCGAGTGGTCCGGCCAGGAGACGATCGTCCTGACGGCCAACAGCGAGGAGCGGGTCACCGCCGCGCTCGAGGTCTTCAAGGAGAAGCTGATCCGACGGGACATCTCGCTCAAGGCGTTCGACGCCGGCGATCCCGCATCCTCCGGCAAGTCGTACAAGATCACCGGCTCGCTGGTCGAGGGCATCACCTCGGAGAACGCGAAGAAGATCGCCAAGAAGATCCGCGACGAGGGCCCCAAGGGCGTCAAGGCGCAGATCCAGGGCGACGAGCTGCGGGTCAGCAGCAAGAAGCGCGACGATCTGCAGGCGGTGATCTCGCTGCTCAAGAACGACGATTTCGGGATCGCCCTGCAGTTCGTCAACTACCGCTGAGCCGCTCGATGACCGCCGCGCGCGTGCGCCTGTTCGCCGACGAGTTGACCGTCGGAGCGTCCTTCCCGTTCGAACCGTACGAGGTGACCGAACGCGAGATCCTCGACTTCGCCGGACGGTGGGATCCGCAGTGGTTCCACCTCGAGCCGGTCGCGGCGCGCAGCGGCCCCTTCCAGGGCCTGATCGCCAGCGGAATCCAGACCCTGGCGATCGCCCAGCGCCTGTCGGTCCTGGCGGCCTACGGCCACTGGCAGGTGATCGCCGGCCGCGAGTTGCACTCGCTCCGATTCCGCCGGCCGGTGCGCCCCGGGATGACGTTGACCGGCGCGGTCGAGATCACCGCGATCACCCCCGATCGACCCGCCCCCGGTCGCGCCGACCGCTCGCTGGTCTCCGTCGCGATCGACCTGATCGATTCCGGGGCGACCGACCCCCGCGGCAGCACGGTTCTGTCCGGTGCGATGGACATGTTTGTCGCGCGGCGATCGACCGCTTCGTAGGCGTCGTACCCGAGTAGGCTCCGGTTCGCCCGGCGTACAGCCCGCGCCGATCCCGGCCTGTGCCGGTCCGCGCACACCTCGTCTCGGAGGTATCCGTGAGTTCGCTCTCCCCCACGTCGACGGCCGCGAAGATCACGACCGAACCGCAATATGTCGAGGCGCCGCTGAGCGTTGCCGCGACCTTTCTGGTGCTGACCATCAACGACGGCGACGCCGCCCTGGCGACCGCCCGAGCGGTGGTGGCCGCGACCGGCGACCTGATCAAAGACATTCGCAGCCGCTCGCTGCACGGCAATTTCACCTGCAATGTCGGGATTTCCCGGCGCGTCTGGGACGGTCTGACCGCCGGCGCGCCGCTCCCCGCGGAACTGGCCGAATTCCGGGAGATCAAAGGAGCCGAGCACACCGCGGTCTCCACCCCCGGTGACCTGCTCTATCACATCCGCTCGGAGTCGGCGGACCTCAACGTCGAATTCGAGAAGCTGCTGCTGGAGGCATTCGGCGGCGCGGTGACCACCGTCGACGAGGTCACCGGCTTCCGCTACTTCGACGGGCGTGATCTGCTCGAGTTCATCGACGGCACCGCCAACCCCGAGGGCGCCGACCTCGCGGTATCGACCCTGGTCGGCGACGAGGATCCCGCCTATGCGGGCGGCAGCTATGTCGTCATCCAGAAGTACCTGCACAACCTCGGCGACTGGCGCAGGGAGTCGACCGAGACGCAGGAGCAGATCATCGGCCGGACCAAGTTCGACAACGTCGAGCTACCGGATGCGACCGAGGGACAGAAGTCCCACAAGACGCTGTGCACGATCACCGACGCCGCCGGCGAACACGACATCCTGCGCGACAACATGCCCTTCGCCCGCCCCGGCCGCGGTGAGTACGGCACGTACTTCATCGGCTACTCGCGGCACGTCTGGGTGATCGAGAAGATGCTCGAGCGCATGTTCATCGGCGATCCCCCACCGCTGCACGACCGCATTCTCGACTTCTCGACCGCGGTCACCGGGGCGAGCTTCTTCGTCCCGCCGCGCGCCTTCCTCGCCGGCCTCGGCTGATCACGCCTCAGCGCCCGTCCGGCCCGGCCCGATCGGGTTCGCGGGCGGCGGGCAGCACCCCGAGGGCGAAGATCGCGGTGACCCCGACGATCAGCAGGGCGCGCAGCAGCCCGATGTGGTCGCCCAGGAAGCCGAGCAGCGGCGGGCCGGCGAGGAAGGCGGTGTAGCCGATGGTCGCCACCACGCTCATCCGGGCGGACGCGCGTTCCGGGTCGTCGGCGGCGGCGCTCATGCCGACCGGGAAGCCCAGGCTCGCGCCGAGTCCCCAGATCGCCGCGCCGACGAAGGCCAGGACCGGGCCGCCGAAGGAGACCAGCAGGGCGCCGACGATCGCGCAGGCGAAGAGCACCCGCAGCACCGCGACCCGCCCGTAGCGATCGAGCAGCCCGGTGCCGACCACGCGGCCGAGGGTCATCGCGATCAGGAACGTCGCGTAGCCGAGCACGCCGACCCAGCGCGGCAGGTCGTAGCCCTCGGCGAGCGCGGTGGCCAGCCAGTCGTTGGCGGTGCCCTCGGTGAACGCCGCGGCCAGCACGATCAGACCGATCAGCAGGGTGCGCGGCCGTGTCCACTCCGACCGGCCACCGCCACCCGCCGGCTCCTCGACGCGCTCGTCGACGAGGAAGTCTCGGCGGAACCAGCCGGCGAGCGCGCAGTAGAGCGCGACGATCACCGCGAGGTGCACCAGCAGCGATATCTCGAAGCCGCTGGCGAGCGCGCCGATCAGTGCGCCGAGCACCGTGCCCACGCTGAAGGCGGCGTGGAATCGCGGCATGATCGAGCGGCCGAGTCGACGTTCGACCAGCGCGGCCTGCAGGTTCATCGACACGTCGTAGATCCCGTTGGACATGCCGGCGACGAAGAAGCCGACCACCAGCACCGGCAGCGAGTGCAGAACGCTGATCGCGGTGCCGATCACCAGCAGGCCGACCGACATGCCGAAGCCTGCGGTCACCAGCACCCGGGAGCTGCCGAAGCGGCCGACCAACCGGCCCGAGATCGGTAGACCGATCATCGCGCCGGCGGAGACCGCGAGCAGCGCGGCGCCGAGCGACCCCGGTGTCAGATTCAGCGCGGCGCGGATGTCGGGGATGCGCGAGAGGAATCCGACCAGCAACATGCCGTTGATCCCGAACGCGGCGTACACGCTGTTGCGCGCGGCGATCACCTCGCGATCGGCCGCGCTGCCCACCCCGTCGATGCCGGTCGCGTTCATCCCCCACCCCTTCCGCCGCATTGCTCGCCGAACGCGACCCCGCTCTCGCAGCTCACCCCACACAGTGCCATACCACCGCCCCGATTCCCGAAGTCAAAGACGCTTGACACGATGACAAGTGAGTTTTACATTCGGGATATGACAAGCAAGCTTTCCATCACGACCTCCGAGGGAAAGGCAGGGGCCGTCATGACCACACCCCGTCCGGCTCACCGTTATCTGCGCGATCTGGCGATCGCGATCGTCGTCTACTGCGCCCTGCTCGCCCTGTCGCTCTTTCTGATCGGCCGGGTATCCGAGGGCATCGTCCAATGGCTGGTGATGATGATTCCGCTGCCCGCGCTGGTAGCGGTGGCCGTTGCGGTGCTGCGCCAGATCCGCGGCAGCGACGAATTGGAATCCCGGATCACCATCGAGGCGATGGCGATCGGATTCGCGATCGGCTCGCTGGCGACCTTCACCTACGGCCTGCTGCAGATCGCCGGTGCGCCGAATCTGTCGTGGACGCTGGTCTGGCCGGTCTACGCGGCCGGCTGGATCATCGGCACGGCGGTCGTCCGGCTGCGGTACTGACATCCGCCGGTACCCGAGATGGACAACATCGTTCGCCGGCTGCGCACCGAGCGCGGCTGGACCCAGGCGGAACTGGCCGAACACCTAGGCGTCAGCCGCCAGACGGTCAACTCCCTCGAGAAGGGCCGCTACGACCCCAGCCTCCCGCTGGCCTTCCGGATCGCGCGAGTCCTGGGCAGGCCGATCGAGGAGATCTTCCTCGACGAGCAGTAACGTCACCACCCGTGGATCCCTCGAGCCGCGGCATCCTGTTCCCGGCCCGCCTGCCGACCTTCCGGCGCATCGAGCCGGCGGCGGCATTGGCCGAGGTCGTGCGGTGGTTCTGGATTCCGGAATGGGATATCGCACCCGGCCGGGTCTCCCGCCAACATGTGGTCGCCTTCCCCGCGTGCAACCTGGTGATCGGCTCCGACGAGGTCGGTCTGGCCGGGCCGTCGACCACCGCCGGCCATCGGGATCTGGTCGGTACGGGGTGGGTGGTCGGAGCTCTCCTGCGGCCCGCGGCCACCGCGGCCTTCGTCGACGACCCGGCCGCGATCCGGGACTCCTACCAGCCGGTCGATCTGCCGACCCCGGTGATCGATGCGGTGCGCACCGCGATGGCCGGGCCGGCGCCGCAGCGCTACGACGCCGCGATCGCCGCGTTCGGAGGCTGGCTGTCCGAAACGGTGCCGCCGCCGCAGGCCGAGGCGGTGCTGGCCAACCGCATGGCCGACCTGCTCGACGCCGACCCGACCGTCCGCACGGTCGAGGACGCCGCCGCCCGTCTGCACACCTCCGCACGCACGCTGCAACGGCTGGCGAAGCGGTACGTCGGGCTCTCCCCCGGCGCGATGATCCGACGCCGCCGTCTACAGGAGGCGGCCGAGCGGGTGCGCACCGAGCCGACGCTCGATCTCGCAGTGGTGGCCGCCGACCTCGGCTACGCCGACCACGCCCATCTGACCAAGGACTTCCGCACGGTGCTCGGCTTCACCCCGAGCGCCTACCGGGCCGCCGAACCGCCCCGCACCGACTCCTGATCGGACCCCACCGGCCCGGCCGATCGCTCGATCTCGATCAATGACCGGCCGTGCAACTGCGCCTCCCGTGCCGCCAGGCCGCCGCGCACGCCGAACAGCCGCTTCGTCCACACCAGGTAGACGACCAGGAAGACGTTGACCACCAGCGCGGCGACCCGCAGGAAGGTGATCCGGTCGATCAACTCGTAGACCTCGAAGGGAATGAATATCGAGGTCGCGACCACCGCGACGTATTCGCCCCAGCGTTTGCCGGACCACAAGCCGATCGCCTCGACCAGTTCGAGCGCACCGAGCGCGAGGACGAACAACCCGATCCCGAGGATCGTCGAGGTGCCGGCGTTGAGCACCGACTCGATGCGATGCATCATCGGCAGATCGCCGATCGTGACACCCAACCGGTCGGCGATCGGCTGCAATAGCGGCACATAGGACTCGACCGTCGACTGCAGGTGCGCGCGCTGCCCCTGGAACCACCAGATCCCGGCGGCCAGGGCGATCAGGATCACCCCGCGCAGCAGCCGTTCGACGGCGAGAACCCGCAGGATGACCAAGTCCCGCAGGGCGGCGCCGCGCAGCACCATCGGGGCCTGGTCGGCGGGCCCGCTCCCGTGCGGCTCGCCGAGTACGTAGTCCCCGCAGCGCAGGCATCGCCAGGCGGTCCCGCGCGGGGCCTCGACCGACAGCCGCCCGGCCAGATCGGCCTCGGTCGGGGCATAGGTGACGTGCCCACGAATCCCGCAGGCCACCAGGTCGAAACCGTCGCGCACGTCGCGAGCGCTCATGTCGGCAAATCTACGCTCGCCGCCGTCAGGCGGTTTGTTTGCGCACCAGGGTGAAGATGCCCGCGGAGGCGACCACCAGCAGGCCGGTCGCGATCATCGAGGCGGTCGCCGCGCCGGCGTCGAAGGCGGTCGCGGCCGCGGTGACCAGATCCGACGAGGCCGGCTCGGGCAGCGTCCGGGCGACGTCGACCGCGCCGGCGAGGGTTTCGCGGGCGGCGGCGGCCTGCTCAGCGTCGATACCGGCCGGCGGCTGCAGGGTGCCGCGGTAGATGCCGGTCAGCACGCCGCCGAGGACGGTGACCCCCAGGACGGTGCCCAGCTCGTAGGCGGTCTCCGAGACCGCGGCGGCCGCGCCGGCCTTGGTGGGCGGCACATTGGCCAACATGATGTCGTTCGAGGTGGTGCCGGTCGCGCCGGAGCCGATCCCGATCAGCAGGTAGGCGATCGCGATGGTGGCGATGGTGGCGCTGCCGCTGGTCGCCGCGGTGAGCGCGTAGGCGGTCGCGGCCAGCAGCAGGCCGGTGACCAGGGCGATCCCCGGGCGCACATATCGCACGATCCGCACGACGGCGAAGCCGACGATCACGTTGGCGATCGCGCCGGGCACCAGGGCCCAGGCGGCCTGGAAGGGCGTCAATCCCGCGATCAACTGCAGGTGCTGGGCGGCGAAGAAGAGGAAGCCGGTGATGCCCATCAGGTTGACCAGGTTGGCCAGGATCGAGCCGGTGAATCCGGGGTTGCGGAACAGGCGGATGTCGAGCATCGGGTTCTCCCGGTGCAGCAGCCGGTACGCGAGCAGCGCGCCGGAACCGACCCCGATCAGCAGTCCGGCGACGGCGATGACGTCGACCCCGTGACCGGCGACGTGCTTGATCGCGTAGACCATCGGGGCGAGGGTGGTCGCCGACAGCACGATCGAGCCGATGTCGACGGGCCCCGGGTCCGGGTCGCGGTACTCGTCGATCAGCTTGGGTGCGCCGAGCAGCAGCGGGATCGACAGCGGCACGGCCAGCAGGAAGATCGCCGGCCAGCCGAAGCCGCCGACCAGCCAGCCGCCGATGATCGGGCCGAGCGCGGCGCCGGAGGCGAAGCCGGTGGTCAGCACGGCGATCGCGATACGTCGCCGGCTGCGATCGTGGAACATCGAGCGGACCAGCGAGTGTGTGGCGGGCAGGATGACCGCGCCGAAGACGCCGGTGGCGATGCGCGCGGCGAGCAGCAGTTCCGCGGTGGGCGCGAAGGCCGCGCCGATCGACGCCAGGGCGAAGCCGCCGACGCCGACCATCAGGGTGCGGCGCCGGCCCAGGCGGTCGCCGAGATTGCCGCCGGCGACCAGCAGGCTGCACAGGACCAGCGGGTAGACGTCGATCAACCACAGTTGCTGGGTCGCGGTCGGCTGCAGGTCGGCGGCGATCGCCGGCAGCGCGAAGTTGAGCACGGTGTTGTCGATCGTCACCAACAGCACGGGAAGTAGGAGCAGCCCGACGGCCACCCATGCGCGATTCCCGGCCCGTGCGGCGGGAGCGATATCAACAGTCACCGCGCTACTGTACCGGACGTCCGGTGCAGTCCATGGTGAATCTCGTTACCATGGCCCGATGGAGCCGGAGAGCACGACGCGGGAGACCATCCTCGACGCCTTTCGCGACCTCGTGGTCGAGGACGGGGAGCGAGCGGCGACCATCGCGGCGACCGCCGCGCGCGCGGGTGTCTCCAAGGGCGGATTGTTCTACCACTTCCCCAGCCGTGACGCCCTCGCCGACGCCTTGATCCTGCGCCTGGCCGCGGTCAACGCCCAGCACTGCGAACGCATCCGCACCGCCGCCGAGGGGCCGATCGCCTACTTCCTGCGCGACGCGATCGCCCTGGGCACCCCGCTCGACCTGGCGTTGACCGCCGTCACCCGGCTCGACCAGTCCGGCCGCCATCCCGAGGCGCGACCCGCCCTCGAAGCGGTGGTCAACCAGTGGCGCGACACCCTGACCGACGTTCTCGGCGATCCGGTGGTCGCCCGCATCGTCCAGGTCCTCGGCGACGGACTGTTCTTCAACAGCAGCCTCGCCGGCTCGTCCGACGCGGTGGTCGCCTCGCGGGTCACCCCGGACGAACTCGAGCACATGATCGCCACGATCGAGTCGATGTCCGCGCCTTCGCCGTCGCACCCCTGACCCCGGAGGACGTCCCGAACGTGCGACAGGTCACACCAACGTAGTAGATACGTGCTCACATGCGCACGCATATTATCTGCGTATGCGTGAAGATAACCGATCATGCAGCTTCGGACCCGATAGCGCGTACGTCGATCTGGCGGCCGAGGTCTTCCGGCTGCTCTCGGACCCGACCAGGATCCGGATCATCCTCGCCCTGCGCGACCACGGGGAGCTGTCGGTCAACCAGCTCGCCGAGGTGATCGGCAAGACGCCGACCACGACGTCCCAGCACCTGGCCAAGATGCGCTGGGGCCGGGTGGTCGGGGTACGCCAGGACGGCACCCGGGTCTTCTACCGACTGATCGACGACGAGGCCCGCGAACTGGTGGCACTGGCGGTCTTCCACGCCGAACGCGCCCTGGGTGACGGCACCGCGCACGAGCGGGCCGGCGTGCCCGCGGACGCGGTTCCCACCGCGCCGCGCTGCCCGGTCGCCCGCCCGACCGGCCCGAATACGAACGAGGAGACCGCCCCGTGACCGCCCTGCGAACCGATCCCACCGCCGATCGGAAAGCGATCGCGCCGCCGTCGATCCTGCGCACCGGATGGCGCCTGCCGGAGGTGCGGTGGGCGTCGATCGCACTGGTGTTGTTCCTGGTCGGCTGGGGTCTGCAGCTCGCCGGCACCCCTGCCTGGATGTGGTGGACGGCCTACCTGGTCTGCTACGCCACCGGCGGCTGGGAGCCGGCTCTCGCCGGCTTGCGGGCGCTGCGGGAACGCACTCTGGACGTCGACCTGCTGATGATCGTCGCGGCGATCGCGGCGGCGGCGATCGGTCAGGTCTTCGACGGCGCCCTGCTGATCGTCATCTTCGCGACCTCCGGCGCGCTGGAGGTCGTGGTCACCCAACGAACCGCCCAATCGGTAACCGCCCTGCTCGGCCTGGCCCCGGAGCAGGCGACCCGCCTCGACCCGGACGGCTCCACCCACACGGTCGAGTGCGCCGATCTGGTGGTCGGCGATCGGATTCTGGTGCGCCCCGGCGAACGGGTCGGCGCCGACGGCGTGGTGATCGACGGCTACAGCGAGGTCGACCAGCAGGCGGTGACCGGCGAGTCGGTGCCGGTCGCCCGCGGCGTGGGCGACGAGGTGCTCTCGGGCACGGTCAACGGCACGGGCGCGCTGACCGTGCGGGTCGAACGGGCGGCATCGGAGTCGGTGATCGCCCGGATCGTCGCGCTGGTCGAGGAGGCCTCGCAGTCGAAGGCGGCGACCCAGCTGTTCATCGACCGGGTCGAGCAGGTGTACTCGTTCACCGTCGTCGCCGCGACGCTGCTGGTCCTGGGGATTCCGCTGCTGTTCGGCAGCCCCTTCGAGGAGGCGCTGCTGCGGGCGATCGTGTTCATGATCGTCGCCTCCCCCTGCGCGGTGGTGCTCTCGACGATGCCACCGCTGCTCGCCTCGATCGCCAACGCGGGCCGGCACGGGGTGCTGGTCAAGTCCGCCGCGGTGATGGAGTCGATCGGCCGCACGACGCTGGTTGCCTTCGACAAGACCGGCACGCTGACCGAGGGGCGGCCGGAGGTCGCGGCGATCCGGTCGTTGGGCGAGCGGTCCCCGGCCGAGATTCTGGCGGCGGCCGCGGCGGTCGAACGGCTCAGCGAACATCCGTTGGGGCGGGCCATCGTCGATGCCGCGGATACCCCGATCGGAGCGGTCGACGATTTCCGGGCGATGCCCGGCCGCGGGGTGACCGGCCTGGTCGACGGTCGACGGGTGACCGTCGAACGCGCCGGCGACCAGGCGAACGGCACCCCGGAGAACGGCGACCACGCAACCGTGGTGCGCGTGACGATAGACGGCCGCGCCGAGGGGCTGATCGAACTGGTCGACCGGGTGCGCGACGAGGCGGCCGGTGCGGTGCGCGATCTCGCCGACATCACCGCCGGTCCGACGATCATGGTGACCGGCGATCACACGACGACCGCGCGGATGGTGGCCGAGCGCACCGGGATCGCCGAGGTGCACGCCGAGCTGCTTCCCGAGGACAAGGCGACCGTGGTGGCCGATCGGCGCCGCGCCGGCGAGATCGTCCTGCTGGTCGGCGACGGGATCAACGACGCGCCCGCCCTGGTGACCGCGGATACCGGTGTCGCGATGGGTGGACGCGGGTCCGACCTGGCGCTCGACACGGCCGACGTGATCATGGTGCGCGACGACCTCCACGCGATCGCCGCCCTGATCCGACTGTCCCGCAAGGCCCGCCGCTATGTGATCGCGAACCTGACCATCGCGGCGACGGTGATCGTGACGCTGGTGACCTGGGATCTGGTGGGCACCCTGCCACTGCCGCTCGCCGTTGCGGGGCACGAGGGGTCGACAGTGGTGGTGGCGCTCAACGGCGCGCGGCTGCTTCGGTCGTCGGTGTGGTCGCCGAGCGGTCAGCCGGCGGCTTCGGCGCCGCGTCGCTCCGACAGCGCCGCCCGCAGTCGCTCCGCGTAGGCGTCGGCCTCCCCCGGCCCGTAGGACATACGGGGCCAGAAGAAGCCGCGCAGCCCGTCGCTCTTGTTGCGGGGTACGACGTGCATGTGCAGGTGCGGCACGGACTGACTGATCGTGTTGTTGATCGCGACGAAGGTGCCCTGCGCGCCGAAGGCGTTCTGCACCGCGCGCACCAGATCCTGACCGGCCTCCAGGAAGCCGTCGCGCAGCGGCGCGGGCAGGTCGAGCAGGGTGGAGAAGTGGTCGCGCGGGACCACCAGCGTGTGCCCGCGAAAGACGGGGCGGCTGTCGAGGAAGGCGACGAAGTCGTCGTTGCGCATCACCACATGCGCGTCGACGTTGTCGGCGACGATCGCGCAGAAGATACAGCCGCCGGCCGCGCTCATGACGGCTCCACCGCGGTCGGCTCACGACGGCGCCCGAAGACCCAGTAGGCGAGGGAGTTACCGCTGTTGAGGCCGATGGCGGTGCGCCACCAGAGCTTGCGACCCCGCACCAACTCGTCGGGGCGTCGGTGGATATCCCACAGCGCGAGGGCGCCGGAGATCACGGAGGCGACGACGACGGCGAAGAGGGCATTCCGGCGGGGTCCGGGCGGAGGGAGCTGTGACATATGCCCAGTTTCCTCCTCCGGGCCCGTCGCCGCTCACCGCCTCGCCGAAGTCCCGCCGGTTCAGCCGGCCTCAGCCCTGCGCGGCCGCCCATTCGGCGATACGTCGAGCGCTCTCGGCCTCCGAGAGATCCTCGACGCGGGTCATCACCGACCAGCGCACCCCGAACGGGTCGCGGATGCTCGCGAACCGGTCGCCGGAGACGAACGTCATCACCGGTTCGCGCACGACCGCCCCGGCGGCGACGGCCCGCTCGACCACCGCGTCGACGTTCGGGCAGTAGAGGCCCAGCGAGTAGCAGTCGTCGTCCCCGTCCGGCGCCGGCACCAGGTGGTACTCGGGATTCGGTTCGCCCAGTTGGAGGCGGCCGTTGCCGAAGTCGAGTTCGGCGTGCACGACGATCCCGCCCATCTCGGTGACGTCGACGACGCGGGCACCGAAGATGTCCCGATAGAACTCGATCGCGGCGGCGGCGCCCGGCACCGCCAGGAACGGGGTGAGCGAGGACAGCCCGTGCGGGATGCCGTTCGTGGTGTGCGCCCCGGTCACGCCGACCGTATTGGCTTGCGGATCAACGGTATCGGTCGCCTGGACGACCTGATTGTCTGCCATGACCGCCACGCTACGAGAGCCGGACCGGCCGCGCTTGAAGATTCGCGACCGGTCCGGTGGTTCGACGGGCAGAGATCGAGCGGCGGTCAGGCGGCGGCGGCCTTGACCGCCCGTCCGACCTCGGCTCGCAGCCGGTTGTACTCGCCGGAGCGGCGCAACTCCTCCGAATCGATCCCGCTGCGGGGCAGATCGGCCGACAGGTCGAGCGCGACGCGGCCGGGCCGCCGGGTCAACACGACGATCCGGGAGCCCAGGAAGGCGGCCTCGTCGGCGCTGTGCGTGACGAAGACGGTGGTCCGACCGGTCTCCGCGCTGACCCGGCGCACGTCCTCCTGCAGCCGCTCGCGGGTGAGGGCGTCGAGCGCGGCGAAGGGCTCGTCGAGCAGGAACAGCGGGGTATCGGCGGCGAGCGCCCGGGCGATCGCGACGCGCTGCTGCTGCCCGCCGCTGATCTCCCAGATCCGGCGGTCGGCGGTGCCCTCGAGCCCCACCCGGTGCAGCAGCCCCTCGCGCCGTTCGGCCCGCTCCGCCTTCGGCACCTTCGCGTACTTGAGGGCCAGGTCGATATTGCCGCCGACGGTGCGCCACGGAAACAGCCGCGGCTGTTGGAAGACCACCCCGGCGCTGACGCCGGGAACCGGCGCCTCCCCGGAGACGGTGACCCGCCCCTCGGCGGGCTGCTCGAACCCGGCCAGCAGCCGCAGCAGGGTCGACTTGCCGCAGCCGGAGGCGCCGACGAGCACCAGGAAGCTGCCGGGTTCGACGTCGAGGTCGACCGGCCCGAGGGCGGTCACCCGATCCTTGCCGGAGCCGTACCGCTGCGAGACGCCCTCGACCGTGACCCGGCCGGCGTCACCGACGACGCCGACCGCGTCCGAGTCACTACTGGGTGATGACATCCGGAAGTCCCCTGGTGTAGATGGCGTCCTGGAAGGTCGACAGCGGAGCGGCCTCGGGGATCTGCGCCTGATCGGCGAGGAACTGCGAGGCATCCTCGAGGCTGTTGGCGATCGCGCCCGGCTGCCCCTCGGTGCCGAGCCATTCCGGCGAGGCGATCTCGGCCGGCGTCAGGTACAGGCCCTGCTGGAGCTGGCCGGCGACCTCCTCCGGGCTCAGCCCGATCTCCGCGGAGATCGCCTTGGCGGCGTCGTCCGGCTGATCGTGGATCACGTCGAGCGCCCGCGCCTGCTGCTGCCGCCAGGTGTCCACCGCATCCGGGTTGGCCTCGGCGAAGGCGGTCGAGACGACACCGAGGTCGAGGGTGGGCTTGTCGTTCGCGGCGAGTTCGCGGCTGCTGATCAGCTGGGTTCCACTCTGCCGCAACTGGTCCAGGGTGGGCAGCCAGACATAGGCGGCGTCGATGTCGCCGCGGTCCCAGGCGGCCAGGATCGGCTGCGGCTGCAGGTCGATCAGCTGAACATCGTTGGGGGTCAGCCCGTTCTGTTCGAGCGCGGCGAGCAGGCTGTAGTGCGAGGTCGACGCGAACGGGGTGGCGATGCGCTTGCCGCGCAGGTCGGCGATCGACGAGATGCCGGTACCGTCACGGGCGATCAGCGCCTCGTTCTCGCCGGCGACGTCGAGCAGGAAGGCCACCTGGTACGGGATGTTCAGCGGCTCCGACAATCCGCGCGCCACCGGGCTCGACCCGATCGCGGCGAAGTCGAGTTCCCCGGCGATGAACGCGGTGTTGATGTCGGCACCGGAATCGAACTTGATCCACCGGATGTTGTAGTCCGGCAACGCTTCCTCGAGCCACTGATTGTTCTTCACGATCAGGTCGCCGCTCGGGAAGGTCTGATAGCCGAGTCGGATCGTCGGTTTGCTCGAGTCCTGCCCCGACTGACCCACAGCGCAGCCGGTCAGCGCCATCATCGCGATGACACCAGCCGCTACCAGCGCTTTGATTCTCATGCTTTTCCTCTCCAGGGAACGACGCGCCGCTCGATGGTGCGCAGCACGCCGTCGATGACCAAACCCGAGATTCCGATGGCGAAGATGCCGACGAGCACCACCGGAGTGTTGTTGTAGTTACTTGCGTCCTTGACCATTCCGCCGATACCGGGGATGCCGTTGAACAGTTCCGCGGCGACGACGGACGAATAGGCCATGCCGACGGCCAACCGGATGCCGGTGAAGGTCTCCGGTAGGGCGGCGGGCACGACGACATCGCGGATCACCTGGGTGCGCGAAGCGCCGAGCGCGCGGGCGGCCTCGGTCAGCGCGACCGGTGCGGCGGCGACCGCGGCGGTGGTGGCGACGGCGGCCGGCGGCAGGGCGGCCAGCGCGAGCAGCGTGATCTTGGGCGCCTCGTCGATGCCGAGCCAGATGACCAGCAGGAAGAAGTAGGCCAGCGGCGGCAGGCTGCGCAGGAAGGTCAGCCACGGCTCGAGAACTCGCCGCAACCAACCGATCGTGCCCATCAGCAGGCCGAGGAGCACGCCGATCGCGACGCCGATCACCACGCCCACCAGCACCCGACGCAAGGTCATGTACAGGTGCTCCCACAGCAGGTAGCCCGCGTAGCCGCGTACCCCGTTGTCGCTGGTGGAGATGTCGATGAAGGCCGACCAGACCGTGCTGGGGAAGGGGACGAAGGTCTGATTCCAGATGCCGCTGACCGCGACGAGCTGCCAGACGATGAAAAAGACCAGCACCGACAGCAGGGGCAGCACCAAACTGCTTGCGGTGGCGCGCAGTCGACTGCCGATCGAACCGCCGGGTGGTTCCGCGCCGCCCGCGGCGAGGGTCGTGGAAGTGGTCGTCTCGGGTTCGGTGGAGACAGGGTGGATGGACACGTCTCGAACTCCCTGCGCTCGGTGTGGAACGGATGATGCGGCGCGGGTTCGATGTGCAAGCAGCCCTACGAAACACGACCTCGGGCGAGTCTGGACCCTTTCGGGCGCTGCGCCGATAGACCGCATCACGCAGAGCGCAATAGAGGGTTCCGCTTGTCAACGGACCCATGCATGCAGTAAGGGCCCGGTACGACGACCGGGCCCTTACCGTGTTGCCATCACATTCAGGTGTAGCAGGCCTGCCAGCCCTGCGACTGCAACACCGTCACATCGCAGTAGGTCGCCCGCGGGTAGTACGGGCCCATACTGGTCGCCGGATCGACCCCCGAGTCCTGCGCGGCCTGGATCGACCAGGGATAGAACTGCTCCGACGGCAACATATTTCGGATGAAGACCACCTTGTTGGGGACCGTGATGTCACCCCAGGGCAACATCGTGATCGTCGAATCCGCCGAGGCGGTCATATCCTCGGCCGCGGCCACGACGAAGGTGTAGTACCCGCCGCTGTCGATGCGGGTTTGGTAGTCGTCGGCGCAGCCGACCACCGGATACGGTGTGACCCTGTCGTTCTGACACATCGACCAGTAGCGCATCGCCACCCCGGTGGTCGCGGGTGATTCGCCGGCGCGGGTATCCGGGAAGCTCGGCGCCATGCCGCGGATCACCAGAACCCGACCGGGCTGGTAGGTCAGCCCGGCACCGATGTACTTGTTGTCGCCGTTGGGGAAGAGCCCGGACGTCGAGGCCGGGGTGATGAACGTCGCCTCCGGGGCGCCACCGGGGAAGGCGCCGGCGGCCGCATTGCCGATCGCCCGGTCGAAGACCGCGGTCAGCGCCGCGGCGATCGGCCCGGAGTAGGCCCGCGGATCGAACGGTGTCGCGCAGGGCGACAACGGAAGTGTCATCCCACCACCGAGATTCATCGTCACCGTCGGCAGATGCACCCCACCGCTGGGCGATGCCGGGTCGGCCGGCACGTAGATGCGCACGATCAGGAAGCCCACCGAACTCTGCTGCCCCTCGCGCAGGCCACGGATCTCGTTGCGCGCCGGGTCCGCCGGACCGGACACGACCGTCGCGGTCCAGTTGCGACCGGCAGCGCTCGGGGCGACCGTCGCGTAGGGGTTCGCGCTCCCCTCTTCGGGCTGGATCTGATTGTCCCGCAGAGTATCCACGGTGTTGAAGTCGGTGCCGTAGGTATTGAGCGAGAAGTAGCGGGCGTCCGGATACTGCCCGGTCAACGTGATCGACTGGCCCGGCCCGAGGTGGTACGGCAGCACCCAGTAGGTGGCGCCGGAGTCCGGGAACGCGACGTTGAGGATCTGGTCGTTCGACATGATCTGCCAGGCGCAGGCCGGTCCGGCCGCGTCGCCCTGCCCGACCGGCTGAGCCCGGGCGACGCCGCCGGCGAGCGCGCCGGAGACCATCACCAACAGGGACAGCACCAGCGCGGCGAGTCTGCGACCACCGAAACGTTCGAGGGTGTTCATCTGTTCTCCGCCCCGGCCGCTCAGGAGACGCCCGGACCGGCAACGCTGCGCTGGTAGGCGTTGTTGAGGTCGTCGTCGACGACGTATGCGGTGCCATCGGCGACCACGTCGAGCGGTGCGTCGAGGATCCGGGTGCCGTAGGACCAGCCCTCCGGGAGCTGCAGGCGCGAGCCGAGATCCGCCAGATCGTCGTAGCTCAGGTTCGGGTCGATGATCTGCGAGTAGGACTGCATCGTGTAGACCGATCCCTGCGGGTCGGTCAGTTCGAACACCGGTTGACCGGCTTCGTACTTCCAGGTGGTCTGCCGGGTGACGGTGTTGACCGTGTACATCTGGCCGACGCTCCCCTGCCGCAGGCTGGTGTCCACCTGCGCCCGCAGCGCCATCTGGATGCCGCCGAAGAACCAGGTCTCCTTCGAGGTCGTCACCCCACCCTGCTGTGCGCCGATCTCGTCGAGCACCCAATGTCGCGGGCCGTTGAGGTTGGCCTCGAGCGCGTTGTACGCCTCCTTGACCTCGTCCTCGGTGATGGCCTGCCAGAGGTCGTCGGGGCAGTCGTTGAAGCCGAGGGTGTTGTACACCCAGGCGGTCAGGGTGGTCCCCTCCCGGGTGACCGGGATCATCTCGCAGTACCGCGCATCACGCAGGTCGGTGGTCACCGGCGGATTCTCGTTCTCCGGACCGGGTCCGAACTCGACGACGGTCGGTTCGCCGTCGATCGTCTGGGTCACCGACGTGTCCGTGGTGACCCCGCCGGTGCCGCTGCTACACGCGGACAGGCCGAGGGCCGCCACGGCGGTGAGGGCGACGCCGAGGGCGTGCCGCTTGGGGTACATGGGAGCTCCCTACCTGGTTGACGAACAAGTCGACAACTCGGATGGGTTCGAGCCCCCGCCACGACCGCGAGTGTCACAGGGGATATTAGGGCCATTTGTCCATTAATTCCCAGGATTACAAAATGGCACGAATGCCTCTTTTGGTATTTTTGTTTCCGGGTTTCGGCGATACATGCGACGCGAAATACCGTCGAATGCACCGCCGGATCGCCCAGGTCGGAAGATTTCGGACCTAGAGTCGGCGACCGGCCATTCGTTCGAGGCGTTCGATCCGATCCTGCATCGGAGGATGGGTCGCGAACAGCTTGCTCACCCGCTCGCCGGGACGAAACGGGTTGGCGATCATCAGGTGTGACTGCGCGGCGAGCTGCGGCTCCGGCGGCAGCGGCGCCGCGGCCGCGCCCATCTCGATCTTGCGCAGCGCCGAGGCGAGCGCGAGCGGGTCACCGGTCAATTCCGCGCCCGACTGGTCCGCCTGGTACTCCCGCGACCGGGAAACCGCCAGCCGCACGAGCGTCGCGGCGATCGGTCCGAGCAGCGAGACCAGCAGGATCGCCAGCGGATTGCCACCGTTTCCGCGGCCGCCGAAGGCGCTCGCGAAGAAGGCCATATTGGCCAAACCGGAGATCACCGCGGCCATCGCGCCGGCGACCGACGAGATCAGGATGTCGCGGTTGTAGACGTGGGCGAGTTCGTGACCGAGCACCGCGCGCAGTTCGCGATCGTCGAGCAGTTGCAGGATGCCGCTGGTCACGCAGACCGCCGCATTGCGCGGATTGCGCCCGGTGGCGAAGGCGTTCGGGGCATTGGTCGGGCTGATGTACAGCCGCGGCATCGGCTGGCGCGCACTGGTCGCGAGCTCCCGAACGATCCGGTAGAGCACGGGCGATTCGACCTCGGTGATCGGCTGCGCGTGCATGGCCCGCAGCGCCATCTTGTCGCTGTTGAAGTAAGTCCACCCGTTGACGGCAACCGCGAGCAGGATCGAACCGAACAGGATGGTTCTGTTGTTGAAGAGGGCTCCGATAAAGACGATCAGCAACGACATTCCGACCAGCAACGCGAACGTCTTGGCCGAATTGGCGAACCTGCTCACCGGTCCACCCACCTCTCACTTTCGATGAAGACCACGCCCGTGGCCATCACTGACGACAACGCTCCGGCGGGGGTCCGGGTTCCCGTCCGGCGGCGCGCAGCCCGTCAGCCGACGCGTTGGACGGTGTAGTCGACCAGGCCGCGCAGGGCCGCATTGGCCGGTCCGGGCGGCAGACCCTCGAGCTCGAGACGGGCCCGATCGACGTACTCGGCGAGCGTCACGCGGGCCCGCCGCATGCCGTCCGAGCCGCGCAGCAGGCCGAGCGCCTCGGTGACCTCGGCCTCCTCGGTGAGCGGTCCGGTGAGCAGCTCGCGCAACCGCACACCGGTCGGGCCCTCGTCCTGCAGCGCGTAGAGCACCGGCAGGGTGTGCACCCCTTCCCGCAGGTCGGTGCCCGGGGTCTTGCCGGTCTGTTCGCTGTCGGAAGCGATGTCGATGATGTCGTCGGCGATCTGGAAGGCGGTACCCACCGCGTCACCGAGCCGGCGCAGCCGTTCGACGTCCTCGTCGGGCGCTCCCGAGAAGACGCCGCCGAAGTATCCGGAGGTGGCGATCAGCGATCCGGTCTTCTCCCAGACGGTGCGCAGATAGTGCTCGACGGGCTCGCGCGGGCCGGCGCCGATCGTCTCGCGCATCTGCCCGGTCACCAGCTCGGCGAAGGTCTCCGAGATCACCCGAACCGCCTCCGGCCCCAGGGTGGAGACCAGCCGCGAGGAGTGCGCGAAGAGGTAGTCGCCGATCAGGATCGCCATGCTGTTGCCCCAGCGCGCGTTGGCACTCTCGGCGCCCCGGCGCAGCTCGGCCTCGTCCATGACGTCGTCGTGATAGAGCGTCGCGAGGTGCACCAGTTCGATCACGGTCGCGGCGACCACGATCTCCGGATTGTCCGGTTGCGGTCCGAGTTGTGCGGTCAGGACGGTGAACAGCGGACGGAACCGCTTACCTCCCGCCCGAGCGAGATGCAGAGCCGCCTCGGTGAGGAAATCCTCACCAGCGGAGAGCTCCTCGACCAACAGCGCCTCTACCCGACCGACCGCGTCACGCACCGAAGCGGCCAACGTCGGGTCCAGCAGATCAACCCCGGCGACCACGGTTGCGGATGCCTCTGATTCCGAATCCGGACGTCCCACGTCATTCAACTTAGCCTGAGGGGATACTGAGACGGTGACTGCGGCACACCTCGAGGGCGTAACCGATCTTCCCGAACATGTGGAAGTGCTGGTGGTAGGCGGCGGACCTGCGGGTTCCGCCGCTGCGGCGTGGGCGGCCCGCGACGGGCGGGACGTCCTGCTGGTCGACGCCGCGAAGTTCCCCCGCGACAAGACCTGCGGCGACGGACTGACCCCGCGGGCGATGGCGGAACTCGAACACCTCGGCATCGCCGACTGGACGACCAGCCGCGTGCGCAACCGCGGGCTGCGCCTCAACGGCTTCGGCCGTTCCCTGGAGCTGGAGTGGCCCGGCAAGGGGCACCTGCCGACGTACGGCAGCGCGGTGCCGCGCAGCGAGCTCGACGACCGGATCGGCCGATGTGCGATCGACGCCGGCGCGCGGCGGGCGGACGGGGTGCGGGCGGTCGAACTCGACCACAACGACGCCGCGGTCTCCGCGGTGCGGCTGCGCACCGCGATCGGCGTGGCGACGGTGCGCTGCGACAAGCTGATCGTCGCCGACGGGGTGCGCTCGCCGGTGGGCAAGCTGCTGGGCCGCCAATGGCATCGGGAGACCGCCTACGGCGTCGCGGTGCGCTCGTACGCGAAGTCCGCGCGATCGGACGACCCGTGGATCACCTCGCATCTGGAATTGCGGGACCGCGACAAGAAGATCCAGCCCGGCTACGGCTGGGTGTTCCCGCTCGGCGACGGCCGGGTCAACCTCGGTGTCGGCACCCTCGCGACCGCGAAGCGCCCGGCGGAGGGCTCGCTGCGTCCGCTGCTCGAGCTGTACGCCGAGCAGCGCGCGGAGGACTTCGCCCTCGACGGGCCGCCCACCGATCTCGCGTCGTCCCTGCTGCCGATGGGCGGCGCGGTCAGCGGGATCGCCGGACCGAACTGGGCCCTGATCGGCGACGCCGCCGCCTGTGTCAACCCGCTCAACGGCGAGGGCATCGACTACGGCCTCGAGGGTGGCCGGATGATCACCGAACTGCTCGATGCGAAAGACCTGACCGATGTCTGGCCGGACGCGCTGCGCACCCGGTACGGGCAGGCGTTCTCGATCGCCCGGCGGCTCGCCGGATTGCTGACCATCCCCTGGCTGCTGCCGGCCGCCGGTCCGGTGGCGATGCGCTCGAATCGACTGATGCAGGTCGCCGTTCGGGTGATGGGCAATCTGGTCACCGAGGAGGACGCCGACCTGGTCGCCCGCCTCTGGCGGCTCGCCGGGCGTTCCTCGCTGGCGATCGACGGCCGGGAACCCTTCGCGGACTGACCGATCCACCGGCCACGGCCGGCGCCTACGACCGACCGCCGCTTCGGCGAGCCGCGTAGATCACCACCCCGGCGAGCAGCACCACGGCGCCGGCGATCACCGACGTCGCCGGGAGGAAGACGGCCACCGTCAGGCAGCCGACCACCCCGAGCGCGGGCACGATGCGCGAGCGCGGACGGTCGTCGAGCGTCCACGCCGAGACATTGGCGATCGTGTAGTACAGCAGCACGCCGAAGGACGAAAACCCGATCGCGGTACGCAGATCCACGCCCGCGGCGACCACCGCGACCACGACTCCGACGACGAGCTCCGCCCGCCGCGGCCCACGACCGCGGGGGTCGACCACCGCCAGGGCGCGCGGGAAGTGTCCGTCGCGGGACATCGCCAGGACCGTGCGCGAGACGCCGAGCAGCAGGGCCAGCAACGATCCCGCCGCGGCGACGCCGGCGCCGATCCGCACGACCGGTTCGAGCCAACCGGCCCCCGCCGCGGTGACGACGGCCGACAACGGCGCGGTCGCCGCGGCCAGCCCCTGCGATCCGAGCACCAGCAGCGCCACCGAGATCACCGCCGCGTAGACCGCCAGCGTCACCCCCAGGGCGATCGGCACCGCTCGGCGGATCGTGCGGGCCGGGTCGCGCACCTCCTCGCCGAGCGTGGTGATCCGCGCGTACCCGGCGAAGGCGAAGAACAGCAGACCGGCACCCTGCAGGACCCCGACCACCGACAGCTGCCCGGCCGCTCCGAGGTCGGCGATCGGCCGCTGGTCGCCGGTGAGCCCGACGGCCACCACCGCGGCGAGCACCACGAGCACCGCGGCGACGATCGACCGTGCCAGCCAGGCCGACAGTCGCACGCCCGCATAGTTCACCGCGGTCAGCGCCATGACGGTGACGACCGCCACAACGTGGGCGTGGTTGGGCCACAGGTACATTCCGACGGTCATCGCCATCGCCACGCAGGACGCCGTCTTGCCGGTGACAAAGGCCCAGCCGGCGAGATAGCCCCAGAACGGGCCCAGCCGCTCGCGGCCGTAGACGTAGGTTCCACCGGACGCCGGATACCGGGCCGCGAGGCGCGCGGAGGACATCGCGTTGCAGTACGCGATGACCGCGGCTACGGCCAGGGCGATCAGCACACCCGCGCCGGCCGCCTGCGCGGCGAACCCGGGGGCGGTGAAGATGCCGGCGCCGATCATGGCGCCCAATCCGACGACCACCGCATCGCCGAGGCCCAATCGCCTGCGCAGCGCACCGGATTCGGCCACGCGCACAGGCTACCGGCCGGCCATGCCGTCCCGCTCGGCCGCTGCGGCGCACTCCGCCAGCACCGCGTGAGCTTCATCGGTACGCCCCATCGCCGTCAGACACTCGGCGAGTGCCGTTCCGATGTTGTTCGCCACTCCCGGGATATGGAGGTGTTGCGCCTCTCGATAGGCGTCGGACAGGAGCCGATATGCCGCCGGGCAGTCGTTGGCCGTCATCTCCACCATCCCCAGGATAAACACCGCGAACAGCGCCTCCACCCGACTGTCGGCGGAGGCGGCCACCTGTCGTAGCCGTGTCCGAGCCCGCTCGTAGACCGGCATCGGATCCGGGGAGCCCTCGGCGGCGGACAGTTCTCGAAAGATCTCCGGCAAACCTCTCAGGCCCGGCATCGCACTGACCAGTTCACCCAGTCGGTCATCGAACTCGGCACCGCGGTCGGTCTGCGGGTCGGCGAGGTCCCCATCCAGCAGCATCGCCATCAGGTCGCCCCCGGACGTGTAGTCCCGCAGCATGCGGTAGAGCGGGATCAGTTGTTCGTACACCACGCGAACCGCTTCGTCCCGCCGCCCCTGCCGATACAGAGTTTTCGCCAGAATGCCCAACGCGGCCGCCAGCCGTCGCAGGTCACCGGTCGCGTGATAGGCGGCCCACAAGGTGGTCCGAATATGCTCGACCACCTCGTCGTCGTGGCCGTCGGCGTACAGAACATCCACGAGAACACGTGTTGCCGAGACATTTTCAGCGTGGTGCGCGGTTCCGGTCCGTCGGCGTACCGCCGCGAGCAGGCTCCTGGCCGCTCCCCGGTCGCCTCGCTCGACCAGCAGCCGAGCGTGAGCGGTCTCGACGGTCGCCCGCAACGCCGGGTCAATGGTGACGCCACCGTCCGGATCGACCGCGGCCATCGCCGTATCCACCATCTGCTGCGCGCGCGGCAGATCGCCGCCGTCGAGCGCCGCGAGACCCACGGAGACGGCCAGTTCCGTCGGAACCGGATAGCCACGCTCGACCAGGACGGTGACCGCACGGTCGAGCAGCGCACGGATCTCGGTCGGTGTTCGCCGGGTCCCGTCGGCGAGATCCTTTGTACAACAAGACGTCACGATATCCGGATAGTCCGCGCGGAGAGCGAGATCGATCAACAGCAGATTCTGATCGACCCCTCGTTCGTACCGCGCATCCGCCCCGCCCCATGCGCTGAAAAGATCGTCGATGACCGTTCGGGCGATCGCCGTCTCCTGCTCCCGGTCGAGCGGGCCGAGGCGCCCGCGCATCAGATCGTGGAGTTCGTACGCCGGCCGGTCGGGTCGGTACGGGTCGGCCGTGTGGCGAAGCACCCCGCACCAATGCAGTCGGATCGGCGACCTGCCGTCGATCGATCCGCGGGCCGCGAGTACCGCGTCCGGAACCGGCCCGTCCACCACCTGCGCGGCCCGCAGCACCCGAAGGTCGTCGGGGGCGAGACCGGCCACCAGGGCGTCGATTCCGTAGCGATCGACCAGATCCGCCACCGGTCCCGGACCGGGGCGCGCACCGCCGGTCAGATAGGTTTCCATCTGCGACAATGCCGCCGCCGCATCGTCGGCCGCTCGATCGGGCGACAGGACGATCCGCCCCAACTCGGCCTGGATGCCCGGATTCCCCCGCGCGAGCGTCGCAACGTGATACCCCCAGCCGAGCATGTCGATGTCGGTGGTCGGGCGGTCGAAGACTTGCCGGCGCGTCAGCGCGAGCCTCGCATCGGGAGCGATCGAATCGACACACCTCCAGAGGAATCGATAGTGCACCCGCGCATCCATGTGGAAGGCGGCGCGGGTGGTCACCACCAGTCGGCTGGGCGATTCCTCGGCGAAGACCTCGAAGACGGTCGACAGTGTGGCGAGGTGACGGGGGTCGACGACGTGGACGTCGGCCGTCGATTCGGCCACCAGCACCCGCTCGAGTCCGTCGAGAATCACCAGCAGAGGAACGCCGCCGGTGGCCCGGTTCCCGGACACCCCGGTCAGGTCGACCAGGAGGTCCCGCAGGGCGTCGTCATCGGCGGCGACCTGTCTGTATCGCCGAATTCTGTCGAGCGAGGGCTGGTCGTCCGACAGCGCCGCCTCCACGGCAGCCACCAGGTCGTCCGCCGTGAAACCCTCCGCTACCACCACACTTCGGTGCCCCACCATTCGATCGGCGATACGAGCGGCGAGGGCGGACTTTCCCACCAGCGGCGAACCGTAGAGGATCGCGCCCGCCACCGTCGGTTCCAGCAGACCGACCACCAACTCGCGAACCCACCGTCGCCGCCCGACCACCGCGTCCGGCGATGGCAACGGCGCGAACCGATTCGACCGATCCCGATCGCGCGTGTCGCGGCGTGCACCCGTCTCGTCGCCGGAACCCCCCACGATCGCCGATCCACCCGCCGGCCCGATCCACAGCCGTGCTCGATGCCAGTCCGTGTAGCCCATCAGCCGCAGCCGGTCGTCGGAGAGCAATTGGCGCAGACCGGCACCGACCGCCCGCACGGTATCGACACCGCGGGACAGCGCGCCGTAGAAGGCACCGTTGAAGGCGATCGCCGCGCCCAGTTGCACCGTGCCGTCCCAGCCGACCACAGCCGGAACGCCGCCGGCGATCAGTTCGGTCACCACCGAATGCGTCTGTGGCCGTTCGATCATGTCCTCCCGCGGGGCGCCGCCATCGGGAGCGCTTGCGGTCAGGCACGAGGTCAGGACCACCAGGGAGATTCCCGCCAACGCGGGCACCAGGTCGGCCGCACCCACAGGGCGCATCGCCCCGTCGGCGGTCTCCATCGACAGCGTCGGCTCGCGCACGGCGGAGCCGGGGGCGCGCGAGCCGTTGGTTCCGTGGCAGGCCAGGTGGACCACGGCGGTTCCGGCCGTCTCGGCGAGCCGCCGGCCGAGATGGTCGGGATCACCGGTGTCGTCGATCATCACCTCGACATCCACCCCGCCGAGTGCCTCGAGGATCGCCGACTCCTCGGCCTCGAAATCCAGGGGTGGCGTCCCGGGTGGCTCGGCGGACATGTACGCCACGCGCAATCGGCGGTGGACCGGCGGGGGGACCGCTTGCGGCAACCCGAGCCGGCGCACCACCGTCAGCTGGATCTCCGGGTCGACCACCAGGTAGTCGCCGGTCGGGCGGATGAGCAACTCGAAGGGGGCGTTCAGAATCAGCCACTCGAGATCCGAGGGCACGCGCGGTCCGCGCACCTCGAACACCACCGGCCGCGGCCACTCGGCGAGCCGCCGATCGAGGCGTGCATGGTCCCCGTCGAGCCAACGGAACAGATCCGCACCGATCCGCCGCATCACCGTGTCGCCGCGGCGGCTGCCGAGCGCGGCGCGATATCGATGATCGATGGCGGCGAGCGCTCGTCGATCGTCCTCCGAGAGCCGCCACCCACCGGACACCCGGCCGTTGACGGCAAACCGAATCTCCTCGCCTGCGATGATCAGGCCATCCCCCATGTGCAAATGGTATCCATCGGACACTCCATCGGAGGGCACTCCAGGACGGAGCCCGCCCGCCCTCGCTTCACCTGCGCTCGACCCGCTTGCGGCGCGCCGAACGGTGTTTCGGCAGCGCGCCGCAGTGATCGCGTCGCCGCACCACCTGCATGATCGCCGCCTCGACCGAGGGCCAGTCGTGTATCACCTGGCGATAGCTGACCCGGATGACCACATAGCCCAGCTCGATCGCGCGCCGATCCCGCTGCCGGTCGGCCTCGAAACGGTCGGGGCCCTCGTGATACCGCCGACCGTCGATCTCCAGGATCAGGCGGTTGCCGACCAATAGATCCACTCGCTCCAGACTGTCGATCCACACCTGCGGGGTCACCCGTAATCCGATGCGCCGCAATCGCAACCGCACCATGGTTTCGGTGCCGGATTCCGCCCGGTCGCATCGGTCGAGCAGGGCGCGGACGTGCGCTGTCGCCCCGCGTAGTTCGAACTCCAGTTCCGAGGGGGTCAGCAGCTTCAGATGCAGCAGCGAGTCGCAGACCACCACGATGCCCTCGTCGTCGAGGCAGCGCACCGCATGCCGTAGCGCCGTCGGGAGGTCGTCCACCGCGGCCCGCTCGGGTTCCGGCCGCCCGTGCTGCCGACAGAATCGTCCACCCGCTCGGGCGGCGCGCACGTGCACCCGATCGGTTGTCGGCACCCACACGCCGTGGAGTGCCGGCGCCGAAACGCAACCGAGCACGCCGCCGGCGCTCACCGCGGACACCACCGCCGGGTGCGCGCCGTCGGCGGCGTACCAGCCCCGTCTGAGGCGACGCAGCGCGCCGGTGCGAACCAGCCTCTGCAGCTCGGTCTGCGACATCGTGGCCATCAACGTGCGGCGCGAAACGACACCGCGGTGCAGGTTGTCCATGCCGGTCAGGCTGCCCGGCGGGTCCGCGCGACGGTAGGGGTTTGCGGCGGTTGGGGATAGCTGGGGCAGCCTGTGGAAAACGCTACGGATACGGCCGGCGAACACCTATATAGTGTTCGCCCCACGTATTCGTAGCTACTTCCACACCTTCCTCAGTGGACCGGCTTGACCCCGTGGTGCAGCGCCACAATTCCGCCCGCCAGATTGCGGTAGGTCACCGCCCGCCAACCGGCACCGACCATGATCGTGCGCAGGTCCTTCTGGTTGGGCCAGGCCCGAATCGATTCCGCCAGATAGGCGTAGGCGTCGGTATTGCTCGAGAAGCGCGACGCCAGCGCCGGCAGGGCCCGCATGATGTATTCGAAGTAGAGCTTCCGAGCGACCACCGGCGTCGACATCTCGCAGACGACGATGCGGCCGCCGGGACGGGTGACGCGCAGCATCTCCGAGAGCCCCGCCGCGGTGTCCTTCACATTGCGCAGACCGAACGAGATGGTCACCGCGTCGAAGACGTCGTCGTGGAAGGGCAGCCGCATCGCGTCACCGGCGACCTTCGGCACATCCCGTTCGGCGCCGGCCTGCAGCATGCCGAGCGAGAAGTCGGCGGCCACGCACCAGGCGCCGGAACGGGCCAACTCCACCGTCGAGACCGCGGTACCGGCGGCGAGGTCGAGGACCCGCTCCCCCGGTCGCAGCCCGAGCATCGCCAGCGTCGCCCGACGCCAGCGCCGATCGAGGCCGCCGGTCATCATCGTGTTCATCCGGTCGTAGCGCCGTGCCACACCGTCGAACATCGCCGCGACCTCGACCGGATCCTTGTCGAGCGAGGCTCGCGTCGAGATACCGCCGGACGGTTGACTGGTTGGTTCGCCCACCCGGCCAGGCTACCCGGCCGGCTGCGCCGGCTCGCTCGGTCGGGCCGGGATCCGGAAGGCCAGGATCATCCCGATGAACGCGGTGACCGCCGCCGCCGCGAAGCCCCAACTCATGCCACCCGCGGCCGCCTCGATCTCGGTGGCCCCGCCGGTCTGCAGGTCGACGGTGCGCAGCGTCATCACCGTGATCGACACCGCGGTTCCCAGGGCTCCCGCGACCTGCTGGATCGTGCCGAGCAGCGACGACCCGTGCGAGTACAGCTCGTGCGGCAGCGCGCCGAGTCCGACGGTGAACAGCGGGGTGAAGACGAACGACAGGCTGAGCATCAGCACGACGTGCAGCACCAGGA
This sequence comes from Millisia brevis NBRC 105863, assembly GCF_001552615.1. Lineage (GTDB taxonomy): Bacteria > Actinomycetota > Actinomycetes > Mycobacteriales > Mycobacteriaceae > Millisia > Millisia brevis. The sequence continues at coordinate 72,777 of NZ_BCRN01000019.1, forward strand.
CCAGCCAGATCGGGGTCGTCGAGCCGAAGAACGCGAACCCTGCCATCGCCAACGCGAAGACCACCGCGCCGGGGCGGACGAGCCGGCGCGCGCCGTGCAGGTCGTAGAGCCGGCCGATCACCGGGCCGAGCAGGCCCATCGCGACGCCGCCGGGCATCACCAGCAGGCCGGTCTCGAGCGGGCCGAGATCCCGCACATCCTGCAGGTAGAGCTGCAGCAGCAACATCGAGGCCAGCATGCCCATGAAACCGATCGCCAGCAGCGCCAGCGAGGTGCGGAAGGTGCCGATCCGCAGGGTGCGCAGGTCGAGCAGCGGGCCCGGCCCGCGCACCAGGCGGGCCTGCCGCCACGCGAAGGCGGCGATACCGATCACGCCGACGACGGTCCAGACGATCGCGAGCGAGCGCGCGGCCGGGTTGGCGAATTCGCTGAGGCCGTAGACGAGGCCACCGAAGCCGACGGCGGCGAGCACGACGCTCAGCCAGTCGACGGAGGAGACGACGATCGTGCCGACGTTGGTCAGCCCGCGCAGGCCGCCGATGGTGATCGCGGCCGCGATCGGCAGGACGACCAGGAAGATCCAGCGCCAGTCGAGGAAGTGCAGCACCACGCCGGAGACGGCGGGGCCGAGCGCCGGCGCCACCGAGATCGCCAACGTGACGTATCCCATCACGCGGCCGCGCTGGTTGGCCGGAACGATCTCCATCAGCGTGGTCATCAACAGCGGGAACATCACCGCGGTGCCGGCGGCCTGAATCACCCGGGCCACCAGGAGGACCGGGAAGGCCCAGGCGATCGCCGCGAGCGCGGTGCCGACCAGGAAGACGCCCATCGCCAACATGAACGCGGTGCGGGTGCTGACCCGCTGGAGGAACCACCCGGTGATCGGGATGACCACCGCCATCGTCAGCAGGAAGATCGTCGAGAGCCATTGGGCGGCGGTGGCGCCGACGTCGAAGTGCTCCATCAGCCGCGGCACGGCGGTCATGGTGATCGTCTCGTTGAGGATCACCACGAAGGCGGCGGCGACCAGCCAGCGCAGCACGCCGATCGACGCGGCGCTGATCCCCGTGTCGGGGCCTGCAGCGGACGTCACGGCGTCATTGGAATCGGACGCCACAGCGTCGTCGGGCGAGCGCATGCTCACACCTTTCGCACAAAGAATGGAGAAGGGCTCGACCGAGCCACCTCACGAGGGTGCCGATAGTTCGCCTGTGAAGCAAATCAATAAGGACGGCGCAGCACGTCCGATGACGTGCTGCGCCCGGCAGAGAAGGTTCGGGTATCGGTGAAGGCCGATTTCAGGCGACGGCGTCCCGACTGCCGCGCAGGCCGCGCGCCTCGTCGTAGTGGTTGAACAGCTGGTCGCACAGGGCCGGCCAGGTGCGCCGCAGGACCGACTTGCGGGCCGCCGCGGCGAAGCGCTCGCGCGTGGTCGACTCGGCCAATCCGATCACCGCGCTCGGCAGCAATTCCTCGAAACGCGAGACCGGCAGCAGGAATCCGTTGCGGCAATGCGCGATCAGATCGCGCGGGCCGCCCGCATCGGGGGCGATCGCCGGTACGCCGGAGGCGAGCGCCTCCTGAACGGACTGACAGAAGGTCTCGTGTTCACCGGGGTGCACGAAGACGTCGAACGAGGCGTAGGCGCGGGCGAGGTCGTCACCGGAGAGCTGCCCGGTGAACGTCGCCGTCGGCAGCAGCCGCTCGAGCCGCCCGCGTTCGGGACCGTCACCGACGATGACCAGCCGGAAGCGGGGGTCGGCGCCCAATGCCCGCAGCCGCTCCAGATGCTTCTCCGGTGCCAAACGTCCGACATAGCCGACGACGATGTCGTCGGGTCCGCCCCAGCCGGCGCGCAGTTCCGACGACCGGGCACCGGGGGCGAACCGCTGGATGTCGACGCCCCGACCCCAGCGGTGCACCCGCGGGATGCCGTGCTCGCGCAGATCCTCCATCGCCGAGGTCGACGGGGCGAGGGTGCGTTCGGCGCGGCTGTGGATATACCGCGTCCACCGCCAGGCCGCCCGGTGGGCGAGCCCGAGGCCGTAGCTCTCGGCGAAGCCCGCGACGTCGGTCTGGTAGACCGCGACCGCCGGGACACCGATCCGCCGCGCGGTGATCACACCCGCCGCGCCGAGCACGAACGGCGACGCGACGTGCACGACGTCCGGGGCGAAGGCCCGTATCTCGGCGGTCAGCCCGACCGGCGGTGGGGCGATCGGCAGCGACGAGATCTTCGGCACGTGGACCGATCGGCACCGGCGCACGGGGACATCACCGTGGGAGCGTGGCGCCCGCGGTTGGTCCGACGGCGCGTCCGGGGCGACGACCATCGCCGAATGCCCCTCGCGTTCCAACGCTTCGAGGATTCGCAGAACGGAATTGGTCACGCCGTTGACCGACGGCAGAAATGACTCGGCGACAATGGCTACTCGCACGCCGGCCAGTGTCTGCGGCGCCGGCGACCATGAGGCAAGCGCAACGTTACGTTGGAGCGAACCACGGACGGCGACTGCCCATTCGACGTCAGTGACCTCGGCGGCCGCGGCGACCGAGCAGCACCAACAGCAATCCGGCGATCGCCCAGGTCACCACGACAACCGACAGCGCCGGGATGATCGCGGTGGTCGCATTGCGGCCGGCGACGCGGACCAGATCGGGATCGGACCGCGAATACTCGACCTCGATCCGTTGTCCGGGAACCAGATTGGCCGGGTACAACACGCCGAGTTGGGGGCTGCGGGTCTCGCCGTCCGGGGTGACGAAGACGATCGCCGATCGGAAGCGGTCCGCCGACAGCACCTCCGCGGTCGCGGTGCCCTCGTCGGAGGTGATCGTCACATCGTTGCGCGCGGCGGCGGCCACGAGCAGGATCGCGAGCACCGAGATGATCGTTGCGATCACAACCACCGCACGTCCCGGCACGGTGCGCAGCACGCGGGCGCGGGTGAGGGTCACATGGGAAGCGTATCGCCCGGTTACGGCTATGTAGTCTCTGGTCCGTGGCGAAGAATTTCGAGATTGTGCGCGAGTTCGACTACCCGGTCGATCAGGCCTACGAGGCGATCACCTCCGACGAGGCGATCGCGGCTCGATACAAGGAGTACGAGGGCCTGACCTACGAGGCGGGCCTCGCCGACGACGGCTTCCACGCGCTGGAGGTCAACATCCCGATCGCCGGGAACGCGCTGCCGCCGGTCGTCACCAAGATTCTCAAGGGCACGCTGACCATCAACCGGGTCGACCGCTGGTCGCCGCTGGTGGACGGCAAGGCCACGGGCACCTTCCTCGGCAAGAGCTCCGGCGTGCCGAGTTCCTCCGAGGGCACCTACATCCTCGAGCCCACCGAGAACGGCTCCCAGCTGCGGGCGATCGGCTCGGTCAAGGTCAAGATTCCCCTGGTCGGCGGCAAGATCGAGGACGCGTCGATGGAGCTGGTCTCCAAGATGCTCAAGTTCGAGTGCGACGCCGCCGAGCGCTGGGTCAAGGCCCGCTCCTGACCGTCGTGCACGCCTTCTCCGACGACGCGCTGGGCGATCTCGACGCGACCGGGGTGGCGGAGGCGATTCGCTCCCGCCGCGTGGCCGCCGTCGAGGTGATCGACGCGGCGCTCGAACGCGCGCACCGGCTCGACGGAACGCTCAACGCCTGGGAGGTCCGAGACGAGCCGGCCGCGCGGCGGTCGGCGGCGGCGGTCGATCGCGCTCTGGACGCCGGCACCGATCCCGGGTTTTTCGCCGGGGTGCCGACCGCGATCAAGGACAACTCCGACATGGTCGGATTGCCGACGCGCAATGGCTGCGACGCCTACCCGAACGACCCGCGACCGGCCGACGGACCCTTCGTGCGCTTGCTGCGGTCGACCGGCGCGATCCCGCTGGGCAAGTCCCGGATGTCGGAGTACGGGCTCGCCGCGTCGGCCGAGCATCCGCGGCTCGGCGCGGTGGCGTCGCCGTGGGATCTCGAACGCACCGCGGGGGCGTCGTCCTCGGGTGCCGCGGCCCTGGTCGCCGCCGGGGTGCTGCCCTTTGCCCATGCCAACGACGGTGGCGGGTCGATCCGCATCCCCGCCGCGGTCAACGGTCTGGTCGGGCTCAAGCCGACCCGCGGACGGCTGCCCCTCGACGCGCTACTGCGGACCCCGCCGCTGGTACTGGTGGCCAACGGCGTCGTCACCCGGTCGGTGCGCGATACCGCCGCCTTCCTGCGCGAGACCGACGCGATCGTCGGCAACGGGACGTTCGAACCGGTCGGCGACGTCACCGGTCCGAACCCCGCGCGGCTGCGGATCGGCATGTTCACCGACTCCGCCTACGGGCCGGCCGCCCCGGACGTGCGGGTGGCGACCGAGCGCACCGCGACGCTGCTCGAATCGCTGGGGCATCGGGTCGACGAGGTGGCCGGCCCGCTGACGGCGCAATACGCCGACGACTTCCTGCTCTACTGGCGGGCCCTCGCGGCGTTGATCGTGCGCAGTGGCCGGCTGCTGCACGGCCGCGGCTGGGATGCCGACCGACTCGACGACTTCACCCGCAGCCTGGCCGCGTCGTTCGAACCGCGCCGCCTGCCGGCCGCGGTGCGCCGCTTGCGGGGCGCGCGCCGCGACTCCGACCGCCTGTACGCCACGTACGACGTGCTGCTGTGCCCGACGCTCGGCCACGAGACCCCGAAGCTCGGCCATCTCGATCCCTCGCTGCCGTTCGAGACGGTGCTGCAGCGCACCGTCGACTGGGTGGGCTTCACACCGATCCAGAACGTGACCGGCGAGCCGGCGATCACCCTGCCGCTCGAACGCGACGCCAACGGGATGCCCCTGGGCATGATGTTCGGCGCGGCGACCGGCCGCGAGTCGGTCCTGCTGGGCCTGGCCTACGAACTCGAACGGGCCGCCCCCTGGCCCACCCTCGCCGTCAGCCCCCGACCGTAGGCGTCACCGCACACCGAGCAGCGGCAACACCGGATCGATCGCCTCCGCCGTGGTGCCGGTGCAGCCCCCCTTGGCGATCGTCAGCAACGCCACCACGGCGGCCTCGACCATCGGATCGGGCGACGGCCGCCCCAGCAGTTCACACAGATGCCGGTGCGCGTCGTACGGCCCGTTCGGGATGTGCTCATCGGACAGCGAAGCGCTCAGATAGGCGGCCAGCAGGGCCGGACGATCGCAAGCGAAGCCGTAGAGCACCTCGAGAAAGCCGATGACGGCGCCGGGATCGGGTTCGGCATACCTGGCGGCCCGTCGGGCGACGGCGGCAACTCCCCCGCGGAAGGCGACCGCGTGCAGATCCCGGCGGCGCGGCGCGATGCGATAGACCGAGTTGACCTCGACGCCGGCGGCGCGGGCGACCCGGTCGGCCCGCAGGTTCTCCCGACCGTCGTTGCGCACGACCACCCAGGCGGCATCGCAGATCACCTCGGTCGCGACCGCCGGTGTTCCGCGGTCGATTTGGGCGACGAAGGCGTCGACCTCGGTATCGGTCGGATCGGCGGGGTCGTAGGTGCACCCGGCAAGCAGCGCCATCCACGACTTGGCGTAGAGGTCCAGAGGTGCGACGGTCGAATCGATGCGCCGCTGGTAGAGGAATCCCTCCGCGACCGCTTGGGTCAGCACGGAAAACGAACGTGCCGTGAAGGGATCGCGCCATCTGCGTCCGCTGCCGGCGATCACCGGCTCGATCAATTCGACGTACTTGTCGCGCATCAGGCGGGTCCGCTGCTTCATGACGTCGCGGGCGCGGCGGTCGTTGGGAGCGGCGGCGACCATCAGCAATTCCAGCATCGCCATCGGCCGGGACAATCGTTCGCCGCGAAGCTGTTCGACGGATCGATCGGTGTCGTGCCCCGGGCTGAATCGGCCGACCTGCACCGCCACGGCCCCGGCGACATCGCGATCGCCCTGCTCACCCCGGAGGAATCGGTCGACCGAGGCGGCCAGTTGGTCGTAGCTCCAACCGTTTTCCTTGTCGTCGAATCGCTCCATGGTCCGCTGGACCACCAACTCCTGGAGGCGATCGACCGACGGGAAATGATAGGTGAGCCCACCCTTTGTCAATCCGATAGCCGATGCGGTCGCCTGCGCACCCATGAATGTGAGAAGGTGCCCCAGCTCCGCATCGGCGAGCCAGTCGATCGCATTGTCCAGGTGGTGTTTCTGCGCCTTGGTGAGTCCATCCATGGGAAGCCTCGTTCCTGCGTCGAGCGGGACCGGATTTCCCTGACGATCGTACGGGGAACCCTCTCCATTAATGCCAGGCAATTGTTCCGAATACGGGCGACAATCGACGTATCGGCCTCACACATTCGAGAGGGGGAGTAATCATGAAACCGGATCCGGACGAATTCTGCCGCATCTGCCAATCCTTCAACTGCCTTGCGGTGGTGCGCTCGCATCAGCCGCCGTCGGGCATCGTCGACTTCGTCGACCGTCGCATACTGTTCATTCTGAGCGGGCACTGCACCTGGCGAACGACCGCGCGGGCGACCGCGAGCACCGCGACGATCGGCACGCCCGTATTCGGACTGACGGTGCTCTTCTGGAATCTGGCGGCCGACGCGGGACCGGCCACCGTGGCCTCCCTGATCGTCGTCACGATCGGCGCGCTGCTGGTGAAGGCCATCAAGGTGACGCGGCCGTAGCGGGACGAGGTGGTGGGCCGGGCAGGCACCGATCGACACGCGGTGTGGGCCCGGTCCACCGACTCACGGGCGCGCGGCGTCGCCGGCGGGGTCCTCGCGATGGCCGAACCGGGACAGCGCACAGACCGCCGCCGCCCCCAGCACGACGTACCAATGCCGACGCATCGAGTCGCAGGTACCCCGCACGAGTGTTCCGCGGACCAGACTGTGGCCCTCCCGGGTGTCACCCGAACGTGTGGCACCCGAAAGTGCCTCACGCGCAGGGATTTCCCGAACGTTCACCCGCCGGACCGGGGCTGCTCGGTATACCGGCAGGCGGGCGGCGGTCAGGCGACCGACAGCGGGCACGCCAAATCCACCCGGGAGGCGGACAACCGACCCCCGACGGCTCCGGATCACTCGAACCGTGCGGGGCGCGCCTCCCTCGGCGGAACCGATCAGTCGCCATCGCCGGACCTTCGGAGTCACAACGGTGGTCACCACGACGGTCTCGCGGGCGGACTCGAAGACGGTGACGCTGCTGACGGCGCCGACGGAGATCTGGTCCGCGCCCCGCGATCCCAGCGGCGCCCGGACGGCCGCCGCATCGACCGCGGTCGCCTCGGCGGCGGTCGCCTCGACGGGCCGGTCGGCCGGCGGCATGCGGCAGCCGACCATGCCCGTTCGTCGACGCTCCTCGGCCAGTCGCAGGATCATGTCGACCTCGTCGTCGCTCACCGCTTCGCGCGTGGACCGCGCCTCCGCCGTACCCAGCGACGAGGCCTCGATCAGGGCAGAGATGTCCGCATACGGACCGGTGGCGGTTGCCTTTTCGTTCTCGTTCATGTCTCTGCCGTCCCTATCCGATTCGCGCGATCCACGGGTAGCGCTTCTTCAAGCGTGCCCATCTGCGCTCGATTGCTTTGGGGGAGACGCCGATCAGTTCGGCGATCTCACGTTCGGTGTACTTCTGCGTCTTGTAGAAAACCAGGAGCCGATCGACGATATCCTCGAGTTCGCGGACCGTTCCGCCGACCGATATCCGCGTCGCGACGTCGTCCTCGAGGTCCGACGGGTCGAACAAACGCAGGCGTCTGTCGTCGTCGGTGATCTCCTCGTAGGACTCGGTGGCGCGGTTCTTCTCGTCGTGCCGCCGATCCGCGCGCAGCAGATTCGTCAGCGCGAAGACGGTCCCCACCACGAAGTAGGACCCGAGGTTGCGTCGCGATGTTGTCGACCAGCCGGTTCCCGCCCGCAGGTCGTCCTCCAGTTTGATGAACGCGTCGGCGGTGGCGCATTCCGCCAACTGCGCACGGTAATCGCCTTCGATGCGAAGCCGCATGATCTCGGTATAGGTCAGGACATAGGGCACCCCGACGTCCTGCAGCAGCGAACCCAGACGCCCGCTGACCATCCGCGAGACAAGGGTCCCCTTTCCGTAGGCCATCAATACTCCGGCGACGGTATTGCGCACACGATGGTCGACCGGCTCCCGAATCAGCGCCTCCACCAACAATCCGTCGGCGGCATATCTATTGACGTCATCGATCGACGCAAACGTCGGTCGAGCACTTTTTCTCGTTGCCGGATCGCCCTGTTCGGTCGGATCGGCATCGTCCTGCGTTGTACTCATACAAATTCTCCGGTTGACGTTGAAGGGAACCGAAGTGCGGCCCCGATCGCCTCCATCGCGATCGAGTTACCTGAGTTATATGCCGGCGCCGCTCCGTTTTCCCCCTCCGCCGAAAGAAATTTTCGGGAATTGCCGAATATGGCACCGAGCGGGGGTTTCCGGACCGGTAGCCGCCTATAACTCGGATGTAGGCACCGCGAAAGGAGGCGCCATGCGAGACCGGAGAGGCAGGCCGACCGACCCCTTGCAGCCACCGCCCGAACCGCACTGCCGCGGGTGCGACAGCCCCGGTTGCCCCGCCCATATCCGCAACCAGCACCCACCCGCCGACATTCTGGACTTCGCCGACCGCCAAGTCCGCTTCGTGGCCAGCGATCACTGGAGTTGGCGGGTACCCGTCAGAATCCTGGTCACGACAACCGCCGTGATCGCTCCGGCTTCCGCCTTCGTGAACTTCCTCTGGTGGCGGATATCGGAGTTGGGCATCGGTGGACTACTGGTCCTGGTGTTCCTGGCAGCAACCGGGATACTGGGCCTGTTGATCGCCCGAACGGTGCGACTCTAGGACTCGAAGCTCTCGATCCGCTCCCGAATCCGGGCATGCAGAGCCCGCAGCCCGGATCGATCGGTGATCACCTCGAGCACCCGGATTCCCTTCCCGTCGCGCTGCTGCCCGAGCCGGGCCGGCAGCTCGTCGACGTCGACGATGTCGTGCGGGACCCGATAGGCCGCGCAGAGGGCGGCGAGATTCATATGGTGCGGGGTGCCGAAGACCCGCTCGAAGACCCCCGCGTACTGCGGGTCGCCCTGTTCGAGCAGTTCGAAGATGCCACCGCCGTCGTCGTTGGCCACCACGATCGTCAGATCGTCGGGTACCGGCTCCCCCGGCCCGACCAGCAGCCCGGACGCGTCGTGCAGGAACGTCAGATCCCCGAACAGCGCGATCGTGCGGCCGCCGTGCGCGATCGCCGCGCCGACCGCCGTCGACACCGTCCCGTCGATTCCGGCGACGCCGCGGTTGGAGATCGTCCGCACGCCCTCCATCGGCTCGCTGACCAACGCCACATCGCGCACCGGGTTCGACGCGCCGAGCAACACCAGATCGCCCGGTCGGCGGGCCGCCGCGACCAGGGCCGCGACCTGCAGACCGGTCGTGGTCGGGCAGGTGTCCAGCGCTTCCCGGACCGCCGCGTCCGCCTCGTCGGAGATCCCCCGACAACTGCTCAGCCAGGCCGGATCGGGGGTACCGGTCACCTCGGCGCGGGTACCGGTGGCCATCACATTGCCGGACACATCCGGCCAGCGCGGTCCGGTGGTCAGCGCGTAGACCCGCACGGCGGGATCGGCGAGCAGCTTCGAGACCGGGCGGTGCAGGGTGGGGCGACCGGTGACGATCGCCTGCTTCGGCCGCAGCCGTCCGAGCGCCAACGGGTTGACGCCGAAGCCGTGCAACGGCGCGGTCGGCTCGGCGACGGTGGGCAGCCCCGCCAGCTCGGGGCGCAGCGCACTGCCGTGTCCGGAGATGACGATCGTGTCCTCGGTCAGGTCGATGCCCACCGGTACGTCGAGGGTGCCGGGGCGGGTGACCGTCCAGGCCGAACCGTTCGGGCGACCGTCGATATCGGTCGCGGTGGTCCCGCCGACCGGGGCGCCGGGGACCAGCGGTTCGCGCAGCGGGATGTCGAAGTGCACGGGTCCGGCGTTGCCGGAGCGGGTCCCGCGGGCGGCGGCGAGGACCCGGCAGACCGCGGACCGCCACTGGCTGTTCTGCGCGGTGGTTTCGGCCAGGCCGAGGCTGATCGTCGCGCGCACCTGACTGGTGAACAGGCCCAGCTGTTCGACGGTCTGGTTGGCGCCGGTGCCGAGCATCTCGTAGGGCCGGTTCGCCGACAGCACCACCAACGGCACGCGCGCGTAGTTGGCCTCCAGAACCGCCGGGCCGAGGTTGGCGACCGCGGTCCCCGAGGTCATCACCACCGGCACCGGCCGGCCGGAGGCGATCGCCAGGCCGATCGCCAGGAAGCCCGCGGTGCGCTCGTCGATCCGCAGGTGCAGCCGCAGTCGCCCGGCCCGGTCCGCGCTCTCCAGCGCGAACGCCAGCGGGGCATTGCGCGAGCCCGGACAGAGCACCACATCGCCGACACCGCCGCGAATCAACTCGTCGACCACCACCATCGCCTGCGCGGTGGACGGATTCAACGGTGTCTTATCCGTCGGGGGTGTCCCGTCCGTACCGGATATGTCATCCGTCGGGGGTGTCTGGTCGATCAGGGTTCCGCCGCCTTCCGATCGGGCCGCCCGGTCAGCGCCCACGATAGCGCGGCCCGGCGGCACCCGGTCGGAAGGCGAACGTCGCTCAGGACAGTTGGCCGCGCCCGCGATCGGTGACCTGCGCCCGGCGACGTTCGACGTCGTCGGCGTCGAGGCCGCGGGCCAGCCAGCCCTCCGCGACATCGGATTCGATGCGCCAGGCCTGCTCACCGGGGACCAGGGCGCCCTCGGCGTAGGTGGCGAAGATGCGGCGCACGGCGGCCTGATCGTTGCTGACGATGTCGGCGGCCAGCGCCCGGGTGACCGCGTGCAATTCCTCGTGCGCGACCACCTGGTTGACCAGGCCCCACTCCAAAGCGGTCTGCGCATCGCAGAAGTTGCCGGTCGCGCTCATCTGACGGGCGCGCCGCACCCCGATCGCCTGCGGCAACCGCACGGTCAGGCCCCACCACGGTTGGATGCCGACGCGGGCGTGGGTGTCGGCGAACCGGGCCCGGTCGGAGGCGATCAGGAAGTCGCAGGCCAGCGCGAGTTCGAAGCCGCCGGTGATCGCCGCGCCGTTGATCGCCCCGATCAACGGCTTGGGGCCGGTGGGGAACGGTCCGCGCTGCGCGGCGGGGGTGTCGGAGTCGGCGCCGGTACTCGACGCGAGCAGTCCGTTTCCGTCGGCGAGTTCCTTGAGGTCGAGGCCCGCGCAGAAGGCGGGGTCGCTGCCGGTGAGGATCAACACGTCGACGGCGTCATCGGCCTGCGCAGCGGCCACCGCCTCGCGCAATGCGGTCAACAACTCCGCGGAAATGGCGTTGCGCTGTTTCGGCCGATTGAGCGTGATGGTCGCGATACGGCTGTCGATGTCGACGACGACGATGTCCGACATATGTCCTCCCGGGGTTTCGTACCTGCCATTGAACGACGCTGGGCCGATCCGCATATGCGGATCGGCCCAGCGGACTAGCGATAGATCAGGACCACTTCTGTACGAGCGCGCCGATCCGCGGCAGCGCCTCGGAGACGTTCTTCTTCGCCGACGGACGCAGCGAGCCGTAGGCCTTCTTGATGACCGACTTGCTGGTGGAGTCGATCCGCTCGTCGGTCACGCTCAGCAGCGCGTCGGCGACCTCGTCGGAACGGGCGGTCAGGAAGTCGGCGAACTCACCGTTGCCGGCCCACTGCTGGTAGAAGGGGTCGAGGCTGGCGACGAACGACGGCCAGAGCTTCTCGACCGCGTCGTCGATCACCGACGGGCTGACCTTCTTGACCGCGCTGTAGCTGCCCTTGATGGCCAGCCCGGACGCACCCTTCTTGTCACCGACCTCGGCGTCGATCAGGTCACGAACATCGGCGCGGATCGAACCGACCTTGGCGGGGTCGAGCAAGGTGTCGGTCAAAGTGGGCACAGCGCATTCCTTTTCGTCGAGCGACTTCTTGTCGGACAACTTCGTGTCCAACAACTGGTCTTTCATGTCGGATCCGCCGTTTCGACGCCCCGATCCGGCTCGAAGATTACCCGAGCCCGTCGATCCGGTCGGCGCAGCGCCGCGCCCGGTCGTGCCACCACTGTCGACGGTCGGCGGGAGCGGCCAATTCGGCGAGCCGCGCCGGGTCGGGAACAACCGCGCCGACGGTCAGCGCACCGCCGATCGGGGCGCGGTCGTCGACGACGTCCGCCCGAAACAGCCGTCCCGTCCCGAGGCCGCAGGCGGCCGGTTCGATCGGCAGCGCCGCGGCCACCCCGGCGGCGACGGCGATCCCGACGGCGGAGTCGAGAGCGCTGGAGAGCACCACCGTCACCCCGAGCTGCGCCAGTTCGTCGGCGATGCGCAGCACCGCCCGCGGTCCGCCGAGGGGAGCGACCTTGAGGACCGCGACATCCGCGGCGCCGGCGCGGGCGACCCGCAGCGGATCGTCGGCCTTCCGGATCGACTCGTCGGCGGCGATCGGCACCTCGGGCAGCGCCCGGCGCAGGCGCACGAGGTCCTCGACGCTCGCGCAGGGCTGCTCGGCGTATTCGAGAGGGCCGGTGCGGGTCAGCGCGGTCAGCGCGGTGGTCGCCTCCTCGAGCGACCACCCCGCGTTCGCGTCGACGCGCACCCGCGGGATGCGGGCGCGCACGGCCTCGACCCGGGCGACGTCCTGCGCGAGGGTGCCGCCCGGTTCGGCGACCTTGACCTTCGCGGTGGTGACGCCGGGGAACCGGTCGAGGATCGCGTCGACCTCGTCCGCGGCGACCGCCGGGACGGTCGCGTTGACCGCGACCCGTTCGCGTCGCGGTGTGGTGAGCCCGTTGTGGGCGACGTCGAGCGCGGCGGCCAACCAGCGGGCGGCCTCCTCGTCGCCGTATTCGACGAACGGCGAGAACTCCGCCCACCCGGCGGGGCCGCGCAGCAACATCACCTCGCGGTTGGTGATCCCCCGGAACCGCACCCGCATCGGCAGGTTCACCACGACCGCGTCCGCGATCAGCTCGTCGACCGCGGCTCGGGTGGGGCTCACTGCTGGCCGGGCAGCAGCTTGAGCATCAGCCCGGAGCCCTCCGCCAGGAGGGTCCCGTCGGGGTCGGTCAGTTCCGCTCGCACGTAGATCTTGCGCCCTTCGATCCGCTCGATCCGCGCCTCGACGACCAGGGGCGTGTTGAGCGGGGTGACCTTGCGGAAGTCAATCTCCAGGTGCACCGTTCGGCAGTTCTCGGCGATCCCGGCGCGGGCGACCTGTCCGTAGAGGTCGTCGAACAGCAGCCCCAGCGTGCCGCCGTGGGCGGCTTCGTTGGCGCCGCGGTGGAAGGTGCGGAAGACCCCTTCCCGGCGGACGAACCCGTCGGGCTTCTCCGCGATCGTCACCCACGGCGGCTGCAGCAGGCTCCCCCGGCCCGGCAGGTCCGGGACCCGGCCGCCGGTGGCCTCCCATTCGGTAACCACGTGCGGGCGCAGGAGTTCCGCGAGTTGTTCGGCGTTCGCGGTCGCGGCGATGCAGACATCGTCCGGCGGATCGATCGCGACGGCCAGGTCCTGTACGACCCGCAGCGCCTCGATCAAGCGCGCATATTCGGGTGTCGCACCGGTATCGGTACTTCTCCGGAATTCGCCGCGGTGGTCGTCGTCGGTCATCGCGCCTCCCTTTTTCACGCACGATAGCCGGCGCAGCCGCGGGCCGCGACCTCGCGCATTGCGTCCCGAGTACCACGGCCGGGTGGCTGATCTATCGTGACCGGGTGACCTTCGACCCAACGCAGTGGCGCGTGGTGCCCGGTTTCGAGACCTTGACCGACATCACCTATCACCGGCATATCGAGCAGCCCACCGTCCGCGTGGCGTTCGACCGACCGGAGGTTCGCAACGCGTTTCGTCCGCACACCGTCGACGAGTTGTACAACGCGCTCGAACACGCCCGCTGCACCTCCGACGTCGGCACGGTCCTGTTGACCGGCAACGGCCCGAGCCCCAAGGACGGCGGCTGGGCCTTCTGTTCCGGCGGTGACCAGCGCATCCGCGGGCGGACCGGCTACCAGTACGCCGACGGTGAGACCGCCGAGACGGTCGATCCGGCCCGCGCCGGGCGGCTGCACATCCTCGAGGTGCAGCGGCTGATCCGCTTCATGCCCAAGGTGGTGATCTGCCTGGTCAACGGGTGGGCGGCCGGCGGTGGCCACTCCTTGCACGTCGTCTGCGATCTCACCCTCGCCAGCGCCGAGCACGCGCGCTTCAAGCAGACCGACGCCGATGTGGGCAGCTTCGACGGCGGTTTCGGCAGCGCCTACCTCGCGCGGATGGTCGGCCAGAAGTTCGCCCGGGAGATCTTCTTCCGCGGCGCGACGTACACGGCCGAGGAGATGTTCGCGATGGGCGCGGTCAACAAGGTCGTCCCCCACGACGAGCTCGAGAGCGTGGCGCTCGAATGGGCGGCCGAGATCAACGGCAAGTCGCCGCAGGCCCAGCGGATGCTCAAGTACGCCTTCAACCTGGTGGACGACGGTCTGGTCGGCCAGCAGCTTTTCGCCGGTGAGGCGACCCGCCTGGCCTATATGACCGACGAAGCGGTCGAGGGCCGGGATGCCTTCCTGCAGAAGCGCACCCCCGATTTCGGCAAGTTCCCGTACTACTACTGACCCACCGCACCCACCGGAGTGATCGATGGAAATTCTCGCCAGCCGTGTCATCCTGCGTGCCACCGACTACCAGGCCACCCGGGACTTCTACCGTCATACCCTGGGATTGGCGATTCATCGTGAATACCCCGGCGGGACCGTCTTCTTCGCCGGCCAGGGGTTGCTCGAGGTCAGCGGCCACGCGGGAGCGCCGGCGGTCGGTATCGACGATCGCACCACCACGCTGTGGTTGCAGGTGCGCGATGCGACCGACGCGGTGGCGGAGTTGACCCTCAAGGGCGTGGTGATCGATCGCAAGCCCGAGACAATGCCGTGGGGGCTGGTAGAAGCGTGGCTCAAGGATCCCGACGGTGTGCCGATCGTCCTGGTACAGGTCCCCGACGACCATCCGCTGCGCCGGGACATCCGCGGCAGCTGATCGACCGCAGCGGCACCCCGTGGGCGGGTCAGCTGCCGATGTCCGCGTGCAGCAGTCGATATCGCAGGGCGGCCGAGGCCAAGGCGGTGCCACCGGCGGTCGTCCGCCCCGTATCGTCGACGGCCCCGAGCGCGACCAGTTCGGCGATCAGGGCGTGCACGGTGGGCAGTTCGGCGCGGTAGTCGCCGTCGTCGGCCTCGACCTCGGCGACCCGAAAGTCGTCGGCCCGCACACCCGAGCGCACCAACTCCCGCGCCGCCCGGGCGATCCCCCACTCGTCGCCGATCGCGGCGTCGCGCACGATCCGGCCGAGCACGACATCACCGACGGCCGCGCCGATCCCGCCGTCGTCACGGATCAGCTCGGCGACCAGCAACTGTGACAGCGTGTCGTCGGTCACCTCGCGGGCCCGGACGGTGGGGATCAGCCTGCCGCGGTACTTGCGCAGCAACCGCAGTCGCATCACCAGCCGCCGCAGCGCGAGGACCGGTTCTATCGACTGCTCGAAGGGTGCCCGGTCGGTGAACCGTCCGGGCCAGATCCGGTTGGCCAGCTCGATCACCACGGGGCCCGGCAGGTAGCCGTCCTCGGTCAGATCGGTGCCCTCGCCGATGATCTCGAGCAGGCCGCGCAGGCGGCGCACCACCTCGACCGGGGGCTGGTCGCCCACGTGGACGGCCGATCCGAGCCCTCCGCAGAGCCGCGCGCGGGCGGTGGATTCACCGGACCACTGGGCGAGGCGCTCGTCGACGATCCGATCGATCAGCGCATGTCCGGTCGCGTCCTCGGTGACCAGGACCGCATCGGTCATGCGTCGTCGGCGCGCCTTCGGCGAGAGCCTGCTGAGCCCGTTGATCGACAGATCGCCGACCACGGCAACAACTTCCAGGGTGTCCGCGATGCGCTGCGCGATGCGCAGTTCGTTGGGGCGGGGATGCTCGTGCCAGGTGACCAGGTCGGTATCGGCGGGCTGGACTCCGGCCTGTTCGAGCGCCTCGCGGTAGAGCGACCACCACCGGCTCGCCCCCTCGGCGTACAGCAGGGTGCGGCTGGTGTCTCCGCGGGCGATGTCGGCATAGCGCGGCTGGCCGAGCCGGTCGAGCAGCCGAGCGAGGACGAGGGCCATCTCCCAGCGACGTTCCGGCGAGGGGTATTGCTCGCGCAGAATCCGCCAGCAGTACTGCTGCACCGAGGCCTGTGTGGGCCATTCACGAGCCGAGTGGTCGAGCAGATCCGACCAGACGACACGGGCGTCCGCCGCCACTGCCGCGTCGACCGCGTCCAACGCCGACAGTGCCGCTTCGACCTCCTCCGACAATCGCCGGTGATACACCAGACCACTGTTACACATCCGAGCCGTGTCGGCCCGCTACCGCTACCGCCCGGACCGCTGCGGACCCGGTCCCGAGCGGGGGTGTCCGGCGCGGCGACTACATTCGGTGAACATGCTCGATGTGCTGCCGTTTCCCGGCAACGAGGAGGTTCTGCGGCTGCTGCCGCGCCTGGTTCGCGTTCTCGCCGGCGACGGTCCGCCGATCGTTCCGGTGCCGTTGGACTCCGGCGCCGAGCAGATCGGCATGATCGGCCCCTTCTTCGCCGGTGGCGCCCCGTTGGACCCGCGGGTGGCGCTGATCGTCGCGACCTCGGGCAGCACCGGCCATCCGAAGGGCGCGATGTTGTCGGCCGATGCGCTCGCCGCGAGCGCGGCCGCCACCCGCGAGCGTCTCGGCGGCCCCGGCTCCTGGCTGCTCACGCTGCCGGCCCACCACATCGCCGGTCTGCAGGTGCTGTTGCGCGGGATCGCGGACGGCACCGAACCGACGGTGATCGACGTGCGGCACGGTTTCGATCCGGCCGCCCTGGTCACCGCGATCGACCGGATGGGTGCGGGGCGCCGGTACACCTCGCTGATCCCGGCACAGCTGCGCAAGGTGCTCGACCATCCCGCTGCCGCCGCCGCGGCCGCGGATCTCGACGCGATCCTGGTCGGGGGTGGGGCGACGTCTCCGGACCTGGTGGCGCGGGCACTCGCCGCGGGCCTGCCGATCGTGCGGACGTACGGGATGAGCGAGACCGCCGGCGGCTGTGTCTACGACGGGGTCGCCCTGCCCGGCGTGACGATCCGGATCGACGAGCCCGACGCCTCCGGGGCGGGGCGGATCGCCCTGTCGGGGCCGATGCTGGCGCTCGGCTACCGCAATGCCCCCGAGAACGAGGCATTCGCCGAGTCCGGCTGGTATCGCACCGATGACCTCGGGGCCCTCGACGGCGGCGTGCTGCGGGTGCTCGGCCGGACCGATGACGCGATCGGCACCGGCGGGTTGACGGTCATGCCGCGCGTGGTCGAGGAGGCGATCGACCGGATCGACGGCGTGACCGAGTCCGCGGTGGTGGGTCTGCCCGACGAACGGCTCGGTCAGCGGGTGGCCGCGATGATCGCCCTGTCCCCCGGATTCGAGATCACCGCGCAGGCGATCGGCCGGACCGTCGCCGATACCCTCGGCCGTTTCGCCGCGCCGCGATCGGTGCTGTTCGTCGACCGGCTGCCGCGGTTGGCCTCCGGGAAGCCGGACCGCCTGGCGATCATCGCGGCATTTCCGTCGGACTGAGCGGTTTACGTCCGACCGAGCGGAACGCCGCGACGGGCTGCGGCTCAGTGCGAGGGCGGGATCCGGAACTCGGCGACCTTGCCGTCGACGACCGTGACGAAGGCGGTGCTCTGACCGGTGAATCGGTTGCTCTTCCAGTCGAACCGGATCTCGGTGACGTCGCCGTCGGTCGCGGCCTCGAGGACGGTCATCCGGGCGTTCATGCCGATCGCGTCGGTCTCCGCCCAGCTGCGGACGCCCGCGGGACCACTGAGCACACGACCCCAGTCGTTGACCTCGCCGCTGTCGGTGAAGGCCGCGACGAAGGCGTCGTAGTCGGCATCGTTGATCGCGTCCACCACCGCTTGGACCGGGGCCGGAACTTCAACAGTCATACCCGCGAGGCAACCACCAGCGGTCCGCGCTGTCCAGTGGTTGTCGATGAACATCGTGGTTCTTTCGGAGCATCCCGGTACGTATTGCGTTTCGTACCGTTCGAACGTATGTTCTACGTATGACCGCGGCGGCTTCCCTGATCGACACCGATACCGGTGCCGCTCGGTTGGCGTTGCAACTCGCTGCGGACCGGGCGCATTCGACCGCCGAGTTGGTGGAGATCCTGACCCACAATGCCGCGATCACCGCGTGCGCGGATTACCGGAATCTGCAAGCGGCGGCGGCGATCTACGAAGACCTCGACCACACCTACATGGCGACCGTCGACGAGGCCTTGGGATGCGGGCCGGTCGCCTCGATCGAGGA
>NZ_BCRN01000020.1 GCF_001552615.1 Millisia brevis NBRC 105863
TCCCTGAGCCATGCTGCAACTCCTAGTGCGATGATTTGGCGATCGGTGTTCTTGCCTTAACGGCGGCGTTTGTGCGAGGCAATACTAGGCGGAAGGTCATGTGGAGGCAGTCAGTTTTGTCGCTGCTGAAGCTATTTGGGAGTGAGTCGCTTGGGACCGACTCACGTAATCTCTGGAGGAGTTCGCGCAGTTCCCGTCAGGTTTCCGTAGCAGAATGCAGAGTAGGCCAACCAGCTTGGGTCGGCGCCGTCAGTTCGGTCGCGTGCGGCTATCCTGGCCCTGCGTAAGGCTGATGGTACAGCTTCTCCGTTGATCGCTACTTTGAAAAACTCGTCCGCAAATATCCGGGCGACGGTTTCAGTAACCGGCCATCTTGTTCCGATGAATCCCGCTGCTCCCGATCTAAGGAGTTGCTCTGCCCAGGTGATTTCGCCTGTAATGCTTCGCTCGGTACTCGACGTATTGCAAGCATTCAGAAATACGAGTGAACCGATAGGGAATCTACTACTTACGCACAAGTCAGTGAGGGTGATTGCAGATTCTCTGTTAGGATCGTCGGTTTCCAATTCCAGCCGGCCGGTGAGCGCGTCTATTCGTCCGTCTGTGGCTAAGTACCAGATTCCAGTGTTGCTCTGGGCCCAGGATTCAAGGAACTGTCCTCTGGTTAATGGTACTTCATGCAGAGGCACCGGATGTATATGTGTTTCTATTTTCTGTTTGTCCTTTAGGAAGCGATCAGTTTTGACGGAGAACTCTGCGCCACTGCCTCCCTTAAATGCTCCGTAGACCGCTTCCAGGTAGAAGACTTCAGGAAGGGTACCTGAGTATGGGTAGACCGAAACATCGAACTGCTCCGCTAGATGCCGCGAACGGCCGTCCTTGGTTACTAGAGCGAGTTCCCACGGCATCGTGAGGTCATTGGTCAAGATGGAGAGGCTTGTAATTCCAGAATTTGTCGCACTTTCTAAGTATTCTTGCACTCGTGTGTCGACCAACATTTGCGTTATTGCTTGCGCTAAGCGATCGACCTGCAGTCCTAGATTGTTTTGATTAGTTTCATATGCCGATCTTATCCTTTCGATTTCGCCTTGCACGTATATCTTAGGGTTCGACTGTACCTGCAATCTTAGGAGTTCGTCTTGTCTAAATCCAAGCGACTCGCAAGTAGCAGTGAATACCCACTCAGTTCCCTGGTCTAGTATTGTGAGCGAGGCGGCACCAGGGTCACTGGCAGGTGTCGACGCAATGGTTTCCTTTTTCTCCACCAGTATCTGAGTTTTACTGTTGGGGTCGACGGCACTCATGATCTCGATCTCAGCGCTGTATCCGAAAGGTGCGGATCCGGGTGCGGAAAGGCTCACCCGAACCGTAGCTATGGGTGCATATCTCATGACAGTGAACTTTGCAATGGAACAGGCCATTTCGCCATCTCTGTTAGCAATTGTTGTTACAGTTTCTATAGCCACAGGTGGTTCGGCGTAGTAGGAGATGTCTGTTTCAGGCCCATCTGTTGCGATGTCCATTGCCATTACGATGATTTGAAATGATTTTCCTTCTACAGCGTGGTCATCATGGATAATCGTGAATCGGCCAGTCTCTGATTGTTCAATCTTGGTGAGGCCTCTGAGAGACGCAGTCGGTGCCGTTTGTTGAGGCAACAGGAAGTCAACTGCTGAGATAGAATCTAGCGTCTTTTGTAGAATATCTACCGAGTGCGCCTTTTCGGTGATCTCGACTATATCCATAGCTGAACCGATAGCCTCACGCCTATAGTCGGGGTCGCGAGTAGCTATCGATAAAGCAATGCATGTCTCGTTTAGTTGGCGAAGAAGTGTTTCTCGGTGAGTATTCGATCCTTCCGGGGCCTTAGCTTTGGCGAGCATTCGATGGGCATCCATATACAGCCGGAGTGAATCATGCTCTGTTTCGGCCGTTTCTGCAGCTCTTAGGAGCACCCATACATAGTTGCAGAGAGCGACGTGGCTCTCCAGCAGTTGATCCTGAAGTCGTATATTGTATTGGATGAGCCGTCTGTAAAGTTGAATTATTGGAGGGTGATGGTTCGGGAGATCGGCCCACGGCTTTGCTATTTCGCTTATGAACCACTCAGCGTCCTGGTCCTTAACTGTGTATGCCTCTGCAGAGGAGGTTGTGAATGTATCGTTGGTGCCTGTGTTGTTTGTAATGGCTACGAGTGTAATTAGGGCTACATCGCTAGTGTGTCTACGGAAGTGTAGAATACCGGACAGGTTTGGGTGACGAATTGGATGACCGCCGGTTGATTCAAGATATCGTAATGATAACGTTGCCAATGCCGGTAACTCCGGGTATCGCTTCGCTATGTGGCGGACGAGTCCTCCATTAATCTTCGATAGATTTCCCCTCTTGGAAATGTTCCAGTTCAGTTTTGTTAAGGCCTGACAGGCCTCGGTCAGATCGGCGACATCGAGAGACTGCAGTATTTCCTCATCGTGGACTGAGCTAGCGAGCGCATTGATGCTCATTGTGGCTTCTTCGATTTCTATATTCTTCCGGGCTAACAGCTTTTGGATCTTTTCGATCGAGGCCATTATCGCGGCAATGCTATTCCCTGCTGACATCTCGGTAGTTTCCTATTTAACTAGCTTTTCAATCTATGTACCCGTAGCCCGGACCAGTCGGGTGCCTGGGATCCGGCACTTACGTGACATCAGGCTCCGGTTCTGGGGTGTAGTAGGTCCCTGTCGGTTCGGTTCTGGATTGGATTCGACGTAGTGGTCACTCGCTGCAAGTTGCATTCTGGTCCTGCGGCTCCGACTGTTGGCTACGTTCGGTTGAGTCATCGGGGCGTGGAGGGTGCCGGAGGCTCCCTGCGTTTCGCCGGACTGACGTGATTGTAGCCTTCCGGAGGCTCGATGACATTGCTATGGAACCGCGCCTTTCTGTATCCGACGTAGTGTAGCCGGTGATTCATTTCTTAGGTCTGGCCAATCCCATTGCCTCTGTTTCGAGTATCCGATCGTTGTCATGACTGGAATGATAGGGCTTGCGGGCACTTCCGGTTGTAGAGATGGCGCGGAGGACATGGAGGCGGATTCGGGTCTGGAACTTCCGGCTGACTCGCCTCCTTCCTGACTGTTGGCTCGCATCGAAGGCTGCTTTGCGGCATTAGCACTCTATGTCTAGAGACTGGATCTTGTCGATTATGCCGTTCGTTAGCGACCGAAAGGGTCCGCTAAGCGATCAGATGCTGGTCGTGTCTGAGCATCGGGTTGCGCAGGGGCGCCGTGTCGACAGCACTCCGTAAGTCATTTCTGCAGGTTTACTTCAAAGTCTGTATTGGCTATCAGGCGGTCCAGCAGGTGCGGAGCGAACGGATCGGCGATGTCGAGCACCACGCGGGTATTGCCGCCGGGCACATCGGCGTAGCCGTCCGGCCCCTCGGTCAGTTCGCAGATCGTGCGGCCACGATCGAGACCGTCGGAAACGTCGACCGTGACCGGGACCGTCGGTCCGGAGGTGACCTCGATCGTTCCGCAGGCGAGCGCGGCGGCCAGCGGGTCGTGCAGGGCACAGCGACGCTCACCCAAGACGCCCGCGTAGAAGTCGAGGTAATAGTCGAGCATGTCGGCGACGCTGCGCAGCATCGCGCTCGATGCCGCTCCGAGTTCGGCGCGCTCCGCGTCCCCGAGGGTGTGCTGCATGGTCAGGTCCAGCGGTGCCAGGGTGATATGCCAGGAGGCGGCGAAGACCGCGGCCGCCGCCTCCGGGTCGTTGTGAATATTCGCTTCCGACACGGCAGTCACGTTGCCGGCCCGCAGGACCGCGCCGCCCATGACGATCACGTCGTCGATGCGGCCGGGAAGAGTGGGATCCAGGTCGAGTGCCACCGCGAGGTTGGTCAACGGCCCGATCGCCAGAATGCGCAGCGTGCCCGCGTAGCGGTGGGACAGCGCGATGATCATCTCGGCGGCCGACTCCGGAATCGGGTCCAGCGACGACGGTTCGAGCGTGACGTTGCCGATTCCGTTGCGCCCGTGGACGTGCGGCGCGCCGCCCCGGTACTCCCCGACCTCCGGATCGTACGCCCCGACCGCCACCGGGATCTCGGGATGGCCGGCCAGGTGCAGCAGGTCGAGGGCATTGCGCGCGCCGGTCACCGAGTCGATGTTGCCGCTGACCGTGCCGATGCCCACCAAGTCGATCTCCGGGGAGTTGAGCAGATAGGCCAGCGCCAGCGCGTCGTCGATGCCGGGGTCGGTGTCGAGATACAGCGGAATGGGCACGAAGGTCAACCTAGCGGCCCGGCCGGGGGATCGCAGCGGACCGAGCTTGCGAGCGGCGCCTCGCGCGGGCGGATTGTAGAGACTCGGACCGATCCGCGCACCCACTCCATCCACAGGGCGAATCGGCTATCCACAGGCGCGGATCTTCCCCGTCGAGCGGGACTCGGAGGCCGCAGACTTCGAGGCGTCATCGTTCGCAGCGCCCGGAGCGGGCGCGGGGAGGGGGATCGGAATGAGTGCCGAAGCGTGGGATAGCGCGGGGTCGGTCGACGGGGCCGTGGCGACCGAGGCCGTCGCCGAGACGGCGGGGGAGGAGGGGGATGCAGCGGCGGAGGTTGGGGATACAAACGACTCGCGATCGTGGTGGAGCCGTTGGTATGGGGACGATCACGGCATGTCGACCGCGGAGTACGCGATTGGCACAATCGCGGCGGCAGCGTTCGGGGCGATCCTGTACACGGTGGTCACCGGCGACGGCATCGTCGGCGCGTTGACCGACATCATCGACCGTGCACTGCGCACCTCGGTCTGACCGGCGGCACCCGGGGCGGTGCGCGGTGCGATCCGCGCGGCGGTACGAACGGTCGATGGCGGACGCCTCGTCGGGGCGAACGCGGGCGGGTCGCCGAGCATCGAGCGACGATACGGGAGCGGTCACGGTCGAGGCGGCCTTCGCGGTGGCATCGATCGTCGCGGTGGTCGTCCTGTGTGCGGCGGGGATCGCCACCCTCGTGCTGAACATCCGCTGCATCGACGCCGCCCGGGAGGTGGCGCGGGTATCCGCGCGCTCCGGGGAAACGGATGCCGGCGGCTGGGAAGCGGTGGTCCCCGACGGTGCGACGGTCACGGTGCGGATCGACGGGGACTGGGTGATCGCGCGGGTGGAGGCGCGCGCGCCGCTGCCGATCATCCGGGTGGTCGCCGAGTCGATCGTCCTGCTCGAGGACCCCCTCGGGGTCGAACGATGACGGTCCCGCCCGATGCCCTCCCGCCCGAAGCTCCCGTTATCGGAGACGGTGGGGCGGCCGCGATCCTCGGCGCCTTCGCCGCGGCGGCGGTCGTCGCGGTGACCGCGCTGATCCTCCAGGTCGCGGCCGCGGTCTCGGCTGCTCATCACCTGCAGGCCGCGGCCGATCTGGCGGCGATTTCGGCGGCCACGGCGTTGCACCGCGGCGATGCGGCGGCCTGCGAGGCGGCGGGCAGGGTCGCCGACCGTGCCGACGTCGACCTCCGGTCCTGTACGTCGATCGCGTGGGACGTCGAGGTAGTCGTGGCCGACGCTATCTCATTGGGACCGTTCGGTTCTCGATCGGCGGAGGCGGCGGCACGCGCGGGGCCGTCCGAGCGGGAGGAGTGACTGCGCACCTACCGACGCGCGCCGCCGCGCAGGGAACGGTCGAGGGTCAGAACAGTACGGTCGCGACCACGCCCGCCAGGAAGCCGAGCCGAGCGACCTCGGAGGGCCGGAACTCCGGGCCACCGGGACGACCGACCAGTAGGGCGCGGGTGGGCGAACCCAGCGGCGCCGCGGCAAGTTTGGTGTCGAGATCCCGCCACAGCTCGGGCACCCAGGGGGCCTCGACGTCGAGGGTGCTCGGGCCGTGCAGGGGCAGCCACGGCGCGTCGATCCGTCGAGTGCTCGGTGCGCTGTCGCTACCCGCGACCCGATAGCCGCCGCCGTCATCGAGCGAGATCACCAGGCACCAGGCCACCCGCATCGCCTTCGGCACGCCCTCGGCCAGCACCTGAACGCGGTCATTGGTGGCGCCGGCGACCCGATCGACCAGCTCGAGCTCGCGATGACCGTCGAGCAGGCCGGAGAAGGGACGGATCGAATCCACGTGCACATCGGTGAGGCGCTCGGCCGCGGTGATCAGCGTGTCCGGGAGCTTGCCGGGAGCGATGTCGACGACCAGATCGTCGACCACGATCCCGTCGCTGCGGTGGACCACATCGAAGGAAACGATATCCGCGCCCACGGAGCCCAATGCAACCGCCAAAGATCCCAGACTGCCGGGTCGGTCCGGTAGTTGCACTCGCAGCAGGTAGGACACTTTGCTCCCATCGACACGACCATTCCCCGACATTTCCTCGTCCGAGGGGGACGATTTCCGCGTTCCGGTGAGGAACGGTGGACTCGCCCGGAACATCTTCCCATCCTCCGTGCGCGCCCGCAGAATGTGCGCGCCGCCCCAGCGCGCTACGAATTCGTGTCCATTTGTGACCAACATGTGGCCGGCCGCCGGCCACGAGCCGGCCGGGCGCGCTCGCGGGGGTGCGCACCACTACGCTCGTGGGGTGGTTTCCCCGAGGCGAAGGAGTTCATCGCGTGTCTTCGATCTCGCGTGACGAGGTCGCGCATCTGGCCAATTTGTCCAGATTGGCGCTCACCGACGAGGAACTCGACGCCTTCGCCGGGCAGCTCGACACGATTCTCGGCTACGTGCGGACGGTTTCCGATGTGCCCACCGACGACGTCCCGCCGAGCGCGGGCCCGCACTCGGTGGTCAACGTCACCCGACCGGATGAGGTGATCCCCGGGGTCGACCGCGACGTCGTCCTCGAGGAGGCTCCCGCGTCCGAGCAGGACCGCTTTGCCGTACCGCGCATTCTTGGGGAGGAACAGTGACCGGCTCCACCACGCCGGATCGGGTGCTGCCGCCGGACGAGGGCGACCTCACCGCCTCCGGCGCCGCCGCGTTGGCCGATCGGATCCACCGCCGGGAGGTCTCCGCCGAGGAGGTCACCCGCGCCCACCTGGATCGGATCGAGGCGGTCGACGAGCGGCTGCACGCCTTCCTGCACGTCGCCGGTGATGCCGCGCTCGCCGCCGCACGCCAGGTCGACGCCGAACTCGCCGCCGGCGAGGAGCCGCGCTCGCCCCTGGCCGGTGTGCCGCTGGCGCTCAAGGATGTCTTCACCACCACCGACATGCCGACCACCGCCGGCTCGAAGATCCTCGAGAACTGGATGTCGCCCTACGACTCCACGGTGACCGCACGTCTGCGCGCGGCCGGCATCCCGCTGCTGGGCAAGACCAATATGGACGAGTTCGCGATGGGTTCGTCCACCGAGAACAGCGCCTACGGACCGACCCGCAACCCCTGGGACACCACCCGCGTCCCCGGCGGATCCGGCGGCGGTTCCGCGGCCGCGCTCGCCTCGTATCAGGCACCGCTGGCGATCGGCACCGATACCGGCGGTTCGATCCGGCAGCCCGCCGCGGTCACCGGCACCGTCGGTTGCAAGCCGACCTACGGCACGGTCTCCCGCTACGGGCTGATCGCCTGCGCGTCGTCGCTCGACCAGGGCGGGCCCTGCGCTCGCACCGTTCTCGACACCGCGCTGCTGCACGAGGTGATCGCGGGACACGATCCGCGCGACTCGACCTCGATCAAGGCTCCGGTGCCCTCGGTGGTCGCCGCGGCCCGCGCCGGCGCGGTCGGCGACCTGACCGGTGTGACGATCGGCGTGGTGCGCGAGTTGCGTTCCGATGCCTATCAGCCCGGCGTGATCGCCACCTTCGACGCGGCGGTCAAGACCCTGACCGACCTCGGTGCGACGGTCAAGGAGGTGTCCTGTCCCGTCTTCACCGACGCGCTGTCCGCCTACTACCTGATCCTGCCGTCCGAGGTCTCCTCGAACCTGGCGCGTTTCGACGCGATGCGATACGGGCTGCGGGTCGGTGACGACGGCACCCACAGCGCCGAGGAGGTCATGGCGATGACGCGGGCCGCGGGCTTCGGGCCCGAGGTCAAGCGGCGCATCATGATCGGCACCTACGCATTGTCCGCCGGCTACTACGACGCGTACTACGGGCAGGCGCTGAAGGTGCGCACCCTGGTCGCGCGCGATTTCGACGCCGCCTACGAGTCGGTGGATGTGCTGATCTCGCCGACCACCCCGTCGACCGCTTTCGCCCTCGGCGAGAAGGTCGACGACCCGATGGCGATGTACCTCTACGACCTGTGCACCCTGCCGACCAACCTCGCCGGGCATCCGGCCTTGTCGGTGCCGGCCGGACACGCGCCGGAGGACGGCATGCCCGTCGGACTGCAGATCATGGCGCCGGCGATGGCCGACGATCGGCTCTACCGGGTGGCCGCGGCGTTCGAGGTGGCCAGGGGAGCGGCCGAGACCGTCGGAGCCGTCACCGGGTCCGGGGTGCAGTAGAGCGGACCGTCCACCTGGTCGGTGCCGTACTGGTGGCCGTGACCGGGTCCGGGGGCCAGCGCCGAGAGCAGATCGACGCTGGTCTGCAGGAAGCCGAGGATCGGCAGCCAGCCGGGCTGGGGCGCATCGTCGCGCCGCGTCGTCGACGCGGGCGGCGTGACCAACAACCGCGGTGACCAGACGACCACCGGGTCCGAGCTGTTGGCCAGCACGTTGGCCCGCGCGGCGATCGGGGTTCCCATCGGCGGGCCCACCAGAAACTGCGCGCACAGCGGAGCGGCACCCGCGTCGTTCGACAGCCGGCGCGCCGCCTCCGCGCCGGCCACCGCACCGAGGCTCTGGCCGTAGAGCAGCACCGCGGGCCGCCGATCGACCGGCAGGGCGGCCACCCGCCGCTCGATCCCGGCGAGCAATGCGGTGGTCGTGGTGATCGCATCCCGACGCGAGACCACCGACGCCAACCAGCTCGGCAGCCGCGAGTAGGCGGCCGCGACCACGGCGGTGTCGGCGCCGAAGCGCTCGGTGAAGCCCTCGAGAGCGCGGGTATCGACCCACCCGGAACCGGTCGGCACCGCCACCAGGATCAGCGGTCGCTCCCACGCGCGGGTGCGATCGAGCTCCTCGAGGGCGAGCGCGGCCCGGCGGGATGGATCGGGGGCGGTATCCGGACTGACATATACCCGGATCTGCTCGGCGGGCCCACCGGTGACAAAGGTTCGACCGTGCCCGCGCAGATCGTCGAGGCGTACCGCCGAGTCGACCGAACCGGACCGGGTCGGGCCGGGCACGGCCGTGTTGTCCGCGGAGGCGGGGGAGGTCGGCACGAGCACGGTTCCGGCGACGACCAGCGCCACCATCGCGGCGGCGAGGGTCGCCAGCGATCGGGTCCACGAGCGGGGACGGCGCAGCCACTGCGCCGCGCCCACCACGCCGAGGACCGAGGCGGTGGCGACCACGATCACCGTCTGCCAGTAGTCGAGCCCGATCCTCGGGGCGCCGATCGCCTCCCGCAGACCGTTCTGCCACCGATGCGCCGCGACCAGGGTCGCGATCAGGAGGAAACCCCCGGCTCCCGCCGCGCCCGCACGCATGCCCGGTATCCGATCGAGCAACGACGCCCGCGCCGCCCCGATCCTCCGGGACCCGGGATGCGGTCGCACCCACTGGGCGAGCTGAGCGACGCCGCGCCCGGCGGCGAGTCCCAATAGAACCAGCAGGCCCGTGAACACACCCTGCAGCCAGGCCGGCCGGGGCAACATCGCCGGGGACAGGGACGCCGCGGCCGCCACGAGAACGACAATCATCGTGGAGGTATTCAGGTTCGCGACACGAGTACGAAAGTCGAAGAAACTCTTGTGCGACCACCGATCGCGCAATTCCACGCTGCCGATCATGTCGCAACGACCTTACGGACAAGCGACAGCAGAATGTCGGAAACGGATTCTTCCAATGGCGGCTCGCCGTCCTGTCGCCAGGTATTCACGCGAAGTCCACGAGAAATAGCTTCCACCAGAATTCGGCAACTCCAGTGTGCGCCTGTCGGTGGCGATGATTCCGCACATTGCTCGCCCAAACGGTCGATCAGTCGCATGTCGAGTTCGCGCCGCGCCTTGGACGATGCCGGTTCGACCGCGCGCAACAGGTCGTATCCGAAGTCGTGTGCGGCGCAGGGTGACCGGAAGGCGTCGGGGAGGGGGATCGGCGATGAACAGGCCCCCGCCGGTGCGACCGCCATCGCGTCCTGCCATTCCGGCGTATAGCCGAATCGGCCGACGAAGCTGCCGGAAACGGCGAGTGCGGCGGAGTCCTCGCCGGTAACCAGGGCGTCGAGCGCGACCCGATCCATCGTCCGGTCCCATTCGGGTTCGGCGACCGGTGTTGGGGCGGGATCGGATACGGCTCCGGCCGCCGGCGCCGCACTCATCGGCGCCGTCGAAACGGCCAACGCGAGAATCAGGGTCGACGTCGTGGAACGAATCATGCTGTCATGCTCGAATTGTCGTCCGCCGCGCCGCATCGGCCGGCCGGGCCGGCCGCTCGCCGGCCCGTAGCGCCCGCGGGGGACCCCAATATCCCTCTGCGGTATGACGCGCGGCGGCGGTCGTGCGACCTACCGTCGGACGGGTGACCACCATCTCCACCGGCCGACGCCGGATTCGCGACCGGCTGAGGAACAACTGGATCGACATCGGCGCGATCGCCGTGGCGGGCATCCTGTTCGCCTCGGGGTGGCCGACGCTCTTCGAGATCTACGACACGATGAGCCCGGTCGCCGCGCCCGTGGTCGCCGCGGCGATGTTCCTGCCCGTGGCGCTGGCCCGGTTCAATCCGCTGCTCGGCTGGGTGATCGTGATCGTGACGGCGATCGCGGTGCCGCTGCTGTGGGACAACACCGAGACCTATACCTATCCGTGGCATCCCGGTCAGCTGATCGCGCTGCTGGTGCTGCTCTTCGCGGTCGCGGTGCGCATGTCGCCGGCGGTCACCCTGATCGTCGTCGGTGTCACCAGCGGCGCGGCGCTGGTCTTCATGCCCGGCATGGACGGGCGCGGCTGGATGACCGGCTTCTTCTTCCTCGGATTTGCCGGCTATCTGGTGCAACGACTGGTCAGCTCCCGCCGCCAGCTCGCGGATCAGACCGCCCGCACCCGGGTCGAACGGGAACTGCGCGCCGGGCTCGAGGAGAAGGCCCGGATCGCCCGCGATCTGCACGACGTCGTCGCCCACCACATGTCGCTGGTGGTGGTGGCCGCCCAGACCGCGCCCTATCGGCACGCCGAGATCTCCGATCCGGTACGTGCCGAATTCGACACGATCGCCGAGACGGCGCGGACCGCCCTCGACGAGGTGCGCGGCATCCTGGGCGTGCTGCGGACCGACGAGGTGGCCGCGCCGCTGGCACCGCAGCCCGGCCTGGCGGAGCTCGACGACCTCGTCGAGGCGGCGCGCCGGGCGGGTGTCGAGGTGTCGGTCGCGGTCGAGGGCATCGTTCGACCGGTCGACGCATCGACCGGTCTGGCGGCCTACCGCTGCGTTCAGGAGGCGTTGGCGAATGCCGGGCGCCACGCACCGGGTCAGCCGGTGGCGGTGTCGATCGGCTACGGCCTGACCGAGCTGACCATCCGGGTGACCAACCCGATGGCGACGAGCCCCGTCGACACCGGTACGACCGGTGGTCACGGGGTGCGGGGAATGTCCGACCGCATCGGCGCGCTCGGCGGAGTGGTCTCCGCCGGCCCGGTCGAGCGGGACGGACGGTGGGTCTTCGGGGTCCTCGCGCATCTGCCGATCGCCCCGGTCGTCGGCGCGGCGGCGGCCGGGTTGTGACGGTCCTGCGGGCGAGACGTCGGCAATGTCACAGGGTCGTGAACGTCACCTCGACGACGGCGCGCCCGACCGCGCCTGCGGCAGGATAGGGCGGTGGCCATCACCGTGGTCGTCGTCGACGACCAGACCCTGGTGCGGGAGGGATTCGGCGCCCTGCTCGGTGCCCAACCCGACATCAGCGTGCTCGGCTCCGCCGGCGACGGCGTCGAGGCGGTCTCGGAGGTGATCCGGCTGCGCCCCGACGTCGTCCTGATGGACGTGCGTATGCCGCGGATGAACGGTCTGGACGCGGCCCGCCGGATCGTGGCCGCCAAGCTCGACCCCGGACCGCGGATCCTGATGCTGACCACCTTCGACATCGACGAATACGTCTACGAGGCGCTGGCGATCGGCGCGGCCGGGTTCATGCTCAAGGACGCTCCGGCCGAGGAACTGGTACGCGCGGTGCGGGTCGTCGCGGCGGGGGAGGCCCTGCTCGCGCCGTCCGTGACCCGGCGGCTGATCGCCGAGGTGGTCGGCCGGCGCAGCGCACCGACCACCCGCACCGCCGCCCTCGACAGTCTGACCCCGCGCGAACACGAGGTGCTGGTCTGCATGGCCCGCGGGCTGTCGAACAGCGAGATCGCCGGGGACCTGTTCGTCGCCGAGCAGACCGTCAAGACGCACGTCGGTCGGGTGCTGGCGAAGCTCGGGCTGCGCGACCGCGCCCAGGCGGTGGTCCTCGCCTACGAGAACGGTGTCGTGCGACCCGGCTGATCCGTTCGGTTACCGGCCGGTCGAATCGCCCTTTCCGGGCGTTCATCATCACGTCTCCGCGAGCCCGGCGCGCTCGGTCCTCGACGGGACGGACGCCTTCGGGGCATCTAGATTGATCGGTGCACCCCTAGTCGAGCGCCCGCACCGATGGGCGCCCGTCTCCACCGATGCTCCGACGGAGGTTCACTCGATGACGCGTATTGGCATCCTCACCAGCGGTGGCGATTGCCCCGGGCTCAACGCGGTCATCCGAGGAGCGGTCCTGAAGGGGGAGACGCTCTACGACCAGGAGTTCGTCGGCTTCCTCGAGGGCTGGCGCGGCCTGGTCAAGGGCGAGGTGATCCCGCTCGACCGCAGCGTCGTGCGCGGCCTGTCCCATCAGGGCGGCACGATCCTCGGCACCAGCCGGTTCGGTCCCTACCAGGACGAGGAGGGCAGCGCCGAGTCGATCAAGGCGACGATGAAGCGGCTCGGCGTCGACGGGGTGATCGCGATCGGCGGCGAGGGCACCGCCTCGGCGTCCAAGCGGCTGCACAACGACGGCATCAACATCGTCGGGGTGCCCAAGACGATCGACAACGACCTCAACGGCACCGACTACACCTTCGGTTTCGATACCGCGGTCGAGATCGCGACCGAATCGATCGACCGCCTGCGCACCACCGGCAACTCGCACCGCCGCTGCATGGTGCTCGAGGTGATGGGCCGGCACGCCGGCTGGATCGCGCTGCACTCCGGGACCGCCGGCGGCGCCCACGCGATCCTGATCCCCGAGCAGCCCGAGACGCTCGAGCAGATCTGCGAGTGGGTCAGCAGCGTGCGCGACCGCGGTCGTTCGCCGATGGTCGTCGTCGCGGAGGGCTTCAAGCTCGCCGGCATGGACCACGCGTACTCGGACAAGGGCCTCGACGGTTTCGACCGCCCCCGGCTGGGCGGCATCGGCGAGGTCCTCGCCCCGATGATCGAACGGCAGACCGGCATCGAAACCCGCGCGACGGTGCTGGGTCATATCCAGCGCGGTGGCGTGCCGACCGCCTTCGACCGGGTGCTGGCCACCCGCCTCGGCATGGCGGTCACCGACCTGGTCGCCGACGGGGAATGGGGCAAGATGGTGGCCCTGCACGGCACCGACATCGTGCGCGTCGGTTTCGACGAGGCCCTGGCCGACCACAAGGTCGTGCCCGCCGATCGGTACCAGGAGATGCGGGTCATCTTCGGCTGACCGAGCCCACCACCGGCGACGGCCTCCACCGGGGGCCGCGCGCCGGTAGGTTGTGCTCATGGGCACCCTCGAGCACGGCGACCCGTCCGCCGGACCCGCCTCGGTACCTCCGACCGCCGACGTCGCCACCGCTCCCGAGGCATCGGCCGCGGAGATCGCGCGCACGATCATGGCCGGATCGACGACGGCGACCCTGGCGTCGTTGACCCGCGACGGCGATCCCTGGGCGTCGCTGGTCGCCTACGGGTTGCTCGGCGGGGCGCCGGTGCTCTGCGTCTCCCATCTGGCCGAACACGGTCGCAACCTCGCGGCCGATCCGCGCGCCTCGCTGTGCGTGGCCGTGCCGGATCGCACCGAGGACCCACTGGCCACCGGCCGGGTGACCGTCGCCGGGCACGTCGAGATCCCGACGGGCGAGGAGTTCGAGGCGGCTCGGGCCGCGCATATCGCCGCGGTCCCGGCCGCCGGCACCTATATCGACTACAAGGACTTCACCCTCTGGGTGCTGCGGGTCCGGCGGGTCCGCTGGGTCGGCGGCTACGGTCGGATGTCCTCGGCGACCGCCGCCGACTACGCCGCGGCCGCGCCCGATCCCATCGTTCCCCTGGCCGGTCCCGGTATCGAGCACCTCAACGCCGACCACGCCGATTCGCTGCTCGAGATGGCGCGTGCGCTCGCCGGTTTCCCCGATGCGCGGTCCGCGGTGTGCACCGGCGCCGATCGGTACGGACTCGATCTGGTGGTCTCCGACGACCGGGGTACCGGCTACACCCGTGTCGGTTATGCGAAGCCTCTCGATTCGATCGACGGGCTGCGCGCGGCGACCGTCGAACTCGCACGTCGTGCCCGCTCCACGGCCGCGGCCAAACAGTCGTAGTATCCGCTTGAGATGACCCACCGGGCAGCCCGCCGGTGATGGCGGTCACTCGCGGTCCGGGAGCCGGAATTGTCCACATGATCGTGCTCTCGACCGGATCGGAGCAGGGGTACTACACTCAGTAGTAATACTGGCGGCTGTAGCCCACACCTGCCGGAAAGCGTGAGCGGAGTTGCCATGGATGTCCTCGACCTGTCGCGATGGCAGTTCGGAATCACAACGGTCTACCACTTCATCTTTGTCCCGCTGACCATCGGCCTCGCGCCCTTGGTCGCGGGGATGCAGACCGCCTGGGTGATCACCGGAAAGGACCACTGGTATCGGCTGACCAAGTTCTTCGGGAAGCTCTTCCTGATCAACTTCGCCCTCGGTGTCGCCACCGGCATCGTCCAGGAATTCCAGTTCGGCATGAACTGGAGCGAGTACTCCCGATTTGTCGGTGACGTCTTCGGAGCGCCGCTCGCCCTCGAGGGTCTGGTCGCCTTCTTCCTGGAGTCGACCTTCCTGGGTCTGTGGATCTTCGGCTGGACCCGGTTGCCGAAAGCCGTTCACCTGGCCTGCATCTGGCTGGTGGCCATCGGTGTGAACGCGTCGGCGTACTTCATCATCGTCGCCAACTCGTTCATGCAGCATCCGGTCGGCGCGGTCTACAACCCGGAGACCGGGCGCGCCGAGCTCAGCAGCATCACCGAATTGCTCACCAACAACACCGCCGTCGCCGCCTTCCCGCACGCGGTGGCCGGCGCATTCCTCACCGCCGCAACGTTTGTCGCCGGAATCGCCGGCTGGTGGATGGTCCGCTCGATGCGGATGGCCGCGCAGGAGGAAGCCGACGGCGGGGACGTCGAGGTGATCGAGCACCATCGCGACGAGGCGCGCACCCTCTTCCGCCCGGCCGCCCGCATGGGCCTGGTGGTGATGATCCTGTCCGGTATCGCCCTGATCTGGACCGGAGATGTGCAGGGCAAGCTGATGTTCGAGCAGCAGCCCATGAAGATGGCCTCGGCCGAATCGCTCTGTCGCACCGAGGTCGACCCGGCCTTCTCGATTCTGACCATCGGTACCCACAACAACTGCGACAGCGTCATTCACCTCATCGAGGTGCCCTTCGTGCTGCCCTTCCTCGCCGAAGGCAGGTTCACCGGGGTCGAACTGCAGGGCGTCGAGGATCTGCAGGCACAGTACGAGGAGCAATTCGGTCCCGGTAACTACCGGCCGAACCTGTTCGTCACCTACTGGGCCTTCCGCGCGATGATCGGCCTCGGCATCGGCTCGGCGATCCTGGCGATCCTCGGACTGTGGGTCACCCGCGGCGGCCGTGTGCCGGACCAGAAATGGTTCGGATGGGTCTGCCTGATCGCGATCCCGACTCCGTTCCTGGCCAACAGCGCCGGCTGGATCTTCACCGAGATGGGCCGTCAGCCCTGGGTGGTCCACCCGAATCCGACCGGCATAGATCTGATTCGCCTCACGGTGGACCAGGGTGTCTCCGATCACTCACCCTGGCTGGTGGTGACATCGTTGGTCGCTTTCACCATCGTCTACGGCGCCCTGGGTGCGGTCTGGTTCTGGTTGATCCGCCGCTACACGATCGAGGGACCGACCGAACACGACGCCGAGCCCCCCGGCTCGTCCGACGACGACGAGGATTCCGATGAGTCCACGCTCTCGTTCGCGTACTGACCTCCTCCACCGACCGGGTAGTCCGCTACACCGCCGCACGGGCCGACAGCCGGCCGAAGGGAAGACGACGTCATGGAATTGACGCTGCTGTGGTTCATCGCGATCGCGGTGTTGTTCATCGGCTACTTCGTGCTCGAGGGGTTCGACTTCGGTGTCGGCATCCTCATGCCGATCATCGGCCGGCGGGGTCGCACCCCCGAGGAGAAGGAGGCCCGCCGCCGGGTCGTGCTCAACACGATCGGACCGGTCTGGGACGGCAATGAGGTCTGGCTGATCACCGCCGGCGGCGCGCTCTTCGCCGCCTTCCCGGAGTGGTACGCCACCCTCTTCTCCGGCTTCTACCTGCCGCTGCTGCTGATCCTGATCGCGCTGATCGCGCGCATCTGCGCGATCGAATGGCGCGGCAAGATCAACTCGGACCGCTGGCGGTACTGGGCCGATATGGGCATCGGCCTCGGCTCGTGGCTTCCCGCGATCCTCTGGGGCGTCGCCTTCGCGAACATCGTCAACGGCGTGGCGATCGACGCCGACCGCAAGTATGTCGGCGGATTCTTCGCGCTGCTCAACCCGTACGCGCTGTTGGGTGGCCTGACCACGCTGAGCCTGTTCATCTTCCACGGCGCGGTCTTCCTGGCGCTCAAGACCGCCGGCGAGGTGCGCGTCGAGGCGCTGGCGATCGCCCGGCTGATGATCGCCCCGGTCCTGGTGATCAGCGGCAGCTGGCTGCTGTGGACCGGCTTCAACGCCGGCGAAGCGGTCGTCTGGGCGCTGATCGCCGCCGCGGTCGTCGCGCTGCTGATCGCGTCGGCAATGGTGATCATCGACAGCGAGGGCTGGGCCTTCCTGGCCACCGTCAGCACGCTGATCCTCGCGTTCTCGGCGGTGTTCGTCGCGCTCTACCCGAACGTGATGCCCTCGACGATCGACCCGGCCTACTCGCTGACCGTCGAGAATGCCTCGTCGAGCCACTACACGCTGGTGGTGATGACCTGGGCGGCGGCGTTCATGCTGCCGATCGTGTTGGCCTACCAGGGCTGGACCTATTGGGTCTTCCGCAAGCGGTTGTCGATCGAGCAGATCCCGCCGTCGATCGGCCTGAGCCCGCAGAGCCCGGGGACCGCCACAAGCCCGGGGACACAGAGCGCCACCACACCATGACCGCGGCTGTGGAATCGGGTGCGCGGCCGGCGCGAGCCGGCCGCGGCCCGATCGATCCACGGCTGTGGCGCTACTCGCGGGGTACCCGGCGGTATCTGGTGGTCACCGCGATCGCGGCCCTCGTGTCGACCGCGGCGATCCTGCTGACCGCCTACGCGATCGGCGACGCCGTCGCCGGCGTCCTGGTCGACGGACTGTCGGCCGCCACGCTGGGCCCGGCCCTCGCACAGATCGCCGCCGCGGTGGTGCTGCGGGCGGCCGCCGGCTGGTTGCACGGACGATACGCCCAGCGAGCGGCCGGTCGGGTCATCGCGGAACTGCAGACCTCGGTCACCGCGGCCGCCGCCGGCCGCCCCGATCGGGTGGCCCGCGCCGAACGTGACCACACGGTCACCGTGGTGACCACCGGCCTGACGGCGCTGTCGGACTACCTGACCGGATACCTGCCGGCGCTGGTGTCCTGCATCCTGGTCACCCCGATCGTCGTGGTGGCCATCGCGCTGGTCGATCCGACATCGGCGGCGATCGTCGTGGTGACCCTGCCGCTGATCCCGCTGTTCATGGTGCTGATCGGGTTGTTGACCAAGGGACGCTCCGACCGCACCCTCACCGCGTTGACCGCGCTGTCGGCGCGGCTGTCCGATCTGATCGCCGGCCTGCCCACCCTGCGCGCTCTCGGGCGCGAGGAGGGACCCGCTCCGTTGATCGTCGAGGTCGGCGACCGGCATCGGCGCACGACGATGGCCGGGCTGCGGGTGGCCTTCCTCTCCGGCGCGGTGCTCGAGATCCTGGCGACCCTCTCGGTGGCGCTCGTCGCGGTCACGATCGGCATGCGCCTGGTCTACGGGGAGATGGACCTGTGGCCGGGCGTGGTGGCGCTCGTCCTCGCTCCGGAGGCCTATCAGCCGTTGCGAGCGGTCGGCGCCCGTTTCCACGCGGCCCAGGACGGTGTCGCCGCCGCCGACCAGGCGTTCGGCCTGCTGGCCGAGGCGCCCGGCAACCGGGCGGTCGCGGCGCATCCGGTCGCGGCGTCCGATCCGCGCGGGGTCGACCTCGCCGTCGATCGGCTGACCGTCGCATCGCGGTCGGGTCCGGCGCCCGACAGCCTGACCGCGACCTTCGCGGCCGGTCGATGGACCGTGCTCACCGGCCCCAACGGGTCGGGCAAGTCGACGACCCTGATGGTCCTGCTCGGCCTGACCGCGCCGGACGAGGGGCTCGCGCTGGCGGACGGATCACCGATCGTCGGCGACCCCGCCTGGTGGTCGCGGGTCGCGTGGCTTCCGCAGCGGCCGGTCCTGGTCGCCGGCACCCTGGCCGACAACCTCGGCCTCTACGGCGTCACCCCCGACGATCCGGACCTGCCCGCGATCTGCGCGGCCACCGGATTCGACGAGGTCCTCGCCGGCCTGCCCGACCGCTGGCAGACCACGATCGGCACCGGCGGAGTCGGCCTGTCGCTCGGCCAGCGGCAGCGCCTCGCGCTGACGCGCACCCTCGCGGCGCCGCGCGGTGTCCTGTTGCTCGACGAGCCCACCGCACACCTGGACGGGGAGACCGAGGCGCGGGTGCTGACCACCCTGCGGGAACTGGCCGACGCCGGACGCACCGTGATCGTCGTCGCCCACCGCCAGGCGGTGCTCGCCGCCGCCGATCGCGTGATCGAGGTCCGCGGGGCGGTGGTGCCGCAGTGAAGCCGGGCGGCTTTGCCGGGGTGAAGCGGGGCGGCTTTGCCGGGGTGACACCGACGCACAGCGAGGGAGGCGCGGTGACGGAGATTCGACGGGCGATCGGGCTGTTGGGCCTCGACCGCACGCGGCTGACGCGTTCGATCGTCGCCGGTAGCGCCACGCAGGCGTCGGCGCTGTTCCTCGCCGCCCTGGCGGCGTGGTTGATCGCGCGGGCCTGGGAGATGCCGCCGGTGCTCGACCTGACCGTCGCGGTGGTGACCGTGCGGGCCCTCGGCATCGGCCGCGGCATCTTCCGCTACCTCGAACGCCTCGCCTCCCACGACGTCGCGCTGCGCGGATCGACCACCGCCCGCGCCACGCTGTACCGCATCCTCGCGCGGGGCAACCCCGCGGCGGTGACCGCCTCGCGGCGCGGCGACCTGGTCTCGCGTACCGGCAGCGATGTCGACACCGTCGCGGCCGTCGTCGTGCGGGCGATCGTGCCGATGGCGGTCGCGGTCGTCGCAAGCGTCGTCGCGGTGGTCCTGCTGACGCTGGTGGTCCCGGCGGCCGGCCTGGTGCTGCTGATCGGGGTCGTGGTCTGCGGGGTGGTGGTTCCGCTGCTGGTCGCCCGGGGCGCCGCCCGCGCCGAGCGCGAGTCGGTCGAGGCCGACGCGGTCCTGACCGAGCGGGTGGTCACCGTCGTCGACCATGCGCCGGAGCTGCTGGTCGCCGGACGGCTCGATCGCGAACTCGACGAGGTCCGCGCGGCGGCCGACCGGCGCACCGAGGCCACCGACCGATCGGCGGCGGTCTCGGCCTTCGGGCCCGTGGCGCCGCCGCTGGCCGCGGGACTCACCGTGCTCTGCTCGATCCTGGTCGGTGCGGCCGTCTACGCCAACGGTGGTCTGTCGGCGCCGGCCTTCGCGGTAGCGGTGCTCTTCCCGCTCGCTGCCCTCGAGGCCGCCGCGGCGGTGCCGGAGGCCGCGGTCGCGTTGGTGCGCGCCCGGGCCGCCGCCGGCCGCGTGGTCGCCCTCGTCGACGCCGCCGGGACCGACGACACTCGGATCGACGGCGGGACCGACGCTGCGGGGCCGGTAGGCGAGGCCGGGGTGTCCGCCACCGCCGATCGGCCGGTCGCGACGCCCGAATTGCGGGCGCGCGGCCTACGCGCCGCCTGGCCGGGCGGCCCGGGCGGGATGGAGGTCGACATCGACCTCGCGCCGGGGGACCGGCTTGTCGTGGTCGGCCCCAGCGGGGCGGGCAAGAGCGCCCTCCTGGCCACCCTCGCGGGGCTGCTGGCTCCCGCGGCGGGCACCGTCACGCTAGACGGGCACGCCATCGACGATCTCGACCCGCACGCGGTGCGGCGCGACGTCGTCTACTTCGCCGAGGACGCGCACCTCTTCGAGACGACCGTGCTCGAGAACCTGCGCGTCGCCCGCGGCGACCTCGACACCGCCGAAGCGGAGCGGGCGCTGCGCGACGTCGGACTCGGAACCTGGCTCGACGGTCTGGCCGACGGCCTCGACACCGTTCTGGTCGGCGGCGCGGCCGCGGTCTCCGCCGGCCAGCGCCGCCGCCTGCTGCTGGCCCGCGCGCTGATCAGTCCGGCGCGCATCCTGCTGCTCGACGAGCCGACCGAACACCTGGACGACGCCGACGGGCTGCGCCTCCAACGCGCCCTGCTCGACCCTCGATCGGGGGTTGTCGACCGCGACCGCACGGTCGTGGTGGCCGGCCATCGCGACCCGGATCGCGAGGACCGGGTGCTCGAGGTCCATCCCGCCGCGCGCTCGGTCGACGAACCCGCCGTCGAGGGGGTACCGACCCGCGCTCAGCAGCCTGCCGGGCACCCCGCATGAGCGGAGTGCCGATGACGATCGAGGGAGACGACCGGCCGGGCGGTGCTCGGCACGGCGCGGCCCGGAGGGGGCGATAAACTTGCCGGTCATGGACGAGTTGCTCGACTACGACGAGGTCACCACCCGCTTCGACCCGGTACTGGGGATGGAGGTGCACGTCGAGCTCGGCACGACCACCAAGATGTTCTGCGGCTGCCCGACCGCCTTCGGCGCCGAGCCGAATACGCACGTCTGCCCGGTCTGCCTCGGCATGCCCGGTGCGCTGCCGGTGGTCAACTCCGCCGCGGTCGAGTCGGCGATCCGCATCGGCCTGGCGCTGAACTGCACGATCCGGCCGTGGGGCCGCTTCGCCCGGAAGAACTACTTCTACCCGGATATGCCGAAGAACTACCAGATCTCCCAGTACGACGAGCCGATCGCCTCCAACGGGTATCTCGATGTCCCGCTCGACGACGGCACGACCTGGCGGGTCGAGATCGAGCGGGCCCATATGGAGGAGGACACCGGCAAGTCGCTGCACGTCGGTGGCGCCACCGGCCGCATCCACGGGGCCACCCACTCGCTGCTCGACTTCAACCGGGCCGGGGTGCCGCTGGTCGAGATCGTCACCAAGCCGATCGAGGGCGCCGGTGAACGCGCCCCCGAGGTCGCCCGCGCCTACGTCACCGCGCTGCGCGAGCTGCTCTTCGCGCTCGGTGTATCCGACGTGCGGATGGACCAGGGATCGCTGCGCTGCGACTGTAACGTCTCGCTCAAGCCGACCGGAGCGACCGAGTTCGGTACCCGCACCGAGACGAAGAACGTCAACTCGCTGCGCAGCGTCGAGGTCGCCGTCCGCTACGAGATGCGCCGCCAGGGCGCGATCCTCTCCGACGGCGGCACGATCATCCAGGAGACC
This sequence comes from Millisia brevis NBRC 105863, assembly GCF_001552615.1. Lineage (GTDB taxonomy): Bacteria > Actinomycetota > Actinomycetes > Mycobacteriales > Mycobacteriaceae > Millisia > Millisia brevis. Next base: position 21,895 of record NZ_BCRN01000020.1, read on the forward strand.
CGCCACTTCCAGGAAGCCGACGGATCGACCAGCGACGGTCGTCGCAAGGAGACCGCCGAGGACTACCGGTACTTCCCGGAGCCGGACCTGACCCCGGTCGCCCCGGCCGCCGAGTGGGTCACCGAGCTGAAGCAGACGATCCCCGAGCTGCCGTGGCTGCGTCGGGCCCGCATCCAGCAGGAGTGGGGTGTCTCCGACGCGGTCATGCGCGATGTGATCAACGCCGGCGCACTCGAACTGATCCTGCAGACCGCCGCGGCCGGGGCGCCGGCCGAGTCGGCGCGCAGTTGGTGGGTCGCCTACCTGACCCAGCAGGCCAATGATCGCGGTATCCCGCTCGCGGAGCTGCCGATCAGCCCGACCCAGGTCGCCGAGGTCATCGCGCTGGTCGGCGCCCGGACGATCACCACCGCCGGTGCGCGCACCGCCGTCGACGGGGTGCTCGCCGGGCGCGGCAGCGTCGCGGACGTCGTCGCCGCGGAAGGTCTGGCGATCGCGATCGACGAGTCCGCGCTCGAACAGGCCGTCGCCGAGGCGATCGCCAACAACCCCGACATCGTCGAGAAGATCCGCGGCGGCAAGACCAAGGCCGCCGGCGCCCTCGTCGGTCAGGTGATGAAGGCGATGAAGGGCAAGGCCGACGCCGCCCGGGTCAACGAATTGGTGCTCGCCGGCGTCGACAGCTGACGTCGGACACAGCCGCGATCGGGGCCGCCGGAAACGGCGGCCCCGACGTCTGTCCGCAGCCTGTCGAGGATCCGACCCGCGGCGTCAGTCCCGTCCGGAGCCGGCCGGGGCGGGAACGATGATCGCCACCCGATCGTCGGTGGGCGCCGGGGTCGGGTTCGGCTCGTCCCGATTGACGGTCGTGACCCAGACCTCGCTGGGCGAGGCCGCGGCGATCCCGGAGAAGCGGCCGTACTGGTTCTGGGCGATCAGCCCGGGCGCGGTACCGACCACCCCGGTCTGCGGGTCGATCGACAGGATGGCGAGCGCCCGCCCGGCGTCGAGGGCGACCACGACATCGCTCTCACCGGCGGCGCAGCCGGCCACGCCGGGAGCATCCGGCCAGGTCCACACCGGCACACCGACCACCCCGTCCGAGCCGACCCGGTGCAGCCGGTCGATCCCTCCGGTGGTGTCGGTCACCCACATGGTCCCGTCGATACCCGGGCACAGACCGCCCGCCCGTCCGATGCCCGGCATCACGACGCGGGTCGGCTTCGACTGTTCGGAGATGCTCAGATCGGACAGCAACAGCAGCTTCCCGGCCTGCGATGACGGGTCCGCGGCCGCAGCCGGCGACCCGGCGTCGCCGGTGAGGACCAGCAGCTCGTTGCGGCCGACGAAGGCGATCGCGCCGGCGTTGTTCCGCGATCCGCGGGGCAGGCCGACCAGGACCGGCTTCGGGGTGTCGCCGCGCGCGATGCGCACCACCCGATTGTCGGACGAGGTGGAGATGTAGGCGTAGATCAGCCCGTCCTCGGCGTAGGTCGGGGACAGCGCGAGATCGAGCAGGCCACCGTCGGCGCTGCCGTCGACGGGGATGGTGATCACCGACTCCGGTTCGCGCCCGTCGCGGTAGACCTGGACGATCCGGCCGGTACGACGCTCGGCCACCAGCGCCGACTCCGAGCCCGGCAGCATCGCGATGCTCGTCGCGATGTCCAGGCAGCCGGCGATCACCGCGGGATCGGGATCGGGGCAACTCGAATCGGCGGTCGGCGGCGGCGTCGGCTCGTCCGGTGTATCGGATTCCGGCGCCTCCGGCGGCGGCGGGAGGATCTCCAGGGGCTGCACGCTGGGCGCCGGCCGGAACGGGCTGTCGACCGATTCGTCGAAACGTGCGCAGCCGCCGGCCGCCACCACGACCGCCAACGCGATCGCGAGGAGGCGTCGCGTCGACCGAGGCGACGACGGTCGGGAGCGGTCACCCGAACGGGCGCGGCGGTGCATCCCACGACCGTAACGGGCCGGCCGCCACCGCTGCCACGTCGGCCCGGTCGTTGTGCGGGTCACGTGGCCGGGGTCACCGGGCGGGCAGCGGCCGCGCTCACCGGCGCGTTCGCGCGCGGGGCCCGCCTCGCCCCGCCATGCCGAAATCCTGCCGCTGCGGTGTCCGACCGGCTCGGATTGGTACCGTGGCCACAACTATTCGGACGAGCCATTTCTGCGGGCGGGTGCCCAGCGAGACACCGAAAGCAGGGTGACCCCGGGGGAGATTAGGGGAGCGACGGTGTCCACACAATCCGGCGACGGTACCGGGAGCGGTTCGAGTTCGTCGAAGTCCGGCTTCGGCGAGGATTTCCCTACCGGGACCTACGAAACCACCGCACCGGTGGGCAACGACTACCGCGGGCCGGACGGCGGCTACGGCGGTTCCAACGACTCGACCGCGCTGCTCGGGGCGCTGCCGACCGATTTCGGTGTCGGTACCGCGCCCCAGCCGGTCGCCACCGCCGAGCCGGTCGATCGGCGCGGCACGATCAGCCTCGGCCTGCTCGTGCTGCGGGTGGTCACCGCGCTGATCTTCATCGCCCACGGCCTGCAGAAGGTCACCACCGGTTTTGCCGGCGGTATGGGCCCGAGCGGATTCGAGCAACTCCTGGTGGCCGCCGGATTCGAACAGGCCCGCCTGCTGACCTACCTGACTATCGCCGCCGAGATCGGCGGCGGACTGATGCTGCTGCTGGGCTTGGTGACGCCACTGGCGGCGGGGGCGTTGCTGGTCGTGGCGGTCAACGCCTGGATGTTCCTGCAGTCGCTCGCGCCCGGTATCCAGATCCTCGGTGAGGGCGGCGTCGAGTTCGAAACCCTGCTGGTCGCGGCGCTTATCGCGCTGATCCTCACCGGGCCGGGCCGGATCAGCCTCGACTTCTCCAGACAGTGGACGCGGCGCCCGCGCTACGGCTCGTTCGTGATCATGCTGGTCGGCATCGCGGCTCCGATCGCCATCTGGGCGCTGCTCAACGGCAGCAATCCGCTGGGCTGAGCCGCCACCCGCTCCCACCCACAACCACCGAGGGCGGTGGTCATCCGGAGGAAACCGGATGGCCACCGCCCTTCGGCATGGGGGTGGGCGTCGATCAGGGGACGTGCCGGACGGCGCCCTTGTCGGCGGAGGTCGCCAGCGCGGCGTAGGCGCGCAGCGCGGTCGTCACCGGCCGGATGCGATCGACCGGCTGCCAGGGCCGCTCGGAGGCTTCCATCTTCGAGCGTCGCTCGGCCAACGTCGCGTCGTCGACGAGCACCTCGAGGGTGCGGGTCGCGACGTCGATGCGGATCCGGTCGCCGTTTTCGACCAGGCCGATCACCCCGCCGCGGGCCGCCTCGGGCGAGATATGCCCGATCGACAGGCCCGAGGTGCCGCCGGAGAAGCGGCCGTCGGTGATCAGCGCGCACTTCTTGCCCAGGCCCGCGCCCTTGAGGAAGGCGGTGGGATGCAGCATCTCCTGCATGCCCGGACCGCCGGACGGGCCTTCGTAGCGCACCACGACGACGTCGCCCGGTTGGACCTTCTTCTTGAGGATGACCGAGACCGCCTCCTCCTGGGACTCGACCACCAGGGCCGGACCCTCGAAGGAGAACAGATCCTCGTCGATACCGGCGGTCTTGAGGATGGCGCCGTCCGGGGCGATATTGCCGCGCAGCACCACCAGGCCACCCTCGACGGTGTAGGCGTGTTCGATGTCGCGGATGCAGCCCTTCGCGGCGTCCGTGTCGAGCTCGTCCCAGCGGTTCTTGGTGGAGAACGGCTCGGTGGTGCGAACGCCGCCCGGGGCGGCGTGGAAGAGTTCGATCGCCTCGTCGGAAGCGGTGCCCGAGCGGATATCCCACTCGTCGAGCCACGCGTCGAGGGTCGGGGTGTGCACGGTGGTCACGTCGGTCTCGAGCAGGCCGGCGCGGCGCAACTCGCCGAGGATCGCCGGGATGCCACCGGCCCGGTGCACATCCTCCATGTGGTAGTCGGAGTTGGGGGAGACCTTCGACAGACAGGGCACCCGCCGGCTGATCGCGTCGATGGTCGACAGGTCGAAGTCGACGTCACCCTCCATCGCCGCGGCCAGGGTGTGCAGCACCGTATTGGTCGAGCCGCCCATCGCGACGTCCAGGGCCATCGCATTGCGGAACGCCGCCGGCGAGGCGACATTGCGGGGGAGCACCGACGCGTCGTCGTCGCGGTACCAGCGGGTGGCGATGTCGACGATCACCCGGCCGGCCTTCTCGAACAGCGCCCGGCGTGCGGCGTGCGTCGCCAGCGTCGAACCGTTGCCCGGCAGGGACAGGCCCAGCGCCTCGGTCAGGCAGTTCATCGAGTTGGCGGTGAACATGCCCGAGCAGGACCCGCAGGTGGGGCAGGCGCTCGCCTCGACGGTGGCCAGACCGGCGTCGGAGACCGCGGAGCTCGCGCTCGCGGAGATCGCGGTGATCAGGTCGGTGGGGGCGTGGGCGACGCCGTCGACGACGACCGCCTTGCCGGCCTCCATCGGGCCGCCGGACACGAAGACCGCCGGGATGTTCAGCCGCATGGCGGCGTTGAGCATGCCCGGGGTGATCTTGTCGCAGTTGGAGATGCAGACCAGGGCGTCCGCGGTGTGCGCATTGGCCATGTACTCGACCGAGTCGGCGATGATCTCGCGGCTGGGCAACGAGTAGAGCATGCCGCCGTGGCCCATCGCGATGCCGTCGTCGACGGCGATCGTGTGGAACTCGCGGGGGACGCCGCCGGCTGCGCGGATCCCGTCGGCGACGATCTCGCCGACGTTCTTCAGGTGGACGTGGCCGGGCACGAACTGCGTATAGGAATTGGCGATCGCGATGATCGGCTTACCGAAGTCGCTGTCGGTCATTCCGGTCGCGCGCCAGAGGGAGCGGGCGCCGGCGGCCTGGCGGCCGATGGTGGTGGTACGAGACCTCAATGCGGGCATGGTGGGCTCTCTGAGAACTAGGAAGAAGCGGAATTCGAGGGGGCTGCGGTCCCGGTGGCCGCGGTCTGTTCGACCGCCTCGGCGTCGGTGTCGGCGTCATCGGTGTCGGAATCGACCGGCGCTGTGGCCACCGGGTTGGGTACTCGACCCCCGCTGGCGATCGACAGCAGCGCGATCCGGTCGACGGTCACCATCGGCAGCACGGCCTCGGTGTCGTCCTCGAGGACCGCTCGCCCCCACCGTCGGCTGAAGCCACGATCGCCCGCGCGCCGGGGGAACCGGATGCCGCGGACCTCGGACCAGTCGATGGTCCGGGACCCGACGAGGGTCCGGGTGCGCAGCGCCTCCGGGGACACCACGGTGCGAAGCCGCAGCACCCAGTAGAGCGCGAGCGGCGGAAGAACCCACAGCCAGGCGAACGCGGCGGGCCATGCCAGCGCCGGAGCGCTGACCCCGAGCGCCAGCATCCCCACGGCGATCAGGGCCATACGGGGGACACGGAAGACGACGCGTGCGCCACCGGGAAGCGGGCTGGACATGGTTCCATTGTTGCACCGTCGATTATCGGCGTTTGCCGCGCCGTCGCTCGCCGGTAGCTCCGGCACCCTGTGGCGAGGGCTGTCAGGCGGGTAGCGCGACGATCTGAGCCGCCACGGCCCGGGGAAGATCGACCGCTCCGCTCCGCGAATCGAGGACGAATCGGACGAACGGGCCGCAGGGTTCGACCGTCCCGGTGGCGTTGGGCAGGACGCCCCGGTGGAAGAGCGTCCCGAGGGTGGCCGCGTCGCATTGGGCACGTTCGGTGATCCACAGGATGCGGCCGGAGGTCGGGCTCGTCGCGGTCGCGGCCAGGTCGAGCAGGGTGGCGGCGCCCGGCGGATTGCGCGGCGGCCATCGCACGGCGCCGGGTTTCGGGATCGGATTGCCGTACGGCGAGTGGGTCGGGTTGCCCAGGACATCGGTCAGCCGGGCTGCTGCGCTGTCGCCGATGACGTGCTCCCACTGGGACGCCTCGGCGTGCACCTCGATCCAGTCCAGCCCGATGACGTCCGCGAGCAGGCATTCGGCCAGCCGGTGCTTCCGCAGGACGGAGATCGCCCGTCGCAGGCCGGCCGGGGTGAGCGAGAGGTGCTTGCCGCCGGCGGGGTCGAGAAGCCCGTCGCGGGTCATCCGTCCGACCGTGCCCGATGCGCTGGCGCCGCTCTGGTTGGCCCGCTCGGCGAGCCGGGCGCGCAGCGGCGCGACCCCGCTCTCCCGGCATTCGAGAACCACCTTGAGAAACGTATCGACCGTGTCGACCAGCTTGTCCATCCTCGATTCCTTCCGACAGTGATGACGCCCGGCTCCGCCGATCACGGCGCGGCGGCGGTCGCCGGATAGGCCCGAACGGCGCCGTCGACGGCGACCGCGATTCGGCTTCCCGGCAGGGGCATCGGCGTTGCGGTGATGCGGGCCAGCGCCGTGACGGACCGGCCGAGGTCCAGCGCGACGATGCCGCCGTGGCCGACGTAGTGCGTCGAGCGGACCGTTCCCGGGATGCCCGCGGCGGCGCCGGGATCCAGGCGCAGTTGCTCGGGCCGCACCAGGACCGTCACCGGACCGGGGGCTACCGCCTGGTGGCGCAGGGGTCCGAGCGGTGTGTCGGCGACGGTGCCGTCGGAGACGCCGTCGAGGATGTTCGCGTCGCCGAGGAACCGTCCGGTCCACACGTCGACGGGTTCGGAATAGAGCTCGTACGGGCTGCCGGCCTGCCGAATCCGCCCATCGGACAGGACCACGAGCCGGGTCGACAGCGACAGCGCTTCGTTCTGGTCGTGAGTGACCAGCAGGGCGGTGGTGCCGGTATCGGCCAGTGCGGCGCGCACACCGTCGCGGACCTCGCCGCGCAGGGCGGCATCGAGCGCCGAGAAGGGCTCGTCGAGCAGCACCAACGCCGGCGCCGGGGCGAGGGCGCGAGCGACGGCAACCCGCTGGGCCTGGCCGCCGGAAAGCTGGTGGGGGAACCGATCGGCATAGCGGCGCAGCCCCAACAGATCGAGCATCGCGGCGGTGCGCCGGCCCCGGCGGTCGGTGCGGCGCAGTCCGAACTCGATGTTCTCGGTGACCGTCAGGTGCGGGAAGAGGGCGCCGTCCTGGGGGACCAGGCCGATACCGCGTCGCTCGGGCGGCAGCTCGTCGATCCGGTCGCCGCCGAGCCGGATGCTGCCGGAGGCATCCCGGTGCAGCCCGGCGACCACGCGCAGCAGCGTGGTCTTGCCGCTGCCGCTGGGGCCGAGCACCGTGCCGAAGCTGCCGGCGGGCAGCGCCACCGTGACCCGATCGAGCACCCGGGTGTGGTGCGCGCCGGCCGAATGCCACGCGCTCAGGCCGTCAATCGTCAGTTCCATCGAGCTCCGCTCGGGACAAGAGGTACGCCGGGATGCTCGCGACCACGACCAGCGCGATCGCGTAGGGGGCGGCGGCCGCGTAGGCGGTGGTTGTCGTATGCCGCCACAGTTCGGTGGCCAAGGTGTTCGCGCCGATCGGCAGCAACATCAGCGTCGCCGGCAGTTCCTTCATCGCGGTGACGGCCACCAGCAGTCCGCCGGTGGCGATGCCGGGTGCGGACAGCCGCGCGGTGACGGTCGCGGCGGTGTGCACCGGTCCGCGCCCCGAGCTGCGGGAGACATCCTCGAGCGCTTCGGGGACCTGCCCGATCGCCGAACGGGCCGACCCGATCGCCTTCGGTAGGAAGATCACGGCGTAGGCGAGGCACAGCGCGAGCGAGGTCTGATAGAGAACCGGAACGGTGTTGAGGGTGAAGAACACCAGCGACAGCCCGACGACGAGCCCGGGCACGCCGCTGCTCAGGTAGGTGATCGATTCCGGAATCGCGATCACCCGGGAGCGATGGCGCGCGGCGAGTACCGCGATCGGCAGGCCGAGGGCGACCGCGAGAACCGCACCCCCGACGCTCACCCCGAGGGTCGTGATCGCGCTCTGGATGAGCCGCTGCCAGTCCACCCCCGCCACGCGACTGTCGAGCCCTCGACGCCACAGCGCCGCGCCGGGCACACCCAGTCCGAAAGCGGCGACCACCGCCATGCCCACCATCGCGGTGATGCGGGTGTACGTGGCTGATGTGCGAACGATGGGACCGATCCGCGCGGACGGTGCGCCGTCACGGTGGGCCCGGGCCCGCACCACCCGCTCGATCAGCACCAACGTTATGGCCAGGACCACCAGAACCGCGGCCGTAGCGGCGGCCAGTGTGCGATTGAGACCCCCCTCGAAGGCGGCGTAGACCGCCCAGGTGAGGGTCTGGACGCGCAGCAGGCCGGGGGAGCCGAAATCGGACAGCGTGTAGAGCGCCGCCAGCAACGCGCCCGCCAGCGCCGCCGGAGCTATCTGCGGCAACGTCGCCGCGCGAAACGCGCCGAGCGGGCCACGCCCCAGGGTGCGGGCGACGTCCGCGGTGCGCCGGTCGGCGAGTCGGAACGCCGCGGCGACCGGCAGCGTGACGTAGGGGGTGCACGCCAGGATCATGATCGCCACCAACGGCCAGAACCCGGACAGTCCCGGGCGGGTGGACACCCAGGCGAAGGCCATCAAGTAGGACGGGATCGCCAGCGGCAGCGCGGCGAGCACGCGCCACAGCCCCGGCGCCGGCAACCGCACGCAGGCGAGCGCCCACGCCATCGGAATGCCCAGGATCAGGCAGCCGATGGCGACGATGACGGACAGCGCCAGTGAGGTGAGCGCGAGGGTCAGGGTTCGCTCGCGCAGGACGGCGCCGAGCACATCGCTACCGCCGGCGCGCCCCAACTGCACGACCAGGTAGATCAGAGGGAGCGCGGCTACCGCGGCGCCGAACGTACCGGCGAGCAGCAGGAGCAGGGGAGGTCGACGGGTCGACGACCTCCCCTTTCCGGAATGCACGACCCGACTCAGATCAGGCCGGTCTTCTGCAGCAGCGCGACGGTGCCGTCGAGATCGGCCAGTTCGGAGTAGTCGAGCTGCGGACCGTTCAATTCGTCGAGTGTCGGCACATCGGCGGGCGACGGGGCTCCCGGCAGCAAGGAGTACTCGCCGGTCTCCTCGACGAAGTAGCTCTGGGCCTGCTCGCCGACCAGGAAACGCAGGAACTCCTCGGCCTCCGGCGAGCCCTCGGAGCCGGTCATGATGCCCGCTCCCGTGACGTTGACCAGGGCGGAGACGGTATCGGGGGCGCCGAATCGCACCCCGGCGCGCATGGCGTCGGGGCCGCCCGCCTCGGCGGCGGCGGTGACCCAGTAGTAGTGATTCAGCAGCCCGAGATCGAGGGCGCCGGTGTTGACGGCCTCGAGAATGGGGGCGTTTCCGGGGAAGATCTGCGCGTCGTTGGCCTTGAGCCCGTTCAACCACTCCTCGGTCGCCGCCTCGCCGTCGAGCACGCGCATGGCGGTCACGAAGGACTGGAAGGAGGCATTGCTGGGGGCGAAGCCGACCTGCCCGCGCCATCTGGGGTCGGTCAGGTCGCGCACATCGGCGGGTACCTCCGCTGCGTCGAGGTCCTGCGAATCGAAGACGACCACCCGCGCCCGCCCGGTCAGGGAGACCCAGGAGTCGTCGGTCGAGTTGTAGCGGGGGTCGGTCGCGCCGGCGATGTCCTCCGGGAGCGGGACGAGCAGGTCGGCATCCCGCAGCGCGCCGAGAGCGCCGGCCTCCTGGGACAGGAATACCTGCGCGGGGGTGCGCTCGCCCTCCTCCAACAGCTGCGCGGCCATCTCGATGCTGTTGGCGTAGCGGACGCGAACGTCGATGCCCGACTCCTGCTCGAACTGTTCGATGATCGGTCCGACCAGGTCCTCCGAACGACCCGAGTACACAACCAGGGACCGTTGCCCCTCTGCTGTGGAGGTCTCGCCGGCGGCGGAGGTGTCGGCGCCGGACGAACAGGCGCTCAGGGCGAGAGCGGGCACGGCCAGCGCCAGGAGCAGTGCCGTGCGGGTGCGGGTGAGGCGCATGGTGATGGGTCGTCCTTTGGGAGGGGGAAATTCCGAAGTGGGGCCGGCGCCGACCAAAGGCAGCCTAAGCTTGGTAGCGGGCTCTCGATTTCCCTAAACTTCGGGGATGCGCACCCCCGTTCTCGTCGTGGACGATCACCGAACGTTCGCCGACCTGATGCGGCTGGGTATCGACGCTCAACCCGATCTGGAGTGCGCGGCGGTGGCGCACTCGGTCGACCAGGCGCGGCGGATGGCCGCGGCCGTTCCCTTTTCGGCGGCGGTGATCGACCTCGGCCTTCCCGACGGGGACGGGGCGCGGTTGGTCGCCGAACTCAGCTGCGCGGTACCCCACGCGCGGCTCGTGGTGCTGACCGCGCATCCGCGCTCGGATACCGCCCGGCGGGCATTGGCTTGCGGCGCGCGGCGGGTGCTGCCGAAGCACGGGCGCTTCGACGAGGTCTTGAACGCGCTGCGCGAGCGCGGACCACGTCCGACGCAGCCGATCCCGCCCGGTGCGCTCTCGCCGCGCGAGCAGGAGGTGATCGAACTGCTCGCCGAGGGCCTGGACGTACGGAATGTCGCCAATCGGTTGAACCTGTCGGTGTACACGGTGCGCGACCACGTCAAGGCGATCCTCGGCAAGCTCGGCGCCCGCACCCAACTCGAGGCGATCGTCGTGGCCGCGCGAGCCGGCATCGTCCTGCTGGAACCTCGATGATCGGACGCGGGTTGCACCGGCCGGTTCGGCGGGCCCTGCTCGTGCACGCCGTATCCACTCTTGTGGTGACCGCGGCCGTCGCGATCGCGTCGACGTTCATCTCCGCCGCGATCGCCGCCGAATCGGCGCGCAGCAGCGCAGCCGCGGCTGCGGCCATGGTGGCCCAGGCGATCGTGGCCCCGCTCAGTGTCGTCGACATCGGCGCCGCCGATGCACAGGCGCGGTCCATTCTGCTCCGGGAGATCCGGGCCTTCATGGATGCCGGGGTGGTGCAGCGGATCAAGATTTGGCAGGTCGAGGGCGACGAGGCGGTCGTGCTCTACTCCGACGAACCGCGCAACGAAGGCGCGCGCAGCCCCTACGCCCCCGAGCTCGCCGCCCGGCTGGACGCCGGCGAGGTCGTCGTCCTCGACGTCCCCGACGACTACGAACACGAGCACGAGTACGGCCCGGAAGGCCTGCTGGAGGCGTTCATCGGATTCAGCGATGCGGCCGATCGCGCCATGCTGCTCGAGGTATACCTGCCATCGACCGCTCCCCAGTCGTTGGCGAACCTGCTCGGCGTCGTGCGGCCGATCGCGCTGTTGGGTCCGCTGGTCCTGGGAGCGGCGACCCTGCCGTTGGCCCTGCGTCTGGCGCGTCGAATCGCCGAGGGGGAGATCGAGCGCCGGGAGTTGCTACAGACCGCCCTGGCCGCGTCGGACCGGGAGCGGCGGCGCCTGGCGACCCGGCTGCACGACGGCATCGTTCAGGACCTCGCGAGCGTCGGGCTCACCCTCGACCACCTCGGTCCCGATGCGTTCGGGGACGATCCCGATCGGGTGGCACTGCTGAGCCGCGCCGGCGATCTGCTCGACGCCGACCTCGCCGAACTGCGCGGCCTGATGACCGAGCTCGCTCCGCCCGACTTCGCGGGGTCGCTGGAAACCGCGCTGCGCGACCTCGTCGACGACCTGCGCGGCGCGGGCACCCGGATCGAGCTCGGTCCGATCGAACCGGTCGACGCGACGCCCGAGTGCGCGGCCCTGCTCTACCGGGTCGCCCGTGAGTTGCTGCGCAATGCGATCGCGCACGGTGGCTCCACGATCGTGCGGGTCGACCTGCGATCGGAGGGGGAGCACCTCGCTCTCGACGTCGTCGACGACGGAGGCGGCTTCGATCCTTCCGCGCCGGCGCCCGAGGGGCATCTCGGGCTGAGCCTGATCCGCCAGGCGGTCCTCGACAGCGGCGGCGACCTGCGGATCAGCAGCGATGCGGGCGGCACCCGGGCGCGGGTACGGGTGTGCGCGAACCTCCACGACCACGGGATCCGGCCGGCGCCGGAATCGCGGCTGACCTCCCGCTGAGCCGGGCGGCGCGCCCGATCGCGATGTCCACGAAATGGGATTTGACGTTTCGTCTGATGGGCCCTAATGTCAACCGAGTGCATACAGGGACCCTTCTCGTAATCGGCAGGCGCGCCGCCGCCTGAGTCGATTCGACGAACCTTCTCAGCACGCGACGCGCCACCCTCGCCCGGCTCAGCCGGCGAGGGTTTTTTGTTGCCCAGGGGCGAATCGCACCATGTCGACGAGCCACTACCAGCCGGAGAAACAACATGACCACGACACCAGGTGAGGATCGATAGCGGTGAGTGCACCCACAGCACGGCCATCGACGGCGGATCGCGCCGCCGAACGCAACGGTCGACCCACGTCCGCGGCGCCGGGCCAGCCCGACGCCGACCGCGGCGCCCGGCGCCGCGCCCCGGAGACGATGACCGGCGCACAAGCGGTTGTCCGAGCCCTCGAGGAGCTCGAGGTCGAGGCGGTTTTCGGTATTCCCGGCGGTGCGGTCCTCCCGGTGTACGACCCGCTGCTCGACTCGTCCAAGGTTCGGCACGTGCTGGTGCGCCACGAGCAGGGCGCCGGCCACGCCGCGACCGGATACGCGCAGGCGACCGGACGCGTCGGCGTGTGCATGGCGACCTCGGGTCCCGGTGCGACCAACCTGGTCACCCCGCTCGCGGACGCCCAGATGGATTCGGTGCCCATCGTCGCGATCACCGGTCAGGTCGGTCGCGGCTTCATCGGCACCGACGCCTTTCAGGAGGCTGACATCTGCGGCATCACCATGCCGGTGACCAAGCACAACTTCCTGGTCACCGACGGTGACGACATCCCGCGCGTGCTCGCCGAGGCCTTCCACATCGCGGCCTCCGGCCGACCGGGCGCCGTCCTGGTCGACCTGCCCAAGGACGTCCTGCAGAACAAGATGACCTTCGTGTGGCCGCCGGAGCTGCGGCTGCCCGGCTATCGGCCGGTCACCACACCGCACGGCCGTCAGGTGCGCGAGGCGGCGCGGTTGATCGCGGCCGCCAAGCAGCCGGTGCTCTACGTCGGTGGCGGCATCATCAAGTCCGAGGCCTCCGCCGAACTGCTGGAGCTGGCCGAGCTGACCGGAATCCCGGTGGTGACCACCCTGATGGCGCGCGGCGGCTTCCCCGACAGCCACGTGCTCAACTACGGCATGCCCGGTATGCACGGCACCGTGGCCGCGGTGGCCGCGCTGCAGCGCAGCGACCTGCTGATCACCCTCGGCGCGCGCTTCGACGACCGGGTGACCGGGCGTCTCGACTCGTTCGCACCCGACGCCAAGGTGATCCACGCCGATATCGACCCGGCGGAGATCGGCAAGAACCGGCACGCGGACGTCCCGATCGTCGGTGACTGTCGCGAGGTCATCCTCGGACTGATCGAGGCCGTGCGCGCCGGCAAGTCCGAAGGCACCGACTTCGAGTACTCCGCCTGGCGCAGCCAGCTCGACGACGTCCGGCGGACCTATCCGCTGAGCTACACCCGCGCTGCCGCGGGCGAGCTGATGTCGCCCGAGTTCGTGATCCAGTCGATCGGTCGCGCCGCCGGCCCGGACGCGGTCTACTGCGCCGGCGTCGGACAGCACCAGATGTGGGCGGCGCAGTTCGTCAGCTACGAGAAGCCCCGCACCTGGCTCAACTCCGGCGGCCTGGGCACGATGGGCTACGCGGTGCCCGCCGCGATGGGAGCCAAGCTCGGCCGCCCCGAGGCCGAGGTTTGGGCGATCGACGGCGACGGCTGCTTCCAGATGACCAACCAGGAGTTGGCGACCTGCGCGGTCGAGGGCATCCCGATCAAGGTCGCGATCATCAACAACGGCAACCTCGGCATGGTCCGCCAGTGGCAGACCCTGTTCTACGAGGAGCGCTACTCCAATACCGACCTGGCCACGCACAGCAAGCGCATCCCCGATTTCGTGCTGCTGGCCGAGGCGCTCGGTTGCGTCGGCATCCGGTGCGAACGCGAGGCGGACGTTGACGAGGTGATCGCCCGCGCCCGTGCGATCAACGACCGTCCGGTGGTGATCGACTTCGTCGTCGCGCCGGACGCCCAGGTGTGGCCGATGGTCGCCGCGGGCATGAGCAATGACCAGATCGAGGCCGCCCGCGGTATCCGCCCGCTGTTCGACGAGGACGACGTCGTCGCCGAACCGGCCGTGCTCAACCGGGTGACCGAGAAGGCCTTCGCCGAGGGCGACAACACCGCCGAGGGAGACACTGCCGAATGAGTACCACCCACACCCTCAGCGTCCTGGTCGAGGACAAGCCCGGCGTGCTCGCGCGCGTGGCGAGCCTGTTCTCGCGGCGCGGCTTCAATATCGAGTCGTTGGCGGTCGGCGCGACCGAGCTGCCCGACGTCTCGCGGATGACGATCGTGGTCAAGGTCGACGAGCAGCCCCTCGAGCAGGTCACCAAGCAGCTCAACAAGCTGGTCAACGTCCTCAAGATCGTCGAGCAGGACAACGAGTTCTCCGTCGCTCGCGAACTGGTCCTGATCAAGGTGCGCGCGGATGCCTCCGTGCGCGGCGAGGTCATCGAGGCGGCCAACCTCTTCCGCGCCAAGGTCGTCGACGTCTCCCCGGAGGCGGTGACCATCGAGGCCACCGGAACGCGATCGAAGCTCGACGCATTGCTGCGCGTGCTCGATCCGTATGGTGTACGCGAGCTGGTGCAGTCCGGCGTGGTGGCGCTCGGACGCGGACCGAAGGCGATCACCGCCGCGCGGTGACCGCACACGACATACAGACAGTTATTCAACGAGAGAGGCTTACAGCACAGTGGCGGTTGAGATGTTCTACGACGATGACGCCGATCTGTCGATCATTCAGGGTCGCAAGGTCGCGGTCATCGGTTATGGCAGCCAGGGACACGCACATTCGTTGTCGCTGCGGGATTCCGGCGTTCAGGTGCGCATCGGCCTGAAGGAAGGGTCGAAGTCGCGCGAGAAGGCCACCGAGCAGGGCCTCGAGGTCGGCACGCCGGCCGAGGTCGCCGAGTGGGCCGACGTGATCATGTTGCTCGCGCCCGACACCGCGCAGGCGAAGATCTTCACCGAGGACATCGCCCCGAACCTGAAGGACGGCGACGCGCTGTTCTTCGGACACGGCCTGAATATCCACTTCGGTCTGATCAACGCACCGGAGAACATCACCGTCGCCATGGTCGCCCCGAAGGGCCCCGGCCACCTGGTGCGCCGGCAGTTCGTCGACGGCAAGGGCGTTCCGGCGCTCATCGCGGTCGACCAGGATCCGACCGGCGAGGGCCAGGCGCTCGCGCTGTCCTACGCGAAGGGCATCGGCGGCACCCGCGCCGGCGTCATCAAGACCACCTTCAAGGAAGAGACCGAGACCGACCTGTTCGGTGAGCAGGCCGTCCTCTGTGGTGGCACCGAGGAACTGGTCAAGACCGGTTTCGAGGTCATGGTCGAGGCCGGGTACGCCCCGGAGATGGCCTACTTCGAGGTCCTGCACGAGCTCAAGCTGATCGTCGACCTGATGTACGAGGGCGGCATCGCCCGCATGAACTACTCGGTCTCCGATACCGCCGAGTTCGGCGGCTACCTCTCCGGCCCGCGGGTGATCGACGCGGACACCAAGGACCGCATGCGCGCGATCCTGTCCGATATCCAGGACGGCACCTTCGTCAAGCGACTGGTCGCCAACGTCGAGGGCGGCAACGTCGAGCTCGAGAAGCTCCGCAAGGAGAACGCGGAGCACCCGATCGAGGTCACCGGCAAGAAGCTGCGCGACCTGATGAGCTGGGTCGATCGGCCGATCACCGAGACCGCCTGATATACAGGCGCATTCGATTCTCGCCCGGTCGCCCCACGAGGGTGGCCGGGCGAGCGTCGTCGAGGGGCGACCCACCCGATCGCCGGCGGCGGGGTGGTTGCTTTTCCGGCCCGAGGCGAGCAACGTGAGTCCCGACAGTGAGGGGAGTCACATCATGAACCGAGGAATGAACACCCGCAACCCGCTTCGACTGCTGGCCGGGGCCGCGCTGACGGCGGCTGCCGGCGCGGCGCTGATTCTGTCTCCCGGGGTGGCCGGCGCCGCTCCGTACTACGGGGATTCCGACGCGACCTGCACGTACGTCGGCGGACGGGAGAAGGTCAAGGTCACCGTCACCGGCGAATCCGGGCTCTACCGCGTGGTGTCGATCGCGCCCGGCGGTGCCCGCGAGATCCTGGGCACGGTCGATGTGGCCGCCGACGGCACCGGAACGGCGGTCCTGGCGGTTCCGGAAGCCGGTAACTGGGGCTTCGAGGCCTTCGAGGACAGCCTCGGCAGTGCCGGCGGCGCCGAGGGCTGCCGCGGGTCGGCCGATATCGCGGCCGCCGACCCGACCCTCGACACCATCGATTCGCTGTTATCGGCGGTCGGCAGCAGCGCGCTGTCCACCGACCCGGCCGAGCGCTGATCGCCCGTCCACCCGCCGCGACCGGCGCGGGAGTGGACGGTGGGGTCGATAGGGTGTGTCGCACAGGAATGGGCGTTCGTGGGCGGCATCGGCTCGGTGCGGCGCGAGCCCGACGACCAGTGGGGGACCCATGCAGATCGCCCGAATCGGCACCGCGGCATTGCTGCGAAATATGTTGGTGGCGTTGATTGTTGGGGTTCATGCGGTAGCGACGGGGGTATCGGCGGAAGCGCAGCCCGGCGCCGACCCCACCGAAGCGACGTGTCAATGGGTCGCCGGCCGACAGAAGGTCGAGCTGACCATCACCGGCGCGCCGGGCGACTACGGGGTGGGCGCCTTCACTGCGCCGTCGGCGTTTCTGTTGGCCGAGGTCGAGGTCGGCCCGTCGGGTGCGGCCACGATCGTTCGTTCGCTGAATCTGCCGGGCGATCACCACTTTTGGGTATACGTCGCCCGCCCCGGCACTCCGCCGGTGCCCGCCTGCTCCATCGACCTGTCCATCGCGCCCTCCGATCCGCTGCTCGATGCCCTCGACGGTGCGTTGGCGGGAGTCGGCAGCAGCGCGCTGTCGACCGACCCCACCGCGCGCTGAGCGAACCGTCGCGTTCTTCGACCCGTCGGCTCGACACGATAGGGTGACGGGCGCGTGGCCGGGCGGGCCATCGGTGCACCCGATTCCCGCAGTCGTCCGCGGGGTCGGTGGCAGCAAGCGCACACGGGCGGCACGGGGTCGGCGCCGCACGCTGTGCGGAAGTGGCATGTACGGCGAAACCCAGAGGGGTACAACGGATGAAGTCAGTGGCCAAGCGTCGGTGGAGTGTCGGGCTGATCGTGGCGGCGATCGCCGGCGCATCGATGATCGGAACCGCCTCCACGGCGTCGGCGCAGCCGACGGGGGATTCGACCGCAACCTGCACCTGGGTCGGCGGCCGCGAAAAGGTCAAGGTCACCATCGACGGTGACCCGGGCCTGTACACGCTGGTGACCGTCACCAACCCGCCGGTGGTTCTCGGACAGTTGGAGGTCGGCGAGGACGGGACCGGCACCGAGGTGCTGCCGTTCGCCCCGGCCGGCGGCTACGGCGTCACCGCCATCGAGAACGCGCTCGGCGCCCGCGGTATCGCGGAGGGCTGCCGCGAGCCGATTCAGGTCGGCGCGTCCAATGTGCAGCTCGACCTGCTCGACAACCTGCTGTCCGCCGTCGGCAGCAGCGCGCTGGTCACCGATCCGACCGAGCGCTGACCCGCGACACTCACCGCGGCGGCGTGACGGTCGACACGCGATCATCGAGCCCGCCGCTTCCGGGTTCCCGGCCCCGTTCACCCGAATACAGGCGGTGAGCGGGGCCGATCCACGTCGTACGGGCCGGCGCCGGTGCGCGTCCTACCCGCTCGGGGGCAGGGGCCGCTCCCGGCCCGGGTAACAACCCAATTAAGCTTTAACACCGTCATATCCCCCGACCCGAACCCGGAGTTGCTTCCCGTGAGCCAGCCAGGCCGCCCCATTGTTCTGATCGCCGACAAGCTTGCCCAGTCCACCGTCGATGCGCTGGGTGAAGGCGTCGAGGTCCGTTGGGTCGACGGAACGGACCGGGAGGCCCTCCTCGACGCCGTGCCGTCCGCCGAGGCGCTGTTGGTGCGCTCGGCCACCACCGTCGACGCCGAGGTCCTCGCCAAGGCCGAAAGCCTCAAGATCGTCGCGCGGGCCGGTGTCGGTCTGGACAACGTCGACGTCCCCGCCGCCACCGAGCGCGGCGTTCTGGTCGTCAACGCGCCGACGTCGAATATCCACACCGCCGCCGAACACGCTCTGGCGCTGCTGCTCTCCGCGGCCCGGCAGATCCCCGCCGCGGACAAGACCCTGCGCGAGCACACCTGGAAGCGCAGCAGCTTCAACGGCGTCGAGATCTTCGGCAAGACGGTCGGCGTCGTCGGGCTCGGCCGCATCGGTCAGCTCTTCGCGCAGCGCATCGCCGCCTTCGAGACCCGTGTCATCGCGTACGACCCCTACGTCTCGGCCGCCCGCGCCGCCCAGCTGGGCATCGAGCTGGTCACCCTCGACGAATTGCTCGAGCGGGCCGACCTGATCTCGATCCACCTGCCGAAGACGCCGGAGACCGTCGGGCTGATCGGCGCCGCGCAGCTCGCGCGCACCAAGCCCGGCCTGGTGATCGTCAACGCCGCCCGCGGTGGCCTGATCGACGAGCAGGCCCTCGCCGATGCGGTGCGCAGCGGCCACGTCCACGGCGCCGGCATCGACGTCTACGCCACCGAGCCCTGCACCGACAGCCCGCTGTTCGAGCTGCCGCAGGTCGTCGTCACCCCGCACCTCGGTGCGTCGACCTCGGAGGCGCAGGACCGCGCCGGTACCGATGTCGCCCGCTCGGTGCTGCTGGCCCTGGCCGGCGAGTTCGTTCCGGACGCGGTCAACGTCTCCGGCGGTGTCGTCGACGAGGAGGTCGCCCCGTGGCTCGAGCTCGTCCGCAAGCAGGGCGTGCTGACCGCCGCGCTCTCGGACCAGCTGCCGGTCTCGCTGGCGCTCGAGGTGCGCGGTGAACTCGCCTCCGAGAACGTCGAGATCCTGCAGCTCTCGGCGCTGCGCGGACTGTTCTCCGCGGTGATCGAGGAGCAGGTGACCTTCGTCAACGCGCCGGCGCTGGCCGCCGAGCGGGGCGTCACCGCTCAGACGACCACCGCGAGCGAGTCGCCCAACCACCGCAGCGTCGTCGACCTGCGCGCGGTCTACGCCGACGGCTCGGTCACCAATGTGACCGGCACCCTCAGCGGCCCGACCCTGGTGCAGAAGATCGTCAACATCAACGGCCGCAACTTCGATATGCGTGCCGAGGGTCGCAATCTGCTGATCAGCTACACCGACACGCCCGGTTCGCTCGGCAAGGTCGCGACCGCACTGGGCGATGCCGGCATCGACATCCAGGCCGCTGCGCTGAGCCAGGACGCCGAGGGCGACGGTGCGACCCTGCTGCTGCGCGTCGACGGCGAGGTGCCGGCCGGCGTGCTCGACCGGATCAACGGTTCGGTGTCGCCGACGCTGCTGCAGCAGGTCGACCTCACCTGATCCGACCGGCACGGCGGATAACGGCGGTACCAACCGATCGGGGAACCCCCCGATCACACGAGAGGACATGGTGACCATGCGGTTGGCGGTAATCGGTGGCGACGGGATCGGACCCGAGGTGGTCGCCGAGGGCCTGAAGGTCCTGCGCGCGGTGGTGCCGGACGTCGAAACGGTCGACTACGACCTCGGCGCGCGGCGCTACAACGCGACCGGTGAACTGCTGCCGGATTCGGTGATCGAGGAGCTTCGCGGATTCGACGCGATCCTGCTCGGCGCGATCGGTGATCCGTCGGTTCCGCCGGGTGTGCTCGAGCGCGGGCTGCTCCTGCGGGCGCGGTTCTCGCTCGACCATCACGTCAATCTGCGTCCGGCCAAGCTCTTTCCGGGCGTGACCGGGCCGCTGGCGATCACCGATCCGATCGACCTGCTGGTGGTGCGCGAGGGTACCGAGGGCCCCTACACCGGCAACGGTGGGGCCATTCGGGTCGGCACCCCGCAGGAGGTCGCGACCGAGACATCGCTCAACACCCGCTTCGGTGTCGAGCGGGTGGTGCGCTACGCCTTCGATCGGGCGCGCGAGCGCAACAACAACCTCACCCTGGTCCACAAGACCAATGTGCTGGTGCACGGTGGGTCGTTGTGGCAGCGGACCGTCGACGAGGTCGCCGCCGAGTACCCCGAGGTCACCGTCGGCTACCAGCACATCGACGCGACGATGATCCACCTGGTCACCGATCCCGGTCGCTTCGACGTCATCGTCACCGACAACCTCTTCGGCGATATCGTCACCGACCTGACCGCGGCGGTCACCGGTGGCATCGGCCTGGCGGCGAGCGGCAATATCGACGCCTCCGGCACCAACCCGAGCATCTTCGAGCCGGTGCACGGCAGCGCCCCGGACATCGCCGGGCAGCAGAAGGCCGACCCGACCGCGGCGATCCTGTCGGCGGCGATGATGCTGCGGCATCTCGGACGCGCCGACGACGCCGGCGCGATCGAGACCGCGGTGGCGAAGGATCTGGCGGGCCGTGACGGATCGCCGACGTCGACCAGCCGTATCGGCGATCGGATTCTGGCTCTGCTGGGCTGATCGGTCGTCCGAGCGCGTTCGGCTCAGGGGGTGGTTCCGGTGGAACCGCCCCCCGAGTCGTTTCCGGGGCCCGCTTCGGTGGCCCGGGCGGCGCCGGTCGCCGTCGTGGGGTCGAGCGCCGGCGCGGCTGCGGGGTCGGGCCGTCGGGCCGGGATAACCGTGCGGGCCGCGGCGGCCAGCGCCGCGCATCCGACGAAGGCGATCGGATAGCCCGCCGCGGTGATCACCCAGCCGAGCACCGGCGGGACCGCCGCCGCGGCGACGAATTGGCCGGTGTTCTGCACTCCGAGCGCCCGCCCACCCCAGAACGGCCCGGCGGTTTCGGCGACCTCCGCGAACGCCGGACCGTTGGGTAGCACCGTCACCACCCCGGCGAGGGCGACGACGAGCACCGTCCAGCCGATCGCGTCGATGAACGGAATCGACAGCAGGACCATCGCGACCGCGATCACCGCGGCGATCGTCCGCATCGGCCGCAGATGGGAGCCGACCCGGTCCGACCACATCCCCACCGCGACGCGGCCGAGCGCGCCGACGATCTGGGTCACCGTGATCACCGCGCCCGCCGTCACCGGGTCGACCCCGTGCGCATCGATCAGCCACACCAACGAGAACGTCCAGACCGCGTACTGGGGAACGACCAGCAGGATCGACGCGGCGTGGATGCGCACCAGATGCCGCGAACCGCGATAGGGGTTGCGCGTCTGTGCCGGTGCCGCCGCATCACGCTGCGGCCGTGGGGGATCGGCGACGATCCACAGGCAGGCCAGCGCGCCGACCGCGCTGACCGCCGCCGGCATCAGCAGCGCCGCGTTGGCGCCGTGCGCGTCGGCGATGCCGGGCATGGTGGCCGCGGCGATCGCGACACCCGCCGGGATCGCCATCTGCCGAATGCCCATCGCCAGGCCGCGGCGGCGCTGGGGGAACCAGCCGACCACCGCACGCCCGGAGGCCGCGTTCGCCGAGGCGGCGGCCGCTCCGGCGATCAACAGCCAGACGCCGAGTTCCACCGATCCGGACGACCGTGAACCGGCCCAGGCGCAGGCCGCGGCGATCGCCGCGCCGATGATCAGCACCCAGCGCTCGCCGAACCGATCGGCCGCCGCTCCCCAGGCGACCAGCGTCAACATGATCCCGACCAGGGGCATCGCCACGACCACACCGGCCTGCGGCAACGTCAGTCCGCCGGCGCCCGTCAACTCCGGAATCAGGAAGGCCGCCCCATTGGACAGGACGGCGACCCCGGCCTGGGCGACGGTGGCCGCGGCCAGGATCAACCACGAACGTACGGGTACTCGATCCACGACAACTCCCACATAGTGAGACAACTATTTCGATATGTGGATAGCGTAGCCGGGCCGGGAAGGCTCTGTACACGCGGATAGACTCTGAAACCATGCGTCTCGGTCGTGTGGCAACCCCTTCCGGCGTTGCCTTCGTAAGTGTTGATGGGGTCGACGAGGAAGGGGCCACCGCCGCGTCGGGTACCCCGGCCGCCGGTGTCCCCGCCGGAGCGACGGTGCGGGAGATCGCCGAACACCCCTTCGGTGATCCGACCTATACCGGTCGGAGTTGGCCGCTGGCCGACGTACGGGTGCTCGCACCGATTCTCGCATCGAAGGTGATCTGCGTCGGCAAGAATTACGCGGCCCACGCCGCGGAGATGGGTGGCGTCGCGCCCGCCGACCCGGTGATCTTCCTCAAGCCGAATACCTCGATCATCGGGCCCGGCGCCCCGATCGTGCGACCCAAGGGGGCCGAACGGGTCGACTACGAAGGCGAATTGGCGGTCGTGATCGGTCGCCCCTGCCGCAATGTGCCCGCCCGATCCGCGGCCGACGTCATCCTCGGCTACACGATCGCGAACGACGTGACCGAGCGCGCCCAGCAGAAGGCCGATGGGCAGTGGACCCGCGGAAAGGGGTACGACACCTTCTGCCCGTTGGGCCCCTGGATCGAAACCGCCCTCGACCCGGGCGATCTGCGCATCAGTACGAGCGTCAACGGCGCGATCCGTCAGGACGGCCGGACGTCCGATCTGCTGCACGACATTCCGTCGATCATCGAGTGGATCTCCGCCGTGATGACCCTGCTGCCGGGCGATGTGATTCTGACCGGAACACCCGAAGGTGTGGGCCCGGTGGTCGCCGGCGACACCGTCTCGGTATCGATCGAAGGGATCGGCACGCTGTCGAATCCCGTGGAGGATGCGAAATGAGTGCCCAGTCCGATTCGGCCGCGCCCGAGTTCGCCGAGACCGACGCGACCGGGACGGACGTACGCGTCCGGTTCTGCCCGTCGCCCACCGGAACTCCGCACGTCGGGATGGTCCGCACCGCGCTGTTCAACTGGGCCTACGCCCGGCACACCGGCGGGACGTTCGTCTTCCGCATCGAGGACACCGATGCGGCACGCGATTCCGAGGAGTCCTATGCCGCCATCCTCGACGCCCTGCGGTGGCTCGGGCTCGACTGGGACGAGGGCCCCGAGGTCGGTGGCCCGCACGCCCCCTATCGGCAGTCGCAGCGCGGCGAGCTCTATCGGGACGTCGTGGCACGCCTGCTCGCCGCCGGTGAGGCCTACGAGTCGTTCTCGACGCCCGACGAGGTCGAGCAGCGGCACCGCGCCGCCGGTCGCGACCCGAAACTGGGCTACGACAACTTCGATCGCGATCTGACCGACGAGCAGCGGCAGGCATTCCGCGATGAGGGCCGCCCGCCCGTCGTCCGGCTGCGGATGCCCGATCACGACCTGATCTGGCACGACCTGGTGCGCGGGGAGCTGACCTCGCGGGCCGGTACCGTCCCGGACTTCGCCCTGACCCGGGCCAACGGAGATCCGCTGTACACCTTGGTCAATCCGGTCGACGACGCCGCGATGCGCATCACCCACGTGCTGCGCGGCGAGGACCTGCTGCCCTCGACCCCCCGGCAGATCGCGCTCTACGAGTCGCTGCGGCGGATCGGATTCACCGACCGCACGCCGCGATTCGGGCATATGCCCTATGTGATGGGGCAGGGCAACAAGAAGCTGTCCAAGCGCGATCCGGAGTCGAATCTGTTTCTGCACCGGGACCGCGGCTTCATCCCCGAGGGCCTGCTCAACTACCTCGCCCTGCTGGGCTGGGCGATCGCGGACGACAACGATCTGTTCAGCCTCCCGGAGATGGTGGCCGCCTTCGACATCGAGCGGGTCAACTCCAACCCGGCGCGCTTCGATCAGAAGAAGGCCGACGCGATCAACGCCGAGCACATCCGGCTGCTCGACACCGCGGACTTCGTCGGCCGGCTCTGGGACTACCAGCGCGCGCACGACCTGGTGCCCGCCGACGCCGATCGGCACGTCTTCGACGCGGTCGCGGCGCTGCTGCAGACGCGGATCGTCGTGCTGGGCGACGCCTGGCCGATGATGTCGTTCCTGTTCGCCTCCCCGGAGACGTTCACCCTCGACCCGACCTCGGCGGCCAAGAACCTCGGCCCGGACGCCGATCCGGTGCTGCGTGCGTCGATCGACGCACTCGCGGCGCTGCCGGAGTGGTCGGACACCGCGATCGAGCAGGCGCTGCACGCGGCCCTGATCGACGGTCTCGAGCTCAAACCGCGCAAGGCCTACGCCCCGGTGCGGGTCGCGGTGACCGGATCGCACGTCAGCCCGCCGCTCTACGAGTCGCTCGAGCTGCTGGGCCGCGAGACCACCCTCGCGCGGCTCTCCGCTGCCCTCTCGGTGCCCTCGCCGTCCTGAAGGTCGGAAAAACAGCGCTCTGACCAGCCGATTTGTAGTTGGGGGAGCGCCCAGTGTTAATCTCTACAACGGTTCGGCGCTTGCGGGTGGCCGTCGGTCGAGAGACCGGAGGACGTCCGGAAATGGCGAATCAATGGGGTATGGTGTAATTGGCAACACAGCTGATTCTGGTTCAGCCATTCTAGGTTCGAGTCCTGGTACCCCAGCGGACGCGCTGTTTGTGTTAGCGCGATCCGGAGGCTAAGCTTCACCACGCTTCGCTTCCACGAACCGCCGAGCAATTGGAGGTTCGAGTCCTGGCCCCGTCGTCTAGCGGCCTAGGACGCCGCCCTCTCAAGGCGGTAGCGCGGGTTCGAATCCCGTCGGGGCTACAACACGAGCGCCCCCGGTCGACAGACCGGGGGCGCTCGTCGTTTCCGGGGAACCGGCTCCCTGCACACGGCGGTCGACAGCGGACCGCCGAGGACAATAGGACCTCGGCGGCACTCCCTCGATCGTCCTGTGACATCCGAGCCGGACTACTCCATCCGGCGGGTGATCTCCGTCGCGGCGTCGAGCAGATCCTCGGCCCACCGCGCCCCCGGCCGCCGCCCGATCCGATCGATCGGTCCCGACACCGAAACCGCCGCCACCACCCGCCCGCCCGCATCGCGCACGGGGGCGGAGACGCTCGCGACACCGGGGGAGCGCTCCCCGATGCTCTGCGCCCAGCCGCGGCGCCGCACCTCCGCCAGGGCCTTCTCACCGAAGATCGCGTCCGGCAGGATCTCCTCCCGCAGCGCGGCGTCGGCCCACGCCAGCAGAACCTTGGCGCCCGACCCGGCGGTCAGCGGCAGCCGCGAATTCTCCGGAACGGTGTCCCGCAGCCCGGATTCCGGCTCGATCGCGCGAATACACACCCGCCGGGTGCCCTCGAGGCGGTAGACCTGAACCGACTCACCGGTGGCCTCGTGCAGCTTCGGCAGCACCAGATCGGCCGCCCGCTCGAGCCGATGGTCGAGGCGCGGCGCCAGCTCGCCGAGGGCGCCACCGGGCCGCCAGCGCCCCTGGTCGTCCCGCTCGAGCAGACGGTGCACCTCGAGGCCCACGGCCAGGCGATGTGCCGTCGCGCGCGGCAGCTCGGTACGCGCGCACAGTTCGGTGAGCCCACACGGCGATTCGGCCGTGGCTCGCAATACCAGCACCGCTTTGTCCAGAACGCCGATGCCGCTATGCTGTCCCATAAGCCGATACTAGCGTACCAATATGTGAGACTGCCCCTCCTGGTTGCGGTATCGGCAGCGCCGGCTTCGGCCGGACCACCGAGACGTCATCCGTGGGCGCGTCACCCACGCGCTGCGAAGGGGAGTGTGAGCATGGCCGAGTTGGAGAGTCGGGCGCTGGATGGTCGGGCGCCGCGCACGTTGGCGGAGAAGGTCTGGGACGAGCACGTCGTCGTGCGGGGGACCGGCGAGGGTGGCTCCCGCGAGCCCGACCTCATCTACATCGACCTGCACCTGGTGCACGAGGTCACCAGTCCGCAGGCCTTCGACGGTCTTCGCCAGGCCGGCCGCCCGGTTCGCCGCCCGGACTTGACGATCGCCACCGAGGATCACAACGTCCCGACGATCGATATCGACCGCCCCATCGCCGATCCGGTCTCGCGTACGCAGGTGGAAACTTTGCGGCGCAATTGTGAGGAATTCGGAATTCGTCTGCATTCGATGGGCGATGCCGAACAGGGCATCGTGCACATCATCGGCCCGCAGCTCGGTCTGACCCAGCCGGGAATGACGGTGGTATGCGGCGACAGTCATACCTCCACCCACGGCGCCTTCGGCGCACTGGCGATGGGCATCGGCACCAGCGAGGTCGAGCACGTCATGGCGACCCAGTGTCTGCCGCTGCGCCCCTTCCGCACCATGGCGATCACGGTCGACGGAGAACTGCAGGAGGGCGTGACGTCCAAGGATCTGATCCTGGCGGTGATCGCACGGATCGGTACCGGGGGCGGGCAGGGTCACGTGCTCGAGTATCGCGGCGAGGCGATCCGCAAGCTGTCGATGGAAGCCCGGATGACGATGTGCAACATGTCGATCGAGGCGGGCGCCCGCGCGGGCATGGTCGCCCCCGACGACGTGACCTTCGAGTACCTGAAGGGCCGCCCCCACGCCCCGCAGGGCGCCGACTGGGACGCCGCGGTCGCACACTGGCGCACGCTGGCAACCGATCCCGATGCGGTCTTCGATACCGAGGTTCATATCGATGCCAACGAATTGACCCCATTCGTCACCTGGGGGACCAATCCGGGCCAGGGTTCCCCGCTGGGCGACGTGGTGCCCGATCCGGCCCTGATGTCCGATCCGGAAGAGAGCGAAGCGGCCGAGAAGGCGCTGCGGTACATGGATCTGGAGCCGGGGATGCCGCTGCGTGACATCACGGTGGACACGGTCTTCGTCGGCTCCTGCACCAACGGTCGTATCGAGGACCTGCGGACGGTCGCCGGCATCCTCGACGGTCGCCGAATCGCCGACGGGGTGCGGATGTTGGTGGTCCCCGGATCGATGCAGGTGCGCCGGCAGGCCGAGGCCGAGGGTCTGGGACGCATCTTCATCGACGCCGGCGCGGAATGGCGTATGGCGGGCTGCTCGATGTGCCTGGGGATGAACCCCGACCAGCTCGACCCCGGTCAGCGCTGCGCGTCGACGTCGAACCGCAATTTCGAGGGGCGACAGGGCAAGGGCGGTCGCACACACCTGGTCTCGCCGGCCGTCGCCGCCGCCACGGCCGTTCGGGGAAGATTGTCCGCTCCGGCCGATCTCGAGGTCCTGGTCTAGCGCAAGCGCTTCGCCACCGGCATCTCGCCACCTCTCCCCACCATTCCCCGAAAGGCTTCATGATGGAAGCGTTCACCACTCACACCGGCATCGGTGTGCCGCTGCGTCGGTCGAATGTCGACACCGACCAGATCATTCCGGCGGTCTACCTCAAGCGGGTGACCCGCACCGGCTTCGAGGACGGGCTCTTCGCCGGCTGGCGTGCCGATCCGGAGTTCATCCTCAATCGTGCGCCCTATGACCGGGGTTCGGTCCTCGTCACGGGTCCGGACTTCGGCACGGGATCGTCCCGCGAGCACGCCGTCTGGGCCTTGATGGACTACGGATTCCGAGTCGTTCTGTCCTCCCGGTTCGGCGATATCTTCCGCGGCAATGCCGGAAAGGCCGGTCTCCTGGCCGCCCTCGCAGCGCAACACGACATCGAATTGCTGTGGAAGATCATCGAGGAACAGCCCGGTCTCGAATTGCGAGTTGATCTCGAGACGAAGACGGTCACAGCGGGAACGACCGTCGTGCGGTTCGAGATTGACGACGCCACGCGGCATCGCCTGATGGCCGGACTCGACGACATCGGACTGACATTGCAGCAGGTAGAGGACATTTCGTTGTTCGAACAGGAGCGTCCCCGATGGAAGCCGGTGACGCTCTAGCGGCATTGGCGAAGGCGGTCGAATTCTCCGAAAGCCGGTATTCGCAGGGCAGTCCGATGTGACGCGTCGCGATTGATTGAGCGAAGCTCGTGGACGACAGCCGTTGTCGGCATTACCGTATGTGGCAGTTGGTCCAGAGCGGGCCATCGCTACGCGGAGGAAATCAATGAACAAAGCAGAGCTGATCGATGCTCTCACCGAGAAGACGGGAGCCGATCGGAAGACGGCGACCGACGCCGTCGAGAACATCGTCGACATCATCGTGCGGGCCGTGCACCGGGGTGAGTCGGTAACCATCACCGGCTTTGGCGTGTTCGAGCAGCGCCGCCGGGCGGCGCGGGTGGCCCGCAACCCGCGCACCGGCGAGACGGTCAAGGTGAAGCCGACCTCCGTTCCGGCCTTCCGCCCCGGCGCTCAGTTCAAGCAGATCATCGCCGGCGGACTCCGCATTCCGGCGAGCGGTCCGGCGGTCAAGCGTGGTTCGGGCGCGACCCCGACCCGCCGGGGTGCGGCCGCTGCCGCCAAGAAGACGGCGGCGAAGAAGACCGTGGCGAAGAAGACCGCTCCCGCGAAGACCACGCGGACCACCGCGGCGGCGAAGAAGACCGCTCCGGCCAAGACCACTCGCGCGACCGCCACCAAGGCCGCGACGACCACGCGGGCCACGGCGGCCAAGAAGGTGCCGGCCAAGACGACGACGGCAGCCAAGACCACCGCCGCCAAGAAGGTGCCCGCGAAGACCACCGCCGTCAAGGCGACCGCAGCCAAGACCACCGCCGCGAAGAAGACCGTGGCGGCAAAGAAGGCTCCGGCCAAGAAGACCACGCGCGCGAAGCGCTGACGGCCGATCGGGCCGTTTCCGCATCACCGCGTCACGGACCTCGCGCATATCGCGCGAGGTCCGTCGGCGTTTGTCAGGTCGGCAGCGGTGAGTCGTAGTAGTCCGCCGCGACCAACCGCGGATGATCGACCGCGGGGTCGAGGCGGGTCGAGAGCACCCAGAGGCTGCCCTTGCGGGAGCGGGTCCGTGGCAAGGAGAGCCCGTCGCGGTCGGCCCAATCGGCCAGGACGAACGGAATGACCTTGCCCTGACTGCACACCACCGGCACGGTCTCCCGTGCCGCGATCCGGGTCAACCGGGTGAACGCGCGTTCCGGATCGGCGCTGTAGGCCTCCTCGGTCAGCGACGTCTCGATGGTGATCGTCACGCCGAGCTTGTCCGCATAGGGGCGGACCGTATCGACGCAGCGGACCCGATCCGCCGAATGCACAGTGCGGCCGCCGAAGACATCGAGCAGGGGAACCAGGGTCCGGCTCTGCCGAATTCCGACCGAGTCGAGGGGGCGCAGAGGGTCCGGACGGTCCCAACGAGCCTTCGCTCCGGCACGGGCGTGGCGGACCACCAGGAGGGTGTCGAGCCGCCCGGGCACGGACACGAAGCGGCTCAACACCTCCCGGTCG
Source organism: Millisia brevis NBRC 105863 (assembly GCF_001552615.1). GTDB lineage: Bacteria > Actinomycetota > Actinomycetes > Mycobacteriales > Mycobacteriaceae > Millisia > Millisia brevis. The sequence goes on from NZ_BCRN01000020.1 coordinate 51,117, forward strand.
GTCTCATAACTCAGCTTCGCCGCCGCCTCCTCGACGTCGACCCATTCCATGCGGTCGACCTCGTCGTTGGCCCGGAACTCCCCGGACTGCCGCTCGGCGGCCCAGTAGTGGACCTCCTTCGGGACCAGACGCTTCTTGCGACGCTTGCCGCCGACCGGGACCTGATACGACACCGTTCCGAGCGAGCGTCCGAGGCGCGGCGTGATTCCGGTCTCCTCCACCGTCTCTCGGAAGGCGGCGACCGCCGGCACCTCGCTCGGCTCGAGCTTGCCCTTGGGCAGGGATATGTCGCCGCGATGCGGACGATGGATCACCGCGATCAGCGGGTTGGTGGAATCGTCGGCATAGCGGTACAACACCGTTCCGGCGGCGCAGATCGGTTCGGGCTCCGTTGCCTTCTTGTCGCGTGCCATCGTTCAGCGCCGCTGCGCCATCAGTTCGACCTGGTGATCGCGGACCGTCTCACCGCCGGCGGGGGAAGCCACCCACGCACCGTCCTCGTGCAGCACCCAGCAGCGGGTGGTCGGATCGAGAGCCGAGTCGAAGATCCCGGCCAACTGATCGGCCAGGTGCGGATCCGCGACGCGGGCCATCACCTCGACGCGCCGGTCGAGGTTGCGGTGCATCATGTCCGCGCTGCCGATCCAGTATTCGTCCTGCGCACCGAAGTGCAGCAGGCGGGAGTGCTCGAGGAATCGTCCGAGAATGGAGCGCACCTCGATGTTTTCGCTCAATCCGGGCAAGCCGGGGCGAATGGCGCAGATGCCGCGCACCACGATCTGCACCGGCACGCCGGCCTGGGAGGCTCGGTAGAGCGCGTCGATCACCTGTTCGTCGACCACCGCGTTGGCCTTGAGACGAATTCGAGCATCGGGATTGCCCTCCCGATGCGCGGCGATCTCGCCGTCGATCCGCTCGACGATGCCGGCCCGCACCCCGGTCGGTGCGACCAGCAGATTGCGGTATTCGGTCTTGCGGGAATAGCCGGTGAGCGAATTGAACAGATCCGTCAGGTCGGCGCCGATATCCGGGGAGGCGGTCAGCAGACCGATGTCCTCGTAGAGGCGGGCGGTCTTCGGGTTGTAGTTGCCGGTTCCGATATGGCAGTACCGGCGAATCGTCGATCCCTCGCGCCGCACCACCAGGCAGGTCTTGCAGTGGGTCTTCAGACCGATCAGGCCGTAAACGACGTGGACTCCGGCCTGTTCGAGCTTGCGCGCCCAGGCGATGTTGTTGTGCTCGTCGAACCGCGCCTTGATCTCGACCAGGGCGACGACCTGCTTGCCGGCCTCGGCCGCCTCGATCAACGCGTTGACGATCGGGGAGTCGCCCGAGGTGCGATAGAGCGTCTGCTTGATCGCCAGCACACGCGGATCGGCGGCCGCCTGCTCGATGAAGCGCTGCACGCTCGTGGAGAACGAATCGTAGGGATGCTGGACCAGGATGTCGCTCTCGCGCAGCATTCCGAACACACTCTTCGGAGTCTCGCGCTCACCGAACGCCGGGTGGGTCGCCGGCACGAAGGGGGCGTCCTTGAGCGCGGGGCGGTCCACCCCGTACACCTGGAAGAGGCAGGACAGGTCGAGCAGTCCCGGAACCTGAACGACGTCAGCGGGATCCACGTCGAGCTCGCGCAGCAGCAGTTCGAGCATGTGATCGGTCATGTCGTCGGCGACCTCGAGGCGCACCGGCGATCCGAACCGGCGGCGCGCCAGTTCGCGTTCGAGGGCCTGCAGCAGGTCCTCGTCGCGGTCCTCCTCGACCTCGAAATCGGCGTTGCGCGTGATGCGGAAGGCGTGGTGCTCGACGACGGGCAGACCCGGGAAGAGCGCGTCGAGGTGCGCGGCGATCAGATCCTCCATCGGCAGGAAGGCGTAGCTGCCGGCGGTATCCGGGTCCTCCGAGCGATGGATACGGACGAAGCGGTCGACATTGTCCGGCACCTTGACGCGGGCGAAATGCTCGCCGCCGCGGGCCGAATCGAGCACGGTCACCGCCAGGTTGAGGCTCAGACCGCTGATATAGGGGAACGGATGTGCCGGATCGACCGCCAGGGGGGTCAGGACCGGGAAGACCTGCTCGTGGAAGTAGGTGGTCATCGCCGAACGCTCATCCGCGTCGAGTTCGTCCCATTTGATGACGGAGATGCCATTGTCCGCCAATTCCGGGACGACGAGGTCGAGGAATACCCGCGCATGGCGAATCGCGATCTCGCGGCTGCGGCGGGCGATGATCGCCAGCTGCTCGCGGGGGGACAGACCATCGGCGGACCGCACCGACAGTCCGGTCTCGTCGCGGCGCTTGAGGCCGGCGACGCGGACCATGAAGAACTCGTCGAGGTTCGAGGCGAAGATCGCCAGGAATTTCGTGCGCTCCAGCAGCGGCAGCGAGGCATCCTCGGCGAGCGCCAGGACGCGGGAATTGAAGTCGAGCCAGCTCAGTTCGCGATTGAGATACCGATCCGGGGGGAGTGGGCTGCTCTCGGGATCGGGCGCGGTCGCCGCAGGTGGTGCGGTGGGAGCGGGGCCGGAAGCGGCGATCGGCTCGGAATCACCGCCGGCGGGCGGAGCGTCGTCCGCCTCGCGTTCGACGGTGGCGGCACGGGATGCACGGGAGGTCGCCTTGTTCTCGGTCACGGATCGATCATCCCCTACCGTGGGCGTTCGATCATCCGCCCGTGCGAAGAAATGCCGGGGTCGGTGAAAAAAGCGTCCCGCCGCCCGGAATCACGCTCCCCGCCGGCGCGGCCGATCGAGCCGGCCGATGCCGGCGAGCCGGTCGATCTCCCGCCGAGTGCGTTGTCCCACACCGATATCGATCACCCGGCGCAGATCGTCGAGGGTGTCGACGTCGGTGCGCAGGCCCGGCCAGGCCGCGCCGCCCAGGGCGGACGCGCCGGAGGCCAGATGTCGGCGCGCGGAGTTCGGCCCGAACATCGGGTCGAGCGCGACTCCCCGGCCGCGTGCGATCAGCGCGGTCGTCCCGATTCCGGTGTGGTCGACGACAACCGAACGGCCGCAGGGCGCGGCCCCGATCGCCGCATCCAGTTCGGCCGGCCGGACCGCCGGTAGGTCGGCTTGCAGGGCGATCACCACCGACGCCCCGGTCCCCGACGACTCAGCGGCCCGCCGGTAGGCGGCGTTGAGCGACGCCTCGGCGGTGGTGTCCTCGTCGGCGTCCGCGGGTTCGGCGATCACCAGCGCCCCGGCCCGCACGGCGACCGCCGTCACCCGGGGGTCCGGAGTGACCACCACGATGCGGCCGATCCGCCGCGTGGCGCGCACGGCCGTGATCGTGTCGGTGAACATCGCCAGCACCAGTCGTTCGCGGTCATCGGCGTCGAGATCCCCCGCGAGGCGGCTCTTGGCCCGCGCAAGATCCTTCACCGCCAAAACGGCGCAGGACGCCGCGACGGCGGAGGGCCCGAAGGCGGCGTCGAACCCGCGACACTCGTCGTCGGCGAGCGGATGCGTTCCCACCGCGCCGATTATCCGCGATCTTGCCGATCGGGCGGCGGCCGACCGGTTCCGGCCTGCGACGGCGGGGATTCGCGTTAGTGTCCAGGGGGTCGGACGGACGTGCGGAGGAATGATGGGCGTGGCGAAAGCTGCGGTGATGGGTGCCGGGTCCTGGGGGACCACCTTCGCGAAGGTTCTCGCCGATGCGGGCACCGACGTGACGATGTGGGCTCGGCGGCCGGAGGTCGCCGAAGCGATCAGCACCGAGAAGACCAATCCGGCGTACCTGCCGGATATCGCGCTGCCCCCCGGGATTCGGGCCACGGTCGACCCGGCGGAGGCCCTGTCGGGTGCCAACGTCGTGGTGCTCGCGGTGCCGTCGCAGACCCTGCGCGCCAATCTGACCGACTGGCGCGCGGAGATCCCGCGCGACGCGACATTGCTGAGCCTGGCCAAGGGCGTCGAGACCGGGACGCTGCTGCGGATGAGTCAGGTCGTCATCGACGTCACCGATATCGACCCCCACCGGGTCGGCTGCCTCTCGGGCCCGAACCTGGCGATGGAGATCGCGACCGAGCAGCCGACCGCCACCGTGATCGCCTGTCCGGACTCCGGACGCGCGGTCGCGCTGCAGAAGGCCTGCGCCACCCGATACTTCCGGCCCTATACCAACGCCGACGTCATCGGCTGCGAGGTCGGCGGGGCCTGCAAGAACATCATCGCCCTCGCCTGTGGTGTCGCCTCCGGACTCGGCTACGGCATCAATACCGTGTCGAGCATCATGACGCGCGGTCTCGCCGAGACGATTCGACTCGGCGTCGCCCTCGGTGCCCAGCCGGCGACCCTCGCCGGGCTCGCCGGTGTCGGCGACCTGATCGCCACCTGCTCGTCGCCGCTGTCGCGCAACCGCACCTTCGGCGCCCGACTGGCGGCCGGCGACACCCTCGAGCAGGCGCAGGAGGCGACCCACGGGCAGGTCGCCGAGGGCGTGAAGTCCTGTACCTCGGTGCGGTCGCTGGCCGAGGCCTACGACGTCGAGATGCCGATCACCGACGCGGTGCACCGGGTCTGCCACGAGGGGTTGTCGATCGACGAGGCGATCGACAGTCTCCTGGGACGGCGGCACAAGCCCGAGTAGGCCGCCCGGCGTCGAATCGGGTGCCGACGGGAACGGACGTCGAACTGCCGGTACGGTCTGTAGCTTGTGAACGACAGCAGAACGCGGGTGGTGGTGCTGTTCGGCGGCCGCAGCAGCGAGCACACGATCTCGTGTGTATCGGCGGCGAGCGTCCTGGCCCATCTCGATCCGCAGCGGTACGAGGTGATCCCGATCGGGATCACCCCCGACGGATCGTGGGTCAGCGGGCCCAAGGATCTCGCCGACCTCGAGATCGTCGACCGTCGGTTGCCGACGGTCGCCGCCTCGGACCGCACGGTGGCGCTGTCGACCGATCCGTCCCGCCTCGGCGAGATCATCGAACTGTCCGCCGTCGGGCCGGCCGGTGACGGCTACGTCCCCGAGCTGATCGGCAGCGCCGACGTCGTCTTCCCGGTCCTGCACGGCGCCTACGGCGAGGACGGCACCATCCAGGGGCTGCTCGAGATCGCTTCGCTGCCGTACGTCGGCTCCGGGGTCTTCGCCGGTGCGGCCGCGATGGACAAGGAGTTCACCAAGAAACTGCTCGCCGCCGCCGGGTTGCCGGTCGGCCGGCAGGTGGTGCTGCGCCGCGGGACCCCGACGCTGTCGGCCGCGGACCGCGAATCGTTGGGTCTGCCGGTCTTCGTCAAGCCCGCGCGCGGCGGCTCGTCGATCGGCATCTCGCGGGTCGACCGCTGGGAGGACCTCGACGCCGCCGTCGCCGAGGCGCGTCGCCACGACCCGAAGGTGATCGTCGAAGCGGGTATCGACGGACGCGAGGTCGAATGCGGCGTCCTCGAGAGCGCGGACGGATCGGTGCGGGCGAGCGTGCTCGCCGAGATCCGGCTGCAGTCCGGCAGCGGCTCGGAGTTCTACGACTTCGACAGCAAGTACCTCGACGACGTCTGCGAGTTCGACATCCCCGCCCGGTTGGACAGCTCGGTCTCGGATGCGGTGCGCGAGATGGCGATCGAGGCCTTCCGCGCGTTGGACTGCCAGGGTTTGGCGCGGGTCGACTTCTTCGTCACCGCCGACGGCCCGGTGATCAACGAGGTCAACACGATGCCCGGCTTCACCCCGTCGTCGATGTATCCGCGCATGTGGCAGGAGACCGGTGTGGACTACGCGACGCTGCTGACCACCCTGATCGATACGGCGATCGCCCGCGGCGTCGGCCTGCGGTAGCTCGCCCGCGCCCGCTCGGAGCCGGCCGGGCGCCGGCCGCGGCCCCGGTCAGCCGATCGGCGCCGGATCGATCGGCTGGGCCGGCAGCGTGGCGGTGATCGTGTCCGAGATCAGCTGAATCGGCTCCGGACCGGTCCCGGTGGGCAACGTCAGAGCGACGTAGACCTCCCGGTCGACCGCGAACCACGTCGACGCTTCGAAACCCTGCTCGGCGCCGGAGATCTGGAACCACTCCACGTCGTCCACCAGCTGAAGCGGTGCGGCGACGGTGAATTCGGACGGCCGATCGAGGCCGCAGCGCAGCACGATCTCCGTCGGGGCGGTCGGCGACTGCGAGGCGAAGCGCCACGCCGCGGCGGCGACCGGAGCGGGATCGGCGAGCGGGGCGCGCGGCGACTCGCTGCCGAGACTGTCCGGCACGGCGTCGAGCAGCCGGGTACACGCATCGGAGTCGGCCAGCGGCGCCTGCACGTAGCCCAGCGCGACCGGGGAGTCGTCGGGGGTTCGAACGAGCACACCGGCGATCGCCACCACCGCCACCACCAGCAGCACCGGCAGGGCCAGCACCAGGATCCGCAGCCGCGGACCGATCGTTGCCTCGGCCGACCCGGATGGGGACGGCCCGGGCTCGGAGGTCACGGTGGGTTCGCTGCTCACGTTCGACTTGTGCCTTTCCTCGGTGCCGGTGCCTTCCGTCGGTGCCGGCGATCACGACCGGTAGATTCTCCCATCATGCTCGAAGGCGATTGCGCCGACCCGGCCGCCGACCCCGGCGCCGCATCGGTCTCCGAACTCGGAGAATTCGGTCTGATCGATCGGCTCGTGCGCGGCCGCCGGATGCCCCCGGCGTCGGTGCCGGTCGGGCCGGGCGACGACGGCGCGGTCCTGGCGGTACCCGACGGGCGGGTGGTGGTCAGCACCGACATGTTGATGCAGGACAAGCATTTCCGGCTCGACTGGTCGACGCCCTACGACATCGGCGTCAAAGCGATCGCGCAGAACGGTGCCGACATCGCCGCGATGGGCGGGCGCTGCGTCGGATTTGTCGTCGCGCTGGGCCTGCCGCCCGATACCGCGGTGTCGATGGTCGAGCGACTCTACGACGGGCTCTGGGCCGAGGCCGATCGAGCCGGCGGGGCCATCGTGGGTGGGGACGTCGTCGCCGCGCCGACCGTGGTGATCTCGGTGACCGTGCTCGGCTCGCTGGAGGGGCGCTCGCCGATCCGCCGTTCGGGTGCGCGGCCGGGTGACGTCGTGGCGATCAACGGCGAAACGGGATGGTCGGCTGCGGGACTCACCCTCCTGGAACGCGGCCTGCCGACGCTGCCGGGGGACGGCCCGGGTCTCGCGGTCGATCGACATCGGCAACCCCGCCCGGACTACGACTCGGCGGTCGCGGCGGCGCTCGGCGGGGCGACCGCGATGATCGACACCTCCGACGGACTGCTCGCCGACCTCGGACATATCGCCGAGGAGTCCGGCGTGCACATCGATCTGGCCGCCGATCGGCTGCGTGCCCCCGCACAATTGGCCGCGGTGGCGCAGAATCTGGGGGTCGATCCGACGTCCTGGGTGGTCGGCGGGGGAGAGGACCACGCCCTGGTGGCCACCTTCCCCACCGCCGACGCGGTACCCGCGTCCTGGCGGCGGATCGGCCGGGTCGTGGCGGCCGGCGACCCCGCCGCGGTCACCATCGACGGCAAGCGGTCCACCGATGACGCCGGCTGGACGTCGTTTCCGGGCACCGATCGAACGTAGGACCCCACCGGCCGCCGAGCGGGTGGAACGACAGACCAGGACGTCGGACGGGACCGGCGCCGGGAAAGGACGGATCGTATGCCCGCAGCGTTGGAGGATCTGGTCGACAAAGGGTGGGCCGAGGCGCTCGAACCCGTGCGCGACGACGTCGGCCGGATGGGGGAATTCCTGCGGGCGGAGATCTCCGCCGGGCGCGGATACCTGCCGGCCGGACAGAATGTCCTGCGCGCCTTCACCGGGTCGTTCGACGACGTGCGGGTGCTGATCGTCGGCCAGGACCCCTATCCGACGCCCGGCCATGCGGTCGGCCTGAGCTTCTCGGTGGCACCGCAGGTGCGGCCGTTGCCGCGCAGCCTGGTGAACATCTTCACCGAGTATTCGAGCGATCTGGGCTTCCCGCCGCCGGCCAATGGGGATCTGTCCCCTTGGGCCGAGCGCGGGGTGCTGCTGCTCAATAGGGTGCTCACCGTCGGCCCGGGCCAGCCGGCGTCTCACCGCGGCAAGGGCTGGGAGGCGGTCACCGAGCAGGCGATCGACGCGCTGGTCGCCCGGCCGGGGCGGCGTTTCGTCGCCATCCTGTGGGGGCGGGATGCGGCGTCGCTGCGCCCGCGATTGGGGGATATCCCGACGATCACGTCGGCGCACCCGTCGCCGCTGTCGGCCTCGCGGGGCTTCTTCGGATCCCGACCGTTCAGTCGGGCCAATCAGATGCTGGAGAGCGTCGGGGAGGCGCCGATCGATTGGCGCCTGCCCTGAGCGGCCCGAACGGGGCCGAGAAATACGTCGGTGACTGCCGCGGTGCGGCAGTCACCGAAGGTGAACGGCGGCAATCAGCCGCGGACGACCTTGCCGGCCTTCAGGCAGGACGTGCACACGTTGATACGACGCGTATTCCCGGGCGCCACCTGGGCGCGTACGGACTGGATGTTCGGGTTCCAGCGCCGGTTGGTACGACGGTGCGAGTGCGACACCGACTTACCGAAGCCGGGCCCCTTGGCGCAGATGTCGCAGACGGCAGCCATAGTCGCACTACTCCTTGGTCGATCGTTTCCGGTTGGGTATTCGGGTATGGCTCGCCGGTACGAGACAACTTCGCCAGGATACAGATGTAATGCCGTCAGGTGCAAAACGCCTGATGGATTGCTCATTTGCGGGCGCTCGGGCGACAATTTCGCGCGGGCGGCGGCAACGCCGGGCAGGCCTCGTGGGCGGGCTGACGACAAGCATACGGGGGAGCGGCGGGTGGAACCGAATCGGGCGGTCGACAGCCCCGGCGACGGTCGGATCGTCGGCGGTCGCGATGCCCGCCTGTGGTGGGAATTCGCCGACCGCATCGTTCGGGATCACCGGGATCTGCTGGACGCGACCAATGTCTTCCCCGTCGCCGACGGGGACACCGGCACCAACCTGACCCACACCCTCGGCGCGATCGCCGCCGCGGTCGCCGGAACGGAGGGCGCCGACGCCGCAGCGGTGCTGCGCGCCGCGGCGCGGGCCTCGGCTCTCGGGGCCCGCGGCAACTCCGGCATCCTGATCTCGCTGTTCCTGGCCGGTATGGCGGCGAACGATGCGGCGGCGAACGATGCGGCGGCGGGCATCGAACTGGCGGCCGGACTGCGCGCCGCGGCGGCGCGCATGCGGTCCGGGCTCGCCCAGCCCGCCGAGGGCACCATCCTCAGCGTCGCCGAGGCGGCGGCCGACGGAGCTGCCGACCGGGTGACCGGGGCGCTCGCGGCCGCGCGCGCGGCCCTGATCGACGGGCCGCAGCGGCTGCCGGTGCTCGCCGGCGCCGGGGTGGTCGACGCCGGCGGGCTCGCCCTGGTGCTGATCCTCGAGGCATTGGCCGCGGCGCTCGCCGACAGCCCGGACGGACTGTGCGACGGTGCGGCCGACTGCCCGCACGCCGCCCTGGCCCGACATACCCCGCAGGGCGCTCCCGATCGTCGGCCGGTCGCGCCCTGCGATTCGGTCCCTGCGGTCGCCGCCGTACCGCGCTTCGAGGTGATGTACCGGGTGACCGCGACAGCTGCGGCGGTCGAGACCCTGTTCGGTGATCTCGACCGATTGGGCGACTCGGTCGCGATGGTGGCCCTCGACGCCGATGCGCACGTCGCCCACGTCCACACCGACGTTCCCGGTGCGGCCGTCGAGGCCGGGATACGGGCCGGCGGCCTGGCGGACATTCGCATCGAGGTCCTGCCGCCCGAACCATCCCAACACCCCGAGTCGACCGAAACGCCCGAACCGGCAGCGCCCTCCGCGTCACCCGACCGTCCCGACTCCGCCGGCTCGTCGGTGGTGCTGGCCTTCGTCGTCGGCGCGGGCTGCGCGCGGCTGTTCGCCTCCGCCGGCGCCCTGGCCTACCGCCTCGATCGCCGGGACGGGCTGCGCGAGGTGGCGGCCCTGCTCGACGAGCGGCCCGCCGACCGGGTGCTGGTGTTGCCCAACGGACTACTGGGCAACGACCGGGTCGCCCGGGTGGCGCACCTGATCCGCGAACGCGGCGCCGCGGTCGATCTGCTCTGGTCGGCCAGCACCGTGCAGGGGCTGGCCGCGCTGTCGGTGCACGACCCGCAGCGATCGCCCGCGGAGGACCTGTACGCGCTGTCGGCGGCCGTCGCCGGCACCCGATGGGGGACGATCACCCGCTCGCGCACCCGGGTGTTGACCGGAATCGGGTTGGCCGAGGCAGGCCGGGTCCTCGCTCGGCTCGGCGTCGAGGTGGTCGCCATCGGCAGCGATCCGGTGCTGGTGACCTGTCGATTGCTCGACCGTTTCCTCGACACCGGCGGCGAGGTGGTGACGGTACTGTCGGGCCTGGCGGCGCCGCCCGGCCTCGAGTCGGGGCTGCGCCGGCACCTCGAGGCCGTCCATCCCGGCGTGGAAGTGACCGTGCTCGACGGTGGGATGCCCGACGACATGGTCGCGGTGGGAGTCGAATAGCCGCCCCGCGGAAGGAGGAACGTCGGCATGGTGACGATGTCGGCCCCGCTGGCGCCGATCCTCGGTGACCGCGTCGCCGAGCCGCTCGAGCAGGAGTTCGGGCTGCGCACGGCGGAGGACCTGGTGCGGTACTACCCGACCCGGTACGTCAGCCGCGGCCAGGAACTCGTCGAGGACAACCCCGAGGACGGTCAGCACGTCACCGTCGTGGGGCGCATCGTCGAGGCGAAACTGCGGCAATCCCAGCGCAAGGGCCTGTGGCTGCTCAACGTCGAACTATCCTGCTCCGGGCGATCGGTGAAGGCGACCTTCTTCAACGGTCGCCGCTCGAGCCACTATCTGAAGGTCGGCCGACGGGTGATGTTCTCCGGCAACGTCAAGTACTTCAAATCGACCTGGTCGCTGGCCCATCCCGCCTACGTGGTGCTCGCCGATTCCGACGACGACCGGGTGTCGCCGGCCGAATCGGACGGCCGGGTGAAGGCCGGCGGCGCCTATGCCGGGCTCGCCCGCGGATCCGCCGAGGGCGGTTTCGACCCGGCCCTGTTCGACCTGCCGCTGGTGCCGATGTACCCGGCCTCCAAGGCGGTGGAGACCTGGACCTTCCTCGCCTGCGTCCGACAGGTCCTCGACGTCCTCGACATCACCGACCCGCTGCCCGCGCAGATCCGCGAGGAGCGCGGAATCATCGGTCTGTCGGAGGCCCTGCACGGAATTCACTTCCCGGAGAACGAACCCCGGATGGAGGCCGCCCGCGATCGGCTGCGTTTCGACGAGGCGGTCGCGCTGCAACTGGTGCTCGCCCAGCGTCGTGCGCGGCGGCGCGCCTCGGCCTCGCGTCCAGCGGCGCCGCGGGCGGACGGGATCGCCGCGGCGTTCGACGCCCGGCTGCCCTTCGAATTGACCGACGGTCAGCGGACGGTCGCCGCGGAGATCGCCGACGACCTGTCCCGCGATCACCCGATGAGCCGAATGCTGCAGGGCGAGGTCGGATCCGGCAAGACGATCGTCGCGATGCGCGCGATGCTGCAGGTGGTCGACGCCGGCATGCAGTGCGCGCTGCTCGCGCCGACCGAAGTGCTTGCCGCCCAACATTTCCGGTCGGTCACCGGTATGCTCGGGCCGCTGGGGACCGGCGGCGAACTCGGCAGTGATCCGCTCGCGACCAAGGTGGTGCTGCTGACCGGTTCGATGTCGACCGCCGCGAAACGAGCCGCGCTGCTCGATGTGGTCAGCGGCGAGGCGGGCATCGTCATCGGCACCCACGCCCTGATCCAGGACACCGTCGAATTCTTCGACCTCGGACTGGTGGTGATCGACGAGCAGCACCGCTTCGGCGTCGAACAGCGGGATGCCCTGCGCGCCAAGGCGCGCGACGGGGCGTCTCCCCACCTGCTGGTGATGACCGCGACCCCGATCCCGCGGACGATCGCGATGACCACCCTCGGCGACCTGGAAACCTCGACACTGCGCGAACTTCCGCGCGGAAGGTCCCCGATCTCGACCACGGTCGTGGCGACCCGGGTCCACGCGAGTTGGGTCGATCGTGCCTGGGTGCGGATCCGGGAGGAGGTCGCCGCCGGCCGCCAGGCCTATGTCGTCTGCTCCCGCATCGGCGACGATCTCGACGCCCCGCCGCGCGGCGACGACTCGCGCGCCCCGACGACTGCCGCGGCGGTCGACGTGCACGAGCAGCTGTCCGCCGGCCCGCTGGCGGGTCTGCGGGTCGGGCTGCTGCACGGACGGCTGCCCGCGGACGAGAAGGATCAGGTCATGCGGGAGTTCACCGCGGGGCAGATCGACGTCCTGGTCTCGACGACGGTGATCGAGGTCGGCGTCGACGTCCCGAACGCGACGACGATGGTCATCCTCGATGCCGACCGCTTCGGCGTCAGCCAGCTCCACCAGCTGCGCGGTCGCGTCGGCCGAGGTGCGCACGCCGGCCTGTGCCTGCTGGTGACCGACGCCGCGCCCGACGGGGCGGCGCACGAGAGGTTGACCGCGGTCGCCGCCACCACCGACGGGTTCGAACTGGCCCTGCTCGACCTGCGCACCCGCCGGGAGGGCGATGTGCTCGGCGCCGCCCAGTCCGGCACGAAGTCGACCCTGCGGCTGTTGTCGTTGCTCGACGACGCACCGATCGTCGAGGCCGCGCACGACTACGCCTCGACGGTGATCGGCGAGGATCCGGAACTCGAACGCCATCCCGGCCTCGCGGGCATGGCCGCCGCGGCGGTCGACGATCGGCGAGCGGATTACCTGACCAAATCGTGAGGCCCCCACGGTTCGTCGTCGGGTGTGTGGATTCTGCGAATCCGGGTGACGGGTGATCGCCGCGAATTCCGGGCGACGCATTGGGCTACCTGACCGATTCGCGGCGTCTGCGGACTCTCTCGGCGGTTTGCGGATACTGCAAACACGGGCGAGGGATCGCTGCCCGGTACGCCGCTCGGCACGAACCGGTTCCACGAACGCCCCTGGTGGTAGCCGCGGAAACCGGTAGGCTCGGCAAAATGTTCTCGAAAGTGCTGGTGGCCAACCGTGGCGAGATCGCGATCCGAGCATTTCGCGCCGCCGTCGAGTTGGGCGCGTCGACCGTCGCGGTATATCCCTACGAGGACCGCAATTCGCTGCATCGGCTGAAGGCGGACGAAGCCTACGAGATCGGCGAGCGCGGCCACCCGGTGCGGGCCTATCTGTCGGTCGAGGCGATCGTCGAGGCGGCGGTGCGCTCCGGTGCGGACGCGGTTTATCCCGGCTACGGCTTCCTGTCCGAGAATCCCGAACTCGCGCGGGCCTGTGAGCGGGCGGGCATCACCTTCGTCGGACCATCCGCCGATGTGCTGGAGCTGACCGGCAACAAGGCGCGCGCGATCGCATCGGCACGGGCGGCGGGCCTGCCGGTCCTCGAATCCTCGGTGCCGTCGGCCGACGTCGACGAGCTCCTGGCCGCCGCGGAGAGCATGACCTTCCCGGTCTTCGTCAAGGCGGTCGCCGGTGGCGGCGGCCGGGGCATGCGCCGGGTGCTCGAACGCGCCGACCTGCGCGACGCGATCGAGGCCGCCGGCCGCGAGGCGCAGTCCGCCTTCGGCGACGCGACGGTCTTCCTCGAGCAGGCGGTGATCGACCCGCGCCATATCGAGGTACAGATCCTGGCCGACGGCGAGGGCAACGTCGTACACCTCTTCGAACGCGACTGCAGCCTGCAGCGGCGTCACCAGAAGGTCATCGAGCTCGCCCCGGCACCGAATCTCGACCCCACGGTGCGCGATCGCATCTGTGCGGACGCGGTCGCCTTCGCCCGCGAGATCGGCTACCGCTGCGCCGGCACCGTCGAGTTCCTGGTCGACCCGGCCGGCAACCACGTCTTTATCGAGATGAACCCGCGCATCCAGGTCGAGCACACCGTCACCGAGGAGGTGACCGATATCGACCTGGTCGGCTCGCAGTTGCTGATCGCCTCCGGCTCGACGCTCCCGGATCTGGGGCTCGAGCAGGAGTCGATCACCCTGCGCGGCGCGGCCCTGCAATGCCGCATCACCACCGAGGACCCGACCAACGACTTCCGCCCGGATACGGGCCGCATCACCGCGTACCGCAGCCCCGGCGGCGCCGGCGTCCGGCTCGACGGTGGCACGAGCCTCGGCGCCGAGATCGGCGCGCACTTCGACTCGATGATCGTCAAGCTGACCTGTCGCGCGGCGACCTTCCCGTTGGCGCTCGCCCGCGCCCAGCGCGCGGTCACCGAATTCCGTATCCGCGGCGTCGCGACCAATATCCCGTTCCTGCAGGCGGTCCTGGACGATCCGGACTTCCGCGCCGGCCGGGCCACCACCTCGTTCATCGAGCAGCGACCCGCCCTGCTGACCGCCCGCAGCTCCGGCGACCGCGGCACCAAGATCCTGACCTACCTCGCCGACGTGACGGTCAACAAGCCCAACGGCAATCGGCCCAGTTCGGTATACCCGCACGACAAGCTGCCGAAGATCGACACGACGGTGGCGCCTCCGGACGGTTCGCGGCAGCGACTTCTGGCGCTGGGACCGGAGGGCTTCGCCGCCGACCTGCGGGCGCGGACCGCCCTCGGCGTCACCGACACGACCTTCCGTGACGCGCACCAGTCCCTGCTGGCGACGCGGGTGCGCACCAGCGGGCTGATAGCGGTCGCCCCCTACGTCGCTCGCACCATGCCCGAGCTGCTGTCGATCGAATGCTGGGGCGGCGCGACCTACGACGTGAGCCTGCGGTTCCTCAAGGAGGACCCGTGGGAGCGGCTGGCGGCGCTGCGGGAGGAGATTCCGAATATCTGCCTCCAGATGCTGCTGCGCGGCCGAAATACGGTGGGCTATACCCCCTATCCGGACACGATCGCCCACGCCTTCGTCGCCGAGGCCGCCGCGACCGGCGTCGACATCTTCCGGATCTTCGACGCGCTGAACAACGTCGACCAGATGCGGCCGGCGATCGAGGCCGTCCGCGAAACCGGTACGGCGATCGCGGAAGTCGCGCTGTCGTATACCGGCGATCTGTCGGATCCGAACGAGAGCCTGTACACGCTCGACTACTACCTGAAGCTGGCCGAGCAGATCGTCGACGCGGGCGCGCACGTGCTGGCGATCAAGGACATGGCCGGTCTGCTGCGGCCCGCCGCGGCGGCCACCCTGGTGCGCAAGCTGCGGGAGAACTTCGACCTGCCGGTGCACCTGCACACCCACGACACCCCGGGTGGGCAGCTCGCGACCTATCTGGCGGCCTGGGAGGCGGGCGTCGACGCGGTCGACGGCGCCTCGGCCCCGATGGCCGGCACCACGAGCCAGCCCTCGCTGTCGTCGATCGTCGCGGCGACCGCACATACCCCGCGTGATACCGGCCTGTCGCTCGCGGCGACCTGCGACCTCGAGCCCTATTGGGAGGCGTTGCGGAAGGTCTACGCCCCCTTCGAGTCCGGCATTCCCGCGCCGACCGGCCGCGTCTACTCGCACGAGATCCCGGGCGGTCAGCTGTCCAACCTGCGGCAGCAGGCGATCGCGCTCGGCCTGGGGGACCGGTTCGAGGCGATCGAGGAGGCCTACAGCGCGGCCGACCGGCTGCTCGGCCGGCTGATCAAGGTCACCCCGAGCTCCAAGGTGGTCGGTGACCTGGCCCTGCACCTGGTCGGATCGGGGGTGTCGGTCGAAGAATTCGCCGCCGACCCGTCCCGGTTCGACGTGCCCGATTCGGTGATCGGCTTCCTGCGCGGCGACCTCGGTACGCCCGCCGGCGGCTGGCCCGAACCGTTCCGGACCGCGGCCCTGGCCGGTCGCACGACGGCCGCGCCGGTGGCGACGGTCTCCGCGGAGGACGAGGCCGCCCTCAAGGGGACCGCCAAGGACCGCCGCCGCACCCTCAACCGGCTGCTCTTCCCCGGCCCGACGCGCGAATACGAGGAGCACGTCGCCAAGCACGGGGATACTTCGATGCTGTCGGCGAACCAGTTCTTCTACGGACTGCGGCAGGGCGAGGAGCACAGCGTGCGCCTCGACAAGGGTGTGACGCTGCTGATCGGGCTCGAGGCGATCTCGGAGCCGGACGACGCCGGCATGCGCAACGTCATGTGCATCCTCAACGGTCAGCTGCGTCCGGTGTCGGTGCGCGACCGGTCGATCGTCGCCGATCGTCCCGCCTCCGAGAAGGCCGACCGCAGCGACCCGAGCCACATCGCGGCGCCCTTCGCCGGGGTGGTGACCCTGCAGGTCAAGGAAGGTCAGGAGGTCTCCGCCGGAGACACGATCGCGACGATCGAGGCGATGAAGATGGAGGCCTCGATCACCGCGCCGCGCAGCGGCACCGTCACCCGCCTGGCCCTCGCCCCGGTCGCCCAGGTCGAGGGCGGGGACCTGGTGCTCGTGGTCGCCGTGGGCGATCGCGCCGCGGCCGAGAGCTGAGTCCGCCGCTCGATGATTGCCTCGGTTCGATGACGTTCACCGGCCGATGACCAGGATCATCGCCGGTACCGCCCGCGGGCGGCGGCTGAGTGTGCCGCCCGCGGGTACCCGGCCCACCTCGGACCGGGTGCGCGAGGCCCTCTTCGACGCGCTCGCCGCCCGGATGGACTTCGACGACCTGCGCGTTCTCGACCTCTACGCCGGCAGCGGCGCCCTGGGGCTCGAGGCGCTCTCCCGCGGGGCGTCGGAGGCGTTGTTCGTCGAATCCGATCGGCGGGCGGCGCAGGTGATCCGGCGCAATATCGAGGTGGTCGGCACCGGCCGGGCCACGGTGCGCACCGGCACGGTCGAGTCGGTGACCCGCACCCCGGGCACCCCGCACGATCTGGTCTTCCTCGACCCTCCCTACGTCGTCGACTCCGCGGTGGTCGCCGGGGTGCTGGCCGAACTGACCACCCGCGGCTGGCTGGCCGCCGATGCGGTGGTCGTCGTCGAACGGTCGTCCCGATCGCCGGGGATCGTCTGGCCGGAGGCCCTCGCCGCGGCGGCCGAGCGGCGCTACGGGGAGACGGCGGTGCAGATCGCCCACCACCGACCGGACGACGCCGCCGACTCGCCGGCGGCCGGTGATAGCGTTTCGCAATCATGAGTGGCGCGCTATGCCCGGGATCCTTCGACCCGGTGACCAAGGGTCATGTCAACATCTTCGAACGTGTTGCCGCGCAGTTCGATACGGTCGTGGTGACCGTCGTGGTCAACCCCAACAAGCGGGGCATGTTCACCATCGAGGAGCGCATCGCGCTGATCGAGGAGGCCACCGCGCATCTGCCGAATGTGCGGGTCGCGTCCTGGCAGGGACTGCTGGTGGACTTCGCCCGACAGGAGTCGTTGACCGCGATCGTCAAGGGCCTGCGGGGCATGGTCGACTACGACTACGAAGAGCAGATGGCCAACCTCAACCGGTCGATGACCGGGGTCGAGACGCTCTTCATGCCGGCGGACCCGAGCTTGTCCTTCGTCTCCAGCTCCTACGTCAAGGAGATCGCGACACACGGCGGCGACGTCTCCGGGTGGGTATCGCCGAACGTCCTGACCGCCCTGCAGGAGCGGATCGCAAGCCCCGCGACCGGCGGCTGAGCACCGAGCCGGTCCGGCTCTTTTACACCTCGAGGCGCCCGTTGGGTGGGCGACACACGGCGGTGATGGCTGCGTCCGGGCGCTTCGCCGTGCAAACTGGGATCACGCGGTCACCGTCAGGGTGGCCGCCGGATCGTGGATGAGGGTGGCTGGTGTACCGAGTATTCGAGGCGCTCGACCAGTTGGTCGCCATCGTCGAGGAAGCGCGCGGCGTTCCGATGACCGCCGGCTGCGTCGTTCCGCGTGGGGATGTGCTCGAACTGCTCGATGACGTGCGGGACGCCTTCCCCGGCGAACTCGACGACGCCCAGGACATCCTCGATCATCGCGATCGGCTGATCGGCGACGCCAAGCAGACCGCCGAGACCACCATCGGCGAGGCCGACGAGCAAGCCCGCGAGACGATCGAATCGTCCCGTGCCGAGGCCGATCGGCTGCTGGCCGAGGCGAAAGCCCAGGCCGACCGGATGGTCGCCCAGGCCGCCGAACACGCCGAACAGTTGGTCGCCGACGCGAACGATGAGGCCCGCGACACCGTCGATACCGCCCGCGCCGACGCGGAACACGAGATTCGCCGCGGCCGCAACGAGTACGAACGACTGGTCGCCGACGGCGAGGCGGAGCAGGCCCGCCTGGTGTCGGCCACCGATGTCATGCGCGCCGCCCGGGAGGAGTCGGCGCGGCTGCTCGACGTCGCGCGCGAGGATGCCGAGGCCCTGCGGGACGAGAGCGACGGCTACGTCGACGCCACCCTCGGTGAATTCGAGGAATTGTTGGACGCCACGCTGCGTTCGGTCAACAAGGGGCGTAAGCAACTGCGCTCGGGAGCCGGTCGGCTCGACCTGCCCGGGGACAATTCCGCGGGTCGTGGTCGACGGGCTCGCTGAGTCGGTACCCTGATGGGATACCTCGGCGACGGACCGGTCGTCGGGGTCGATCGTGTGGGCAGCCCCGCGCGACTGTGAACAGCAAGGATGGAGGACCGCCGTGACCGGCGTCGGGAACCGGGATGACCTGGTCATCGACACGCGCTCGCTCGGGCGTCGGCCGGGCTCGATGCTGCCGTATCGGGCCACCGTGTCGGCACCGTCGCGGATCGGTCTGGAGATGATCGCGATCGAGCCGGGTACCCCGATCGATCTCGATCTGCGGCTCGAAGCGGTGTCGGAGGGCGTCCTGGTCAGCGGGACCGTGCGCAGCACGGTCACCGGCGAGTGCATTCGGTGCCTCGACACCTTCACCGACGAGTTGGTGATCGAGCCGCAGGAGCTCTTCGCGTACCCGGACAGCCTGACCGTCGAGACGTCCGAAGAGGACGAGGTACGGCGGGTCGAGCGCGATCGGATCGACCTCGAGCCTATGCTGATCGACGCCGCTGCGGCGGTGCTCCCGTTCCAGCCGGTGTGCTCGCCGGACTGCCTCGGATTGTGCTCGGTATGCGGCATACGCTTGGCGATTGCGGAGCCCGGGCATAGTCATGAGACAATAGATCCTCGCTGGGCTGCACTGGCCGAAAAGGCAACCTCCGAGGGCACCGACTCGGAGCGCTGATCGCCGCGCCCCAACGTGCGGTTCGGACCTACGGTCCGAGTCGCCACCCCCGATATACGTACCTGCGGGAGAGCTACGGCCCTTCCGTCGATCGATCAAGGAGTACCTAAAGTGGCTGTCCCGAAGCGCAGGATGTCGCGTTCGAACACCCGCACCCGGCGCAGCCAGTGGAAGGCCACTGCGCCCACGCTGGTCAGCTGCCCGAACCGCGGCTGCAACGCCAAGAAGCTGCCGCACGTCGCCTGCCCGACCTGCGGCACCTACAACGGCCGGCAGGTTGCGTCCGCCATCTGATCGGCGGAAGTGACATCGCGATGGTGGAAGCAAGCAAGACGGCGCGGACCGGCGTCCGGGGAGTCCCCGAAGTCGATCGGTCCGCGCTGCTCGCTGCCCTTGGCGTCGACCTCGACCCGGAGCTGCTCACCCTCGCGTTGACGCATCGCTCGTACGCCTACGAGAACGGTGGCCTGCCCACCAATGAGCGCCTGGAGTTCCTGGGCGACTCGGTTCTCGGTCTGGCGGTGACCGAGCGTCTCTACAACTCTCTCCCGGACCGCTCCGAGGGCGAGCTCGCGAAGATCCGCGCCAACGTCGTCAACATGCACGCCCTGGCCGGGGTCGCCCGCGGGCTCGGCGACGGCGGTGTCGGCGCGCACCTGCTGCTCGGCAAGGGCGAGGAGTTGACCGGCGGCCGCGACAAGCCGTCGATCCTCGCCGACGGTATGGAGTCGCTGCTCGGCGCCATCCACCTGCAACACGGGATCGACGTGGCGCGCGAGGTGGTGCTGCGCCTCTTCGGCGACCTGCTGAAGCGCGCGCCCACCCTCGGCGCCGGCCTCGACTGGAAGACCAGCCTGCAGGAGTTGGCGGCCGAACGGGGCCTCGGCGCCCCCGGCTACGACGTCGAGTCCAGCGGACCCGATCACAACAAGACCTTTGTCGCCACCGTGCGCGTGGCCGGCGAATCCCTCGGCAGCGGCTCGGGCCGCTCCAAGAAGGAAGCCGAGCAGAACGCCGCCGCCGAGGCCTGGCGGCTGGTCACCGACCGCGGTGCCGCCGGCGACCGGGCGGTGGCCGACGCCGCGACCGCCGGTACGGCCGACTGACGGGTAGATGCCCGAACTCCCCGAGGTCGAGGTGGTGCGCTCCGGCCTCGAACGACTGGTCACCGGTGCCCGCTTCGAACGGGTCACCGTCCTGCACGACCGCGCCGTGCGCCGCCACGAAGGTCCGACCGGCGATCTGATCGCCCGGCTCGAGGGCCGGCGGATCGATCGCGTCCGTCGACGCGGCAAATACCTGTGGATCGACATCGCCGACGGCATCGACGAGCCGCCCGCCGAAGCCCTGGTGGTGCACCTGGGGATGAGCGGGCAGATGCTCGTCGACACCCGCGATCGGCGCGATGCCGGCAGTGGTGTCGACGGCCGCGACCGCGGGGGTGACGATCGGCACCTGCGGATTCGAGCGGAGCTCTCCGAGGGGCGGGTGCTGCGCTTCGTCGACCAGCGCACCTTCGGCGGCTGGCTCGTCGCGCCGCTGGTGGTCACCGACGACGACCCCACCGATACCGTGCCCGAGCCGATCGCCCACATCGCCCGCGATCCGCTGGACCCGCGCTACGACATCGTCCCGATCGTGCCGCGGATTCGCCGCCGGCACAGCGACATCAAGCGGGTCCTGCTCGACCAGACCGTGGTGTCCGGGATCGGGAACATCTACGCCGACGAGGCGCTCTGGCGGGCCGAACTGCACGGGGAGCGCTCGGCCGATCGGTTGACCGCACGCCAGATCGTGGCGGTGATGGGCGCCGCCGGTGAGGTGATGGGCGAAGCGCTCGCCCGCGGCGGTACCTCCTTCGACAGCCTCTACGTCAACGTCAACGGCGAATCCGGCTACTTCGAGCGCGAATTGGCCGTCTACGGCCGCGAGGATCTCGCCTGCCGCCGGTGCGGAGCGCCCATCCGCCGGGAACGCTTCATGAACCGGTCGTCCTACAGCTGCCCGAAGTGCCAGGTGCGGCCGCGCCGTCGGTGATGGGCACGGGGGTGTGTGCAACCATTCGCGCCACAGCGTCGCCGCGACGATTATTGTCGCGGCGCCCCGCTGAGGAAGATGTACGCACACCTTCGGGTGATGTCCGCGGCTGTTCGCGGTGGGCGCACCGCACCGGCGGCGTGATCGGCCCCGCGCGGTGCGACCATGGAGCCATGGCAGCCACACCTGACAGTGCCCCCGCGCATACCGACCTGTGGGTCGAGCGCACCGGAACCCGCCGCTACACCGGCCGCAGCAGCCGCGGCGCCGAGGTTCTGGTCGGATCGCAGGACGTCGAGGGCGTCTTCACCCCCGGCGAACTGCTCAAGATCGCCCTGGCCGCCTGCTCCGCGATGAGCGCGGACCTGCCGCTGTCCCGCCGCCTCGGCGACAGCTTCGACGCGGTGGTGCGCGTCTCCGGCGACGCCGACCGCGGGAACGAGGTGTACCCGCACCTCGAGGAGTCCTTCGAACTCGATCTCAGCGAACTCGACGCCGAGGCCCGCGCCCGGCTGCTCGCCGTGGTGGAGCGGTCGATCGACAACGTCTGCACCGTCGGACGCACCCTCAAGGCCGGCACCAAGGTCTCGCTGAACTTCGTGGTCGACACCGCGGATGCCTGATCAGCGGGCCGACATCTGGGTGCACGGGTTGGTGCAGGGTGTCGGCTTCCGCTGGTGGACACGATCGCGCGCCCTCGAACTCGGACTCGTCGGTTCGGCCACCAACACCGTCGACGGGCGGGTCCACGTGGTCGCCGAGGGACCGCCGGCGGCCCTCGACGCCCTGGTCGAACAGCTGCGATCGGGCCGAACCCCCGGTTCGGTGACCACGGTGATCGACAATCGTGGCCCCGCCCGGGGAGGCATCAGCGGGTTTGTCGAGCGCTGACCGGTATTCTCGACTGCCGTGTACCTGAAGAGTCTGACGCTGCGAGGGTTCAAGTCCTTCGCGTCGTCGACGACTCTTCGGCTCGAGCCCGGCATCACCTGTGTGGTCGGACCCAACGGTTCGGGCAAGTCGAACGTCGTCGACGCCCTGACCTGGGTGATGGGCGAGCAGGGCGCCAAGGCCCTGCGCGGCGGCAAGATGCAGGACGTCATCTTCGCCGGTACCGCCGGCCGCGCCGCCCTCGGCCGCGCCGAGGTCACCCTGACGATCGACAACTCCGACGGCGCCCTGCCGATCGACTACTCCGAGGTGTCGATCACCCGGCGAATGTTCCGCGACGGGGCCGGCGAATACGAGATCAACGGCAGTTCCTGCCGGTTGATGGACGTCCAGGAACTGCTGTCCGACTCCGGCATCGGCCGCGAGATGCACGTGATCGTCGGGCAGGGGCGCCTGTCGGCGATCCTCGAATCGCGCCCGGAGGACCGGCGCGCGTTCATCGAGGAAGCGGCCGGCGTCCTCAAGCACCGCAAGCGCAAGGAAAAAGCCGTCCGCAAGCTCGACTCGATGCAGGCGAACCTCGCGCGGCTGACCGACCTGACCGGCGAGTTGCGCCGCCAACTCAAGCCGCTCGGCCGGCAGGCGGAGGTCGCCCGGCGCGCGCAGACCATCCAGTCGGACCTGCGCGATGCCCGGCTGCGCCTGGCCGCCGACGACCTGGTGACCCGGCGCGCCGAGCTGACCGAGCACTCGCGCGGCGAGAACCTGGTGCGCGAGCAGCACGCCGAGGCGACCGCGCTGCTCGAGGAATTGACCGCGATCGCCGACGACCAGCAACAGGCGCTCGCCAGGGTGGCGCCGGCCGCGGAGAACGCCGCCCGCACCTGGTTCCGCCTGTCCGCGCTGGCCGAGCGCACCTCGGCGACGATCCGCATCGCCGGTGACCGCGCGCGCAGTCTCACCCGCGAACCCGAGCAGCGGGTCGGCGACGATCCCGACGAGCTCGAAGCCCGGGCCGAGCGGATCGCGCTGGAGGAGGCGGAGTTGCTGGCCGCCGTCGACACCGCCCGCGACACCCTCGACGCGATCCGCGGCGAACTCGCCGACCGGGAACGCGCCGCTTCCGATGCGGAACGGGCGCACCTGGCAGCGGTGCGCGCCGCCGCCGACCGTCGGGAGGGCCTCGCCCGGCTCGGCGGGCAGGTCGCCACCGCCCGCGCCCGCGTCGAGTCGATCGACGCGGAGATGCGGCGCGGCGCCGAAGGTGTCGAACACGCACGGGAGCGCGCCGATGCCGCCCGCGTCGAGTTCGAGCAGGTCCAGACCCAGGTCGAAAGCCTGACCGAGGGCGAGGAGTCCCTCGACGCCGGGCACGAACGCGCCGCCGAGGCCCTGCGCGCCGCCGACGAGCGGGTCGCGGAACTGCGCGCCGGCGAGCGCGAGGTCGGACAGCGGGTCGCCTCGCTGCGCGCCCGCATCGACGCCCTACAGATCGGACTGCGCCGCAAGGACGGCGCCGCCTGGCTGCTCGACCATCGCGCCGACCTGGTCACCGGCCGGCTGTCCGAACGGATTCGGGTGGCCGACGGCTACGAGATCGCGGTCTCCGCGGTGCTCGGCATGATGGCCGACGCGGTGACCGTCGCATCCGCCGACGCCGCCGGCGAGGCGGTGACGGTGCTGCTCGATGCCGACGCCGGCCGCGCGGCGCTGGTCTTCCCGGACACCGACGACGACCGGCCCGATCCGGCTCCCGAGGGCAGTCGGCGACTGATCGAGACCGTCGAGGCGCCGCCGGAGGTACTGGCCGCCCTGCGCCGGACGATGGCCGACACCTGCGTCGTCGACGACCTCGATCGGGCGGTGGCGATCACCCGCGACCGCCCCCGGTGGCGCGCGGTCACCCGGGCGGGCGCCCTGGTCGGCGCCGGCTGGGTGATCGGTGGCTCCGACCGGGCGCCCTCGACGATCGAGGTGCAGTCGGCGATCGACACCTCCACCGTGGAGCTCGCGGCGGCCGAACGGGAACTCGAACAGACCGCCGCCGCCCTGACCGGCGCCGCCGCCGAACTGGACGACCGCCGGGAGCTGGCCGACCAGGCGTTGGCCGCGCTGCGCGAATCCGACGCCGCGATCTCCGCGGTCTACGAACAGCTCGGCCGGCTCGGCCAGGTGGTGCGGTCGGCCGAGGCCGAGATCGCCCGACTGATCCAGCAACGCGACACCGCCGAGTCGGGCCGCACCGCCGTGGTGACCCAATTGGCGGAGCTCGAGGAGCGGCTGCGGCTGGCCGAGAGCGAATCGGAATTCGACGGCGACGTCGCCGGGGACAGCGATCCGCTCGCCGAGGAACGCGAGATGGCCGCCGAAGCGCTGGCCGCCGCGCGGGCCACGGAGGTCGAGGCACGGCTGGCGGTGCGCACCGCCGAGGAGCGCGCCGATGCGCTGCGCGGCCGCGCCGACCGGCTGCGGTCGGCGGCCCGGGCCG
>NZ_BCRN01000021.1 GCF_001552615.1 Millisia brevis NBRC 105863
ACAGGCACAATTCACGCGCCTGTAACGACCTCGACACCCGCGAAGTTGCGCTTCCCGCGGCGCAGAACGAGCCAGCGATCGTGCAGCAGGTCGCTCTCCGCGACGGTCCACTCGATATCGGCGATCTTGGAGTTGTTCACCGACACCCCGCCCTCGCCGATCGCACGCTTGGCCGCACCGCGGCTGTCGCTCAACCCGGTCTCCACCAGCAGGTCGATGATCGTGGCGCCGACCGGCAACTGGGCGATCGGTGTTTCCCGCAGGGCGGCGGACAACGTCGACTCGTCGAGTTCGCGCAGTTCCCCCCGGCCGAAGAGCGCCGAGCTGGCGGCCTCGACCGCTTCGGTGGCCTTCGTTCCGTGGACCAGGTCGGTCATCTCGCGCGCGAGCACTCGTTGGGCCTCGCGGGCGCCCGGACGTTCGGCGACCTCGACGGCCAGGGCGTCGATGCGCTCCCGGTCCAGGAAGGTGAACCACCGCAGGTAGCGCAGGACATCGGCGTCCGCGGTGTTCACGAAGTACTGGTACCAGGCGTAGGGCGAGGTCATCTCCGGGTCGAGCCACAGGCTCCCGCCCCCGGTCGACTTGCCGAACTTGGTGCCGTCCGCGGCGGTGACCAGCGGCACGGTCATTCCGTGGACCTTCGCGCCGTCGACGCGACGGTTGAGGTCGACGCCGCCGACGATGTTCCCCCACTGGTCGGAGCCCCCGACCTGCACGGTGCAGCCGTAGGTGCGGCGCAACTGGAGGAAGTCGTTCGCCTGCAGAAGCAGGTAGCTGAACTCGGTGAAGGAGATCCCGTCCCCCTCCAACCGTCGGCGGATGGTGTCGCGGGCGAGCATGACGTTGACCGAGAAGTGCTTGCCGATATCCCGGAGCAGGTCGATCGCGGACAGCTGCGAGGTCCAGTTCAGGTTGTTCTCCACGATCGCGCCGGTCGGCGAGTCGTCGAAGTCGACGAATCGGGAGAGCTGTCCGCGCAGGCGGTCGGCCCAGTCGGCCACGGTGTCGGCGGCGTTCATCGTGCGCTCACCGACTTCGCGGGGATCGCCGATCAACCCGGTCGCCCCACCGGCCAACACGATCGGTCGATGTCCCGCCTGCTGCCAGCGCCGCAGAACCAGCAGCGGAACCAGATGGCCGGCGTGCAGGCTCGGCGCGGTGGGATCGAACCCCGCATAGATCGTCAACGGACCGTCTTGTGCCGCGGTCCGCAACTCCTGCGGGTCCGTGGACTGGGCGATCAGGCCGCGCCAGGTCAGTTCGTCGACGATATTCGTGGTCACGATCGGGGTTCCTTCGGCCGGGAATCGGAAGTGGCGGTGGAGATGTGGGCTGCGACGGGATCCTCCGATTCCGGTGGCGCGGCCCGGGGACTGCGGCGATACGACGAGACGTGAGGTGATCCGTCCACCCAGAATCGCCAGGGTCGGTCGGGTGCACGGCGCACACCCACCCGTGGGCCACAGGATACCGGGGGTCGGTAGGCGGACGGTTCGATCCGAATGCGCGAGGCGGCGGCGAACAGATCGAGCCCGTAGTCATCGGTGCGCAGGTCGAGGGCGGTGCCCAGATTCCCCGGACCGCGGGCCAGATCACGATCGGACGAGCAGGTCGGCCGCCGACGACGGGCGATGTCGTTTCCGGAGAGCACCTCGCCCGCCCGCAGCAGCACTCCCCCGCCGACGCCGTCCGGACCGCAGGTGACGTTGCCGCACAGGTGAATTCCGTAGCTGCGGTAGATGTACAGGTGCCCGGACGGGCCGAACATCGCCGCATTGCGCGGGGTCGGACCCGGATAGCTGTGCGCCGCCGGGTCGGGCCAGGGCCCGTCGGGATCGCCGCCGTAGGCCTCGACCTCGACGATCCGCAGGGCGACGGTGTCCCCGGACTCGTCGATCGCGCGAAGGGTCGATCCGAGCAGGGCCCGCGCCGCCGTCGGCGGATCGAGACTCAACGTAGCCGCGAACTCGTCCGCCGCGTGGTCACTGACCGGAGACGTGCTCGACACTCATCAGCAGGATGACCCGCTGCGCGGCGTCCGGGGGCGGTACGTCGCTGTCGTTGCCGTACTTGTTCTGCAGATGGACGTAGAAGGCGCCGGTCGGGTCGGCTTCCTCGCCGACGAGTCGACCGCGCACCTCGACGTAGCGGAACGGGGTGTCGGGATCGAGCACCATGAAGCTCATCGCCGGGTTCTTCTGCAGGTTGCGGTACTTCGCGCGCGAGGTGATGTGCGTGAACTTGATGTACTCACCGTCGTAGTCGAACCACATCGGGTTGACCTGCGGAGTGTTGTCCGGGCGGACGGTGCCCAGGGCCCCGTACAACGGCAGGGACAACAAGCGCTGCGCGTGCTCGGAAATCTCGACAGCCATTTACCGGTTCCCTTCGGGATCGAGCGGGGCGGGGGCGACACCACGAGCGACCAGCGACTCGTGTTCGGCGTCATCGACGGTGCGTGCTTCGTCGAGCAGCAGCACCGGGATGCCTTCCTCGATCGGATAGGCCAGCCGCAGTCGCGGGTTGTACAGGGCTTCGTTCTCGACGAGCAGCAGTTCGCCGTGATCCTTGGGGCAAGCCAGCACACTGTGCAGAGCCGCATCCATCGGTTTCCGCCTCTCCTTCACGATCGGGCCGCCGCTCGTTCGGCGACCACGACTCTACGCGCCGGTACCCGCCGATCGGCGTCGACCGGGCCGCCGTTCGCACCGGTCGATCAGAAGTCGCCGAAGCGCTCCGCGATGATCGCCCGGGTCAGTCGCCGGTAGCTGCCCGACTCGGCGTCGAAGTACCAGGTGCGGGTGGTCGGAGCCGGAAGTCCGGCGGCCCGCAGCCGATCCGGGGTGGTGCGGTAGGACGTGCCGACCTGGATATCCGGGACGACGTGCACGATGTCCGGCCGCTCGGCGGGCAGCAGGTCGCCGAGCGCCTCGCCGATCCGCGCGCTCGACAGCGCTACCCGCGGAAGCATGGTCAACGCGCATACCGCCAGCTGGCGGCCGGGCTTGCCGACCGCGTAGACCGTCGCGAGGTCGACACCCTCGACCGTTCCCAGGGCGTCGACGATCGGTTGCGGAAAGACCGGGCCCCGGCCGGTGCGGATCACCGCGCGGCGGTCGCCCAACAGCCAGAAGTCGCCGTCGGCGTCGCGCCGGAAGATCGCCGTCGTCGCCGACCAGACGTCCCCGCGCCGGAAGACGCCGCGCATCACGTCGGGCCCCTGGCCGGCTTCGAATTCGGGTTCGCCGAGCAGGATGCCCGGCTCGTTGACCGTCGCATGCCGCAGCAGGCCGTCGTCCCCCTCCAGCATCGCGTCGGTGCACGCGTCGTAGGCGACCAATTCGACGCGACCACTACCCGGCAGCGGCCGGCCCTTCGACCCGATCTTGCTGCCGGAGGTGTTGGCCAGTGCGATCGTGCCCTCCGACGTCGCGTAGAACTCGAGCACCTTCGCGGGGGCGAAGGTGCTCAGGGTGCGCAACCACAGCCCGACCGGCATGCCGGAGCCGATGAACAGCCGGATCGGGTGGCGCCCCGGCTGCAGCGGGGAGTCGAGCAGCGTGCGGACCATCGTCCAGGTATAGGAGACGACCGTCACCCCGTAGCGCAGCACCTCGTCCGCGAACCGATCCGGATCGACCTCCCGAGACAGGGCGATGCGCGCGCCGCCGGCGACCGCGGAACCCACCCCGACCAGCAGGCCGGACGAGTGGCTCAGCGGCGCGAGGCAGTAGACGGTGTCGGACGGGCCGAGCCGGGCGGCGCCGGCGGTACCGATCGCCGACAGCGCCCACCGGCTGTTGGAGATGTGCTTGGCACGAATCCGCGAACCGGAGCCGGAGAACAGCACGAACGCGAGGTCGCGGGCCATACCGGGGTCCGGGCGGTACCAGTCGGGCAGCCGGATCGTGTCGGGATCGATGTGTTCGAGATCGACGACGGCCGGATGCGCGAACTCGGCGAGAATGCGCTGGTCACCGCCACCGAGGACGAGTACACGGTCGCCGACGCTGACCGCTTCCGCGAGGTTTTCCGGGTCGGTCACGATGATCGAGACCTCGGACAGTTCGACCTCGCGACCGATGTCGGGACCGGTGCGCAGCATCACCGCCACCGCGCCGATCCGGGAGAGCGCGACGACCGAGGCCAGGGCGCTCGGCCGCGTCTCCATCAACACCCCGACCCGCATGGCCGGGCGCACCCCGTTGGCGATCAGGCCGCGCACGACCTTGTCGATCCGTTCGTCGACGGCGCTGTAGGTGTGCACCCGACCGTCGAACAGGAAGCAGTCTCCCCAGGGGGTGCGTTCGGCCTGCTCCGCCAGGACCCGGCCGAAGGAGATCTGGGTATGCGGCTGGATCTGGCCGAGCCGCAGGATGCGCGGCAGGGTCCTGATCGCTTCCGACGACACCTCCCGGGTGCCGCGGATCGCGTCGGAGACCAGGTCGGTGACCGCGCGGCCGGCGTCGACACCGACCTCGGCGACCGCTCCGGTGGTGTGCACGATCCGCGCGACCAGGGAAGCGAAGGTCGGCTCGTCGGTGCTGTCGGGGTCCATCGGGATGACGCTCGGCGGCTGCGCCCCCTCCCCCTCGGTCCAGTGGATCCAGTCGATGGTGGTCGGCCAGGAGATCTGGGTGGCCTTCGACCCGACGACCAGCCCGAAGTGCCCGGTATCGATCTCGCATTCGTAGACCGCGGACCGGGGCGCCGCCCGCAGGATGCCGCGCACCGCCAGCGGCTGACCGATGTCGTCGATCGACCCGAGGAACGCCAGAATCGGCATCGTCAGTTCGGCGAGCGCCACCGGGCGGTCGCCGATGGTGAAACCGCCGGTCATCATGCGGTTGTGCACGACGAACTGCTTGAGCAGTTCGACGAGGGCGGGTCCGGAGTAGCCGACCCAGCCGTCGACGGAGAGGAATCGGCGCTGCGGCTCCCGCGGCAGCAGGGCGTCGCGGTCGTGCAGTTGCCGCAGGAAGTCGAGCCGCGACTTGACCGTCTTCATCGGGTCGAGCATCTGGAAGCCGGTGCGGGCCAACCAGCCGGGGATGCCGAGCCGGTTGAAGACGTGATCGGCCAGCAGCTCGCCGCCCTTGATCGCCAGGCCGGTCGGCACGCCGAAGGGCGGGGCCGCGAGGGTGTCGACCGGGCTGCCGTAGGTCACGATGCCCGCGATACCGGCGCTCGCCCGGTAGGCCGCAGCCTGGTAGCAGAACATGCCGCCCTGCGAGTAACCGCCGAGGTAGACGGATCGGCCGGTGGCCGCGACGACCTTGTCGATGATCGAGCTCAGCGCGATCAGATGATCGGCGAGGCTGCGGTCCCAGCCCCCCTCCTCGACGTCGGGTTCACCGAAGTCGACGACCCACACGTCGATACCGGCGGCGTGCAACATCGCCGCCGCGCCCTGGTCGCCGGCGATGTCGTAGACGTTCGCGGAGATCATCATCGGCGGCACGAGGATGATCGGCGGACCCTGGGGAATGTCGGCGGGGAAGTAGCGGCGCAGTCGATACATGCGCTCGCGGTCGACAACGTGGAATTCGGACGGCCGAATGTCGGTCTCGAGGCCGCCCATGCGGACAACTTCCAGGCCGTTCTGCGCTGCGGAGACCACTCGCTTCAACTGGCGTACCAGCGTTCTCGATCCCAGCGGCGCGCCCACGTGCAGTCCTTTCGACCAACCCGGGATCAGTTTCTCATACCGGTTCGGCGACGACGTCGGCTTGCGGAACGAAGGTCGCGACCACCGGTACGAACGGATCGGGCCGGGCACCGACGCGGTGTCGATGCCCGGCCCGTGGATCCGGTAAGCGCCGGTCAGCCCGCGATCGAGCCGGCGACCACGCCGGAGCCGACGAAGTCGCCGCGCAGTCGCGCCGACTCGGTTCGGACCAGCTCGAGCGTGCGCGCGACCTGCTCGGGAGCGGTTCCGCCGCGGGTCGACCGGGAGGCGATCGACCCGTCGACGGTCAGCACCTCGCGCACCTCGGGGGTGAGCTGCGGATCGATCGCGGCCAACTCGGCGTCGGTCAGCTCGTCGAGGCCGACCCCGCGGGCCTCGGCCGCCCGCACGCAGCCGCCGGCCGCCTCGTGGGCCACCCGGAAGGGCACCCCGCGACGCACCAACCACTCCGCGATATCGGTGGCCAGGGTGTACCCGGCCGGGGCGAGCGCACGCAGACGATCGGTGTCGAACGTCAGCGTCGCGACCAACCCGGTGAACGCCGGCAGCAGGACCTCCAGCTGGGCAACCGAGTCGAAGACCGGTTCCTTGTCCTCCTGCAGATCCCGGTTGTAGGCCAGGCCCTGCGCCTTCAGGGTCGCGAGCAGGCCGGTCAGGTTGCCGATCAGCCGCCCCGACTTGCCGCGAGCAAGCTCCGCGACGTCGGGGTTCTTCTTCTGCGGCATGATCGAACTGCCCGTCGACCAGGCGTCGGCCAGGGTGACGTAGCCGAACTCCGGCGTCGCCCAGTAGACGATCTCCTCACCGAACCGCGACAGGTCGACCGCGGTCATCGCCAGGACGAAGGCCGCCTCGGCCGCGAAGTCGCGGGCCGCGGTCGCGTCGATCGAGTTGTCCGCGGCCGAGTCGAAGCCGAGTTCGGCGGCGATGCGGTCCGGGTCGAGCCCGAGCGACGATCCGGCCAGCGCACCCGACCCGTAGGGCGAGATCGCCGCGCGCCGGTCGAAATCGACGAAGCGCTGCACATCGCGCAGCAGCGACTGGGTATGCGCGAGCAGGTGGTGCGCCAGCAGGATCGGCTGGGCCGCCTGCGAATGTGTCTTGCCCGGCATCACCGCGTCCGGGTGGGCGGCCGCCTGGTCGGCGAGCGCGTCCACCACATCGAGTACCCCGGCCGACACCCGGCGGACCGCGTCGCGCAGCCACATCCGGAAGAGCGTCGCGACCTGGTCGTTGCGCGAGCGGCCGGCGCGCAGCCGGCCACCGAGCTCCGTGCCGACCCGTTCGATCAGCCCGCGCTCGAGCGCCCCGTGGACGTCCTCGTCGGACTCCGCGGGCCCGAAGGCCCCGGACGCCACGTCGGCGGCCAGGCCGCGCAGGCCGCGCAGCATGCCGTCGAGGTCGGCGTCGGTGAGCAGCCCGGCGGCGTGCAGCACCCGGGCGTGCGCCATCGAGGCGCGCACGTCGTAGGGCGCGAGGACCCAGTCGAACTGGGTCGACTTGCTCAACGCGGCCATCGCGGCGGCGGGACCGTCCGCGAACCGGCCGCCCCAGAGGGCGCCGGTCACGGTCGAGCCGTTGCTCACGGTCATAGGCCGAGATCCCGCTTCGCCGAGATCTTCGACGACAGGCCGTGCAGCTGCACGAAGCCCTTGGCGGCGGACTGGTCGAAGCTGTCGCCGGCGTCGTAGGTCGCGAGGTTGAAGTCGTACAGCGACTCGGCGCTGCGCCGGCCGTTGACGATGATCGCCCCCGCGTGCAGCACCAGCCGGATCTCGCCGCTGACGTGCTCCTGGGTGTGGGCGACGAAGGCGTCGAGCGAGGCCTTCAGCGGGGAGTACCAGAGGCCGTCGTAGACCAGCTCGCCCCACTTCTGGTCGGTATGCCGCTTGAAGCGGCCCAGTTCGCGTTCGAGGGTGACGTGCTCGAGCTCCTCGTGGGCGCGGATGAGCACCATCGCGCCCGGCGCCTCGTAGACCTCGCGGCTCTTGATGCCGACGAGACGGTCCTCGACGACGTCGAGCCGGCCGACGCCCTGGGCGCCGGCGCGCCGGTTGAGCTCCTGGATCGCCTGCAGCACGCTGACCGGGCGACCGTCGATCGCGATCGGACGTCCCTTGTCGAAGGTCAGGATCAGCTCGTCCGGGGCGTTGAAGTTGGTGGTCGGGTCCTCGGTGTAGTCGTAGACGTCCTTGGTGGGAGCGTTCCACAGGTCCTCGAGGAAGCCGGTCTCGACGGCGCGACCCCAGACGTTCTGGTCGATCGAGAACGGGGACTTCTTGGTGACGTTGATCGGGATCGCGTTCTCCTCGGCGAAGGCGATCGCCTTCTCCCGGGTCCAGGCGTAGTCGCGCACGGGGGCGATGACGTCCAGGTCGGGCGCGAGGGTGGCGAAGCCGACCTCGAAGCGCACCTGGTCGTTGCCCTTGCCGGTGCAGCCGTGGGCGACGACGGTGCCGCCGTGGTCGCGGGCGGCCTCGACGAGGTGCTTGACGATCAGCGGCCGGCTCAGCGCGGAGACCAGCGGGTAGCGGTCCATGTAGAGGGCATTGCTGGTGATCGCCGGCAGGCAGTAGTCGTCGGCGAATTCGTCCCGGGCATCCACGACCACCGATTCGACGGCGCCGCAGTCGAGGGCGCGCTTGCGGACGACCTCCATGTCCTCGCCGCCCTGGCCGAGGTCGATCGCAACCGCGACCACCTCCTTGCCGGTCTCGCGACCGATCCAGCTGATGGCGACGGAGGTGTCCAACCCTCCCGAGTAGGCGAGAACGACACGATCGGCCATGGTCTGTTGCTCCTTAGTGGGAAATATCGATGGGTGGTAGGTCGAAACAGTGGTGGACAAGCGGTGGTGGACAAGCGGTGGTGGACAAGCGGCGGTGGACAAGCGGTGGTGGAAATGCGGTGAAACTAGGGCCGGACCAGTCGGGCGAGATCGTCGGCGAGTTCGCGGCCCCCCAAGGGATCGCGGGACACCACGAAGATCGTGTCGTCACCGGCGATCGTTCCGACGACCGACGGCAGCGCCGCCCGGTCGAGAGCGCTCGCCAAATAATGCGCCGCCCCCGGTGGGGTGCGCAGCACGGCCAGGTTTCCGCTGGCGTCGGTGGACACCAGCAGCTCGCCGAGCAGACGGCTGAGCCGGTCGGTACCGCCCGAGACGCCGCGCACCGGGCTGCCGTCCTCGGGGACCACGTAGGCGCCCGGTCCCCCGTCGGCCGCCCGCAGCTTGACCGCGCCGAGCTCCTCGAGATCACGCGAGAGCGTCGCCTGGGTGACCTCGATACCGTCGGCGGCGAGCAGTTCGGCCAATTCGGGCTGGCTGCGCACGGTATGCGTCGAGAGCGCCTCGATGATCCGCGCCTGCCGCCCGGCACGGGTGGTCGACGCGGTCCCCGGCGCGGCGGGTCCGGTGGAGCGTCGCGAACTCACGGTCGGTCCCGCTGCGATCCCCCGGCCTGCGCGAGCAGCCAGATCAGCAGGGCCTTCTGGGCGTGCAGCCGGTTCTCGGCCTCATCCCACACCAGGCTCTGCGGTCCGTCGATCACCTCGTCGGTGATCTCGTCGCCGCGGTGCGCGGGCAGACAGTGCAGGACGACGGCCTTCGGGTCGGCCAGCGAGAGCAGTTCCGAGTTGATCCGGAACGGTACGAACGGAGCGATGCGATCGAGTCCGTCGCCCTCCTGGCCCATCGAGGTCCAGGTATCGGTGACCAGCACGTCGACGCCGCGCACCCCGTCGACCGGGTCGTCGGTCAGCCGGATCGTCGCCCCGGTGGTCGCGGCGACCGCCTCGGCGGAGGTGACCACGTCGGCGGCCGGTTCGAACCCGGTCGGCGCGGCGACGGTGACGTCGATGCCCGCGAGCACCCCGCCGAGCAGCAACGAGTGCGCCATGTTGTTGGCGCCGTCGCCGACGTAGGTCATCCGCAGGCCGCGCAGGCTGCCGAAGTGTTCGCGGAGGGTCTGCAGGTCGGCGAGCACCTGACAGGGGTGGAACTCGTTGGACAGCGCGTTGACGATCGGGATCGACGCCCCGGCGGCCATCCGCTCGAGCCGGTCCTGGCCGTAGGTGCGCCAGACCACGGCGTCGACGTACCGGGACAGCACCCGGCCGGTGTCCTCGAGGGTCTCCTCGCGACCGAGCTGGGTGGTGCGGCCGTCGACGACGACCGCGTGGCCGCCGAGCTGGGCGATGCCGACCTCGAAGGAGAACCGGGTGCGGGTCGAGTTCTTCTCGAAGATCACCCCGACCGCGCGGGGGCCCTCGAGCGGCCGGTGGGCGAACGGCTCGGCCTTGACCGCGGACGCGAGTTCGAGGACCTCGGCCTGCTCGGCCGGGGACAGGTCGTCGTCGCGCAGGAAATGTCGCAGGGCCATCACTGGTCCTTTCCGTGGGGAGCGGGCTGCTCCGCGGGGGTGGTGGTCGCCCGCTGGGCGGCCGCAAGAATGTCGGGAAGCGCGTCGACGAAGCCCGTCGCCTGCTGCTCGGTGAGGATCAGCGGCGGCGCGATGCGCAGCCGGTTGGGCTTGGCGGCGTTGAGCAGGTAACCGGCGTCGCGGGCGGCGGCTTCGGCCTCGCGGGCCAGCGGTTCGGTCAGGCCGATCCCGATCAGCAGGCCGGCGCCGTCGACGTCGCCGATCAGCGGGTGGTCGAGGTTCTCGATGCCGGCGCGAATCTCCTTGCCCAAACGATCGGCGTGGCCGGCGAGGTCCTCGGCATCGAGGGTGCGCAGCACCGCCAGCGCCGCCGCGGCGCAGATCGGGTTGCCGCCGAAGGTGGTGCCGTGCTTGCCGGGCTGCAGCAGTTCGGCCGCCGGTCCGATGCCGATGCAGGCACCGATCGGCAGGCCGCCGCCGAGCCCCTTGGCCAGGGTGATCAGGTCGGGGGTGATGCCCGCCGCGCGGTGCGCGAAGAAGGTGCCGGTGCGCCCGACGCCGGTCTGGACCTCGTCGAGGATCAGCAGCGCCCCGGCGGCGGTGGTGATCTCGCGGGCGCGCTGCAGGTAGTCGACCGGCGGCACGATGACGCCGGCCTCGCCCATGATCGGTTCGAGGATCACCGCGGCGGTGGTCTCGTCGACCGCGGCGGCCAGGGCGTCGGCGTCCCCGTAGGGCACGTGGGTGACGTCGCCGGGCAGCGGTTCGAAGGGGACGCGCTTGTCCGGCTGGCCGGTCAGCGCCAGGGCGCCCATCGTGCGGCCGTGGAAGGCGCCCTCGGCGGCGACCATGCCGGTGCGGCCGGTGAGCCGGGCGACCTTGAAGGCCGCCTCGTTGGCCTCGGTGCCGGAGTTGCAGAGGAAGACGCGGGCGTTCAGGTCGGTGTCGAGTCGGCTGATCAGGGCTTCCGCGAGCTCGATCGCCGGGCCGGTGGCGGCGAGGTTCGAGGTATGTCCGAGGGTGCCGAGCTGGGTGGTGACCGCTTCGATGATCGCCGGATGGGCGTGTCCGAGGATGTTGACCGCGATACCGGCCAGCAGGTCGACGTAGGTGCGGCCGTCGGCGTCGGTGACCTCGGCGCCGGCGCCGGATACCAGGGCGACCGGGGGCACGCCGTAGTTCGGCATCAGGGCCGTGGCCCAACGGGTCTGCCACTCGTTCGTGGTGGTCATTGGTCCTCTCCTGTCGTCGATCCGGCTGCGGCCGGGGTGGGGTGGTGGGATGCGGTGCTGGTGGTGGCTGTGGTGGGCACGACGCGGGTGCCGGTCGGGCGCTCGTCGAAGAGGGCACCGAGCACGCTGTGCGGGACGCGCCCGTCGATCACCCGGGCGACCGGGACGCCGCCGCGCACCGCGCGCAGGCAGGCCTCCATCTTGGGGACCATGCCGGACTCGAGGGTCGGCAGCAGCGTCTCGAGGGCGTCGTCGGCGATCCGATCGACCAGGGAGTCGCGGTCGGGCCAGTCGGTGTAGAGGCCTTCGACGTCGGTCAACATGATCAGCTCGTCCGCGCCGAGGGCTTCGGCGAGCGCGGCGGCGGCGGTATCGGCGTTGATGTTGTGGGCCTGCCCGTCGCGGTCGGGGGCGATCGTCGAGACCACCGGGACCCGCCCGGCGGCGATCGCGTCGAGGACGACGGTCGGGTCGACGGCGGTGACGTCGCCGACCAGGCCGATATCGCAGGGCTGTCCGTCGACCAGGACGGTGCGCCGGGTCGCGGTGAACAGTCCGGCGTCCTCCCCCGACATGCCGACCGCGGGGACACCGTTGGCGTTGATCGCGCCGACCAGGACGCGGCCGACCTTGCCGAAGAGCACCATGCGCACCACGTCGACCGTCTCGGGTGTCGTCACCCGGTAGCCGCCGCGGAAGGTGCCCTCGAGGCCGAGCCGGCCGAGCATCTCGGAGATCTGCGGTCCGCCGCCGTGCACGACCACCGGGTTGACCCCGACGGTGCGCAGCAGCGCGATGTCCTGCGCGAAGGCCCGCTCGAGGGCGGCGTCGATCATCGCGTTGCCGCCGAACTTGATCACCACGGTGCTGCCGGAGCGCGCCCGCAGCGCCGGCAGGGCAGCGGCCAGTGCGGCCCCGACACCCGGCGTGGTACCGCTGTCGATGCTCACGACGAGTACGCCGAGTTCTCTTCGACGTAGCCGTGCGACAGATCGGTGGTGCGGATCTGTGCGCTCGCATCGCCGACGCCCAGGTCGATCTCCAGGGTCAGCCGCTCACCGGACAGGTCGACGTCGCGCGCTCCCGGCGTACCGGCGGTGTTGACGCAGACGTCGAACCCGTTGAACGACACCCGGATGCCGTCCGGGTCCATGGCGACCGGGGCGGCGCCGAGCGCGGCCACCACCCGGCCCCAGTTGGGGTCGGAACCGAAGAGCGCGGTCTTGACCAGCGAGTCGCGGGCGATGGTGCGCGCGGCGATCACCGCGTCGTCCTCGGAGGCGGCGCCGACCACCCGGACGATGACGTGCTTGGTCGCGCCCTCGGCGTCCGACATCAGCTGGTCGGCGAGGTCGTCGCAGACCAGCAGCACCGCTTCGGCGAACTCGGCCGGATCGGGGGTGACCGCGGAGGCGCCCGAGGACAGCAGCAGCACGGTGTCGTTGGTCGACATCGCCCCGTCGACGTCGAGCCGGTCGAAGGTGCGCCGGGTCGCGCCGCGCAGCGCGGTGTCGAGGGCGGCCGCGTCGACGACCGCGTCGGTGGTCACGACCACCAGCATGGTGGCGAGCGACGGCGCGAGCATGCCGGCGCCCTTGGCCATCCCGCCGACGCTCCAGCCGGCCGGGTGATGCACCGCGGCCTGCTTCGGGACGGTATCGGTGGTCATGATCGCGCGGGCGGCGTCCGCTCCGCCGGCGAGATCGCCGGCGAGTTGCCGCACGATCGCGGTGACGCCGGCGAGGACCTTGTCCATCGGCAGCCGGTCGCCGATCAGGCCGGTCGAACAGACCGCGACCTCACCGGCACCGGTCTCGGCGCCCGAGGTGCTCAGGTCGGCGGCGACCCGCTCGGCGGTGACGTGGGTGTCGCCGAAGCCCTCCGGGCCGGTGCACGCGTTGGCGCCGCCGGAGTTGAGCACG
This sequence comes from Millisia brevis NBRC 105863, assembly GCF_001552615.1. Classification (GTDB taxonomy): domain Bacteria; phylum Actinomycetota; class Actinomycetes; order Mycobacteriales; family Mycobacteriaceae; genus Millisia; species Millisia brevis. The sequence goes on from NZ_BCRN01000021.1 coordinate 13,229, forward strand.
ACCGCCCGCAGCTTTCCGGCCGTCAGCACCTGCTGCGACCAGAGCACCGGGGCGGCCTTGATCTTGTTGGCGGTGAAGACGCCGGCGGCGGCGGTGTTCGGGCCCTCGTTGACGACCAGCGCGAGATCGGGTGCGGCGCTCGCCTTGATGCCGGCGTCGATGCCGGCGGCGCGGAAGCCTGCCGGCGCGGTGACGCCCTCGGTGCGCAGCAGCCCGGCGTCGGTCCGCACCGCCGTCGCGGCCGTCGAATCGCTTGTCGCGGTCGAATCCGTACTGGTCACGGTGCCACCCCCGGCGCCTCGAGGCCGTCGGTTTCCGGGAAACCGATGGCCAGGTTCATCGATTGGACGGCACCGCCGGCGGTGCCCTTGGTGAGATTGTCGATCGCGCCGACCACGATCAGCCGGCCGGCGTCGACATCGACGTCGACCGCCAATTGCACGGCGTTGGAGCCCAGGACCGAGCCGGTCCGCGGCAGTTGCCCGTTCTCGAGCACGTCGATGAACGGTTCCTTGGCGTAGGCGGCCCGGTAGACCTCGCGGGCGGCTTCCGCGTCGACCGTGGTCGCGGCGGAACAGGTGGCCAGGATGCCACGCGGCAACGGGGCGAGGACCGGGGTGAACGACACCCGGATCGACCTCCCGGCCGCGGCGGAGAGGTTCTGCACAATCTCCGGGGTATGCCGGTGGGCGCCGGCGATGCCGTAGGCCCGCAGCGAACCCATGACCTCGGATCCGAGCAGGTCGGTCTTCGCGGCCTTGCCGGCGCCCGAGGTGCCGCTGACCGCGACCACGGTGACGTCGGGTTCGACGATGCCCGCGGCGACGGCCGGTGCGAGCGCCAGCGACGACACCGTCGGATAGCAGCCGGGCACCGCGACGCGGGTGGCACCGATCAGGGCCTCCCGGCCGCCGGGCAGTTCCGGCAGGCCGTAGGGCCAGCTGCCGTTGTGCGCGGACCCGTAGTACCGCTCCCACGCGCCGGCGTCGACCAGCCGGTGGTCGGCGCCGCAGTCGATGACCACGGTGGTCTCGGGCAGCTGCGCGGCGATCGGCCCGGAGTGGCCGTGCGGCAGGGCGAGGAAGACGACATCGTGCCCGGCGAGCACGTCGGCGGTGGTGTCCTCGATGCGGCGATCGGCCAGGGCTCGCAGATGCGGCTGATGCTCGCCCAGGAGGCTGCCCGCGCTGGAATGCGCCGTCAGCGCACCGATCTCGAGCCGGCCGTCCAGATATTGCCGGTGCCCCAGCAGCAGCCGGAGGATCTCACCACCGGCGTATCCGGTCGCGCCGGCCACCGCCACCCGGATCGGCCGCGCCGATCCGGCGGGCGCCGTCGAAGTCTCGTCCACCATGTATTGATTATGCATACCGATGCAAATACATACAGCATCGGGGGGGGTGGGTGTCCCCGGATGGGCGGCCCGACGGGTCCCCCCGCCGGGCCGGGGCGCGACTACCGCAGGACGGCGCCGACGGCCTCCCCCGCGGCGGCCACGGCGGCCGTGCGCGCGGCGGTGGCATCGTCCTCGGTCAGGGTGCGGTCGAAGCCGCGGAAGCGCAGGGCGTAGGCGAGCGACTTCTTGCCCTCGGCGATCCGGTCGCCGGTGTACACGTCGAACAGGCGCAGATCCTCGAGCAGGTCGCCCGCGCCGGCCCGCAGGGCGGCCTCCACGTCGGCGGCGGGTACGTCGCGATCGACGACGACGGCAACGTCCTGGTGGACCGCCGGGAAGGGCGAGACCTTGGGCGCCGGGCGGGACTCGACGATCGGGATCGCGTCGAGGTTGAGCTCGAGGGCGCAGGTGCGCGGCGGCAGGTCCGACCGCTCCAGGACGGCGGGGTGCAGTTCACCGGCGTAGCCGATCGGGGTGCCGTCGACCAGGATGCGGGCGCAGCGCCCGGGATGGAAGGGCAGGTACTCGGCGTGCTCGAAGGTGCCCTCGACGCCGGAGGCGGCCAGTACCGAGCGCACCGCCTCGAAGGCGTCCGCCGGTTCGACCGGGCGACCGGGACCCCAGTAGCCGGCCGGGTCGACCTGGCCGGTCAGGACGCTGGCGATATGTTGCGGCTGGTCGGGCAGGGAGTTCTCCAGCCGGGCGATCTCCTCCTCGGTGGGACGGCGATCGACCGGGATCGGATCGACGGCGCCGACCGATGGTCCCGGCTGGACCACGGAGGCGATCGCGAACAGGGCGAGGTCGCGGCGGCCGCGGGAGAGGTTGCGCCGGGTGATCTCGAGCAGACCCGGCAGCAGGGTGGTCGCCAGCTCCGCGCGGTCGGCCTCGAGCGGGTTGAGCACCGAGGTGGTGGTGCGACGCGGGTCGTCGGCGTCGAGGCCCCAGGTGTCGAAGACCCCGGCGGGCAGGAAGACCGTCGGCAACACCTCGACGAATCCCTCGGCGGCCAGCGTGCGGCCGACCGAGCGGCGGCGGCGCTGGAGGGCGGTCAGGCCGCGGCCGGCGGGGGCGGCGGGCAGCACCGGCGGGATCTGCTCGAGGCCCTCCAGGCGGACGACCTCCTCGACCAGGTCGGCCGGGCGCAGCAGGTCGGAGCGCCACGTCGGCGGGGTGACCACCAGGATGCCGTGGCCGTCGTCGCCGACCTTGACGTCGACCGCGCAGCCGATCTGCGCGAGCCGCTGGGCGGCCGCGCCGTTCGGGTAGTGCACACCGGCAACCCGGTCGGGCAGATCGATCGGCAGGTCGACGGGCAGCTGACGGATCGGTCCGCCGACATCGGTGATCCCGTCGACCAGAGTGCCGCCGGCGATCTCGACGAGCAGCTGGGCGGCGCGGGTGACCGCCACGGCGGACAGCCCGGAGTCGACGGTGCGCTCGTAGCGGCGCGCGGCCTCGCTGGGCAGCTTGTGGCGGCGGGCGGTGCGGAAGACCGCCAGCGGGTTCCAGATCGCGGCCTCGAGCAGGACGTTGGTCGTCTTGTCGGAAACCTCGGTCGACAGGCCACCCATCACGCCGGCGAGCGAGACGGCGCCGCTGTCGTCGGCGATCACCACGTCCTCGGGGTCGAGGGTGCGCTCGACGTCGTCGAGGGTCCGCAGGGTCTCCCCCACCGCGGCGCGACGCACGGTGAAGCCGCCGGAGACCGTGTCGTTGTCGAAGGCGTGCAGCGGATGACCGAGTTCGAGCATCACGTAATTGGTGACGTCGACCGCCGGCGAGATCGGGCGGATACCGGAGAAGAGCAGCCGCCGCTGGATCCACCAGGGGGTGGTCGCCTTCGGGTCGATGCCCTCGACCAGGCGCAGGCTGAAGCGCACGCAGCCGGATTCCTCGACGACGGTGACGGGGCGGACCTCGGCCTCGCCCACGGAGACCGCGACCTTCGCCGGGTCGGAGTATTCGAGGTCGAAGCCGCAGGCCAACTCGCGGGTCAGTCCGCGCACGCTCAGGCAGTAGCCGCGGTCGGGGGTGACGTTGACCTCGAAGATCGTCTCGGGCAGGCCGAGGACCTCGATCGCGTCGGCGCCCGGCTCCGCGGTGCCCGGTGCGAGCACCATGATCCCGGAGTGATCGGTGCCCAGCGCCAGTTCGGCGGCCGAGCAGATCATGCCGTCGGAGATCCGACCGTAGGTCTTGCGCGCGGCGATGCCGAAGCCGCCCGGCAGCTCCGCCCCCGGAAGCGCGACGACGACCAGGTCACCCTCGGCGAAGTTGCGGGCACCGCAGACGATCCCGCGCGGTTCGGCCTCGCCGACCTCCACCCGGCAGAAGCGGATCGGCTTCTTGAAGTCGGTCAGCTCCTCGATCGACTCGACCCGACCGATCACCAGCGGACCCTGCGGCGCGTCGATCCGGTGGACGTCCTCGATCTCCAGACCGACCCGGACGAAGCCCGCGTCGATCTCCTCGACCGACGCCTCCCAGCCGGGGGTCCCCCGATCGAGGACCTCGGTCAGCCAGGACTGCGGAACACGCACGAAGGATCACACCTTTCGTCGGGACGGAATGAGAAGGCAGCGGGGCGATCGGGCCCGGCGGTGCTACAGCGCGGGACCGAACGGTTCACCGAAGCGCACATCGCCCTCGACGATGTCGCGCATATCGGAGATGTCGTTGCGGAACTGGAGGGTGCGCTCGAGGCCCATACCGAAGGCGAAGCCGGAGTACTCCTGCGGGTCGATACCGCAGGCGATCAGCACGTTGGGGTCGACCATGCCGCAGCCGCCCCACTCGACCCAGCCGGCGCCGCCCTTCTTCTCCGGGAACCACACGTCGACCTCGGCGGAGGGCTCGGTGAAGGGGAAGTAGTTCGGGCGCATGCGGGTGCGGGTGTCCGGGCCGAAGAGGGCCCGGGCGAAGGCATCGAGGGTGCCGCGCAGGTTGGCCAGGGTCAGACCCCGGTCGACCGCGAGCCCCTCCACCTGGCTGAACACCGGCGTATGGGTGGCGTCGAGTTCGTCGGTGCGGAAGGTGCGGCCCGGGCAGACGACGTAGACCGGCAGATCCCGGGTCAGCAGGGTGCGGATCTGCACCGGCGAGGTGTGGGTGCGCAGGACCTGGCGCGACCCCTCGGGGGCGATGTGGAAGGTGTCCTGCATGGTGCGCGCCGGATGGTCGGGCAGGAAGTTCAGCGCGTCGAAGTTGAAGTGCTCGGTCTCGACCTCGGGGCCCTCGGCGACCTCCCAGCCCATCGCGACGAAAGCGTCGCAGACCTCTTCGGCGATCACGGTGATCGGGTGGCGGGCGCCGAGCGGGCGGCGGCCGGACGGCAGGGTGACGTCGATCGTCTCCGCGACGAGGATCGCGGCGTCGCGCTCCGCCCGCAGCACCTCCTCGCGTTCGACGAAGGCCTTCTCGACCAGGTCGCGGGTTTCCTTGACGCGTCGGCCGGCGTCGGCGCGCTCGTGCTTCGGCAGGGCGCCGAGGGCCTGACGGGCGCGCGAGAGCGGCGCCTTGGAACCGAGGTGGGTGGTGCGCACGGCGGTCAGCGCGTCGAGGTCGGCCGCCTGCGCCAGGGCCGCGAGCGCGGCGTCCGATGCGGCGGTCAACTCCTCGGGCGCGGTGGGATCCTCCAACGTCGCAGGGGCCGATTCGACGCGGTCCTCGCCCGCATCCTCATCCGCCAACGACGCTGTCTGGTTGTTCGCCACGGGCACTCCGCTGCTGCTCGACAATCGGGGGCGGCGCCGCGACCGGCGCCGTCTCGGACTGCGGGCAGGCGGAAACCCGCGCACCCGTTACGTCCGACCCACCCATGTTAGAGCGCAGGGCCAAGCGATTTTCGCTCAGGTAGGGTCGCCGCCCACGTCCCGTTTCATCGAGGCGCGGATCTGTTCGAGCTTCTCCTGCGCGGCCTTCTGACGCCGCTCCCAGGCTTCCTCGACGTCGCGCCCCGGTGTCGAGGCGGCGTCGAGTTCCGAGTGTCCGATCGCTCGGCCGATGCGCTGTTCGATTCGTTCGCGAACGGCGTCGAAGGTGGGCACGCCGGAGTCGGTGTAGCCGGGATCGGGAGGCAGCGGCGCCGCGTCGACCACGACCGGGTGCGCGGTCGCCGTCGGGGCGCCGGCCGGTTCGAGCGGGACGATCTCCGCGTCGACGGGTTCGTTATCGGCCGGATCGGTCGAGGTGGGCGCGGCGGTGTGGGACCCGGGGCCGGCGGATGCGCCCCCGCTACCCGATGTCGTGTCACCCGATGCGTTCACGCTCGACCTCCCTGCTCGCGGACCCCCTGCGCGCGGACCCCTCCGTGTCAGCGTACGACGCCGGCGCCGGAGTACAAGCAGACCGCCGCGGCGGCCGCGACGTTCAGACTTTCGGCCCGACCGCGGATCGGAATGCCGACCCGGTGGTCGGCCGCGGCGGCCACCTCCGCCGACAGACCGTGCGCCTCGTTGCCGAAGACCCAGGCGACCGGGGCCTCGGGCAAGCCGGACCGCGGCTGCGTCGGGTCGAGGGTCAGATCGCCGTCGATCGTCGTGGCCAGGATCGTCAGCCCGCGCTCCCGCAGGAGGGCGGCGGCCTCGTCGAAGCCGGCGGCGCGCGCGATCGGCAGGTGGAAGAGGCTTCCGGCGCTCGCCCGCACGCACTTGCCGTTGTGCGGGTCGACCGAGTCGCCGACCAGGATCACCGCGTCGGCGCCGGCGGCGTCCGCGGTGCGGATGATCGTGCCGGCGTTGCCGGGTTCGGCGATCTCGACCAGGACGGCGACCAGTCCGGCTTCGGGCCGGATCGCCCGGTCGAGCGGGACGTCGATCAGCCGGGCGACCGCGACGACACCGGGCGGCGTGGTGGTCTCCCCCAGCCGCTCGGCGGCCCGCTCGGTCACCCGATCGACGCGCACCCCGACGCTCGCCGCGGCGGCGACCAGGTCGTCGTAGCGCTCGACGGCGGAGTCGGTGATGAACAGTTCCTCGACCAGGCCGGCGGCGAGCGCCTCGGTCACCGCGTTGACCCCTTCGACCAGGAAGGTCCCGGACTTCCGGCGGGCGGCGCCGCGGTGCAGCTTGACCGCCGCGACCACGCGCGAGCTGCGCTCGGTCAACGAAACGACCCGCGAACTGCGCTCGTTCAGCGCGTTCGCGGGTCGTTCGATGTCCGTGCCGCCGGGGCCGACAGCGTCGGCACCGGAAGTCCGGCTGGTGGTCAGGCCGCCTCGCTCGGGGCGTTGACGTCGGCCGGCAGGGCGGCGCGGGCGATCTCGACCAGACCGGTGAAGGTCGCGGGATCGGAGACGGCGATGTCGGCGAGGACCTTGCGGTCGACCTCGACGCCCGCGGCCTTCAGGCCCTGGACGAAGCGGTTGTAGGTGATGTCGTTCGCCCGGGCGGCGGCGTTGATACGGGTGATCCACAGCTTGCGGAAGTCGCCCTTGCGCGCGCGGCGGTCACGGTAGGCGTAGTTGAGCGAGTGGAGCTGCTGCTCCTTCGCCTTGCGATAGAGCCGCGAACGCTGTCCGCGGTAGCCCTTCGAGGCCTCGAGGACCGAACGCCGCTTCTTCTGGGCGTTGACTGCTCTCTTGACGCGTGCCACTGGTCAATCCTGTCATCGATCGGGGGCCGATCTTCGTGCGCTCCGTCGTCGGAGGGCTCGGCCCGAAAGTAGGGGGTTGGTTTACTGCAGGCGCGCGATCAGCGCCCGAGCAGCCGCTTCACGCGGTTGACGTCGGCCGGGGCCACGTCGGCGACGCCGTCGAGCCGGCGGGTGCGACGGCTCGACTTGTGCTCGAGCAGGTGGCGACGGTTGGCCCTCTGCCGCAGCAGCTTTCCGCTCCCGGAGACCTTGAAGCGCTTGCTGGCTCCGCTGTGCGACTTCGACTTGGGCATAACGTCCTTCATTTCTGTCTCGCCGCCCGACGGGGTGCCGGGCGGTGGGTGGTAATCGGTCGTTCGTACTTCTCGATCGGGTGACCGCTTCGGGTCAGGCGCCGGTCGCGGCTCCCGGCTCGGCGGGGCCACGGTTGGCCGGCGGCACCGGAGCGGGGCGCGACTGTCCACGAGTAGCAGCCGACGCCTCCGCGGCGCGGGCGCGGGTCTTCGCGCCCTTGTGCGGAGCGAGGACCATCGTCATGTTCCGGCCGTCCTGCTTGGCGGAGGTCTCGACGAAGCCGAGATCGGCGACGTCGGCGCCCAGGCGCTGCAGCAGGCGGTAGCCCAGTTCGGGGCGCGACTGCTCGCGACCGCGGAACATGATGGTGACCTTGACCTTCGACCCGGCTTCGAGGAAGCGGATGACGTTTCGCTTCTTGGTCTCGTAGTCGTGATCGTCGATCTTCGGACGGAGCTTCTGCTCCTTGATGACGGTCAGCTGCTGGTTCTTGCGGGATTCGCGCGCCTTCTGCGCCGCCTCGTACTTGAACTTGCCGTAGTCCATGATCTTGCAGACCGGCGGACGGGCGTCGGGCGCAACTTCAACCAGATCGAGATCGGCTTCGGCAGCCAACCTCAACGCGTCTTCAACACGCACGATCCCAACCTGCTCCCCACCCGGTCCGACCAAACGGACCTCGGGAACGCGGATGCGATCATTGATGCGAGTTTCAGTGCTGATGGGGCCTCCTCGGTAGAGCGTTGATGGCGGGTGCGTGACCCGAGCAACGACGAGGAATCCGTAACGTGCGGCCGCCTGTGTGGCGTCGTACCGCACACACAAAGCAGGCCTCGCGTCCGTCGTCGTCGACGACAAACGTGCGAGGCCCAAACCGACCGATCGATGTACCCCGAGAGGGAACACCCCGACATGAACCGGGGCCCGGACGGACGAATCCGCGCCGGGCGATCGGACCGAGGTACAACGGCGAGGCCGCGTATCACGGTGGGAGTCGGACTCCACTTGTTGCCCTGATCTCACCCGATTCCGTGGTAACCCAACCACGCGAAGGCGAGACCATAGATGGTCGTTGAAGAATCATAGCACGATCGATCGAGGGCCTTCGCCCACCCGATCCCGAGGCGGCTGCCGGCGCGGTCGGCGACGCCGGGGGCGATGACCCCCGTCACACCGGCCCGATCCGCTGTCATCGGCACCCACAAAAGCGGACAATAGGTAGTGGGAGTTGCGGAAACCGCGTGGTCGGCACCGCCGCCGACTGCCCCCATACTCCCCGACTCGAGGAGGAGTCATGCGACAGGGCCCCGTGGTTGTAGGTGTCGACGGCTCGGACACCGGCACCGTGGCATTGGACCAGGCGATCGAAGCGGCGAAGCGCCATCACGCGCCTCTGACGATCGTCACGGGGTATATCGGACCCGCCGACGCGTTCGGAACGTCCGCCGTGGCATTGCCGGAGAGGTACTGGCTCGACCAGGAACAGCACGCCGCGCAGATCGTGCGCGACGCCGAGGCGAAGGCACGCGAGCGGCTGGGCGACGACTTCACGATCACCGGTGAGGTGACCGTCGAGCAGCCGATCCCCTATCTGTTGAAGAAGTCGGAGACCGCCGGACTGCTGGTGGTCGGCACCCGCGGTCTCGGACGCGTCAGCTCCGCGCTGCTCGGCTCGGTCAGCTCCGCGCTCGTCATGCACGCGCACAGCCCGGTACTGGTCGCCCGGGACGAGCTGGTCAACCCGAGCGGGCCCGTCGTGGTCGGCGTGGACGGTTCCGAGGCCTCGCGCGCCGCGGTCACGATCGCCGCCGAGGAAGCGGACCTGTTGGGGGTGCCCCTGCAGGCGGTGCACTCGTGGACCGACTTCGACCTGGGCGCCACCTACCGGGGTGGCGGCGCGCTGACCCCCGAGTGGGATGCCGCGGCCGAGAAGCAGGCCGCGACCGAGACCGAGACCGCTCTGCTCTCCGAGAGCCTGGCCGGCGTCCGTGAGGCCCATCCCGACCTGGTGATCGAGCGCACCGTCGTGCGCGATCGCCCGGTCCGGGCCCTGATGGAGGCGTCCGAAAAGGCGAGCCTGCTGGTGGTCGGCAGCCGCGGTCGCGGCGGATTCACCGGCATGCTGCTCGGTTCGACCAGCCGCGCCCTGCTCGCGTCGGTCTCGGTCCCGCTCCTGATCGTTCGACCGGCCTGATCACGACGCCCCGATCCGCTCGGGGCACCGATGCACCGGCCCGCCGGGTTCGACATACCGAGCCCGGCGGGCCGACCCGTCGCACCGGACGGGCATCGGCGCTGTCATGCTGACGGCATGGAAGACGTTCGGGAACTGGCCGATATCCCCGCCATCGAGGTGATCAGTCGGGCAGCGGTCATGCTGATGAGCTCCGCTGCCGAGAAGTTGGGCCTCGCCGGTGATCCGGCCGAACAGACCGTCGATCTCGACGAGGCCCGCCGGCTGATCACCGCGTTGGCCGGTCTGATCACCGCGTCGGTCGAATACCTCGGACCGCACGCCGGCCCCTTCCGCGAGGGCCTGCAGTCGCTGCAGCGCGCCTTCCGCGAGGCGAGCGCCTATCCGGACGAGCCCGGCAAGGGCCCCGGCGAGAAGCTGACCGGCCCCGTCTTCTGACGGCCGCCGCCGCGGGCCCTATCGGGGCCGGCGGACGACCGGAGTGTTGCCGGCGGTCCCGGGGGTCGCATCACCCGGGACCGTACCGGCTTCGGTGGCCACCACCGGATGACGCGGATCGTCACCGAGGCCGACGCGGGCCGGGTCGCGGGGTCCACCGCGCCGCTTGCCGAGGTCGACGCCGGCATCGGAGAGCATCTTCTGGGCCGTCGCCAAGCGCATGAGGAAGGCGACCGCCAGCACCAGCACGCCCGCGTCGTCGACCAATCCGATCGGTCCGAGCAACGCTTCGGGCAGCACATCGATCGGCGACACCAGGTAGATCATGGCGGCGCCGATCGCGACCAATCCGCGCGGCGGGATGCGGTACTTCCACATGACGTACCCGACCACCGCCAGGAAGATCAGCACCATCACACCGAGAATCACGGCGATCACACGCAACGCATCGAGCATGACTACGAGTGTGCCCTGCTCCGGGCCCGCGTGCGAGCACCCGGAGAATCGAACCGATCGTTACGCGCTCGGCCGATCGTGCGCCCTCAGCCGGTGGCGGCGGCCCGTCGCCGACGACGCGGTGCCTCGACGACCGGCGCGGCGGGCTCCAGGACCTCGGCCAGGAACTTGCCCGTATAGCTGGCGGCGACGGCGGCGATCTCCTCGGGCGTGCCCTCGGCGATGACGGTGCCGCCTCCGGAGCCACCCTCCGGCCCCATGTCGATCACCCAGTCCGACGTCTTGATCACGTCGAGGTTGTGCTCGATCACGATGACGGTGTTGCCCTTGTCGACCAGGCCGTTGATGACACCGAGCAGCTTGCGGATGTCCTCGAAGTGCAGGCCGGTGGTCGGCTCGTCGAGGATGTAGATCGTCCGGCCCGTCGACCGCTTCTGCAGTTCGGCGGCCAGCTTGACGCGCTGGGCCTCGCCACCGGACAGCGTCGGCGCCGGCTGGCCCAGGCGGACATAGCCCAGACCGACCTGCACGAGCGTCTCGAGGTAGCGGTGGATCGAGGTGACCGGCTTGAAGAACTCGGCGGCCTCCTCGATCGGCATATCGAGGACCTCGGCGATCGTCTTGCCCTTGTAGTGCACCTCGAGGGTCTCGCGGTTGTACCGCGCGCCGTGGCAGACCTCACAGGGCACGTAGACGTCCGGCAGGAAGTTCATCTCGATCTTGATCGTTCCGTCACCGGTGCACGCCTCGCAGCGGCCGCCCTTGACGTTGAACGAGAACCGTCCCGGCTGGTAGCCGCGCACCTTCGCCTCGGTGGTCGCCGCGAAGAGGGTGCGGATCTTGTCGAAGACGCCCGTATAGGTCGCCGGGTTCGACCTCGGGGTGCGTCCGATCGGCGACTGGTCGACCTGGACCAGCTTGTCGAGGTGGTCGAGCCCGGTCACCCGGGTATGCCGACCGGGAACGTGCCGGGCGCCGTTGAGCTTGTTGCCGAGCACCGACGCGAGGATGTCGTTGACCAGCGTCGACTTACCCGATCCGGAGACCCCGGTCACCGCGCACAGGACGCCGAGCGGGAAGGTGACGTCGATATCGCGCAGGTTGTTCTCCCGGGCGCCGACGACCTTCAGCGCGCGCTTGGGATCGACGGTGCGACGCATCGCCGGCGGCTCGATCGTGCGGCGACCGGCCAGATAGGCCCCGGTCAACGATTCGGTATTGGCCAGCAACTGCCGGTAGGTGCCGCTGTGCACCACCTTGCCGCCGCGCTCCCCGGCGAGCGGGCCGATGTCGACCACCCAGTCGGAGGCCTTGATCGTGTCCTCGTCGTGCTCGACGACGATCAGCGTATTGCCGAGGTCACGCAGCCGGGTCAACGTGTCGATCAGTCGGCGATTGTCGCGCTGGTGCAGGCCGATCGACGGCTCGTCGAGCACGTAGAGGACGCCGACGAGGCCGCTGCCGATCTGGGTGGCGAGTCGAATGCGCTGCGCCTCGCCGCCGGAGAGGGTGGCCGCGGCCCGCGAGAGGCTCAGATACTCGAGGCCGACGTCGAGCAGGAAGCCCAGGCGGGCCTGGATCTCCTTGAGCACCTGCCCGGCGATCGCCTCCTCGCGCTCGCCCAGGACCAGGCTGTCGAGGAATTCCGCGCATTGCGCGATCGACAGCTCGGCCACCGCGGCGATCGATCGGTCTCCCCCGTCGGAGCCGGCGATCGTGACCGCCAGGATCTCCGGGCGCAGCCGGGCCCCCTCGCAGGCCGGGCACGGTACGTCGCGCATATAGCCCTCGTACCGCTCCTTCATCTGGTCGGACTCGGTGTTCTCCATCCGCCGGTGCAGGAAGGGCATCACGCCCTCGAAGTCGGCGTAGTAGGACCGCGTCCGCCCGTAACGGTTGCGGTAGCGCACGTGCACCTGGTGGTCGGAGCCCTCGAGGACCGCTTTCTTGACCGCCTTGGGCAGCTTGCGCCACGGCGTGTCGACGTCGAAGCCCATCTCGCCCGCCAGGCCCGACAGCAGTCGGCCGAAGTACTCGGCGGTCTGCCCGACCGCCCAGGGGGCGATCGCGCCGTCGGCGAGCGAGAGGTCCGGGTCGGGGACGACCAGTTCCGGATCGACCTCCTTGCGGATGCCGAGGCCGGTGCACTCCGGGCAGGCGCCAAAGGGCGAGTTGAACGAGAAGGCACGCGGTTCGAGATCGTCGATGGCCAGTGGATGGCCGTTGGGGCAGGCCAGCTTCTCGGAGAAGCGCCGCTCCCGATCGGGCGCATCCTCCTCACGGTCGACGAAGTCGAGCACGACGATGCCGTCGGCGAGCCGCAGCGCGGTCTCGATCGAGTCGGTCAATCGTTGCTTGGCGCTCGCCTTGACCGTCAACCGGTCGACGATGACCTCGATATCGTGCTTGTCCTGCTTCTTGAGCTTCGGCGGATCGGTCAGCTGATGGTTGACCCCGTCGACCCGCACCCGGGAGTAGCCCTGGGTGTTGAGCTGCTCGAAGAGATCGACGAACTCCCCCTTGCGGGTGCGTACCACCGGCGCGAGGACCTGGAAGCGCAGGCCCTCCTCCATCTCGAGCACCTGGTCGACGATCTGCTGCGGGGTCTGCCGGGCGATGCGCTCCCCGCAGACCGGGCAATGCGGGGTGCCGGCGCGCGCGTAGAGCAGGCGCAGGTAGTCGTAGACCTCGGTGATCGTGCCGACGGTCGAGCGCGGGTTCCGATTGGTCGACTTCTGGTCGATCGACACCGCCGGGGAGAGGCCCTCGATGAAGTCGACGTCCGGCTTGTCCATCTGCCCGAGGAATTGGCGTGCATAGGCGGACAGCGACTCGACGTACCGGCGCTGCCCCTCGGCGAAGATCGTGTCGAAGGCCAGGGACGACTTCCCGGAGCCGGACAGGCCCGTGAAAACGATCATCGCGTCCCGCGGCAGATCGAGATCCACCGAGCGCAGGTTGTGCTCCCGCGCGCCACGCACGATCAAACGGTCGGCCACTGAAAAGCCCCTTCGTCGAGTTCCCTGCCGTGCCTACCGGTGGGTGATGCATCTTCCGGGTGGTGGATCGTCCGGGCGATGCGCAGCATCCGGCGGCATTGCGATGCTAGGCCCGACCACCGACAGGTTCGGCCGGGCGGGCCGCCCGATCCCGCCGTTACCGCGTGCGCGAGACCGTTCCCGTTCGCCGACCGGCCGACTAGCGTGAACGCCATGAGCGATCACGCGACCGGCCCCGCCGTCACCATCTCCGATACCTATACCGGGGACCTGTCCGGGAGCGGGATCCCCCAGCGCACCGCGGCGGGCGCCGCGGTGATCGTCAAGGCGTCGGTCGGCCCGATGGACAACAACGCGTACCTGATCACCGATTCCGGAACCGGCGAATCGCTGCTGATCGACGCCGCCAACGACGCCGAGACCCTGCTGGCGATCACCGCCGGGTCTGTCCCGGCCACGATCGTCACCACCCATTCTCATCCCGACCACTGGCAGGCGCTCGGCCGGGTGGCGGAGGCGACCGGCGCGGCGACCGCGGCCAATCCCCTGGACGCCGAGCCGTTGCCGGTCACGCCCGACCGGCTGCTCGAGGGCGGCGACACGGTGACCGTCGGCGACATCGCCCTCGAGGTGATCCACCTGCGCGGTCATACCCCCGGGTCGATCGCGCTGGTGCTCAGCGAGGGCGACGGCCCGACCCATATCTTCACCGGCGACTCGCTCTTCCCCGGCGGCGTCGGCAAGACCTGGAGCGCGGAGAACTTCACCCAACTGCTCGGTGACGTGACCACCCGCATCTTCGACCGCTTTCCGGACGAGACGATCATCCACCCCGGCCACGGCGCCGACACCACCCTGGGCGCCGAGCGCCCGCACCTCGGCGAGTGGCGCGAACGCGGCTGGTGACCCGCTCGCCGGTCAGAGTCGGCCGGGGGTCGCCCGTTCCGCGAGCAGGGCGCCGGTCACCGACCGCAGCACCGACACCGCGATGTCGATGTCCTCGGGCGACGGCCGCTGCGCCGGATCGAGGGAGTCCAGCGCGGCCTCGACCGTGCGGCCGCGGTCGAGGCGGGCGGACCGCAGTTGCTCACGCCCCTGTTCGGTCAGCTCGACCAGCCCGGCCCGCGCATCGTGCGGGTCGGCGCGCTTGGTCACCAGTCCGCGGGTGTGCAGGGTCGCCACCATCGTCGACACGCTCGGCTGCGTGCAGCTGTCGAGTTCGGCCAGCCGGCTGACCCCGGTCGGTCCGTGCTCGTCGAGCAGCGCGAGGACCCGCAGATGCGGCGGCGGCACGATCGCCGACCTGCGCAGCGTGTGCACCATCCGCGAGGCGTACAGGACCAGGTCCGCGGTGGCCGGTATGGCCTGGTCAACCGGCACATGAGTCATGTCCATAGGCTACCTATGCATGCGAATCGGCGCTCACCCGCCTCGTTGCGTAGACTTTTCTGGCCAATCGGACAAGGTTCCGATGCCCTCGTTCGAGGGCCGCGTTCTTGCAGGGAAGGACAGACCACCGTGCCGGACGGCTCGACCAATGGACCCACCGCAGTGGACGTCGCCGACGACGCCGCGCCCGCGGTCGTCGACGAGCAAGCCCATCTCGACCGGCTCTACGAGCACCTCGATCGGATGCGGGCCTATGCGCGCAGGCGGCTCGATACCGTGCTGCTGGAGACCGGCGGCACCCCTCAGGCGCGTACCGAACGGGAATCCTTCACCGCGATGTACAGCGACGATCTGACCCGCTACGACGCCGCCGAGAACGGGCTCTGCTTCGGGCGGATCGACATGTCGCCGGACGCCGAGGACGAGTCCGGGGACGGCTCGGACTCGGGCCACCGCCATATCGGGCGCATCGGCATCCTCGACGAGGACAACGACTACGACTCGTTGCTCTTCGACTGGCGTGCCCCGCTCGCCCGACCTTTCTACCTGGCGACGACCGCCAACCCGGATGGGGTGACCCGCCGCCGCCATATCCGCTCGCGCCGGCGCCGGGTGACCGAGGTCAACGACGAATTCCTCGATCCGAACGCCTATCCGGACGCCGTCGGCGACGCCGCCGGAGGGATGGCCGGCGAGGGCACACTGCTGTCGGCGCTCAATGCCGCCCGCACCGGCCATATGAACGACATCGTCGAGACGATCCAGCGCGAGCAGGACACGATCATCCGCTCGACCCATCGCGGCGTGCTCGTGGTCCAGGGCGGACCCGGTACCGGCAAGACCGCGGTGGCCCTGCACCGGGCCGCGTATCTGCTTTACACCTATCGCAAGCAGCTCGACAAGGCCGGCGTGCTGGTGATCGGTCCGAACGCGACCTTCCTCGACTACATCGGTCAAGTGCTGCCGGCGCTCGGTGAAACCGGCGTGCTGTTGGCGACGATCGGCACGCTCTACCCGGGCGTCACCCCCCAGCGGGTCGACCCGCCGCGAGCCCGCGAGCTCAAGGGATCGCTGCAGATGGCGGAGGTGTTGAGCCGGGCGATCCGCAATCGGCAGGAGATCCCGGATACCCCGATCGATGTGGTGATCGACGGCGTCCGCACCCGCGTCGACCGCAAGCTGGCCACCCGCGCCCGCGGCCGGGCCCGCTCGTCGCGCCGACCGCACAATTCCGCGCGGGAGATCTTCGTCGCCGTCCTGATCGACGGGCTGGCCGACCAGTACGCCCGGGCGATCGGCACCGACGTCGTCGACGGCGGGTCCCTGCTCGACTCGCGCGACCTCGACGACATTCGATCGGACCTGCGGGAGGATCCCGCGGTCGCCCGGGTCGCCGAGGATCTGTGGCCGGAACTGTCCGCGCAGGACGCCCTGGCCGACCTGCTGGCCTCCCCCGAGGCGCTGCGGGCCGCCGCGCCCGACTGGTCGGACGACGACATCGCCGCGGTGACGCGCACCGACGACGGAACCTTCTCCGAGGTCGATCCCCCGCTGCTCGACGAGTTGGCCGAACTGCTCGGCATCAACGACGACGCCGTCGAGGAGCAGCGACGCCGGCAGTGGCGGGCACGGATCGAGGAGGCGCAGGGCGCGCTCGACATCCTGACCGGCTCCGCCCCGCAGGACCTCGACGACGGCACCGACCCGGAGATCCTCATGGCGTACGACCTGATCGACGCCGAGCAGCTCGCCGAGCGCACCTCGGCGACCTATCACCGCACGACCGCCGAGCGGGCCGCGGGCGACCGCACCTGGGTCTACGGTCACGTGATCGTCGACGAGGCCCAGGAACTGTCCGAGATGGCGTGGCGGATGGTGATGCGGCGCATCCCGAACCACTGGATGACCCTGGTCGGTGACGTCGCCCAGACGTCCGAGGCGGCGGGGACCTCCTCGTGGCGGCAGGTCCTCGAGCCCTATGTGGCCCAACGGTGGCAGCGCACCGAGTTGACGGTCAACTACCGGACGCCGTCCTCGATCATGGCGATCGCCGCCGATGTGCTGGCGACGATCGACCCGACCCTCGAGGTGCCGCGCTCGATCCGCCACAACGGGTCGATCCCCGGGTCGGTCCACGTCCCGGCGGACGAGCTGGTCGCCCGGGTGGCGGCGCTGGTCGCCGATCAGGCTCGTCCCGGCCTGGTCGCGGTGATCGCCGCCGAGGCCGACCTGCCCGCCCTGGCCGATGTCGGCGACGACCGGACCACGATCGCGACGGTCGCCGATATCAAGGGACTCGAATTCGACGCGGTGATCGTGGTGAATCCCGACGCCATCCTCGACGCGTCGTCGCGGGGTGCCAACGATCTGTACGTGGCGCTGACCCGCGCCACGCAGCGGCTGCTCGTCGTGCACAGCGCGCAGTTGCCGGAGTGCCTGGGGAATCTCACCCCGCTCGACTGACCGGCGGCGGGTCGTGGACCGACCCGCCCCGGCCGTCGCGGCTCAGACCGTGTGGACGATCAGCACGTCGGTGCGCGCCTTGCGCGCGGCGTCGGCCGGTACCGAACCCAGCAGCCGACCGGCCAACGAGTTGAGGCCCTTGTTGCCGACGACCAGCAGATCGGCGTCGACCTCCTGGACCAGCTTGATCAGCGACTCCACCGGGTTGCCGACGATCGGCCGCTCGGAGATATCGGTCGCGCCGGCGGCCCGGGCCAGTTCGCGGGCGGTGCGCAGGATCTCCTCGGTCGGGGTCGATCCGACGATCTGGTACGCATCCTCCTTGAGGGCGTCGGCGGCCGAACCGTCCCGATCATCGGCCGGGTGATAGGCGCAAGCGATCACCAACTTCGCCGACGCGGCACCGGCGAGTGCCGCCGCCTTCTCGACCGCCCGGTACGACGAGTCCGACCCATCGGTCCCGACGACCAACGTGCGGTACGCGACCATTGTCCAACCTCCTGTCGAGGGCCGGCTCTGCGTGGCCCCTGATCCTGCCGACGTGTCGTGCGGCGTCCGCCGAGATGGCGGTACTGCCGTGCACGACTGAGAGGCACGATAGTCGCTGAAACCGTCGGTAACATCAATTTGGGCCGCAGTTGTCACCACAATCGCCGTCGGTGTTCCCACAACGGGAACACCGACGGGATCCGGCTCACATGTACGGCTCGCGGCCGACTACTTCACGCCGGCGGCGTCCATCGCGCGCAGTTCCTTCTTGAGGTCGGCGATCTCGTCACGCAATCGACCGGCCAACTCGAACTGCAGATCGCGGGCGGCGCTCATCATCTGCTCGGTCATCTGCGCCACCAGATCCGCCAACTCGGCGCGCGGCATCGACGAGACGTCCCGATGGTTCGACGCGACCCCGGCGCCGCTCGCCCGCCCCGGCTCCCCCTGGGCGCGACGGCCGCGGGTGGCGTTGCGTCCCGATCCCCCGATCGACACGACATTGTCGGTGTCGTCCGCCTCCTGATAGACCTGATCGAGGATGTCGGCGATCTTCTTGCGCAGCGGCTGCGGATCGACTCCGTGCTCGGTGTTGTAGGCGATCTGCTTCGCCCGCCGGCGATTGGTCTCATCGATCGCGAACTGCATCGACTCGGTGACCTTGTCGGCGTACATGTGCACCTGACCGGAGACGTTTCGGGCGGCGCGCCCGACCGTTTGGATCAGCGATCGGGTGCTGCGCAGGAAGCCTTCCTTGTCCGCGTCGAGGATCGAGACCAGCGACACCTCCGGCAGGTCGAGGCCCTCGCGCAGCAGGTTGATACCGATCAGCACGTCGTACTCGCCGGATCGCAGCTGCCGCAGCAGTTCGACGCGGCGCAGGGTGTCGATGTCGGAGTGCAGGTACCGCACCCGCACGCCCATCTCGAGCAGATAGTCGGTGAGGTCCTCGGCCATCTTCTTGGTCAGCGTGGTCACCAGGACCCGCTCGTCACGTTCGGCGCGGATCCGAATCTCGTGGATCAGATCGTCGATCTGCCCCTTGGTCGGCTTGACGATGATCTCCGGGTCGAGCAGGCCGGTCGGGCGGATGACCTGTTCGACGACCTCGCCGCCGGCCAGGCCGAGCTCGTAGTTGCCCGGGGTCGCCGACAGGTAGACCGTCTGCCCGATCCGCTCGACGAACTCCTCCCAGGTCAACGGCCGGTTGTCCACGGCGGACGGCAACCGGAAGCCGAAGTCGACCAGATTGCGCTTGCGGGAGATATCGCCCTCGTACATCGCGCCGATCTGCGGCACGGTGTTGTGCGACTCGTCGATGACGAGCAGGAAATCCTCGGGGAAATAATCGATCAGGGTCGCGGGCGCCGAACCGGCGGATCGACCGTCGATATGCCGGGAATAGTTCTCGATACCGGAGCAGAAACCGACCTGCCGAATCATCTCCATGTCGTATTGGGTGCGCATACGCAGGCGCTGCGCCTCCAACAACTTGCCCTTGGCCTCGAATTCGGCGAGGCGTTCCTCGAGTTCCGCCTCGATATCGTGCACGGCGCGTTCCATCCGCTCCGGGCCGGCCACATAATGTGTCGCCGGAAATACCCGCACCGCATCGACCTGGCGGACCACATCACCGGTCAGCGGGTGCAGGAAGTAGAGCGATTCGATCTCGTCACCGAAGAATTCGATGCGGATCGCCAATTCCTCGTAGGCCGGAATGATGTCGATCGTGTCGCCGCGCACCCGGAAGCTGCCGCGGGTGAAGGCGGTGTCGTTGCGGGTGTACTGCACGTCCACCAACAGGCGCAGCAGCGCGTCGCGCGGCACCTCGTCGCCGACCTGCAGGTGCACCGACCGGTCGAGATAGGACTGCGGGGTGCCGAGGCCGTAGATGCACGACACCGACGCGACCACGATCACGTCCCGCCGGGACAGCAGGCTGGACGTGGCGGAATGCCGCAACCGTTCGACATCGTCGTTGATCGACGAGTCCTTCTCGATGTAGGTATCGGTCTGCGCGATGTACGCCTCGGGTTGGTAGTAGTCGTAGTAGGAGACGAAGTACTCGACGGCGTTGTCGGGGAACATCTCGCGAAATTCGTTGGCCAGCTGGGCGGCGAGGGTCTTGTTCGGCGCCATCACCAGGGTGGGCCGCTGGACCTGCTCGATCAGCCAGGCGGTGGTCGCCGATTTGCCGGTGCCGGTGGCACCGAGCAGGACGACGTCCTTGTCCCCGCGCCGGAGCCGGGTGGTCATCTCGGCGATGGCGGCGGGCTGGTCACCCGCGGGCTTGTGCTCGCTGACGACCCGAAACGGCTTCGACGCGCGCTCGACCTCGCCGACCGGCCGGAACTGCGAGTGGGCGAGCACCGGGTACTCGCTAGCAAATGCCATAAGACCAGGGTATGACCTACCACCGACACGCGCCCGCACCGCTCACCCGGTAGCGTCCCAGCCATGAATCGCGCCGACTCCGCACCGCATATGGCGACCCCGGCGCATGTGCATCGGCCCAAGGTGGAGACCTTCGATCCGGACGCGATGACCAATGTCGACCCGAAGGGTTTCGTGCGCTCGGTCGACACCTATTCCGAGGCGCCGTGGGGGCTCTACATGGCCCGCCCGGCCGACCACCCGAGCTTCTCCTACCTCGAGTCCTGGCTGCTCCCGGACCTCGGGCTGCGCGTCTCCAAGTTCCACTTCACCCCGCGCGGATACCGCGAGCAGGACCACTACGTCGACATCGTCGAGATCGACCGCGACGGAGCGATCTGGCGCACCACGGACCTCTACCTGGACATCGTGGTGCTCACCGGCCGCGACACGGAGGTCCTCGACTCCGACGAGCTCGCCCTGGCGATCGCCGGTGGTGTCCTCGAACCCGGCCGCGGCGAGTACGCGATGGATCGCGCCTTCACCGCGGCGATCGGCATCGCCCGGGCGGGCCACGACGTCGATCGCTGGCTGGCGGACGGGGGTCGGCCGGTCGACTGGCTCGGCCACACCCCCGCCGCGCATATCCGCACCGCCGACTGACCGGCCGCTCCCACCCGCGGGCGGGAGCGTCTCAGGAACCCAGCAGGTAGCTGTGCAGGCCGGGCAGGCCGTCGTCGATCACCGCGCCGAAGGCGGCCCGCGGATCGTCCGCGCGATCGGCGGCCGCCGCGGCGCGCCGCTCGAGGGCGAGGTAGGCAAGCCGCGAATCGCCGTCGGTTCGCAGTCGATCGCGCACCACATGCGCGGTGTGCACCGCCGTATCCCGCGGCGCGCCGATCGTGATCGTCACCTGCTCCTCCGGGTCCGCGGATGCGTGCGTCACGGGCCCCCAGAGGCGCCGGAAACCGGCGATATCGGCGCCGACGCGCGGGAACCCGGCCGCCGGGAGACGATCGGCCACCGCGGCGGCGTGCTCCGCGGATTCCGCGGTGATCACCAGGTCGACGACATCGCGGGCGGGCATCCCGTCGACGACGGTCGGCCCGACGTGTTCGACATCGACGATCTCGTCGCCGCCGATCAGCCGCAGCCGCCGACTGCGACGTTCGGCCCGCCGCGCCCACTCGGCCCGCGGTTCGCGAACGATCAGTGGCGGCGCCGCCGGAACCCCGGCCCGCAGGTTCGCGGCGAACGGTTCGAGCCGCTCGCTCCACAACTGCCGAACCGCGGCGACCAACGTCTCCGGGGAGCCGTTGTTGTCGAGCGCGATATCGGCCACCTCCCGGCGCTGGACATCGGTCGCCTGGGCGGCGATGCGGGCCTTCGCGTCGGCCTCGTCCAGACCGCGGCTGTCGACCAGGCGCCGCAGCCGTACCGACTCGTCGGTGAAGACCACGACGACCAGGTGGAACAGCGGCGCCATGCCACCCTCGACCAACAGCGGAATGTCCTGGACGACGATCGCGTCCTCGGGGGCGCTGTCGATCAGCTCCGCGGTACGGGCCCCGACCAGCGGATGCACGATCGCGTTGAGCGTCGCCCGGCTCTCGTCGTCGGTGAAGGCCTTCGCGGCCAGGGCCGGTCGATCGAGCCGACCGTCCGGCAGCAGAATGTCGTCGCCGAACGCCTCGACCAGGCCGGCGAGGCCCGGTGTGCCGGGTTCGACCACTTCACGGGCGATGACGTCGGCATCGACGATCGTGGCGCCCAATTCGGCGAATGTTCGCGCGACCGTGGATTTTCCCGAGCCGATACCGCCGGTCAGACCGATTCTCAACACGTGTGCCACTCCCTCACATCCAACACACCCAAACACATCCTCCCCAAATGCCACAGTGTTTCCCCGACGTTGGATATCTTTTCAGGCGTCCGTCGTGGCATTCGCGCGCATGGCGGCTGCCCGACCACAGTGCCCGATACAAGGTTCGAATCGAGGGTTCGGATACCGAGATCGACAGACCCGGCGGTTGTCCAGACAGCCGCAGTACAGACGCCCGCAGTACCGACGACAAGGAAGAACATGGCCCGCACATCGGTCCAGCCCGGACGGCATCGGCTCGGGATGATGGATGGGGTGCACTGCATCCTCATTCCGGAAGTGGCCGATGCCCTGGCACGCCACCGCCGGAACTGGTTCGTCACCCTGCTGATCCCGGCCCGCCACAGCCTGGCTGCGATGCGTCGCCGCGCCGGCCAGGCCGGTCAGGTCTCCTTCCGGCCGGTGCCCGTCAGCTGATCGGCCGGTCCGCCGACACCCGTTGACGGTGTGTCGGCACCACCTGTCGGCCCTGCCCGTCGACACCGTCCGTCATATCCGACCTCGGGTCCCCACCACCCCCCCGGGCGCTGTTCCGGGCCTCGCGTACCGGCGCCTCCCTCTCGCACCCCGGGCGTCCCGGACCCTCACCTCTCCGGCCTTCGCCTCTGGGACCCTCGCGTCCCGAACGCTGCCTCTCGGATTCTGCGGGCCGCCTGCGATTTCTTCCCACATACGCCAATCGGGGCCCGATCCTTTCGGATCGGGCCCCGATTGTGTGCGTTCTACGGTCAGCTGTTGCCGGACAGCTTCTCGCGCAGCGCAGCCAACTGGGCATCGCTCGCGAGCGATCCGCCGCCGCCGTTCTCCTCGGCGCGTCCCGCAGGAGCGCTGGAGGCCGACTCGGACGAGTAGCCCGAACCGGTGGCAACCTCGGCAGCCTCGTCGGCCGCCGCCTTCTCCATCTGCGCGGTGTGCATGCGGTGACGACGCTCCGCCTCGGCGTAGCGCGCCTCCCACTCCTCACGCTGCTTGTCGTATCCCTCGAGCCATTCGTTGGTCTCGGGATCGAAGCCCTCGGGGAAGATGTAGTTGCCCTGCTCGTCGTAGCTGTCGGCCATGCCGTACTTCGACGGGTCGAACTCGGCGTTGTAGTCCTCGTTGGCCTGCTTGAGGCTCAGCGAGATCCGACGACGCTCCAGGTCGATGTCGATGACCTTGACCATCGCGTCGTCGCCGACGGAGACAACCTGGTCCGGGACCTCGACGTGACGCTCGGCGAGCTCGGAGATGTGCACCAGGCCCTCGATGCCCTCCTCGACGCGAACGAACGCGCCGAACGGGACGAGCTTGGTGACCTTGCCCGGCACGATCTGACCGATCGCGTGGGTGCGGGCGAAGTGCCGCCACGGGTCCTCCTGGGTCGCCTTCAGCGACAGGGAGACACGCTCGCGGTCCAGGTCGACGTCGAGAACCTCGACGGTGACCTCGTTGCCGACCTCGACAACCTCGGACGGGTGGTCGATGTGCTTCCAGGACAGCTCGGAGACGTGCACCAGGCCGTCGACGCCGCCGAGATCGACGAAGGCGCCGAAGTTGACGATCGAGGAGACAACACCCTTGCGGACCTGCCCCTTCTGGAGCTGGTGCAGGAACTCGCTGCGGACCTCGGACTGGGTCTGCTCGAGCCACGCCCGACGCGACAGGACCACGTTGTTGCGGTTCTTGTCGAGCTCGATGATCTTGGCCTCGATCTCCTTGCCGACGTACGGCTGGAGATCGCGCACGCGGCGCATCTCGACCAGGGACGCGGGCAGGAAGCCACGCAGGCCGATGTCGAGGATCAGGCCGCCCTTGACGACCTCGATGACGGTGCCCTTGACGGCCTCGTCCTTTTCCTTGAGCTCCTCGATCGTGCCCCAGGCGCGCTCGTACTGCGCGCGCTTCTTGGACAGGATCAGCCGACCTTCCTTGTCCTCCTTGGTGAGGACAAGGGCTTCGACCTCATCGCCGACCGACACGACCTCGCTCGGGTCGACATCGTGTTTGATCGACAGCTCGCGAGAGGGGATGACCCCTTCGGTCTTGTAACCGATGTCGAGCAAGACCTCGTCACGGTCGACCTTGACGATGGTTCCTTCGACGATGTCCCCATCGTTGAAGTACTTGATCGTGGCGTCGATCGCGGCGAGAAAATCCTCCGCGGAGCCGATATCGTTGACGGCTACCTGCGGCGAGGTGACGGTGGGAGAGGGCATTGGGTGAGTTGCTCCGGACAGGTTGTGGGTCGATGGTTGACAGTCGTGGAGCCGATGCACCTCCGGAGAGGCGACCGACCGGTGCACGCTCGCAGCCCGCTCCTCGGAGGCGAGAGATCGAACGTGCGACGCATCACATAACCGCCGCGACGAACCATGTATTCCGGGGCGTCCGAAACCGCCGACGGAACCCATGATCGATCGACCACCCCGAACGTGGGCACAACCGTGCGATTTCAACACTACGCGACCGAGGGGAACCCGGGCAAACCGGGCCGGTCATTCGATCGAACGACCCAGCACCGGCGATTGCCGAGCCCCCGACCGGCCACGATCGGGCGGCGGTACGGCGCTAGCGTAAGGCCATGTCCGCGTTCCCACCCTCAGGCGACGCGCCGCGTCAGGCACATTCCGCCTCGCCGGCCGGCGAGGTTCCGGTCGACGCCGCCCCCTCCCCCTCCGGGCGGCCGGCGGTCGCCGGGATGATCGACGCCGGCGAGAGCGATCGGGCCAGCCGTTTCTGGTGGGATTCCGACGCCGAGGATTACCACCGTCGGCACGGCGGGTTCCTCGGAACCGACCGTCCCGAAGGCGATTTCGTCTGGTGCCCCGAGGGTCTGCGCGAGGCGGACGTCGGATTGCTCGGGCCGATCGAGGGGCGGGACATCCTCGAGGTCGGCTGCGGCTCGGCGCCCTGCGCCCGGTGGCTCGCCGCGAACGGCGCCCGCCGGGTGGTCGGCATCGACATCTCCGCCGGCATGCTCGGCCGCGCGGTGGCGGCGATCGGCGCGTCGCCCGGCCCGCGGCCGTACCTGGTCCAGGCATCGGCGCAGCACCTTCCGTTGGCCTCGAACAGCTTCGACGCGGTGTGCTCGGCGTTCGGCGCGATCCCCTTCGTCGCGGACACCGCCGGGGTGATGGCGGAGGTCGCCCGCGTCCTGCGGCCCGGCGGGCGCTGGGTCTTCTCGGTCAACCACCCGTTCCGCTGGGCCTTCCTCGACGATCCCGGCCCCGAGGGGCTGATCGCGACGCTGTCCTACTTCGATCGCACGCCCTATACCGAGTACGAGGACGGGCGACTGACCTACGTCGAGCATCATCGAACCGTCGGCGATCGGATTCGCGACATCGTCTCCGCGGGCCTGGTGCTCGACGATCTGATCGAGCCCGAGTGGCCGGAGGACGGCGAGACCAGTTGGGAACAGTGGTCACCGCTGCGCGGCCAACTCCTGCCGGCGACGGCCATCTTCGTCTGTCACAAGCCGTAGCCGTCCCGCCCGCCGCACCCGCCTCACCGGCCGCGGCCGAGTGTGGCCGACCCGGATCAGAAGCGGTAATGACCGTGCTGGGTCACCTCCAGGTGGGTATCGGGAGTAAGGCCGGCGACGGCGAGCGCGGCGAGGACAACCAGGACGCCCACCAGGGCGATCAGAAGAATCATGTAGCGATCGTCGGCCGGCGGCAGCATTCCCAACAGTGGCAGAATCGCCACCTTTAGTCGTTTTTCTGCCGGCATACTGGAGGGCATGTTGTCGCGTGTGGTCGGCGTCCTGCCGCCCGAGACGTCGCTGTTCGAAATGGGTCTGATCGCCGAGGTCTTCGGCCAGGACCGATCGGACGACGGCCTGCCCACCTACGACTTCCGCTTCGTGGCGGCGGCGCCCGGCCCGATCGGCACCGGCCAGGGCTTCGGCCTCGACGTGCCGTTCGACCTCGGGGCGATCGAGGACGCCGATCTGGTGATGGTCGGCGCCGGCGGGACCCGCCGCAATCGCTTCGGCTCGGAGATCCTCGACGCGCATACCCCCGACGCCGGGGATCGCGACGCGGATCGCCTGGCACCGCTCTACGCGGCCCTGCGGGCGGCGCACGATCGGGGCGCCCGGGTGGCGAGCATGTGCAGCGGCGCCTTCTTCCTCGGCGCCGCCGGCCTGCTCGACGGCCGCCGATGCACCACCCATTGGCGTCATGCCGACGCGCTCGCCGCCCGCCACCCACTGGCCCACCTCGACCGCAATGTCCTCTACGTCGACGAGGATCGGGTCGCCACCAGCGCCGGGACCGCGGCCGGGATCGATCTTGCCCTGCACCTGATCCGGGCCGAACAGGGCTCGTCGGTCGCCAACGGCATCGCGCGGCGGATGATCGTGCCGCCGCATCGCGAGGGCGGGCAGGCGCAGTACATCGACTCCCCCGTGCCCTGCGCGGCACTGGACACCCTCGGCCCGGTGCTCGACTGGATGACCGCCAACCTCGATCGGGACCTCCCGGTCGACGAACTGGCCAAGCGCGCCTCGATGTCGCCGCGCACCTTCGCTCGCCGCTTCCACGCCGAGACCGGCAGCAGCCCGGCCCGCTGGCTGTCCGATCAGCGGGTCCTCGCGGCTCAGCACATGCTCGAACGCACCGACCTTCCGGTCGACGCGATCGCCGACCGGGTCGGTTTCGGATCCGCGGTGGTCCTGCGCACCCACTTCGTCCGTCTGCGCGCCGTCACCCCGCACGCCTACCGCCGAACCTTCCGTCGTTCCAGTCAATCTGTCCGAATGTCCTAACAAACTATTGACAGGTCACATTCTCGCCGTCATCGTGGTGTGCGACACACAAACATCCCGTTCGTGGTGCACCCGTTGGTGAGAGGACCCAGTCACATGCGCATCGGATTGGTCGGCGCCGGCCGAATCGGCACATTCCACGCCTCGACGCTCGCTCAGTTGGACCAGGTGGAGACCCTGGTGGTCACCGACGCGTTCCCCGAGGCCGCCGCCCGCCTGGCGACCGAGCGCGGGTGGGAGACCGCCGAGAGCGTCGAGGACCTTCTCGGCCGCGTCGACGGGGTGGTGATCACGTCGGCGACCGCCAGTCACGGCGAGATCCTGCGGCAGTCGGCGCTGGCGGGGGTGCCCACCTTCTGCGAGAAGCCGCTCGCGCTGTCGCTGGCGGAGACGATCGACGTCGTCCGGGTGGTCGAGGAGAGCGGCACGCCGGTGCAGGTCGGCTTCCAGCGCCGCTTCGACGAGGGCTACCGCGCCGCGAAGCAGGCGATCGACAGCGGCGAGCTCGGCTTCCTGCACACGGTGCGGCTGAACACCAACGACCAGTCCCCTCCGCCCGCTGCGTATATCCCCACCAGCGGCGGCCTGATCCGGGATTGCAATGTGCACGACTTCGACATCCTGCGCTTCCTGACCGGCCGCGAGGTGGTCAACGCCTACGCCCTCGGCGCCAACAAGGGTGAGGACTTCTTCGCCGAGGGCGGCGACGTCGACACCGCCGCCGCGCTGCTGACCCTGGACGACGACACCCTCGCGATCGTCTCCGCCACCCGCTACAACGGTGCCGGACACGACGTTCGGGCCGAGGTGATGGGTTCTGAGGGAACCGTCGGCGTCGGCTACGACGAGTCGCTGGCGGTGCGGTCGGCCGAGCCCGGAGCCGTCTCGCCGACCGCTCAGAAGTGGTCCTATATGGAGCGCTTCCAGCCGGCCTATCGCAGCGAGCTGACCGCGTTCACCGAGGTGGTCGCCGGTTCGCGTCCCAGCCCCTGCACCGTGCGCGACGCCCTGGCGGCGTTCCGCATCGCCGAGGCCTGCGAGCAGTCCCGAATCAAGGGCCAGCCGGTAGCGCTGAGCGATATCGGCACCATCGCCCCGTAGATCGGGAGCCGCCCGGGTGTGCCCTCGTCGGCAGTGGGGGGCCGGGAACATCGGGCGGCGCTCGCGTGTTGACATCACTAGGCGCGCCGTGCCCGATCGGTCACGGCCCCGGCTGTACCCGGCCCGAAAACAACACGCGAGGTGAACGATCACATGGCCACAACGACCCTGACCGCCGAGAACTTCGACAACACGATCACCGACAACGACATCGTCCTCGTCGATTTCTGGGCGTCGTGGTGCGGACCGTGCCGACAGTTCGCCCCGACCTTCGAGGCGTCGTCGGACAAGCACCCCGATGTGGTGCACGGCAAGATCGACACCGAGGCCGAGCAGTCGCTCGCCGCGGCCGCGAACATCCGGTCGATCCCGACGATCATGGCCTTCCGCGAGGGCATCCTGGTCTTCGCCCAGCCCGGCGCCCTCCCGGCCGCCGCGCTCGACGACCTGATCGTTCAGGTCAAGGGCCTCGATATGGAGGACGTGCGCGCCAAGGTCGCCGAGCAGAACGCGACCGACGATCAGGATCAGCCCGCCGTCTGATCCCCCTCTCGACAGACACCGGTGCCCGGTACCCCCTCGCGGGATACCGGGCACCGGTGTCTGTGGGGGCGCCGGCGTATCAGTGGGCGGCGGCGTCCCAGGTGCGGCCGGTACCGACCGAGACCTCCAGCGGGACGGTCATCGTGATCGGCGCGGCCATCTGCGCGCGCACCAGAGCCTCCAGCTCCTCGCGCTCGGATTCGGCGACCTCGAAGACCAGTTCGTCGTGTACCTGCAGCAGCATCCGGGAGCGCAGACCGGCCTCCCGCAGGGCGCGGTCGACGTCGATCATCGCCATCTTGATGATGTCGGCCGCGGTCCCCTGGATCGGCGCGTTGAGCGCGGCCCGCTCGGCGACCTCCCGACGCTGCCGGTTATCGCTGGTCAGATCGGGTAGGTACCGACGTCGACCGAACAGGGTCGAGGTGTAGCCGACCTTCCGGGCGTCCTCGACGACCCGGTGCAGATAGTCGCGCACCCCGCCGAAGCGGCCGAAGTACGCCTCCATCTGTTCCTTCGCCTCGTCGGTGGAGATCTTGAGCTGCGTCGACAGGCCGTAGGCGCTCAGTCCGTAGGCCAGGCCGTAGGACATCGCCTTGACCCGGCGCCGCAGTTCCGGGGTGATCTCCTCGATCGGCACGCCGAAGGCGCGGGCGGCGACGAAGTTGTGCAGGTCCTCGCCGGTATTGAAGGCCTCGATCAGCCCCTCGTCCCCCGACAGGTGCGCCATGATTCGCATCTCGATCTGGCTGTAGTCGGCGGTCATCAGCGATTCGAAGCCGTCGCCGACCACGAAGGCCTCACGAATCTCGCGACCGGCCTCGGTCTTGACCGGGATGTTCTGCAGATTCGGATCCGTGGACGACAGCCGGCCGGTGGCCGCGATCGTCTGGTTGAACGTCGTGTGGATGCGGCCGTCGTCGGAGACCGCCTTGAGCAGGCCGTCGACGGTGACCTTCAGCCGGGTGGCGTCCCGATGCTCGAGCAGATGCTTGAGGAAGGGGTGCTCGGTCTTCTCGTAGAGGCCGGCCAGCGCGTCGGCGTCGGTGGTGTAGCCGGTCTTGGTGCGCTTGGTCTTCGGCATGTCGAGCTCGTCGAACAGGACCGTCTGCAACTGCTTCGGTGAGCCGAGGTTGATCTGCTTGCCGATCACCGCGTACGCGTCCTCGGAGGCGCGCGCCACCCCGGCGGCGAAACGCTTCTGCAGGTCCTCGAGGTGGTCGGTGTCGACCGCGATGCCGGTGGACTCGACACCCGCGAGGACGCGCAGCAGCGGCAGCTCCATATCGGTGAGCAGGGATGCCGATTCGATCGAGGTCAGCTCGGTGTCGAGCACGTCCGCGAGATCGGCGACCGCGCGACCGGCGACGATCTGCGCCTCGGCCCGCGCGGTCTCGGCCTGATCCTCGGCCTCGAGCAGCGACAGCTGCTGGGCGCCGTCGTCCTCGACCCGCAGCTCGCGCTTGAGGTAGCGGATCGACAGATCGTCGAGCGCGAAGCTGCGCTGTCCGGGCCGCACCAGATAGGCCGCGAGAGCGGTATCGCTGGAGACGCCGCCGAGGGTCCAGCCGCGCCCGGCGAGGGCGTGGATCGCCCACTTCGCGTCGTGTACCGCCTTCGGCACGTCCTCGTTCGCCAGCCAGTCGGCCAGCGCCGCCTCGTCCTGCTCGGTCAGCGTGGTGACGTCGACATAGGTGCCCTCACCGTCGGGAGCGGCCACGGCGATCGCATCGGTGTCGCCGCCGAAGACGACCTTGGTGCCCTGCACCGACAGCCCGCTGCGAGCACCCGGCCCGGCGTGGGCGGCCAGCCAGGCCGCGATCGTGCCCGGTTCGGCGATCCCGCCGCGTACGTCGAAGCCCGCGTCGACCTCCGGCTCCGCCGATGAGAGCGTCTCGAAGAGCCGGTCGCGCAGCACCCGGAACTCGAGATCATCGAACAGCCGATGGATGCGCTCCCGATCCCAGCCGGTGAGCTCGAGCTGATCCGGGGTGTACGGCAACGCCAGGTCGCGCACCATCTCGGTCAACTGCCGGTTGAGCACCACCGACGACAGGTTCGCCCGCAACGATTCGCCGACCTTGCCGCGAACGGTGTCGACCTTGTCGACCAGGTTCTCGAGCGTGCCGTACTCACGGATCCACTTGGCGGCGGTCTTCTCCCCCACCCCGGGGATGCCGGGCAGGTTGTCGCTCGGGTCGCCGCGCAGGGCCGCGAAGTCCGGATACTGCGTCGGAGTGAGCCCGTACTTCTCCTGCACCTGCTCCGGGGTGAACCGCGTCAGATCGGAGACGCCCTTGCGGGGGTACAGCACGGTGACGTCGTCGTTGACCAACTGGATCGAGTCGCGGTCGCCGGTGACCACCAGGATCCGATAGTCCAGCGGCAGGGCGCGGGTGACCATCGTGGCGATGATGTCGTCCGCCTCGTATCCCGCCTCGGCCATCACCGGGATGCCCATCGCGCCGAGCACGTCCTTGATCAGGTCGATCTGACCGGCGAACTCGTCCGGGGTGCGCAGCCTGTTGGCCTTGTACTCCGGATATGCCTCGGTGCGGAAGGTCGCGCGCGAGACGTCGAAGGCGGTGGCCACGTGGGTCGGGCTCTCGTCGCGCAGCAGATTGATCAGCATCGACGTGAAGCCGTAGACGGCGTTGGTGGTCTGCCCACTGGTGGTCTTGAAGTTGTCCGCCGGCAGGGCATAGAAGGCGCGGTAGGCCACCGAGTGGCCGTCGATCAACATCAACGTCGGCCGATCGTCCGACGGCGAGGTGGTCGAGGCGTTGGCGGAAGCGGTGGCTGGACTCACCTCGAACAGTTTAGGTACAGCCTCCGACAGGTCCCCGCGCCGCCTCGAACCGGGCCCGGAGCGCGCCACTCCTCACACCGTTTGTGACCACCGTCGCGGGCCCGACGCGGACTCGACACCGTTCGGAAACCATTTCGAGACCCGATTTGCACCCCCATCCAGACGAAACTGAACGGAAACAAACGGGAAATCTCAGAGCCCGGAATCGCAACCACGAAGCGTCTAGAGTCCCAAACCGGAAAACCGCGCCGGTCCACCGGCCGCCATATCCTCGCCAACGGAGACTCGAGTGCCCGTATACCCCCGGCAACGGCCGGTCCCCGGCGCGCGACCGCGTACGACGGGACGGCTCACCCGCCTGCCCGTCCGCGTGGCCACTCTGCTGATTCTGTTGTTCTTCTCCGTCCTCGGCCTCGCCGGAACCGCCTTCGCGCAGGATCCGGTCGAACCGACCACGCCGGCCGTCGAAGCGCCGGCCGAGTCCGCGCCCGCGGATGTACCCGCCGACGCCGTGCCCGTCAGCGGCCGCCTGATGAACTCCGGTACGCCCGTCCCGGACGCGACCGTCACCGCCACCGACGGCTCCGGAACCGTCGCCGCCGAGACCACCAGCGACGCCGACGGTCGCTGGCAGCTGCAGGTGTCGCCGGGGTCGTACACCTTCGGTATCGACGAATCCTCGTTGCCGGACGGCACATCCGTCCAGGGCACCGTCGACCGCGACATCGTCGCCGGCCGCTCCAATACCGTCATTTTCTCGTTCGGTGAGGCCCGCACCTCGATCGGTACGCCGCTGTGGGAACGCTTCGTGCGCACCACGATCGACGGTCTGCGCTTCGGCCTGATCATCGCGATCACCGCGGTCGGCGTCAGCCTGATCTTCGGTACCACCGGCCTGACGAACTTCTCGCACGGCGAGATGGTCACCTTCGGTGCCGTGATCGCCTGGATGTTCAACGTCAAGATGGGCCTGCACCTCATCCCGGCGTCGATCCTCGCGATCATCGTCGGCGGCGCCTTCGGCTGGGCGTACAACGCCGGGGTCTGGAGACCGCTACGAAAACGTCGAACCGGTTTGATCGCCCAATTGGTCGTATCGATCGGCCTCGGTATCTCGCTGCGCTACCTGATCCTCATCTTCTACTCGGATCGGTCGAATCCGTTCAACGATTACCAGGGGCAGGTCGAACACGACTGGGGACCGTTCTCGATCACCAATGTCAACATCGCCTGCATCGTGATCAGCACGATCGTGCTGATCGCCGTCGCGCTGATGCTGCAGAAGACACGCATCGGCAAGGCGATGCGCGCCGTCGCGGACAACCGCGACCTCGCCGCCTCGTCCGGTATCAACGTCGAACGGATCGTCACCTTCGTCTGGGTGCTCGGCGGCGCTCTCGCCGCCCTCGGCGGCGTGCTGTTCGCGCTGTCGGAACTCGGCGGTCGCGTGCAATGGGAAATGGGCTTCAAGCTGCTGCTGCTGATGTTCGCCGGCATCACCCTCGGCGGTCTAGGTACCGCCTACGGAGCGCTGCTGGGCTGCATCATCGTCGGCCTGTTCGTGCAGTGGTCGACGATGCTGATCGACCCCGACCTCAAGTACGTCAGTGCCCTGCTGATCCTGATCATCATTCTCATCGTGCGTCCCCAGGGCATCCTCGGCTCGCGGCAAAGGATCGGTTGACATGGATATCGTCTCTGCTCTGCAGATTTCACTCGCGCAGCTGATCGGTCCGGCAGCCGTCTTCTACGCCCTGCTCGCGATCGGCCTGAATCTGCACTTCGGTTACGCCGGCCTGCTGAACTTCGGCCAGATCGGCTTCGCCCTGCTCGGCGGCTACGGCGTCGGCATCATGACCGTCACCTACCAGCAGCCCCTCTGGCTCGGTGTGCTGGTCGGCCTGGCGGCCGCCGGATTGCTCGCCCTGGTGCTCGGTATCCCGACGCTGCGACTGCGCGCCGACTATCTCGCCATCGCGACGATCGCGGCATCGGAAGTGCTCAGATTGGTCTTCCGGTCCACGGCCTCCTCCGAGGTCACCGGATCGACCCGCGGTCTCTACGGCTTCGGCCAGTCGTTCGCGGACCTGAGCCCCTTCGACGCCGGTAAGCAGTACTCGCTGCTCGGCCTGAAGTTCGGCGGCAACGACCTGTGGTTCATGCTGGTCGGCTGGACGTTGGTGCTGCTGCTCTGCGGCTTCGTCTACCTGCTGACCCACTCCCCCTGGGGCCGCGTGCTCAAGGCGGTCCGCGAGGACGAGGACGCCGCGCGCTCGCTCGGCAAGAACGTCTTCATCTACAAGATCCAGGCGCTGGTGCTCGGCGGTGTGATCGGTGGTCTCGGCGGTGTCTTCACCGCCCTGAACACCCGCTCGCTCAACCCGGACTTCTTCTCGACCGCGCAGACCTTCTTCGCGTTCGGTGCGCTGATCCTCGGTGGTGCGGCGACGGTTTTCGGTCCGGTCCTCGGCGCGATGCTGTTCTGGTTCCTGCTGTCGATCCCGGACACCCTGCTGCGGCAGGCCGCCTCCGGCGACAACCCGCTGATCCCGCTGACCGACCAGCAGGTCGGTGCGACGCGCTACGTCCTGCTCGGACTGCTCATCGCGGCGATGATGGTCTTCAGACCCCAGGGAATTCTCGGCAACAAGCGAGAGGTTCAGCTCAATGCCTGACATGGCGAAGACCCCGGCCCCCGCCTCGACCGGGGGCGGCAGGCATGCCCTGCCGGACCCCTCCGGCCGCCGAGCCCTGTCGGCCGAGGAGCGGGCGACGCTGTTCGCGGGTATCGGCTCGACGCCCGGCGTCTCCAAGCCCGACCCGGCGATGATCGTCGACGGCATCTCGCGAACCTTCGGCGGTCTCAAAGCCGTCGACGTCGATCATCTCGAGATCCAGCGCGGCTGTATCACCGGTCTGATCGGACCGAACGGCGCCGGCAAGACGACACTGTTCAACCTGTTGACCGGCTTCGACACCCCCGACACCGGCAACTGGACCTTCGACGGTGTCGAGATGGGCAAGCTGCATCCGCACCAGGTCGCCCGCAAGGGCGTCGTGCGGACCTTCCAGCTGACCAAGGCGCTGTCCAAGCTCACCGTGCTGGACAACGTCAAACTCGGGGCCACCGGGCAGCGCGGCGAACACATGCTCTTCAGCCTGATGCCCTGGACCTGGAAGGCGCAGGAGAAGGA
This sequence comes from Millisia brevis NBRC 105863, assembly GCF_001552615.1. GTDB lineage: Bacteria > Actinomycetota > Actinomycetes > Mycobacteriales > Mycobacteriaceae > Millisia > Millisia brevis. The sequence continues at coordinate 47,594 of NZ_BCRN01000021.1, forward strand.
GATCACCGAGCGGGCGCTCGAGGTGCTCGCCCGGTTCAAGCTCGACGCGAAGAAGGACGATCTCGCCGGCTCGCTGTCCGGCGGTCAACGCAAGCTGCTCGAGATGGCGCGCGCGTTGATGACCGATCCGGCGGTGGTCATGCTCGACGAGCCGATGGCCGGCGTGAACCCGGCTCTGACGCAGAGCCTGCTCGGCCACATCAAATCGCTGCGCGACGAGGGCATGACGGTCGTCTTCGTCGAGCACGACATGGACGTCATCCGCGACATCAGCGACTGGGTGGTCGTGATGGCGCAGGGCTCGGTGATCGCCGAGTCGGCGCCGGAGGATCTCGGATCGAATACCGCCGTCGTCGATGCCTATCTCGGCAGCCATCACGATCAGGCGCTCGAATTCGACGCCGACGGCAATCCCGTCGGAGCGACGGCCGACCTCGCCGAGGCCATCGAGGAGGCGGAGGCGAAGGTGCTCGACACCGGTGGCGATCTCGCCGAACCGGATGTCACCGTCACCCCGGCGACCCCGTCGACCGGCGAGGCATCCGATACCGCCACCGAGGGATCCGGAGAACAGCGATGACCGAACCGACCGATGCCCCGCAACTGACCAAGCCGGCGGCTGGCCTCACCCCGGCGGAATTGGCCGCCACCCCGGAGGAACACAACCGGTTGGCACAGAACGCGCTGATGCGTGCGGACGATCTGATCGCCGGCTACCTGCCGGGTGTCGACATCCTCAAGCACTGCAACTTCTATCTCAACGACGGCGAGATCGTCGGCATCATCGGACCGAACGGCGCCGGCAAGTCGACCTTGCTCAAGACGCTGTTCGGCCTGATTCCGGTCCGGCACGGAGCGGTGACCCTGCGCGGCGACAACATCACCTCGGCCCTGGCGCACGTGCTGGTGACCAAGGGCGTCGGCTATGTTCCGCAGACGCAGAACGTCTTTCAGGCGTTGACGATCGAAGAGAACCTCGAGATGGGCATCTATCTGCGGCCCAAGAAGTTCGCGGAGCGATTCGACGCGGTCGCCGACCTCTTCCCCCTGCTCGGCGAACGCCGAAAGATCAAGGCGGGGGCACTGTCCGGCGGTGAGCGCCAGATGGTCGCGATGGGGCGCGCACTGATGATGGAGCCGTCGGTGCTGCTGCTCGACGAGCCGTCGGCCGGTCTGTCACCGATGTTCCAGGACGAGGTCTTCATCCGCTGCAAGCAGATCAACGGCACCGGCGTCTCGATCATCATGGTCGAGCAGAATGCCCGTCGCTGCCTGCAGATCTGCGACCGCGGATACGTTCTCGATCAGGGCACCAACGCCTACACCGACACCGGCCGCAATCTGATGAACGACCCGAAGGTGATCGAGCTCTACCTCGGAACCCTGGCGGGCAGCCGAGAGAGCAAGTAGCGACAACGCACAGCCGAAAGGGCCGGAACCCGCATGGGGTTCCGGCCCTTTCGTGTGCCCCCTGCAGGACGCTCCCGCCTCTCCCCACCCTCGGGTAGTCGACCGGCTCTCGAGGCGGACAGCGGGCCGGGGAAAAGGGAAAGAGCCACCCCGACGGATCTGCTCCGTCGAGATGGCTCTTTCCTTCGTGCAGGTACCTATTCGCTCGTCAGGCGACGAGTATCACTGGCCGCCAACGATGATGAAGCCGTTGGTCTGCAGCTGGTTGTTCGCGTCGAACTCCAGGCTGCCGTACGAGGCCACCGAGGGCTCACCGGCAGCGGAGAACGACAGTTCACCGGTGACACCGTCGTAGTCGATGTCCTCACCCGCCGCGGCGAGCGGAGCGCACTCGGCGAAGCTGGTGCACTTGGTGCCACCCTCGGTCACCGAGTTGATATTCGCGGCGATGTCGACACCAGCGGTGGAACCGGCCTGAACGGCGGCCAGTGCGGTGATGACGACCGCGTCGTACGACTCACCGGCGTAGTTGACGTCGACCAGGCTCGGGTCGACCGTGCGCAGTCGGGCCTCGAAGTCGCCACTGAGTTCGGTCAGCGGGGTGGTGCCCTTCATGCCGGCCAGCGCGCCCGGCGGAACCGCCTCACCGAGAGCGTTACCCATGTTGCCGTCGGTACCGTACACCGGCATTCCGCTGGTCGGCCCGATGCCGACCTCGTTCATGCGGTTGATGATGCGCGAGGTCTCCTCGAATCCGATGACCACCACCGCATCCGGAGCGAACTCCTGGACCTGGTCGATCTCGGCGTTGAACGACTGCGCGTTGGGGTCGTAGATGATCTGCTGGAGCTGATCGGACGGAATACCGGCCGCCTCGAGGTCGGAGATCGTATTGCCGGCGAGGCCGGTGCCGTACGGATCGTTCAGCGCGAGAACGGAAACGCGCTGTGCGCCATCCTCGGAGATCAGCTGCGCGAGCGCCTGCGCCTGCAGGGTGTCGGTCGGCGCCGTGCGGAAGTACATACCCTTGTCCGGGTAGCAGACGAACTGATCCGACGTATTGGCCGGCGAGAACATCACGACGCCCGCACTGGCGATCTTGTCGATCACCTGCAGGGAGACCGCGGAGGACGCGGCACCGATGATCGCCGAAACACCTTCTGCGAGTTCACGGTCGACGGTGGCGTTGGCCGTGTCGGTGGTGGTATCGCCGGAGTCGCCGGTGATCAGGTTGACCGGGGCGTCGAGCACGCCACCGGCGTCGTTGACCTCATTCACGGCGAGCTGCACACCGGCCGCCATCGGCGGGCCGAGGAACGCGAGGCTGCCCGTGGACGGCAGCAGGGTGCCGATCGACAGCGGGGTGGTGACCGGGGTGGCACCCGCGGTGGCCTCCTCCGGAGTGCAGTCCGTCGACACCTCGGTGGAGTCGGCGGCGCCGGAGGCACTTGTGGTGGTGTCGCTTCCGGTGCTGCTATCGCCGGACGAACAGGCGGCCAACGCCAAAGCCGCGGCGCCCACGACGGCCGCGGTGCGGACAAGCGTCCGTCTTGCCATCAATAGTCTCCTCGAATCGTTGTGGACCTCCCGGTGAAGGCCCACGACTGAAGAGCACCGTAACGCTCGGGGCCGATTGCCGTTCGGCCGAAGGACCGTCGTGATCCGACTGTGACCTTTGGGTCGAAAGTGTTAACACGGCCGTAGCGCCCCACTCCGAAGGTCGGTGATGTCGAGCACCCATCGACCTCGGCGGGGCGTCGGCCACGCGTCGACGGCTACTTCGGAGCGGGCTCGCCGAGCGTCTCGATGATGACCTCGGCGACCGCCTTCATCGTGGTCCGGCGATCCATCGCGGCACGCTGAATCCACCGGAAGGCATCGGGTTCCGAGAGCGACTGCGACTTCATCAGCAGCCCCTTGGCCCGCTCGATCAGCTTGCGCGTCGCAAGCCGCTCCTCGAGATCACCGACCTGCTCCTCGAGCGCGCGGATCTCCGCGAAGCGGCTCGCGGCGACCTCGACAGCCGGAATCAGGTCCGTCTTGGTGAACGGCTTGACCAGATACGCCATCGCGCCGGCGTCGCGGGCCTTCTCCACCAGCTCGCGCTGACCGAAGGCGGTCAGGATGACCACCGGCGCCAGGCGGGCGGCGGCGATCTCCGAGGCGGCGTCGATCCCGTCGCGGCCGGGCATCTTGATGTCCATGATCACCAGGTCCGGCTTCAGCTCACTGGTGAGGTCGACGGCTCCCTGGCCGTCGCTCGCCTCACCGACGACCTCGTAGCCCTCCTCGCGCAGCATCTCCGCGAGATCCAGACGAATCAGCGATTCGTCTTCCGCCACCACAACGCGCCGCTTCGTGCGAGCCTCGTCCGGCACCGTTGTCTCGGTCATCGTTGCGGTTCTCCTTCGAACTCGATGCCTCACCTTGGGCGACACGCGGGCCGGCCTGCACGACCACCCCGCACTGCGACCCTACTTCCCCGATCTTCTACAGTAGGTTCCACTACGCGGTCCGAGTGCGCCATCCGGACACGCTGAGCCCTCGTATCCCAATTGGCAGAGGAAACGGATTCAAAACCCGTCCAGTGTGAGTTCGAGTCTCACCGAGGGCACCACTGCTGCCGCACCCGCCGGCCCGCCGTGACCGCGATCGGCGGACATTCGCGCGCCGGCAGGTCCGGATCGGCGGCGCATCAGGCGGCGATCAGCGTCCGGCGATGGCCCATCCGACGGCGGCCAGGATCGCAACGGCAAGAAGTGCAACGTTGACGATGATCATGCTCGTCTCCTTGCGACGCGCATGAACGGCGATCGCTCCGATCATCACGAGCCCCAAGCCGCCCGCTGCGGCCACCGCGGCCCACTGCAGGGCGGCGACGAGTCCGCCGACCACGACACCGAGCGCGCCGAGGACCTCTGCCCCTCCGATCAGCTTCACCGTGCCGGGCGCGACGTCCTCGGTCCACTTCAGTCCGGACTCGGCGAGCTGCTCGCTGGTGCGGATGAGCTTCATCGCCCCGGAGGTCAGGAAGACCAGGGCGAGTAATCCGGTGGCGATCCACGTGACGATGGTCAATGCAGTACCTCTCTACAAGGGGTGGCAGACGAAGCGATTCACTTCACGCATGAACTAAAGTAGCGGAAGGGCGCCGCTGAGGTAACTTCACATATGAAGTTTCGCCAGGGGCGAATCCGCTCGTCGGGAGACCCGGGTCGCGGTTGGCAACAACTTCAATATTGAAGTCAAGTAGGGCCGATATCGGCCGTGATCGACGGGGAAGGTGCATATGTCGGCGAAGGTGAAGCGGCGGGCTCGTCCGAAGTTTCCACGGGCCGTACCGGGTCCGGGCGCAGCGATGCCGCCACTGCGGTGCACGCGTCGTGGCCGAGTTCACCGGTGAAGCTAGGATCGGTCATGTGGGCGAAGAGGGTGATAGGGACTGGCTCGACTCCGAGGAGCAGGCCACCTGGGACGCGTTCGCCTACTTGCTGATACGCCTCCCCGCAACCCTCGACGCCAGGATGCAGCGCGACACCGGGCTCAGCCATTTCGAGTTCCTGGTCCTGATGACCCTGTTCCGAGCGCCCGAGCAGACCTTACGGATGAGCGAGCTCGCGGACCTGATCGCCTCCACCCTGTCGCGACTGTCCAACGTCGTCACCCGTTTGGAATCTCGCGGCTGGGTGACCCGTCACCCCGACCCGGCGGACGGGCGGTACACGCTCTCGACCCTGACCGAGGACGGTGCCCGCAAGGCTCTCGATGGTGCCCCCGTCTACACCGACGAGGTCCGCCGGTCGGTGATGGAACCGCTGACCAAGGCCCAGAGGCGGCAGGCCGGCGAAATCGCCCGGCGCATCCTCACAACGATCGACCCCACGGGCGCCTGCGCCCAAGGCCGCATCCCCAGCTTGCCGACCCGTCCGGCCGCGAGCTAGCCGCGCCCCCTGAATTCTCGACGTCCAACCCCGAACAGGTCACCGCCGGCCCGGAAGCCGCGGCAACCGACCTCGGCGCCATCGACGTGCGGGAGTTCTCACCGTCGGTGAGCTTCGGGTTCACCAATGCCGGCGAGGTCACTGCGGACACCCCTGCGCCCCGGATCGAGAGCCTGCTGAACGGAGCGGTGACCGCCGCACAAGCGGTATTGCCACCAACATCGCCCGGGCCGGATCTACCGCCGACCGAGGTAGCCCACCCGTCACCCTGTCGGTTGGGCCGAAAACTCTTCCTGCGTGCGGATGGCCCTAAACAGAGCCGGCAGCGGCATGTCGAGTTCCGGCGACCGCGCCGCCGTCGACGAGCAGGTCGGCACCCGAGATGAAGGTCGCTTCCGGGCCGGTCAGGAATGCGACCGCGGCGGCGATGTCACCGGGGGTTCCGAGCCGTCCGGTGGCCGAAACGTCGACCATCGCACGCATCTGCGCACCGGAATCGCCCGCGAGTTCCTGTTGGCCCATCGGGGTGGCGATGACGCCGGGGCTGATGCTGTTGACGCGCGCACCCCGGCCACCCCATTGCATACTCGCCGCTTGCACCCGAAGTTGATTGGCGCGTTTCGCGATTCCGTAGGCAGCGCCGGGATCGGGCAGTTGCTGGAGGAACGGCAGGGAAAGCAGTTCGTCGGTCGGTGTAGCCGCCAGGGCCGCCTCCAGTTCCGGCGGCAGACGACCCGCGGACAACGTGCCGGCCATGCTGGCGATCACGACCCCGGAGCCACCGGAGGCGATCACCGCCGCGAACGCATCGAGGAAGTTCGCCACGCCGAGGAGGTCGACGCGAAGGATCGCATCCACAGCCGCCTGAGCCGGCGAGAGGCCTGCGGTGTGGACGGCGGCGGCGATCGGACCGAGCGAGGCGGCTCGCTCGGTCAGCGAGCCCATGGAGGTCACGGACGAGACGTCCACGGGATGCGTCTCGACGTGGTAGCCGTCCGCGCCCAGCGACTCGGACAGGCGGGCCAGAAGTTCCTCATTGAAGTCTGCCAGCAGCACGGTGCGTCCCGGCCCGGATCGGCGGGCGATCGCCTCACCCATGCCGCCGGTACCGATGACAACGAGAACGTCCTTGTTCATGGGATTACAGCCTCCGGATGTGATCGATCGTTCGGTGCGGTGGTGACGCGGACTCGACGACGATTACTTCACGATTGAAGTGCAGTAGCTTGCCGATTCGGGTCGAGTCGACCTAATATTACTTCATGCATGAAGTCAATGTTGCGGCATGTCTCCGCATGGCGCGCGCCCGGCCGCATGCATATCCACTCCGCCCGCTGCACCCGTAGCGGCTGCGTGCAATACGCGCGTCGACATCGCGCACCCCTCGGATAAGGACGTACATATGCCCACCATCGCCATCGTCGGAGCCGGTCGCGGCCTCGGCTTGTCGATCGCCAAGCTGTTCGGCAGCAACGGCTTCGACGTCGCCCTGTTCTCCCGCCGCCAGAATGGGCTCGATGAGCTCGTCACCGAGTTGAGCGATCAGGGGATCAAGGCCGCCGGTTTCCAGGTGGATATCGCCGACCACGACTCTCTCGCGTTAGCCATTCGCGAAGCCGCCGAGCGCTTCGGACCGATCGACGTTCTGTCGTTCTCTCCACATGCCGGCCTGGACAGGGTCGCACCCGCCGATGTGACCGTAGAGGCCCTGCGCGCCCACATGGACGTGCAGCTATACGGGGCGGTGACCGCAGTGCACGAGGTGCTGCCGAGCATGCTCGAACGAGGCTCCGGAACTCTGCTGTTCACCATGGGTATCGGTTCGGTCGAGCCGATGGCGATGCTGGCCACCCTCAATCCCCCGCAGGCCGCGCTGCGCAACTGGGCCAAGAACCTCCACAACACGCTCGGCGACAAGGGTATCCAGTCCGCGAGCGTCGTCGTCGCCGCAGCCATCACCACCGAGACCCTCGACTATCCCCACGCCCACCCCGACGAGGTCGCCAAGCACCACTGGCAGCTCTATACCGACCGCGACCAGGCCGAACACATCGTCACCGGCGGCTGAGGTCCACTCGTCCGGTACAGCGGAGGTCGGCGGCCGCCGGTCCGCTCCGCTCGTCAGCGCTGCGGCAGCAGCAGCAGATCCTCGGAGCGGCCGGCGGACACCAGGGTCCGACGCAACTCCCCCAGCCACCGATCGGCGACACCGCCGCCGAGCCGCGTGAGCAGGTCGTACTGCTCGGCCCACAGTTCCCGGCGGTCCTCGGGACGACGCAGCGCCACCTGTCGGCCGGCGATCGCGTCGGACATCACCACCGCGACCCGGTAGGTGAAGTCCGCGACGTCGTCGGTCGCGTAGTCGTCGAGAGTCTTGCCCCGTTCGGTGACGGTCAGATGCAGCAGACCGTCGGCACCGTCGGCGACGAACGGCGTGGCATCGTCGGTCGGCGCCGAGGCCGGCGGGTCGGTCGCGGCTCCGCCGAGAGCGGCACGGACGGACGCCACGATTTCGCCGGCGGCGCCGCTCATCGCGTCGCTGCGGTCGGAACGCCCCCGCCGGCCGCCGGCCGATTCACTATCCGACATCCGGATAGACCCGCACCAGGTATCCGGCGGTCAGCAGCCACTGGACGTTCAAGGTGCCGGTCACGCCGGGCACGAGGGCCGGGTCGAGCTGGTACTGGGTGCCGCCGCCGGGCTGCCCGAACCAGGGCGCGATGGTGCCGGCGTAGAGGTCGAAGGGCCGCACGACGAGATAGGCGTGGTAGTTGCACGGCTCCGGCGGTGTTCCGACCAGGTTCGACGGCGGGATCGATCGCTCGGCATAGCCGGCGCCGGAGGGAGCCAGGAAGGTGCCGAATTCGCTTCCGTACCGGTCGAGAGTGGCACCCGCCGACACGGTGATCACCTCACGGATCGGCTCACCCGCCCCATCGGTGACGTAGCCGTCGGCGGGCGGGTAGATCCAGGAACCGGACGGACCGGCGGCCGGATCCCAATAACGATCGAGGAACTCCTCGGTCGACAGACCCCCGGTGCGGTCGTATCCGACCAGTTGCGGACCGACCGGGAAGGTATTCGACAACGTTTCCGGGCCGAGCCGGCGGTCACCGTCCTCGAATTCCGCGGAGCATCCGTGCAGGCCGAGCGCCGCGGAGCCCGAACCGATATCGGGTTGTGCCGCGGCGGTGCCGGCGCCAACCGTCGTCAGGGCCAGAGCGAACAGCAACGCCAGGAGCGCCGCGAGGAATCTGGATCGTCCACGGTCGCGGATCGGATGGGTACCGGTCATGTCGTCACCTTCGGGGTCGTGGTGCCGGGATGGGTTTCACCGAGGAGTTCGCGTGCATATTCTCACATTCCTCTCAGGTAGACCAGACCCGAAGTGGAGTCGAATCCAAGCAGTTCCGGGTCCGTGCGGGCGCGGGAACGTCAGGATCCTCCCGAAGTACCCCCGGGTTCCTCCCGGGGAACGGACCAATCCTGAAGTCATGCCGAATCCGCCCCAACGGAGCATTCACCCCCTCCTTGCCCGCGCCCGCTACCTCACGGTCGGGTTGCTGTCGGCGGGCGCCATCACCACCGGCGTCCTCTACGTCACGCTGGAGACCGCCGACGCCTCCACACAGGCCGGCGCGACGTCCGTCGTCGACTACACCTACGACACGACGTCCTCCATGACCGGCGGCACCGGTACCTCGGACACGAGCGGATCGACCGCGACCACATACGGTCGGTTCGGCTCGCTCAGCGACGCCGGATCGTCGTCCGCCGACGCGACCACGAGGGCGTCGTGACCGCCGCGGTGGCCGGCCGCCCGGTCCACAGCGTCGACATGACGGCGATCGGCACCCGGGTGCGGGTGGCGACCACCGATCCCGCCGCGCTCGAGCCGGCCCGGCGGATCGTCGCCGACGCGCTTCGCGAACTCGACGAGGTGGCGTCGCGCTTCCGGGCGACCTCGGAACTGGGCATGCTCAATGCGGTTGCCGCCGACGCCGCGATCCGGTGGCCGGTCGTCTCCGATGTCCTCTGGGACTGCCTGGAGGCGGCCGAGACCACCGAGCGGCTGACCGGCGGTCTGGTGACGCCGGCGATCGGCGCCGCCCTGATCGCCTGGGGATACGACCGCGACCTCGACGAGGTCCTGCGCCGCGACCCGACCACGCTTCCCCTCGGCGCTCCGCTGACGCTGCCCGGACGCTGGAGTCTCGACCGCGAGACCCGCACCGTCGAACTGGCTCCCGGGACCGCGCTGGATCTCGGTGCGTCCGCGAAGGCACGCACCGCGGATGTCCTGGCCGATCTATTGGTCGATCGGTTCGGGGCCGGATTCCTCGTCGATCTCGGCGGCGACATCAGCTGTCGCGGCGGGTCACCGACGGGCGGCTGGCGGATCGGGGTGGCCGACCGATCGGATACCCGTCGGCAGACGCTGTGCGTGCACGGCGATCTGGCCGTCTGCACCTCCTCGGTCCAACGCCGCCGGTGGGCGCGGGCCGATGCGACCGCACACCACATCATCGATCCGCGCACCGGCGCACCCGCGGCCGAGATCTGGGGGCAGGTCAGCTGCGCGGCGCCGTCCGCCCTGGAGGCCAACGCGGCGTCGACCGCGGCGATCATTTTGGGCGACGACGCGATCCATTGGCTCGAGCGCCGACGGATCGCCGCGCTGCTGGTCACCGCGCCCGCCGCGATCGACGATGCCGCCGATTCCGAGCCGGAGGGCTACGAGATCCGGGTGGAGGGGTGGCCCGAACGGGCCGACGAGCACGATGAGTGACTCCTGGATGTGGTACCTCTCGCGGGCGGCCGGGGTGGTGACCCTGGTGCTGTTCACCGGGGTCGTCGTCCTCGGGACGCTGACCGCCGGCCGACATCGCCCCCGGTCATCGAGCACGGTGCTGATCGTCGCGGTGCACCGCAGCCTGGCTCTGGGCAGCCTGATCTTCCTGGCGATCCACGTGCTGACCGCGGTCGCGGACAGCTATGTCGACATCTCCTGGCCCGCGGTCTTCCTGCCGTTCGCCTCCGGATACTCACCGGTCGGTGTCGCCTTCGGCACGCTGGCGCTCGACGTCGTCGCCGCGATCATCGTCACCTCGCTGCTGCGTCACCGCATCCCGGAGCGGTGGTGGCGCACCGTGCACTGGGGCGCCTACGCGATGGCGGCGTTTGCGGCCATCCACGCGCTGGTCATGGCGAGCAGCGATCAGCCGATGCTGCCGGCCATCTCGATCACCTGCGCCGTCGTGATGGCCGCGGCAACCGTCCTGCGGTTCGTCTCGGTCGATCACGATGCCCGCCGGCGCGCCCTCGTCGCGGCCGAGGAGTGGTCGTGACCGACCTGATCGAACTGCTGAGGTCGGCGGGGCTCACCGGTCGCGGCGGCGCCGGCTTCCCGACCGACCGGAAGCTGCGCCTGGCCCGCGACCACGGAGCCGAACTGATCGTCAACGCCTGCGACGGCGAAGTCGGCGCCGAGAAGGACGGCTGGATCGTCCGCAACCACCTGCCGGAACTGATCGACGGCGCCCGCCTGATCGCGGGCGATCGGTTCCGCGTCGCCGCCCACCGCGGTTCGGACACGCTGCGCGTCCTGTCCGCGGCCGCGGTGCCGACGCTGGTGGTCCCGAACCGGTACGTGTCCTCGGAGGCCTCGGCGCTGGCATCCCTGGCCGCCGGAGGTACGGCGCGACCGCTGATGCGCTTCGCCCCCACCGCCACAGGTGCCCACCGCGCGGACGGCACGACGATCCCGCCGACCGTGGTCCTCAACGCCGAAACCGTCTGGCGCGCCGCCCAGATCACCCGATTCGGACCCGGCTGGTTCCGCGGGTGCGGGACCGTGACCGAGCCCGGACCGCGACTGATCACCATCGGCGGGTCGGTCCAGCGCCCCGGTGTCCACGAGGTCGCGGCCGGTATCCCGATCATCGAGCTGATCCGTATCGCCGGGGGAACCACCGCGCGACCGAGCGTCCTGTGGTTCAACGGCCTGTCCGGCGGTTTCCTCACCGCGCAGGAGGCGATCGACCTGCCGTGGTCGTCCCATGCCCTCGCCCCGTACGGCGTCGGGATCGGCAGCGCCTCGGTGCGGGTCCTCGACGGCCGCACCGATCCCTGGCGGCTGGTCCTCGACACCGTCACCTACGCGGCGGGCGAGTCCGCGGGCCAATGCGGCCCGTGCATGTTCGGGCTGCCCGCGGTGGTCGACGATCTGACGACGATCCTCGACGGGAACGCGGATCGCGCGGTGCGGGAACGCTTCTCCCGTCGACTCGGGGTGCTGCCCGGCCGAGGCGCCTGCCGCCACCCCGACGGGGTCGCGTCGTTCCTGCGCTCCGCGCTGCGCACCTTCGGGGCATCGCTCGGCCCCGACGTCGGCGACGACCTCGCCCTGCCCGCCCACCGACACGAGGTCGTCCGATGACCACCGCCCGACGCCCAGACCGCGACGACACCCACGCCCGCGACCACATCCCCGACCGCAACTCCCCCGCACCGATCGGACGGCGCGGCGAGGGATTGGTGGTCGACCGGGTCGCCTGTACCGGCCGCGGGGTCTGCGCTCACCTGCTCGCGCCGGCCGTCGTCTCGGACGAATGGGGCTACCCGATCATCGTCGACGCGCATCCGGATCGGCGGACGACCGACGACGCCATTCGGCTCTGCCCCGCGCGCGCCCTGCACCGACGCTGACCCGCCGCCCCGCCCGCGGGCCCACCGCCGCCGGAGCGGTCGGTCGCCTACCGGCCGGTACCGGACAATGGTGACAAATATCTGTATTCGTATCTCTCGGTCCACTTCTCGCAATAGTCGTCCACCGATCGACCGGTGTGCTGTGCTGTCACCGGAGTATTCGATTCGCGGCCCACGACCGTCGCGCACAACGCCACGCGACCGGGGCCCCGCCGGCGGGAGGCGAGAAGAATGGCTCGTTCACCACACAGTGTGCTGCGCCGCAAGAGCGTCGAAACGGTCATCCACCAGGACGACGACGTCCACGGCGCCGGTCAACTGTCCAAATCACTCCGAGCACGCGATCTGATCGGCTTCGGGATCGGCATCGTCATCGGCACCGGCATCTTCACCCTCACCGGCATCGAGGCGAAGAACAGCGCCGGCCCCGCGGTGGTGCTCTCCTTCCTCGTCGCCGGCATCGTCGCCCTGCTGGCCGCCCTCTGTTACGCCGAACTCGCCTCGGCGGTACCCACCGCCGGCAGTTCCTATACCTACGCCTATACGACGATCGGCGAGCTCTTCGCCTGGATCATCGCGTGGGATCTGATCCTCGAATTTGCCCTGGGCGCAGCGGTTGTGGCGCGGGGTTGGTCCGGCTACATCGCCGGCGTGTTCAATCTGCCGCAGCAGTGGTTCGGCGAGTCGCATTCGACCGTCAACCTCGGGGCCATCTTCATCACGGTGCTGCTCGGCATCGTCGCCATCCGCGGCATCCGCGAATCCGCTTGGGTGACAAACGGTCTGGTGGTCATCAAGGTGCTGGTGTGCATCTTCGTGATCGCGGTCGGCGCCTTCTACGTCAAGACGTCCAACCTGGTGCCGTTCATCCCGCCGGCGCAACCGGCCGAGGGTGGCGACGCCGGTCTGCGGGCCCCGCTGTGGCAGTTCCTCTCCGGCGTCACCCCGACCAGCTTCGGGATCGCCGGCGTCCTGTTCGCGGCGGCGGTGGTCTTCTTCGCCTATTCCGGATTCGAGGCGGTCGCCAATCTCGGTGAGGAGACCCGCAACCCCGCCCGCGATATGCCGCTGGGCCTGCTGGGCACCCTGGGCATCTGTACCGCGCTCTACCTCGGCGTCTGCATCGTCATCACCGGCATGGTCAACTACCGGAATCTGTCCGAGGGCGATGCGGTCGCCGACGTCTTCCACCAGGTGGGTCTGCAATGGGCCGGCATCCTGATCGGCATCGCGGCGGTCGCCGGGCTGACCTCGGTGATCCTGGTCGACATCGTCGCGATGGGTCGGATCGGCTTCGCCCTCGGCCGGGACGGACTGCTGCCGGAGATCTTCCGGCGGGTGCACCCCACCTGGGGGACCCCGGTGCTGATGACCTCGACGACCGTCGTGGTCGTCGCCCTGCTCGCGGGCTTCGTGCCGATCTCGGTGCTGGCCGAAATGGTCAGCATCGGAACGCTGTTCGCGTTCGTGGTGGTCTCGATCGCGGTGATCGTGCTGCGCCGCACCGACCCCGACATGCCGCGCCCGTTCAAGGTGCCGCTGGTCCCCCTGGTCCCGATCCTGTCGACGGCGTCCTGCCTGGCGCTGATGGCGAGCCTCGCGGTGGAGACCTGGCTGCGCTTCCTGGTGTGGCTGCTGCTCGGCCTGGTGGTCTACTTCGGCTACAGCCGTCGGCATTCCCGCCTCGAGCCGTCCGCCGCCGAGGGCGCGCCCGCCGAAGGGCCGGCGACATGACGATCCTGGTGGGATTCGGCCCGGATATGCCCAGCGCATCGGGCCTCGACCTGGCCGGCCGGCTCGCCCGCCTTACCGGTGAGGACATCGTGCTGTGCTGTGTGGTCCACGACGCGTGGGAGTCCCCCGCGGTCCGCGACTTCTCCGGCGTCGACGACGACTGGCGGCGCGAACTGCGCGCCGGAGCGGCCGAAGCGCTCGACAGCGCGATCCTTCGACTCGGGGGCGACCTGTCGATCACGTCGGTCGTGCGCACCGGCCGTTCGGTCCCGCGGGTGCTCGCGGAGGAGAGCGAAGCCGTCGGCGCGCGGATGGTCGTGATCGGCTCGTCGAACCACGGACCGATCGGCCGCATCTCCTTCGGCAGCGCCGGCGACCGGCTGGTGCACAGCGCCGGCACCCCCGTGGCGGTCGCCCCGCGCGGCTACCGCGAACAACGCGCCCCGGTCTCCCGGCTGCTGCTCGCGGTCTATCCGACCCACCGCGACATCGCCCTGGCCGGTCCGGCCGCCGACTGGGCCGAACAACTGTCGGCGCCGGTGCGCGTGGTCACCTTCGCATCGCGCGACTCGTCCGCCGTCGGCCGGTTCGCCGGGCAGGACGTCTTCCCCTATTGGCGCGAGCAGGTCGAGCGGACCCAGCGGACCATCGGTGAACTGCTCGCCAAGGAGGGTGTCCCGGTCCTGTCGCCCGCGCTGATCATCGGGGAGGGGTGGGCCCCGACGGTCGATGCCTTCGACTGGAACCCCGACGACCTGTTGATGGTCGGGTCGAGCGAGCACGGGCCGATCGCGCAGGTCTTCCTCGGGTCGAGCGCCACCCGCATCGTGCGCCAGGCGCCGGTGCCGGTGATCCTGCTGCCCCGGCAGTGACCTTCCTCCACCCCCGATCCCCGACGATGCGGTCGGGGATCGGGGTGTCGTGTGGAGAATCAGGGCGCGGAGGGCACCCGATCGAGGGCGTACTCGGTGATCGTGATCAGCGCTTCCTTGGCGGACTGCCGCTTGCGCGCGTCGATCGAGAAGATCGGCACATCGCCGGGCACGGCCAGGGCGGCGCGGATCTCCTCGAGCGGGTAGACCGGCGCCTGGTCGAACTCGTTGACCGCGATCACGAACGGAACCCCGTGCGCCTCGAAGTAGTCGACCGCCGCGAAGCTGTCGTCGAGGTGCCGGGTGTCGACGATCACGACGGCGCCGATCGCGCCGCGCACCAGGTCGTCCCACATGAACCAGAAGCGGCGCTGTCCGGGGGTGCCGAAGAGGTAGAGCACCAGGTCACCGCCGAGGGTGATGCGACCGAAGTCCATCGCCACCGTGGTGGTGTCCTTGGTCGTTCCCGGCTGCAGGTCGTCGACGCCGACCGATACGTCGGTGATCAACGCCTCGGTCCGCAGCGGCACGATCTCCGATACCGCCCCGACAAATGTTGTCTTGCCGACTCCGAACCCGCCCGCGATGACGATCTTCGTCGAGGCGGCGGTCGATGTGTCAGAGGGCACGTAGTCCACTGAGGGTCCTTCCGATCAATTCTCGTCGTTCGGAGTTGCTGGTGCGGTCACCCAGAGTCCTGAGAACTCGTAGGTGCCCACCGGCAATGAGATCCCCGACCAACACGCGAGCGACCCCCAAAGGCACGCTGAGTCGTGCCGAAATCTCTGCCACCGATGGCCCGGACTCGCACATCACCACGATGCGACTCCGTAAATCGTGCGCCGGCAACCCGATATCCGCCCCCGGATTCGTGGTCCTGATCGACGCTTCAATGGGCAGGTCGACACCGGTATCCGTCCGACCGGACGTGAGGGTATAGGGCCGCACCCGGCTGGGCGCTGGTGGACCCGACACCAGTTCGTCCTCGCTCATCGACTGTCCTTCGTTGATCTCGAACTCCTGCGATCGATGATCAGTATGACGACGGACGGACGGACTCGCCCTTGCGTGGGCCGGCCGCGACGGTCGATCCGACCCGCTCGACCAGCATCGCCATCTCGTATCCCACCTGACCGATGTCCCCGTCGGTCGTGGTCAGGGCGGCGAGATGCGAACCGTCGCCGACGCTCATCAACAGCAGGTAGCCGCGCTCCATCTCGACCACCGACTGCAGCACGGTGCCACCGTCGAACAGTCGGGCCGCACCCGTCGACAAGCTAGACAGGCCGGACGCGACCGCGGCGAGCTGTTCGGCCCGGTCGACCGGGATGTGGGCGCTCATGGCCATCAGCAGGCCGTCGGCGGAAACCAGCACGGCGTGCGTGACGCCCGCGGTATCCCGGGCGAAGTTGGCGACCAGCCAATCGAGCGGTCGGGTGGTGGTCGATGCGGGGCCGGTCATCAGTCCTTGTCCAATCTGTGTCGTCCACGGTCGATACGCGACCGGGCGTTGCGTACGCCTTCGAGATGGTTACTGATCGTCGAGCGCACCGTCTCGGGATCGCGTCTCGATCCGGCCGGCGCGCTGGTATCAGCGGAACCGGGGATGAGACGTCGACCCGGATCTCGCACCGGAAGCCCCGTCCTCGAGTGCTCGTGCACCGTTGCGGTGAACGCTTCTTCGGCCGCGGACCACCCCGAGTCCGCAGCGGTCGACCAGGTCCGGCTCGACCGTGCCAGGTCCTCTGCCGGATCGTTGAGCCAGTCCGAGCTGAGCCGCGAGAAGATCGGCGTGTCGACGGTCGGATCCTGGTTCTGCCCGACGCGCTGGGCGGCACGGCCGTGTGCAACCCCGTCGCCGGCCTTCGCGTGCCGGCGCGGCGAGTCGCCGTCCGCGCCGCCGACGCGGCGACGTCGTGCCGACCACGACTCGGCGGCCGTATCGGCGGCAGCCTCGGTCGCCGCACCGGCGGGCCGGCGGGCCGCATCCGTTCGATCCGACGCAGCGGGCTGGGCATCGGCGACGTCGGCCGCATCCGCATCCGCGGCGGGGCGTGCGGCGCCCGCCGGGGTCGCGGAGTTGGCCCGCAACCGCGAGGCCAGCACTCCCCGACGCGGCCGGGGCCGCAGCTGGATCGAATCGCTGGGCATCCACTCGACCGAGTACGGATCGCTGAACAGCGAGTCGGCCGAGGCCGGTCCGCCGGGCTTGTTCGGCGACGCGTCGGCGCCGGGCGCGCGGCCGGCGGTGGGATCCTCGGCGGTCGCGGGCTGCGAGGCGTAGGAGGCTACGGCCGGCTGCGATCCGGTCGCGGGACTGCGATCGTCGGTCTGCTCGTCGCCCTCGGTATCGGCGCGCCGCTGGTGGCGAGCCCCGAAGAAGGCCGAGGTATTCGACGGGGTGGCCCGACGATCACCGTTCGCCGACCCCGACGGATCGTCCGAGTGATCGGCGACCGGCGCCGTTTCGGCGGGTCGACGCTGCGGCAGTCCACCGGTCCAGGGCTGCTCGACCGCGGGCAGGATCCCCGTATCGCCGTCGGACGTGGCCCGGCTCGGCCGGCGCTGCGGCAGACCGGGCGCGGCCGGCGGGCCGTCGGCCCGGTTGCGGGCGGGCTGGCGGGTCGGCAG
>NZ_BCRN01000022.1 GCF_001552615.1 Millisia brevis NBRC 105863
TCGCCTGCCCAATCCGGGGCTGTTATTGACGATCACCGCTCCGAACGAAGTTCGCATGAGAACCGAACACGATTCATCATCCGTGCCGCCGGGTACATACCAGGCTTCGCGTCCGTTGACAGTGACCGCATACGGGGTGACCTGAAAGGGAATCTGTTCCCACGGAGTGTTCTGCGCTATGAGGTCAACCGCGCGTTCGTCGCCGATGATTCCGCATCCGACTATCGTTTCTCTGCCGATGACAATTTCATCTGGCTCCTTGTCCGCGGGTTCGAGTCCGAATCTCCGGAGTATGGCGTCATCGACGGCCGTGCAGGGGTCGAACGCAACGTTGGGCAGCACGGGCGTGGTAGCGGTGGCGACGACGGGCGAAGATTCGGTTCGGTCTTCGATGGTCGCGTCCGAAACGTCGAACGTCCCGCAGCCCGCAAGCACGCCGATTGCGAGGGCCGTTCCCAGCGTCACCCGCTGCTTGTTCATCCGGGAAGAGTGTCCGGGCTAACGGCGGTTCCCGCTGCCTCGATCCCGGCTGCGTTCACGGACTCGGTTTCTATGTACGCGGCACCGGCCGCACGGATTTCTGCGGCATAGCGGCGCGTCAGGTCGATCTGCTCCTTTAGGTGGTCGATGGCTAGGCGTGCCTTGTTCGTGAAGCCCACGTCGAGTTCGTCCGCCGATGGAAATCCTGCAAAGCCGGTGGAGTACGTAGCGCGTTTCAGCTGCAGTGAAACGGCTGACAGATTCTCCGCGTGTGTCTCGAACGCTTGGGCGATGCGCTCGGCGGCGCCGGGTTCGATACGCATCTGTGTTCCGTCCGGCATGAAGGCCCCCTCGTTGGTCTGTCCGTTCTCTTGGACGCAGCTCTCGTCGATCGGGTTCCCGACAGATGAGGTGCCTTGACCTCTGCGTCCATGGCGGCCGGACCACGTCCGGCCGACCGGGAACGCCATGACAGCTGATGCTCGATCGGCATGTCGATGGCGGCGACTGGTGTCTCACCGGTGATACAGTCGGAAGATGACCGAAACGGTAAGCGTCCGCGATCTGCGCAACAACGGCGGTGAAGTGTTGCGTCGGGTCGAGCGCGGCGAACGTGTCGTGGTGACGCGGGACGGAACTCCGGTGGCGGAACTCGGCCCGTTGCGTCGCCGCAGCGTCAGCGCCGAGGAACTGATTCGGCGTCGCCGACACCTTCCGGCCATGGACCCTGTCGTTTTCCGGGCAGATGTGGACGACGTGTTGGACTCGTCGTTGTGAGCGGAGCGCGTGATGCCGGCAGGGGAGTGCTGGACACGTCGACGGTGATCCTGTTGGGCCGACTCAACAACGCCGATGAACTGCCCGACGAGTCGACCATCACGGCCGTGACGCTTGCCGAGTTGTCGGTAGGCCCGCACGTCGCGCGGACCGAAGCGGATCGCAGTGTCCGTCAGCAGCATCTTCAGCAAGCCGAGGCGGACTTCGAGGTACTCCCATTCGATGCCGAGAGTGCTCGTGCGTTCGGCGGTGTGGCCGCCTCGTTGCGCGCCTCGGGACGCAAGCTTGCCGTTCGAGCCTATGACGCGTTGATCGCAGCCACCGCGATCGCCAATGGCTTACCGCTTTACACGTGCAACCCCGACGATTTCGTCGGCATCGCCCAGCTTGATCTTCGGCCCGTCACTCATCCGGATGGTTCCGCTCGGGTGCGCCGCGACTGATCCTCGGGTGCGGTCGAACCGGCTTGTGCGGCCGAGCCCCGCTCCGCCCTGGTCGCGCCGTCCGATCCTGCCGTCGACCAGATCACCGATGGTGATCCACCAGAAAATCCTTAGGTTCGATGTCGAAGCCCGGCATGCTCGTTCGACGTAGGTGCGAGAGACCACATCAGCAACCACAAAGGAGTGATCCACATGCCTCGTTTCATGGGATTCGTACGGATGGAAGAGAACATCGGAACGCCTCCGAAGGCGCTGTTCGACGCGATGGACGAGTACATCGGCGAACGCGCGGCGAAGGGGATCTTCCTCGACGGCGGCGGCCTCTACGGCACCGAGGATGCGGTGAACTACGTCGTCCGCAAGGGCGAGGTGACGCGCGTGGACGGCCCGTATGCCGAGGGCAAGGAGGTCGTCGGCGGCTGGTCGATTCTGGAGTACCCGACGGTGGAGGACGCGGCCGCCGACCAGCAGTCGTTCGCCGAGCTGCACGCGAAGTACTGGCCGGAGGTCACGGTGATCTCCACGCTGCGCCAGATCTCGACCGGCCCCGACGCGCCCGAGGAGTGACCACCCGGCCCGTCGATCCTGCGCCTGTTCGGCCGGGATCGGCGGGTGGCGGCCGGTTCTCACTACCCTGGCCTGGTGCCGCCGCAAACCCGTCCCGACGAACCGAGCGTGGTCGTCCACACCGTCTGGCGGGCCGAGTCCGCCCGCCTGATCGGCGCGCTCACCAGGATCACCCGCGACGTGGGCCTGGCCGAAGACCTCGCCCAGGACGCGCTGGTCGCGGCCCTCGAGCAATGGCCGACCGCAGGCGTGCCGGACAACCCTGTCGCATGGCTGATGACCACCGCCAAGCGCCGCGCCGTCGACCACTTTCGGCGCGCGGACACCCTGCGTCGCAAGGTCGCCGAGATCGAACACGTGCGCGCCGGTGAGGAGGAGACGATGCCCGACATCGCGTCTCGGCTCGACTACATCGAGGACGACGTGCTTCGGCTGATCTTCCTCACCTGCCACCCGGTGCTGACACCTGAGTCTCGTGCTGCGTTGACGCTGCGCCTGGTCGGCGGGCTGACTACCGCCGAGATCGCCCGCGCCTTCCTGGCCGCCGAATCCGCGTTGGGGCAGCGGATTTCCCGTGCAAAGAAGACTCTGGCCGAGGCGCACGCACAGTTCGAACTACCCACCGGATCGGAGCGGACCGAGCGGCTCGACGACGTCATGGCGGTGATCTATCTGATCTTCAACGAGGGGTACACCGCGACCTCCGGGGAGGACTGGATGCGCCCCGACCTCACTGCTGAGGCGGTGCGCCTCGCCCGCATGCTCGCCGCGCTGACACCCGACGAGCCCGAGGTGCTCGGCCTGCTTGCTCTCCTGGAGATCCAGGCGTCGCGAACGGACGCCCGGCTCGACGCCGCTGGTCGGCCGGTGCTGTTGGAGGCGCAGGACCGCGGTCGGTGGGATCGATCGATGATGCGGCAAGGCCTCACCGCCCTGGAGAACGCCGAACGGCTCGCCGCGCGCGGCAAGCCAGTTGGCCGATACTTCCTGCAGGCCGCGATCGCCGCCCAGCATGCTCGCGCGAAGCGGTCCGAGGACACCGACTGGACCCGGATCGCCGAGCTATACGACATCCTGGCCGAAGCCGCGCCCGGTCCCGTCGTGGAGGTCAACCGCTCCGTCGCCCATGGTCGGGCGTTCGGTCCGGCAGCCGGACTCGCCATCCTCGACGCCGTCGATCCGAGGTCGCTGGGCCGCTCTGTGCTACTCCCGAGCGTTCGTGGCGACTTGCTCGAACGTGCGGGGCGCCATGCCGAGGCCGCGGACGCGTTCACCGAGGCGGCCGCGCGAACCGGCAACGCGGGCGAGCGGGTGGTCCTGGAGGACAGGGCCGCGCAGAACCGGTGACGCACAACGCCGTGCCGCCCCGAGGTCAATAGCTGTCGAGCGACCTCCGACGGTGAGCGCCCTCAGTTCTCGTTGTCGATCAGAGGTTCGACAGCTTCGGCGAGTTCCATGATTCTGTCGCAGCGATCCATGTTCGGGTCCGTGGTTCCACCGCGGCGCACGGTGTGTTCAACGATCACCGCTCCGAAGTCGGTACGCATAAGCACCGAGCACGAGTCTTCGCTCGTGCCGCCGGGGACATACCAGGCTTGGCGCCCGTTGACGGTGATGGCTTGCGGGGCGACCCGGAAGGGGATGTCGTCCCAGGGGGTGTTCTGGGCGACGATGTTGATCGTGCGGTGTTCTCCGAGAATGTTGCAGGCGAGGATGTCTTCCCTGCCGAGGGAGAATTCGTGTCGGTCGCGTTCGGCGGGGTCGACCTCGAACCGCACCAGCAATGCGTCATCGATTGTGTCGCAAGGGTTGAAGGTGACCTCGGGCAGTGCGGGTGTGGTGGACACCGCCGTGGTCACGGGTGGTGGGGTTGCAGTGTCGGTGCTACCGGTTGTGGTCTCGGCGGAGGTGCAGCCGGTGATGGTGACTGCCATGCAGATCGCGGCGGCGGTGTAGAGACCTTTCATCGAGGTCCGGATTCGGGGGTGACTTCGTCGCCTGCGGCGTGGATTGTTGTGGAGTTTGTGGTATCGGTCTCGGTGTAGGCGGCTCCGGCTGCGCGAAGCTTTGCGGCGTATTCGCGGCTCACCTTCGCCTGGCTCTGTAGATGGGCGATTGCGAGGTCAGCTTTGTTCTTGAAGCCCTCATCGAGTTCCATCGCGGACGGGAATCCTGCGAACCCCGTGGAGTAGCCGGCGTTCCGCAGTCGATCAGCGACCTGCGCCAGGTTCTTCGCGTGGGTGTCGAAGGCTCGAGCGATGCGCTCCGCTGCGCCGGGTTCGATCCGAAGCGTTTCACCATCGGGCACCGTTTTATCTCCATCGTCAGCGGCTCTGAGTATTGGACGCAGCGGCCGTCGACTGCGTTCCCTCGCTCTGTCACTGAAGTGACCCAGCCGCGTTTCGCGTCCCGCGGATCGGCGGCTGGGCAGCTGCGCGAACGGTCGGATCAAGAGAAAGCCAGGGAACTCGCGCGCTGAGAGTCGATCCGGAGTTCGAACGCCTCGCTGAGCAGCTCCGATCGCAGTCCGGGTTCGCGGCGATAGAGGTCGAGCACCGGGCACAGTACAGTGACCATCTCTCGGTCTCGTGCCCACAGCTCGCCAACGCGCATCGCGAGCAGGTTGCTGTTGTTCACGCTCATCTTGGCGGCAAACCGAAACGTTCGGATCCGCCAACTCGGTGCCCCCGGCCGGACGACAATGTTGAGCTGTTCGAGTGGCGGCTCGCCCAAGGCAACGATCATGTCCACGTCGTCCCATGCGACAGCGCTGTCCGAGGATGGCCCAATGAGCTCAATGGTGTGGGGGTGGAGGACGAGCGTCGGCCGCCGCGCCATCGACCGGGCGGTGATGAGAACCATGGGTGCGAACAGTGCGGTGGGGATGAGCCATGGCCACCACGTGGCGCCGGCGGCGGCGACGACGCCGAGACCCCACACGCCGGGGAGAGTCAGGCCGACACCGATGGTGAGAATGACGCGCAGTTGCACTCGATTCACGGGAATCCGAACTCCAGCCGGGTCTCGGGTGAATCGTAGGTGCCTCGGGTCGCCGAAGGTGTCTTTCGAATAGGTGGTGACCGCTGGCAAGGATGAAGAACCCGACCGGCAGTCCCCATGACAGCCAAGGGTCGCCGTCACCGATAGTGACGATTGACGACGCAATGAACACCGCGCCCAGCACGAGAGTGAACGCCACCATCGGTATGGCGAACCACCTGTGCTCCATCCATTTCAGGCACATCATCAGTCGAAGAGCGCCTTCCATCCATCGGTGACCAACCCGCCGGCGTCAACGAATGTATCGCGTACTTCGCGTCCACCGTCTCGGATCGTCTCAGTGCTGAAATCGCCTTTTTCCCAAACGGAGT
This sequence comes from Millisia brevis NBRC 105863, assembly GCF_001552615.1. Taxonomy (GTDB): domain Bacteria; phylum Actinomycetota; class Actinomycetes; order Mycobacteriales; family Mycobacteriaceae; genus Millisia; species Millisia brevis. Next base: position 5,639 of record NZ_BCRN01000022.1, read on the forward strand.
CCACCATCCCCGACGTTGCGATGGCGGCCACGGAGCCCACGACGGCGCCGGTCCCTGCACCGACAATGGTGCCTGCGCCGGGGACGATGGATCCGATGGCGGCTCCCGCAACCACAGAGGCGGCCCAGCCGCCGGCAGCTCCGATTCCGTACCCCGCAGCCATACCCGCGGCATTCGAGGTGACCGCCTGCGGGATCGACTTTCCATTGGCCAGATCGTCTCCAATGGCATAGCCGGTCGCGAAAAAGCCGAGGCCGTTCATGATTCGGGTTACCCGCGCGGAGGGGCCGACCTCGTCCAACGCCGCTCGTGCGGCCCTGGCGTCGTTCTGTGCAGCGGTGACATCGTTGAGGTGGTCGTTGATCGCACTGTTGGGTCCGCGGGTCGTTCCATCGGGATTGGTCAGCGCCTGGACGTGCGATCGAGCCCCGGAGATGCGTAACTCGGCGAGATCGGCTTTGGATTGCATGGCATATGCGTTTGCCGCGACCGATAGTGTGCTGCTGCCGCCGGCGAGGAAGCCTTGGGCCAGAGTTGCAAGATTGCCGGCATTCGACTGCCAGCGTGATGCCGCGGCCAGCAAAGCGTCGTCCCATCCGTCGATAGCTGTGCGGACTTCCTCTGCGGCCGTGTTCCAGGCGGCCAGCAGCCCTTGATACCTGTTGTATTCGGCTGCCGCCAGTTCGTGGTGGTCAACTGCGGCAGGTGAAGCGTTGCTCGACAAGGGCGATGGTGCCGCCGGACCTACGCCGGGATGGTGCACGAGCGTGCCCTCAATTTCCAAGCCTGCATGCATTGCTTTCTCGCGCGCAGCACTTGCTTGGTCCCGGGCTCTGCGCAGGGCCACAGCGAGCGCGTCGAGTGATACTCCCTGGTTCTCCGCCGCTGTCGAGAGTGTTTCCACACCATCGGAAAGGAGGGTGAGGTGATGGCGGAACGACTCGGACGCGGGCGCATCCCAGGATGCGTCTGCTCGCGAGCGGTGCGCGTCCGTCGCCTCGGTGAACGTCCGGGCCGAATCCCACATCGTGGACCTCAACCAGGAAGCTGCCGCTTCGATAGTGCCCGCATCACCATCGATACGAGTCTCGAGAGGCGGGTTCACTCGGCGTCTCCGGATAGCAGCAGGTCAATCGCTTCCTCGGTATCGGCGTCGACGTAGTTGCGGTTGCACTGATCTGCGATCACCGAAAGGACGTCGTTCTCGACGAGTATTTCGGTGGTTGACGTTGTGACGGCAGCGAGGATCGACGCGATCAGCTCTTCGGCCCAGCCGGTACCAGCGGGATCGGGCATCGACGCCGCGCAGCTGTCGAAAGCGCCGCGTGCTGTGTCCATGTCGGCAATGACGCGGCGAAGCTCCTCCGGATCCACGATGATGCTGGAGGAGCTTTCGGGTGTACTCAACTGCTCCACTCCGGCCGACGGTTCCGTGGAACGTTGAGATCGAGCATCGTCAGATCCCAGGGCCGGTGGACGTACTGGGCGTTGATGGCAGCCAGGGGCATGAGAACCCACGGCTGCTCGTCGCCCAGTCCGTTGTGTAGTCGGTCGAGCGAGGTGTATGCGAGGAAGGCGAGGCGCCCGTCGCGTGTCTCGCGGTAGCTGAACTGTGCGTCCTCGATGGCGCCGACGTGGTCGACGCAAGGAACGTAGAGCACGGGCGGAATCCGCTCCGGTTCCACGTAGGTGAGTTGATCGGACATCTGACTTCCCCCTCGTGGGCGGAGCCTACCTGGCCGAGTCTGCGCCGTTTCGGATGCAGCTACGGATCTGGCTCGACTGCACATTGTGGTGTTCAGGGACGTTATCGCCGATCGTGGGATGCGTCGGCCCGTCATCTTTCGTCGTCGATGAGCGGTTCGATCGCTTCGGCCATGTCGAGGGCGCCATCGCAGCGGTCCATGGTCGGATCGGGCCGCCTGCCCATGCTCGGGGTGTTGTTGATGATCACGGCTCCGAACGACGTTCGCATGAGAACCGAGCATCCGTTGTCGTGCAGGCTTCCGGGTACCAGGCTTCGCGTCCGTTGACGGTGATCGCGTGGGGGGTGACTTGAAAAGGAATGTCGTCCCATGGGGTGTTCTGCGCAACCAGGGTGACCGAGCGTTCGTCGCCGATGACCCCGCATGACACCGCTGTCTCCCTGTCTCCCTGCCGAAGGTAAGCACATCCGGCCTTCTTTCCGCGGGTTCGAGGCCGAATCTCAGAAGTATGGCGTCATCGATGTCGGTGCAGGGGTCGAACGTAACTTCGGGCAAGGTTGGCGTGGTCGAGGTGGCGATGGCTGGCGAGCTTTCGGAGTGTTCTGTGGCGGCCGAACCGGAGATGGTGGGAGTGCCGCAGCCTGCAAGCACGCAGATGGCGAACGCCATTGCCGGTGCTGCGCGCCGGTTGTTCATCTGGATCCGGTGTCCGGACTGACAGCGGCTCCCGCGTCGCCGATCAGGTTTGAGTTCGCGGAGTCGGTCTCGATGTAGGCGGCCCCGGCCGCGCGGATTTCTGCAGCGTAGTGGCGGGTCAGGTCGATCTTCTCCTGCAGATGGTCAATGGCCAGGCGCGCCTTTCTCGTGAAGCCTGCATGGAGTTCGTCGGCGATGGAAACCCGCGCCGGGCTCGATACGCATCTGTGTGCCGTCCGGCATGCAGTCCTTCCTCATGTTTCTGTCCCTTGTTGGACGCACCCCACGTCGATCGGGTTCCCGGCGGATGGGGTTCTCCAGCCGGTCGGGCGAAGCCGTCATGTGGACAGTCCTCCCGAGGCGGAACACGACTGAGAATCCGATCTCTGCGAACCGCGAGCTTCTCGTCGAACGCCATCAGAGGTTCCTCAGTCTTCGGGTTCCCCGGGGATAACCCGAAGATCGCCGCTGGTTGTGGACAACCAACTTGACAACCCGGGTTTAGCGATACTCGACCTCATGAATTCCATTGCCGCAAAAGCGCATCCGCGGTACCTGTCGGAGGGTGCGGCTACGGTCCCTGCCATGTACATAAACGAGGATGAGATCGACCTGGCCTACGAGGCCGCCGAGGAACTCGAGCGGGCTGTGAGCGGCCTGTCGTGGGATCTGATGACGCCACCCGAACGGCGAGACGTTATCGCTGTTCTCGAGCAGCTGTCCGACCTCGTCCGCGGCCTCGACGATATGACGTACGGGCGGCTGGACAAGCTGGCCGCTCTGGAACCGGGGGCCGTGAAGTCGGGTGACGAGACTATCGACATGACTCTCGCCGATCCGGACGGCATGGATCCCGCAGACGCGAGGCGGATCGTGTCGGCGGCAAACAGGAGCATCGAGAGAATCGAGGAGGCCAGGGCCGAGAGACAATCCAGATCAGCAGGTCGTGAGGAAGCCGGTACTCACAGCAATCCTCCTGCGTGCTATGTACGTCCGCCGGTGGCAGCGCCATGAATGAGGCAGCACGACAGTGATATCGGCGCTGGGCTTCGTCAGCGATCGTCACGCAGCTGCGGGATGTTCGAACTGTTTGCCGATCTGAATAGGTATCGGCGCACAGTGTCATCATTTCGGAAACGAACATGGAAGGACTCGTATGGACTGGCAGATATTCTCGCTCATCGTTGGCACCAGTGTGGCGGTGTGCGCTATACCTCCCGTGAGGGAGTGGCTGGGCAGCTGGCTCTATCCAGGGCCGTCTCGCCTCCGGCAACTGCAGCAACAGTTCGCCTACGCGGATCAGCTCGTGGCTGCCGCCGACCGGCTGGAGCAGGAAGGTCACCTCCGATGGGCGAAGGAGCTGCGGCAAGTCGGGCGCGAGGCAGTCCCACGTCTTGCCGCTGCTCGCAACATCAGGCAGCAGGACCAGTCGACGTACTGGACGGGTGCACAGATCGCGGTGGCCGGGCTATGGATGGCTGGCGCGTCCTTGTGGGCATTGCAGCTCGAAGGTTTTGCGGCACAGTCGTTTCAATACGGTATGTCTCTGTTGGCGATTGGCGTGGGCTTCGTCTACTTGATGGTGGCCGTTGTGCGCTGGTGGATAGCTCGGGCCCGTTTTGAACGGAAAGTCAGCCAGGAAGTGGCGGAGATGGTGGCAGCACCAGCCTCGTTGATACGGTTCCGCTGAAGCGGCAGTTGCATTGAATCGGTCGAACTACTTCGAGCCTCGACGCCATTGTCTGGTAGACGGTCTCCCGGAGCGCCGCCCTCCTCGCAACGGCAGTGAGAAGGAACTGGATGTCCACGTTCAGGCGCCAACTACGGTAGACGCGATCGCGCCCACTGCCAGTCGATGGCCTCCTGCTCCAGCCGCACTCGCGTGCCGATGCGGTCGGTGACCAGGTCTTCGTACACGGCCCTCTCCTCATCGGTGAGCCGGGGCAGGTGTGCGGACGTGGGTTTCGCCTCGGTGACCCACCGGTCACGGTGTTCGAGCAGCGTGGCTCGATCCATCAATATCGATCGGACCTCCGGGAACCACGCGCGCAATCGGTCCAGGATCGCGTAACCGTGGGTATCCAGGTCGCCCCAATAGATGATGGTGCAGTCGAGCAACCACGGAATCCGACCGAGGCGGTACACGTCGAATCCCTTGCCCCAGATCACCATCCCTGCGTCGGGCACGGGAACGGTCAGGTAGGTGATCTCGTTTTCGCAGACGACAACGGTGCGCGGGGATACCGGCAGCGAGGCAAGTTCATCGACCCGTACCGACAGTTCGCTGACGGCGAGCCCGGCGATCGTCCCGCCCGTCATCCGCAGGCGCACGTACTCGGGTTTTGCTCGAAGGCCCAGTCCTGCAAGAAAACCGGAGGCGGACGTCGGAACATCCAGCAACGCCGCCAGCACGGCCCGGTGACGTTCGGCGAACTTGGTGTCGACCCCCGGTGCGCTGATTTCCCGCAGATAGCGCCCGGACCCCCGATTGGTGTCGAGCCATCGGTAGGCCGCGAGCAGTCGCGGCCACTCGGCGGCCAGCTCGAGAGCACGATGCGGGTGGGCCAAAGCCCAGGACCGGGCCGCCGGGTGCTGCGTCGCCGCTGACAGCAGCTCCATGAACCGTTCGACGGGCGTGGTGACGTCGAGCAGTGCCCAGGCCTGTTCGTACCCGGTGAGCACCGCTCGCTTCGGAAACCGATTGCGGCCGATATGCCGTCCGCCGACCGTTGCCCACTCGAGGGTGTAGTGCGCGTCCTCGCGACGAGCATTGTCCAGCTTGGTGATCCACGCCCGCACCGCGGTCAGATCATCACCGATATCCGCCGCGCCCGGACCACGCAGCGGCACCTCGATCCGCGGGAACGGTTCGTCCGCGGCATACGCCCGCAGCAGTGAACCATCGTTCCACCGCCGTCTGACCTTCGCGACAATTGTGTCGGGGCCGGTCCAGGTCATCGATTCGGGTGGTCGCGTTGCTCGCGGTACTCCTCGATGGTCATCGTGCGCAACCGCGAGTAGGTGCCGTTCGGGTTGTCGACAAATCCGATCGACCGCACATACGGTTCGATGACGTGCACCTTCTGCAGCGGTGTCACGATCAGCAGTTGCAGCCCCAGCTTCGCGAACAGGTCGAGTGCGTAGCGGGCAGATATCTCCGAGCCGCGGCCGAACGCCTCGTCGATGACCGCGAAGCGAAAGTCCTTGGACTGCTTGGCGCCCCACTCCAGACCGAACTGATAGGCCAGTGACGCAGCGAGGATGGTGTAGGCGAGCTTCTCCTTCTGCCCACCGGACTTGCCGTCGGAATCGCTGTAGTGTTCCCATTCGTCGCCGGTCTCGAGGTCCCGCTCGGAAGCGGAGAACACGAACCAGTTGCGCACGTCGGTGACCCGCCGGGTCCAGTTCCGGTCGGTGTCGGCGTATCCTTCCCGGCCGCGGAAGCGTTCGATGATGCGCTTGACGTCCAGGAATCGTTGCTCGGAATAGTGATCGTTGTCGGTGGCCAGGGCATCGTCGGTGGCATTGCGGAGATCGGCACGGAAGGCGGCGACATCCTGATTGTCGGTGCGTTCCTTCTCGAGGCGGATATAGCGGCCGGGGTTGTACGGGATCGCTCCGAGCGCCTCGTTGATCCGATCGATGCGGGTATCGATCTCGTCCGCCTGCCTGCGCAACCAGTTGTTGAACTGGGCGAGTTCGCGAATCGTTTCGGTGTTGAGCAGCCGTTTGAACTCCGCTTCGTGGCGCGGTAGGTCGTCACCGGCCACCTGCTGGTGGTAGGCGAGGAAGTCGTGCCGCGCATCCGGGTGCGCATCCATGTCGCTGCGCAACTCCGGCCACGAACGCAGAAACCCGTCCATGTACTGCTGCATGGACGTGGTGTAGCCGTTGATCTGTAGCACCACCGCGCGAATGCGCTTGTCCAGATCATCGGTCAGGAATTCCGATGCGTCGGTGCAGTCGTCCGACCGGATCGGCACCTTGCGTCCCAGCCGATTGGTGAGCGCGGGGTAGACCGCACGACAGGCTTCGAGACCGTCGGCGTCCCGGTTGGCGACGAGGGCGGTGTCGGTGGCGCGTTTGTGTTCGGCGCTCTCGATGCGGTCGGTCACCCGGGCGATCTCCCCGGCGAGACGTTCGGTCACCACGGCGGCGGCGTCCCTTTCGGCGGCGTTGCGCTCGAGTGCGGCGGTGATCTCCGCGAGTCGGCTGGACTCGGTGGTCAGTCGGGCGCGTTCGGCGTCGGCGTCATCGGCTCGTGCGGTGGCTTCAGCGTGATCGAGGTCGGACCAGTCGGTGTAGTCGCGCAGCCGGCCGAGGGCTATCTGTTGGGCCTGAAGGCCGTGTCGTGTCCGTTCTGTGTCGTCACGTTGGGCTTCGGCGAGGGTGATCCGCTCGGCGAGCTCGGCCGCCTCGGCCTCCAGCGCGGCGATCTTGCGTTCGTTGGCCCAGCCGAGCACCCAGGTGCGCGGATCATCGACCCGGGTGCGGTCGTCCTTCTCGTGGCGGTCCCCGGATCTGATCTGCCCCTCGCGGGTGACCGCGCGCTTCTCGTCGCGGAACTGCGCCATCGTGTCGACACAGCGATAGTCGGCGCGCCGGCCCAGCTCGTGTCGCAGGTACCGCTCGAAGGCGCCGTCCTTGACGTCGAGGCAATCGGCCAGCAGCAGCCCGTCACCCGTGGGGCGCTGCAAACGAATCTGCCGCTCGGCAACGCGCTCGTAGACCAGCTTGATCCCGCGTCCCTGGTGGGTCAGTCGCCGAGCGTTGACCCACTGCGAGACGGCGGCGTAGTGGGTCTGCGGTACCAGCAGCGATAGCGCGAAACCGCGCAGGACCCGTTCGGCTGCGCCCCGCCACGCGGCATGCTCGTCGGTGACGTCGAGCAACTCACCGGCAAACGGCAACTCGTCGGTCGGCACCGCCAGCGCCGCACACAGCTCGTCGCGCAGGGCCACGTGACTCTGCGGCAAGTTGTTGGTGCGGTTGGTCAGGCCGGCGATCTCGGCCGTCGTTACCGTGTGCTTTCCGCCCAGGTCCTTGATCTCTCCGAACAGGCCGGCAAGCCGGTTGTCGATGACCTTGAGCTCGCGAGCGGTGGCGTCGTGACGGTCCGGCAGCGCGCCGGCAAGGGCGAGGAATTCTTCCCTGGTCTCGATCGCCGGGAGGTCGGCATCGGCGACGGCGGCATCGAACAGTGTCCGCCGGCGTTGCCGTTCGACGGCCTGTTCGCGGGCGCTTCGGGCCAATCGTTCGAGTTCGCCGATGCGGTTGCCGCCGGCCTGTGCGCGCTGCTCGATCAGCGACTCGTGTTCGCCGGCGAGCCGAGCGGCGATTTGCTGGGAGGCGGACCGCTGCCCGTCCAGTTCGGCGTGCCGGGCCTCCAGGGTTGCGATCTCGCCGGTCAGTAATCCGATGCGCAACTCGGCGATGAACAAGCGGACCGCCGCGCGTTGCCGGTCCAGTTCGTCACGTTCGGCCACGGCGCGGTCGTACTGTCCGCACGTCTCGACCAGTGGGGCGAGGGCCTCGAGTTGCTCGCGGGCGCGTGTGACCGCGTCGTGCGCCTTGCTGAGGTCCTCGAAGTGGGTGATGATCGCCCGCACGCGATCGCCCGAGTCGGCCGGCTCGAGCATGTGGCTGCGCACGAAGTCGTTGAGGTTGCTGACCGACTTCATCGACACCGTCTGGTGGAACAGCTCGAGCGCCTGCTCCGAGCGGATTCCCAACATCTTGCGCATCGTGCGCCCGTACTCGGGGAACACCGTGGAGATGGTCGCGCCACCCGCCCGCAGGCGGCGGCGCAAGTCGAGCAGATCGGATCCGAAGTCCGTGAAGTCGCTGCTGATCGACAGACGCTTGGCGGCGGTGACGAAGAACCGGTCGGGAGTGGATCGATCACGCTGCTGGAAAACTTGTGCGAGGGTGACGGTTTCGTCGAATCCTTCGTTGACGAACACGCCCAGGATGACCGAATAGGTTCGCCCACCCTCGCGCAGACCGATCGCGCGGGAGCGGCCGGAGGCTTCGATCCGTTCCGACCGGTAGTGACCCTCGACGTAGCTGCGCAGGGTGCGTTCCTTGGCGTCGGCCCCCGCGGCCTTGTTGTAGGCCACCTTGTGCGCCGGCACCAACAGCGTGGTCAACGCGTCGACCAGTGTCGACTTGCCCGAGCCGATGTCGCCGGTCAGCAGCGAGGTGTCCCCACTCGGTTCCAATGACCACACGTGCTTGTCGAAGGTGCCCCAATTGAAGACCTCGATGGAGTGCAACCGATATCCCGCACGCTCGTCGGTCGACAAGTCGACGGACGAGAACAGGCCGTCACCCATCGGTAGTCACCGCCCCGGCGTATTCCTGCAGCTTCCCGGCGAAGTCGGACAGGGTCTGCGCGTCGACGTACGCCTTGAGGATGCGTCGGATCTCCCATTGGTCGGGCTGCCCGGGGATCTTGCGCAGGAATCCCAGTTCGGCGGCCTTCTTGATGGTGGACTCCGCGGTGTCGACCACACGTGCCTCATTGGTGGACTCGGCGAGGAAAAGGCGCAGCGTGTCGACCATGTGATCGGTGGACAGGACGAGTTTCCCTTCGGCGCCGGAGGTTTCGAACTCGACCAGGCGTTTGCGCAGCAATACCAGCAGCAGCGACACGTTGTAGGTCAGTTTGCGGCGACGGATCAATCGGGGGAGCGGCTCCTCGCCTTCGACCTCCTGGCGGGAGCGCAGGTATGCGTAGCCCTCGATCTCGTCGACGACCAGATCGACGCCGATCGTGGCGAAATGATCCCGGATCGGGCCGACGTGGCGGTCGATCGCCAACCACGTGTCCTCGTCGGATTCGCGGTAGATCACGCCCTGCATCAGGCGGATGATCGATGAACCGATCGCGTGTTCCTGTTGCTCGGTCATCGTCGTGTCACCGTCACTTTCGGCATGCGGACTCGGCGTCGGGTACCGGACACGTCCGAATAGTCGAGCAGGGTTTCGCCGGTCTCGTCGAGGTCGACGGCGATCTCCTCGTCGTCCAGAGCGAGGTAGGCGACGATCTCGGCCGCTCCCTGCTCGATGGGGAACAGATCGACGATGTCGGTCAACAGGGCGGAGGACCGTCGGGGGACGATGTCTCGGATTCGTCGAGCAAGGCGTGCCTGGTCGACGTAGGTCTGGGCGAACAAGGACTCGACGTCGGCCTGCTCGGCAGCAGTCGGCGTGACAAGGCTGTCCACCCGGGTGGCGGGAGTCGCGTCGTACAGTGGCCGCTCGAACGGCAACATGATCTCCACCCCCGCCTGGTCGAGCTCGAGGCCGATATCCGGCGCGCGATCACGCAGGCCGAGCGCGGCGGTCTCGACGGTTCGCACCAGTTCGATCACTCGCCGGTTCTCCAGCCACACCCTGTCGTCCAGGAACCGCCGCAGCTGTTCGGAGATCTGACGCACGGTCCGTTGAGCACGTTCGGCGGCCTCGGACCACTCGTGGTGGATCGATCCCAGCCGCCGGTCGGAGTCGACGGCTTCGAGACGGTCGACAGCGGCCAGCAACCCGGACAGTTCGTCCTGCCGCGCATCCGAGAGCAGGAAGTCGTGGAAGGCCTGGAAGCTGCGTCCCTGGTCGGAGGACGAGATGTCGGTGCGGCCGGTGACGAGTTCGCCGAGCAGTTCCCCCTTGCTGCCGTCCCAGACGGCGATCCGTTCGCGAGCCGCGCGATCGAGACTGCGAAAGTTGTCCTCGACCTCACGAAAATCGGAGAGCAGATCCCGCGCCGTCGCGGAGAGCTGCTGGTAGCGGTCGCGGACCCCCGTCTCGTCCAATAGCTGGAGGTCACCGGATTCCACGGCCTCGATCTCCCGGTCGAGAGCATCGCGTTGGCGGCGCAACTCGGCCAATCGAACGTCCGGATCGGTCTCGGTGCCGTGCACGATCTGCCGGAGCAATTCCACGACGGTATGCAATCGTGATTCGGTGCCCACAAACGATCGTGCGCGCAGCGATTCCACCCAGGAGTTGGCCTTCTCCAGGGCGGGTGTGGCCTCGTAGTGGACGTCATCCGATCCCGGTGGATAAAACCGTCGCAACCAGCCCACCTCGGCGCCGGACCAGTCGTCCAGGTAGGCGGCCGCCGCCTTGGGAAAGCGTGGACTGTCGGGGTCGGTGTTGAGCGAGTCGAGCAGATCGTTCAAGGCGCCTGCTACCTCCACCCCGGCGGTTGCTCCGCGATTCGCCTCCACGAAGAAGCCGCCGAGAAACGCCAGGACCAGTCCGGCATTGTCGGCACGCAGCAATCTCCAGGCCGGATGGCGCGTCCGGACAGCTTCGATGTCGTCGAAGTCCATGTACACATCCCATGGTCGTCTGCGTCGGTTCGTGGTAGTGACAGTAACGATCGACACCGACAACCTGGCCATCCCGAGCGGTGGATGTCTCGCGGTTCGCACCAGGAGGGCGACGGAGCCGGCCTGTGTCGGACACTATCGACGTGGCCGGGGTGTCCAGCACCGGCGTGAGCGCACCAGTCATGACCTGTCGGTTGTGGGAAGGGATGACCGAGGTGGTGGGCGTCCGCGATCTGCGCAACAACGGATGGGAAGTGTTGCGCCAGGTCGAGGGCGGTGAACGTTTCGTAATGACACGGGACGGGACCCCATGACAGAGCTCGGTCCGCTGCATCGCGTCCGTTCTGTAGTCGGACGAGCGAGGTGTATGCCAGGAAGACGAGGCGACCGACGCGTGTCCTGCGGTAGATGAAGTGGGCGTCCTCAATGGCGTCGACGTGGTCGACGCAAGGCACATAGCGCACCGGCTGGAATCCGCTCCGGCTCCACATGGGCGAGTTGATCCGACATCTGCGTTCCCCTCGAGTCGGGCGCTTACCTGGACGAGTGTGCGTCGTCTCGGACGCAGCTACCGATCTCCATCACCTGCACGTTGTGATGTTCGGGGGACGTTGTTGCCGGTCAGGGGAATGTAGGTCAGGTCCCGTCGTCGATGAGCGGTTCGATCGCTTCGGCCATTTCCAGGGCGCCGTCACATCTGTCCATGTTCGGATCCGGCCGTCTACCCAAGCCCGGTGAGCTGTTGATGATCACCGCTCCGAACGACGTTCGCATGAGAACCGAACACGATGCGTCGCTCGTCCCACCGGGTACGTACCAGGCTTCGCGGCCGTTGACGGTGATTGCCTGTGGGGTGACCTGAAACGGTATGTCGTCCCAGGGAGTGTTCTGCGCGACCAGGCTGACCGAGCGCTCGTCGCCGGGGACTCCGCATGTCACCAGTGTTTCCCTGCCGAGGGTGAGCACGTCCGGTTCCCTTTCCGCCGGTTCGAGGCCGAATCTCAGGAGTATGGCGTCATCGATGTCGGTACAGGGATCGAAGGTGACGTCGGGCAGGGTCGGTGAGGTCGAGGTGGCCACGGGTGGGCTTTCGGGGCGTTCTGTGGTGGCCGAACCGGAGATGGTGGGGGTGCCGCAGCCTGCAAGTACGGAGATGCTGAGCGCCGTTGCCAGTGCTGCGCGTTGGTTGTTCATCTGGATCCGGTGTCCGGACTGACAGTTGCTCCCGATTCGCCGATCATGGCTGAGTTGGTGGAGTCGGTCTCGATGTAGGCGGCGCCCGCCGCGCGGATTTCTGCGGCGTAGCTGCGCGTCAGGTCGATCTGCTCCTTCAGATGGTCAATGGCCGCGCGCGCCTTGTTCGTGAATCCTGCATGCAGTTCACCGGCCGATGGGAAACCCGCGAACCCGGTCGAGTACGTGGCACGTTCCAGGTTTCGTGACGCTTCCGCCAGATTGTCGGCGTGTCTGTCGAATGCCTGAGCGATCCGGTCGGCGGCACCGGGTTCGATACGCATCTGTGTGCCGTCCGGCATGCAGACCTCCCCATGTTTCTGTCCCCTGTTGGACGCAAGCCGCGTCGATTGGGTTCCCAGCGGATTGAGGTGCTCTGGTCGCCTCAGGCGAAGCCGTCATGTCGCGACCAGCAAGAACAGAGCGGATTCGAATCAGAAGAGCTACGGGACAATTCCGTTCGAGAAAGCACTGGAACGCTGCTGTATCGGGGTTGGTCCGACTACCTCGCTGCTGCCAAGGCCTTCTTGGCAGCAGTGACCAGATGACCCGCCGCGCGATTCATCTTCTTGCACTCCGCGGCGGAGATCGGCTCATGCGTGTACGCAGACTTGTTCTTGAGACTGAGCAAGGTGGCGAGGTATCTCTCGGAACCGGGGTCGGCCTTCTGCAATAGCGCGCGGGCCTCGTTGTGGTTGCCGGTATTCGAATGCATGCCGAGTCGCACACAGCAGATCACGTCCGCAGCAGCGATCCCGGCGTCGATGTACAGGTCGGCAGCGGCGGTGGGATGGGTGTCCTCCGCGAACTCGGCGAGATCGAGGAACTCCGTCGCCTTGTGCATCCGTCCCGAGATGACGGTGGAGTCGCAGTCGCGTTGCCCGGCCATCACGGTCTCCTTCTCGGGCCCGCGTTGCCCGCTGTGTGCAGTCGGCGGGTCAGCCACGCCCGCTTTCCGGCCACGGTCAGGCCTTCTTCGGCTACGGCGCGAAGAAGGGGTTCGCCAGCCGCAGCAGCGACCGCGAGTTGGTCCTCGGTATACTCGACGATGCGGCCGTCGTTGCCGGTCCAAGCGGTTACCAGCCGAGCCAGTTCAGCGACCCGCTCCTCCCACGCCTCCGATTCGTTGTCACGGCTGTCGGGACGGGACTCGGATTCGCGCACCAAGAACACGTCGATATCGCTGCCGAGCGTCATACGCCCCGTTGTCGCCGATCCGAACACCGCCGCGTACCGGAGTTCGCTGCCCCAGTCGGTGAGGTGTTCTTCGAGGCGGTTCAGGAATGTGGCGTTGAGCCGAGAGAGCGCCACAATCGGCTCGGCCGCAAGGTGTTCGGTATTCAGTCGGTAGGTGTTGGTCCTGCCTATCCGATCGTTGAGCACCACGCCCTGAGCGGTGAGGCGGGTGAGTACCTTGCGGATTCCTTCGCCCGACGCGGTGGTGAGGATGCGCTGAATCTGGGAAATTGTGAACGGCACGTCGGCGCCTGCGATGACCGCGAGCACGTCGCCGTCCAGCGTCGGCGTGACCGAAGCAAAAGGTTTGTTCAGTTGCATGCCCGACACCTCCTTATCTCAACTAAAGTTGGATTATAGCAACTATAGTTGGAGTTAGTTGCGGAGGGTTTCCGCATCCGTGGCACGCGCCGGAGGACGCGGCTACGGTCCCCGCTGTGTACGCAGACGAGGATGAGATCGACCCGGGCTATACCGCCGCCTTACCGGCCGCTCCGACCACCGATCACCTACTGACCGAACTGATACCTGCCATTACACAGACGAGAGTGAGATCGATCAGGATCCCACGGACGCGAGACGACTCGTCGGGGAAGCCGTCACGTATCGGCCGGCGGACGCGGGCTCACGTTTTCGTTTTGTCTCGACGTAGGCGCCCAATAACCAGATGAGATTGTCGGTGCGGGAATAGTCATCGCTGGGGGAGATGGCAATCCCTGCGAGCGAGTACCGCATCATCCGATGGATCTCGGCTGATCTGCGACCGGTTAGCGGGATGAGCCGATCCACGACCGGCCGTTGCTCCTCGACCAGTTCGGGTGCCCAGTGGTCGAGAAGCCGGATGATGTGGCGATCCGGTTTGAATCCGTTCCAGCCGAGGTTGCGGAAGAACTCGCTGCCGAGCGCAAAACGCATGCCTTTGAGCTTTTCCGCAGGTGGTCCTTCCCAGCTTTTCGGCTGCTCATCGACCAGGTGCCCGATCAGGCACAGCATGAGGTGCTCATTCGGCAGATCGGTGATGCCTGCGGTCGCGGCGTCACCCTTCATCCGGGTGGCAAGTTCGCGCACGGTGTCGTAGTAGTTCTCTTGCTCGTCGTCCAGATCTGCGAGGTGCTTTGCCCATCCGGTAATGGCAGCGGCATCTCTCTTTCTGGTTGTTCCGGAAAGAAGCGTCGCCAGTTGCGTCGGATCGGTGTGCCGCGCCACGGCGAGGTTGAGGCCTCCGAGTGCCTCGTAGATCCGCTTCTCGTTCTTGAGAAACGTCGCCCAGGGGCGCGAGTTGCTGCCGAGTGCCCGTACCGAGGCTTCGAAGACTTCGGTGTTGGACACGCCCCTCAAAGGATCGGGCGATGGAGATTGATTGAGCTTTTCGACCACCTCATCAACAAACGTCACCGGATCGTCGGCGACATCATCGATTCCGTAATGTGAGGCGATACGGGTGCGTATGTTCGGGTCTTCGTACAGGGCTTCCGCAACGGCCTTTTCGTTGAGCTTCACGATTTCCTAAACTGCTGGTGGCGACTTCCGGCAAGCGTACGACGGCTCGGTGATAGCGTTGGCAAATACGCCAAATACTGCAGTAAGGGCCGCGGCGCACGCGCGGATCGGCGCCGTTCAATCCCGTAGAGCCGGCTTTTGCGTTATCGACGTGTTCGGGTGTCGAGCACGGAGGTAAGCGCACCGCCGATGACCTGTCGGTCACTGGTCGCGATGGTCAGACCGCGCCGGGCGGCCTGGGCGACGATCATCCGATCGAATGGATCCTTGTGGGCCCAGTTGAGTCGACCGGCCATGGCGGCGTCGGACGGGTCGATCGGCAGATCGGCGGCGTTCATCTCGGCAAGTACGTCGCCCCACGCGGACAGCAACGGTTCACCGTCGAACCGGCCGATTCTGGTCTTGATCGACACCTCCCATGCCGAGGCCGCTGAGACGTAGAGGTCGTTGCGTTGATCGGCCAGGACCGAATACGCCTGCTCGTTCAGTCGTTCCGGATCCGCAACCAGGTGGAGCAGGGCGTTGGTATCGAGCAGGATCGCCGTCACGGGGCGTCTTGCCACGCCGAGAGTTCGGTGTCGGGTAGCGGATCGTCGAACGATTCCGGCACGTCCAGGCCGGGTAGCCGTCCGAACCTGCGCGGCCGCGCGGTTACCGGAGATAGCACGGCGACCGGCCGACCATGGTTGGTGATCGTGATCGATTCACCGGTGCCCTCGACCTCGGCCAGTACGGCATTGAGCCGTGCCTTCGCCTCGGTGCTGCTGATCGTCCGCATCGGTCAACTATAGATCAATCGGACTGGTTGCAGTAGTTAGATTGCCGCTGTCCTAATCGATCCCTCCCCTCCGGGTGAGGGGTCAGGCCTGCCGGGCCCAGCCGGGATATGCGGGCAGCGTGGGAGGCGGTGTATTGCTCTCCACTGTTCCCGGCTCCGAGGGGGCATTCGGGAAGATCGTTCGTCCCCACGCTTCGCAACTGCCGTCAACGTCCTCGGTAAGACTGCCGAAGGTGAGCTGCCAGCCGACGAAGACGTTCCCTTGGGGCGCACTCCAGGTAGGTTCATCGGCTTCCCCGGAATCGTTCGGTTGCGTAGTCGAACCGATGCTTTCCGAGGTCGACGAGTCCGTATCTTGATGAGGTTCGTTGACGCGGCGGTCTACGAATTCGTAGGTAACGAGGAATGCCGGACCGGTGGAACTGAAGTATGTGTTCTCCGTGTACCGCGCCAATCCGTCGGGCTGGACGCAGATGGAGGCGCTGAATCCGTCCGGATTCGTTGAGAGTTCTTGAATTCTGGAGTGCTCGGTTCCGTACAGGGGAGCCAGTCCCGAGTCGTTCGGGTAGAAGTACCGGTCTTCCGGCCTCAGTGCCTCCATATATCCGGGATAGGCGTTGTCGGGTCCGGCGTAGAGAGCGACGAGGTGTGCTTCGCGGGTGGCCCGCGTGAGGGTGGCCTCCGGGCCGAGGAGATCGATTTCCGGCTGCGCGGACCAGACGAGCGTTGCGTTCCGTACATTCTGAGGCGGCTGGTAGTCAGGCGCTTCCGTTGGCGTTGGCACCGGGATCTCGGCGCTGCATCCGGATGCCAGCAAAGTGCCGAGGAGCATCAGGGTTGCCGCACGCCGGCGAGGGCGCGGTCGACTCCAACCGAGGTTTCGCGACGGGCTCATCCGGAGAAGTCCCCGGTGGGCCACACGTTTGCGGTGGAACTCGAGTAGAGATCGGTTGTCAGTATCCCCAGTGCATCAGGTCCGGAGTGGTTCTGTGGGTACACGACGCTGTCGAGCTTGTGATCGAGCTGGCCCGCCGCGTAGGTCGTGTACGACGCAGCATGTTGCGGATCAATCCCGTGCGCCTCCAGGATCGACGGCAGCATCTGCAGCGCGCCCGCACCTGCGAGCGTGGACTGGTCCGAGGGCCTTCGGTCGCCGAGGAGGTCTTCGTAGGGGCGCATCGAGTCACCACTTCGGAATTCTTCCGGCAGGTCCGACAGGTTGATAAGTCCTTGCCGCTGAAGGGTCTCGACCATCTCGTACATCCGCGCGGGAGGTGTGCCGAACTGGGTGCTGCCGGCGGGTCCCTGTGCGCCATCGGGCAGTGGGAGGGGTCCGGCCATCGAGGGATCCGGACTCAGGGCATCCGGCCGCGCGAGTTCTGCGGCAGCGGCGAGCATCGCAGGCCCCGGTCCGGGGCCACCCACAATGATCTCGGCCCCGGTGTATGCCGCGTTCAGGCGTTGGGAATGCTCGGCAGCCGCTATATTCTGGTCGCTCTGGCGCTCGCTGATCTCCATGTCCAGGCCGGTAGTGGCGAGCCAATGCAGGTTGGATGCGGAGCAGCCCAGGAAGCTAGAGTCGATTCCCAGACTCTCGTTGGCGGCAAACAGTCCGTCCAGGCGCATCGATTCCGTGAACGCGGCGGAGGTGATGACCTGACCCGCCTCTGCGTCACCGTTGAGGACGCTGAACACCCGCACGGCTTCGATCGGGCCGCCAAGGCGGCCGAAGCCGGTGGCATAGGTGAGTGCATCGCTCATTCCGACCATCGATCCGGTGTAGCGGGTAAGGGCTCCGGCGAGGGCTTGTGTGGCAACAGGATTGACCTGACCGAGTGACTGCCCATCGGCGTTGGGCATGTCCAGCCATGTGGAGTACAGATTTTGTCCGGTTGTTTCCGATTGGGTTGATGACAGTAGCTGTGCCAGCCCGAACGCCGCCTCGCCGGCGCGCACCGCGCGGGGATCTTCGGGGTTACCCCGGTCGAACGGTGCTGCGCCCGACTCGGTGTCGGGGTTGATCCAGGAGAACATGTTCGACAGCGTCGCTCCTTCGTCCTCCCATTCGTGCGTCAGGAGGGGAACGATCACGGTGTCGCGGTGGTAGTCGGCGCCGAGGAGTTGTTCGTCTCCGAGTCCGGTGATGAGGGCGTGGTTCGCCTCGGGGTTGCGGGTGCCGACGTCGAGGAGGTTGGTGATCGTGGTCTCCGGTAGGGCGTAGCCGGGGATGGGCGCCAGTTCGGTGTTGTCGGTCAACACGACCTGGTAGGCCGCCTGGCGGCTCAGTTCGACGCCGAGGCGATCGCCGGGTGGGTATCCATCGTCCGAGGAGTTGAGCAGGCCGGCGAGCTCGGCCATATCCCGCTGGTAGGCGAACACGTCGTCGGGCGTGGCGTACGCGTCGGGCAGCGGCCCGGACGCACGAAGCAGCCGCCGGCTGTTGTGTCCGTCCTGCCGTGGTTTGAGGTACAGGCGGCGCAGGTTCCGCTCTCGCTCAGCTGCAGTTGTGTTCATCGGAGGCAACCGGGGGCACCAGCAGGGTTGGGTAGACGAGGGCCCATCATGAGTCTCCGAGCCACCCGGGAGAAGCGGGAAGCGTTGGGGGTGGGGAAGAGTTCTCGACGGTTTCGGGCTCGGGCGGTGCGTCCGGGAACAGCGTGCGCCCCCACGGGTCGCACAACTCGTTGGTCTCGTCCGAGAGCGGCCGCAAGGTGATCGTCCATCCGGTGAAGAGGTTGTTTCTCGGTGCGCTCCAAGCGGGTTGGTCACCGGGCCTATCCGTCGCAGTCGGTTCGTCGGAGGTATCGGGAATCGAGGAGGGGGCGTACGCCACGGCACGTTCGGGAGGTGTGAGGGTCCGGTCGACGAATTCGTACATCAGCGCGTATGCCGGACCGTTCGAACTGACATACGTGCCCTCGCTGAGTCGGGCCATCCCGTCGCCTTGAATGCAGATCAACGCGGTAAATCCGTCCGGAGATACATCCAGCGACTGAAGACGGGCGTACTGGGTGCCGTAGATCGCCGCCACCCCCGACTCGTAGCCATAGAAGTCGTGGAGCTCGGGATCGAGGGCGTCCATGAAGCCGGGATAGGTGCTGTCGGGTCCTGCGTACCTGGCAACAACGTCTGCCTCACGAGCGGCGCGAACGAGTATGGCTTCCGGCCCGACGAGATCGATTCCGGACTCGGCCGACCAGATCATTGTGGCGTTGCGAACGTTCTCCGGTGGTTCATACGCGGTCGGCGTGGTGTCGCGGGTTGAGTGGTCGCCGGTGCAGCCGGATATGAGGCTTCCCAGCACAAGGAGAACGGTGGCGGTTCGCCCACGCTGCGTCCGAGGCGGCGCGGATAGATGAGTTGCCTTTGTACGGGGTTGGGGCGTGGCCGGGGAACCCTTCGTGGCCGCTTCCTGATCGCGGAGCGGCATCATTCGATCACCGTGCATCTGGTTCGGTCCAGTTCCCCAACTTGATCTCGGTGCAGACGACCCGGCCGACCGACCCGGAGACGGTACCATCCTGGATACGCCGACAGAGTCGGGGGAGGCGTTGACCGTTCGACCGTGGCTGGTTCGGAGGACGCATCGGGGAAGAACGTTCGCCCCCAGCCTTCACAGCGCATTTCGTCCCATCTGTAAGCTTTCCGGAACCCACTTCCCAACCTGTTACGACATTGCCCCCTGGAGCGTTCCGGGTCGGTCATCCGTCGACCCCGGAATCAACCATTTTGGGAGTCGGCATTCTAATTTCCGATAATGGATGTCGTGACGATTTCTCCCATTGTGGGCCCGTGCCTCCCGGTGACTTCGTACGTAATGAGGAAATCCGTTCCAGCCAAACTGAACACGCCCCGTACGTGTATCGCGCCAGCCCGTCCGGCTGAACGCACCACGACAGCGCTGAATCCGTCGGGACTCGGAGATCGTCTGGATTCGGGAGTGCTCTGTCCCGCGCACCGGCGCCAGTCCCTCCCCATCGATGTAGAAGCATCGGTCCTCTGGCCTCTCCGTGTCCATGTAGCCGGGATGGGTGCGGTCGGGTCCGGCGTTCAGTGCCACGAGATGCGCTTCACGGCTTGCCAAGGTGAGCGTCGCCTGAGGGCCGAGGAGGCCGATTCCCGACTCTGCGGCCCAGATGAGCGTTGCCCCTCGCCCGCGCTCCGGGGCGTGGTGGCCGGGACTTCCCGGCGGCGTCGGCGCGGAGGTGCCGGCGTCGCAGCCGGAGGTCAGCACACCGGCGGCAGGCAGGAGTGCCGCTGTGAGTCGGCGACGACATGTTTCGCCTCGGCCTCGAGTGGGGGTGCAGCCCATCTGACCCCCTTGCCGTCCCGGCGATGGATGCTGCTCACTGAAGTGCTTCGCTGAGAGCAGTCTCGTTGTCCGCCCTGTCTCGTCGAGAGCTGATCCGCGGGAATGAGCCCGCTCATGAGCCTCGGGGCCAACCCGGGAAAGCAGGGAGTGTCTCGGGAGGAACGTCAACGGTGACCTCCTCTGGGATCACAGGAGCGTCCGGAACGACTCTGCGACCCCAGGTCTCGCAGATGCCGTCCTGATCATCGATGACTCCACCGATCGAGACACGCCAACCGCCGAAGTGGTCGTCGAGGGGCGCGCTCCATGTGCCGGGTGGCGCCAATGATGTGGCCATGACGTCGTCGGAGTTGTCGCGGTTGGCGGTGGTTGAACGGGATTCGCCATCGACGGCCATAGGCTCCGGCGACAACACCTTCGTGAATTCGATCTGCGTGCGATATCCCGGGCCGATCGTGCGAAAGTACCCATCGTCGATCAACCGCGCGATACCGGAACTCTGCAGACACACCGTCGCTACGAAACCATCGGCCGTGTCGCCGGTGGAAAGGACGTGGCCGAATTCGGTTCCGAAAAGCGGGAACCGCCAGGCGGTGTTTTCTCGGTAGAGGTTGAGGAGACTCCGCTCTACGGCGTATCGATACCCGGGGTAGCTGCGATCCACGCCGGCAACCATCGCGACGAGATGTGCTTCATAGGCTGCTCGTGTGAGCGTGCCGCGCTCGTCGTCCAGAGTGGCTGTCGATTCCGCAGACCAGACCAGGGTCGCGTTGGCCACTTCGGGCGGGGGTGCGTATCGATCGCTTGCGACCACTGACGAGGACGTTTCACAGCCGGAAATCAGCAAGATAATCGCCGCAGCGAGCAGCGAGTGCCTTCGCCGTCTGTCTGTCCGTGAAGCCGGAGATCTCCGTTTCATGACGTATGGTTTCCGTCCGGCCATTGATTGCGGAAAGAATCGGCGTAGGCATCAGTCGTCAAGATGTCGATCGCCTCGGCTCCCGACCGATTCTGCGGATAGATCAAGTCATCCAGGCGCGGATCACCGTACGCGGCAGCTCGTTCGGTGTACGAATGCAGCTGCGTCGGGTCGATACCGGCTGCGACGAGTACGGATTCGAGGGTCCGCTCTGGTCCTGTACCGGGTAGCTGTCCGCCGACGTGAGCGCCCGTGGGGCCGGTGATCAGCTCCGAATACGGAGTGAAGCCGTCAGCGGTCGTGAATTCATCCGGCAACGCCGCTGGGTCGATAGCGCCCGAAGCGGCAAGTTCTTGCACCATCTGGTACATCCGGGCTCCGCTGGTGCCGAACGTGGTCGTGCTCAGGCCGTGGCCGCCGAGGGCCGTACCCTGATGCGGCAGAGCGGTGGTTGAGTCGGCGATCACGAGATCCGACTTGAAGATCTCAGTAATAGCGGCCACACCCGCTGGACCAGCCCCGAAACCACCGCCCGCGATCTGGGCCGCGGTATATGCGGTGGCCCACCGCTGTGCGGACTCCTGCGCCACGGTATCGAGATCGTTCTGTCGTTCGCTGATTTCGACCTCCAGACCTCGGCCGACCAGCCAATGAAGATTCGATGCATAACCGCCGATTCCGCTTGCACCGATACCAGCGACCTCGCTTGTGGCGAACAACCTGTCGAGACGATTGGATTCGGCCAGTGCTGCCGTGTTGATCATGTTCCCGGCGGTCTCATCGCCGTTGAGAACGCTGAGTACCCGGACCGCCTCGATCGGTCCGCCGAGCTGGCCGAAGCCGGTGGTCCCCGTCAGCGAGTCGCTCATCCCGACCATGGAGCCGGTGTATGGAGCGAGTGCGCCTGCCAGTGCTTGTGTGGCGAGCGGGTTGACCTCACCGAGGGATTGGCTGCCTGCATTGGGCATGTCCAGCCATGTGGCGTAGAGGTTCTGGTCGTTGACCTCGGATTGGGTGGTCGACAACAACTGCGCCAGACCGAATGCCGCCTCGCCCGCGCGTTGTGGCCGAGGATCGTCGGGGTTGCCGGGATCCACTGCGGCATCCTCACCGATCCAGGAGAACATGTTCGACAGCGACGCTCCCTCGTCGGCCCATTCGTGCGTCAGGAGGGGAACGATCACGGTGTCGCGGTGGTAGTCGGCGCCGAGGAGGTGTTCGTCTCCGAGTCCGGTGATGAGGGCGTGGTTCGCCTCGGGGTTGCGGGTGCCGACGTCGAGGAGGTTGGTGATCGTGGTCTCCGGTAGGGCGTAGCCGGGGATGGGCGCCAGTTCGGTGTTGTCGGTCAGCACGACCTGGTAGGCCGCCTGGCGGCTCAGTTCGACGCCGAGCCGATCACCGGGTGGGTACGCGTCGTTGGAGGAGTTGAGCAGGCCGGCGAGTTCGGCCATATCCCGCTGGTAGGCGAACACGTCCTCGGGCGTGGCGTAGGCATCGGGCAGCGGCCCGGTCGCATCCGGAAGAGGTCCCAGGTCGGGCCGCGTGCCGATCAGTTCCCGCACGCCTTCGGGGAGCCGGTCCCAGCCACCCCGGCCGACCTCGGCGCCTGCGCCGTCCCGCGCCACCACCTGTTCGTTCGACACCGTCAGCAGGCCGTTGGCCAGGCTGGTGCGCAGATCGTTCGATGCATCGGAGGGCTCGGCGGTGAGCTGTTCGGACAGCCGCAGCAGTCCGTCGCTACCGGCGTTTTCGTACAGCGCGGTCAGATACTCCAGCTTCTCGGCCGGAATGTCGACGTCTCGACCGGTGGCGATTGCTGCGAGTTGCTCGGATGTCAGTCCCGCCTGCGAGAGCCGGTCCTCGAGGCGTTCGATCTCGGCGGAGCTGAGCGGACCGGAAGCGATGGCGGTTCCGTCGTCCGCACCCAGATCGGCGGTCAGATCTCGCTCGGAGGTCCACCCGGCGGGTCCGTCGGCGAAGGCCCCACGCGCGAGCTGGTCGCCGCGGGCCCGAATCTCGTCACCGTTCGCTGTGATGGTGGCGATCACATCATCGATGGCACCGGTCAGCCCGCGATAGGCGGAGGCGATGTCGTCCCGATGCTCCCGCGCCCGCTGCTCGATCCGCTCGACGTCCTCCGCCGCGATGTCCGGCCCGGATATCACGTCGACTCGCCAGTCGCCACCAACGGCGAAGCCGGCCCCGAAGTAGATGTCCGTTTCGGCCGCTTCCGCCCTGCCGAGGACCACGCGCCGCTCGTCGCTCAGCCGCAGCGCCGCCTTCTCCAGGGCTTCGGCGAACTCGAGCACCTCGTAGGACAGCTTGCGGCCCTCGTCGTGGTCTTCGCCGATGCGGTCGTACGCCGCGTCGTGCGAGCGCCCCGTCCAACTGCCGTCGAGTTCGACCATGCGGTTGCGGGCACGCGGAAGGTGTTCCATATAGGCCGCGTCACCCCTGCGGATCGTGGCCGCCCGGCCGGCGAGCGCGTCGGTATTCCACACCGTCAGTTGGGGTCGGGTCGGCATGCTCAGGGCTTGTCGTCGAACGCCAGTGTTGCCAGCATGTCGTGCACGCCGCGGTCGGTCGCGTCGATGTCCTTGGCCGCCGAGGTGACGATGTACGCGACGGTGCGCAGGCGGTCGGCGACCTTCAGCCAGGCGTACTCGGTGGATTCGCCGGCCTTCGCGCAGGCCTGCGGGATCGAGCAGCCGGGCAGAGCTGCGGAGATGTCGGAAACCGCCGATCGGATCTCGATCGCGTCGATCTGCGCCCCCGCATCGTCCAGGACCTCGCCGAGCGCGAGCATGTGCTCGACATCGGCTTTCAGTAACCCCATCGCCCCCACCCCCGGTCACGAACAGCGAAACTGTACCCGGTTCCAGGTGGGCGTCGCCTGCCTTGGATGGCCGGACGGCTACGTCGCCTCGTCGTCGCTCTCGGATCGCCGCAACCGGTAGGCCCGCGAACTGGCCTGAAAACCGCACGGCCGCTCCGAGCACCACCGGCGGTTACCCGCGCGGGAGCGGTCGACGAACAGGATCGGGCATTTCTCGGACGCACATTCCTTGATGCGGTGATTGAACTCGCCGGTGAACAGATCGATCGCATCCGCGGCCACCAGTGCCATCAACTCCGCGAATTCGAGCACCTCGGGTAGGCGCTGATGGCGGGCCCCGGCGTCGAGAATCGGCACATAGGGCTGCCGGCGACTCCAGTGGTTCACCAGGTCGATATCGCAGGCCGACGCCGGTGCCCCGCGTTGTTCCAGAGTTGCCAGCCGAAAGATCGCTTCCCGAAGCTCCCGCGCGTCGGCGACGTCGCCGCTGTTCAGAGAGGTGGACAGAATCGGAAGACCCGAACGGTGGAACCACTCCTCGAGCAGCGCGGGGCTCGTCCACCGTTCGACGCCGTGGGGTCGCGACCGTGGACCGGCCATCGACGCCACGAAGTTCAGGCACAACGCGTTCGACCGGAATTTGAACGTCCACTGATGGGTGGGCGCGGTTCGAGGGGCGGTGGATCGAGGCTCGAGCACGGCGCCGGCAGCACGGTACACACGCACGTCCTTCCTTCGGTGGACCCGATTTCGCATAGAGGGCCGCGCTCCATGGTGCAGGGCCGGCCCACATCGTCAAAGAGTTAAATTCACGCTGCGTCAAGGGTCATGACCCTGACGGTTGTTTTCATAGGGTCATCACCATGAGGATCAGCGATAGTGCGGCCATTCGGACCGCTGGGGAGCTCGACGACTCCGGGGCCGTCCGGCTGGCCAGGCTCTCGCGACGGTTCGACGGACAGACCGGCCCGGTGGATGCGCTGCGTGAGGTGGACCTGTCGATCGCCGACGGCGAGTTCGTGTCGTTGATCGGTCCGAGCGGCTGCGGCAAGAGCACACTGCTCAAGATCGTCGCCGGCCTCGATACCGACTTCAGCGGAACGGTGGAGGTCGGTGGCCGAGCCGTGCGCGGACCGGGGATCGATCGCGGGTTCATCTTCCAGGAGTCGCGCCTGTTTCCCTGGCTGACCGTGGAAGCCAATATCGCGGCCAATCTGTCCCTGCGGGATTCGTCGGTGCGCGACCGGGTGCACGACCTGATCCGACTGGTGCGACTCGACGGTTTCGAGCGTGCCTACCCGAAGGAACTGTCCGGGGGCATGGCCCAGCGGGTAGCCATCGCCCGGGCGTTGCTGCGCGATCCGGCCGTGCTGCTGCTCGATGAGCCGTTCGGGGCGCTCGATGCCTTCACCCGCGCCCACATGCAGGAGGTGTTGGTGGACATCTGGACGCGCCGCCGCACCACGATGGTCTTCGTTACCCACGACGTCGACGAGGCGGTCGTCCTGGCCAATCGGGTGGTCATCCTCGCCCCCCGTCCCGGGCGTGTGCGCTCGATCATCCCGATTGACCTACCCCACCCACGGATCACCTCGTCCCGCGAGCTGCAGGAGTACCGCTTCGATGTCCTCACCCAGTTTGAGTCCACCCCGCGACCTGCGGAGCGAGTCGACTGAGCTCGGCGATGTCCATATCGGCGCAGCGCCCGAGCGTGGCCGCCGCCGCGGTTCGCTCGCCCGACGTGCCGCCGCGGTCCTCCCCGGCCTGATCCTGCCCGTCACCATCTTGGTGGTGTGGCAGATCGCGTCCGAGACGGGTCGCATCTCGCCGATCCTCTTTCCCAGCCCGACAACGATTCTCGACGCCTTCGCCGACCTGGCCGGTGCCGGCACGTTGTGGGAGCACACCTCGACCACCGTCATGCGGGTGGTTGCCGGCTTGTTGATCGGCGGCGGTTTGGCACTGCTGTTCGGCGCGCTGGTGGGCATGCTGCGCACCGCCGAGCAGGTGGTCAACCCCACCGCGCAGATGGTCCGGATGGTGCCTCATCTGGCGATGACCAGCCTGTTCGTGTTGTGGTTCGGGATCGGGGAAACCTCCAAGGTGCTGCTGATCGCCAAGGGAGTCTTCTTTCCCATCTACGTCGCCACCTTTCTGGGCTTTCGGGATACCGACGCGAAACTGATCCAGGTGGCGCGGGTGCTGGAGTTCTCGAGGTTCGACATCTTCCGGAAGGTGTTGATCCCCGGAAGCCTGGGACATCTGTTCTACGGGCTGCGGCTGTCGGTCGGGATCGCCTGGGGCGCTGTGGTCGTCGCCGAGATGATCTCTTCGTCCAGCGGCCTCGGGTACCTGATGATCGACGCGCGGTCGTTCAACGACACCCCGGTGGTCTTCGTCGGAATCCTGACGTTCGCGATCCTCGGGATCGCCTCCGATCTGGCGTTGCGTGCCATCGAACGGCGGACCCTGCGCTGGAGCGACAGGAGGGCCACATGACAACCGTCGACACCCGCTCGGGATCCGGGCGCACGCGAAGCCGCGCCCTCGTTCTCGGAGCGCTCATCCCCGTCGGAGCGCTTCTGCTGTGGCAGATCGTGACCGCGCTGCGGCTCATCGACCCGCTGTTCATGCCGGCTCCCGCCGCAGTGGTCACCGCGTTCGGCGAGTGGATCACCGACGGGGGATTGGCCGAGGACATGAGCATCAGCCTGCAGCGGGCCGCGCTGGGCTTCGTGCTCGGCGGCGGTCTGGGCGTCATCGTCGGTGTGCTGACCGGCTTCTCGGCCGCCGCCTCCCGACTGCTCGATCCGTCGCTGCAGGTTGTCCGCCTGACACCCACCCTCGCGATCGCCCCGCTGCTGGTCCTGTGGTTCGGCTTCGGGGAACTGTCCAAGGTGGTGTTGATCGCCTCGCTGGCCTTCTTCCCGCTGTACATGAGTGTCCACCAGGGGATCCGGCAGGTCGGTACCGCCTTCGTCGAGGTGGGCCGGGTCCTCGAGTTCTCGCGGTGGGATCACCTGCGGCTCATCCTCGGACCGGCGGCCTTGCCGTACCTGTTCACCGGTCTACGGCTGTCCCTCGGGGTGTCGTGGATCGGCCTGATCGTCGCCGAGATCACCGGATCGCAGTCGGGCGTCGGCCACCTGATCATCGCCGGACAGACGCAGAATCGCACCGACCTGGTCTTCGTCGGCATCGCGATCTTCGCGCTGATGGGCTGGCTGATCGATCGGGCGGTCACCGTGCTGCAGCGACGGGTTCTGCGATGGAACGACTCCCACAGCGGCTTCTGACTGTTCGCCACACGATTGTTGTACGAGGAAAGGCACGTTCATGTTTTCTGTTGGCCGACGCTGGTCGACGTGGGCGGTATCCGTTACCGCCGTGGTGGCGACCCTGGTGGCCGCCGGATGCTCCAGCGGCACGGACGACGCCGACCCCGGCTCGTCGACCCTGCGGTTCGGATACGTCGGCTCCGCTACCGATTACCCGGCCGATGAGATCGGATGGGCCCTGCACACCGGGCTGGCCGAGGAGGTTCTCGGCGAATACGGCATCGATTCCGTCGAACGAACAGCCTTCGGCACCGGACCCGATCTCAACGAAGCGGTCATCGGTGGTCGGATCGACGTCACGTCCTCCGGCGACACCCCCGCTCTGACCGCCCGCGGAACCGGCGCGCCGACCCGGCTGCTCGCCCTGCCCTCCAGCAGCGACAGCATCATTGTCGCTCGCGCCGACGGACCCGCGGACATCACCGAGCTCGAGGGACGAAAAGTGGCCGTGGTCAAGGGATCCACCATGCACCGCTTCCTGGTCGATGCGCTCGACGACAACGGAGTCGAGGTCGAGCTGATCAATATCAACAGCACCGGGGATTCCATCGCGGCACTGAGCCGCGGCGAGGTCGATGCGGTCGCCACCGTCCGCTATATGGAGGTGGTCAACGCGGCCCTCACCGGTGGTCAGATCGCGCAGATCGCCACCGCTGCCGACTATCCGGGCCTGGCGTCGCTGCGCGTCCATACCGTCACCGAGGACTTCGTCGACAGCCACGCCGACTTCCCCGCCGGCTGGGCGGATCTGCGGGCCCGAGCGGTCGAGGACATCACCGCCCGTCCGGCCGAGTACTTCGACTGGTTGGCCGAGCTGACCGGCTCGCCTCGCACGGACGTCGAGTCGCTGTATCCGATCGACACGATCAACGCCGAGTCGACCGACCCGCAGTGGGTCGACTGGCTCACCGGGACGAAAGATTTCCTCGTCGACCAGCAACTGATCCGCAACGACTTCGACATCCAGCAATGGACCATCGCCTGATCCGCGAAAGGACGCTCCCCATGCCACAGCTCGTTCAGGCACCCCGACCCGTGCCGCCGACCTTCGACGATCCCTATGAGCATCGCAGGTACCTGCGCGAACGCCTGGCGGCCGGCTTCCGAGTCTTCGCCAAGCTGGGTTTCGACGAAGGGGTCATGGGTCACCTCAGTGCGAGGGATCCGCTGGAGCCGGATCACTTCTGGGTCAACCCGTTTGCGGTTCCCTTTGCGACGATCACCGCCGGCGACCTGCAGTTGGTCAGCAGCTCCGGCGAACTCGTCGAAGGTTCCGGCACGGTGCATCCCGGTGCCATGATCCTGCACCCCGACATCTACGCCGCCCATCCGAGCATCCAATCGGTGGGGCATACGCACTCGATCTACGGGCGAGCGTGGTCGACGCTGCGCCGCCCCCTGGATCCGATCACCAACGAATCCGCGGTCTTCTTCCGCCGGCTCGGCCTGTTCGATACCCACGCACACGGCGAGGGAGCGGAGCTGGCCGCTGCCGTGCAACCGAACGATCGTGCGTTGATCATGCTCAACCACGGCATCGTGGCTCTGGGGCAGACCGTCGACGAGATGCTCTATTACTTCATGTCTCTGGAAAAGTGCTGCCAGGTGCAGATCGCGGCCGAGTCGGCCGGAACGCCGCAGTCGCTTGCCGATGACGTCGCGGAGAAGATCGCCGGGCATATGACACCCGAGCGTGCCTGGCTGAACTTCCAGCCGACCTATCAAACCGTCGTCGCCGAACAGCCGGACCTGCTGAGCTGAGCCACCGCGCTCGCCTCGCACACAGAAGTACAGGAGGAATCGACATGTCCGACCGTGATCTCAAGCTCGGAATTTTCCTACAGGGCGGGGGCGGCCACTGGCGTGATCCGGCCGTCGCTCCGGACGGCGCCGCCGATATTCGGACCTACATCGAGGCCGCCCGGGTGGGCGACCAGGCGAAGCTCGACTTCGGCTTCATCGCCGATTCTGCCTATATCAGCCAGGATTCGACCTGGCCGCTCCTGAGTCGGCTCGAGCCGATGACCGCGTTGTCGGCGATCTCGTCGGTCACCGATCACCTCGGTCTGGTTGGTACCTTCACCACCTCGTACAGCGAACCGTTCACCACGGCAAGGCAGTTGGCGTCCCTCGACAAGATCAGCGGTGGTCGGGTCGGCTGGAACGCGGTCACCTCGGCGCTCGAGGGGGTAGCCCGCAACCACGGTGGACAGACCCTGTACGACCACGCCGAGCGCTACCGGATCGCCGACGAGTACATCCGCGTGGTCAAGGGGCTGTGGAATTCCTGGGAGGACGACGCCTTCGTCCGCGACGTCGCGGCGAATCGCTATGTCGACTTCGACAAGATGCACACCCTCGATCACAAGGGCGAGTACTTCGGTGTCCAGGGGCCGCTCAATATCGAGCGGTCCGCACAGGGGCATCCGGTGGTCTTCCAAGCGGGCGCCTCCGAGGCCGGTCGGGATCTCGCGGCTCGCCAGGCCGATGCCGTGTTCTCCACGTGGACCTCCCACGGAGATCTGGCGTCGGCCCGGGAGAACTACGTCGACTGGAAGCGGCGCGCCGAATCATACGGGCGCAACCCGGATCACCTACTGATCCTGCCCTCGATCACGCCGATTGTCGGAAGCACTCGGGCGCAGGCTCAGGAGATCTACGAGGAGTCGATCCGGTACGACGACATCAACCATGCGCTCAAGTACCTCTCGCGCTACTTCAGCTTCTACGACTTCTCCCGGTTCGACCTGGACAAGCCGTTGCCGGAACTCGGCGACATCGGGGCGAACAGCTTCAAGTCGACGGCCGAGTATTACCTGCGCACCGCCAAGGAACGCAACCTGACCCTGCGTCAGCTGGCTCTCGAGGCGGCCAACCCTCCGGGCGAGTTCGTCGGCACCGCAACCGACATCGCCGACAAGCTCTCGGACTTCTTCGTCGGTGGCGCCGTCGACGGGGTCATCCTGGGCGGCACGATCGCCAACATCCGTCGGTTCCTCGACGATGTTCTGCCGATCCTCGAGGACCGGGGGCTGCGCAGCGGCGACCGTACCGGCACCACCCTGCGGGAAAATCTCGGACTGCCCTTCCCGGTCAATACCCACACGCGACAGCGCGTCGGGGTGTGAGCGAGGTACGGCGCTGAGCGGGGCAGCCGTGGGCGGTGAGGGGAGCGGGGTGTGGCGGTGAGCGAACAAGTCGCCGGCGAGCGGGGTATGGTCGCGACCTCCACCGTGGCCGCGGCCGACGCGGGGCTCGAGATCCTGCGGGCCGGTGGCAACGCGGTCGATGCGGCGGTGGCCTCCGCCGCCGCGTCGGCCGTCGTCGAACCCTGCTCCACGGGGCTCGGCGGCGACCTCTGTGCGCTGATTTGGCACGACGGGAAACTGCACGGCCTCAACGCCACCGGTCCCAGTCCGGCCGCCCTGACCGCGGATCTCCATGCGGCGGGCGGCCCGATCGACGACTACGGTCCGCTGTCGATCACCGTCCCCGGGCAGGTCGCCGGCTGGCAAGCGTTGGTCGACCGCTTCGGCAGGCTCCCGCTCTCGGCGGTCCTCGGGCCGGCGATTCGACTGGCGGACAGCGGTTTCACGGTCACGCGGTCGGTGGCTGCGGGTTGGGCGACCGCCCTGGACACCTATGCACACTTTGCCGATCAGCCCTGGCTCGCGCCCTGGTGGGAGGAGTTCACCCGTGACGGCGTCGGCCCGCTCACGGGGCAACGGTGGAATTCGCCCCGGCAGGCCGAGACGCTGCGGATCATCGCCGACCGCGGCGCCGACGACTTCTACCGCGGCGGGCTGGCGGCGGCGATCGTCGATCAGCTGCGACGGGTGGGCGGGGTGCTGTCGGCCGATGACCTGCGCGACTTCACCGTGGAGTGGGTCGCGCCGATGTCGGTGGACTTCCGCGGGCACCGGGTGTGGTCGCTGCCGCCGAACGGGCAGGGTCTCATCGCCCTGGAAGCCCTGGGAATCCTCGACCACCTGCCCCCGCCGACCGACCCGATCGACGCCATCCACCGACGCATCGAAGCGACCAAGGCGGCGTTCGCCGACGGCACCCGGGTCATCGGTGAACCCGCGACGATGACCGTCGACCCGAAGTCTCTGCTCGAACCCGCCCACCTGGCTCGGCGTGCCGCCGCCGTCGCCGACCGCGTGGGTGCGCCGATCCACACCGAACCGGTGCGTGGCGGAACGGTCTACATCGCCGCCGTCGACAACACGGATACGTACGCCTCGGTGATCCAGAGCAACTTCCTGCGTTTCGGCTCCGGAGTGGTGGTTCCCGGCACCGGCATCGCGCTGCACAATCGGGCGCGCTCCTTCAGCGTCGACCCGACGAGCCCGAACCACCTCGGACCCCGGAAGCGGCCCTTTCACACCATCATGCCCGGCTTCCTGACCCGCGATGATCGACCGGTCGGCCCCTTCGGGGTGATGGGCGCCGCGATGCAACCGCAAGGCCACGTCCAGGTCGTGACCAGGGCCCTCGACGAAGGCGCCACACCGGCCCGGGCGCTGGCTGCCCCCCGATGGCGGTGGGACGGCGGCCACCGGGTGTCGGTGGAACCCGGCATGCCCGCCGAGATCCGCGCGGGGCTGACCGAGCGCGGCCACGACATTCGTGTACACCGCTCCGACGGTGCGGGATTCGGTCGCGGGCAGATCATCTGGCGAGACCCTCGCAACGGCACCCTGCTCGGCGGAACCGACCCCCGCGTCGACGGCGGAATCGCCCGATGGTGATCGACCGGGCCCGACCCGAACCCGGAGCCCGGGGCTGAGGCGCAGGTCCGCGGGATGAACGGCTCGCGGAGTGAACCGATAGCATGACCGGGTACCCGTTCGGCGCCGGTGCTGGTCGCGGACCGGTCATCAACGATGGCGGCGGCCGGGCCCGAGCCACGGATGGGAGGGCGTCGATGAGCAGCCGGAAGCCGGTGACCGCGGCGGATCCGGCAGCCGTCGTCGCGCAGATACTGGCCGAGATCGGCGACGGAGCTGCCGCTCGCGATCGGGACCGGATGTTGCCGACGCAGCAGGTTCGGGCATTGGCGGACTCCGGGCTGTGCACCTGGCGGATTCCGGCCCGGTTCGGTGGACCGGATGTCGACCTGGCGGAGTGTTTCGCATTCATCGTCGACCTGGCAGCCGCCGATCCGAACGTCGCACAGGCTGTTCGATCGCACTTCGGATTCGTCGAAATGGTGCGCTTGCTTGATGATCCAGGCGTACAGCGGATGTGGTTCGACCGCATTCTGGCCGGCGACCTCATCGCAATCGCAAGCGGGGAAACCGGCGGGCCCCAGGGCCGGATCGCCACTCGCGTATCGCGACGGGGAAGTGCGCACCTGCTCAATGGTCGCAAGTTCTACAGCACGGGTGGGCTTTTTGCCGACTGGATGGCGGTCAAGGCGATCGATGACGACGGAGCGCTGCGCGTGGTTGTCGTCCCGGCGGACCGGCGGGGTGTCGAGATGATCGACGACTGGGACGGTATGGGGCAGCGGCTGACCGCCAGCGGGACAACGATCTTCAGCGATGTGGCGGTCGACGACTCCGAATTCGTCGACGCTGCGTCCGAGGAGAACGAGCAATCCCGCGTGGCCCCATTCCTGCAGTTGTATCTCGCGGCCACGCTGACCGGTATCGCGCGCAACGCGGTGGCCGATGCGGTGGACTACGCGCGTGAACGAGCTCGTCCGATCCGGCACAGCGCGGCGACCCGGTCGGTCGATGACCCCTATGTCCAACATGCGGTCGGGGAAATCGCCGCGCTGACCTACGCCTGTGAGTCCGCCACCGAACGCGCGGCCGCCGCACTCGACCGAGTGGACCGGGCACGTCCCGCCGACGCCGAGACGCTGCTGCCCGCAGCCGGCGTGGAGGTGGCGCAGGCCCAGTACGTCATCGTGGACGCCGTTCTTCGGGTGACCGATACGCTCTTCGAAGTGGGCGGGGCCTCCGCGACGCGACGTACCTCCAACCTCGATCGGCATTGGCGCAACGCCCGAACGCTGGCGAACCACAACCCTCGCGCCCACAAGGCCGCGGTGATCGGCACATACCTGCTGACCGGTGCCGCACCCCCCACCAGCGGATACTTCTGAGCGTGCCGAACCGCGGGCGACGGGGCCTAGGCTGACCACGTGAACGTCGCGCAATACGAACGTCGGGAATTGGTGTCGACCCTGCGCTCCGTGGGACCGGACGCGCCGACCCTCTGCGAGGGGTGGACCACGCGAGACCTGGCCGCTCACCTGGTGGTGCGGGAGCGCGACCCGATCGCGTCGGTGGGCATCCTGGTGACACCCCTGGCCGGTTACACGCGGAAAGTGCAGGACTCGGTGGCCGAACGCCCCTGGGAGAAGTTGCTGGCCGACGTGGAGAGCGGGCCTCCCTGGTATTCGCCGCTGAAGCCGGTCGACAGGTGGGTGAACGCGGGGGAGATGTTCATTCACCACGAGGATGTGCTGCGCGGCGGGGCCGACCCGGAAGCACCGTGGACGCCGCGAGACCTACCGGCGGGGCAGCAGGAGGCGCTGGAGACGCCGGTCACGATGATGGGCCGCATGCTCCTGCGTGACGCACCGGTGCGCGTGACGCTGCGCAGCGACGCAGGCACCGAGATCCTCACGGCCGGTACGGGCAACCCGGTAAACGTGACCGGAACACCGGGAGAGCTACTTTTGTTCGTGGCGGGCAGGCTACCGGTACGGGTGACCTACTCCGGCGAGCCGGCCGACGTGGCGGCGCTGGGCGCCATGCAGCGCGGTCTCTGATCCGATCAGACCGCGGAGGGCCAAACCATCGCAGGAAACGCGAAGGTGACCAACATCAGCGCCAGCAACACCCAGGCGGCGCCCTGCCAGATCACCCACGTGCCACCGTTGCGGTAGGTCCGATAGCCCGTGTACAGCGCACCGATGGCCCCGAGCAGACAGACTCCCGGCACCGTCGACGCCAACACCAGGTTGGCACGGTCGATGGCGAGGTAACAGGCCGCCGCGATGATCGCCACGCCGATCACCACCGCGACATATCGCACGGCGGCGCGGTAGGTCGGCGGATCGTGCCAACTCTTTCCCACGTCGTCGCGGCCTGTGTTACGGGGAGGCTGAGGAGTCATACGTTCAGGTCTACTCCACGAC
This sequence comes from Millisia brevis NBRC 105863, assembly GCF_001552615.1. Taxonomy (GTDB): domain Bacteria; phylum Actinomycetota; class Actinomycetes; order Mycobacteriales; family Mycobacteriaceae; genus Millisia; species Millisia brevis. The sequence goes on from NZ_BCRN01000022.1 coordinate 39,688, forward strand.
GCCGGCGACGTCGATATCGTCCGATTCAGCAGGTCGACGGAGCGGGTTCACCGGCGAAGCGATCGCTCATCCAGTCGATGGCGCCCGGCAGGCCCAGCACCGCGGCGGTGATGTGATCCGGCGTATCCACCCGGCCGCGCGTCACGGGAACACCTGCGCTGCAATAGCGTCCGATGGTCCGGTCGATCGAGTCGAGCGGGATCAGAGCGTCGGTGGGGCTGTGCCATTCGTATACCGGGGCATTCGGAATGCCGGGCTGGTATTCGATGCTGATCTCGTCGGTCACGGCGGTCGGCCTCGGGTCGGTGAGGTAGCCGTCCCCGGTCGTGACCATACGAGCGCTCAAACCGGCTCCGCGGGCCAGGATTCCGGCGGTGCAGGCATTGCTGATGTCCTGACGTAGCTGCACCCCTTCGGCATTCAGATACTCCGACAGCGGGAAGCGATCCGGGTACTCCCGCTCGAGGGCAACGGCAGCGGCAAAGGCCAAACCGAACGCCGGGTGTGGGGTGTCCGAACCCAGGCTCAACGCCATCCGGGTGATGTTCGCCGGGGTGCCCCCCATCGCGTACCCGACGATCGGTAGTTCCGGTGCGTAGTCGGCTGCGTAGGAGGCCGCGAAACCGGTGGCGATCGCCCCACCCGAGTACCCGGCCAGTGCGACCGGGCCGGCGCCGAGCCGAAGCGGCTCGAACCGCTGAACAGCTCGTATCCCGTCCAGGGTGATTCGGCCCCCGATCGGCCCGACCGCGTATGCGCTGTTCGGGCCCAGATGGTCGGGAATGACCATGGTCCACCCGTTCGCCAGGGCGGCGTTGTAGGCGGGAAGCTCGCGGGTGATGACGTCGGACTCGGTGGTCCACAGGGCCTGCGACGGCGAGCATCGCAACCCGAGCGCATTGGTGATCTGCTGGTAGGACAGCACCGGCCCGTCGACGGCGCGATTGTGCGGTGCCAGGACCGTGGTGACCGCGGTGATCGGCCGGCCCTGCGCGTTCGTGGAACGGAAGGCGAGCTGCCAGGTCTCCACGTCCATCACTCCCGCGGGGGTCGGCATCGGCCGGCTGCGGATGATGTCGCCGTTCGCCCGGCTCGCCAGGTCGGGTGGGTCGGTGTAAAAGGAGTCGGAATGGGGTGCCGAGAGGACCGGTCCGGCGGTCGGCTGGGCGCTTGCCGGCATCGGAGCAGCCGTGAGGCCCATCAGGACGGCCGCCGCGCAGATCAGGGCGCGGACGGTCCTCGGCGCAGTGGTCATGGTGGCCTTTCGGAGGCGGATGCTGCGAGACCGGTCGGTGGGTTCGTTTGTGTGCCAGAGAATGTCGCAACTCGGGGATGCGAAGTGATCGGCTGTTGCACCCATCACATTTCCACGGCGGGGACAGGGTAACGGCAGATGTCCGACCGGCCAACAAACTTCTCCGGGCTGTTATACAACGACGTCTAATTCCGGGTGGACTTGTCGACCATCGTCCAGCGCGGACCGGGTCTATTTGCCCGCATCGGCGAATCGCACCTAGAGTGCCTCGCAACCTGCGGGGGAGCGGGCAGCGCCTATCGGCGGCAACCGACCGGTGTGCTTCGGGCGGCCACGGCCGCAGCGGCTTACGGGGGAATCGCCATGCCGACAACGGGTATCGACGCCATCATGCGGTGGGCGGGTCGCGGGCCGGATACCCCGTTCCCACACCAACTGGCGTTCCTGCTCAACAACCCGATTCGGATCACGGTCGCCCGTCCCGCACGATTCATCGCACGGCTCGACCTGACGGGCAGCGAACGTGTCCTCGAGGTCGGCCCCGGTGACGGCTATTACAGCGCCGAGATCGCGAAACGCCTGCCCGACGGTCGGCTGGAACTGTTCGATGTGCAACCGCAGATGATCGACAAGGCCCGCCGCAAGCTCGAACGGCGGAAGCTGCGCAATATCGGTTACCGCTCCGGGGACGCCGGCGCCGGGCTGCCCTATCCCGACGGTGCCTTCGACGTGGCATTTCTTGCGCTGACCATCGGTGAGATTCCGGACAAGGCGGCTGCCGTGCGAGAACTGGCCCGGGTGCTGCGCCCGGGTGGCGCCCTGGTATTTCTCGAATCGTTCCCCGACCCGGACCGGTTGAGCACTCCGGAGCTTCGCGACCTGGTCAACGGGGCGCAGTTCAGTTTTCGGGACCGCCGCGGTTCGCGGTGGCTCGAAATCGTGCGCTTCACCAGGACCGCCGACGGCCCGGCGGCCCCGCACGGCCGCGGGCACGGACACCGGTTCTAACCCGTTCGTCCGGACGGCGCGGAACCGTTGCGGGCAGCGCCGTCCATCGTCCGTGGGCCCCGCGGGGTCAAGGACTTCCGCCATCAAGCGGTCGGTGACATGACCCTCGACTGGCAAACCCTCCGGTGTGTCGACGACCCGGACCAGCAGTTGGTCTTCTGAACCGCGACGCCCGGAACCCGATCCGCCGCCCGGATGAGACGTCTGGCCCGGATGGCCGACTCGTCAGCCGACCCGGGAGCGCTCCGACGACCCGGCGGGTGTCACCGGCTGACCGTCCCCGTCGCCGGCACAGCATGCGGACCTCAGGGTGTGCGGGGGTCCGAGGACAACACCTCGCGCGCCAGCTGATCGATGGTGGTGTCTTCCGAGGGCGAGTTGTGCGAACCGACACGCAGGTCCCGGAAGTACCGTTGCCACGGGTGGGTTTGCCAGACCGACGCGGTCCCGAAGGCACGCCCCACCCGATCGACCACCTCGGTGGCGCTGCGATGCGCGGCAAGCTTGACCGTTGCGCTCTCCGCCGGGCTCAGTTCGCCGGTCGCGAACCGTTCCGCCGCCGAATCGACCAACGACCGAACGGTCAACAGCGACAGCGCCGCCTCGCCCACATGCCCACGTACCCGCGGAATGTCCACCGGCGCCGCGCCATCGGCCTGAGTGGGCAGACCGCCATCGGTGATCAACCGAAACGCACCCTCGGCGATACCCCGGTAGAGCCCGGCGAGCACCACCGACCACCACGGGCTCGATTGCGAGACCAGATCGGTGGGCAGTTGCGCGTCGGTCGGCACGAAGGTGTCCTCGAAGATGATGTCGTCGCTTCCCGAGGTGCGCAGACCGATCACATCCCAGGTCTTCTCGATGCGAGTCGTCGCCGCGTCGATCGGCGTGAGGAAGTGGCTCAGCGTGTTTTCCCCGTCGATCGTGGCTGCGACCACCGCATGGGACAGCGCCGATATCCCGGTCGCGTACTTCTTGCGGGTGCGCAGCAACCAGCCGCCGTTCGTCGGGATCGCCCGCGCTCGCACCGCACCGCCGCGCGCCGGTGCGATCGAGCGGTTCTCGCTGACCAGCGAGCTGACGAAACCAGACCCGCCGACGATAGCCGCGGCCGCATCGGCGAGGGTCGGGGAGACGGAGACGTCGGCGAAGACGCGCCGCGAATGCACCACGTGCATCGCAACCACGAGGCCGAGCCCCGGGTCGGCCGCGCTGACGGTGGTGACCAGTCGCGCGAGTTCCCGCGGATCCAGTTCGTCGCCGCCGGCCGACCGGGGGAGCGGCGCGCGAGCGACTCCGGCATCGATCAACAGCCGGATACTACTGTCCGGGAAACGGTTATCCGCGTCCGCCCGGCTGCCGAGTTCGAACAGCTTGCCGGACAGGTCCGCCACGCGATCGACCAGACCTCCTGACGCATCGGCATCGGAACCCGTTGGCAACGAGTGTATTTCGGAGGTGAGCACGTCGGCTGGGCCGGTGAGGGACATGGCTTCCTTTGCCGGTCGAAGGTGTCCGTTGGGGATCGGTTGCCCACCGACGCTAAGCCCGCGCGAATGCAGCAGCCAGGTTTGAACGCACCCGATTCGATCGGAACACGTGATGACGACCCATCGACCGATTCCGATCACCATGTGTCGAATCTCCCCGGCGTCGGAATTCTGCCGCCGGCGCTGGTCCGATAGGCACCGCCGATCGATGCCCATAGCGGAAGCCTCTTGGACGACTTCGGTGATCATCCCTACCGTTTTGCCTGGTAGCCGCCCGGAACCGGGTCAGGTGGAAGTAATGGAACCAGCCGCCTCCGGGAGCGAGATGACCGACTTCTCTCTTTTCTTCAACCTCGACGTCGCCGCCGCGCTCGACGATCACGAGGCGACCGCCCGCACCTACCGCGAGGCCGAGGAACAGTCGTTGCTCGCCGAGCGGCAGGGCTTCGACGGGGTGTGGTTCGCCGAACACCATTTTGCCTCCTTCGGACGCTCCCCGGCGCCGCTGGTGCTGCTCTCCCGCATCGGCGCGCAGACGACCACACTGCGACTGGGTACGGCGATCGCCGAAGCGCCGCACTACCATCCGCTGCGCCTGGCCGAGGAGGCCGCGCTGCTCGACCATCTGACCGGCGGCCGCCTGCAGTTGGGGATCGGCACCGGCGGCACGAGCAAGCGCATCGAGTACGACCTGTTCGGCTACGACTTCGACCTGCGCAATGCCCGCGCCCGCGACGCCGCCCGCACCGTGGTCGCCGCGTTCGACCACGAGACGGTCGACCTCGACGGGGAGACGTATTCGGTGACCGACGCGCGGATCGTGCCGCGCCCGGTGCGCGGCGGCGCGGAGACCGTGTGGCTGGCGGCCAGCGACGAGACGGCCCGATTCGCGGGGGAGAACGACCTGGGACTGCTGTTCGGTCGCGCGGTCGGTCCGGCCCGCCGGGTCGAGTTGCTCGAGCAGTACCGCGCCGGGTTGGGGGAGCGGCCGGGACGACGCGCCGGGTTGATCTTCGCCTTCCCCGCGCAGACCGATGAGCAGGCCTGGGAGATCACCCGGCCGGTCGTCGAGCACTACGCCGCGCTGCAGTCGAAGGCGGTTCAGTCCGCGGGGCCGGTCGAATGGGACGGCCGGCTCGGCACCAACGAGTACTTCGAGGTGCTCGAGCGGCTCACCTTCACCGTCGGCTCGGTCGAACGGGTCACCGAGCGGTTGGCGCGCTTCATCGACGACAACGAGGCCGACGAGGTGCTGGTGCAGACCTACGCCGGGGCGTCGCGCCACGAGGACGCCGCCGCCGCGAACGACCTGCTCGCACGCGAGGTGCTGCCGTCTTTGCGGGGTCTGCGGTCGGCCACTACCGGCTCCGTGGCGGAGCAGCGCCGATGACCGGCCCGGTTCCCTTCACCCTGATGATCGGCGGCCTGGCCGGGTGGCGCCGGTCCGGCAGCCGCGCCGAGGAGGCCCGCAGCCTGCCCTTCCAGGCCGAGATCGCCCGGCGCGCCGAGGAGGTCGGCTTCGATGCGCTGTTCATCGCCGACGTGCCGTTCGTCGACGCGGCGACGGTCACCGTGCCGCCCTATACCCACCTCGAGCCGATCACCCTGCTCTCGGCGCTCGCCGCGGTCACCGATCGCATCGGGCTGATTCCGACGATCTCGTCGAGCTATTCGCAGCCGTATACCGTTGCCCGCCAAATCTCCTCGTTGCAGCACCTCAGCAACGACCGGGTCGGGGTCAACATCGTCACCTCCTTCCAAGGGGAGCGCAACTACGGCTACGACACCATCCCGTCGCCTGCGGAGCGCTACGCGCGGGCCGCCGAATTCGCCCGGGTGCTCGATCGGCTGTGGGCGAGCTGGGAACCCGGCGCCCTGGCCTTCGACCGCGCCGCGGGACGATACGCCGATCCGGCCTTGGTGCACACGATCGATCATGTCGGCGAACACTTCTCGGTCGCCGGTCCGCTCGATGTGGTGCCGCGCGAGAAGCGGCCGCTGATCATTCAAGCCGGCGCCTCCGACCTCGGCCGCGCCCTGGCCGCCGATATCGCCGACCTGGTGTACACCGCGCAGCCGACCCTGGCGACGGCGCGCACCTTCCTGGGTGAACTGCACTCCGAGATCCGCGCCCGCAGCCGTTCGGTCGACGAGGTCGCGGTGCTGACCGGCGCCAATGTCGTGCTCGCCGACACCGAGGAGCGCGCCCGCGAGATCCGGGACGAGATCAACGGGCCGCTCTCCTACGACATCGGCCGCACCCGGGTGTCGACGCAGCTGGGCGGCGCCGACCTGACCGGGCTCGACCTCGACGAGCCGATCCCGGTCGAGGTGCTGCCGGACGTGTCGACCGTGCAACGGCGACAGGGCCGCTTCGAGGTTTTCCGCTCCCTGGCCGTCGACGAACGCCTGACCCTGCGCGAGCTGATTCGTCGCGAGCTCGGGGGAGCGGGGCACTGGTCGATCACCGGCACCCCGCAGACGGTTGCCGACGCCCTCGAGGAGCGGGTTCTCGGCGGCGGCACCGACGGATTCAACATCTCGGTGCCGCAGTTCCCGGAGGGGCCGCCGCTGCTGTTCGACGCCCTGGTCCCGGAACTCAAGCGGCGCGGCCTGTTCCGCACCGACCCGCCGGAGCAGGATCTGCGCCGCCGCTTCGGCCTCGCCGACCGCACCGCCCCCACCGATGCGGCCGCCGCCCGCGCGGTAGCCACCGCGCCATGAGCACCCCGACCGGCTCCGCCACCACCGTCGCACCGCCCGTCGCCCCCACCGGCGACACCGCCGTACGGTCGGACACGGTCCGGCGCCGGACATTCGGACGGTTGGGCGGCCGGCCGATCGTGCGCGATCCGGCCGCGGTCTCGATCCGTGTCCTCGCCGCGATCAGCCTGATCGTGCTGGCCTGGCCGGTCGCCGCCCTGGTGATCGGCGCCTTCCACGACACCCCGCCGGGCGAACCGGCGCGGTGGGGGATCGCCGCGTTCCAACGGGCCTTCGACAATCCGCATCTGGGCACCGCGGTGCTCAACACCCTCCTCTTCACCGCGATCGTGGTCCCCTCCGCGGTGGCGGTCGGGCTGGTGCTCGCCCTGATCGGCACCAGTTCGAACGCCCGACTGGGACGGATCATCGGCCCGACCGTGGTGATCGCCTACGCGATGCCGCCGATGTTCTACGCGATCGGCTACGCGCTCGCCGGGTCCGGCCGCAGCGGCACCGTCAACGACCTGCTGAACGCGATCGCCGGCATCGACCCGGTCCTCAACGCCACCAGTTGGCCGGGCCTGCTGTTCGTCTCGATCATGCGGGCCGGCGCCTACTGCTATCTGCTGCTGATCGGACCGGTGCGCGCCCTGAGCCGCAGCCAGGTCGAGGCGGTCCGGGCGGCGGGCGGCCGATCGCTGATCGAGCAACTGCGCGTGGGCATTCTGCCGTCGCTGCGCCCGGCGATCGGCGGCGCGGTGATCCTCGCGTTGATATCCCATATCGGCCTGTTCGACGCGATCTACATCCTCGGCAACGCCGCCGGCATCACGACGGTGTCGGTGCTGTCCTACCGGTTGTTGCAGATCGACGGCACCCCCGACTTCTCCGCGGCCAGCGTCACCGGACTGTTCATCCTGGTGCTCGCGGTGATTCTGGTGATCGTCCAGCAGCGGCGCTTCGAGGTGCGCGCGGCGGTGACGGTCTCCGGGAAGCCCGAACGCCCGATCACCATCACCTTCTCGTCGCCGGTGCGGTGGGCCCTCGACGGGCTGATCGTCGCCTACGTCATCGCCTTCCTGGTCATCCCGGTCGGCTCGATCGTGCTGACGTCGGTGCAACGATTCCCCGGCCTGTATACCGGGCTGACCGGCCGCTTCTACCAGGATCTGTTCGCCTCCTCGGATGCGATCAACGCCCTGCTGACCACCTTCGCGCTCGGCATCCTCGGCGGCGGCCTCGGTGTGGCGCTCGCCCTGGCGATCGTCGCCGCCCGCGTCACCCGCCCCGACTTGCCGTCGACGACCGTGGTCGCCGCGGCCGCGATGGCGCCGGTCGCGTTGTCGGGCATCGTCGGTGCGCTCGGCTACATCTGGGCGGTGGTGCTCTTCGAGCCGACCCGGTGGCTCTACGGGTCGTTCCTGCTGCTGGTGATCGCGCTGGCCGCCGGGGTGGTGCCGGCATCGATGATGTTGTTGACCGGCAGCATCTCCCAGGTCGACCCCGGCCTGCTCGCCTCGGCCCGGGCGAGCGGGGACAGCTGGCCGCGCGCCTTCCTGAGCATCGTCGTTCCGGTGGTGGCGCCGTCGTTGGTCAATACCTGGTTCCTGTCGTTCATCACCGTGATCGGCGCGCTGGACCTGACGTTGGTGCTGTCCGGTCCGCACATCCAACCGGCGTCGACATTCATCTACCGGGCCTACGCCAATGCCGGATTCGGCCCGGCGACAGCGATGCTCGTGCTGCTGCTGATCGGACTGATCGCACTGCGCCTGCTGCTGCAACTGATCCTGCGCCGGCTGCGCCCGGATCTCGCGACGCATCGAAGGGAAGCCTGATGGTCATCGGCACAACGGAATCCGAGCTTGCCCCCCGAAGCCGGAGCGGCCCGAGCACCGACACCGCCGCGCCCGCCGCCGGGGCCGCTGCGGACATCGCGGTATCGGTGCGCGGCCTGCACAAGGCGTTCGGCGCGGTCGAGGTCGTCAGCGACATCGACCTCGACATCCCGGTGGGATCGTTCGTGTCGATCCTCGGGCCGTCGGGCAGCGGCAAGACCACCGTGCTGCGCTGCGTCGCCGGGCTCGAGCGCCCCACCCGCGGCCGCATCGATCTGGCCGGGCGATCGGTCTTCGACGCCGACCGCGGTATCGACGAATCGATCGCCGTCCGCAATGTCGGCATGATCTTCCAGAACTACGCCCTCTGGCCGCACAAGACGGTGCGCCAGCACGTGCTGTACCCCCTCGGTCGCGGTGTCGGGAAACTGCCGCGCGCACAACGGTCCGTGCGGGCACACGACACCCTCGAATCCGTCGGGCTCGCCGAACTCGCGGACCGCTTCCCCTACGAATTGTCCGGCGGCCAGCAGCAGCGGGTCGCCGTCGCCCGCGCGATCGCCGCCCACCCGCCGCTGCTGCTGATGGACGAGCCGCTGTCGAACCTCGATACCCAACTGCGGCAACGGCTGCGCCGGGAACTGCGCACCGTCCACGAGCGCGCGGGCGCGACGTCGCTCTACGTCACCCACGACCAGGAGGAGGCCTTCGCGCTGTCCGACCACGTGGTGCTGATGCACAACGGCCGCATCCTGCAGCAGGGCCCGCCGCTGGAGATCCACCGCCGACCGCGTACCCGGTTCGCCGCGACCTTCCTCGGCTTCGAGAACATCGTCGACACAGCCGATCTCGATCGGATCGTCGGCCGACCGCTCGCCGCCGATGTCGGCGCCGCATCGGTCGGCTTCCGCGCCCGGGCGGTCCGACTGATCACCGACCGCGCAGAGACACCGTCCGCGTCGGCAGATGCCGTCCGCCTCGGTCCCTGGACGGTGCGGTCCGTCGAATTCACCGGCGACGAGGTCTTCGTGCGGGTCGAACGCGGCGAGGTGACCGTGCTGGCCGCCGTGCCCGTCACCACCTCCCGCGTCCTCGACGGCCTGATCGACATCCACCCCGGCCGCACCGTCGACATCGACGTCGACGGCGCCGACCTGATCGCCCTGGAACCGGACCCGTCCGGAGCCTGACCCGAGCTGCCCGCACGGCGGCCGACATCATCACCCACGAAACGGAGTTACCACCCCATGCTCTCGACCCTCACCCGACCGCGCCCCGGCGGCGCCCGCAGCCGCGTCGCGCTGCCCGCGGCGGCCCTGCTGACCGCGGTGTTCGTCGCCTCCTGCGGCTCGGCCGACTCCGACGGGGAGCGCGGTGGCGTCGACTCCGACGAGATCGCCCAGTCCTATCAGCAGGAGGAGGAGCGCCTGGACACGCTCTACCAGCAGGCCCTCGACGCGGGGGAGACCGAGGTCGTCTACTACCCGACCGCCCTCGGCTACGAACCGGTGATCGCCGCCTTCGAGAGCCGCTTCCCCGAGATCGACGTCAAATACGAGGTGCTGCTCGGGCCGGCGCTCAACGCCAAACTCGCCGGCGACTTCGCCGTCAACACCGTCACCATCGACGTCGCCCAGCTCAGCGAGGCCAATATCGCCGACTACGCCGACCAGGGCCGCATCGCACAATGGGACTGGCCGTCGCAGAACGACATTCCCGCCGACGCGGTGCACGGTGACGGCACGTACTTCACCGATTACCGCGGCCTGAACGCGGTGGTGTGGAATACCACCCGGGTCAACGCGGACGAGGTGCCCACCTCGTGGAAGGAATTCCTCGAGCCCGAATGGGAGGGTCGGGTCGGCTTCCAGCGCCCCAGCGGCGGTGTCGGCATCGACAATTCGTTCACCAATCTCTGGGCGCAGGACCTGATCACCGAGGACGAGATCGGCTCGCTGGCCGGGTTCCCGACCGAACCGGGCAACGCGCAGCTCGTCGCGGGCCTGACGCAGGGCAAGTACGACATCGTTCCCAATACCTGGGGTCCGGCGGCGCTGAGCGCGGCGGCCGACGGTGCCCCTCTCGGCGTCGGCATCCTCGACGACTTCTCGATCGTCTCCAACGGGTTCACCACCATCTTCGAAGGCTCCCCGAACCCGAATTCGGCGCAGCTGCTGGTGGCCTGGCTGCTCTCGCACGGCGGTCAGAACGAAATCGTCAAGAGCGGTTACTACGGCATCTACGACGACCTGCCGATCAACCCGGCCCTGCCCGATCTGGCGGACGTGAAGATCGAGCCCGCCCCGCTCGCCGAATTCCAGCAGGCGCAGCCGGTGGTTCGGGAGATCACCCAGCGATTCTGGCCCTGATCGTCGAGTCCGGCAGCTCGTCTGCCGGGGTCGATGACGAGCGTTTCGAATCGTTCAGCGCCAAACCCCGTGAGGCGGAATTCTCCGCCTGCGGCGATTGTCGACACATCCGTGGACGACATGACCACCGAGAAAGGCATACAGCCATGAGCGACACCCCCACCGCGGTCGACAACCGTCGCGTCCTTCCCGCCGCTGCGCGCGACCGCTTCCAGCAGGGCGCCCTGCTGATCGACGTGCGCCGCGCGGTCTCGCGGGTCGAGAACGGCGTCGTACCGGGCTCCGAGCACGTCGAGAAGGCGGACGTCGCGGCACGTTTCGGCGACGCCGCCCGGGACCAGCCCGTCGTGGTGTTCTGCGGTTCCGAGAACGGCTCGCGGCCGGTGGTCGAGCAACTCGTCGAGCTCGGCTTCACCGATGTCAGCCATATCGAGGGTGGCTACCCGGCGTGGCGTGAGGCGGGTCTACCGACTGAGGAGCATCCCGACCGATGAGCCGACGGGTGGCGGCGTTGACCCGCCGTTTCGGTGCCGACCACGAGGGCCCCTGGAACGACACGCTCGATCTCCAGCTGGCGCACCGGTCGATCCGGCGATTCGACGACCGGCCGGTGAGTGAGGAGATCCTGCGGACCCTGATCGCCGCAGCATCCTCCGCGGCGAGCTCGAGCAACCTGCAGCTGTGGTCGGTGATCGCGGTGACCGATCGGGATCGGATCGAGCGGCTCGCCACACTCGCCGGCGACCAGGACGCGGTGCGCAACGCTCCGCTGTTCCTGGTGTGGTTGGCCGACTTCGCACGCGGGCAACGTATCGCCGAAGCTCGCGGTCTGGAAGCAAGCAACGCCGACTACACCGAGGCGACTCTGCTCGGCGTCGTCGACGCCACGCTGGCCGCGCAGAACGCGGTGATCGCCGCGGAGTCGCTCGGCCTGGGCACCGTCTACATCGGTGGGATCCGCAACGATCCCACCGGTGTGGCGGAGGAGCTCGAGCTTCCGCAGCGGGTGTTTCCGGTGTTCGGGTTGTCGGTCGGCTATCCGCATCCCGAGGTCGATGTCGAGGTCAAGCCGCGGCTGGGTTTCGACGTCGTCTGCCACTGGGAGAGTTACGGTCTCGCCGAACAGGATCCGGGAATCGCCGAGTACGACGAGCGGGCGGAAGGCTTCTACCGATCGCAGAACCTCGCCGGCAGCTGGACCGGTCGGATCATCGATCGGTTGACCGTGCCAACCGCTTTCGGAACTCGGCGCCGCACCCGCCAGGCTCTGGAGGCCCGCGGATTCCCCTCCACCTGATCGCGGAGTCCCGGTGCCGGGCGCATCCTCGGCACCGGGCCTTCCGGTGTCCACGCCTGCCGCAAGAGGCGGATGCCGCTTGGCAATGCCGGCTTCGGGGGCTACTCTTTCGGTCAGAATGAACGAGTATCCAACTCGGCAGATTCGTGCCGAATTCGACGACGAGTCGATCACCGTATACCAGGCCTACTCCCCGCAGATCGCCGAACCGGCCGTTGCCCGAGGGAGATTCGTGTCACCGTTCAAGATTGACCGGATGACCTGGATCAAGCCGTCCTTCCTCTGGATGATGTACCGATCGGGGTGGGCCACCAAGCCGGGCCAGGAACGTGTCCTGGCGATTCGCCTAACCAGAACCGGGTTCGAAAAAGCCCTCTCCCGCTCGTCCCTGAGCCACTTCGATGGCGAGGTGTATTCGAGTCACGATGAGTGGCTGCGGATCAAAGCGGAAAGCCCCGTTCGGATCCAGTGGGACCCGGAGCGCAATGCTGCGCTCGAGCCGCTTCCGTGGCGGGCCATCCAGATCGGCCTCGGCGGCACGATTGTCGACGACTACGTCAACCGCTGGACCCTTGGCATCGACGACATCACCGACCGCGTCCACCACCTGCGGTCCCAACCCTTCGTCGCGTCGGAACAACTACCGGTCGAGCGCCCGTATCCGTTGCCGCCTGACATTGCCCAACGGATCGGTGCCAGTCGGTAGCCTCGCTCCTTCAGATACTTCAGCTTCAAGTCGATACTGGTGAGAAGCACGTTGTGGGTGATGCCGATTGGTCGAGACACATCTATTCACCGGCGCTCCTCAGCGGCGACAAGTTGTGCTCCGCCGCGTACATGCACGCCTCGTTCTGAGGCAATCTTGTACATGGTTTCGAGCGTCTTGGCGGTATCCGCTCTCGCCGCGCATGGCCTCAGTCGGTGGGCGCATGCCTGTGGCGTTCCAGTTGCTTCCTGACGTTCGCCCGGACCACCTCACTCTCGGAGTCCCGAAGTGAACGTAGAGCTTCGTCGGCTTCGGGTACGGCTAGGTTGCCCAGAGCCCATATAGCCTTAACTGCGAGGGCTCGTGCATCGTCGAACTCGAGGTAGTCCGGAACATGTACGGCGGCATGCACAAATGCGGGAATAGCGCCGGGTGACCGGAGGTCGTCGAGCAGAGCAACGATGTTCTCGTGAGTGTGATGCCAGTCCTCCAACAAGACCGATGTATGGGGATGCAGTAGTTGAGGAGTCGGCCCGAAGCGGTGGGCCACGACGGTCGCCAGGTCGAGCTCTTCGGCGGATCGGTTCTCGATCGCGCTTGCAACGAGGCGGGCGCTGAGCAGACTGCCGTCGGTTTCGCCGAATCCAGCAAGGACTTCGTTGTCGGACGGAACTCCAGTCGAAGAACCACCGATGATCATCGACAGGATTAGGCGACGCTGCTCGGGGGTCATCACATGCGCTCCGTTCCGGCAAGTAGGTTGTGTTGGCGATCAACGTTCGCCTTTTATCGAGCCCGACGTTGCCCACTCACCCTAGCGTTTGACGTACACAGACTCAGTGGTCCAACCAGGGGAACGTCTGATACTTCCGTTGCCCCGCCAGCGCGAGGGGGCGATCTTTCCCGTAATCGACTGATGCTGTGGGTATTTGGGTCAGGTATCTCCTGAATCCGGGCTGGCGACTGCAGCGTAGGCGTGCGTTCCCTGGCCTGCCTATCCGACGAACCAGCTGTTTCGGAAGGTGCTTTGGATTATTCAAGCAACATGGCCGAGTAGAGTATTTTCGCGAACTCTTGTATGTCCATAGAATCTGTCGCGAAAGCTTCCCCGTTATCATAGACTGCTGACCCCAGACCTTCGAGAAACCCGACAACCGTCGAGCTTCCCGTTAATTTCTCTCGTGCATGCCATCGATCAAAAACCTTGCCTACGTCTGGCGGAAAGTCGTTCGGGAGATCTCGCTTGCTCGATTGTAGGGCCGAGACAGGCGAGCGCTCGATCTTGTGGATGGCGTCTCGCAATAACTTCAGTAGATCCGACCAGTTTATGGATCCATCTTGGCAGATTGTGGCAGCTCCGCTAACTGCCAGCTGCACGACCAGTGCGCGTACCAGTTCGGCGTTGTTACTTGTCAGGAGCGGTATATGTGCCGATTGGCTGGAAATGGTATCTATTTCCGACGCGGCTACTTCATAGTCCACTATGTCTGACAATCAGTCAAAGCTCGGATTGAGTGTTTCGAGACGATCGAGTCTGTCCCGCTCGAAAGAAGTTTCATATGACCCCATTCTCATCCTGTCTCCTGCCTCCTCGTCAGTGTCATACAGGTCAAGGCTGCCGGTAGTGTGCCTCCTGGATGCGGGATTCGATCGTAACGTGGACGCTGCGGTTCAATCGGGAGTGGGCACCCCGCGACGTTTCAGCTGATTTCTGATGTTGGTAAGCACGATCTCATTGTCAGAGTCGAGAAGGGATCCCAGCGCTTCCTCTGCGGCGTGTCCTGGTAAATTGCCGAGTGCCCAGATCGCCTTCACCGCGAGGGCTCGTGCTTCGTCGAAGTCGAGGTAGTCGGGCACGTGCCTGACGGCATGGACAAGACTCGGTATGGCATCAGGTGATCGAAGTTTGTCGAGAAGTGAAACAATGTTCTCATGAGATACATGCCAGTCCCCGTATAAGGCATGAGAAAGTGGGGGTGTTAACCTCTGGTCGACGCCGAAGCGAAAAGCAACCCGCAGGGCAAGCTCCAGATCGAGTGATGACTTGCTCTCGACAGCTTCCATGAGCAATTGATGAGCCACCTGCGTACCGTCGCTCTTGCCGATTCTTCTGAGAAAATCCTCACTGGAGATTGGTTCCGGCTGCTCTCGGCTAACGTAGAGCTGCTCGATGAGTTTGCGGTCTTCTGGAGTCATCTAATTCTTTCGAAATGTAGCAGGGCGGAATTAAAGAGTTCGAGTGCTCGTCCGACCCCGAGGCCAATATTAACTTGCTCGCTCTCGCCCTTGAAATATGCCCAGTCGTGCTTCCATCCTCTGGAGGTGGGAGGCATGTCTGGATGCAGCAAAGTGGTATCACGAGACATGTCTCGAACTCCAATCTCCGCAAGGGCATCGTAGGTTCCGTCCTGGGTGGTAAGGCGGACGAGTACTCCGGAATAGTCCTCGGAGAATGACTGGTTCGGGGAGATAAACGTCTCAGACGTACCCGGGAACCGCCCAGTGCTCTCGAGTTGAGCGAAGTGGTCCGGACTCATCGTCCGATAGTAGATCTCGTTGCCGTCGCCATCTCGTTCGACGAAGCATGGCGCCAGGCCCAGAGGGTCCAGCCACGCTGTCGGGTTATCGACGTAGGTGCTCGGGTTCGGTGCCGGCGCGAGGCCCAGGGGATCAGGGCTGAGGTAGCGGCCCGTGGCGGGGTCGTAGGTGCGTAGCAGGTTGTAGTGCAGGCCGGTCTCGTCGTCGTGATACTGCCCAGGGAACCGCAGGGGAGTGGCCTGACCGGTCCAGGTGAGGGTTCCCCAAAAGGTGGCGTCGGCGACCCCGACCTCGTCGCCGCTGTCGGGGTCGATGAGGGTGGTCGGTGTGCCGACAAGATCGGTGACGATGGCGCAGAACTGCCGATCCACATCGTCCTGGTCGAGGGTGGCGGTCCGACTCTGGGTGAGCGGTGCGTGCGAGCCGGGCTGATAGGTCCAGCGCAGGGTGTGCTCGGGTGCGAGTTCCTCGACAATTCGGGTGCCGTCCCAGACGAAGCGGATCGGCTCCGATGCTTCGTCTGTGCGTTGCTTCTCGACGCGTCTGCCGAGGGCATCATAGGTGTATCGCCAGCGTGCGCCGTCGGGAGTGGTGACGCCGACCAGTTGGTCGAAGTCGTCGTAGGTGTAGGTCCACGTAGCGGGCGGGCGCGAGATTCGGGTGGTGGTTGCGGAGACCAGGCGACCGGCGGAGTCGTATCGATAACGCGTGCGGCCGCGGCGCTCGAGGAGTGTTCCACGTAGCTCTCGGTCGTGGGGATCAGCGCCAGTGGTACCGGGCGCAGCGGGTTCGGCGCTGTCGGTGATGTTTCCCAATCCGTCGTAGGCGAACCGCTCGAGAATCCCGTCGTCGCTACCCACAGCCAGGACGCGCCCCACGGCGTCGAGGTCGAATCTGCGCCGGCTGACCCCGAGATCGGTGGTGGTGACATGCTCGCTGGGGATCCCGTCGGCTCGGTATCCGTAGCCGTCCACCCGCAGCACCGACGCGTGGGCCGCGGGACCTCCCAGGTTGAGCAGCGGAGCGGCATGGGCTTGCGCGATCTGCTCAACCAGCCGTCCTGCGACATCGAAGGCGCGATCCACCGCAAGATCGCCGACCCGGAACCCGGTGCTGCGGCCGACCGCGTCATGCCGGAGGTCGACCATCCGCTCATCGACCCGAAGCGCCACGGGCCGACCGGTCGAGTCCCAGTCCCAACCGGTGAGACTGCCGGTGCTCGAACGGGACTCGACGCGCCTGCCGTGGACGTCGTACCGGAAATCGACGACGCCGGTGGGCGAGACTTCGCGCAGCAGACGCCCGGCCTCGCTGCGTTCGGAGTCGATGCGCCACACCCGACCATCCGCGTCGACCGCCTCGGCCGTGAGTAGCCGGCCACCGGCGTCGTACCCGAATCGCCGTGCGGCACCGGCATTCGTGGTGATCGAGGTGAGACGGCCGAGGATGTCGTATCCGATGGAACGAACGGCGCCGGATGGGGTGTCCGTCTCGGTAACCCGGCCGACGATGTCGTGCCGATAGGCCGAGCGCGCTCCGTTGTAGTCGGTCTGCTCGACCAGTCGACCGGCCGGGTCGTAGCGATAGGACCAGGTGTCTCCGAGCGGGTTGGTCACGCCGGTCAGTCGCAGTTCGGTATCGCGGGTGTACCGGGTGATCGTGCCGTCCGGAGCCGTGCGCGAGGACAGCGCATCGAAGGGGCCGTACGTATGCCAGGTGACCAGTCCCGCACGGTTACTGGTGGACAGCAGGTTTCCCTCGCCGTCGTAGGTGCGGCTTTCCCGAGTTCCGTCCGGATAGGTGACCTGCGTGGGCTGGCCGTCGGCCGTCCAGGTGAAGGCGGTGACCGCTCCCAACGGATCGGTGACCTGCACGGGCCGACCGAACGCGTCCCGCTCGATGACGGTGACCGCGCCGTGTGGATCGATGATCCGAACCGGCAGCCCGGCGCTATTGGTCTCCATGCGCGTGGTTCCACCGCCGGCGATGGTGGCGGCGACAGCGCCGTTCGACGAATAGGAATACTCGGTGCGTACCCCGTCCGGGTCGGTCGTGGCGACGAGGTTGCCGCGCTCATCCCACGTCTGGTTCCACCGCGCCCCACCGGGTTGCAGGATCGTCGATGGTCGGCGCGGCGCGGCATATGACAGCCGAATGACCTCGCCGTCGGGGCGATGGATCTGCGCCAGATCACCGTCAGCGGTGTATCGGTACTCGGTGACCGCGCCGTCGGCGGCGGTGACCCGCACCGGCATGCGGTTGACATTGAAATCGGTGACCGTCAACGCGCCGACTTCGTCGACCACACTGCGAGGACGGTGGTCGACGTCGAACCCCTCGACGCGGCGTGCGCCCAGCGAGTTGGTGATCACCGTGACCGAGCCGGTGCCGTCGGGACGATCGGCGTAGGCGAAGTCGGTGTTCAGGATGCCGTCGATGCCGCGCTGCGCAATCACTCGACCATCGCCGTCGTAGGTGTTCGTCAGCCAGGTGCCGTTGTCATCCAGCCAACGGACAATCCGACCGTCGGCGTCGTACTCGAACCGGGTCACTCCGCCGAGTCGGTTGGTCACAGAAGCCAACGAACCTGCCGCATAGCCGAACTCACGCACCGCGGTGATCGCTTCGTCGCCGACAACTGCGTACGAGACGATCCGGCCCGCACTGGTGTCCACCAGCACCCGGTACCCGCCGGAATGATCGACGGCCACCGGCGTTCCGGTGTCGTCCCAGCGGAACCGGATGCGGTTGCCGTGGCGATCGGTGATCGCCGAGATCGCCAGGTTCCCGAGTGCGGCATCCACACCCGCCAGCGGCGGTTCGGGTGCGAAGTGCCAACTGATCCCGGAGTCGGCGGCATCCATGCGATAGCCGCCGTGGTCGGTACGTGCCAGCGTGCGGCGCTGCCCGGACAGACACGACACCGGCCGATCCATCTGCGGATGGTCGAACCGCAACACCATCCCGTCCTCGGCAAAGACCACCACGCCGTCGTCGTCGATCACCAGGCGCATATCGAACGTCGACCACCAGGTCGGTCCGAACCATCGGCCGAACCGATAGTTCGACCGGTGCCGTCGAGCGAGCGTCAGCGGCAACACCCCGGGAAGGGTCAGATCCCTGGCAGGTAGCAGAAACTCGCCGGTTGCCGTTGCCACCGGGTCCGCGGACTCCGCTGTTTGCTGTGGGGATTGGTCGGCGCGCGGTCCCTGCTCCTCGGCCGTGATCCGAGCGCCGTCATCGGCAGCGGCCCGAGACTCCGGTGTGCCCGGATCGGGGGAGTGCGGCGCGGGCTGAGACCCGGATTCTCCCGCCGGTGAGGTATCGGCGGGGACATCCGGGTCGGCAGTGGTGCCTGCGCCCGGCCCGTTCACCCCAGAATCTGATGCCGCGGAGGGGGATCCGGGCGAGTCGACCCGCCCCGATCCGCCCGGTTCGACAGTCGGCCGATGGTCCGTCGCGTCGATCACCCGATCGACGGTGCGCGCGGTACCCGCCAGGTCGACGACCTCCTCGGCGGTATGTAGGCCGATCCGAGCCGCGGTCCCGGTGCCACCGGTTCCGACTCCCAGCAGTGCATCGGCTGCGAGGGCGCCCGCCGCGGAGGTCGGGTTGGCGCGAACTCCATCGATATACGCGGACGCCACTGCTCCGGGATCGGCGGCGGCCGCCACCACACCGGCCGCGAGGTCGGACATCGCCGCGTCGTACTGGGCGGGATGACTCCGGTTGTAGACGTCCATGGGATTGACGCTGCGCAGGAACGCGTTGAGGCCACTGAGCGCCGTGACGAATCCGGTGGCGAACTGTTGCGAACCGTGCTGAATCCCGGCGTGGACATCGAGCACATCGGCCAGAACCCGACTGGTGAACGGCGGCTTCTCCGGTGCGATCGCCGTCGCCGCATCGATCCGAGCCACGATCTGCGCGGCCAGATTGTCGCGCTCGGCCCGTGCGGCCGACAGGATCTCGCGCGCCTGCTCACGCAGCGATGACCAATTGTCCGTGATTGTGGTGACCGCGCGGGCGTCGGCGTCCAGCGCGTTGTGGGCGACGATCGTCGCCTGCTCGTTCTCCTGCGCCCGGCGCCACACGTCGATCGCGTCGGCCGCCTTGGCCTGCGCGGCCGTGACTGCGGCGGCCCAGTCGATCAACGCCCCGTGGGCAGTGGTCATCGACTCGGCTGCCTGGCCCCACAGTTGCGGCTGCTTTGCGTATGCCTCCCGGAATTCGTCGGCTGCGGCGCCGGACCAACCGGGGGTATCGATGCGCGCCAGCGCCATCCCGGTGTCACCGATGCTGCCTGCCAGCCCATTCAGGGTGTCTGCCACCGCGACGATCGCGCCGGCGTCGCCGCGGATCAGCTCGCGGGGATCCTCGGTCTCGCCCAACTCCCGCTCGCCGACCGCGCCGCCGGTGGCCGACGCCACCCGGTCGCCGACATCGTCGAAGAAGCTGCCCACCGAGTCCGCGCCGAGGGCCCGAGCCCCATCGGCGACCCGGTCGAGGGCACTGTCGACGGCCTGCCCAACCGCCTCTGCACCCGATTCCACGGCGCCGGATACGGCCTCGCCCGCAGCGTCGAAGATGCTCATTGCTGGTGGTTACCGCCGACCATGCCGGAATTCCATCGCGCGTCGGGAAGCCCGGGAAGATCGATCGGTGACGCCGCGGTCAGATTCGCCAGCGCCTGCGGGGTCATCCCGGCGATGGCCGCATCGTTGTGGCGAATCTGCTCGCTTGCCGCAGCCGACGACTCGGCGCTGTAATCGGGATTGGCGACGAAGTTGAACGGATTGTTCCCCAGGGTTTCCGACCAGGACTGCCCGGCCACCTCCTCGTCCGACAGATGGGGATTGCCGAAGACGTCATTGACGACGTTCTTCAGCGCGGCCTCACCCTGCTGGTCGATCACGTGGTAGCGGCCCGCCGCCAGATCCAGCGCCTCGGCGATCGCGTTGCCCGCTTGTACGAGGGCCCGCACACCCCACTCCCAGCGTTCGGCAAATTCTTCGGTGGACCGCTGCACCGCGAGGTGGCCGGCTTCCAGCGGGGACAGGGCCAGCAGTGAGAATCCGCGCCCGAGAGTCCCGGACTCCGAGATACCGATCCCCGACATCGACTCGATGGTGCGGGTGATTCCGTCGGCGGCGGCAGCCAGGACCGCAGGATCGACCTCGACACCGTCCGTCACGGGAGGTCGTCCCGCAGGGCGATCCACGGAAAGGCAAAGGGTGCATCGCCGGCCGGGTTGATCACCAGGCCGACCCGGTCGCCGAACCGGGGGAGCAACTCGTCGACCACTGCGAACCCGGTCAGCGCCTGGTAGTCGCCGGCCTCGCGATCCCGCGCGGCGAGGTAGGCCGTGTACTGGTCGAGCCGGGTGAAGACCGGTAGCCAGTCGACCTCCCGGACCCTACCGGTGAACGGCATGCCCGCATCATCGAGTGGAACCAGCAGCACGGATTGCCGAACCAGCGCGAGCAGTCGTATCGGGTCGCCGAAACCGCGCCGATAGGAGTTGATTTCGTCCTCGACGGCGTCGGCGACGGATGTATCCGCCTCCATGTTGTCCCCCCGACGGCGCAGCCTAGCAGCAGCCCGCCCCGACTGTCTGGTGCCGATCCCGCCGCGCTGCCGACGATCGAGTCGAAAACCGCCCCGCCAAATTGATCGCCGAGTATATTACCCAGCAGTCAATTGATCGAGCCGGGAGACGAGCATGCGGTCGTGGTGGGGTTGGGGCACCGTCGAGGACGCGGTGATCGGTGACGAACGTGCCGCGCTCACCGCACGGGTGGCGAAGGTGCTTCCCGGTGCCGATCTGACCATCCATGCGCCGCCCGATCCGGCAACCATCGGCATTCCGGCGCCGCGAATCGCCGCGCCCGCGTCGTTGGAACACCTGGCTTCAG
>NZ_BCRN01000023.1 GCF_001552615.1 Millisia brevis NBRC 105863
CCAACTTGACGTGAACGCCGTTCAAGTGAACGCTGTTCAAGTACGTCGTGTAGAGCAGATCGTGTCGTCCGCACCCGGGAGAAGCCAGTGACCGAAGTCGTATCCGCACCCTCGGCCGTCGACCTGCCGGGTGGTACCCCCGCTCCGGCGGGCGATCCGTCCGACATCCTCGCCCGCGCCCGCGCGCTGGTCCTCGAGACCGGCGAACCGCTCGACCGCGCCGGCCTGCTCGAGGTGTTGACGTTGCCCGACGAGCGCATCGAGGAGCTGCTCGCCCTGGCCCACGAGGTGCGGATGCGCTGGTGCGGCCCCGAAGTCGAGGTCGAGGGCATCATCAGCCTCAAGACCGGCGGCTGCCCGGAGGACTGCCACTTCTGTTCGCAGTCCGGCAAGTTCGAATCCCCGGTGCGCGTCGCCCGCCTCGACATCCCGTCGCTGGTCGAGGCGGCCAAGCAGACCGCCAAGACGGGTGCGACCGAGTTCTGCATCGTCGCGGCGGTCCGCGGACCCGACCGCATGCTGATGTCCCAGGTCGCCGCCGGAATCGAGGCGATCCGCAACGAGGTCGAGATCAACATCGCCTGCTCGCTCGGCATGCTGACCCCGAGCCAGGTCGACGAATTGGCCGGCATGGGCGTGCACCGCTACAACCACAACCTCGAAACCGCCCGCTCGCACTTCCCGAACGTGGTCACCACCCACACCTGGGAGGAGCGGTGGGAGACCCTGCGGCTGGTCTCCGAGGCGGGGATGGAGGTCTGCTGCGGCGGCATCCTCGGCATGGGGGAGAGCCTCGAGCAGCGCGCCGAATTCGCCGAGCAGTTGGCGGAACTCGCGCCCGACGAAGTCCCGCTGAACTTCCTCAACCCGCGCCCCGGCACCCCCTTCGGCGACCTGGACACGATGCCCGCCGCGGACGCCCTGCGTGCGATCGGTGCGTTCCGGCTGGCGCTGCCGAAGACGATTCTGCGCTTCGCCGGCGGCCGGGAGATCACCCTCGGCGATCTCGGTGCGCGCCAGGGCATCCTGGGCGGCATCAACGCCGTGATCGTCGGCAACTACCTCACGACCCTGGGCCGCCCCGCGGAATCGGATATCGATCTGCTCGTCGACCTCGGTATGCCGATCAAGACCTTCGGCACGGTCGTCTAGTGGCGTTCGACCCGTTCACCGGCGTCGAGGTGGCGGCGGGTTCGCCGGCCGACCGGCCCCGCGCCGCGGTGCTGGGACTCGAACCGCCGCGCTATTGCGCGGAGTGCGGGCGGCGGATGGTCGTGCAGGTGGTCCCGGACGGGTGGACCGCACGATGCTCGCGGCACGGGCAGCTGGAATCGGCCGCCGGCCCGTAGCCGGGCTACTGCGCGGACCCGAGAATCAGGTACTGGGCGGAGATCGCCCGGTGGACGTCGGCGAGGCCCTCGAAGCGATTGACCTCGCCGACAAACCGCCCGCGCTGAACCAGGCACGTGTAGTACGGCATTGCCGGTCCCGGCAGGGCGAAGCAGAAGGTGTCGGGGAGATTCGGAGGCGACGGTATGTCCGCGGCGCCCGCGTCGAGCGCGTGTTCGCGCAGCAGAGTTGCCAACTCCGCTGCCGCCTCGGCATCCTCGGCGCGGAAGACCGTCGAGGCATCGGTCGCCACCCGGTCGGTGCCGGTGCGTTCGAGAAGGTCGAGGGTGTCGACGTCGTCCTGCTCGTGGAGGTAGCCGCGCGGACCGTGGACGGTTCGGGTGCCCCGCGCGCCCGTCTCGGCGCCGGGGAGCGTCAGGGTCAGGAGCTGATCCTCGTCGATGGGCAGCCGGGCGAGGTCGGCCTTCTCGATCGGCTCGAAGCGATCGAGGAGCGGCAGCTGCAGATCGACCAGGCGGGTGATCGCCGGGGCGATAGCCGATTGCCGGTCGGGTGTGGTGCTCGCCCGGGCGTGCAGGACGAAGCGTCCGTGCGGGGTGACCGCGGCGGCGGACGTCAGGCTGCCGTCCGTGGTGACGGCGGAATGCACCAGCGTGTCGGGGAGGCCGCCGATGCTCTGCTCGGACGAGCCGATGGTCGTGCGCCCGGCGGCGTGAATCTCCTGCGCGGCGCGTTCCGCCGTCGCCGCATCGGGATACTGCAGCAGCGTGATGGCGAGGTCACGCACACCGACCTGCGGATTCCCGTCCGCGTTGGATACAACGCGCGTCGTCGTGGCGGCTGCGACCAGGTCGACCTTCGCCGCCGACGCGGCTGGGCCATCCATCGCCGCCGTGAGGGACAGCCCACCGTCGGTGTACATCATCCCGGTGCCGATCACCAGCGCCCGAAGTTTGTTGTCCACCTGGTGCGGAAAGACCAGCGCTTCGGCGAGTCGCCACCCTGCGACCTCGCGACCCTCGGTGATATCGCGGACCATGCCGAAGTCGGGTCGCGCGGTGGTGGGGTAGTCCCCGGTATCGAGAAGGGTCGGATCGACGCCCGAGTCGCGCGTGTCGGCGGTCGGCCTCGTGTCGGTCGGCGTGGTCGTCGCGGGGTCGGTCGCCGAAATGTCGGTCGTCGCGACATCGTCGGCGGCGATCGGATGTCCGCTCGCGGACGAGCCGCAGGCGCTGAGCAGCAGCACGGAGATCACTCCGGCGGCCACCGTGCGGAAGGATGCGTCACGCAGTCGTTCCGGTCCGTCCGGCATGTCGCGATCGTACGTTCCGGTTGGACCGGCTCCTCGCGAGCAGTACACAACAGGTGCGACAGAGCGAGGGCGAGGACCTATTGTCCTCGACCTCGCCGTGCCGAGCGTCTTGTGTCATCGGCCCCGGGACTCGGCGTGGAGATGGGTGCGGGCGCACATCCCGCGCGCCCGCACCCGTGCGGTCGGAATCCGTTCGGTCAGTTCGGAGTCGAGAGGTGCTCGACCGCCGTTTCGGAGGCCACGAACCGGGCGCCCTTGTCCCGCATACGATCGATCGCGGCGCTGCCGTCTCCGGGATTCATGTCGACGGCCGCGATCGCATCGGCGAGCACCTCGACCCGGACATCCCGGCCCTGCGCGCCGAGCTTTTCCGCGAGAGTGCAGGCGTCGAGCACCGTATTGAGCACGCAGTAGTCGGTGGCCAGACCTCCGACGATCACGGTCACCGGGTCGGCGGCCGCGGAGATCAACGACTCCAGCGTGGCTGAGCCGTCGTGGGCGGCTCCCTCGAACCCGGAGTAGCCGTCCTCGGTACCGGTGCCCTTGTCGATGACGATGTCGGTGTCGGCCAGTTCGAGACCGGCGCGGAACTGCGCCCCCTCGGTCCCGGCGACGCAGTGCACCGGCCAGATGTCGAAGTGCGGGGTGACCTCGGGATGCCAATCCCGGGTGGCGACAACGGTTCCGCCGATCGCCCGGGTCGCGGCCAGGACCGCGTTCATCGGCGCGATCACCTCGTCGCCGGCGGCGACGGCCAGCGAGCCACCGGGACAGAAGTCGTTCTGGATGTCCACCGCGATCGTGATCGTCGATCCGTTCGGGGCATCGGGTGTGGCGGTCATGCCGCTCCTTCCGGTTGTGGGGTCATGCCAGGGTGCGCCTCGGCGCCGGCGAACCGATCGGCAGGTGCCTTCCGGTCTGCGCGGGTGTGGCCATCGCGGTGGGGATAGCCTGCTGGTGGCAGCAGGGTGCGCCGATGGAGGTATACGGATGAGCAAGCACGAAGTGAAGATGATCGTTCTGTCGACCGACGATCTCGACGAGTCGATCGCCTTCTACACCGAGACTCTCGGTTTGCCCCTGAAGTTCCGGGACGGAACACATTTCGCGGCGATCGATGGCGGTTCGGTGACGATCGCCCTCGCCACGTCGATCGATCATCCGATCCCGGGACAGGTGGTCGTCGGGATCAAGACCGATGACGTCGACGCCGATGCCGCCGCGGTCGAAGCCGGTGGCGGCGCGATCGTCGCGGCGCCGCACGACGACGCGCACGAGCGGCGCGCCGTCGCCTACGACAGCAAGGGCAATGGGCTGGTCTTCTACAGCCCGCTGCCGCGCTGAGCGACGCCCCACTCCGGCCGGGCGCAGTCGAGCCCGGCCGGAGATGACCCGCCTTGTGGTGACCGGACCGGCTGCGACGGTCATCCGGGCGGCCGTAGAGCCGCGAACTCGTCGGTCACCCGCAGCGTCCGGTCGCTGAACCGGTACAGCGCGGCGGGTCGACCGCCGGACCGGCCGACGCGGGCCGTCTCGCCGGTCGGCGTCAGCACCGCCCGTCGGGTCAGCACGCGCTGCAGGTTGGTCGCGTCGACCGGATAGCCGAGCGCCGCACAGTAGATCTCGCGCAACCCCGACATGGTGAACTCCGCCGGTGCCAGGGCGAAGGCGATGTTGGTATACGACAGCTTCGCGGCGAGCCGGGACTGCGCGTGCAGCACCATCGTCCGGTGATCGAAGGCCATCTCCGGCAGTGCGGCCACCGGGTGCCAGGAGGTGTCGTCGGGCAGGTGCGGATCGGCGGTCCGGGGGATCAGTCCGAGGAAGGTGCTCGCGACGGTTCGCGGCCCCGGCATCCGGTCCGGTTCGGAGAAGATCGATAGCTGCTCGAGGTGAGCGACCTCGCGGACATCGACCTTCTCGGCCAATTGCCGCAACACGGACTCGTTGAGATTTTCGCGGGCGCCGAGGATTCCGCCCGGCAGGGACCAGGCGTTCACCTGCGGTTCCATCGCACGTTTCCACAGCAGAACGCACAATTGCGGTCGGTCGGCTACCTCCCGAATCTGGAAGATGACGGCGAGGACCTCGTGTCGGGTGCTACCATGTGTCACGTTTTCGATTATAAGTCGAAAACCTCGCGGCCGGGCATCCTCGGTCACGATCTCCGGACAGACAGGAGCGGACCATGACGACTTTCTCGCATCTCGCGGACGTCACGGCATCCGACACACGGGCCCGCATCATCGATGGACCCGGGGGATATACCGGCATCGAGGCCGATCGGGCCTGGGCCGAAGAGGTCGCCGACCTGGCTCGGCAGCGCAATGCGACGCTGCTCGCGCACAACTACCAGCTTCCCGAGATTCAGGACGTCGCCCACCACGTCGGCGACTCGCTGGCTCTCTCGCGGATCGCCGCGGAGGCGGACACCGAGGAGATCATCTTCTGCGGTGTCCACTTCATGGCCGAGACCGCCAAGATCCTGTCCTACGACAAGCGGGTGCTGATCCCGGACGAGCGGGCCGGCTGCTCGCTGGCCGACTCGATCACCGCCGCCGAGCTGCGCGCGTGGAAGGACGAGTTCCCGGACGCGGTGGTGGTGTCCTACGTCAACACCACCGCCGAGGTGAAGGGTCTGACCGACATCTGCTGCACCTCGTCCAACGCCGTCGAGGTCGTGCAGTCGATCGACCCCGACCGCGAGGTGCTCTTCCTGCCGGACCAGTTCCTCGGTGCCCACGTCAAGCGGGTCACCGGCCGGACCAATATGCACATCTGGGCGGGCGAATGCCATGTGCACGCCGGCATCAACGGCGACGAACTCGCCGACAAGGTGCGCACCCACCCGGACGCGGAACTGTTCGTCCACCCCGAATGCGGGTGCGCCACATCGGCGCTGTACCTGGCGGGCGAGGGCATCGTCCCGGACGAGCGGGTCAAGATCCTGTCGACCGGAGGCATGCTCGACGCCGCCCGCGTCACCTCCTCGCGCCAGGTCCTGGTCGCCACCGAGATCGGCATGCTCCACCAGTTGCGCCGCGCGGCGCCGGAGGTCGACTTCCAGGCGGTCAACGACCGCGCGTCCTGCCGCTACATGAAGATGATCACCCCGGCCGCCCTGCTGCGCTGCCTGCGCGAGGGCAAGGACGAGGTCCACGTCGACGAGAAGGTCGCCGAGCGCGCCCGCAGCTCGGTGCAGCGCATGATCGAGATCGGCACGCCCGGGGGTGGTGAATGACCGCCTCCGCCGACCTGGTGGTCGTCGGGGCGGGAATCGCCGGGTTGACCGCGGCGCGGGTGGCCGCGGCAGCCGGAATCCGGGTGGTGGTGATCGCCAAGGACGGTCCCACCGGGACGTCCTACGCGCAGGGCGGCATCGCCGTGAGCCGCGGCGCCGATGTCGAGGTCCACCTGGCGGACACCCTCGCCGCCGGCGACGGGCTCTGCGATGTCGACGCGGTGCGCAGCATCCTGGCCGGGGCCGCCGAGGCGGTCGACGAATTGGCCGCGCTCGGTACCGCTTTCGACCGCGGCTCGGACGGCTCGCTGTCCATGACCCGCGAGGGTGGGCACAGCATCAACCGGATCGTGCACGCCGGTGGCGATGCGACCGGGGCGGTGGTCCAGGAGGTGCTGTCCGCGGCCGGTCCGACCGTGCGCCACCACTGCACCGTTATCGACATCCGCACCGACGCACACGGGGTCGCCGGTGTGGTGGTCGCCGGGCCCGACGGCATCACCACGATCGACACGCCGGCGGTGCTGATCGCCACCGGCGGGATCGCGGGGCTCTATGCCGCCGGCACCAATCCGCCCGGGTCCACCGGTGACGGCATCGCGCTCGCGGTGCGCGTCGGAGCGCGGGTTGCCGACCTCGAGTTCGTCCAGTTCCACCCGACCGCCCTGTGGATCGAGGGGGCGACCGGGCGGATACCGCTGGTCAGCGAGGCGGTCCGCGGTGAGGGCGCGGTGCTGCTCGACCGTGCCGGGCACAGCATCACCGCCGGCGTGCATCCGCTCGGCGACCTCGCCCCCCGCGACATCGTCGCCCGCGCGATCGCCGAACGGCTCCGGCAGACCGGCGAATCGCACGTCTGGCTCGACGCCCGCGCGATCGACAACTTCCCCGACCGCTTCCCGACGGTCACCGCCTCCTGCCGCGCCGCCGGCATCGACCCGGCGCACGACCTGATCCCCGTGGCCCCGGCCGCGCACTACCTCTGCGGTGGGGTGATCACCGATACCGCCGGGCGCACCGACGTGCCCGGCCTCTTCGCCGCGGGGGAGGTCGCCCGCACCGGCCTGCACGGCGCCAACCGGCTCGCCTCCAACAGCCTGCTCGAGGGGATGGTCGTCGCCCGGCGCTCCGCCGACGCGATCCGGGAACGCCTGGGCCGCTGGGACCTCGACCGCTGGGAGCCGCGGGATCTCGCCCGCACGGTCGCCGACGATACGAACGACGGTGTCCCGCAGATCCTCTCCGACACCGCCGGAGTCGTCCGCACCGGTGACGGACTCGACGACGCCGACCGCCGCTTGCACGGCCGGGCCGGGGACCGCGCCCTGGTGGCGCAGCTGGTGATCCGGGCCGCGCAGCGGCGCACCGAAACCCGCGGCTGCCATACCCGCCTCGACCACCCGGACACCGATCCCGCCCTCGGCCATTCGCTGGCCTACGGAATTGACCCCGACGGTGAGCCGATCGACCTCGGCCCGGTGCTCCCGCATCCGGCCGCAACCGCGGAGGTGACCCGGTGACCCGCACCGTGACCGAACTGCTGCCGCCCGACCCCGAGGCGGTCCGCCGCGTCATCGATCAGGCCCTGGACGAGGACCTGCGCTACGGCCCCGACGTCACCAGCGCCGCCGTGATCGGCGCCGACCAACGGTGCATCGCGTCGGTCGTCTCCCGCCAGGACGGGGTGGTCGCCGGGGTCGACATCGCGATCGAGGTGCTGGCCACCGTCATCGGCCGCGACCGCTTCGAGGTGCGCGAGGCCCTCGCCGACGGCACCGTCCTCGAACCCGGCTCGGTGGTGCTGACCGTCGAGGCGCCGACCCGCGACCTGCTGACCGCGGAGCGCACCGCGCTGAATCTGATGTGTCACCTGTCCGGCATCGCGACCGCCACCGCGGAATGGGTTGCGGCCGTGGCCGGCACGAACTGCCGCATCCGCGATACGCGCAAGACCCTGCCGGGGCTGCGGGAGTTGCAGAAGTACGCGGTGCGCGTCGGTGGGGGAGTCAACCACCGGATGGGCCTGGGCGACGCGGCGTTGATCAAGGACAACCACGTCGCCGCCGCGGGCTCGGTGGTCGCCGCCCTGCGGGCCGTGCGGGCCGCGGCGCCGAACGTACCCTGCGAGGTCGAGGTCGATTCGCTCGAACAACTCGACGCGGTACTGGCCGAGGGTGCCGAACTGATTCTGCTGGACAACTTCCCGCTCTGGCAGACGCAGGCCGCCGTCCAACGTCGCGACAAGGTGTCCCCGTCGACCAAGCTGGAGTCGTCGGGCGGTCTGCGCCTCGAGGTCGCCGGCGACTACGCAGGCACCGGAGTCGACTACCTCGCGGTCGGCGCCCTGACCCATTCGGTCACGGTGCTCGACCTGGGATTGGACTTTCCTGCGGCCTGACCATGTCCGGACGGGCCATCCGGCACCCGCCGGTCGCGGTGTCGGACATGCCCTAGGCTCGAACGATGTCCGATTCGACGGAAGCCGCCGAACCGCGCCGCACCCGCGGGGTGGTTCTGGTGTCGATCCTGTTGAGCCTGATCGGTATCCAGGGTCTCGTCCTGGTGGCGCTGACCCTGCTCGACTACGCGATGCCGCGGACCGCGCAGACCGCGCTCGGTGAGGCGACGGTGCTGCGGTCGCTGGACACCCTGGGCCCGTGGTGGCAGGTCGGCATCGGCGCGGGCGGGGCGGCGGTCTTCCTGCCGCTGGCGGTCGGCTTCTGGTTGATGCGCCGCTGGGCGTGGGTGGGCACGATGATCGCCGCGTCGATCACGATCACCGCGCACGTGCTGGCCCGGCTGGTCGGCGGCCTCGATGCCCGGTGGACGTGGAGCGCCGCCTCGTTGGTGCTGACGATCGGCGTCGTGTTCTACCTCAACCTCAACGCGGTCCAACGCCGCTTCCGCGCGCCGGATCCGGAACGCCCACCGGCAACCGTGATTCGGGGTGACCTCGAATGAGCGACCTCGACCTGCTGCGCGCCTACGAGCCGGTGCTCGCCTTCACCCGGGGCGAGATGTTCCACCCCACCGCGGTCGACGGCTACCTCGCCCGCTGTTCCCTGTGGGTCACCGACGGGGAAAGGTCCACCCGCAAACTCGCCGACCCCGGCGAGATCACCCGCGACAATATCGGCGCCCTCAGCGGGGCGGTCGGCTCCGGTGGCACCACCCATCTGCGGTTCGTCGAGGAACCGATGGCCTGGCGCGAATACCTCTCCTGGCGGACCAGCCCGGACCGGCCGCGGTTCTCCGCGATCGGTCGCTGGGCCCGCGTGGGGCTCTTCAGCCGGCTCGTCGACGCCGGCTTCGACATCGCGCTGACCCTGCGCGGCGTGGTCCCCGGCGGCACCACCGCGGTCGCCCAGGAGCAGTACCGCGAATTCGAACCGGACGTGGAGATCCCGACGCCGACCTACTACGGCCGGGTGGTGCGCGAGGGCGGTTGGGTGGCCCTGCAGTACTGGTTCTTCTACGCGATGAACGACTTCCGCTCGACCTTCTTCGGCGTCAACGATCACGAGGGGGACTGGGAGCAGATCATCGTCTACCTGCCGCGCGCGGTGGTCGACGCAGCGGGCGACGGGGTGCCGACGGCGCCGCCGGCGTGGGTGGCCTACGCCGCGCACGACCTGCACGGCGACGATCTGCGCCGCCGCTCCGACGATCCCGGACTGGAATTGGTCGACGGTCGCCACCCGGTGGTCTACGCGGGCGCCGGATCGCACGCGGCCTACTTCGAACCCGGCGAGTACCTGTTCGCGGTATCGCCGCGGGCGTTGATGCGGATCAGCGACGCCGCGGCCACCGCGCGCCGGCTCTGGCGCGATGTGCTCGGCCAGGGGTCGTACGACCCGTCGGAAGCGTCCGACCACCTGCCCTGGTCGATCCCCTTCGTCGACTACGCCCGCGGCGACGGGGTGCGGATCGGACCGGGGGAGACGCTGACCTGGTCACCGGTAGCGCTCGACGGCACCGAGAGCTGGGTGACCGACTATCGCGGTCTGTGGGGGCTGGAAACCCGCGACCCCCTCGGCGGCGAACGGGCCCCGGCCGGACCGAAGTTCGAACGCGACGGACGGGTGCGGCGATCCTGGAGCGATGTGCTCGGCTTCGCCGGGATGGACAAGGTCATCCCGGACCCCGAACTCGCCGATACCCTGGCCGGTCGCCTGGAGCGGCTCACCGCGGAGCGCACCGAGGTCGACGACTCGATCGAGGACGCCCGCCAGGTGGTGCGCGACCAGGAACTCGATCGGCTCGCCGTCGAGGCGGCGTCCGCGTCGCGCGCCGCGTCGGCTCCGATGGCCGAGCACGAGCGCGAGGCGGAACGGCGGTTGCACGGCCTGGTCGCCCGGCGCGCGGAGCTGGACGAGGCGATCCGCGCCGGACACGACCTGCAACGGCGGCTGCGGGTGGGCGAGCCGACCGACCCGCGGGCACATATCCAACACGAGCATCGACCGCAGCCGGAGCCGAGCTATCTGCCGCGGGTCGCGGAGACGTGGGCCGCGGTATCCGGTGGGCTGCTGCTGATCGCCGTGATCGTGCTCGGCCTGTCGGACGTCCCGCACCGCTTCGTGTTCATGGCGCTGACGATCGTCGGGTTCCTCGGCATCGACGCGGCGATGCGCGGTCGCGGGATCCGCTTCCTGCTCAATTACACGATCGGTATGGCGATCGTCGCGGCGATCCTGCTGATGATCACCCACTGGCAGTTGGCGATCCTGCTGCCCGGCGTCTTCGTCGTGTACTCCACAGCGCGTGGGAACCTGCGGGAATTGCGGTCCCTGCGCGCGGTGCGCAAACGGGAATCCCCCTAGAAGCACCACGCGGACCCCATTTCTCGGGCCCGCGTGGTGCCTATCGAACAATGGTTGTCGGCCGATATCGAACCGCGGGTTCGTTAATTCCTATCGGTCGATGTCGTGATGGCGGTTATGACCGTTCGCAGCCGACTCCGTCGCCGTCGCGGTCGAGATCGTAGATATCGTCGCCGATGACGTAGACCGGACCCCGCACGTACGCCGGGCCATTGCCCGAACCACCTTCGCAGTCAACGTCGGACGCGATCGGGACGCATGCGCCCGAGTAGTTCGGGTCGCACTGCTGCGCGCCCGCGGTCGACATCGGTGCAACCGCAAAACCGGCGGTAATGGCGGAAAGGGCGATCGTCAGCGTCAGGAATCGTCTCACGCGGCGAACCATATCCGACTACAGACTGTTCAGTCTCCGATTTGGGCGTTTTATGTAGCTGCCATTGTTGGGTCGTCAGCCCCGCGAACTCGCGGGCGCGGCCATCGGGACGAAGCGGCGGTCCCCGGAGGCTGCCACGGAATCGAGGAACAAGCCGGCGGCCGCCAGGGTGCGGGCGGTGCCGGCATTGCCCTGGCGACGCGCGACCCGCGGTCCGAGCTCGCGCAGGAAGCGGGTGCTCGCGGTCAACGGTCGGAAGAAGAGGGTCAGCGTCGAGATGTTGCCCTCGGGGTCGAAGTCGACGAACTGCGCCTCGTTGATCGCCAGATCGCCGATCCGCGCCTCGACGAACAGGACCGCGCTCGACGGGGTGCGGTCGACCCGCACGTAGTGGATTCCGCTGATGACGTCGAAGACGTCGCGCAGCAGGTCGACCACCTCGTCGCGGCCGGTGAAGGTGAAACGGTCGGTGATCGGCGAGATCAGCACGATGTTGTCGGCGAGCGCCGCGCCCGCCGCTTCGGCGTCGCCCTTCTCGCCCGCGTCGATCCACGCCTCCAGGGCATCGCGCCCCGCTTCGGCCGCCGGCGCGTCGGTCGGCGGCGTATCGGTCGGCCGGCTATCGGTCGGTTGAGCATCGGTCATCGGTGGGCCCCCGTTCCCATCAGTCCGTCATTCCCATCAGTCGTTCCGCGACCACGAGCGTGCCCGGCGCATGCCGTCCGCCCGGTCCCGGCCGTGCCTCGATCCCGGTCGCCCCGACCGGCTCGCCGCACGCCGTGCAGGTCACCGCGGTCTCCAGCGGTGCTCCACAGGCGTGGGTGAACAGCAGCGGCGGCTCGCCGTCGCCGGTCCACCGATCACCCCATTGCGTCAACGCGACCAGGATCGGTACGAGCTGCGTGCCCCGCTCGGTCAGCGCGTACCGCACCCGCGGCGGATGCTCCCGATAGGGCACCTCGCGCACCACCTGCTCGCGCACGAGCAGGTCGAGCCGTGCGGTCAGCAGCGCCCGGGAGATCCCGAGGTCGCGCACGATCTCGTTGAAGGTGTCGACGCCGAGGTGGATATCCCGCAGGATCAGCGGCGTCCACGGGTCCCCGATGACGTCGAGCGTGCGCGCGAGCGAGCACGCGAAGTCGGCAAACGAACGACGGGGCATGCCCCGACCCTAGTAAGTTCACTTTCTGAACTCAAGGATCGAGGCATGCCCCGTCGAAGGTCCGAACGGACTAGCCGGAGATCGTGTCGATCACCTTCGCGTAGCGCTCCGGCCGGGTGCTGCGCATCGTCAGCGCCTGCGCCCCGCCGACCACCGGAAACGCGGCGATCATGATCAGGAAGCCGATCGTCAGCGCACCGAACTGCGGGTTGCCGTCGACGTCGACGTCACCGAGCAGCAGCGGGAAGTTGTCGAACAGGATCACCGTCACCGCGAGCAGACCGAGCAGCCCGATGCCGGGGGCGATCCAGGAGCGCCACGCGCCCACCGCCACCCGGTTGCGGGCGAAGTAGACGATGACCGCCAGACAGGTCAGGGCCATCAGCACGACGATCGCGAAGGTCGCCACACCGCTGAACCAGGTGAACACCTGCAGGTAGGGGTCGAGGCCGGCGACGGTGAAGCCGATGACCAGCACCAGCGCGGTCGCGGTCTGGATCAGCGACGACAGGTGCGGCGAGTGGTGCTTGTCGTGCACCTTGCCGACCGCCTTGGGCAGCAGACCCGCGTTCGACATCGAATGCTGGTAGCGGGTCAGCACGTTGTGGAAGGACAGCACGCAGGCGAAGAGGCTGGTGATCAGCAGGATGTTGACCACCTCCGCGCCGACCGCACCCATGTAGTTCTGGGCGGTGGTGACGATGAAGCCCTCGTAGTCGCTCGCGATCTGAGCGTCGAACTCGCTGCCCCAGCCCTGCACCAGCGCCCAGGACGAGAAGGTGTAGAACACCGCGATCGAGATCACCGCGGCGTAGGTGGCCCGCGGGATCGTGCGCTCGGGTTCGCGGGCTTCGTCGCGGAAGATCGCCGTCGACTCGAAACCGATGAAACCGGCCATGCAGAACATCAGCGCCAGCGCCGGGGCGCCGGAGGTCACCACGTCGGGGCTGAACGAATCGAAGCGGATGCCGTCGTTGCCGCCCTGCGCGAGGATGACCACGGCCAGGATGACCACGATCGCGACCTCGGCGATCAGCAGCACGCCGAGCACCTTCGCGGACAGGTCGACGTGGTGGTAGCCGAGGAAGCCGACGATCGCGACCAGCGCCAGCGACCACGCCCACCAGGGCAGCGTCAGGCCGGTGACGTGGGCGACCCAGTCGCCGAGCGTCATGCCCAGGAAGCCGTAGACCGCCACCTGCACGGCCGTGTAGGTCAGGATCGCCAGCCACGCGGCGGCGACACCGGCCGGGCGGCCGAGGCCGTAGCCGACGTAGGTGAAGAAGGCGCCCGGACGCGGGACGTAGCGGCTCATCGCCGACAGCCCCACGGCGAACAACAACAGGATGGCG
Source organism: Millisia brevis NBRC 105863 (assembly GCF_001552615.1). GTDB lineage: Bacteria > Actinomycetota > Actinomycetes > Mycobacteriales > Mycobacteriaceae > Millisia > Millisia brevis. Next base: position 13,614 of record NZ_BCRN01000023.1, read on the forward strand.
CCGCTGATGGCGAACATCGTCGGCGCGCCGGCGCCGTTGCCGAGCAGCGCCGCCAGCGGGAAGCCACCGCCGATGACGGTCAGCGGCGCCGCTGCCGCGACCACCATGAAGACGATGGCGCCGACACCGAGGTTGCCGGTGAGCCGGCGAACGGTGACGTCGGGGGACGAATCGGGCTCGGTGCCCGAGGGTGCGGCGGCGCCCGTGGGCGTCGGCGCGGCGGAATCTGCGCTCATCGGATCCTCCTGAGCCGAGGTGGTTCCATGAGCGTGCGCCGATCGCGTTCCGCACCTGTGCCCGGCGCGAAACAAGTCGGTGACGAGTAAACGAGACCGGCGACGGCCCGAGTCTCATTCGCCGAACGCCCGGTCGCGACATCGGTAACCGGTCGGCAACAGGACTGTCGTAGCGTCCCGGTCCGGGCGGATGCGGTCGGGAGAATCGATGATGACACGTCCGACGGCGAGAGGGGTCACGGTGAAGGCCGCCGGTGCACACGTGGGGACGGCCCGATGAGGGCACTGCAGCGGGCGATCGCCGACCCGCCCCGGGTCTCGGGGGTGACGTCCGAGTCGCCGATGGCCGGGCTGGAACGCCGGTCGATCGGATTTGTCGACGTGCTCGCCCAGTCGGTCGGCGCGGTCGCGCCCGCCGCCGTCGCGGCGACGATGCCGGCGTTGGTGGCCGCGCAGGCGCCGCGGGCGGTGCTGTGGAGTTTGCTGGCCGCCTGGGTGCTGATCGCCGGGGTCGGGGTGTCGTTGAGCGTCTTCACCAAACGGCTGCGCGCGCCGGGCTCGTTGTATACCTTCGTCACCCGCGGCCTCGGTCCGTCGGCGGGGCTGATCACCGCGGTCGCCCAGACGGTCGGCTACGCCTTTGTCGCGATGTTCGGACTGCTCGGCGCGGCGGTGGTCGGGCGCAACCTGATCGCCGGGGCGGGCGGTGACGTCGGCGTGACCGGCAGCACCGCGGCGGGGGTCATCCTCGGTGGGGCGGTGGTGCTGCTGGTCCTGCGCCGCGGCATCCGCATCTCCGCGCGCATCACCCTGGTGATCGAATCCGTCGCGTTGGCACTGATTCTGGTGCTGATCGTCGTCGTGCTGGTGCGGTCGTCGCCCGCCGAGCTGATCGAGCCGCTGCGGGCACCCGCCCCGGCGCTCGGGGCGCTGGTCGCCGGCACGACCATCGCGATCACCGGCTTCGTCGGTTTCGAGAGCGGCGCCTCGCTGGGGCGGGAGGCGACCCGGCCGTTCCTGACGATCCCGCGGACGTTGCGATGGACGGTGATCGTCGTCGGGGCGGTCTACCTACTCGCGGTGTGGGTGCAGGAGGTGGCGACGTCGAGCCTCGGGGTGCCGCTCGCCGGCAACGACGACGTCGCCGGGGCGCTCGCCCGGGCAGCGGACGCGCCGGGCCTGGTGGTGCTGCTCGACATCGGACTGATCACGTCGTTTGTCGCCTGCGCGATCGCGTCCTCGACGGCGCTGAGCCGGGTGTGGTTCAGCCTGGGGCGCGAGGCGGTGCTGCCCGGTGCGTTCGGGACCGCCGACCCGCTGCGGGGAACCCCGCGCGTCGCGCTGGCGGTCGTGGTGCCGATGGCGGTGATCGTGCCGTTGGCGATGGTCGTCGCCGGGATCGAACCCTGGCACGCGATGTCGATCCTCATCTCGATCTCGGCGGTCGGCTATATCGCGTCGTACCTGCTGCTGTGCGCGGCGGTGACGCCGTTCCTGCGCCGGCTCGGCGAGGTCACCTGGCCGGTGGTCACGCTCGCGATCGTCATGACGGCGGTGCTGACCGTGATCCTGGTCGCCTATCTGATCGTCCTGGCCCGCACCCAGACCGGGGCGCTGTGGGCGGTCGCGGTGGTCGCCGTCCTCGGCGCGGTCGGCTACCTCGGGCTGCGGCTGACCAAGCGGTCGGCGATCGAGTCGATGGGCCGCTTCGACGAGACCACCTCGGCGGACCTGCTCGGTGGATCGTGACCGGCGACTTCTCCGGTCGGCAGCCGAGCGCGGTACTCAAGGCGCTGGCTCTGCTCGAGGAGGTGGCGCGGATCGGCCCCGGCGCGACCGCGCAGGACATCTCCGAGCATCTGAAGCTGCCGAAGGCCACCACCTATCGGCTGCTGAACCTGCTGGTTCAACACGAATATCTGGTCCGGCTGCCCGACCTGCGCGGCTTCGCCCTCGGCCACAAGGTCGACATGTTGCGCGGCCCGACCGAGGAGCGGCTGTCGGATGCCCGGATCGATCGGATCCTCGACGACGTGCGCGGCAGCACCCGCGGTGGGGCGCATCTGATCGCCTGGCGCGACGGCGGGGCCGACGTACTGCGCACCGACGGCGACTTTCCGATGACCGAGATCGCCCGGACCGGCCTGCGCGAGCTCGCCGACAACCGCAAGCTGCCGCGGGCGGTCACCGCGGATCGCCCGCTCGGCACCTTCGTCATGCCGATCCGGCGGGAGGCGACCGGGGAGTTGCTCGGGGGACTGGTGTTGATCGTGCCGACGCGCCGGCTCGACGACCTCGACACGATCCATCAAATCGCGTCGGAGGCCGCCGCGAGCCTGCGCGCGGCGTTCGGCTGAGCGGTTACCGCGGCGCCGGGGTCAGCAGGGTCAGCACCGCACCGCCGGGGTCGGCGACCGCGGTCACCCGGCCGGTCGGGGTCTCCCGCGGCGGCACCAGGACCGTTCCGCCGAGCGTCGCGACCTGCTCGATCGCGGCGTCGAGGTCGAAGTGGGCCAGGTAGACCATCCACCGCACCCCGATGAAGCCGGCCAACTCCGGCGGCAGGGCCAGCCGACCGGCGACCGGACCGGCGGGACCCAGCAGCAGGGCGTACTCCGGGGTGTCGGTCGGGGCGAGGCCGAGCTCGAAGACGGTCGGGTAGAACGCGTCCGCGGCGGCCGGATCGGTGGTCATGTTCTCGAACCACACCGCGCGACCGGGCCCCGGCGGGGGCAGCGGCACGTCGGTGCTCTCGCCGACCAGCAGATGCGCGCCGACCGGATCGGCCAGCGCGAGACCGGCCGGATCGTCACCGAGGACCCGGCCACCGGCGGAGACGATCCGCTCGGCGGCGTCCCCGGGCGACGCGAGCACCGGGAACCACCCGGCGCCGGCCACCCCGACCGGCGCGATGCCCGCCACCGCGGTGCCCTCGCCGTCGACCGCGGCGCCCACGCCACTGCCCGGCAGGGTCCAGCCGAACAACTCCCGGTAGAACGGCGCGATCACGGCGACATCCGCGGTGCGCAGGGCCACCGCTATCGGCAGACCGGGGGCGGGCTGATCGGTCACGAACTCTCCTCGTCGGATTCGAGCACCCGCAGCAGATCGGCGAGCGGAACCGGGCGCCCGAGATGGAAGCCCTGCGCTTGGTCGATCCCCAGGGCACGCAGCGTGGTCACCAGCGCCTCCCGGTCGACACGTTCGGCGACGGTCTGCATACCCAACCGCCGCGCCACCATGACCACCGACTCGACAAGGGCCCGATCGACGGGATCCGTGTCGACATGCGCGATGAATTCGCCGTCGATCTTAACCGCCGTGAACGGCAGGTGCTTCAGATGCGAGAACGAACCGAAGCCCGCTCCGAAGTCGTCCAGGGCGAAGCCGCATCCGGCTGTGACCAGCGTCGTCGCCAACTTCCGGGCGGCGTCGACCGATGCGATCGCAGCGGTCTCGGTGATCTCGACACCCAGCCGATAGGGCTCGACCCCGGACCGGGCCAGCACGCCCAGGATCCAATCGCCCAGCTCCGGGTCGGCGACCGAACGGCCGGAGATGTTGACGTCGAGTCGCAGCGCGCGCCGCCGGGCCTGCGGTGTGGCGAGCGCGGCCACGGCCTGTTCGATCACCCACCGATCGAGGCGCAGGATCAGGTCGGTGCGCTCGGCGGCGGGCAGGAAATCGGCCGGGCCCATCGGCGGGTCGACGTCGTCCGCGAGCCGGATCAACACCTCGTGCGCGACCGTCGTCGGACCCTCGGGACCCCATCCGTCCAGGGCGAGGATCGGTTGGACGTGCAGCCGCATCGCTCCCTCATCGAGGGCGGTCGCCACCCGCTGCAGGACCGAGACGCGGTGCGCCGCCTCGTCGTAGTGGTTCGAGGCGAAGACCCGCGCCCGATTGCGGCCGGCGTCCTTGGCCTTGTAGAGCGCCAGATCGGCGCGTGCGACGGTCACCTCGTAGTCGCTGCCCGGTGCGATATCCGCGACGCCGATGCTCGCGGTGATGTGTAGCGTCGAATCCTCGATCACCACGGCGGGGCCCGAGATCACCCGGCAGAGGCGGTCGGCGAATCCGGCGGCCGCCTCGATCGACCAACCGGGAAGGACCACCGCGAATTCGTCGCCGCCGAGACGGCCGAGCAGCATGTCCGGTTCCACCTCGTCCGCCAGCCGTTGGGCGAGGGTGCGCATCACCTGGTCGCCGGCGGCGTGCCCGCGCAGGTCGTTGATGTCCTTGAAGTGGTCGACGTCGATCAACAACAGGGCCCCACCATGGTCGCGCGCCGCGCAATCGGCCACCCGGTCGGTGATGCGACGACGGTTCGACAGCCCGGTCAACGGATCGTGATCGGCCAGGTAGGCCAGCTGCGCCCGGGCACGATGCTGCTCGGTGATGTCCTGGGCGGTGCCGAGCACGCGGATCGGTCGGCCGTTGTCGGTGATCACCTCGCCGTAGCACTCGAAGACCCGCTCCGATCGCAGGTCGGCCAGGAACATGCGGTGGGTATAGGAGAACGGGGTGCCCTCGGCGAGCGCCCGGTCGAGGGTCTGCTCGATGGTCGGCACGTCGTCCGGATGCAGCATCGACCGATAGGTCGGATAGTCCAGGGAGATGCCCTCGGGAAGTCCGAACAGGCGCAGCAGCGCCTCCGACCAGGAGACCGAGTTGTCGGACAGGTCCCACGTCCAGGTGCCGACCTTGGTCAGGGCCTCGAGCCGGGAGAGCCGCCACTGCTGATGTTGATCGAGATCGTCACCATCGTCGGAGGGTGCGTCGATCTCGTAGAGCACGGCGTCGCCACCGGAACCGACCAGACGATGTGCGGTCACCACGACCGGCACCCGGGAACCGTCCGACAACGGCCAGTCGACCGGATGGGGTTCGGCGTCCGTGGTGACGCCGCCCAGCATCCGGACGAGGGCGTGATTCGTGGGCACGTCGACGGACGGCACGTCGCACCAGCGCACGTCACCATCGACGATCACCAGTCGCCGAACCGGAGTGGTCTCCGATGGGCGACCTCTCATGGGGTACCTCCGGCAGTTGTCTGCGGTCCCCGACCCCGACGGCCATTTTGGCAGGTTGTCCGCGCGAAAGGCCGGCGGCCTCAGGACTTCTTCCCGCGCAGCACCAACAACCAGGCGAGGTAGAGCCCTCCCACCGCACCGGTCACCAGCCCGACGGGGATCTGAAATGGACTGAGCAATCGGCCGGCCAGCAGGTCCGCGACGCTCAACAACAGCGCCCCGGTCATCGCCGAGGCGACCAATGCGGTGCCCTGCGCGCCGACCAGCCGCCGAGCCATCTGCGGTGCGGCCAGGGCAACAAAACCGATCGGTCCGGCGCAGGCGACCGCCACCGCGGTCAGCGCCACCCCGACCACCAACAGCGCGGTGCGGGTGCGGGTGACCGGGACGCCGAGAGCGGCGGCCAGATCGTCGCCGATCTCGAGGGCGCGCAGGGTGGGGGAGAGCAGCCCGACCAGCAGGATCGGCACCACCGCCAGCACCAGCGGCACGGTGACGTGGGACCAGCCGACCGCGTTGAGGCTGCCGAACTGCCAGGTCCGGGCGGCTTCCGCGGACTCCAGATCCGCCCGGGTGATCAGATAATCGTTGACCGACGCCAACATCGCACCGACGGCGATGCCGACGAGAACCAGCCGTTCGCCACCGAGACCGCGCCGGATGCTCAGCACCCAGACGACCGCCGCGGTCGCCAGACCACCGATCACCGCGCCCGCCGCGACACCGCCGGGAGCGCTCGACCCGGCCATCAGAATGATCAGCAGACCGCCGGTCGCGGCGCCGGTGGTGAACCCGATGATGTCCGGACTGCCGAGCGGATTGTTCGACAACGCCTGGAAGATCGCCCCGGCCAACGCCAGAACGGCGCCGAGGACCGCCGCGGCCAGCGCCCGCGGAAGCCGTTGGTCGAGGACGAAGAAACGCGTCGTCGTCTCGCCCCCACCGGTGAGGATCGCCCACAGCTCGCGCGGCGGGATCTCGTAGGTGCCGGTCGTGATCGCGATCGTCAACACCACGAGGGTCGCGATCAGCAGCAGCAACGAGATCCCGATGCTGCGCACATGGCCGAGGACGGTCCGCTCGCCGGGCAGCGCGACGACGACGAAGTCGGCCAGCACCCGCGGCCGGGTCACTTCACACCCGTACGCACGCGCAGCACCAACAGCAGCAGCACCGGCGCGCCGACGAAGGCCGTCACGATGCCGACCTCGAGTTCGCCCGGCCGGACCAGCAGTCGGCCGAGGATGTCCGCCGCCAGGACCAGGATCGGGCCCACCAGCAGCGACATCAGCAACACCATCCGCTGGTCGACACCGATCAACAGGCGCACCACGTGCGGGACGACCAGGCCGACGAAGCCGATCGGCCCCACCGCCGCCGTCGCGCAGCCGCACAGCACGGTCAGCACCACCAGACCGATCAGCCGGATGCGCCGCACATTGATGCCCAGGCCGGTGCCGATGTCGTCGCCGAGGGCCATCGCGTTGAAGTGGGCACCCAGCAGCAGCGCGATCACGGCGGCGACCGCGATCGGACCGACGAGCAACGCCACGGTCGGCATGTCGGCGGACGACAGGGCCCCGACCATCCAGAAGCGGTACGAGTCGAAGGTGCGGCTGTCGAACATGGTGATCACGCCGATCACCGCCGACATGCTCGCCGAGAGGGCCAATCCGGCCAGCACCAATCGGGTGACGTCCTCGGTGGCGCTGCGCATCCCCAACCAGGTGACCATCACCGCGGCGAGCCCGGCGCCGACCAGTGCGAAGCCCATCCGGCCGAGGGTGCCGCTCACACCGAGCAGCGAGATCGACAGCACGACCGCCAGGGACGCGCCGGCGTTCACCCCCAGCAGGCCCGGCTCGGCCAGGGGGTTGCGGGTGATCACCTGCATGACCGCGCCGGCGACCCCGAGGGCGATCCCGACGATCACCGCGAGCAGGGTGCGCGGCACCCGCAGTTGCCGCACGACGATCGCTTCGGTGGTGTCACCGCCGGCGCGCAGGGCGTCCCAGGCGTCCGGAAGCGGGATCGGGCGGGCGCCGACCGCGATGCTCACCAGCAGCAGGATCGCCAGCAGCGCGACACAGATCAGCAGCACGACCAGGACCCGCAGCGGATGAATGCGCGGTGATGGTGTGTCCGATGTGACACCGGGGGCCCCAACCGTCAACGACATAGGTAAATCTAACCTTGCTTCATGGCCGTACGTCGCATCACGATGTCCCTGGGTTCGATCCTCGTCGCGACCGCCCTGACCGGCGCGCTGGGAGCGTGCTCCGCCGATACCGACACCACCGGGTCGACCGATACGGCGTCGAGCTCCGACTCCGCGGCGTCGAGCGGTTCGACCGCGGACTCCGGGTTCGTCGCCCCCCGCGGGATGCCGGAGGGCAAGGGTAGCGAGGCCGCCGACGGCGAATTCCCGCGCAGCGTCGTGCACTTCGCGGGCACCGCGGAGATCCCGGCGGCGCCGGAGCGGATCGTGGTGATCGCCACCGGGCAGGCGGACGCGTTGTTGACCCTGGGGCTGGTGCCGGTCGGCGCCGCGGCCGGGTCCGGCGCCGAGGCGGTCCCGACCTACCTGCGCGAGCAGTTCCCGGACCGCGCCGCCGACCTCGACGCGATCACCGCCGTCGGCGACCGGTCGACCCCGGATGTCGAGGCGATCGGTGCGCTCGAGCCGGACCTGATCCTGCTCAACTCTGCCGGCGACGACGACGGTCGCAACTACGCGGCGTTCAGCAATATCGCTCCCACGGTGGTCACGCAGGGCACCGGGCTGTACTGGAAGCAGGACTTCGCGCTGCTCGCCGATGCCGTCGGCAAGCGCGACGAGGCGCTGCAGTGGCTCGACAGCTTCCAGTCCGATGCCGCCGATGTCGGGGCGAACGTCGACACCGGCACCACCGTCTCCTTCACCCGGCTTAACGGCGATCGCCTGCGGATCTTCCAGGTCGCGTCGTTCCCGGGGTCGGTTGCCGACGACGCCGGTATCTCCCGCCCGGAGAGCCAGCAGGCCCGCGACGAGACCTCGCAGGACATCAGCCCGGAGGAGCTCGACCGGGCCGACGCGACGTGGCTGCTCTACGGCGTGCAGGGCGATCCGGCCGAGCTGACCGATATGCCGCTGTGGCCCACGCTCGGCGCGGTCGCTGCCGATCATGCGGTCTCCGTCGACGACGACGCGTTCTACCTCAACGCCGGCCCGACCGCCGCGCGGGTGGTCCTCGACCAGTTGCAGCAGACGGTTGGCAGCTGATCCGAACGTTCCGGTCGGCGACGAGGACGTCCTCGTCGCCGAATCGGTGACCCTCGGCTACGACGCCCGAACGGTCTGCCGCGACGTCCGCGTGGCGATCCCGCGCGGCTCGTTCACGGTGATCCTCGGGCCGAACGCCTGCGGCAAGTCGACGCTGTTGCGGGGGATGGCCCGCCTGCTGCGGCCGACCGCGGGGCGGGTGGTGCTCGACGGGCGCGCGATCCTCGAGATGCCGTCGAAGGAGTTGGCCCGCCGGTTGGGGCTGCTCCCGCAGGGGGCGGTGGTACCGGAGGCGATCACCGTCGGCGGCCTCGTCGCGCGCGGCCGGTTCCCGCACCAGAGCCTGCTGCGGCAGTGGTCGTCCGCGGACGAGATCGCCGTCGCCGGGGCCCTGCAACGCACCGGCATGCTCGAACACGTGCACCGGCGCCTCGACGAACTGTCCGGCGGGCAACGCCAACGGGTCTGGATCGCGATGGTGCTCGCCCAGCAGACCGAGCTGCTGCTGCTCGACGAGCCGACCACCTACCTCGACGTCTCCCACCAGGTCGAGGTCCTCGAGCTGTGCCGCACGCTCAACCGTCGGGAGGACAAGACGATCGTCGCGGTCCTGCACGACCTCAACCAGGCGGCTCGATATGCCGACCACCTGGTGTTGATGAAGGACGGCGCGGTCGTCTGTACCGGTTCACCGACCGACGTGATCACTCGCGATCGGGTGACCGAGGTCTTCGGATTGGCCTGCGAGGTCTTTCCCGATCCACTGACCGGCAGCCCGATGGTGGTGCCGCTGCCGCCGCGCGACCAGTGACCCGCCTCGGCTGCGCTGGTCAGCGGCGTCCCAGCGACCACGGCGGAATCGACGGTGGGGCGACGGCGATCGTCTCGACCGTCTCGTAGCGGGGGCTGCCGTTCGGACCCTGGCCGAGATGCGACTCGATCAGCTCGATCCGGTCGACCGACCACTGCGGCCCCGAGTAGCCGGCGAGCAGGTTCACCCAGCGGATCAGGTCGGTGGGGCGCGAGGTGCGCGCGATCGTCAGGTGCGGGCGGAATCGGGTGCCGTCGACCGTCGCCCCGGAGACCGACCCGGCGTTGCGGGCGCCGACCGACAGCGCGTCCAGCTGCCGCAGATCCTCCGCCTCGGCGTGCACTCCGGCCCAGAGTGCCCGCCCCGCGGCCGGATCGGGGAACGCGCCGCCGCTGCGCAGCGCCAGGCGGATCGGCAGATGCCGGTCGGCGGTGGAGTGCAGCCGCTCGATCAGCTCGTCGAGGCGATACTCGGGCACGCTCTCGAAGAAGGCCAACGTCAGGTGATAGTGCTCGGACCGGGTCCATCGCAGTCCGGCATCCCTACCGGCCGACCGTCGCGGTTCGAGGAACTCGTCGAGATCCTCGACAACCGACTCGGGCGGGACCGCTGCCACAAACATGCGCACGGGAGGTCAGCGTAACCGCCGCTCCCGATGGCTCCGGCGGCCACGATGGGGATTCCCTCCACGCGGCGCGCGATGCGGACATTCGGCCGGTCGGGCCGCGTTGACATACTCACCCGATGGCCGACATCGAGATCGTCGAGGGCGACATCACGCGGCAGGAGGTCGACGCGATTGTCAACGCCGCGAACAGCACCCTGCTCGGCGGGGGTGGCGTCGACGGGGCGATCCACGCGGCGGCGGGGCCGGCGTTGCTCGCCGAGTGCCGGCAGCTGCGGGCGACGCGCTACCCGGACGGGCTGCCGGTCGGTGAGGCGGTGGCGACCGGGGCGGGGGAGCTGCCGGCGCGCTGGGTGATCCACACGGTCGGGCCGAATCGGCACGCCGGGCAGGTCGACCCAGAGTTGCTCGCGTCGGCCTTCCGTACCAGCCTCGGCGAGGCCGAACGGATCGGTGCGACGTCGGTGGCGCTGCCGGCGGTGAGCGCCGGCGTCTACGGCTGGGATCGCGACACCGTCGCGCGGATCGCGATCGACACTGCCCGCGCCCACCGGGGACCCCAGCTGCGCACGGTCCGCTTCGTACTCTTCGGCCCCGCCGTCTTCGCCGCGTTCGACGAGGCCGCGCGTGCCTGACGTTCTGCTCTGGCTGCGCCGCGACCTGCGGCTGCACGACCTGCCGGCGCTGCTCGCCGCCGCGGACGCCGCCGACGGGGGGCGGGTGCTGCCCGTCTTCGTCCTCGATCCCCGGCTGCTCGGGCGTTCCCCGGTCCGCGACGCCTGCCTGATCGACGCGCTCACCCGGGTCACCGACAGTTACGACGATGCCCTGGTGCTGCGCCACGGCCGCCCCGAGGACGTCATCCCCGACCTGGTGCGATCGATCGGTGCCCACTCGGTGCACATCACCTCCGACGCCGCGCCCTTCGGTGTGCGCCGCGACGAGGCGGTCGCGGCCCGGCTCGACGGCGTCCCGTTGGTGCGCACCGGCAGCGGCTACGCGGTCGGCCCCGGCCGGGTGCACACCGCGACCAACACCCCTTACAAGGTGTTCACCCCCTACGCGCGGGCCTGGCGCGAGCACGGATGGCGGGCCCCCGCGACCGTGCCGACCGGCCTGCGCTGGATGCGGACCGTCGAGACCGAGGACCTGCCGACGCGGCCCGACGTCGCGGCCGATCTGCCCGAGGTGGGGGAGCGGTCGGCGCTCGAGCGGTGGGCGCGGTTCCGCGAGGACATCGACTCCTACGACGAGGACCGCGACCGTCCCGACCTCGACGCCACCAGCCGGCTGTCGGTCGACCTGAAGTGGGGCACGATCCACCCGCGCACCCTGCTCGCGGATCTGCGGGGCCGCGCGGGCGCGGGCGTGGAGCGGTTCGTCACCGAGCTCGCCTGGCGCGAGTTCTACGCGGATGTGTTGTGGCACAACCCCGATTCCGCCTGGCACGACCTGCGCCCGATGCCGGGCATGGCCTACGACGACCCGGACGCGGACCCGGCGGTGGCCGATGCCGTCGATGCGTGGCGGGAGGGACGCACCGGATATCCGTTGGTCGACGCGGGGATGCGTCAACTCGCCGCGCAGGGCTGGATGCACAACCGGGTCCGCATGGTCACCGCGAGCTTCCTGGTCAAGCACCTGCACGTGTGGTGGCCGGTCGGAGCGCGCTGGTTTCTCGATCATCTCGCGGACGGCGATGTCGCGAGCAACAATCACGGGTGGCAATGGGTCGCCGGTACGGGAACCGATGCGGCGCCGTACTTTCGGATCTTCAACCCGACCGCGCAGGGTGAGAAGTTCGATCCGAACGGCGAATACGTGCGCCGCTGGGTCCCGGAACTGCGCGGCGTCACCGGCCGCGCCGTGCACAAGGGAGCGGCCGCCCCCGGGGCACGCGGATATCCGCAACCGATCGTCGACCATCGCGAGGCGCGATCGGAAGCGCTGCTGCGCTACGAAACCTCCCGCCGCGGATAGCCGGCCGGGTGGATGCGGCGCGCCGACGTGGGAGGATGGACGTCGTTCGTAGGACGGGGGAGGAGAAGGAGGTTCCCGTGCAGCCGGCGACAACTCGCGAGAGTTACCACCACGGGAATCTTCGCGCCACCCTGATCGACACGGCGATGGAGATGCTCGAGGACGGCGAGGCCTTCTCGCTGCGGGCGGTCGCCCGGCGCGCGGGTGTCTCGCAGACGGCGCCCTATCGGCACTTCGCCGATCGAGAGGCGCTCGAGTCCGCCCTGGCCGTCCAGGGCTTCCGCGATCTGAAGCAGTCCCTCATCGAGGTGCACGGTCTGCCGACCACCCCCGATCAGGTCGCCGACCTCGCCGTCGCCTACGTCGACTTCGCGTTGCGCCGCCCGGCGTTGTTCAAGCTGATGTTCGGCAACGCGTGCGACCCGACCGACGCCGAGCGCGTCCGTGCCTCGGATGAATTGCACGAACTGGTCGCCGCCGCGCTGACCTCGGTCGTCCCCGACGCCGACCCGGCACTGGCCACCGCGGGGTGGGGGCTCGCCCACGGGCTGGCCTTCCTGCACCTCGACGGCAAGCTGGCCGCCGACGACATCGCGCAGGTCCACGACCGCGTGCGCAGCGCCTTCTCCGCAGTCTTCGCCAACCGCACCTGACCTCCCTTTCCGGACGATTCCGTTTCGACCGTGGTCTGGTTCGCAGGACCCCCTCTTCTAGTGTTGACAGTGAACACACGACGGTTCTACCGTGATGTGACGGCCGTAAACATGTGTGATCTTGTCAACCGAAGGATTGCTCCGTGGCCCCGTCCACCATCGCTGACACCGTCGACATCGAACTCGGCGGCCGGACCGTCTCCGTCCCCAAGGGAGGCCTGTTCGATCGCTACCGCATGAACACCGACCTCGACCGGGTGGCCGCCGACCCCCGGGTACCGGGCGTCGATTTCTTCCGATCCCTGCCGAAGACCGCCGTCGAGTCCGCGATCGGCCCCACCCTGACCCCGAACTTCTACTACCGGATGTCCAAGGCGCAGGTGACGATGCTCGCCCCGCTGCGCGCCATCCGCACCCGGCTGCCCGCCGATCTGGAACCGCTGCGGGCCGGCCCGCGGACCGGCCTGGTCTCGGTGGTCTTCTTCCGCTACGACGTCTGCGATATCGACTTCTACACCGAGGTGGCGGTGGCCATCGCGGTGCGCCCGCCCGGACGCCGACGGCTGGCGCCGCTCGACACCGCGTCGACCGTGGCCTTCGACAGCACGCACGCCTATGTGCTGTCCCTGCCGGTCAACACCGAGATCGCCCGGATTCGCGGCCACGACGGCTACGGGTTCCCCAAGTGGACAACCGATATCGACGTCGACATCGACAGCCGCCGCGTGACCGCCCGAGTCGCCAACGAGCACGGCGGAACCGATCTCGCACTATCGGTCGATACCCCGAAGCAGCGGCGAAGCGCCGACGGCGCCACGATCTCCACGCTGACCTCCTATACCCGGCCCCGCGATTCCTGGCACGAAACCCTCAGCCAAACAAACGTTCTGGCGTCCGGATCGCGCCTATTCCCGCGGCATGTCGACCTCGAGCAGGGCAGTGGTCGACTGACCGACGACCTGCGTTCGGTCGAGGCGGGACGGGTCCTGCGCCTCGACGTCGTCACCGAATGCCAGAACGCCCTGCATCTTCCCGTCCCGATCGCCGTGCCCGCCCGATAACCCTCCAGCCGAACAGAATCGAGGAATCGTCGTGACCGAACTACCCCCGCCCATCACCCCCGTTCTGGAGCCCGCCGCTGCGGCCCTCGCCGAGGCGACCGACCCGCATCCGCGCATCTACGAGGTCCCGCCGGAGCAGGGGCGGCAGATCCTGGTCGACCTGCAGAGCGACCCGAGCGTGCCGCGGCCCGAGGTCGACGAGGAGTGGGTCGAGGTCGACGCGGGGGAGTGGGGGACCGTGCGCACCCGGATCATCCGCCCGAAGGGGGTGACCGGTCCGCTGCCCGTGCTGTTCTACATCCACGGTGCCGGTTGGGTATTCGGCGACGAGGTCACCCACGACCGGCTCTTCCGGGAGCTGGCCGTGGGCGCCGGGGCGGCGGGGGTCTTCCCCGTCTACGACCGCGCGCCCGAGGCGCCCTATCCGACGCAGGTCGAACAGAATTACGCCGTGGGACAGTGGGTGCTCGACCACGGAGCCGAACACGGTCTGGACACCTCCCGGATCGCGGTGACCGGCGAGTCGGTGGGCGGCTGTATGTCGGCGGTCTTCACCCTGATGAACTCCGACCGCGGCGGCATCGACCTGAAGGCGCAGTGCCTGCTGTACCCGGTGACCAACGCCGACTTCGACACCCCGTCGTATCTTCAGTTCGCGGAGGGCTACTACCTCACCCGCGAGGGCATGCAGTGGTTCTGGGATGCCTACACCAAGGACCCGGAGCAGCGGGCGCAGAAGTACGCCACCCCGCTGCAGGCGACCGTCGACGAGCTGCGGGGACTTCCGCCGACCCTGGTGATCACCGACGAGGCCGACGTGCTGCGGGACGAGGGGGAGCAGTACGCCAACAAGCTGCGCGAAGCGGGCAACGATGTGACGTCCGTTCGGGTGGCCGGGATGGTCCACGACTTCCTGCTGCTGGACAGCCTGCGCGATACCAAGGCGGCCAACGTTGCCCGCGGTCTGGCGATCGACTTCCTGCGCAACGCACTTCGCTGATCGAGCGGCGGTCGGTCGCCGCCCGGGCGGATCCGGGCGGCGACCGCTCCCGGTCTGCGCAACGTGCCGGTTCACGTTGTGGATATCGCGGATTCCGACGCCGATCTGTGGATAGCGAGGTTGACACCCCTGCGGTTGTGTGAGTTGAACATCGAATTGCGTTGCTGCAAAGGTTCACTCGAGAGAACGTGTCGGTGGTGTCCGCTATCGTTCGGATCATGGATATCGGGGAGATCGACGAGGAGTTCGACATCATCGAACGACACCTCGCCGTGCTCGCCCACGCGTCGATCGACCGGTTGACCACGCACGAGTGGCTACACGTGGTCGAACGGTACGAAAGACTCACCCGAATGGCCTTCGCCGGACAACGAACCCCCTTGGCCCGGCTCGCCGAAGTCGGACCCGAAGGGTTCGGCGGGGAAACGATCACGTCGGTGATCGCCAACCGGCTGCGCATCACACCCGGCCAGGCCGGAGACCGGCTGAACGACACCGCCGATCTCGCGCCACGTTTGTCGTTCACCGGCCACGATCTGCCACCGGTATTGGGGCACACCGCCGAGGCAGAGCGCAGCGGTCTGATCGGGCGCGAACACATCACGGTGATCCGTCAGTTCTTCCACCATCTGCCCGCCGAGGTGAACCACCAACACCGTGAGGACGCGGAGAAGCGCCTCGCGGAACTGTCGCTGACCATGCGCCCCGACGAGGTGAAAACCAACGCAAAACGCCTCGCCGCGCACCTCAACCCCGACGGCAACTTTTCCGATCAGGACAGGGCGCGCACACGATCCTTCCGGATGGGGCCACAGGGTGTGGACAGGATGCGATCGGGATCTTTCTGTGTCACCCCCGAAGTGGGTGTCTACCTGGAAACCATCTTCGCGAAGCTCGCCGCGCCGGGAATGTGCAACCCGGAGGACGCCACCCCGACCGTGGACGGCGTCCCCGATCCGGACGCTGTTCGACGCGATGGGCGCACCCCCGCGCAACGCTGCCACGACGCCCTGGCCACCCTCTGCCGCGACGCGCTCGCCACCGACCGGCTCGGCTCCCACCGCGGTCTTCCGGTCACGATCATCGCGACCGCCACCGTCCGGGATCTGCAGCAGCAAGCCGGGGTCGCCACCACCGCCGGCGGGTCGCTACTGCCGATCCGCGAGCTGATCACCATGGCCGCCCGCACCGACCGCTACCTGGCGATCTTCGATGATCACCACAGTCGACCGCTCTACCTGGGTCGTGCGAAACGGCTCGCCTCGGCGGATCAACGTGTCATGTTGTGCGCGAACGATCGCGGCTGCACCTTCCCCGGTTGCTCGATGCCCGCGTCGATGTCCGAAGTGCATCACGTTCGGGAGTGGGCCGACGGCGGCAGCACCGATATCAACAACCTGACGTTGGTCTGCCCCTCCCATCACCGGCTCATCGGCAGCAACCGGTGGCGCACCACCAGGCACGGCGGACGCACACACTGGACGCCACCACACCACATCGACCCCACTGGAACACCCCGCACCAACACCTACCACCACCCCGAGCAGCCACCGACCGAACCAACGGCCCAGCCACCGTGACCACGACTGCAGAACACCATCCCCGTCCTCGGCCCGGTTTGTTGTCGCTCCGGCACCGACTCGGGAATCACGGCGAAACTCGAGCCGACACACCACCGAGCAAGGTCTCTACCGGGAGACTACGTGCGCCGACTGCGCCGGGTGCACGGGCAGCGGCAGGACTGCGGTGGTCGACAGCCGTTGGGAGGCAACATTGTCGCCGGACGACGTCGCATGAGCGACCTCGACGGCCAGCTCGGCGCCGGGTCCGTCCGGAACGGTCAGGATCATCACCCCGTTGTCGAACCAGGGGCCGTCGGTCACCGACCAATCGACGCCCGATTCACGGACGCCGGCGCGGCGGGCCAGCGCACGGGCCCAGCGGATGACGCTCGGCCGGCCGGCGATGCGATTGACGATCCGGATCGGCAGCTCCAGGGGATTGCGGAACGGCGACATCGTCAACTGGTACATCGAGCGGCCGGCGATATCGGCGCGGGCGACGTAGGAGCAGTGCACATCGCCGGAGAGCCACAACACCCGCCGCGGGGCGTCCGGGCGTCCGACGATCTCGCGCGCGAGATCCATCATCGCCCGGAACGATGCGGCGAACGCCGCCCAATGCTCCAGATCGACCGCGAGCCGGATGCGTTCGGCGAGCGGCGACCACCGCTGCCCCCATGCCCCTTCGGCGGTCGCCTCGTTCCACTGTTCGAGGTGGTGCAGCGCGGGGAGCATCAGCACCGGCAGCGACGTGCCGAAGAGCACGGTCTCGGGTGGATCGGTGAAGACCTGCTCGCGCACCCACTCCCATTCGCGGCTGTCGACCACCGCCCGGTTGCCCGGTTCGAGGCTGCGCGAGCAGCGCGAGTCGATCATGATCAGCCGGGTCGATCCGATATCGCGGGTGAACGACCAGCGCGCCGAACTCGGCTCGGCGTCCGCGCGCACGACGAAGTCCGCCAACAACAGCTCGCGCCGGGTATCGGACGTCGCCTTGCGGATCGCGGCGTACATCGTGTCGCGGGCCAGCGCCTCGGGGGAGAGGTTGCCCAGATGTTGGTAGACCCAGTACGACGACATCGCCCCGATCACCCGGTCCCGGAACCAGTGGGTGGCGGTGACCGCCGCCCGCCACTGCGCCGAGGAGTTCCAGTCGTCGCGCAGGTCGTGGTCGTCGAGGATCATGCAGGTCGGCACGACGGCGAACAGTTCGCGCACCGCCGGCTCCGACCACGACTGGTGATAGAGCCAGGTGTACTCCTCGAAGTCGCAGATCTCGTCGATCACCTCCGCATCGGTCGGCCCGATACCCGCGGCCCGACGCATCCGCAGGCGGTGGAGGATCGGCGCGGTCGGGTTGTCGGCGTAGACCTGATCGCCGAGCAGGGCCAGCAACTGCGGCCGTTCGGACGGCTGCTGCAGCTGCACCCGCCACGCCAGTCCGACCAACGCGTCCGCACCGATCTGTCGCAGCGACCCGGGGCTGTAGTCGTCGCCCCGACGGCAGGAGCCGAAGGCGATGCGCGCCGGGGTGTCCGCGGACCCGGTGGTGCGAAATATCGGGGGAGGCCCGTAGGCGGGCCAGGACACCGGCTCGTCGACGGGGCCGGCGCCGGGATCGACCGGATCGGTCGGGTCGGTCGGATCGGGGGTGACCGTGACGCCGTACTCGATCGCGGTGTCGGCGGGCAATCCCTCCAGCACCAGCAGGGCGTAGTGGTGGTCGTAGAGACCCCACGTGTGGTCCTCGACGGTGACGCCGACCGACGTGGTGACGGTGATGGTCGCCGGACGGGCGGTCTCGAACCACACCGTCGCCCGGTGATCGTCGACGTACCTCAGGATCGGGCCCAACACCAGGGGGGACACCAGTCGCACCTCCACAGCCAACCGTCCCGCGCAGGGCGGAGCGGGTGGACGTCCCTCGCCCACCGGACGAAGTCTGTGTCTCCCGCGTGGTCGCTCGCCGGCATGTGCCTGTGAGAACCCCGGGAATCCGGGAGACCGGCCGCCGACGGCGGAAGTTCGGCGACGGGGATAATCGACGGTGGCGGCGACCCGGAAGCTGCGGGACGCCGCGCCGAATCGAACCCGAAGGGATGGGCATGTCCGAATTTGCGTTGCGCCGTATCGACCTGCGGGGGGCCACTCCGTCGTTGTCGCAGCTGCGCGCGCATCTGCCCCGCGGCGGTGTCGACGTCGAAGCGGTCCTGCCGACCGTCGCACCCGTGGTCGATGACGTGCGCACCCGCGGCGTCGCGGCCGCCCTGGACTACACCGAACGCTTCGACGGCGTGCGCCCCGACCGCGTGCGCGTCCCGGCCGACGAGCTGACCCGCGCCCTGCGCGAGCTGCCCGCCGACGTGCGCGCCGCCCTCGAGGTGTCGATCGAGCGGGCCCGCGCGGTACACGCCGACGAGGTGATGCCCGAGACGGTCACCGAACCGGCCCCCGGCGGCGTCGTCTCCCGGCGGTGGATCCCCGTCGACCGGGTCGGCCTCTACGTGCCGGGCGGCAACGCCGTCTACCCCTCCAGCGTCGTGATGAACGTGGTGCCCGCGCAGGTCGCCGGCGTCGAATCGCTGGTGATCGCGTCCCCGCCGCAGGCCGCCTTCGGGGGACTGCCGCACCCGACCGTGCTCGCCGCGGCCGCCCTGCTCGGGGTGACCGAGGTGTGGTCGGTCGGCGGCGCGCAGGCCGTCGCGTTGCTCGCCTACGGCGGCGTCGACACCGACGGCTCCGACCTCGACCCGGTCTCGATGATCACCGGCCCGGGCAATATCTACGTCACCGCCGCCAAGCGCCTCTGCCGCGCGGTGGTCGGCATCGACGCCGAGGCCGGCCCGACCGAGATCGCGGTGCTCGCCGACGATTCCGCCGACCCGATCCACGTGGCCGCCGACCTGATCAGCCAAGCCGAGCACGACGTGCTGGCCGCCTCGGTCCTGGTGACGCCCAGCGCCGACTTCGCCGCGGCGGTCGACGCCGCGATCGG
This sequence comes from Millisia brevis NBRC 105863, assembly GCF_001552615.1. GTDB lineage: Bacteria > Actinomycetota > Actinomycetes > Mycobacteriales > Mycobacteriaceae > Millisia > Millisia brevis. The sequence continues at coordinate 32,832 of NZ_BCRN01000023.1, forward strand.
CGTCCAGCTCGGCTTCACCAAGCACCTCGAGCGGGTGCGCACCGCGCTCGCCGGCAGCCAGTCCGGTGTGGTGCTGGTCGACACGATCGACCAGGGCCTGCGGGTGGTCGACGCCTACGCCGCCGAACACCTCGAGATCCAGACCCGCGACGCCGACGAGGTCGCCGCTCGGGTCCACAACGCGGGCGCGATATTTGTCGGGCCGTGGTCGCCGGTCAGTCTCGGCGACTACTGCGCCGGGTCGAACCACGTCCTGCCGACGGCGGGCTGCGCGCGCTACTCGTCCGGCCTGAGCGTGCAGACCTTCCTGCGCGGGGTACACGTGATCACCTACAGCCGCGACGCGCTCGCCGCGGTCGGTGGCAGCGTGCGCACCCTCGCCGACGCCGAGGACCTGCCGGCCCACGGCGAAGCGGTGCGGCTGCGCTTCGAAACCCTCGAGGGCGAGGCCCTCGCTCCCGAGACGGTGAACGGAGCCGCCCGATGACCGCCGATCTCGACCGGGCGCCCGTCGGCGCCGGCGTCACCCTCGACGAGCTGCCGCTGCGGGACAACCTGCGCGGCAAGCGTGCTTACGGCGCACCGCAATTGACCGTTCCGGTGCAGCTGAACACCAACGAGAACCCGCACCCGCCGTCGGCCGCGCTGGTCGACGACGTCGCCGAGTCGGTCCGCGAGGCCGCCCGCGAGTTGCACCGCTACCCGGACCGCGACGCGGTCGCCCTGCGCTCCGACCTGGCGGCCTATCTGACCCGCGCCACCGGGGTCGCGTTGACCGTCGAGAACCTGTGGGCCGCCAACGGCTCGAACGAGGTGCTGCAGCAGCTCTTTCAGACCTTCGCCGGGCCGGGCCGCCGCGCGCTGGGCTTCAAGCCGTCGTACTCGATGCACCCGATCATCTCCTCGGGCACCGACACCGAGTGGGTCGATGCCGCCCGCCGCGACGACTTCTCTCTCGACGTCGACGCCGCGGTCGCCGCGATCGCACACCACCGTCCGGACCTGGTGCTGGTCACCAGCCCCAACAACCCGACCGGCCACAGCCTCGGGCTCGACGAGATCGACCGGATCATCACCGCGGCACCGGGCATCGTGATCGTCGACGAGGCGTACGCCGAATTCTCCGACGAGCCCAGTGCGGTCACGCTGCTCGACCGCCACCCCCGTTCGCTGGTGGTCAGCCGCACCATGAGCAAGGCCTTCGCCTTCGCCGGCGGCCGCCTCGGCTACCTGGCCGCCTCGCCCGCGGTCGTCGAAGCGATCCAACTGGTCCGCCTGCCGTACCACCTGTCGGTGGTCACCCAGGCCTCCGCGCGCGCCGCCCTGCGGCACGCCGACGAAACCCTTTCCACGGTGGCGGAATTGGCCCGCGAACGCGACCGGGTCGCCGCCGCGCTCACCGGGTTCGGCTACCTGGTCTCGCCGAGCGACGCGAATTTCCTGCTCTTCGGGCGCTTTTCGGACGCGCCGGCGGCCTGGCAGCGCTTCCTCGATGCCGGGGTGCTGATCCGCGACGTCGGCATCCCGGGGCGGCTGCGCACGACCATCGGGCTGCGGCAGGAGAACGATCGGCTGCTCGAGGTGGCCGCGGAATTGGCCGGCGAGGTCCTGGCGACCCCGGCGGGAGAGGACACACCGTGACCGAAACCATCAACTCCACAACCACGGACATCACCTCGGAGGGTCCCGTCGGGCGCAGTGCGCGAATCCATCGGGCCACCAAGGAATCCGACATCACCGTCGAACTGAACCTCGACGGCAGCGGCACGGTCGACATCTCGACCGGGGTGCCCTTCTACGACCACATGCTCACCGCCTTCGGTGTCCACGGCGGCTTCGACCTGACCGTGCAGGCGGTCGGTGATATCGACATCGAGGCCCACCACACCGTCGAGGACACCGCGATCGTGCTCGGCCAGGCCCTCGGACAGGCATTGGGCGACAAGCGCGGTATCCGCCGCTTCGGCGACGCCTTCATCCCGATGGACGAAACCCTCGCCCACGCCTCCGTCGACGTCTCCGGCCGGCCCTACTGCGTGCACAGCGGCGAGCCGGATCATCTGCTGCACGCGCAGATCGCCGGCTATCCCGGCCCGCCGTACTCGACGGTGATCAACCGGCATGTCTTCGAATCGCTGGCGATGAACGCCCGCATCGCACTGCATGTTCGGGTGCTCTACGGCCGCGACCAGCACCACATCACCGAGGCGGAGTACAAGGCGGTCGCCCGGGCACTGCGCGAGGCGGTCGAACTCGACCCGCGCGTCATCGGCATCCCGTCGACCAAGGGCAGCCTGTAGCGCGTCCGAATTGTCGTATTGTCGTGGCGTAGGGACCAACCGTCGATAAACGGATCCGTTCGACGGCGGTGATCGGTGTTCACCCGGGTGAACACCCCCGGAAGTCTTCCGAACAGGTCTTTTCGGCGTGCCCGCGGGTCGGGCACAGTGCTCGAGGTTCCCTCGATCCGAAAGGCCGACATGTCGCTCCACTCCCGCCGTACCTCGGTGCTCCTCGCCGCGGCGACCGCGCTCGTTCTCGGAATCTCCGCCTGTTCCGGATCCTCGGGTTCGTCGGACTCGTCGAGTAGCGGTTCCTCCACTGCGGGTTTCGCGGTTGACGCGGACACGCTCGTCTTCGGCGTCGTGCCCGACTCGGTCGACACCGAGACCAACTACCAGCCGCTGATGGACTACATCGCGCAGGAGACCGGCAAGCAGGTCGAGTACTTCGAGTCGACCGACTACGCGGCGCTGATCGAGGCGGCGATCGCCGGCAAGATCGACGTGGCCTCCTTCTCCGGATTCACCTACGTCACCGCGAAGAACAACGGCGCCGAGATCTCCCCGATCTCGTCGATCGTCACCGAGGAGGGTCAGCAGCCCGGCTACTACTCCGAGGCGATCGTCCCCGCCGACAGCCCGATCACCTCGATCTCCGAATTCCGCGGCAAGAAGGTCTGTTTCGTCGATCCGTCGTCGACGTCCGGCTACCTCTTCCCGAGCTACAACCTGCTGCAGGCGGGCATCAACCCGGAGACCGACATCACCCCGGTCTTCGCCGGCAAGCACGATGTCAGCGTTCAGAAGGTCGGCGAGGGCACCGAATGCGAGGTGGGCTTCGCCGAGGACAGCGAGGTCGCCAAGTCCGACGCGGTCAAGGTCGTCGAGCGCACCATGGTGCCCGGCGCCCCGATCGTCGTCTCCGACGCGCTTCCCGCCGACATCAAGCAGCGGGTCACCGACGTCCTGTCGAATGTGACGGTCGACCAAATCGTCGCCGCCGGAATCACTTCGGCCGATACCGATGGCTTCCGCAGCGTCTTCTTCGAGACCGAGCCGGTCGATGACGCCTACTACGACATCATCCGCGATATCTGCGCGGAGACCAACGCCAAGCAGTGCCAGAGCTGATCGACGCATAGCGGCCGAGTACAACGGCCCCGGGAGGTAGGTCTCGATGACCGGAACAACTGCCGCGTCGACCACGGTGGTCGAATTGACGGACGTCACCAAGAGATTCGGCGACACCGTGGCCCTCGATCGGGTGTCACTGACCGTCGCCCGTGGGGAAATCCTGGTGCTGCTCGGACTTTCCGGTTCGGGCAAGTCGACGCTGTTGCGACATCTCGACGGTCTCGAGGAGCCCACCTCCGGGTCGGTGACGGTCCTCGGTGAGTCGGTGCCCCGGCTGCGCGGGAAAGCCCTGCGCTCCCTGCGCAGTCGGGTCGGCTTCATCTTTCAGCAATTCGAACTGGTGCCGTCGCTGACGGTGCTCGAGAACGTCCTGACCGGATCGCTGGCCACGCTGCGCGGCCCGCGGCTCGGCCTGTTCTCCTATGGTCGCGCCTCCAAGCTGCGGGCGTTGACCCATCTCGACCGGGTGGGGCTGCTCGACCGGGCCTACCAGCGCGCGGACACCCTCTCCGGCGGCCAGCAGCAGCGGGTCGCCATCGCGCGGGCGCTGATGCAGGATCCGGAGGTCCTGCTCGCCGACGAGCCGGTCGCCTCCCTCGACCCCGAGTCGAGCTCCCAGGTGATGGCGCTGATCCGCGAGATCGCCGCCGACGAAGGTCTGACCGTGGTGTGCAGCCTGCACCAGGTCGACCTGGCGATCGACTGGGCCGACCGGATCGTCGGCCTGCGCCGCGGCAGCGTCGTGCTCGACACCACGACCGACGGCCTCGACAAGGCGCAGGTCATGGAGATCTACGGTCGGGTCGCGACCACCACCGAGGAGATCGTCGCGGTCCAGACCGAACTGCACGAGGCCCGGCTCGAGGTCGGTCGGTGACGCTGACCGCGCCGCCGCGGCCGGATCAACCGGCATCGGGCAGCGTCGCGGAGCGGGCCCCCAAGAGGCCCCTGCAGCCGGAGCGGATCGCGGCGATCCTCACCCTGATCGCCCTGGTGGTCGCCTCGGTCGCCGCGCTGATCGACATCGACATCTCGCTGGGCAACGTCTCCGACAGTGTCGACAACGCCGAACGATTCTTCCATCGCGTCGGCGGACTGAAGTTCCCCGAAGCGGGGGAGTTGCTGTCGCTGACGCTGCTGACGCTCGGCCTGGTGCTGACCGGCACCCTGCTGGCGGCGGCCCTGTCGGTGCCGATCGCCTATCTCGCGGCGGAGAACACCAGCCCCGGACCCGGCTGGCGGGCCGCGGCCCGCTTCATCGGCGTGCTCGCCCGCGCCGTCCCCGACGTCGTCCTCGCAATGGTCTTCGTGCTGCTGTTCTCCCTGGGCTCGCTGCCCGGCATCCTGGCGATCGGGCTGCACTCGATCGGCATGATCTCCAAGATGTTCGCCGACGCGATCGAACAGATCGACGAGGGACCGCGCCTGGCGATCCGCGCCGGCGGCGGAAGCCGCCTGCAGGAGTTCGGGTCCGGCGTCCTGCCGCAGGTGATGCCCTCCTGGGTGGCAACGGTCCTGCACCGCAACGACATCAACCTGCGCGGCTCGGTCATCCTCGGCTACGTCGGCGTCGCCGGCCTCGGCCTGGAGATGTCCTACGCGTTCAAGTCGCTCGACTACGGCCTGGGCCTCGGCATCGCCCTGGTGATGTTCCTGCTGTGCGTCGGCATGGAGATCGTGTCGAGCACCGTGCGGGCCGCGATGCTCGGCACCGGCGGCTCCGGGGGCTTCGGCGCTCGCATCGCCGGACTGCTGCGCCGCCGTGGGGCGGCCGATACCGCCCTGCCCGGCGACATCTTCGCCACCCCGGGGGCGGCGCTGCGCCGCCCGTGGACACTCTCGCGGGTCCGCAACGTCACGGCCGGCTGGGTCGCCGCGATCCTGGTGGTGCTCGCCGTCTGGGTCAGCGACATCACCTGGAGCGACTTCTTGACCTTCTGGGCCAAGCTGCCGCCGGTGCTCGCCTCGTTCTGGCCGCCCAACTTCGGCGTCTACGGCGCCGAGACGATGTTCCGGGCCATGTGGGACACCATCGTGATCGCGCTGGCCGCAACGCTGCTCGCGATCATCGCGTCCCTGATCATCGGGTCTCTCGCGGCCCGCAATGTCGCGCCGAATCGACCGGTGCGCGGCGGCTTCCGCCTGCTGCTGGTCGTCATTCGCGGTATCCCCGAACTGATTCTGGCGATCGTGTTGATCGTCATCACCGGCCTGGGTGGCCAGGCGGGCACCCTCGCGCTCGCGATCGGTGGTGTCGGATTGCTCGGCAAGCTGATCGCCGACTCGCTCGAGGAGGTGCCCGGTGGTCCGGAACGGGCGCTGGCCGCCGCCGGCGCCGGACGCGGCCAGATCTTCGCCGGCGCGACGGTGCCGCAGAGCACCCGCGCCCTGATCGGCCACTCGTTCTACATGTTGGACACCAATATTCGCTCCGCGACGATGCTCGGCCTGGTCGGCGCGGGCGGTGTCGGCTACTACCTGCTCAACGCCGGACAGGGCTCGAACTACCAGTTGGTGTCCTCGATCGTGCTGATGATCCTGGTGACGGTGCTGCTGGTCGAGGGTCTGGCCATGTGGATGCGGCGCGTCTTCCGGTGACGAGCGTCGATGTCGCGGTTGTCGGGTCGGGGATCGTCGGACTCGGCGTCGCCTACGCCGCGGTGCGCCGCGGCCTGAGCGTCGCGGTGGTCGACCGCGCCGATCGGCCCGGCGGCGCCAGCGTCCGCAATTTCGGGCATCTGTGCATCGGCGCGCAGATCGGCCCGGCGCGCCGCTACGCCGACCGCTCGCGTGACCTGTGGCTGAGCCTGGGCGCCGCGGCCGGTTTCGAGGTCCGGCGGTGCGGCACGATCGTCGCCGCCCGGCACGAGGACGAGATGGCGGTGCTGACCGCCGCCGCGGCCGACGGCGGCATAGACCTGCTCGACCACCGCGAGGTGCTCACCGCGGCGCCGGTCGCGCCCGACCGGGTGATCGGCGGCGCCCGCATCCTGCCCGACCTGCAGGTCGACCCCCGCACCGCGACGCGGCAGATCGCCGAGCACCTCACCCGGCGCGGCGTGGAATTCCACCGGCGCACCGCCGCCGTCGCCGTCCGCCCCGGGGTACTGACCACCACCCGCGGCGAGATCCACGCCGGCACGATCGTCGTCTGCGTCAATCACGACCTCGACCACCTGCTTCCCGAGGTCGCCGAGGACATCGGTCTGCTCCGCTGCGCCCTCGACATGCTGCGGGTGCGCGCCGATCTGCGGCGGCCGTTGACCGCGCCACTGCTGACCGGGTGGTCGATGTTGCGCTACGGCCGCTTCGCGCAGCAGCCGCTGATCGCCGCGGTGCGGGCGCGGCTGCACACCGACCGTCCCGACCTCGCCGCGGTCGACGTCAACCAGATGTACACCCAGTTTCCCGACGGTTCGCTGATCGTCGGCGATACGCACGAGCGGGCCGTCGACGTCGACCCGTTCCGCGCCGAGGCGGCCTCCCGGTTGCTGCTCGCCGCCACCGAGGACCTCTTCGGCATCCCCGCGCCGACCGTCGTCGAACGCTGGACCGGCGTCTACGCCTCCGGGCCGCAGCCCTTCGTCGACCGCGAACCGCAGCCCGGCGTGATCGTGCTCGGCGTGGCCACCGGCATCGGCATGACCACCGGACTCGGCCTGGCCGAGGAACGCATCGGGCGCGTCCACGGCGATCTCGGCGTCCGCGATATGTCCATCCCCCGATCCACCCGAGGAGCACAGTGACCGCGTCGTCGACTCCCAGCGCCCCCTTCGAATTGCCGGACACCACCGAACTGGTCGTCCTCGACATGGCCGGCACCGTCGTGCGCGACGACGGCTTGGTCGAGGTGGCCTTCGCCCGCGCCGCGGAGGGCACCGGCATCGCCGGCCGCCTGCCCGAGGGGGAGGCGCAGCAGTACGTGCGCGACACGATGGGCATGTCGAAGATCGAGGTCTTCACCGAGCTGGCCGACGGCGACGTCGACCTCGCCGAACGGGCCAACCTCGAATTCGAGAAGGCCTACGCCGAACTGGTCGGCGAGGGGCTCGTCCGCCCGATCACCGGGGCCCGCGACACCCTGATCGCGCTGCGCGAAGCGGGCCTGGCCGTCGCCTTCACCACCGGTTTCGCGCCGGTGACCCGCGACGCGATCATCGATGCCCTCGGCTGGCGGGACCTGGTCGACGCCGCGTTGTCGCCGGCCGACGTCGGCCGCGGCCGGCCCGCCCCCGACCTGATCCTCACCGCACTGATGCGCACCGGGACAACGGCCGTCGACGCGGTGACCGTCGTCGGGGACACCACCAGCGATGTGCTCGCCGGGCATCGGGCAGGCGCCGGTCTGGTCGTCGGCGTGCTCTCCGGCGCCCACGACCGGGCCGCGCTCGAGTCGGCCGGGGCGGACCTGATCGTCGACGACGTCACCCGACTGCTGCCGCCCGGCCGCTGACCCGGTCGGCGCTGATCGGTACCCGCCGACCGGGTCAGTGCCGGTCGCGGGCGAAGGGCCGGTCGTCCAACGAGTCACCCTCGCCGTAGCGGCGGGCCTGGGATCGGGTGATCGGGCCGTGATGGCGCAGCGGATCCGACCACTGCTCCCGGCTCGGGCTCTGCCGTCGCCGCCGGTGCGGATCGACCGAGCCGGCCGCCATGATCATCGCGGCGATCCACCCGATCACCGTCCAGCCGAGGAACAGGTTGATCGCCGCGAGCGTGCCGGTCTCCGGGACCCGGCGCAGCAGCGCCACGATCGTCGGCGTCAGATAGAGCAGGCCGAAGATCACCAGTGCCACCGCCGGAACGAACAACTCCGAGGGCCGCACGAGATCATCGGCGAGAACGAGTGTGTTGACCATGACGACCTCCCGGGCTGCCTCGTACCGATATGACCCGGCGGTCGCTGCTGCGTGAGGGCGCCCCCGGGTCATCAGGATGGCCGGTGGGGCTGTTGGTTCCCTGTGGAGAAGGCCACAAATCGGTCAAGAATCCGGTCGGGAGGCCGGCGGCGGACGAACCGCCCGCCGATCCGGCCGGCGCGGCCCCGGTTAGGCTTTGTCCATGGGTTCCGGTACGTCACCGACGGTTGCGCTGCTCGACTACGGCTCGGGCAATCTGCATTCCGCCTACCGGGCGCTGCTGCGCGCCGGGGCGGACGTCACCGTGACCTCCGACCGGGCGACCGTCATGGCCGCCGACGGCCTGGTCGTCCCCGGAGTCGGGGCCTACGCCGCCTGCATCGAGGGTCTGCGCGGGGTCCGCGGCGACGAGTTGATCGACAAGCGCCTCGCCGGCGGCAAGCCGGTCCTGGGCATCTGCGTCGGCATGCAGGTGCTCTTCGACAGCGGCGTCGAATTCGGCATCGAGAGCGAGGGCTGCGGACAGTGGCCCGGTGTCGTCTCGCGCCTCGACGCCCCGGTCGTCCCGCATATGGGCTGGAATACCGTCTCCGCCCCCGCCGACAGCGTGCTCTTCGCCGGCGCCGAGCCGGATACCCGCTTCTACTTCGTGCACTCCTTCGCCGCCCTGACCTGGGATATGCCGACCTCCGAGACATTGGTCCCGGCGAAGGTGACCTATGCGCATCACGGGGTCGACTTCGTCGCCGCCGTCGAGAACGGCCCCCTGTCCGCCACCCAATTCCACCCGGAGAAGTCCGGTGACGCCGGGGCGCGCCTGCTGCGCAACTGGGTGGACACGCTGTGAGTGCGGGGGAGTTCTCCTTCGCCCGCCACGCGGTGGTCACCCTCGGTGCGGCCACCGCCGGTCTCGCGGCGATCGTGATCGTGTTGATGATCGTGCAACCGGGCCCGGTCGGGAGCCTGATCGTCGTCGGGGTCGGCCTCGTGCTGACCGTGCTGCTGCTCGGCTGGGTCGCCCGGCGCAACCTCGAGCGGCACGTCGGGGAGTCCGACCGCGACGGTTCCTGAGCGGTCCACCCACTCCAACCCCGCGCTTCCGGCCCGTCCGGAGGCGGCAGCCTCGTCGCGGAGGCGCCGCTGAAACCCACCCCGTCGCGAGGCAGTAAGGTCGACACCCGTGAGTTTGGTCCTTTTGCCCGCCGTTGATGTCGCCGACGGCCAGGCCGTCCGCCTCGTCCAGGGTGCCGCCGGAAGTGAAACCACCTACGGCGCCCCGCTGGACGCCGCCCTCGCCTGGCAGGCCGGTGGCGCCGAGTGGGTGCACCTGGTCGACCTGGACGCGGCTTTCGGGCGCGGATCCAACCGGGGGTTGCTCGCCGAAGTGGTCGGCAAGCTCGACGTACAGGTCGAACTGTCCGGCGGCATCCGCGACGACGAGTCGCTCGCCGCGGCGCTGGCCACCGGCTGCGCCCGGGTCAATCTCGGCACCGCCGCCCTCGAGGATCCGACCTGGTGCGCCCGCGTGGTCGCCGAGAACGGCGAACGCGTCGCCGTCGGCCTCGACGTGCGCATCATCGACGACCAGTACCGGCTGCGCGGACGCGGCTGGGTCAGTGACGGCGGTGACCTCTGGGAGGTGCTCGAGCGCCTCGACCGCGACGGCTGCGCCCGCTACGTGCTGACCGACGTCGGCCGCGACGGCACCCTGACCGGACCGAATACCGAACTGCTGCGCCAGGTCTGCGCGGCCACCGACAAGCCGGTGATCGCCTCCGGCGGCGTGTCGAGCCTCGACGACCTGCGGGCGTTGGCGGAGCTGACCGACACCGGTGTCGAGGGAGCGATCGTCGGCAAGGCGCTCTACGCCGGCAACTTCACCCTGCCCGAGGCGCTCGCGGCGGTGCGATAAGGGTGTCGGCGATCGATGTCGACGCCGCGGTGGGGGCCGCCCGCACCCTTCTCGACGAGGTGCACGACCTGTTCGTCAACGGGCTCGGCGCACCCCGCGCGGTGGTCAAGGCCCACAAGAACGACTTCGCGACCGCGATCGACCTCGACCTCGAGCGGGTGCTGACCGCCCGACTGCTCGAGCGCACCGGCATCCCGGTGCACGGTGAGGAGTTCGGCGGGGCCGACCTCGACTCGCCGGCGGTGTGGGTCCTCGACCCGATCGACGGCACCGCGAACTATTCGCACGGGCTGCCGGCGGCGGCGATCCTGCTCGGACTGCTGATCGACGGCGAACCCGTCGCCGGGCTGGCGTGGTTCCCCTTCGTCAACCAGCGGATCTGGGCGGTCATCGACGGCCCGGTGTACCGCAACGAGGTCGCCCTGCCGCCGCTGCACGCCGTGCCGATCGACGAGGCGATGGTCGCCTTCGGCGCCTTCTCCCTCGGCGGAGGCGGCAGCATCCCCGGCGACCGGCGGCTGCGCCTGCTCGGCGAGCTCTCCCGCGAATGTGCCCGCGTCCGGATGCACGGCTCGACCGGATTCGACCTGGCCTATACCGCCGCCGGAGGTCTGGACGGCGCGGTCGTCTTCGGCCACCGCGCCTGGGACAATGCGGCGGGGGTGGCGCTGGTGCGCGCCGCCGGTGGTGTGGTCAGCGATCTGCAGGGTCGGCCCTGGACGATCCACTCGCGCTCGGTCCTGGCGGCCGCTCCCGGCGTCCACCAGCGGCTGCTCGAGCTGAGCCTCGCCGCGCTGGCCGACGACCCCGACCCCACCTGACCCGCCCCGCCCGTCCGTTCGTCCGTCCGTCCGAAGAGAGGACATCCACGATGACCCTGGCGACCCGGGTGATCCCCTGTCTCGACGTCGACGCCGGCCGCGTGGTCAAGGGCGTGAACTTCCGCGACCTGCGCGACGCCGGTGACCCGGTCGAGCTGGCCGCCCGCTACGACGCGGACGGCGCCGACGAGCTGACCTTCCTCGACGTCACCGCGTCCTCGTCCGATCGGGCGACGATGTTCGACGTCGTCACCCGCACCGCGGAACAGATCTTCATCCCGTTGACCGTCGGCGGCGGGGTGCGCACCGAGGAGGACGTCGACCGGCTGCTGCGGGCCGGCGCCGACAAGGTCAGCATCAACACCGCCGCGATCGCCCGCCCCGAACTGCTCGGCGAGCTGAGCCGCCGCTTCGGGTCGCAATGCATCGTGCTGTCGGTCGACGCGCGGACCGTCCCCGACGACGGGACCCCGACCCCATCCGGCTGGGAGGTCACCACCCACGGCGGACGCCGCGGCACCGGCATCGACGCCGTCGAATGGGCCCGGCGCGGCGCCGAACTCGGCGTCGGCGAGATCCTGCTCAACTCGATGGACGCCGACGGCACCACCGCCGGGTTCGACCTGTCGATCATCGCGGCCGTCCGCCGCGAGGTGTCGATCCCGGTGATCGCCAGCGGTGGCGCCGGCGCGGTCGAACACTTCGCCCCGGCGGTGCGCGCCGGCGCGGACGCGGTGCTGGCCGCGAGCGTCTTCCACTTCGGCACCCTGACGATCGGGCAGGTCAAGGACGCGATGCGGGCCGACGGGATCGTGGTCCGATGACCGGCCTGCCCCCGCTCGACACCGCGATCGCGGTACGCCTGAAGCGCAACGACGCCGGCCTGGTGCCCGCGGTCGTGCAGGACCGCGCGACCGGGCGGGTGCTGATGATGGCCTGGATGAACGACGAGGCGCTCGCCGCCACCCTGTCGACCCGCCGCGCCACCTACTGGTCGCGCTCGCGGAACTCGTTGTGGGTCAAGGGCGAAACCTCCGGGAACATCCAGGACGTCGTCGAGGCCCGACTGGACTGCGATGGCGACACCATCCTGCTGGTCGTCGATCAGCACGGCCCGGCCTGCCACACCGGCACCGATACCTGCTTCGACGCCGACGTCCTGCTGCCGGTCGCCGCGGCGCAGACCTGATCCCGGTACCGGCCGCAGCGGTATCGGGCGCACAGCCTTCGAGGGAGAGGACCGGATCGATGACATCCGCCGAGGTCGACATGTTCGCCGACGCCGTGGACGGGACGACCACCCGCGCGCAGTTCCGGCAGCTGGCGGCCGAGCACCGCGTCGTTCCGGTGGCGCGCCGCCTGCTCGCCGACGGCGAGACGCCGCTGTCGACGTACCGCAAGCTCGCGGGCAACCGGCCGGGGACGTTCCTGCTCGAGTCGGCGGAGAACGGCAGCTCCTGGTCCCGGTGGTCGTTCATCGGCGCCGCGGCCCCGTCGGTGCTGACCGTGCGCGACGGCGAGGCCTACTGGGAGGGCGAGTATCCCAGCGGCGCGCCGACCGGCGGTGACCCGCTCGAGGTGCTCGAACGCACCCTGCGCCTGCTCGAATCGGAGCGGCTGCCCGGCATGCCACCGCTGACCGGCGGGATGGTCGGCTACCTCGGCTACGACATGGTGCGTCGGCTCGAGCGGCTGCCCGAGGACACCGTCGACGACCTGCGGATCCCGCAGATGGCGATGTTGCTGGCGACCGACCTCGCCGCGCTCGACCACCACGAGGGCACCGTCACCCTGATCGCCAACGCGATCAACTGGGACGGCACCGACGAACGGGTCGACGAGGCCTACGACGACGCGATCCGCCGGCTCGACCGGATGACCGCGGCGCTGTCGGCGCCCGCGCCCTCCTCGGTGGCGCGCTTCGGTCGGCCGGAGCCGGTCTGGCGACGGCAGCGGACCTCCGAGGAATACCAGGCCGGTGTGCGGCGTCTGGTCGAGGAGATCGAGGCCGGCGAGGCCTTCCAGGTCGTGCTGTCGCAGCGCTTCGAGGTCGACACCGACGCCGATCCGCTCGACGTCTACCGGATGCTGCGGGCGTCGAATCCCAGCCCGTACATGTATCTGATGCACATCCCCGACGCCGAGGGGCGCACCCAGTTCTCGATCGTCGGGTCGAGCCCCGAGTCGTTGGTGACCGTCTTCGACGGTGTGGCGACCACCCACCCGATCGCCGGTACCCGGTGGCGGGGGACCACCGAGGAGGAGGACCAGCTGATCGAGAAGGATCTGCTGGTCGACGAGAAGGAGAACGCCGAGCACGTCATGCTCGTCGACCTCGGCCGCAACGATCTGGGTCGGGTCTGCGAGATCGGCAGCATCCGCGTCCACGACTACCGCCACGTCGAGCGCTACAGCCACGTGATGCACCTGGTCTCCACGGTGACCGGCCGCCTCGCGGACGACAAGCACGCCCTCGACGCGGTCACCGCCTGCTTCCCGGCCGGTACCTTGTCCGGCGCCCCGAAGGTGCGCGCGATGGAGTTGATCGAGGAGCTCGAGACCACCCGGCGCGGGGTCTACGGCGGCATCGTCGGCTACCTCGACTTCGCCGGCGACGCCGACACCGCGATCTGCATCCGCACCGCCCTGGTCAAGGACGGCACCGCCTACGTCCAGGCGGGCGCCGGGGTGGTCGCCGATTCCCGACCCGAATACGAGGACCTCGAATGCCGCAACAAGGCGCTGGCGGTGCTGTCCGCGATCGCGGCGGCCGGATCGATCCGGCCGGTCGCGGGATCGATCCGGCCGACGGCGGGGACGTCGAGCGCGGGTCCGGCGGCCGAGGCGCGGTGAACGCCGGACGCCTCTCCGCGATCGCGGTCTGGCTGCCGGTCCCGGCCGCCGGGCTGCTGTGGGCGTCGTCCCGCATGACGTGGGCGACGGTCCACTCCGCGGATGGGTTGACCGAACCGCGGGCGGACGCCCTGATCGGGAGCCTGCACAGCGCGGTACCCGCCGCGTTGGCGCTGGTGCTGCTGGCATCGGTCGCCGCGCTACTGGCCGTGCGGGGGTGGGCGTCGACGGTGATCGCCGTGCTGGTCGGTGTGACCGGCCTGGCGGCCGGCTATCCGGCGGCGACCGCGCTGATCTCCGGGATCGATCCGCAGCGCGCCGCGGACGCCCTCGGCCTGCCCGGTCGCGCGGACCTCGACGCCGTCGATATCTCGCCGGCCGGCCCGATCGTCGCGCTGCTCGGCGCCGCTCTCGCGGTGGTCGCCTCGGTGATCGTGATCGTCACCCGCCGGCGCCGCCGCGGCCTGTCCGACCGGTTCGACCGTCGGGGGACCCGCGCCGACGGCGGAAATTCCGAACGCGGTGCCGGTTATTCGCGTAAAAAGAATTCCGAAAATCCGTCCGCCGTATCGGAAGCCGACAATGCGGCGTCGGATGCCCGCGACAGCGGTGGAGAAAACCGCTCCGCGCGTGCCGAATCGAAAACGGTCCGAGAAGTGGCCGAGCCCAGTGAAAGAGATCTGTGGGAGGCGCTCGACGCGGGCGAGGACCCCACGATCTGACCGACACGCGGGGCTTTCGACCAAGGAACTCGGCGCGTTTTGTTCGTATGCAATGGACCCGGCGTCGGCCGCATCGATCGATAGATCTACCCTGAGTGCGCCGACGCGGGTAGGACGTCGGAAGGCTTATGCCGACGAAAGGAAACGGGGGACGGGAGATGACGGTTCTCGACTCCATTCTCGACGGTGTTCGAGAGGATGTCGCGGCAAGGGAATCCGTGATCGACCTGGCGACGATCAAAGCCATGGCCGCTGACGCCCCGCCGCCCCTGGATGCCGCGGCCGCTTTGGTCAAGGACGGCATCGGAGTGATCGCCGAGGTCAAGCGGGCCAGCCCCTCCAAGGGCGCCCTGGCTTCGATCGACGATCCGGCCACGTTGGCGCGACAGTACGAACTCGGTGGGGCGCGGGTGATCTCGGTGCTCACCGAGGAGCGCCGCTTCCACGGCAGCCTGGCCGACCTGGACGCGGTTCGCGCGGCGGTGTCGATTCCGGTGCTGCGCAAGGACTTCATCGTCGGGCCGTATCAGATCCACGAGGCTCGCGCCCACGGCGCCGACATGATCCTGCTGATCGTGGCCGCATTGAGCAACGACGCCCTCGAGTCGTTGATCGACCGCACCAACTCGTTGAAGATGACCGCGCTGGTCGAGGTGCACACCGTCGAGGAGGCGGACCGCGCACTGCGGGCGGGCGCGAGCGTCATCGGCGTCAACGCACGCAATCTCAAGACCCTCGAGGTCGATCGTTCGACCTTCGCGCGGATCGTCCCCGGCTTGCCGTCCGAGGTGCTGCGGGTGGCCGAGTCCGGCGTCCGCGGGACCGCGGACCTGCTGGCCTACGCCGGCGCCGGCGCGGATGCCGTCCTGGTGGGGGAGGGCGTGGTCACCAGTGGCGACCCGCGCTCCGCCGTGGCCGAACTGGTCACCGCGGCGACGCATCCGTCGTGCCCGCGGCCGGCTCGATGACCGGCGTGCCCACCGCGGTCCCCGCCGCCAGTTCCGGATTCGTCGAGCCGAGCGGCCACGAACCCGATCCGGGCGGCCACTTCGGGCCCTACGGCGGACGTTTCGTCCCCGAGGCCCTGATGGAGGTGATCGAGGAGGTCACCGCCGAGTACGCCAAGGCCCGCGTCGATCCCGCCTTCGCCGCCGAACTCGACGAACTGCAGCGCACCTACACCGGGCGGCCGTCCCCGCTGTACCCCACCCGACGACTGGCCGACGCCGCCGGCGGCGCGACCCTCGTGCTCAAGCGCGAGGACCTCAACCACACCGGTTCGCACAAGATCAACAACGTGCTCGGACAGGTGCTGCTCGCCAAGCGGATGGGCAAGACCCGGGTGATCGCGGAGACCGGCGCCGGCCAGCACGGCGTCGCCACCGCCACCGGGTGCGCCCTGCTCGGCCTCGACTGCGTCGTCTACATGGGCGAGGTCGACACCGAACGCCAGGCGCTCAATGTCGCGCGGATGCGGCTGCTCGGCGCCGAGGTCATTCCGGTGCGCTCCGGTTCGCGCACCCTCAAGGACGCGATCAACGAAGCGCTGCGCGACTGGGTCTCGCACGCCGACGACACGTACTACTGCTTCGGTACCGCGGCGGGCCCGCATCCGTTCCCGATGATGGTGCGCGACTTCCAGCGGATCATCGGGCTCGAGGCGCGCGCCCAGATGCTCGCCGACTTCGGACGGCTGCCCGACGCGGTCGCCGCCTGCGTCGGCGGTGGGTCCAATGCGATCGGCATCTTCCACGCGTTCATCGACGACCCGGGCGTCCGGCTGATCGGATTCGAGGCCGCCGGCGACGGTGTCCCGACCGGGCGGCACGCCGCGACGATCAGCGCCGGTTCGCCCGGCGCGCTGCACGGCGCCTACTCCTACCTCCTCCAGGACGAGGACGGTCAGACGATCGAGTCGCACTCGATCTCCGCCGGACTCGACTACCCCGGCGTCGGTCCCGAGCATTCGCATCTGCACGACATCGGCCGCGCCGAGTACCGGCCGATCACCGATACCGAGGCGATGGACGCCTTCGGTCTGCTGTCGCGCCGGGAGGGCATCATCCCGGCGATCGAGTCCGCGCACGCCCTCGCCGGCAGCCTGCAATTGGGCGCCGAACTCGGGCCGGACGCGCTGATTTTGGTCAGCCTGTCCGGGCGCGGCGACAAGGACGTCGAAACGGCGGCGCGGTGGTTCGGATTGTTCGACGACGCCGAGGAGCAGGGGTGAGCGTGTCGGTACGCGGTCTGTCGGACGTCTTCGCCACCTGCCGCGCCGAGGGACGCGCGGCGCTGGTCGGCTACCTGCCCGCCGGATACCCGGACCTGCCGACCTCGATTCGTGCGGTCACCACCCTCGTCGAAGCCGGCTGCGACATCGTCGAGGTCGGCGTGCCGTACTCCGATCCGGTGATGGACGGTCCGACCATCGAGGACGCCGCCCGAGCGGCCCTCGCGGAAGGCTTCCGGGTGCGCGACGTCTTCGCGGTGGTCCGCGCGGTCGCCGACGCCGGTGGTACGCCCGTGGTCATGACCTACTGGAACCCCGTGCTCAAGTACGGCGTCGACCGGTTCGCGGAGGACCTCGCCGCCGCCGGGGGAGTCGGCATCATCACCCCGGATCTGATCCCGGACGAAGCCGCCCCCTGGTTCGCCGCCTCCGACAAGCACGGTCTCGACCGCATCTTCCTGGTCGCGCCGTCGTCGACCGAGGAACGCCTCGCCGCGACGATCGACGCCTCCTCCGGATTCGTCTACGCCGCCTCGACGATGGGCGTCACCGGCGCCCGCGATTCGGTCGGCTCCGCCGCCCCGGAACTGGTGGCGCGGGTGCGCGCACATTCCGATATCCCTGCCGGCGTCGGCCTCGGCGTGCGATCGGGGGAGCAGGCCGCCGAGATCGCCCGATTCGCCGATGCGGTGATCGTCGGCTCGGCTCTGGTCACCGCCCTGGCTGTGAGTGACGCCGCGCTGCGCTCGCTGACCGAGGAACTGGCGGCCGGAGTGCGGTCGGCTACCGTGGTCCCGTGATGAGCGCCGGTACCACCGTTCTCGCCTACATCCCCAGCCCTCCGCAGGGCGTCTGGCACCTCGGCCCGATCCCGCTGCGGGCCTACGCACTGTTCATCATCGTCGGCATCGTCGTCGCGATCATCTGGGGCGAACGGCGGTGGGCCGCCCGCGGCGGTACCCCCGGGACCGTCGCCGACGTCGCGGTCTGGGCGGTGCCCTTCGGCCTGATCGGCGGCCGGATCTACCACGTCCTGACCGACGCCCCCAAGTACTTCGGACCCAACGGCGACCCGATGGCCGCCTTCGCGGTCTGGGAGGGCGGCCTCGGCATCTGGGGTGCGGTCTTCCTCGGTGGTGTCGGCGCCTGGATCGCCTGCCGCCGCCGCGGGATTCCGCTGCCGGCGTTCGCCGACGCCGTGGCCCCGCCGATCCTGCTGGCCCAGGCGATCGGCCGCATCGGCAACTACTTCAACCAGGAGCTCTACGGCGCCCCGACCGATGTGCCGTGGGGACTGGAGATCTTCACCCGGGTCAACAGCGCCGGTCGGATCGACAACCTCAACGGTGTCTCCACCGGCGTCGTCGAGACCGTCGTGCACCCGATCTTCCTCTACGAGATCGTCTGGGCGCTGCTGGTCGTCGGACTGCTGGTGCTCGTCGATCGCCGCACGACGATCGGCCACGGGCGGCTCTTCGCGCTCTACGTGGCGGGCTACTGCGCCGGCCGCTTCGTCATCGAGCTGATGCGCCAGGACGAGGCCACCGAGATCTTCGGCGTCCGGATCAACTCGTACACCTCGGCGATCATCTTCGTGCTCGCCTGCGCCTATATCCTCTTCGCGCCGCGGGGACGCGAGAAGCCCGAGTCGCTGAAGGGCAACGACGCCGAAGCCGCTCTCGTCGACGGCGACGACGCGCCCGAGACTGTGTCGGTGGGCGTGCCCGTCGCCGGTGGTGCTCAGGAGGCCGCGGGGGAGCAGAAGGTCGGCACGCAGGCCTCCTCCTCGACGAAGACGGCGTCCTCGCCGAGGGCCACCGCTTCGGTCGACAGCACGCCGACCGACGGCAAGCCGTCGACCGAGACGGCCGGCGAGCAGTCAACCGACAGCAAGCCGTCGACCGAGACCGCGCCGTCGGAGAGCAAGCCGCCGACCGACACCGTGCCATCCGATACGAAGCCGTCGGCGGGCTCCGCCGGCGAGAACTCCGATTCCGGTTCGTCGAGCGATTCCGGCGGCGCCGCCTCCGCCGACTGAGCGAGCGGCCGGGCGGTCACCGCACGGTGCACAATGGATATATGACCTCCCCGTACGGCGACGCCTCCGGATACCCGACCCGACCGTCCTCGGGCAACGACCCGCTGCCCGGTCTCGGTCCGGCACCGTCGCCGGGTTACCCGGGGTGGGCCGACCCGCAGGCCGCCGGCGGGCCCTATCCGCAGCCCGGCTTTCCCCCACCCGGCGACTACCCGCCCGGGGGATACCAGCCCGTCGGCTTCGACCCGAACGCTCCGTTCGGTCGCGATCCGCGCACCGGTGTGCCCTACTCGGACAAGTCGCGGGTCGCCGCGGGACTGCTGCAGATCCTCCCGGCCATCTTCGTGATGCCGATCGGCGTCGGCCGCTTCTACATGGGCTCGACGGGCGTCGCGATCAGTCAGTTGATCCTGTTCCTGGTCAGCCTGCCGCTGATGTTGGTGCTCATTGGGTTCCCGATGCTGGCCGCCGTCTGGCTGTGGGTGGTCATCGACGGAGTGGTGCTGCTGCTCGGCGGTGGCCGTGACGGTCGGGGACGTCCGCTTCGTCCGTGATCCGGGTTACCGGGGCGGATGTGTTGTTTGTCATTCGACCGAGCGAAACGCTCCCGGGAAACGGCAGTCGCATGGTGGGCCGGTCCGTCGCCCACTAGGCTTTCCCTCCGTGAGCAGGCGAACGAAAATCGTGTGCACCCTTGGACCCGCTACCGCAACCGACGAACGGATACGCGAACTGGTCGACGCCGGAATGGACGTCGCCCGCCTCAACTTCAGCCACGGCACTCACGCGGACCACGAAGCGAACTACAAGCGCGTCCGCGGCGCCTCCGACTCTTCCGGCAAGGCGGTCGGCATCCTCGCCGACCTCCAGGGTCCGAAGATCCGCCTCGGCACCTTTGCCGACGGAAAGACGGTGTGGGCCAACGGCGAACGCGTATGCATCACCGTCGAGGACTGTGTGGGAACCCATGATCGGGTGTCGACCACCTACAAGGAACTGTCCAAGGACGCCCGGCCCGGCGACCGACTGCTCGTCGACGACGGGAAGGTCGCGTTGGTCGTCGAGGACGTCGACGGCCCCGACGTCTTCTGTCGGGTCGTCGAGGGCGGTCCGGTCAGCAACAACAAGGGCGTGTCACTGCCCGGTATGAACGTGTCGGTTCCGGCGCTGTCGGAGAAGGACATCGACGACCTCGAGTTCGCGCTGGGCCTCGGGATCGACCTGGTGGCCCTGTCCTTCGTGCGCTCCCCGGCCGACATCGAACTCGTCCACGAGATCATGGATCGTGTCGGTCGCCGTGTGCCGGTGATCGCCAAGCTCGAGAAGCCCGAGGCGATCGACAACCTCGAGGCGATCGTGTTGGCCTTCGACGCGGTGATGGTCGCCCGCGGCGACCTCGGCGTCGAGCTCCCGCTCGAGCAGGTGCCGCTGGTGCAGAAGCGGGCCATCGAGATCGCCCGGGCCAACGCGAAGCCGGTGATCGTGGCAACGCAGATGCTCGAATCGATGATCGAGAACTCGCGCCCCACCCGCGCCGAGGCCTCCGACGTCGCCAACGCGGTGCTCGACGGCACCGACGCGGTGATGCTCTCCGGCGAGACGTCGGTCGGCAAGTACGTCATGGAGACCGTCCGCACCATGGCGCGGATCGTCGAGACGGTGGAGAACGACGGAGGCGGCGTGCCGCCCCTGCCGCATACCCCGCGGACCAAGCGCGGCGTGATCTCCTACGCCGCCCGCGACATCGGTGAGCGTCTCGACGCGAACGCGTTGGTCGCCTTCACCCAGTCGGGTGACACCGTGCGCCGCCTGGCCCGACTGCACTCGCCGTTGCCGCTGCTGGCCTTCACCTCTCGGCCGGAGGTGCGCAGCCAGCTCGCCCTGAGCTGGGGAACCGAGACCTTCCTGGTCCCGCACGTGCAGTCGACCGATGAGATGGTCGACATGGTCGACAAGGCGCTGCTGGGTCTCGAACGCTACAAGCGCGGCGACCAGGTGGTCATCGTCGCCGGTGCCCCTCCCGGCACCGTCGGTTCGACCAACCTGATCCACGTCCACCGGATCGGCGAGGCCGACCGCTGACCGATGCGCAATCGGCCGGGGTGCTCGACGGGGAGAACGCTGATCCCCGTCGAGCACATCAGGCGCCGTTCGACGACCTCGAGGTCCTGCTGGACGTCCTCGACGTCGCCGACAGCGGTGGCGACCGGTTCATCGGCCGGCACCCGCGCCGGGTCGGCTCGCGCACCTTCGGGGGCCTGCTGGTCGCCCAGGGGATCCGATCGGCCTGGCGTACCGTGGACGGCGACCGTCCGCTGCACGCTCTGCATTCCCACTTCATTCGCGGCGGCAATGTCGACCGCGACCTCGAGTACCGGGTCGATCGCCTGCGCGACGGTCGGGAGTTCGCGAACCGGCAGATCACCGCCACCCAGGACGGTGAGGTGGTCTTCGTGATGATCGCCGCCTTCCAGCGCCACCGCGACGGCCTGACCCACGGCACCGGTGACGAGCCCGCCGAGGTCGCCGCTCCGGAGGATCTGGCGCCGATCGGCGCACACCTGGCCGGCTACGAGGACAAGCTGCAACTGTTCGTCGACGCGCTGCGGCCCATCGACTACCGCTACGCCAACGACCCGGCGTGGAAGGCACGCGAGAACGGAACCCGGCTACCGCACAATCGGGTCTGGATGCGGGCCGACGGAGCGCTGCCCGACGATCCGGCCGTTCACGCGGCGGTCCTCGGCTACGCCTCCGATACGACCGTTCTCGATTCCGTTCTGACCACCCACGGGCTGTCGTGGGGGCTCGACCGCGTCGTCGCGGCGACGCTCAATCACTCCATGTGGTTCCATCGGCCGCTTCGGTTCGACGAGTGGACGCTCTATGCGACGAGGTCGCCGGCGGCGGCGGGATCGCGGGGTCTGGCGACGGGACGCTTCCTCGATGCCGAGGGAACGATCCTGGCGACGGTGGCCCAGGAGGGCGTATTCCGGCATTTCCCGCGGTGAGCACGGACTCGGCCGCGGCCGGCCCGTGTTCGCCCTCGGCGAGCCCGGCATCTCGCGCTGCGAGTTCGGCGTCTCGCGCTGCGAGTTCGGCGTCTCCTGCCGGGGGCGCCACGGTCTCGCAGGCGTCGCGGATGGTGAACAGGTCGCCGAAGGCTTCGGTCCCGAAGGCGCGGACCATGCCGGCGATGAACTTCGTACCGGGCGCCGATCTACCGCTGATCACGCGCGACACGGTCGCCGGGTCGACGCCGATGAAGCGGGCGAGCTGACTGTCGGTGGCCAGTGCGGCGCCGCGGCGACGGTGCTCGAGCGCCTCCAGATTCAGTGCGAGCGTCAAAGACGTGGACATGAGTTCCCCCGAACGTGGTGGCAGTGGGTCACCGGCGCGTCAGCAACAGCGATGCGTGCACGTACGTAACGATATAGGCGCACGATTGCTTTCGACAACCCGTTTGCCCGAAACTCGGGAGCCGGGGTGAGAAATTTGCGTGCATGTCGATATGGTTCGGGGCATGACCGAGAGCTGGTGGGAGTACCTCATGCGGGTGACCTCGCATGCTCCCCGGTCGGAGGTCGCGGCGGCGGCGGGGGTCGACCCGGCGTCGGTATCGCGGTGGAAGACCGGACGCAATACCCCCAGCGCGGATCGGGTGATCGCGGTGGCGCGCCACTACGGGCGCAACCCGATCGAGGCGCTGGTCGCGGCCGGCTATCTCGACCCGACCGAGGTCGATGCCACCGTCGAGGTGGCCGAGGGCACCTCCGGTCTGACCAATGAACAACTGCTCGACGCGCTGCGCGATCGGCTGATCGCCGCGGAATCCACCGCCGGCACGACCGACGACGACGTCCCACCGGCCCGTTGGGAAGCGGCGCGCACCGGCGAGCCGGGCGACGCCCCCGCCTGACCGCCCCGCCCGACCGCCCCGGCCCGACCGTTCCGGGCCGACTTTCCCGACCGACCCTTCCGGGACCTGTCGGATGCGCGCGGCATCATCGGACGGGTGGCCGTCTACGATCCGTGGTCGCACCTGCGGCGGTGCTTCCCCGAGATGCGTGTCATCGTCGCCCATCCGCTGCCCGACGGGCAGCTCGGCGGGATCGCCGGTCGTCGAATCTGGCTGCACCGCGACCTGGACGAGGCGGGCCGCCGCAGCACCCTCGCCCACGAGATCGTCCATCTGGAACGGATGCGCGCGCAGCGCCGGTCACCGAGCGGTAGGCCCGCGAGCGCCGCGGCGGGGGAGCGGCCCGAGGGCTGGTGCGATCGTCGGGAGGAGCGTCGTGTCGACGCGATCGCCGCGCGGCGCCTGATCGATCTGGACCGGTTGGTGGACGCGTTGCGGTGGAGTCGCGACCGTTACGAGATCGCGGCGGACCTCGGCGTCGATCCGGAGATGCTCGCGGCGCGGTGGCACGGTCTCGGCGCGGACGAGCGCGGGGAGATCGAACGACGCCTCGAGCTATCGGGGAAGTTCCACGAATGATCCGGCGCAAAAAGGACGGCATGCATGGAAAGGCCGCGTAAACGGGTCGACTGTATAAGTTAGACTTCGGCGACCTTTCGCTGATCAGTGACCACACGACGCTGCGCAAGCAGGCCGACAGGGGATCCCGGACGTGCTGAACCGAACCGATTGGAGTGATCAACTCCTCGACAGCCTGCTGTGGGTGATCCAGGCGTTCGTCATGAGCGCGATCGGCGTCGCCCTCGCCGCGATCCTGCTGGTTCGGTTCACTGCCTGGGGTGCGCAATTCGCGCGGGTCACCGGTGGCTACTTCCCGGCGACCGTGCGCTCGCAGGTCTGGGGCGAGCTCGCCGCGATGCTTCTGCTCGTCGTCGTCGCGGTGCGGATCAACCTGCTGCTCGTCTACCAGTTCGCCGATACCTTCGGCGCCCTGCATCTCGGTGATCCGCAGGTCGGAGCGGTCGACGCCGCCGATGCGAGCGCATCGTTCCGGCGTGGCCTGCTGATCGTGGTGATCCTGCTGCTCGCCGCGTTCGTGCGCTGGGGTCTCGCGCGGTGGCTCGCCGTCCGGTTCGATCTGCGGTGGCAGACCTGGCTGACGGCGAAGGTGCTGGGGGACTGGCTCGCCGATCGCGCCTACTACCGCTCGCGCTTCATCGACGAGACGGTCGACAATCCCGATCAGCGCATCTCGATGGACGTCGAGAAGCTGGTGCGGCGTTCGCGTCAGCTGGCGGTCGGGGTGGTGGGAGCCGTGGTCACGGTCGCCGCCTTCACAAGCCTGCTGTGGGACCTGTCGGGGTCGCTCGGTATCGGTGGCCTGTCGATTCCGCGGGCGCTGATCATCTTCGGTGTGCTCTACGTCATCGTGGTCGCGCTGGTCACCGTGCGCATCGCCGGCCCGCTGGTCGGTCTGGAGTTCTGGAACGAGCGCCTCGCCGCCAACTACCGCTATGCCCTCGTCCGGCTGCGGGAGAGCGCGGAGAACGTCGCGTTCTACCGCGGCGAGCAGGCGGAGAGTTCCGGGGTGCTCGACCGCTTCGACGCCCTGGTCGACAACGATCGCGCCGTTCGTCTGCATCGGCTGCGCCTGGACGCGTGGACCCTCGTGTCCGGTGTCGTCGCGGCCCTGTTGGCGGCGGTCATCCAGGCGCCGCGAGTGATCGACGGCACCCTGTCGTTCGAGGGTCTCCTCCAGTCGATCCTGGTGTTTGTCCTGCTCGAGCGGGCCTTCGCCTTCGCCGGGCGCCGGTTCGGTCGCTACGCGGCGCTGCGGTCGGCTCTCGACCGGCTCGACGCGCTGTTCGCGGCGAACGCCCGCTCGCGGGCGCTGCCCACCGTCGGCACCACCGACACCACCCACGCGGTGCGCGTCGACGGTGTCGAGGTGCGCACACCCCTCGGCGAGGTACTCGTCGAGGGGCTGGACGTCACGCTGTCGCCGGGTGAGGGTGTGGTGGTCAAGGGCGCGTCCGGCAGCGGCAAGACGACCCTCCTGCGCGGCCTGTCCGGGATGTGGCCCTTCGCCGACGGGCACTTCGGTCGGCCTCCGGATGCGGACGGCACGCTGTTCGTCTCGCAGACGCCGTACCTGCCACTCGGCAGCCTTCGCTCGGCCGTGGTCTACCCGGCCGATCCCGCCGGCTTCGGCGACGCCGACCTGCGCACCGCGCTGGTCCGGGTACAGCTGGGGCATCTGGCCGAGCGTTTGGACCAGGAGGCCGACTGGGCGAAGATCCTGTCGCCCGGCGAGCAGCAGCGGGTCGCCTTCGCCCGGGTGATCCTGCTGCGTCCGTCCGCGGTATTCCTGGACGAGGCCACCTCGGCGATCGACGAAGGGCTCGAACATTGGCTCTACTCGCTGATCCGCGAAGAGCTCCCGAACCTGATCATGATCAGCGTCGCACATCGCAGCACCATTGAGGGACATCACACCCACCGATTGAATATCGACGGAGGCGGGCGCTGGCGAATGACCGATATTCGCTGATCGTCACCGTTCGCCGACGGACCATTTACCGCATCCGGGCCGCCAGAACCTTCCACGGCGCCGTGCCTACCCGCAAAATGGGACCTGCCGTTCGGGTAGGAAAACGCAACTGCGAGGATATGGACGTTCGGCGTTCACGCGAACCGTTCGGTTCCCACCGAAAGGGCTCGCAGCGAGCGATGGTAACGAAACTCCGGGCCGCCTCACGCACCAATTGCGGTCTTGAAGTATGTTAAATGGACCGAGAACAAGTCGACACACGGTAGCGATGGCATCGGCGGGGCCGGGCGATGCCAGTCGACCAACCTGGGAGCGAGTCGAGTTTCAGATGGCAGAGAACCAATCCAGCGCACCGGCCGGTCGCACCCGCTGGTGGACCATTTCAGAATGGCCTGTTCGGTCGAAGGTCGCCATTGTGGTGATCGTCCCGATCATCCTGGCCATCGTCCTGGGAGTCCTGCGGGTGCAGGAGTCGTACCAGCGCGCCAGTGAGCTCGCCCAATCCGGCGACGCGGTCACGGTGCTCGCGCCGGCCGCTCAGCTCGACGCGGTCAAGGACGCCCTGCTGGTCTCCGGCGGTACCGATCCTCAGGTCCTCGACGCCTTCAACGCCACCGTCGAGCAGCTCGGCGCGTCGATGGCCGATGCCGATGTGGCCGAACCGGTCCGCGTCGGCGTCGAGAACGCGCTGACCGCCGCGATCGGTCTGCGGGATCGGCTCGCGGTCGGAAATGTGCCGCCCACCGATCTCAACCGTTCCGGTCTGGACATTTTCTCCGGCCTGCGTGCCGCCATTCTCGACAGCGCCGCCGACGATATCGACGCCATTCGCGTCGCCAAGGTCGCCCTGGTGGCCGCCGCCGAGGGGCGGCAATTCATCGCCACCCAGCAGCTGCTGGTCGGACCGGCCGGCGGCGAGTCCGCGGTCGACCTGACCGGCGCCACCGCCGCGGCCGGCCAGGAACAGGGCGCGATCGCGACGCTGATCGCCGCGGGCGTCCTGAGCCCGGAGGAGGCCACGCGCCTGTCGGCCGGTGTCGACTCCCGGCTCGCCGCCTACCGCGAGGCCGACCTGACCAGCGAGCCGGTCGCCGCCGCGGCGATCGACAGCTTCGCCGACAGCCGGGTGATCTACAACGACAAGGTCCAGACCTACATCACCGCCCTCGGCGCCGCGCTCGACGAGCACAGCAACGATGCCCGCACCGTCTTCATCCGCGATCTGGTGCTGATCACGCTGGCCGTACTCGCCGCGCTGATCTTCGCCGCCTTCGTGGCGCGCTCGCTGGTGCGTTCGCTGCGGGTGCTGCGGGAGGGAGCGCTGGCCGTCGCCCGCGACGACCTGCCCAACGAGATCCTGCAGATCCGGTCGGGTGGCGACGCCCCGGCGATCCGCCCGATCCCGATCGAGAGCCGCGAGGAGGTCGGTCAGGTCGCCCGCGCGGTCGACGCGATCCACGAGGAAGCGTTGATGCTCGCCGGCGAGCAGACCCGCCTGCGGCTGCAGATCGGCAGCATGTTCGAGACGCTCTCGCGGCGCAGTCGCTCCCTGGTCGACCAGCAGCTCGCCCTGATCGACCGCCTCGAGCGGGACGAGGACGACCCGTCGCGCCTCGACAGCCTCTTCCGGCTCGATCACCTCGCGGCCCGCATGCGGCGCAATGGCGCCAACCTGCTGGTGCTCGCCGGTACCCAGACGCGGCGTTCGTCGATGGAACCGGTCTCGCTCGACGCGATCATCGGTTCGGCGGTCTCCGAGGTGGAGGACTACCAGCGGGTACTGGTCAAGGACTTCCCGCAGGTGGCGGTCGCGGGATCCGCGGTCGACGACCTGGTGCACCTGCTCGCCGAATTGCTGGACAACGCGCTGCGCTATTCGCCGCCCAATACCGCGGTCACGATCGGTGCCCGCCGCACCGGCGAGGGTGTCGATCTCGAGATCATCGACCACGGCCTGGGCATTCCGGCCGCCGAACTCGACCTGGCCAACGAGCGGCTCGCGTCCGGTGGCGACGTCACCGCCGAGACCGCGCGCCGGATGGGTCTATTCGTCGTCGGCCGGCTCGCCGGCATCCACTCGCTGACCGTCCGACTGCGGCGCACCTCCGCCGCCCAGGACCAGTCCGGTATCACCGCCGAGGTGCGGGTCCCGGTGATGCTGCTGGCCCAAACCGACCGCAGCGACTTCGGGCAGCCCGGTCCGCAGCAGTCGGTCTTCGACGATCGTCAGACGGTCTTCGGCGCGTCCGACGCGACCGGGCGGGTGCCGGCGATCAACGGTGGCGCCGATCCCGCCGGTGCGGCGATCAACGGCGTCGCCCCACAGGACAACGGTCCCGCCGGTTCGGTGCTGCCGTCGATCAACGGCCGCCGGCCGGGCGACGGGCCGGCCGCTCCGCCGCTGCCGACCCGCCAGCCCGCCCGCAACCGGGCCGACGGCC
>NZ_BCRN01000024.1 GCF_001552615.1 Millisia brevis NBRC 105863
CTGAATCGTCGACTGCTGCCCGCCTTCGACCGGCAGTACGCCCGGGTGATGGCGCGGGCGCTGCCGATCGACCGGTTCAGCGGGCGCGGCGAGGCCTGGCTGACGTAGCCGCGGCCGGCGGGGCGCCGTCGCGGTCCGGGTCGAGCGGGCGCGCCGCCCATCCGAACCGTTCCGGTACCGGCCGCAGTCGATCGAGGGTCGCGGGCGAGCCGACCAGCAGCAGTGCGCCGGCGCCGAGGCCGGGGCGGCTCAGGGCGGCCCGGAAGGCTTCCTCGGGTTGGTCGTGGATCTCGGCCGATCCGGTGGCCGCGGTCGGGTCGAGCGGGTAGCTGTCGTGCACGCGGTAGAGCCGCCCGGCGCGCCCTTCGCGCCATCCGAGGACCGCGACGAAGTGGCCGGCCCGCCAGCCGGCGGTGCGGTAACCGGCGGTCTCGCCCGTCGCGAGATACCGCTCCCCCGCGCCGGATTCGGCGGGCAACAGGTACTGCTCGGTGGCGACATTGGCCAGCACCACCACCGTCCGGTCGACGGCGGACACCGCCTCGAACAGCCCGCGCAGGCCGTCGTCGTCCCAGCGGCGGGCGGGGTCGGTGATCTCGAGGACGGCTGCCGCGCCCCCGGTCAGCCGCACGACCGCGCGGGCGACCCCGGCGCGATCGGTTCCGGCGCGGTTCTCGTCGTCGGTGGCGGGCAGCTCGACGCGGTAGTCGCGTCGACCGGCGATGCCCGGTGGCAGGGAGTCGCCGGTCCACAGCAGGGTGCCGGCCGCCAACGCCGCCTCGTCCTGGTCCCGGACCCGGGCGCCGAAGACGCGGGCGGCCGCGAGGGCCCAGAACGGCCCGCACAGATCGTCCTTCTGCGGCAGTTCCGGCGCCGCGGCGGCGGCGAGCAGCGCGGCGCCGGGGAACTCGGTCGATCGTGGCGTCATCGGATCAGTACAGCCACCGGTGTGCGTCGACCCGTTCGATATCGCTCTTGCCGTCCGCCCACGCCGCATCCGACCGGCGGACGGCGGTGAACGCGCCGAGCGCATCGGTGGTGAAGACCCCGGACACCACAGCGTCGGCGGCGAGCGCGTCGGTCGCCTCCGGAACGCTCTGCGGCAGCAATGCGACCCCGGCGGCGGCCCGCTCCCGCGCGCTCCAGGTCCCCGGGTCCGCGGCGATCGGCGCGGGCGGTACGAGCAATCGGCCGATGCCGTCGAGCCCGGACCCGATCACCGCGGCGGTCAACAGATACGGATTCGCCGACGCGTCGGCCGTTTTCACCTCGACGTTCCAGTACCCGTCGCCGAGCAATCGTCCGCCCCGGGCCACTCGGACCGTCGCCTCGCGGTTCTCGATGCCCCAGAAGGCGTACGCGCCGGCGAAGTATCCGGGGCGCAGCCGCAGCCGCGAGGGGACGCTCGGCGCCCCGACCGCGCTGATCGCCGGGAGGTGGTCGAGTATCCCCGCCAGATAGCCGGCGCCGACCGCGCCGACACCTTCCACATCGGGGGCGCCCCCGGCGTCGAAGGCGGCGTCGCCGACGGGAGCCAGCAGGTTGCGGTCGTCCCGCCAGGGCGAGGTGTGCAGGTGCCACCCGTTGCCCACGCCGGCCGGGTCGACCAGGGGCGCGAAGCTGAGCCGATAGCCGAGCCGGGCCGCGGCGGCATGCAGGGTTTGCCGGGCCAACAATTGGTCGTCGGCGGCGGACAGCGGGTCGGTCGCCGCGAGGCTGAGCTCGATCTGACCGGGCCCGTATTCCGCGTGCAATTGGTTGATCCGCAGACCATTTCCGTCGAAATCCCGGAGTATCGCGGCGACCAGGTCGTCGAGGCCGACGAGGGAGTGCGGACTGTAGGTGGGCCCGGGGTGGGCGATCGCGCCGTCGCGGTACACCACCGCTTCGAGCTCCCAGCCCACCCGGAAGGTGACGCCCTGCTCAGCGGCGAGCGCCACCTGCCGCTCGAGCGCGTATCGCTGGTCGTAGGCCGACCGCTCACCGTCCGCGGTGAACTGAACCGCCGGCGCCCACGCCAGCCCCGGCTGTCCGGTCAGCGGGCGCAACCGCTCGACGATCGGCAGCAACCGCAGGTCACCGGACGCCGTCGCGAGCCCGGGGTAGGTATGGGTGATCGCGTCGTGGCTGTCGAAGACCGCGAACAGCACCGTGACACCGACACCGCGCCGGGCGACGTCCGGCAGCGCCGCGACCGGGACCAGGCGGCCGCGAGGAATGCCGTTGTTGTCGGCCCAGGTCAGCCAGATGCCACGGATGCCGTCGTCGATCAGCTGCGCCGTCACCTCCTCGGTGGCGGTCTCGTCGTTGTCGAACCCGGGCATCCTGTCCTCCTCATCGCGCACCGAACGCGTACAAAAACCGTCGACCGGTCACCAACGGCCGGTCGACACGGTCTCCTCGACGCCAAATACTCCCCATCACAAGTACATAACTGCTGCTCATCACGGGAAGATAACTACGCGGTCGGGTTTTATCTTGATCGTCCGATTTGTTGCTGGCAGTTTCACTGTCGTTCGAACGAATGACAGTTCGCATCGATCGAACCAGCGGATTCGCGGCGCTGACAGGGGGTTGAACGCAGGCGATCGGCGCCGAGTTTCCCGGCGCATCGTCCTTTCGGTATGCCGACCGGCGATCGTCGCCGCCTCGGTACTCACGACCGAATACCGCGTCCTCGTGCCCACCGGCCGATTCGGCATGCCCGACATTCGGCGACCGAAACGTGCGCGACGGGCGACCACCCATCGGGAGTTAGGAATCGTATGGCCAAGCACAGGAAGCCCGCACCGATCTCCGGCGCACTGCGCCGATACGCCGCGGTCGGCGCATTGACCGCCGTCGCCGGCACCGCGGCACCGGCGCTCGCGAACGCCTTTCCGATCGTAACCGGTTCCGCCGCAGCAGGATCGGCCGCGGCCATCACCGGGTCCGCCGCCACCGGATCCGCCGCCACCGGTTCGGCGTCCAGCGGTTCGGCCGCCACCGGGTCGGCCGCCACCGGGTCGGCCGCGCTGATAGGCGCGACCGGGTCCGCGGCCAACGCTCCACTGATCCGGCCGCTCATCGCCCACGCCCACTATGTGATCCACCAGTGGGGCATCGCCGGCAATCCGCTGCAGACCGGTTCGGCGGGAACGGGTTCGAGCTCGCTCGGATCGTCGCAGTTCGGATCCTCCGGATAGTCCGGAGCCGCGGTCGCCCGCTTCCGCATCGCGGCGGAGCGGGCGGCCGGCGGGCGTCAGTACGCCGGGTAACGCTCGAGCGCCCACTGCTCGGCATCGCCGCCGTGTTCGAGATCCCAACCGACACAGCCGGACAGGTCGTCGGCGATCTCGCTGATGACCTCCCGCAGTTCGAGGGGGTCGAGCCAGCGTCGCGGGATGCCGGCGGTGCCCAATGCCGCGCCCAGCAGATTGCCGGTGATCGCGCCGGTCGAATCGGAATCGCCGCTGTGATTGACCGCCGTCGTGACCCCGTGTGCGAAATCCCGGGCGGTCAGCGCGCAGTAGAGCGAGATCGCCAACGCCTCCTCGGCGACCCAACCGGCGCCCAGGCGCGCGATCGCCTCGGGAGCGGCCACCGCGGACTCGGCCAGTCGCACGGCAGCGGTAACCGCCTCGAACGTTTCCCGGTGGCCGTCCTTGGTCCGCAGGATGTCGACCGCGGCGGAGATCGCGTCCGGCAGCGCCGCCCCGGCCACCGTCTCGAAGATGACCACCGCCAGGACGCCGGCCGGGAGCGAACCGCTCGGATGGCCGTGCGTCAGGGCCGCGAGGGCGGCGGCGAGATCGAAGACCTCCACCGCGTCGACGCCCACCCGTCACCCCAGCAGGGCCACCGGTGCGACCCGCATGACGCCGCCGCAGCCCTTGCTGCTGTTGTCGGCGGGGCGACCGAACTCGGTGACCTCGCGCAATGCCGACAGGCAGGTCGTTCCCGGGGCCCGACGGCTGTGCAATTCCCGGTGGTCGATCAGCCAACCGGTCGGCGGGACATCGCCGTGGCGCACGTGCTCCCCCTGCGTGAGCAGCCAGCGACCGTAGGCGTGTCCGACGACGGTCGGGTAGAAGACCGACCCGCGGACCTGGAGGCGAACCCAGCCGCGGATCAGTCCCTCCGCGGTGAAGAGGGTCATCTGCGTGTCGTCGGTGATCGTGCCGAGACCGCCGTAGGCCGCCGCGTAGTCGGCGATACCCTCGGGGCCGAAGCGGCGCAAAATATCCGTGCGGGAATCGAATTCGACCGGCGCACCCAGCGCGTCCCCGATGGCTCCCCCGAGCAGGCAACCCCGGAATCGTTCCGCTGTTCCCGTGAGCGGCGCCGGACCGGGATCAGTTGTGGTCACCCTCCGAAATGTACGCCGGATCACACGCCGCGGTCGAGGATCGTCACGGGGAACGAACCGATTTGTTCGTCCCCACCATCCACCCGCCGCCGCGCCGCCGCTAGGCCCCCGCCGCGATCCGGGGCGGCCGTGCTGCCGCCCGTTCGTCCCCTTCCCACCCGGCACCGCCCTGTTCGATACCGGCGACGAGGGAGCGGGCTATCTCGCCGGCGCGCACGGCCGTATTGGACAGCAGCGAGGCCGAGATCCCGTGGCTGTGTTCGGTGCCACCCTGCAGATAGATCGCGCCGGGCAGGTCCCCGCACAGCTCGAGCCGGTAGTCGCGCCCCACCCGGGGCCCGGACGGGTCGCGCACGATCCGGTCGGCGAGCCCGCCGAGGGCGTCGCCCACCTCCATCTGGGCGAACCCGGTGGCGCAGACCACCGCATCACAGCGCAGGTTCTCGACCCGTCCGCTGGTGTCGTGTCGCACCCGCAGGTCCACCCCGTCGCCGCGCTCGACGATGTCCAGTGCTCGGGAGGCGCCCCGCACGAAGAGCCGTCGCCGGCCGGACACCCGTTCGGCGTATTCGCGCGCGTACAACTCCTCGATCAGGGGCAGATCGACCGCGGAGTAGTTGGTCGCGCGGTGGTAGCTCATCAACCGGGCGCGCACCTCGGGGCCGGCGCCGTGGAAGTCGTCGACCGCCGCCGGGTCGAAGATGCGATTGGCGTACGGGCTGTCATCCGAGGGTGAGTAGCCGTACTTGCCGAAGATCGCGTGCACCTCGGCGTCCGGGTAGGTGGTGTGCAGATATTCGACGACCTCGGCCGCGCTCTGGCCGGCGCCGATCACCGCCCACCTCCCTCGGGTCGGCTCGGGCAGCTCCCGCAGCCGGCTCAGCAGTTGATGGTTGTGGAAGACACGGCGGGACGGCTGCACATCGTTCGGCAGCCGCGCCTGCAACCCGTTGGCCACCACCAGATTTCTCGTCCGCAGTACCCCGGCGTCGCGGCCCTCGACGGTCACGACAAAGTGATCGTCGACGACGTCGACGTCGACCACCGAGGTGCCGTAGCTGACGTCGGCGTCCACCCGCGCGGCCGCCCACTCGAGGTAGTCGTGGAATTCGTGGCGCGTCGGAAAGAACGTCTGGTGGTTGATGAACTCGTTGAGACGCCCCCGTTCGGTCAGGTAGTTGACGAAGGAGTACTCGCTGCGGGCATTGCGCTGCGTGGCCAGATCCTTGAGGAACGAGACCTGCATGGTGGTGCGCGGCAGCAGCATGCCCCGATGCCAGCCGAAGGTCTCCTGACGTTCGACGAAGCGGGCCCGCACCGATCGGCCCGCCTCCGATTCGGACAGGGCGATCGCCAGGGCCAGATTGGAGGGCCCGTAGCCGATGCCGACGATGTCGTGAATCTCGTCCGGTTGCCGGCCTCGACGGCGCGCGGGGTGGGGCGGGATGCGGTCGACGGTCATGGGTTCCCCCTGGTGATGGTTGGTCCGTTCGGCCGGGCCGAGCCGATCGGGGAAGACGGGTCCGCATCGACCGGTTCGCCTGCGCGCTCGTAGCGGTCGAGGTATTCGTCGACGGCGGCGCCCACACGGTCGACCACCTCGGGGCCGCATATGCCCCAGTGGTCGGCGTCGACGGTGCGCACGGTGATCTCGCCGCGGATGTGCCGCTGCCACGCGGTCACCACCGGTTCGGGGCTCGGCCGATCGCGACCGGCGGTCACCAGCAGCAGGTCGCCGTCGAAGACACCGGGAACCCGGGCGCTCGCGAGGTGGTGGGCATGTGTCGAGGCGTCGAACAGGCGCGAGATCGTGGCCCGATCGACCGGATCCGCCACGTCGGCGAGCAGGGCGAGCGGGTCGACGCCGCCCGACCCGGGTGCCTCGGCGTCGGGAATCAGGTGGACGGGCAGGCCGAGCGCCGCGGCGAGATCGGCCGGACGCGATCCGACGGCGACGGGCCGCTCCGGGTCCGGGATCGTGGTGTCCAACACCACCAGGACCACCGGCAGGTCCCGTTCGCGCAGCAGACACGCCACCTCGTGCGCGATCAACCCGCCGAGCGACCAGCCGAGCAGCAGATAGGGACCCTCGGGTTGGACATCACGGATCTCGCGGGCGTACCGCTGCGCCGCGGCGGTCAGGGTCGGATAGTCGGCGATCGGCCGGGGCTCGTCGGGCAGCGCCCCGGGGATCTGCACACCGAAGATCGGGCGATCTCCGCGCAGCCGTTCGGCCAGACCTCGGTATCCCCAGGACAATCCGATCGCCGGGTGGATGCAGAACAGGGGTGCTCGCCCGCCGCCGGTGCGCAGCGGCAGGATCGGCCGCAGGGCCGCGCCGTCGAACCCGTCGGCGGCATGCGCATCCGGATGTCGCGCCGACTCGGCGGCCTCGGCCAGCGCCTGGATCGTGCGCCGCTCGAAGATATCCCGCGTGCCGATACCCAGCCCGGCGGCCCGCAGCCGCGCGCTCGCGTCGATCGCGGCGATGCTGTCGCCGCCGAGGGCGAAAAACGAGTCGTCGATGCCGATCCCGGACTGGTCGAGGACATCCTCGAGGATCGCGATCACCGCGGCCTCCGTCGGCGTGCGAGCGGGCCGGTAGGGCGCGCGGGACACCGGTTGGGGTTCGGGCAGTCGACGGACGTCGAGCTTGCCGTTGGGGGTCCGCGGAAACTCCTCGACGATCACGAATGCCGTCGGCACCAGCGGATGCGGCAGG
The DNA here is from genome assembly GCF_001552615.1 of Millisia brevis NBRC 105863. GTDB lineage: Bacteria > Actinomycetota > Actinomycetes > Mycobacteriales > Mycobacteriaceae > Millisia > Millisia brevis. Next base: position 7,071 of record NZ_BCRN01000024.1, read on the forward strand.
GTCCGCTCGCAGTGTTCGCGGACCGCTTCGATGCCCGGTCCCTCGCCCTCGACGGTCAGGTAGGCGATCAGCCGGTCCCCCAACGGCGTCGACCGCAGTGTCACCGCGACCTGCCGCACCCCGGGTACCGCGGCGACGGTCGCCTCGATCTCCCCGAGTTCGACCCGTCGGCCCCGGATCTTGACCTGATCGTCCGACCGGCCGTGATAACGCAGCCGCGGCGGCGACTCCGATCCCGGCATCCAGGACACCCGATCACCGGTGCGGTACATGCGCTTTCCCGGCTCCAGGGGGTGGGCGACGAATCGCCCGGCGGTCAGGTCGGGCCGGTGGTGGTATCCGCGGGCGAGGCCCGCGCCACCGAGATAGAGCTCGCCGACCGCGCCCGGTATCACCGGGCGCAACCGCGAGTCGAGGACCATCAGGTCGAAGCCGTGGACCGCAGATCCGATGGTGACCGGCTCCCCCGCCCTCAGCGCCGCGACGGTGGCGATGTCGGTCCCCTCGGTGGGGCCGTAGCCGTTGCGCATCGTTCGTCCGATGCCCCAGCGCCGCACCAGATCCGGTCCGACCGCCTCGCCGCCGACCCCCAGGACCCGCAGATCCGGGACGGCGGCCGGGTCCAGCCGGGCGAGGACCGTCGGGGTCAGCAGGGCGTGGGTGACTCCGCCGTCGACGATCAACCGCGTCAGCTCGGCGGGGTTCGGGTCGGCCGGTGTGATCACCAGGGTGGCCGAGACGCACAGCGCCATCACCTGTTCACCGATCGCCATATCGAAGCTCGGCGAGGTGTTGTGCAGGACGCGGGACTGCCCGTCGAGCAGGTAGTTGATCCGGCGTTCGGCGGCGAGCGCGACCAGCCCGGCGTGGGTGACGACAACCCCCTTGGGCAGGCCGGTGGATCCGGACGTGTAGATGACGTAGGCGGCCCGGTCGGGGGTCACCACCGGCCGGGCCGACGGAGGCGCCGGTGTCGGGGACACCGGCGTCGAGGTGTGGGGGGAATCGGCGGTCGGCAGGTGGTCGACCACGATCCAGTGCACATCGTCCGGCAGTCGATCGCGCAGGGCCGCAACGGTGATGCCGACCGCGGCGCCGCTGTCGCGCAGGATGTGCGCGATCCGCTCGGCGGGGTAGGTCGGGTCGATCGGGACGAAGGCCGCGCCCGCCCGGGTGACCGCCCAATTCGAGATCACCGACGCCGGCGATCGTTCCAGCGCGATCGCCACGAGATCGTCGGGTCCGGCCCCGGCGGCGCGCACCCGGTCGGCCAGTCCTCCGGCGAGCCGGTCCGCCTCCGCATAGGTCGGGCCGACCAGATCGCCTGCGGCGGTGCGGACCACCATCGCGGGCCGGTTCGGCGCGCGCCGAACCGCCTCGGCGATCAATGCGTCGAAACCGATCGGCGCGGGCGGGCGCGGCCCACGGGCGGGAACCAGGCGGTCGTGATCGCGCGGACGGAGCGGATCGATCGCGCGAACGGCGGCCGCGGCGGGAGCCGACGCGATCGCGCGCAGCAGTCGCAGCAGCCGATCGAGGTGATCGGCGAGGTCGGCGCGGTCGTGGATCTCCCGGTTGCCGTGCAGCGTCAGGGTGCGTCGACCCATGCCCTCGGGATGGACGGTGACCGCCAGATCGGCGATCGGCCCCGTCGACAGGACGTCGAAACCGCCGGTCAGGTCGCCGAAGACCAACTCCGACGAGGTGTTGATGATGTTGATCGTCGGCCCATAGAGTCCGCCGAGATCGGCCGGGCCGCCGGATCGCCGATCCGCTCGCAGATCGGCATTCGGATAGCGCTGATGCCGAAGGGCTCCGACCAGCTCCGTGCCCGCGTCCCGAACGAGGTCGGCGACCGTGGTGCCCGCGTCGATCCGGAACCGAATCGGGACAACATTGGACAGCATGCCCGCGCCGCGGCGCAGGGCCGCGGTCGTCCGGGTGGTGACCGGCAGACTCAGCACCACGTCGTCCGCGTCCCCGAGACGCGACACGTACGCGGCGACCGCGGCGACGATGATCGCGGAATCGATCGTCCCGAGTCGCTCGGCCGCCCCGTCGAGGATCCCGCCGACATCCGGCGGAATCACCACGTCCACGCGATGCGGGATCGCGTCCGGCGCAACATATCCCGAGCCGCCGGTACCTATCGGCTCCGGCAGGTCGGCCGCCCGTTCGCGCCAGTGGTCACGATCGGTGCGGTAGCGGGTGGAGTCGCGGTAGTCCCGGTCGGCGGCGACGATCGCCGCGAGCGGGGTCCGGGCCGGCGGGGCCGGGGGCTCGACGCCCGCGCGCAACGCCGAATAGACCGTCGCCACGCGATTGACGATGCCAATGGCGCCGAAACCGTCGATCACGATGTGATGAATGCACAGATACCACCGCCAGCTCCGATCGCCGACCCGCAGCGCAGCACTGCGAATCAAGCGGCCACCCAGGACGTCGAATCCGGCCGAATAATCGGCGATCATCCATTCCCTGGCGGCCGTTTCCGGGTCGGGCTCATCGCGCAGATCGACCACCGGGAAGGGGTCGTCCGCCCGCGGATCGAGGCACTGCATCGGCCGACCCTCGATTTCCTCGACGCGCACCATGAAGTCCGTCTCGATAAGGACCTCTCGGCAGACCTTTTCGAGTAGTGCCACGTCGAGGTCGCCGTCGAGCTCGGCGGCGATCGCTATCACGATCGGGAGATCGGGGAGCAACTCGTGCGCGTCCCAGATCCCCCGTTGCGCGGACGTCAATGGCAACCATTGGCCGACGGTGTCGATCACGATGCCCCCTTTCCTGCGTTCCGGCAGCGGATCGACTCCGCCGACGCGAACCCTTTCGCCTCATATGGTGTGCGCCCATCATGAAGGCGTCATGAAATAGGGATGAGGATAGCCTCACCAACCGATTGTGTAGGGTTTCGAGGAGCTTTGTCGGCTAGATTCCGAAATCGGGAGCAGCCCCCCCGACACGAGGAGTGAATATGCGAGTCACGACGTTCGGCTATCAAACCTGGGGTCATCGCACCCTACAAGCGCTCATCGAGTCGCGTCACGAGGTCGTCCTGGCCGTCACTCACCCGCCGAGCGCTCATGCCTACGAGCAGATTTGGTCGGATTCGGTCGAGGATCTGGCCCGCGAGAACGGCATTCCGGTGCACCTGGCCAAGCGGCCCGACCAGGATCTGATCGATCGGGTCAAGCGGGCGGAACCGGACATCATCGTCGCCAACAACTGGCGGACCTGGTTGCCGCGGGAGTTGTTCGATCTGCCGCCGCACGGGACGCTGAACCTGCACGACTCGCTGCTGCCGAAGTACACCGGGTTCTCCCCGGTGATCTGGTCGTTGATCAGCGGCGATTCGCAGACCGGTCTGACCGCGCATCGGATGGACGACGGTCTGGACACCGGGGACATCGTGCTGCAGCGCTCGGTGCCGATCCGGCCGACCTCGACGGCGACCGAATTGGTGCGCGAGACGATCGATCTGATCCCCGAGGTGGTGATCGAGGCGCTCGATCGGATCGAGGCGGGCACGGCCACCTGGACTCCGCAGCGCCTCGAGGACCGCACCTTCTTCCACAAGCGATCCGAGATCGATTCGCAGATCGACTGGCGATGGCCGGCCGAACAGATCGAACGCCTCGTGCGGGCCCAGTCCGATCCGTATCCGAACGCCTACACCCACTTTCGCGGGCAGCGCCTGCGCATCACCCGCGCCTCGGTGTCACGGTGCGTGTACGGCGGGACGCCCGGTCGGGTCTTCATCCACGAGGGTGACGGGATGGTCATCGTCGCCGGTGCGGACGCCCATCTGGGCCGCAGTCGCGGCCTGGTGATCGAGCGTCTGCGCACCGACGACGGTGTCGAGCACGACGGGCGGGAGTTCTTCCCGCACGGCGGTGGCTACCTGAGCTGAGCGGACTCCCCGAGCACCACTGCCAACTCGGCCAGGGACGCCTCGTACAAGCCGGCGATCGCGGCGACGACCACGGGTTCCGCCTGCAGGGTGGCGTTCCACACCACGATCGAACCCGCACCGTCGGGCCGCGGTCCGACCGTGAGCGTCGAGGTATAGGAGTCCATCGGGATGGGACCGTCGAGGTAGGTATAGGCGTACGAGCGTCCCGGATCGTCGTGGTGGTCGATGCGTTCGGTGGCCCGGCCGCCGTCTGCGAAGGTGGCGGTGCGCACGTCGCCGGCGACCGAGCAGTCGGCGATGGCCGGCACCCACCGGTGGACCGCGCCGACGTCACCGGCCACGGCCCAGGTCCGCTCGACCGGGGCGGGCACGACCGCCGTCCGGGACACCTGCGCCGGGGTGGTCTCGCCCGCCGGGCGCAGGATCATCTCGGCCAGGGCGTCCAGTTCGGACTCCGCGACACCGCAGGCCAGCAGGTACGCGCGCGAACCTCCGTGCAGGTGGTCGAGCCATCCGAGGAATCGCAGCAGGACGGCCGGGTCCGCCCGGTAGGCCTGCTCGGGATAGACGTCGACGGCGTCGCCGTAACTGGCCATCGCCCGCAGCCGTCCCATCATGGCGGCGACGTCCTCGGATTGGCGCGCGTAGTTCGCGCAGATATCGCTGCGCAGCACACCGACGGCGTCGAGCAGCACCGCGTAGGCCACGCCGGTGCGATCCTTGCCGACCGTGCAGTGGATCAGCGCGGGCAGCGCGTCGGGCGCCGAGAGGGCGGCGACCAATCGTGCGAAGCCGTCCCGGTCGGACAGGTAGTTGAGGTAGGTGCCCACCAGCGGGTCCGGACCGGGCATCGGCGCCACCGCCGAGTCCGGCTCGAGGGTGCGCCGAATCGCGAACGGCACGTTGACGATCGCGACATCGCTGTCGGTGAAGCCGCCGCTGCCCTCGTTGCGAACCTCCTGTCCGAGCCGCAGATCGACGATCGTGCGCAGGCCCGACTCGGCGACGAACCGGCCCGCCTCCGCGCGGTCGACGAACTGTGGTGTGGCGCTGCGATACAGCGTCCCGTCGGCGACCACCCGTCCGTCGGTGGTGCGCAGACCGGCGACCGCACGGAATCCGAGCAGCCCCTCCGGTCCCCGGATCGCCCGGCGTGCGTTCATCGTTGTCCCTTTCCCGTCGAGAGCGCCCGGCATCGACGCCGGGCTCGTGCGGATATCTCGTCAGACCGACAGAACCGTGACCACACAGGCGTTCCCGTCCATCCCGGCGGCGCCGCCGCCCATCGTTTCGACCAGTCCCACCCCGTGCCGGCGCACCTGCCGCGGCCCGGCGTCGCCGCGCAGTTGCCAGACGATCTCGGCCAGTTGCGCGGTGCCGGTGGCGCCCAGCGGATGTCCCCGCGACAGCAGGCCGCCGCTGGGGTTGACCGGCTGATCGCCGTCGCGCGCGGTGTGTCCGGAGACCGCGAGGTCGCCGCCCGCTCCGACCTCGGCCATGCCGAGAGCCTCCAGGGTGGTGATCTCGCCAATGGTGAAGGCGTCGTGCACCTCGAGCACGTCGATGTCCTCGATGCGGCGGCCCGCGTCGGCCAGGGCCCGCTCCCCCGCCCGGCGCACGCAGGAGAAGCCCCACACCTCGTCGTGCCGCTGATCCCAGGGGCGCCCGGAGACGGTGGTCGACGACTCCACCAGCACATCGCGATCCGTGCGTCGCCCGGCCCCGATCACCAGGGCCCCGGCCCCGTCGGTGGTGGGGCAGCATTGCAGCAGCGTCAGCGGGTCGGCGATCGGCCGGGACGCGAGGACGTCCTCGATGGTCGGGGGCGCCGCGCGCAGATGCGCGCGCGGGTTGTCCAGGCCGTTGGTCTTGTTCTTGACCGCGACCGCGGCCAGCTGCCGGTCGGTCAGGCCGTGCACGTCGAGGTACCGCGCGGCGGTCAGGGCGTAGAGGCCGGGCAGGGGCAGCCCGGTTGCCCCCTCGGGGTCGGTGGCCTCCGGCACGATCGCGCCGGTGAAGAGGGTCGAGAGTTGATCGACGCCGATGACGAGCACCCGGTCGAAGCGGCCGGAGCGCACCGCGGTCACCGCCTCGTGGTAGGCGCTGGTCCCACTGGCGCAGGCGTTTTCGATCGTCCACATCGGGATGGCGCCGATGCCGAGCCCCCGCTGGATACGGGTGGCGACGCCGGGCGGCCCGAAGACCGAGCCGACGATGATCGCGTCGATCTCGTTGGGTGCGATGTCGGCGTCGCGGATAGCCTCGGCGACCGCCGACCAGGCGAGCGTCTCGACCCGGCGGTCGGCGAAGACGCCGAAGTCGGAGGTACCCACGCCCCATACCGCTGCCTCACGCGTCATTGCCGTCCCCCGTTCCGTCGGCCGACTCGAGGCCGATCTGCACCAGATCTCCGTCGGCGTTCGCGGTGAACGCGACCTTCTCGCCCGGCGCCGGCGGCGGCGCGCAGTGCACGTGCACCAGCACGCGGGGCCCGTCGGTGACGTCGACGTATGCCAGCGCGAACGGCGCCGACCAGCGGCCGACCGGGATGCGCACCGTGGTCACCGCCCACACCGTTCCGACCGGCTCGAAGCCGGCGGTCTCGATCGGGCCGTGGCAGGCCGGGCACCAGGGCACGTCCGCGCGGGCGAGCGCGTGGCCGCAGGCGCTGCAACGCGCCCCGAGCAGGACACCGTCGACGATCGCGGGCCGCGAGTCGGCGACCGCGAGGCCGCCGGCCGCCCGTCCGGCGCGGCGCTTGTTCGGCCGCGTGGCGGTCTCCGAGCGGCCCCCGCTCACCGACAATTCCGAGCGGCCCCCGCTCATCGACGATTCCGAGCGGCCCCCGCTCATCAGTGGTCCCCGTGCAGGGTCAGTTCGAATCCGCCGGATTCGACGTGCAGGTATGCGCCGACCGAGGTGGAGATCAGGGTGCGGATATTGGCCAGTTCCCGGCTGGTCAGCCCGTAGTCGACCGTCCGCTGCGGGGTGGCCCGCATCGCGTCGACGTCGCTCTCGGGGACCAGCAGTCGCAGGATCAGTTCGTCGTCGGATATCCCGGTGCCGAATTTGCGGCGCAGCTCCGACAGTTCCGGCTGCGGCGGCTCCCAATCGGTGTAGGTCTTCGCCTTCGGGCCGGCCATGATGTCGTCGAGCACGTTCTGGTCGAGCGGCGCGACCGGCGCCCCGTAGAAACCGTTGACGTAGAGCAGCACCTCGTCCGGGACGACCGAATAGCGCCGCCCGGTGACCACATTGAGAACCGCCTGGGTGCCGACCAATTGGGAGAAGGGGGTGGCCATCACCGGGTAGCCCAGTTCCATGCGGATCCGGGCCATCTCGTCGAGGACCTCCTCGAAGCGGTCCTCCATCCCCCGGTCGCGCAGCTGCGCCTTGAACGTTCCCGCCATGCCGCCGGGCAGTTGGTGGCGGTATTGGTAGAGCGAGAATTCCGCGGCCTGGCCGATCGGGAGGTCCTCGATACCGGCCACCGTGCGCAGGTGTTGTTCCACGGCGGGCAGTCGTTCGTCGTCGATCTGCACGTCGAAGCCGGCGTAGCGCAGGTTGGCCACGGTGTTCTCGGTGGACGGCAGGGAGACCCCGGCGGCGAGCGGCCGGCTGGCGGTGTGCACCCGGTCGGCCCCGGCGAGGACCGCCTCGAGGTAGTTGACCGGGGAGAGCGCGTTGTTGGAGTGGAAGTGGGCCTCGACCGGCAGATCGCCCGCCTCGGCCTTGATGGCGGTGATCAGGCTGCGGACCCGTTCCGGGGTCAGCAGACCGGCGGCGTCCTCGAGTTCGATGCCGTCGGCGCCGAGGGCGACCAGCTCGCGGGTCTTCTGCGCGTAGTACGCGTCGGTGTGGAAGGGGCTGTCCGCGTAGAGGATGCACGGCAGGGCCTGCGCGCCGAAGGATTGGGCGACCTTGATCAGCCGGCCGATCTTGTCGGTATTGAACAGCCCGTCGTAGATCCAGAAGCTGCCGATCCCGTGGGCACAGAGCCGTTCGACCCACAGGTCCATCACGCTGTCGGCGGTCAGCCCGAAGGTGACGATGCCGTTGCTGCGGGTACCGGCGCGCACGGTGGTGCGGGGCATCGCCTTCGACAGCGAGATCAGCTGGTCCCAGGGGTCCTGCTTGCAGTGCCGGACGAGGACTTCGAAGATCGAGCTGCCGACCAGGTCGATCGTGTGGAAGCCGGTGCGATCGAGTTCGCCGGCGATCGGCAGACCGATCGATTTGGTCATGCGCATGCCCCACCAACTCTGGGGGCCGTCGCGCAAGGTCTGGTCGATGATCTCGATGGTCCGTCGGCCGCCGACGGAGGTGTCGGCGGAATCGAGGTACCTGGTCATATCGTCTCCTCGGATGTGGTGCGGTAGGCCTCGGCACCCACGCGGTCGATCCATCTGGTGGTCATCCGGCCGTCCCGGAATGTCCTCTCCTGCAACAGGAATCGGGTGAAGCCGACCGTGGTGGCCACCCCGGTGACGCCCAGTTCGCGCAGGGCGGCCAGCAGCCGGTCGATCGCGAGTTCGCGGGTGGGGGCGTGCGCGATGACCTTGGCGATCATCGAGTCGTAGAAGGGGCTGATCACCGTGCCGCTGCGGCAGTGCGAATCGACCCGAATCCCGATACCGGACGGCGGTTGCCAGGAGGTCACGGTGCCGGGGGCGGGCGCGAAGTCGCGTTCGGGCGACTCGGCCATCACCCGCGCCTCGATCGCGTGCCCCGTCAGCAGCACGTCCTGTTGGCGGAAGGACAGCGGCAGGCCGGCGGCGACGCGGATCTGTTCGGCGACCAGGTCAATCCCCGAGACCATTTCGCTGACCGGGTGTTCGACCTGGATGCGGGCGTTGAACTCCAGGAAGGCGAAGTCGTCGGTGGCGGCGTCGTGGACGAATTCCACGGTGCCGGCGCTGTCGAGGTCGATCGCGGTCGCGTAGCGCACGGCCGCGTCGTGGATTCGGTTGCGGGTCGCCTCGCTCAGGCCGGGCGCCGGCGACTCCTCGACCACCTTCTGGTGGCGGCGTTGGGCGCTGCAGTCGCGCTCCCCCACGTGCACCACGGAGCCGAAACGGTCGCCGATCACCTGCACCTCGATATGGCGGGCGCGGTCGATGAAGCGCTCCAGGTAGATCCGTCCGTCCCCGAAGGCCGCGGTGGCCTCGGCGATCGCGGTGGGCAGTCGGCGTCGCAACTCGTCGGCATCGCGGACCACCGACATACCGCGCCCGCCGCCACCGGCGACCGCCTTGATCACCACCGGGTAGCCGATCCGGTCGGCGGCGGCGGCCGCCGCGTCGGCGCTGTCGGTGATGTTCGAGCCGGTCAGCACGGGAACCCCGGCCGCTCGGGCGATCTCGCGGGCGCGGGCCTTGTCGCCGGTGCCGCCGACGATCGTCGGGTGCGGCCCGATGAAGGTCAACCCCTCCTCGACGCAGCGGGCGGCGAAGACCGGGTTCTCGGAGAGGAAACCGTAGCCGGGATGGATACCGTCGCAGCCGGTTCCGAGCGCCGCGGCCAGGACGGCGTCCTGGTTGAGGTAGCTGCTCGACGCGGGGGCCGGGCCGATGCAGACCGCTCGATCGGCGGCCTGCACGGCCATCGTGTCGCGGTCGGCTTCGGAGAAGGCGACCACCGATTCGATGCCCAGGGCGCGGCAGGCCCGCACGACGCGTACCGCGATCTCGCCGCGGTTGGCGATCAGGACGCGGCGCAGGATCGCCGCCACCGGCCGGGTATCGGCGACCGCGGGCGCGCTACTCATCGGGTGTTGGGGGTTCGGGCCGGATGAGGAACAGCGGCTGACCGAATTCGACCATCTCCGCGTTGCCGACGCGTACGGCGACCACCTCGCCCGCGATCTCGGTGACGACGGGACTCATCAGCTTCATCACCTCGACGATGCCGAGCTGGTCGCCCTGCGCGACCCGGGAGCCGACCTCCACGAAGGGCGGGGATCCGGGCGACGGCGCGATCCAGAAGGCGCCGACCGTCGGAGCGGTCACCGCCACCAATCCGGTTTCGTCGATCGGGGTTTCGCGCGACGGTGGTGGAGCGATGCGCGGCGCGGACACCGCAGGCGGTGCGGGCGGGATCGAAGCGGGGGTGGTCCCGCTCGTCGCGACCACCGGCGCGGGCGCGGCCGGAGCAGCGGCTGCCGGCGCGGGGGCTGCCGATGCCGGCAGCGGCGGTGCACCGGTCTTGCCGGCGGACACGGTGATGTCGCCGACCTTCAGGTGCAGACCCGTCCAGCCGGAGGCCTCGAAGAGGCGCAGGATCTCGGCGATATCCTCCGACCGCACCCGCGCGGCGGGCGTGGTATCGGCGGGCGAGTTCATGATCGGTCCTTCCCGTACGCGATCGCGGTGAGCAGCAGGGGCAGCGGATGAGCCGAGACGAACTGCCCCACACCGGCGCGCAGCGCGGCCTGCGCCCCGTCGGCGGTGTCGAGCCAGGCGCCCGAGGCGGCGACGGTGCCGGGCGGGATGGTCGGGGTCGCGGTATCGGACTGCGCCAGAGCGGCATCGGTATCGAAGATCGGGCCGTCGATCTCGGCGGCGTCGGCCACCACCCGGATCGGTGCGATCTCCCGCGCCCAGCCCACCAGGGCGGCGAGGTCGGGATCGTCGGCGACCGAGACCGATCGGCTCGCGATCTCGCCGGCGTAGACGCGGCCGGTGGTCGCGTCGACGGTCACCCTGCGCCCGACCAGCGCGGCGACCGTGCCGGATCCGCACCCGACGATGCAGGGGGTGTCGAGGGCGCGGCTGACCACCGCGGCGTGCGAGGTCGACCCGCCGTTCTCGGTGACCACCGCGGCCGCGGCGATCATCCCGTGCACGTCCTCGGGACTGGTCGACTCGCGCACCAGGATCGCTCCGGGGGTGCGCTGCGCCTCGTCCGCGTCCGCGACGGCGATCCCCACCGCGTATCCGGGGCCGGCCGACACCCCGGTCGCGATCGGGGTCGCTCCGGCCGCCGCGTCGGCGTCGATCACCGGGCGCAGCAGGGTGCGGATCTGCTCGGCGGTCACCCGCTCGCAGGCGGTCGCCGGATCGATCGCGTTCTCGGCGACCAGGGTGGTCGCGATGCCGACGGCGGCCCGCGCGGTCCGCTTGGCCGGGCGCGATTGCAGCAGGTAGAGGGCCCCGTGCTGGACGGTGAACTCGATGTCCTGGGCATCGGCCCCCTCCCGATCGAGCAGTTCGGCCGCCGCCATCAGCTCGGCGTGCACCTGCGGGCGCCGTTCGGACAGCCACGTCAACGGCTCCGGGGTGACCCGGCCGGAGACGACGTCCTCGCCCTGGCCGCGCGGCAGATACTCCCCGTACGGTTCGTGCGCGCCGGTCAGCGGATTGCGGGTGAACAGCACCCCGGTGCCGGAGTCGTCGTCGAGGTTGCCGAAGACCATCGCCTGCACGGTGACGGCGGTGCCGATGTCGTCCGGGATGCCGTAGTGCTTGCGGTAGGCGATGGCCCGGCGGGAGCGGCTCGAATCGAAGACGGCGGCCACCGCGGCCCGCAGCGCCTCCATCGGATCGTCCGGCACGACGCCGCCGGTATCCGCGGCGATCGCCGCCAGCACCGCCGCGGTGTCGGGGAGATCCTCGAGGTCGTCGAGGCTGCCGCAGACCAGCTTGCCGTAGAGCGCGCCGAACCGGCGGCGCACGTCGGCGGCGAACCCCGCCGATCCGGATTCCTCGGCCAGCGCCGCTTCGGTCTGCTCGGTGATGCCGAGGTTGAGGATGGTGTCCATCATGCCGGGCATCGAGACCGCCGCCCCCGAACGCACCGACACCAGAAGCGGTTTCGGCCCGCGCCCGAAGGTGCGGTCGGTGCGCTGCTCGAGGTAGGCGATCCCCTCGGCGATCCGATCGAACAGCCCGTCCGGCAGTTCCCTTCCGCGCTCGAAGTATTCGGCGCAGGATCGGGTGGTCACCACGATCGCCGGCGGCACCCGCAGACCCAGCCGGGTCATCCGCCACAGGCTCCACGCCTTGCCGCCCACCAGGTCGCGGGCCGGTTCCGTGTCGAGGTCGGTGATCCGCAGGACGTCCGACTCGACCACGCCGGCGCTCATTCCTGCCGCTCCTGGCCCATCATGCGCAGCAGATGTTCGTGCATCTGGTACCAGACGGTGTGGTAGCTGTCGATGCGCACATTGCTGACGTATTCGTGTTCGCCGCGATCGACGCGGCCGAGCGCCTCGTCGAGCCGGGCAAGGAATCGCTTGGTCAGCGCGTCGGCCCCGGCGAAGGGCTCCAGTACGACGCCGGCCCGTTCGTGCAGGCGGGCGAGCCGGTCGATGACGTCGGCGTCGTATCCGGGATCGGAGTGGTCGTTGGGATGTGCGACACCGTCGACGGTGATCGTCTGCCAGGCGGTCATCAGCGACAGAATCTGCTTGTTGATCCCGCGTTCGAAGTCCGCGAGGGCGGCGACCAGCGCGGCATCGGCACGGTGTTCGGCGAAGGCGTCGGGGTAGATCCCGTCGAGGTACTCCCGCCCCGCCGGCATGATCAGGTACGCGCCGCGGGCGGCGACCGCCCGACCGTCCGCGGTCGCGGCGGCCAGGTGCGCATCGACCACCGCGGCGTCCAGATCGAGGATCTCGACGAGGTGATCGGCGCCGGCGGGCTGGCGGAGCGTCAGGCCGTGCAGCACGGCATCTGCGGTGTCAAGCATGTTCGGCTACCTCCGTGGCAGTGGTATCGATCGATTCGGTGGTATCGATCGATTCGGTGTTCATCGACTCGCGGACCGTGCGCCGCAACGACTTTCCGACCGAGCTCTTGGGAAGTTCGGGCCAGAAGTCGATCCGGCGGGGCCGCTTGAATCCGGCCAATCGGTGGGCGCAGTGGTCGATCAGTTCGTCGCCGTCAACCGGTTCGCGGACCACGACCGCGGCGCAGACCCGCTGTCCCCAGGTCGGATCGTCGACTCCGACCACCGCGGCCTCCCGCACGGCGGGATGGGTCAGCAGCACGTCCTCGACCTCGCGGGGGTAGACGTTGAAGCCGCCGCTGATGATCACGTCGTGCCGACGGTCGAGCAGGTACAGATAGCCGTCGTCGTCGAATTGGCCGATGTCGCCGGTATGCAGCCAACCGTCCGGCTCGACCGTCTCGGCCGTCGCGTCGGGGCGACCCCAATAGCCGCTCATCGTGTGCGGTCCGCGGGTGTGCACCTCGCCGGGCGAGCCGGGCGGCTGCGAAGTGCCGTCCTTGTCGCGGACGTCGACCTCGACGAAGGTGTACGGCTTGCCTGCGGAGGTCAGCCGGCCCGGGGTGTGCTCGGCCGGTTGCAGGCAGGTGATCGCCAGCGGCGCCTCCGCCTGCCCGTAGAGCTGGGCGAACACCGGACCGAAGGTGTCGATCGCGCGCTGCAGGAGAGTCGGGGCGATCGGCGCTCCGCCGTAACACAATCGGGTCAACCGCAGTCGGTCCCGATCGATCACCGCATCCTCGAGGATCAGCGAGATCATCGTCGGCACCATGAAGGTAGCGGTCGCACCGTGGGCGACGGCCGCGTCGACGAAAGCCTGCGGCTCGAACTTCGGCAGGACGACATTGACCGCGCCCTTGACCAGATGCGGCAGGAAGAACGCGCCGCTGCCATGCGTGATCGGCGCCGCGTGCAGCATCACCGAGTCCGGGCCGATGTCGGGGAGCAGGTCGACCAGGAAGTTGGCCACCTCGGCCAATTCGCTGCGGGTGGTCAGGATGACCGCCTTCGGCTTCCCGGTGGTGCCGCCGGTATACGCCAGCCGCAGGGGCGCTTCCGGATCGCGCACCACCCGGCACGGGTGATCCGGCGCGTCGGCGATCATCGTGTCGAGCTCCGCGGTGTCGATCACCATCTCGGTCGGCGCCGGGCGCCGTCCGTCGGTGATCAATGCGCGGGCCCCGCAGTCGGCGACCTTGTAGGCCAGTTCGACATCGGTTTCGCGGGAGTTGAGCGGAACCCGGACCAGCCCGGCCTTCGCCAATGCGTAGTAGGTGACCACGCCGTCGATGCCGTTGGGCACCAGGACCGCCACGCGGTCGCCGGGGGCGAGGCCGCGCGCGATCAGGGCATGCCCGAGTCGGTCGGTCAGCCGGTCGAATTGGGCGAAGCCGACCGTCCGCGGCCCGTCGATCAGCGCGGGCCGGTCGCCGAAGGTGCGGGCCGCCCGGGCGATCAGGTCGCCGATCTGCAGACTCATCGGGCTTCCCCGGCGCCACCGGGCCGGCCGAGCCGGTACAGGTCGGCGGCGCGCGGCGAGGAGTGGTTCCACTTGACCCATTCCTCGTCGAGGTAACGGAAGGCCGGGTCGTGCACCGCCGGGGTGAAACCGCGGACCCGCTCGTTGTAGTCGTCGATGCCGATCCGCCCGGCGCTGGTGGTCCACAGCCCGGTCTTCGCCTCGAGGCTCGACCACCCGGAGAGCCGGTCACCGACGGTCGGGGCGTAGTCGTCGCCGGCCAGGATCGAGTACGGGACCGCACTGATCATGTTCTGGTTCAACCCCGAGTAGCGGGCCATCGAGTACGGATTGGACTTCTGCTGCGGCAGGCCGAGCAGGCCGACCAACTCGGCGAGCTGGTCGCGGGCGTACTCGTCGTTCATCAGGACCTTGAAGCGCTGGGCGCGCGCGTCGAGTTCGAGCCAGTCCGACTGCCGATAGGTGCCGGCGAGATGCGCGAAGTCCTTGGCCACCGACGAATAGACCAGCGCGCCGGCATCGATCATCTGCTCCCGGCTCCACGTCGCCATGCGCTTCCACAGGTCCGCGGTCGCCTCGGCGAGGATGTCGCGGTAGTGCTCCATCGTCTCGGCGAGCACCTCGGCGTTGTCCATTCCCACCGGGATATAGCCCTCGGTCAACGGATCCGAGGTGTACATGCCGACCGCCGCGATCGCCGCCGCGTCGTAGCCGGGCTCCGCCTCGAACGAGGCCCAGTCGTCGACCAACCGGAAGTTGGTGTCCGCGAACACGATCGGGATCGTCAGATTGTTGTGCGGGAGGGAGACCGCGATACCGTCCAACCAGGGGTAGTCCCCCTCGGACAGATCGAAGAAGTCCCGGACCAGCAGTTGACGGTTGTCGCCCCAGTTGTACGGGCCGCTGTTGTGAATGCCGATGCGGCACTCGCAGTGCGCCAGGAAGGCGTACTGCGACAGCTGCGCCAACAGCTTGACGGTGGCGGTGTGCAGCCGGTCGCCCGCCGAGACGCCGTGCAGCTGATCGGAGAAGCCGTCCAGGGTGCGTTCCGGAAGGAACTGGGAGCGGTCCCCGAATTCCTTGTTGGTCAGGTGGCCGTCGTTGCGGTGATAGGACAGGTTGAACCGGCGGGTGAAGTCGAGCACGTCGTGGACGTCCTCGGCGGCGTCCTCGGGCCGAATCAGCCCCCAGCCCAGCAGCATCTCGCGGCCCAGCAGGTAGAACGTCGGCATCCCCCAGGCGGCGTTGACCGTGTTGACCTTGAAGCGCGCCTCGCGCACCCGGTCGCCCAATTCCTCGGCGGGAACGGCGGCGTCGATCTCGCGCAGCAGCGTCGGCAGCCGGTAGAAGCTGTTCAGGTACGACAGCAGCATGTACGGATTCATCGGGAAGAGCTTGGATTCCTGGACGGTGCGGGTGATGCACAGCCAGTAGGTGGTGTCGCTGAGATTGCGCAGGAAGCTGTTCGACTCGAGCAGGTCTCGGTAGCTCAGTTCACGGGTCATGACGAATCCTCTAGTTCTGCAGTTTCCAGATGCGGGCATGGCCGGTATCGCCGGTCTCGTAGGCGTCGGCGGCCGGTGGGGCGGCGGTGGTCTCCAACTCGACGCGATCGCCGTCCTCGAGGCCCTCGATGCGGCAATTCATCAGCGTCGGTACGCCGTACTCGCGGGCGAGGATGCCCAGGTGGGAGCGGACGGTGCCGCCCAGGCAGATCACCCCGTGGAAGCCTTCGAGGATCGGTGCGGTCAGGGTGCCGCCCGAATCGTCGATCACCGCGATCGTGTCCTCCGGGACACCGCCGATCAGCAGTTCGAGGACCTGCTCGGTTCGGGAGATCCGCAGGACGGACCCGACGGTGTTGGCATCGGTCGGCAGCACGTTGTCGCCTCGCCCGGCCACCGACTCGTCGGTGTCGCCCGGTACGAACTTGCGGACGTCGACATCGGGGCGGCGGTACTTGTCGGGTTCGGAGTCGAGCGAGGCGGTCGCGGAGAACTCGAAGCGGTACCCGCTGTCGAGCACCTCCCGTTCGAGCGCCTCCGCGTCGGCGGTGTCGAACAGCTCGGTCGACCGCTCGAAGACATCGCTCGACCACGTGAACCCGGGCTCCGCCGCCCGCCGCCCGACCAGTTCGCGAATGGCGGCGTTGTATCGGCTCGGCAGAGGAAGAACCTCCGGTACCCCCCATTTCGGGGCGATGCTCGACGGGTCTGCCATGACTGCACTCCTTTGTGTCCGTTTGCCCGGGCTCCCGCCCGGCGACTCCGGCCAGACGCCATCGCCCCAGTTCAGAGGGGAGCTCTGGCGCATGTTCCAGCTGGCATGTAAAGCTAGAAGGACCAGAACGTGTGATGTAGTCCACATTGGTGGACACTTTGTGATTGCAGGCTCGAGGAGCGTGACCATGGCCGAGTCCGGCAACCGTGTCCATTCGATCGACGTTCCCGCCGACGATTACCGCCGAGCGTTCGACATCATTTCCGACTGCCACGACGCCCCGACCGTCGACGCATTTCGCGAAGCGCTGGCCGAGGCGCTCGTCCGCCGACTCGGGGTCGAGAACCTCTCCGTCTTCAGCGGCTCGACGTTCAATCTCGTCTTCGAGGACTCCGCACCGCTGACCCGCGGCGCCACCGCCCGGATGCTGCCCGAGTACCAGGACCGGTGGGCAGCGCACGACATCTTCGGCACCCCGGTCGCCGTGCGCCATCTGATGCACAGTTCGGTCGCCACGCTCGACGAACTCACCGCCGGCGGTCGACTACCCGCGGCGGCAAACGCCTATGTGCGCCACTTCCTCGACAGTCGTTGGCGGATGGCCTCGGCCGCCGCGCTGCGCCTGCCGCTGGTGGGTGGCCGCACCGCCCTGGTGGGGATGTTCGGCCGAACACCGGAGGAATTGAGTCCGCGCACCATCACCGTCCTGCGACTCGTCGGTCAGCAGTTGGCGCCGCTGACCAAACGCCTGCCGCTCGATCCGCAGGTCCGCACCGTCGCCCGATTGACCGACCGCCAACGCGACGTCCTGCGGCTGGTCGCCGACGGCCGCAGCAATGCGCAGATCGCCGAGGTGCTCTGTATCGCCGAGGATTCGGTGAAGAAGTACGTCACGCGGATCCTGCATCAGACCGGTTGTCATTCGCGCCTGGAGTTGGCGTTGATCGCTCGCGACGCCGCGCTGTAGTCCATCCCCTGTCCCCCTAGGGGGACTGCCGAACGTTGTGATCCAGTTCATATTCTGCGTGCCATCTGCTGTCGCGGAAAGGATCACGCAATCATGACGAGCTCTCCTACCGGCGCCGGATCCGGCGTCAATCTATTTGTTACCGAAGATATTTCGGGAATCGCCCGATGGTTCGAGGACACCTCCGATGTCCTGTCGATCGACGACGACGATCTCGCCGAGACGATCGCCTTCGTCCACAAGGGCGGTATGACCTTCCTGTCCCCCATCCTCCCGGATCTCAAGGCGATCGTCTGTACCGCCGGGAGCCGCGAGTCGCACCTGGCGATCCTCTCGCGCGAGTCGGCCGTTCCGTGCGTCCTGGCCGCCACCATCACCACCGAGATCGCCTCGGGAACACCGGTTGTGCTGCGGCTGACCGATCCGCAGACCGCGACGATCGACCTCGCGGAGACCCCGGCGGTGACCTCGTGACCGCCGTCGCCGGCGCCCGCCCGCAACTGCTGACCGACCCCGACTACGAACCGACCCTCGACGAGTGGAACGGCCTGATCGACGCGGCGGGGCGCGCCTACAAATCCGAGCTGTCCCGACGCACGGTCTTCGAGTCGGAACTGTTCGGCATGAACACCTACATCGTCATGTCGATGATGGAGGACTACCTGCGGGTTCCGGAGCGGCTGCGCACGATCGCCCGGCACGCGACGCCGGAGGACCTCGTTCGCACCGGCCTGCCGATCGGCTCGAAGCGCAGCTTCATCAACCTCGCCGCGATGCCGCTGCACTACCTGACCGGACGGGAACTGTACGTCGACCTCGGGCGCGACACCCTCGCCGACGGGTTGGACGACCAGCTCGAGGTGTTGCGGTTCTGGCGGCGGGCGACGATCGCCATGCGCACCGACTCGGTGCTGTTCAACATGGACGCGACGCCCACCAACAGCTCGCACGTCATCGACGACGAGCTGCGCGATCGGATCCTCGGGCACCTCGAGCCCAACGACGCCGCCACGACCGCGACCGTCCGCAAGTTCGCGGCCCGGCTGACCGCGTACGCCTTCCTGGAGAATTGCGACGCGCGCACCGCGGTCTGCGATACCGGCCCCTACGACCTCGGCGACGGCACCTTCCTGGCCCTGCGGGAGCTCTGCTGCGACGGCGACGGCGACTTCCCGTGGCTCGATGGGATTCGGGAGACGCTGCCGGAGCACCGCTTCGTCCTGGCGTACCGGTTGCCGAACGACGTCGCGATGGACAACAACGTCTGGGGGACGGCGTGGTTCACCCCCAGCGACTACCTCGACCGGATCCTGCAACTGCGGGTCTTCGCGGTGCGCGACGGCCAGCTGCGCCCGCTCGACCTGCCGGAGGTGGTCGCGCTGACCACCCACATCCGCACCGCCCACCGGGCCCTCTATGCACGGTTGGCGGAGACCGACCCGCAGGAGCGCAACCTCTACGCCACCCAGATGTACAGCTGGAAGCTCAAGGCCTGGGCCCGAA
Source organism: Millisia brevis NBRC 105863 (assembly GCF_001552615.1). Taxonomy (GTDB): domain Bacteria; phylum Actinomycetota; class Actinomycetes; order Mycobacteriales; family Mycobacteriaceae; genus Millisia; species Millisia brevis. Next base: position 25,881 of record NZ_BCRN01000024.1, read on the forward strand.
TCGCCGGATGCTACGACGAGATCGATTGGGCGATCAGCCCCGAGGTCGTCGAGTCGTACGGGCGATTGCGCGATCCGGCCGTCGCGCTCGAACTGATCGGCGGCGTCTTCGTCCCCGCCGACCGCGACAGCTGCTTCCGCCCGATCGGCGGACGGCCCTGACGGGTCGAACCCTCGCCACCTCCTCGACCACGGGCGGTCGCCGACCGGTCGCCCGGGAAGGACCATCATGCGTCAACCCATGCAGTTGATCACCCCCGCCGACGAATACCCGATCCACCAGACCCCCGATACCTTCGCCACCGTCTCGCATGCCGACATCGCCTGGACCGAGAAGATCTGGCTGTCGCTGTTCGCTCTCGACGGCTCCCTGCAGATCGACGTCGGACTCGGGAAGTACCACAACCGCAACGTGATCGACGGTTTCGCGGGTATCTCGCGCGGCGTGGAGCAGATCACGGTGCGGGCCAGCACCGAACTCGACGTCGACCCGGAACGCATCGGGGTCGGGCCGATCGATTACGAGATCATCGAACCGATGCGCACCGTGCGGGCGGTCCTGCGGGAGAACGACGTCCAACCGATCAGCTTCGACGTGACCTTCACCGCGATCCTGCCGCCCTATCTGGAACGCAAGGATGCCCAGCGCGGCGCGGACGGTTTCCGGATCGCCTCGGATCTGCGACGGTTCCACCAGGCCGGCACGGTGTCGGGCTGGGTGGTGATCGACGGTGAACGGATCGAGATCACCGACGACACCTGGATGGGCTACCGCGACCGGTCCTGGGGAGTGCGCATGGATGTCGGCGCGCCCGCACCCGATGTCAAGGCACCGAATCGGATGGAGCAGGATTTCATCCTCACCTGGAGCCCGATGTTCTTCCGGCCGGCGGACGGCAGCGCACCCTACGAGATTCACCACTATCTGCAGTGGGTCGACGGAGAGGTGCACTATTTCTCGGGGTTCGTCAATTACGCCGACGGCCGCCAGGAACCGCTGCACGGCGCGGTCGACGACCTGAAGTACGACCCGGCGACGCGGCGCCTGCTCGGCGGCACGATGAACTTCGATGCCGGGTGGGGTAAGGAGCGAGTGGTCGAGATCGCGCCGGTGTCGGATGTCGGTTTCCATCTGGGTACGGCGAATTACTTCGGCTTCAAGGGTGACCGGCACGGCAGTTGGCACGGCGTGGACCACCTCGACGGCGAGCGGTACGCCGATATGACCGACCGGGCGACGATCCTGGAGGCTCATCAGTTGCGCGACTGTGTCATTCGTACCCAGGAGGGCGATGCGACCGGCTACGGGATCTTCGAGTCGATCGTGATCGGGGAGCATCCGCGCTACGGCCTGAGCCGAGCGGACTCCTTCCTCTAGGAGACATCACCTCCACGAGTCTCCGAACGAGACCACCGCCGATCCCCGGACGACACGACGTCGCCGGGGATCGTGCGGGGGCTCAGCCGAGTGTGGTGTTGATATCGCGGGAGATGGTGAAGCCGTTGTCGCCGGTCCCCCAGCAACTGATCCCGGTGGTCGTCGACGCGCAGGGCGTGCCCATCACCATCAGGACCTGGCCGTACTCGAGGGTGCGGACATCGGAACCGCCGACGTAGATGCCCTGGTTGGTGCAGAACTGGGTGACATCGCCACCGTCGATCCGCACCGCATAGCTATTGGTGGCCGAGTTGTCACAGACGGTGCCGTTGGCGGCGGGTACCGAGGTGACGGCCTGACATCCGACCGCGCCGGCCGGGTCGTCGGGAAGGGTGCTGACGGCGCAGTACACATTCTGCGACGGTGAGACGAAGGCGTACCGGTCCGGTGCGACCTGGAAGTCGCGGGCATCGACATTGGCGTCGTCGCGGCTCGGGGAACCGGTGAAACCGGTGTTCTCGGCCGGCGTCACCCCTGTCGATGCCGATCCGGAACCGGACTCCGACGCATCGGTGCTCCCCGGCTCGGCCGTCCCCGGCTCGGCCCTGCCCGAGTCGGACGTTCCCGATGCCGAGGTGTCCGGTTCGCCCCCGGTGACGGCCCCGGTCGTGGTCGATCCGGTCGCCGGCGATCCCGATACGGACGTCACCACGGTCGGGCTGTCGCCGGCGGACGAGCACGCGCTACCACCCAGCGCGACAACCACGCCCAGCAGAACGATCACAGCTTTTCGTCTCACGATTCCTCCGCACGATCGATAGCAGGAATCCTTCGGCGCCTGAAGGTATGTTCGCTAAGCCTTTCGTGGGGATCCTGCGGGCCGTTACGGCCGCCGGGTCACAAACCGGAGTCGAACCTCGCGCATGAGGTCGGCGGGGTTCCGCTCAGCGGCGCAGGATGCGGTTGGCGAGCGTATTGCCGATCAACTGCACGACCTGCACGATCACCACGAGGAAGAGCACGGTCGTCCAGGTGACGACGGTGTCGAATTGTCGATAGCCGTATTGCTGGGCGAAGGTGCCCAGGCCGCCGCCCGCGATCACCCCGGCGACCGCCGACATGTCGACCACCGCCACGAAGGCGAAGGTATAGCCCAGGATCAGGGGGGCGAGCGCCTCCGGAATGACGACGGTGGTCGCGATGCGCAGCCGACTCGCGCCCATCGCCCGCGCCGCTTCGATCACGCCGGGCTGGACGGTCACCAGATTCTGTTCGACGATTCGGCTGATGCCGAACATCGCGGCGAGGGTCAGCGCGAAGATCGCGGCGCGTTGACCGATGCCGATGCCGACCACCAGCCGCGCCAGCGGCTGCACCGCGGCGATGAAGATGACAAAGGGGATCGGCCGGAAGAAGTTCACCAGCACGTTGAGGATGCCGTAGACCCACCGGTTGGCGTAGAGCCCGCCGGCGCGGGTGGCGTAGAGGGCCACGCCCAGCAGCAGGCCGAGGGCGCCGCCGATCAGCATGGTGATCGCCACCATGATCAGGGTCTCGGCGGTGGCCTGCCAGAGCAGCGGCCACAGTTCGGGAAGGCGGGTGTCGCTCATGTCAGTTCCTTCACCGGCACGAGGGTCCGAATCTCGGCCAGTGCGTCATCGATGTCCCCGGTCGCGCCGTCGAGGGAGAGGGTGAGATTGCCGAAGGTGTCGCCGCGGATCTCTTCGATTCCGCCGTAGACCAATTCGAAGATGATGCCCCGGCGGGTGAGCGCGGAGAAGATGTCGCTCTGCCGCACCGAAGGGTCACGCAGAACCACGGTGACCAACACGCCGGAGGTACGTTCCCGCAGCGCCGTGAGCGCTTCGGCGTCCGGCTCGTCGTCGACGACGGTGTGCACGAATCGTCGGGTCACCGGTTGTTGCGGGTTCGAGAACAGCTCGAACACCGGCTGCGACTCGACCACCCGGCCACGCTCCATCACCGCGACGTGGTCGGCCAGTTCGCGCACCACGTCCATCTCGTGGGTGATCACGATGATCGTGGTGCCGAATTCCCGGTTGACCCTGCGCAACAGCGCGAGGACCTCGCCGGTGGTCTCGGGGTCGAGGGCGCTGGTTGCCTCGTCCGCCAGCAGCAGCCGCGGGTTGGTGGCCAGGGCCCGGGCGATGCCGACGCGCTGCTTCTGCCCACCGGACAGGTGCCGCGGGTGGGCGTGTGCCTTGTCCGGCAGGCCGACGAAGTGCAGCAGTTCCGAGATGCGCTTCTGCTGTTCGGCTTTCCCCACGCCGGCGATCGACAGCGGGTAGGCGAGATTGCCCCATACCGTGCGGGACTCGAAGAGGTTGAACTGCTGGAAGATCATCCCGATATCGCGACGGACGGTCCGCAGTTCCCGTTCGGACAGTCCGACGATCTCCTTGCCCGCCACCGTGATCGAGCCGGCGGTGGCGGGTTCGAGAGCGTTGATCAGGCGCACGAGGGTCGACTTTCCGGCACCGGAGTAACCGATGATCGCCTGCACCGCACCGGCATCGATATCCAGGGTGACGTCGTCGACCGCCGCCACGGCTTGTGCCCCCCGCCCACGACCGGGGTACAGCTTGCTGACGCCCGCGAGGCGGACGAGGGGCTCGGTCATCTACTCGCCGGACCGGATCTGGTTCTCGGTGTCGGTCAGCGACTGCTGCAGGTCCGCGACGGGAACCTGGACGAACTCCGCGACGCCACCGGAGACCGCGTCGACGCCGTCGAGGATCGCCGGGGTGCTCTGGTAGATCTCGACCAGCTTGCGGTAGGTCTCGTTGTCGACGTCGTCGGCCCGCACCGCGAAGATGTTCACGTACGGGAAGGCCTTCGGGTCCGACGGGTCGTCCTGGGCGATAGCCTGATCGAAGGACAGTCCGGCGTTCTCCACGAAGTCGTTGTTGATGATCGCGGCCGCGACGTCGGCCAGCGAGGTCGGGGTCAGGTCGGCCTTGAGCGCCTGGACCTGAACGCGCGAATTGGCGGTGTCGATATCGGCCAGCGTCGAGAACGGGGTGCCCCCGTCGGAGAGGGTGACCAGCCCGGCGGACTGCAGGATCAGCAGACCGCGCGCCTGATTGGTGTCGTCGTCCGGCACGACGACCGTGGAGCCGTCCGGGATCGCCTCGACCGAGTCGAACTGGGTCGAGTACAGGCCCAGCGGGTAGATCGCTGTCGAGCCGATCGGCACCAACGTGTCGTTGTTCTTCACGTTGTAGTCGGCCAGGTAGATGATGTGCTGGAACTGGTTGATGTCGATCTCGCCCTCACTGAGCGCGGGGTTCGGCTGCGCGTAATCGGAGAAGTCGACAACCTGTAGGTCGATCCCCTGATTGCGCGCCTCCTCGCGGAAGGTCTCCCAGTAGGGATCGCTCGCGCCGACGGTGCCCAGACGCACGGTGGTCAGACTCTCCCCGCCGGCGCTGGTCTGATCGCTTCCACCGCGGTTGACGAATAAGACGACGGCGCCGATCACCGCGAGCACCGCAACGATCGCGCCGATGATCAGCGGTAGCCGCGACTTGGGTGCTTCGATGAGCGGCTGCTCCGGGCTGGGCGTAGACATGGGTGGTCCTTCCTGTCGACTTCTTCCTCGAATCGACCCGCCCACTCTGGAGTCCGGTCACCCGGGTTCCAAGGGTTGCGATCCGTGAGAGTCGACACTGGGAACCCGGACACCGGCTGTGGTACGAGCGGGGACGGCCCGTCGGGCGCATGACCCACCATTCGAGCCGTCGTGCCGGACCGGCCACGAAACCCCGCTTTTCAAACACACCGGTCGGAATCAATACGGGCTTTCGGCCCCGGAGCAGGCAAGATCCGGATCGATCGGACAGATACTTTCATCGCCCCAACCTGCGCGAATCCAACGTCCTCGACGGAACGACAGAGTCGTCACAACCCACCACGGGAGTAATTCCTGTGTAAACGTCGGACCATCGATGCCCATTCGAAGGGCAAACCCCTGGCGATCGCCCTAGTCTCGCTTGCAGCGATCGAGAGCTGCACGTCATCGGTCCACAACCGAATACCCACGGACGGTGCCGGATCGACTTGGTCACCGTGGGTTGGTACGCAGAAAGAGCAAGGAGAAGCGGTGAGTGTCATCGTAGTAGGTGTCGACCGAAGCGAAACCAGCAGCAGAGCTGTTGAATTCGCTCGCGAAGGCGCCAAATCATCGGGCGCGTCACTCTTCGTGGTGCACGTGATCCCGTGGTCACCATACTCGTTCAGTAGCGCAGCCGAGAATGAACATCGACATGCATCCAAGGAGGCTGAACTACTGGCCGCTCGCGAGCAGATTCTCGATCCGATGGTGGAACTGGCAGGCGAGACCGGCGTGGTTGTCACCTCCGAAGCCCACCATGGTGATCCGGTCGACACGATCATCGAAATCGCCGAACGGCTCGGTGCCTCATCGATCGTGATCGGGCGAACCGGTGACAGCCGGGTCAAACGAGCGTTGTTCGGAAGTCTTCCCAGCCATTTGGTGCAGGTCGCACCGGTTCCCGTGACGGTGGTGCCCTGATGGATATTTTCAATTCGATTCTCGACGGCATCACCAACGCGGTCTTCTACTCGGTCACCTTCGGCGACATCCGCATCCCCCTGATTGTGGCGTGGCTGATCATCGCCGCGATCTTCTTCACCGTCTACCTCGGTTTCCAGAACATCCGTGGCTTCAAGCACGCCCTCGACCTGGTGCGCGGCAAGTATTCCAAGCCCGAGGACGCGGGCGAGGTATCCCATTTCCAGGCGCTGGCCACCGCCGTCTCCGGCACGGTGGGTCTGGGCAATATCGCCGGCGTTGCCGTGGCGGTCTCGCTCGGCGGCCCCGGTGCGACCTTCTGGATGATCGTCGCCGGATTCCTGGGGATGAGCGCCAAGATGGCCGAGTGCACGCTGGGGGTGAAATACCGCAAGGAACATCCGGACGGCACGGTATCCGGTGGTCCGATGTACTACCTGCGCGACGGCATTGCACAGATCGGAAAGCCCGGCCTCGGGAAGGTACTGGCGGCGGCGTTCGCGGTCTTTTGTGTGCTCGGCTCGCTCGGTGGCGGCAATATGTTCCAGTCGAATCAGGCGACCCAGCAGGTCATGGACGTGATGGGCGCCAGCCCGGACAATGCGGCCCTGGCCTTCGGTATCGGCGCGGTTTTCGCCGTGGCGGTCGGTCTGGTGATCATCGGTGGTATCAAGTCGATCGCGAAGGTCACCGAAAAGGTGGTTCCCTTCATGGCGGTCCTCTACATCACCGCCTGTCTGGTGATCATCGCGGTCAACATCGGCTACGTCCCGACCGCCTTCGGTCAGATCATCTCGGGCGCGTTCAGCCCGGAGGGTGCCGTCGGCGGTGTGATCGGCGTCCTGATCGTCGGCTTCCAGCGGGCCGCCTTCTCCAATGAGGCGGGCATCGGTTCGGCGTCGATCGCGCATTCGGCGGTCAAGACCAAAGAGCCGGCAACCGAGGGATTCGTCTCGCTGCTCGAGCCGTTCATCGACACGATTTGCATCTGCACGATGACCGCTCTGGTCATCGTCATCACCGGCGTGTGGACCGACGAGGCCACGATCGCTGCCGGCGGCGTCGCTCTGACCTCCTCGGCCTTCGCGTCGGTGGTCTCCTGGTTCCCGTACGTTCTGGCGCTCGCGGTGGTCCTGTTCGCGCTGTCGACGATGCTGTCCTGGTCGTACTACGGCATGAAGGCCACCGGCTATCTCTTCGGTGACAACAAGACCGCGGAGAACATCTATAAGGTCATCTTCTGCTTGTTCACCGTGCTGGGCGCGGGCTTGGCCCTCGACTCGGTGCTCGGCTTCTCCGACGCCGCGATCTTCCTGATGTCGATCCCGAACCTGATCGGCCTGTACCTGCTCGCCCGGGTGCTGAAGAAGGAGATCAACCAGTACCGCAACAAGATCGCCACCGGCGAGATCGCCCCCGTCAAGTAACGATCCGACAGCGCACAGCGGCCGGGAGAACATCCTCCCGGCCGCTGTGCTGTGTTGAGGGTGACGTCGTCGACCGCCCCGACGGGCGACGCTCCCCCGCCCGGAACGGGATCCACCTTGCGACGCTCGCGAGACTCTGGAGTCGGTCACCCGGCTCCCAAAATTGCGATCCGTGGGAGTCGGCATTGGGAACCCGGCGTCCACCCGATGATAGGCGGCGACATATTCGCGACCGCCGTCACGACAGCTACAGTGAAATGACGCTCGTCACAACGCGTGAGGTAGTGGAGATCAACGAAGGCGACCCGGGTTCCGACCTGCGCCCCGAGATAGCGCTCGGCTGGCGCCGGTCGGTCATGAGCGGACTCGATCCGGGTATGGAGGTTCGCGAGTCGCGGTTGTTCGATGTCGACCGGCACAGCAGGCTGCTGCGCGCCTGCAGCCCGATTCTGACCCGATTGGTCGATGAGCTCAACGACACCCGCTTCTCGATTCTGCTTGCGGATCATTCGGCGCGGATCGTCGATCGTCGGGTGGCCAATCGAATGATCGACCGGCACCTCGATCGGGTGAAGGCGGTGCCGGGCGCCCGATACCTCGAGGAGGTGAGCGGCACGAACTCGCTGGCCACGGCCTTCGAGACGCGTAAACCGATCGCGGTGGCCGGCGACGAGCACTTTCTCGAGGCGCTGCGGGTGTTCTGCTGTTATGGCGCACCGATCATCCATCCGATCACCCGGCGCCTCGAGGGCGTCATCGACGTCACCGGTCCGCTCGAGGATCGCAACAGCCTCCTGGGCCCCTTCGTGATGCGAGCGGTCCGCGATATCGAACTTCGCCTGCAGGAGGGGTCGAGGCAGAGCGAGCGGCTCCTTTTCGCCGAGTTCCAGGCGCAGACCGCTCGCTCGAAGTCCGCGGTCATGGTCTTCGGCGAGAATCTGGCCCTGAGCAATGCCGCCGCCTCCGACCTGATCGGCAGCGACGACCACCCGATCCTGCGCGCGTTGGCAGGCGAGATCGGGTCCGGCGGGCGAATCACCCGAACGGTTGCCCTGTCGTCCGGGCGGCAGGTCGACGTCCACGCTCGGCTGATCGCCGACAGTCGGGAGGGTGTGCTGATCGAACTGCTCCCCCGCACCGTCGGTCCTACCCCGACGCTACCGAAAAGACCTGCGACGCAACGTTCGCCGGCTCCACAGATCGTACTGGTGACCGGCGAACCCGGGTCGGGCCGGTCTACTCGTGCGCGCGAGATCGCCGGTCCCGCTGCGAGATTGATCGACCTGGCGGACACCGCCGATCCCCGGCAGTGGCGCAATGCCCTGGCCGATCCGGACGGCGTCGTGCTCGACAATCTGCATCTCGCGGACTCGAGAACCGCAGCGCTGCTTCGCGCCGCTCTGCCTGCGGCCGGCGGCACCGTGGTCCTGATCGGCGCGACCCCCGACGAGTTATCCGTCGAACATCGCGCACTGCTGGCCGCCGCGTCGGTCCACGAGGAACGCCCGAACCTGCGCGAGGCCGGCCCGGAGTTTCCCGGAATCGTCCGCACCCTTCTCGCCGACACGCAGATGCGGGTCGCCCCCTCGACGATGGATCTGCTGTCCGAGCAGGACTGGCCCGGCAACCTGACCGAACTACGCCATGTCCTGACGTCGGCACGGCGCGGACGGACACGCGGTGACATCACCGTCGACGATCTGCCGGCTACCCACCGGCACCGTTCCACCCGCGGTCTGACCCCGCTCGAGCGGGCCGAGCGCGCGACGATCGTGGCCGCCCTGAATGCCACGAACGGCAACAAGCTTGCCGCTGCCACCGACCTCGGGATCGGGAGAAATACGCTCTACCAGCGCATCAAGTACTACGGCCTCTCCCGCTGATCCGGCGGGGCGATGATCGCCCACCCCGTCGATGGAGTGTTCCAGATCGGAACACTCCAGCACCCCGTCCAACCGACAGAGTGATGGTGGTCATAGTCCACCGGTGATGTGTCGCAGCCGACTGCGCCCGTCACCCCGGCAAGGAGGCAGCATGAGCGCGCCCGCCGACACCTCGTACTCCCACATCATCAACGGTGAACGCACCGGTTCCGAGACCACCGCGCCGGTGTACAACCCGGCGACCGGACAGGTCTTCGCCGAGGTTCCCGTCGCCACCCGCAACGATCTCGACCGCGCGGTCGCCGCCGCGAAGGCGGCCTTTCCCGGCTGGGCGGCCACCCCGCTCGCCGAGCGGCAGGCGATCGTCTCGGCGATCGGCGACCGTTTGGAGGAGCACGCCGAGGAGTTCCTCGCCCTGCTGACCGCCGAGCAGGGCAAGCCGCGATCGATGGCCGAGTGGGAGGTCTACGGCTCGATCGCCTGGTTCCGCGAGATCGCCAAGCAGAGCCTGCCCGAGGAGGTCCTCGAGGACACCCCCGATCGCAAGGTGATCAGCCGAACCACCCCGCTGGGCGTCGTCGGCGCGATCGTGCCGTGGAACTTCCCGATCCTGTTGGCGGTGTGGAAGATCGCGCCGGCGCTGGTCACCGGCAACACGATGATCGTCAAGCCGTCCCCGTTCACCCCGCTGTGCGACCTGAAGCTCGTCGAGTTGGTGCAGGACCTGCTGCCGCCGGGCGTGCTGAGCGCGCTGTCCGGCGACGACGAACTCGGCAAGTGGATCACCGCCCACCCGGACATCGCCAAGATCGCCTTCACCGGCAGCACCGAGACCGGCCGCCACGTGATGGCCTCCGCCGCAGCGACGCTCAAGCGGGTCACCCTCGAGCTCGGCGGCAACGATCCGGCGATCGTGCTGCCGGACGTCGACCCGAAGACGGTGGCACCGCAGATCTTCTGGGCCGCGTTCCAGAACAACGCGCAATTCTGCAATGCCGCCAAGCGCATCTACATCCACGACGACGTCTACGACGCGGTGCGCGACGAATTGGTGGCCTACGCCCGCACCGTGGTCGTCGGCGACGGCGCGCTGGCCGATACCCAGCTCGGACCGATTCAGAACCTCCAGCAGCTCGCCAAGGTCACCGAGTACTTCGACGACTGCACGGCCAACGGCTACACCTTCGCCCTCGGCGGCACGATCGACACCGAGGCCGAGGGCTGGTTCGTCCCGGTCACGCTGGTCGACAACCCGCCGGAGGATTCCCGTCTGGTCGCCGAGGAGCCGTTCGGACCGATTCTGCCGCTGCTGAAGTGGTCGGACGAGGCCGACGTGATCCGTCGCGCGAACGACACGATCTGGGGTCTGGGCGCCACCGTCTGGGGCGTCGATCTCGAGGCGGTCGAACGCATCGGTCGGCAGCTCGAGGCGGGCACGGTCTGGCTCAACGAGGTGCACGAGTACTCCCCGCATCAGGTCTTCGGCGGCCACAAGCAGTCGGGCATCGGCGCGGAGAACTCCCTGCACGGGCTGGCCGAATACACCAACCACCAGACGGTGGCCCTCAATCGGACGCCCGGAGCGGTGGGCTGACGATGGCGCTGTCACGTCCCACCGTCGGTGTCGCGGAGATCCTTCCGTACGCCGCGCAGCGTGCGCCGGACGACGTCGCGCTGATCACCGGCACCCGCACGCTGACGTACGCGCAGCTCGACGCGCTGTCCGATCGGGTGGCGGCCGGCCTCATCGATCGGGGTTTCACTGCGGGGCAGGTCGTCTCGCTGTTCGGACCGAACAGCTGGCAGTGGATCACCGCGTACCACGGAATCCTCAAGGCGGGCTGCGTGGTCAATCCGATCAACGTGATGCTCACCGGCCCGGAACTGCGCTACGTCCTCGACGACTGCTCCGCCGCCGGCCTGTTCCTCGGGCCGGCGGAGGCGGCGCGGGTCGCCGAGCACATCGCCGACGCCCGCCCGACGCTGCGGGTCACACTCGACGCCGCCTTCGACGAGTTGCTCGCCGACGCTCCCGACACCCACGAGACCCCCGCTCCGCGCGGGCCGCGGGAGGCGGGCAGCATCGGCTACACCTCGGGCACCACCGGGCACCCCAAGGGCGCGGTGCAATCCCTGGAGTCGGTGCTGCTCAACTGCGCCCACACCGCGACGATGCACGGCAAGAACGAGCGGGACGTCATCCTCTCGGCGCTGCCCGCCGCACACGTCTACGGCAACGTCGCGATCAACGGCACCTTCCTCGCCGGCGGCACCGTCGTGTTGATGGAACGCTTCGATCCGGCCGAGGCGCTGCGGCTGATCGAGCGGCACCGGGTGACCGTCTTCGAGGGTGTCCCGGCGATGTACTCGATGCTGCTCGCCCTGCCCGATATCGGTGGGGCCGATCTGAGCAGCATCCGCGTCTCGACGGTCGGCGGCCAAACCTTCTCGACCGTGGTGATCGAGAAGTGGGAGAAGCTCACCGGCGCACCCCTCCTCGAACTGTGGGGAATGACCGAGCTGTCCGGCCTCGGAACCACCCACTCGGTGCACGCGCCGCCCTCGCCCGGGTCGATCGGGGTATCGCTGCCCGGCCTGGACATCGCGATCGCCCCGATCGACGGCTCGGAGGGGCCGGTGCCGCCGGGGGTACCCGGCGAACTGATCGTGCGGGGACCGTTGGTGATGTTGGAGTATCTGGGTCGCCCGGACGCGACCGCAGACGCCCTGGACGCGCAGGGCTGGTTGCATACCGGCGACGTGGCCTATCTGGACGAGAGCGGGCACGCCTTCGTCATCGATCGGCTCAAGGACATGATCATCACCGCCGGTTACAACGTGTACCCGGCGGAGATCGAGCGGGTGATCGCCGAGCATCCCGACGTCGCGATGGTGGCGGTCGGGCGGCGAGCCGACGAGATCAAGGGCGAGTTGGCGGTGGCGTACGTCGTGCCGCGCTCGGACGCACAGCCGGACGCCGCGGCGATTCTGGACTTCTGTTCGGGGCGCCTGGCGGCCTACAAGCGGCCCCGCGATGTGGTCTTCGTCGAGTCGCTTCCCACGACGTCATCGGGCAAATTGCTGCGCCGGAAGCTTCGTGATCTCGACCCGGTCGCGCTCGGTTCGACGCCGGTCTGACAACTATCCGCCACGGATAGACCTCTCGCCCGGGCCTGTCCCGAGCGGCAGTGCGGTAGCACACATTCGTGGCGCATTGTGATTCGGAGAACACATCAGTCGGCTGGGCCGGCGCGGCATAGGGAGATTCCATGCAGGTAGTGGCAGAGGGCTACAACGCCTTCGAAACGTCGAAGTCGCCTGTGGGCGAAGTCAAGTACCTCGATTCACCGCAGGATGTCATCGAGGTGGTCCAGTCGGGCCAGCTCGGCGACTACATCCTGTTGGTGCGGGGCGGAACGACCACATTCCTCACCCCGGCCCTGAGCATGGGCGCCATCGGTGTCATCACCATGTCCGGCGCCCCGGAATCGCACCTGGGCATCCTGTCCCGGGAATTCCAGATTCCGTGCGTGATGACCGCCCATCTGACCGACAGCGATTCGCGGTACGAGGTCGGCAATACCGATGACGCCCATTTCGTGGAGATCACCAACGCACTGGTCGGCAAGAAGGTGCAGCTGATCTGTGAGGACCCCGATACCGGCCGCGTGAGCCTGGTCTGAATCCGAAACCGAGGAATAGCCATGAGCATCAACGCCGACGCCGGCACCAAGGCCACCTACAAGCAGCGCTACGAAGCCGACGATGACGGCTTGCGTTTCCAGGATCTGACCTTCGAGGGCAACTTCGTGGGAATGGAGCCGGTCACCGACGGCATCCTGGGTGACAAGATGATGCGCTCCCGCGCGAAAAGCGGTGTGCTCGAGAAGGTCACCCGCGAGGACGTGCTGAAGGATCAGTTCTCCCTGGACGAGATCAACGACCTGAACAACTATCTGGCGTGGAACATCTGGGACACGCTCGTCATGCGGGCCACCGAGGGCGTCTCGGGCATGATCCCCCGGCAAGAGTACGAAATCCTGGCGTTCATGCACGAGTTCTACCGCTGGCCCGAGTTTCTGCGGGTGGCCACCGATGCGGTGGGCGCCGAGGGTCTGCTCGAGATCGGTGCGTCGGCGCGGCGCGAGGTCGGCACCAAGGTCAACTCGGTGCACGACTGGTCGATCGGCGCAGTCGGCTTCGGCATGGGCCGGTGCGGACTGTTGGCGCTCGAGGCGATCGGCCCGAACGACTACCTCGAAGAATCCAACACGATGCTCAAGTTCATGCAGCGCATTCTGTGGGGCAAGCGGCAGGACGGGTACATCCTCAACTCGCAGGACCGCTACCGCTGCACGATTCACGACGACGATTTCCTGACGACGTTGAGCGACCAACTCGTCCCGCTCGAGGAGGGCAGCGACGACCACTCCGCGTTGACCCGGTTCAACGCGGCCGCCGAACTGCTGGCCTTCCTGCAGCACTTCGACAATCGCCTCGGACTCGGCGATACCGGCCCGTACGAGCTGCCCAACGGGAATCTACTGATCCTGCGGGACCTGTTCGTCAACGAGCCGATCTTCCACTGGGCGGACGCCTGCGAGGACGCCGGGTTGCCCTACTCCTACACCGTGGCGCTCGAGATCGACCCGCACGCGATGGGGCTGCAGGAGATTCGGGTCAACGACATCTCGACGACGTTCACCCGACCCAAGAACTACCTGCCGAGCATCGTCGGCGGCGCGGTCTTCGCCCGCGAGAAGCACGACAGCCCCATGGAACAGCTGCGGTCGCTGTCGATTGCGGAGCTGGCCGGCGAGCTGCCGAAGATCCAGGACGCCACGCTCAAGCTCTACCGCAAGATCTCCCGGATGTGCCGCCGCGACCTGATCTGGTCCGGGCACTACGTCTACTACGTCGACATGATCCTGCCGTACCTGCGGCGAGCCGGCGTCTACGAGAAGGTCTGCCGGGACCTGCACATGTGGGAGGTCGACCAGCGGGTCGCCAACTACTACTACGACATCACCAAGCGCGGCTTCGCGCAGGAGGTCGTTCCGCACAAGATCTTCTCCGGCCGCGGCTATCTGCCGTTCGGCGAGAACGCCGACCTGCGCGCCTCCAAGTACACCTGGCTCTAGTCACGTCGGCTGCCGACGTCATCCGCTCGCGAACCCCGCGCGGTGGTGATCACACCGCCGCGCGGGAGTTCGCGCCAACGCGAGGAACCTCCATGCCCTCCACCCTGCTCGACAAGGACCTTTACGACGCCCTCAACGCCGTCGCGCTCAAGAAGATGTCGACCGCCGCCGGGGTCGCCGATGTGACCACACTGGACATCGCCGCCGCCGAGGCCGCGCTGAGCGTCCTGGCCGAGCGCGGTCTACTGGTCCTGCTCGGTGACAACGCCCTGCCGACCGACGACTGCGCGGCCGCCCTCACGCAGTCCGCCGCCGAGATCTACGCCGAGGTGCGCACCGATCCAGCCGTGCTGACCGTCGCCGACAAGTTCGAGGACGTCAACTCCCGCTTCCTCGAGACGATGTCCGCCTGGCAGCAAATCGAGGTCGGCGGACGGAAGATCACCAACGACCACTCCGATCCCGATTACGACCTGAAGGTCGTCTCGCAGATCGACAAGCTGGTCTCGCGCCTCGCGACGCTGCTGGACACCCTCGCCGAGCGGGATCCGCGTTTCGCCCTCTACATCAACCGCTTTCGGCAGGCGGTCGACACCGTGGACGGCGGCGACATCGCCTACGTCTCCGACCCGACCCGCGATTCGATTCACAACATCTGGTTCGAGTTCCACGAGGACCTGCTGCGCACCCTCGGTCGCGCGCGAAAGGAGTGACCACGATGGGCGCGATACAGGCGACCGGGGCGCGCACCACCCGCGCGTTCACCGACCCCGGCGACGTCGACCTCAATGACGTCGGCGGCAAGGGCTTCGGCCTGATCGAGATGACCCGCGAGGGCCTGCGGGTACCGCCGGGCTTCGTCATCTCCACCTCGGCATGTCACCGCTACCTCGACGCCGGCCGGCTGCCCGACGATCTGATCGCCGATGTGCACACCCGGCTGGCGGATATCGAGGCCGCGACGGGCAAGACCTTCGGCGGCGGGCCGGTCCCGCTGCTGCTGTCGGTGCGGTCCGGCGCGCCGATCTCGATGCCCGGCATGATGGATACCGTCCTGAACCTCGGCGTCAGCAGGCAGTCCGCGGTCGCGTTGGCGGAGGCGACCGGCAGCACCCGCTTCATGGCCGACGTCGTCTTCCGCTTCCACGGCATGTACGCCGAAACGGTGCTGGGCGCCTTCGAAGTTCCCGAACGCGCGGACCTCGACATCCTGCTCGCCGACCTGCCCGAGGGCGCCTCCGCGGCGGATGTCTACGACGCGGTATGGGCGCTGTGCGCCGACCGGTTGGCGGACGACGGAGACGATCCGGTGCCCACCGACCCCCGCGATCAGCTGATCGGCGCGATCGAGGCGGTATTCCGCTCCTGGAATACCCGCCGCGCGATCACCTATCGGGACCTGCACACGATCCCCCACGACCTGGGCACCGCCGTGGTCGTGCAGTCGATGGCATTCGGAAACCTCGACGCCCGCAGCGGATCCGGCGTGGTGTTCACCCGCAACCCGGTCTCCGGCGAACCCGGCGTCTTCGGCGAATACCTCGAGGCCAGCCAGGGCGAGGACGTCGTGGCCGGTACCCGCACCCCGGACCCGGTCGCGACGATGGACGCGAGCGTGCCGGAGGCCTACCGCGAGCTGCTGAGCACCTGCGCCGAGATGGAACGGCGCCGTCAGGACATGCTCGACATCGAGTTCACCGTCGAACGCGGCGTGCTCTATCTGCTGCAGGTGCGCAGCGCGAAACGCACCGCCCGCGCGGCGATCCGCATCGCCGCCGACATGGTCGACGAGGGCGCGATCGACGCGGCTACCGCGCTCGGCTCGGTGTCCCTCGAGCAGGTGCGCACCGTCCAGCGGCCCGGCTTCGATCCGAAGCGCCTCGCGTCGGCCCGGGCCGACGGCCGGGTGATCACCACCGGCGTGGGCGCCTCGCCCGGCCAGGTGGTCGGCGAGTTGCGGTTCGACTCCGAGGCGGCCGAGGAACGGGCCAAGGCGGGGCACGCGGTCATCCTCGCGCGCCCGGTGACCAGTCCCACCGATCTGCACGGCATGATCGCGGCCAACGGGATCGTCACCGCCACCGGCGGTTCCACCTCGCACGCCGCGGTGGTCGCCCGCGCCCTCGGCACCAGCTGCATCGTCGGCTGCGCGGAGCTGGTCATCGATCCGGCCGCCGGCACGATGACCATCGGGGAACGCGTCTGGCACGCGGGTGATGTCGTCAGCCTCGACGGGACGACCGGCGAGGTGATCGACGGCGAACTGGCGTTGGTCGACGGGGCCACCGGTGACGGCGACGGGCTCGCCAGGCTGCTGGCGATCGCCGCCGGCCGCAACGACGGTGTGCGGCTGATGGGTCGCGCGCATACCGTGCCCCAGGTCGCCGATGTCGCCGAACGCGGCGCCGCCGGTGTGATCACCGCCGTCGACGACGTGCTGGTCACCGCCGGAACGCTCGACCGTATCCTGGCCAATCTCGAGCAGGGCCAGGAGTTGACCGCCGCGGCGGGCGACCTCGAGCGGGCGATCACCGAGGCCTTCGCACCGCTGATCCGCGCCGCCGGGGCGACCGAGATCGACGTGCGCGGGCTCGACTTTCACGCCGACGACGTCGCCGAGCTGTTCTCGGTGGCCAACCTGTTCGCCCTGCACCCGCAGGTCGCCATGCCGATGGGTGCGCCGGAATTGATCGCCGCGCAGGTGCGCGGGCTCGCGGCGGCCGCGGACGGCAGCGGGGCGACGGTGCGCTTCGTGATGCCGCGTACCAGCGGGGTCGCCGAGGCCGCGGCGTTGCGGTCGCTGCGGGATTCGTTGGGAGTGCCCATCGAGGTGGGCTGCTACGTCAGCCACTCGCACGGGGTGCGCGATATCCCGGCGATCGCCGCCGAGGTCGACCGGGTGTGGTTGGAGCTGCGGCGCTTCCAGGCCGAGATCTACGGGATTCCGCCGCGGCATCTGCTGGCCGCCGAACCGCTGGACAGCTACGTGCGCAGCAAGCTGATCGACATCGACCCACGCATCCGGCTGGGCGACCTGGCGGAGAAGCTGATCGACGACGCGATCGACCGACTCGACAGCCTGGACCGCTTCGGTATCCGCCTGTCCGGAGATGTCTCCGACACGGTGGTGGAACTGCTGCGCCGCAAAGGTGTTTCGCGGTTCGGGGTCAACTCCGACGAGCTGCGGCCCGCGGCCCTGGCCACCTCCCGATAGGTCAGTCGGCAGTCTTCGGATCGATGATGTCCCGCAGGACGGCGGTGGCGCCCATACCGTTCGGCCAACCGGCATAGAACGCCAGCTGCAAGAGGGCCTCCTCGAGCTCCTGGTCGGTGACCCCATTGCGGCGGGCGAAGTCGAGGTGGAATCGGAGCTGATCCATCTTGCCCATCGCCGTCAGCGCGGAGATCGTGATCAGACTGCGGTCTCGCTTGGACAGGCCCTCGCGCTCCCAAACCTCGTCGAAAAGTACCTTGTCGGTGTAGTGGACCATGCCCGGCGCGAAGTCGCCGAACGTGTCCCGGCCGCCCGTCCAACCGGCCTGCTTCTCGGTCACAGAATCGTCCCCTGTCCCGCGGGGGTGCTGAGGCGGACCCCGTCTCCGTCGTGCAGCCCACGCTAGAACGGCGCTCGGGAGGGTGCCAGGTTCTGGCGCTACCCCCTCACGGCAGTCCCTCCCACTCGTGGGCTCCCCGCGCATAGTGTCGACGGCATGGGGTGGCTCCCACCCGGGGA
Source organism: Millisia brevis NBRC 105863 (assembly GCF_001552615.1). Lineage (GTDB taxonomy): Bacteria > Actinomycetota > Actinomycetes > Mycobacteriales > Mycobacteriaceae > Millisia > Millisia brevis. The sequence goes on from NZ_BCRN01000024.1 coordinate 43,997, forward strand.
GGGCCCCACCTCGCGAGGAGGAGCGATATGACCACCACCGATTTCGACCAGATCTTCCCGCTCGGCGGCCCCAATGATGCCTACGCGCAGTACTTCCTCGGGCGGAGCTACAACGCGCCGTTGACCGACGGGAGCGTCCCGGTCAACAACATCTCGTTCGAGCCGGGCTGCCGGAACAACTGGCATATCCACCACGGCACCCATGGCGGCGGCGATCAGATCCTGCTGTGCACCGCCGGCAGCGGCTGGTACCAGGCGGAGGGCGAAGAACCGGTCAGTTTGGAGCCCGGCACGGCGATCCGCGTGCCCGCCGGGACGAAGCACTGGCACGGCGCGAAGGCCGACTCCTGGTTCAGCCACGTCGCGTTCATCACCCCCGGCGAGGGCGTCAGCAACAAATGGCTCGAGCCGGTCTCCGATGAGCGGTACAACGAGCTGCCCGGCAGCGGACGGTAGTCGCGGAACCCGCGAGAACCGATCCTCAATCATCTTGCGGACGGGCAATTTTCCACAGTCCTCGGGTTATCCACAGATCGGAGCTTCCTCTACTTTGTGTCAGCGGACTCCGATACACTCGAACGCATGTTCGAAGTCATGGAGATGGATGAACCGGTAACCGCCGGCCGGCTGGACTGGTGGGCAGACGCGTTGATGACCACCGCCCTGCCGGGGGACAACACAACACGCGTGGACATGTTGCGGTCTCTCGAACGGTTCACTCGTATCGCCGACGGAGTGAAAACGGCCATCGCGGCGGACTTCGCCCGGTCCGAGCGCGCCGGTGTGCGCGGCGAGGTGAAACGCGAACGGGTCGATGCGAGTATCGCCACACAAATCGGATTGGCACGCCGGGAATCCCCACACCGCGGGCGACGCCGCGTGGGGGTCGCGGTGGTGCTGGCCACCGAGATGCCGAACACCTTCACCGCGCTGCGGACCGGGCGGATCACCGAATGGCGCGCCGAGATCATCGTCAGGGAAACAACGTGTGTCACCCGTGCGGACCGCGGCACGATCGATGCGGCCATCGGCGCCGATCTCGACCGGATCGAATCGTTGTCGGAAGGACAGCTGCGCAACGAGATCCGCACCAAGGCATACGAAGCCGACCGCGAAGTCTTCGTCCGGGCGCGCGCGCAGGCGGCAAAGGACCGGCGGGTGACGGTGCGTCCGCTGCCCGACGGGATGGCGCAGCTATCGGCGACAGTTCCGCTGGTCGATGGGGTCGCCGCCTACGCCACCTTGCTCAGGGCCGCCGACAGCGCGAAGGCCGCCGGCGACGACCGGTCGCGTGGAGCGATCATGGCCGACACCCTCCTCGAGCGCATCCGCTCCGGCCCGGTTCCCGCGCCCGGGTCGGCATGCCCGGCACCGGTCGCACCGCCCGTCCCGGTGGCGGTCAACCTGGTCGTATCGGACGCCACGCTGTTCGGTGGTGGGAACGAGCCCGCCCAGTGTGAGCACTACGGCCCCATCCCCGCCGAACTTGCGCGCGAATTGATCCCGTCCGCCGACCGGGAGGGCCTCGCCACCCTGCGACGGGTGTACACGAAGGCGGGCGCGGTGGTGGCGATGGAATCGACGGCTCGGCGCTTCCCCGCCGGATTGGCTCGCATGATCCGGGTGCGGGATCGCACCTGTCGAATGCCCTACTGCGATGCGCCCATCCGGCATATCGACCACATCGATCCCGCCGTACGAGGCGGTCCCACTACGCACGCGAACGGTCAAGGTCTGTGCGAGGGATGCAACCACGCGAAACAGCCCGACGGCTGGACGTCCCGTGTGGTCGAGGATCCGAGCGGTCGGCACTCGGTCGAAACGATGACCCCGACAGGGCACCGCTACCGCAGCACCGCGCCGGCGCCGCCACGACCGATGGCCGGGTGAGACGCCATGCGCTCAGGACGGAAACGACTCGTCGATGACGATCTCGACATCGGTATGCGGCCGCGGGATCACGTGGGAGGTATACAACTCCCCCACCCGCTGGGCGGCCGCGGCGCCGGCGGCCACCGCCGCGGTGACGGCGCCGACGTCCCCGTGCACCAGGACGGTCACCTGGCCGTTGCGCAGGGCGCGGCATCCGTCGAGGGTGACGTTGGCGGCTTTGACCATTGCGTCACCGGCTTCGATGGCGCCGACCAATCCGCGGCATTCGATCATTCCTACTGCGCCGGCCATGATGTCTCCTTGATTGTCGAGGTGAGTGATGGGTCGGGCAGGCGGTCCAGCCAGGCCGGGGTCTCGCGTGCCCCGCCGCCGATCGGCAGGGTCGAGACGGTCGGATAGCCGGCGGGGACCAGGTCCAGGTCGGAGCCCGGTGGTCGGCGCAGGTCGGGAGCGACCATCTCGGTGGCGTTGGCGTCGTGGAAGGCGGCGAGGAACGGCAGCAGCGAGGGCACACATCCGTCGGGCTGCCACCGTGCCCGCACCAGCGGCTTCGACAGCTCCTCGACGTTCGGGACGTTGATGTTGACCGCCGTGCCCCGGCTGCCGACGATGTCGTCGAGGATGCCCGCGACCACCGCACCGGCGGTCGCCCAGCGGCGCGGGTCGGAGTCGGGGATCTCGTCGCAGTACAGCGAGACCGCCGCCGCGGCGGCTCCGTGGGCGGCCCCGACGATCGCGGCCCCGGCGGTACCCGAATGCAGCACTCCGGAGCCGAGATTGGAGGCGTCGTTGATACCGGAGAGCACCAGGTCGGGGATCGGGCCGAGCTGTCCGGTCATCGCCAGCAGCGCGATCATGCCCGGGTGGGCGGCGACGGCGAAGACCGGCGCGTCCAGGTCGGGCACCTCGCGGGAGGTCACCGGCGGCTGCGCGGAGCGGTCGAACCAGAGTCCGGCGGCGCTGCCGCTCGACTGGTGCAGCGGGGCGGCGACCAGGACGTCGTAGCCGGCAGCCCGGGCCACGCGGGCCAGTTCGATCACACCGGGGCTGTCGACGCCGTCGTCGTTGGTGACCAGGACGCGGGTCATCGCATGGTCCCGGCGATCGCGGTGGCCAGCAGGTGATCCTCGCGAGCCGGCCGGCCGCGCCTCGGCTCAGGATGCTCGGATGAGGTCGGGCCGGTGCGGGTTGTGGCCGTGATCGCCCGTAGGAGCAGGGGATCCACCGCCGACGATACATCCGCCACCGCACCGACGGCCGGAACCGCTACCGCGCGGGCGTTCGTCCGCAGGCGCCGCTCGCGTCGCCGACCGGCGGCCTCCGCCTGCCGCTCGGCGACGGTGGGCTGCGACGGCGGGGCCGCGGTGGGCACCGGGCAGGAGCAGTCGGGTTCGGCGCGGCCGTAGAGATGCGCCAACAGCTCCTGCGGCCAGATCGCCACGAATTCCGCTCCCGCGGCGAGCAATTGCTCCTCGGTGTGCATCCCCCACGCCACCCCGACCGCACGAATCCCGGCCGCCACCGCCGCGTCGACATCGCCGACGGTGTCGGTGATCAGCACCACCGTGCGGGGATCGGCGACGGCGACCGGCTCATCGTCCGCGCCGGCGGCGGGTTCGTCGTAGTAGGCCTGGCACATGCGGCCCGACCCCACCGCGGCGTCCGCGAGGAAGCGCCGGATGCCGGCGGTCTTGTCGGGTTCGACGTCGCCGCCGAAGACGTGGGCGAAGCAGTACTCCAACCGGTTGCGCCGCAGCACCCGCCGCAGCACCGTCGTGGTGTTCGAGGAGAGCACCGCCAGTCGGCTGAACGGCACCATCGCCTTGACCACATCGATCAGCCCGGGCACCATCGTCGGCTCGTAGTGCGCGTCGAGGGCCGCGAGGAAGTCCGCGGTGACCGCATCGGCCTGCTCGGGACCCGTGCAGGCCTCGCGCAGCGATCGGAAGAAGTTGCCCGCGAAGAGCTGGTAGAAGTCCTCGGCGGCATCGATTCCCAGCCGGTGACGGCGGCCGATCGGTTCGAAGACCTTCCACGACGCCTCGCGGGTCTGGACCAGGGTGCCGTCCAGATCGAAGATGACGGCGGTGGGCGGTGGGCACATCGTTCAGCTCCCGGGCCGTCAGCGACCGATGTCGCCGCTGTAGATCTTGCACAGATGCTGGGGGCCGATGAAGTCCTGGATCTCGCCCCAGCCCTCGGCGCGCTCGCCGCCGTACTGCCACTGCGCGAGCACGTTGTAGCCGACGGTGCCGGGACCGGCCTGCCACGGAAACGCGGTGCGGCCCAGCCCGGTCAGGCGGTGCGACTTGCCGCGGCTGTCGGTCAGATCCAGTTCGACCGCACGGGCGAAGAAGCCGCTGCGGATCGTGCGCCCCTCGGCGTGGGAGAGGCCGTGCAGCTCGCCGTGGTCCATGACGTAGCCGTGCGCCAGGGTCAGGTCGGTGGCCGCGTCCGGCCCGTTGTCCGGGTCGAAGTCGAGGATCGCGTGGATCGCGAAGTCGTCGGAGAAGTGCGCGTGCAACCAGCTCATCGTGTGCCCCTGGTGCTCCGAGCGCAGACCCCAACTGTGGTCCATCGTCGAGACGCAATCGATCGGGTAGCGCCGACCGCGCAGGCTCAGCTCGCCCTCGAATTTCCCGGTCTGGTCGAAGTGCCCGGCGTAGGCCTCACCCCAGGCGAAGGTGTCGTCGCCGTCCGCGGTCGCGATCGCCGCGGCCACCATCGGGTCCTGCTTCGGGTCGTGGATGTCGAAGGCGTCGGCCAACGCGGTGTAGCGGAAGTTGACCGCCACGCCGTCGCCGTTGTCGAAGGCGACGTCCCACACCCGATTCGGCTCCGGCGAGGACACCGACAGCCCGTTGGCCAGGGTGTAGTCGCGCAGGTTGTGGGGCTGCGGAATCGCCAGGTGGTGCTGCGCATCCCAGTACTGGGCCTGCCACGGGGCCTCGACGAACTTCGAATTGATCGCGACCGTGGAGATCACCACCCCGACGTTCGGCCGGAACAGCGCGTAGACCCCGATATTGAGGTGCTCCTCGGGGACATAGCACCCGAAATAGTTCGTCTCGGCCCAGGTGGGGTCGGCGCTGGTCGGGGCATGGAAGTCGGCGTCGTGGTCCTCGATCACGGTCACTCCTCGTCGTCATCACATCGGCGTCATCAGATCGGCGTGGCTACGGTCTCCACCCTGCCCGCCCAACGCGACGGGCGTCACCTCCCCTGTGGACAATCCGACCGGCAGACGTTGTCCATCATCGATAACGGCCGAGTCAGGTCGCCCTGCCTACCGTGATGTCACAGCCGCACCGGATTCCCGGAAGGCGTGTCGTTCCCCAGCTTTCGAACAGGAGGGCCCATGCGTATCGCCCGGGTGGTCGGACAGGTCGTCTCGACCGCCAAAGCCGACGCGATCGCCGGTCGCACGCTCCTGCTCCTGCGGAACCTCGACGCCTCCCGGCCCGACGGATCGGTCGAGTTGCCCTACGCGGCGGTCGATCTCATCGGCGCCGGCCGCGACGAGGTCGTGCTGGTGGCCACCGGTGGCGGCGCCCGCGTCGACGCCGGCTTCCGCGACGCGCCGGTCGACGCCGCGGTGATCGGCATCGTCGACAGCCTGGTCGTCGAAGGAGAGGTCACGTACGAGAAATGACCACAACACCCACCGCCGCGGACCCCGCGGCCACCCCGCCCCACGGCCGGCAGGACACCCGGCCGGAATCACAGCAGAAAGGCACCACAATGGCACCTCAAACCGGGTCGACCCGCGGGTCCGGCGCACTGGGATTGATCGAGACCAAGGGACTCGTCGGCGCTATCGAAGCCGCCGACGCCATGGTGAAAGCCGCCAACGTCCAGGTGGTGGGCCACCGCGAGATCGGCGGCGGCCTGGTCACGGTGATGGTGCGCGGTGATGTCGGCGCGGTCAAGGCCGCCACCGACGCCGGAGCGGTCGCGGCGGGCAAGGCCGGCGAGGTCGTCTCGGTACACGTGATCCCGCGTCCGCACGAGGAGACCGAATCCGTGCTGGCGGTCCTGACCCGCCCCAAGGGCGCGTAACCCCTTCCCGCCGTTTCCCACCGATGAATCGGTGACGGTTTCCGATACGAAAGGCACCGGGCAATGACAGCAACGCTCGATCCCGACCTGGCGGCGTTGGCGGATGTGCGCGCGCAGGTGGCGGCGGCCACCGCCGCCTTCGACGCCATCGAGGGCGCGGACCAGGAGTTCCTGGACACCCTCGTCCGGGCGATGGCGTCGGCCGGATACGCCGCCGCCGAGGAGCTCGCGCGGATGGCCGCCGACGAAACCGGCTACGGCGTCTACGAGGACAAGATCATCAAAAACCGCTTCAACACCGGTTTTGTCGCCGACTGGATGCTCGCCCGCCGCGCGGTCGGGGTCCTGTGGGCGGACGAGGCCAACAAGGTGACCGCGATCGGTTCCCCGATGGGGGTGATCGCCGCGATCATCCCGGTCACCAATCCGACCGCGACCGTGCTGTTCAAGAGTCTGGCGGCGGTCAAGGCGGGCAATGCGGTGGTCCACGCCCCGCATCCGCGGGCGGCGAAGGCGTCGCTGCGGGCGGCGGAGATCATGGCCGAGGCCGCCCGCGGCGCCGGGGCTCCGGAGGGCCTGGTGTCCTGCCTGAGCCAACCGACGCTGCCGGCGACCCGGGAGTTGATGTCGCATCCCGATGTTCGGCTCGTCCTGGCGACCGGTGGACCGGCGATGGTCGCCGCCGCCTACTCGAGCGGGAAGCCGACGATCGCGGTCGGCGCCGGCAACGTGCCGGCCTACGTCGACCGATCCGCCGACGACCTGACCGAGGTGGCGACCATGCTGGTCACCTCCAAGGCCTTCGACAACGGCACCGCCTGCGTCGCCGAGCAGTCGGTGGTGATCGACGAACCGATCGCCGATCGGCTGATCGCCGAACTCGGCCGCGCCGGCATCGCCTGGCTGTCTCCCGATCAGCAGGCCGCACTGGAACGCACCCTGTTCGACGAACGCGGGGGGCTACGGCCGAACGCCGTCGGTCAATCGGCGGTCCGGCTGGCGCAGCTGTCCGGGTTCTCGGTCCCGGCGCAGACGAAGGTCCTCGGCGCGGAGCTCGATCGGGTGGGCCCGGAGATCCTGCTGTCGCGGGAGATCCTGGGTCCGGTGCTGACGATCTACCGCGAATCCGGTGCCCGCGAGGGACACCGGCGGTGCCGGGAGATTCTCGCACTGGGCGGCGAGGGGCATACCGTCGCCGTGCACGCCGGCGATCCCGCGGTGATCGCCCGCTTCAGCGACCTGCCGGCCGGGCGGATCATCGTCAACAGTCCGGCGCTGTTCGGTGGGATGGGCTACTCCTGCAATGTCGATCCGTCGTTCCAGCTCGGCACCGGCACCTGGAGCGGTTCGATCTGCTCCGACAATGTCACCCCCCTGCACCTGGTGAACATCAAGCGGGTGGCCCATCTGGCCCGGCCGTGGCGCGGCGTCTACGCCTAGCATCCTCCCCCGTTCTCGAAGGAACCCCATGAGCCACAAGGCAACCCTGCGCACGTACGCGTTCATCGATCGCATGCAGCCCCAATGCGCCGCGCACGTCGCGGCGACCAGCCCCGGCGACCCGCCGCTGGCCGGGATGGCGGAACTGTTCGTCGAGATGGCGCCGGGCAATGAGGTCTTCAAGGCGGCCGATATCGCCCTCAAGGCCGCGAGCGTGCGCCCCGCGATGCAGATCATCGAACGCGAATTCGGCCTGCTGGAACTGCATTCGGAGCATCAGGCCGATGTGCGCGCCGCCGGCGATGCCCTGCTCGGCGAACTGGGCATGTCGGAGTTCGACCGGATCAAGCCGACGATCGCGTCCACCCAGTTCATCACCAATGTGCACGGCTATCAGGCGCAGCTGCTCAACAAGTGGCGCAAGGGCTCACTGTTGATGCCGGGCGACAGCCTCTTCGTCCTCGAGGTCGCGCCCGCCGCCTACATCGCGCTGGCGGCCAACGAGGCGGAAAAGGCCGCGGACATCAGCATCATCGAGATCCGGGCAGTCGGACGCTTCGGTCGGCTCTTCCTCTCCGGAGGCGAGAGCGAGGTCGCCACCGCCCGCGACGCCGCGGTCGCCGCGTTGGAGGGCCTCGACGGCGTGGAGGAGGCCCGACGATGACCGTGCACGGCGCCGATTCCGTCGACGAAGCGCATGCCGCGGGCGGCCGACTGGTCGTCGGGCGGTCGGACATCGTCACCCCACTGGCCCGCGAACGCGCCCGCGATCTCGGGGTCGAGATCGTGGTCGACGCGGGCGGCACGTCCCCGGCCGCTCCCCCGACGCCCCCTCCCCCCGCCTCCCGACTCGCCGATCCCCTGCCCGCGGCCGGTTCCACTCCCGCGATCCCCCGCACGGCAACACTCTTCGACAGTCCCCCGCCGGCGACCAGCCCGTCGCCCGCGCTCCATCGCCGCGGCGCTCCGCTGCCTCCGCAGGTGCGCATCGATCGGTTGATCGACGACCGCGCCCCTGGCCCCGCCGCCGAGCCGGTCGGGCGGGTGACCGTGGTCGGCGCCGGCAATGTCGGCATGATCACCGCGATGCGGCTGGCCGAGTCCGACCGGATCGACGAGGTCGTTCTGGTCGACATCGCCGGCGACCGGGCGGCCGGCATCGCGCTCGACATCACCCACGCGTCACCGCTGTTGGGCTTCTCCACCCGGGTGCGCGGGGTGCGCACCCTCGCCGAGGCGGGCGTATCGGAGTATGTGGTGATCACCGCGGGCAAGGCGCGCACCCCGGGGATGAGCCGCACCGACCTGGTCGACACCAACGCCGCCATCGTCGGCGCCCTGACCGCCGATGCGGTCGCGACCTCCCCGGACGCGGTGCTGCTGATCGTCACCAATCCGCTCGACGAGATGACCCAGCACGCCTGGCAGGTCTCCGGGCTGCCCACCGACCGGGTGATCGGCATGGCCGGGGTGCTGGATTCGTCGCGCTTCGAGGCGTTGAGCGCCCTGGCCGCAGGGGTTCATCCGGATCGGGTGGACGCGGTGGCGCTCGGCAGCCATGGCGCCGAGATGGTGCTGCCGGTCTCGCGGGCCACCGTCGCGGGCCGCCCGATCACCGATGTGCTTCCGGGGCCGATGATCGACGAATTGGTCGACCGGGCCCGCAATTCCGGCGCCGAGGTTGTCGGACTGTTGAAGTCCGGCAGCGCCTTCTTCGCCCCCGGGCTGTCGGCGGCCCGCATGGTGCTGGCGATGATCGATCAATCCGACGACGTCCTGGCGGCGACGGTGGCCCCCGCCGGGCAGTACGGGATCACCGCCGGCTACGTCGGACTTCCGGTGCGATTGAACCGGTCCGGGCTGGCGCAGATCGTCGAGGTGCCGCTGTCCGACGCCGAACTGGCCGAATTGCGGGGGGCCGCGGCCTCGATCGCCGAGCGGGTGCAGGCACTCGATACCGTCGGCGCCCGACCACTCGATACCGTCGGTGCTCGACCACTCGATACCGTCGGTGCTCGATGAAGGCCGTGGTCTATGAGGGTCCGGGGCGCGTCGCGGTGCGCACCGTCCCGGATCCGATCCTCGTCGACGCGGCGGACGCTCTGGTCCGGGTCACCCGTGCGGCGATCTGCGGGACCGATCTGCATCTGATCGCCCACGGCGACGACCTCGCCCCCGGCACGGTGCTCGGCCACGAGTTCGTGGGCGAGGTGGTCGAGATCGGCGCCGGGGTGCGCGATATCCGGGTCGGCGATGCGGTCGCGAGCGCCGACTTCACCGCCTGCGGGTCCTGCTGGTGGTGCCGGGCCGGCGATCACTGGGAGTGCGAGCGGCGCGCCTTCTTCGGCACCGGCAAAGCCTTCGGACCGCACCTGGACGGCGCACAGGCGCAGTACGTGCGGGTGCCGTTCGCGGATATCGCCCTGCACCGGCCGGCGGCCGGCACCGATCCCGAGGCCGCTCTCTTCCTGGGGGATATCCTCGCCACCGGCTACGGCGCGGTGCGCCGCGCGGGCGTGCGGCCGGGGGCGACGATCGCGGTCGTCGGCGGCGGCCCCGTCGGCCAGCTGACCAGCCAGGCGGCGCAGGCCTGCGCCGCGGGACCGGTCGTGGTGATCGAACCGATCGCCGCGCGACGTGCGCTCGCCGCGGCGTCCGGTGCGGTCGCGGTGACACCGGACGACGCGCGCGGGGTGATCGATCGGCTGACCGAGGGGCGCGGGGCCGATGCGGTGATCGACGCGGTCGGCGGCAGCCGGGGGCTCGACACCGCGCTCGGCGTCGTCCGCAAGCGCGGCACCCTGGTGTCGGTGGGGGTGCACGCCGATGCGACCTGGCCACTGCCGGTCGCGCGGGCCTTCGCCGACGAGCTGACCCTGACCTTCGCGATCGGCAACGCGATCCGCGACCGCGACGAGATCTCCGCCCTGCTCGCCGCCGGGGTCATCGATCCGACCGTGGTGATCGACCACCGCCTCGGCCTCGACGACGCCGCCGACGGCTACGCCGCGATGATCGAACGGCGCTGTGTGAAGGCGGTTCTCACCGTCTCCTGACCGCGGCCACTCAGACGTCGAGGCCGGATCGGTCCGCCTGCTCGGAGACCTCCAGCAGCCGCAGCGCCAGATCCGCGCGCATGCGGTCGCTATGCCGCGACAGGTCGAGGCCGGTGAGCTTGCGGATGCGGTCGAGGCGGTAGGCGAGCGTCTTGTGGTGGATATACAGCAGTTCGGCGGCGTCCTTCTGCGAACAGTTCGAGTCGAAGTAGGCGCGCAGCGTCTTCATCAGGGCGCCGTCGTTGGTGTCGTCGTATTCCTGCAGGGGTCCGGTGATCTCACGGACGAAGGACCGGAAGTCGGCGTCCTCGTGGCCGAGCAGCAGCCGCACGATGCCCAGGTCGTCGTAGAGCGACACCGAACCGAGCCGCCGGGCGGCGGCCAGGGCGGTCCGCGCCTCGGCGAACGCCTCCGGATACTGGCCGGGATGTTCGCGTTCGGTGCTCAGCCCCCAGGCGACGGTGATCTCCGGGACATCCGCGGCCAGGGCGGTATTGATCTCCCGCAGGTACTCGCGCGAACGATCGCGGTCGCGCAGCGGCACCAGCGCCACCACCCAGTTGCCGCGACCGCTGACCAGGGTGGCCTGCGCCGGTGAGATGACCGCGCGGACGGCGTCGAGGACCGATCGGCGGACCCGGTCGGCGGCGGTCACCCCCCACTCCTCCTGGTGGGCAACGGCATCGAGGTTCTCGATCGACCCGTAGAGCACCCGATGCCAGCCGCGCAGCCAGACGCCCATCTGTTGGGCGCGGCCACGAGCGGCCGACCGGTGCTCGGGCGATCCGTCGAGCAGGTCCCACAGGATCTGATCGAGCGCCTCGGCGCGTGCGACGCTCGCCGCCCGCTGCTGCAGGTGGAACAGCGCGCAGGCCAGGGCCGCCTGCGCGCAGGCCACCCGGGTGCGGCGGGTATCGACGTCGACACCCTGGGCGCAGACCGCGCCGAACTGGTCGTTGCCCAATTCGATCGGGTGCACCCACACCGCGTCGCCGGTGCCGGGCCGCATGACGCCGTGGTGTTTGCCGAGGCCGTCGCGGCGGCTGACGAAGACTTCGGCGATCCCGGCGGTATGGGCATCGCGGGGGAAGACCGCGTCGACGGAGCCGTCGGCGGTGACCACCGCGACGGTGCAGCCGAGGTGTTCGGCGAGCGTGCGGGTGACGCGGGCGAGCACCGGCCCGTTGTCGAGGACGATGTCGATCAACGATTTCTGCAACTGCGCGGTCGTGTCGAGCAGGGCGACCTGGTCCTCGAGCCGCCGGTGGGTCGCCTCGAGGTCGGCGAGCGCCGAGCGTTGCGAATCGTACAGTCGCGCATTGTCGATCGCGATGGTGGCGAGATCCGCGAGGGCTTCGAGGCGCCGCACGTCGCGGTCGGTGAAGTTCGAGACCCGCCGTCGCCAGACCTCGAGGACGCCGACGAGGTCGTCGCCCAGCAGCAGCGGCACCGCCAGGGCGGAGCGGGTTTCCTCGCTCTCCGCCAGCGCCATGAAATCCCGACTGATCCGCGAGTCCTGTAGGTAGCTGTCGACCTTCTCGGTGCGGCCGGTATCGAAGACCTTTCCGGCGACGCCCTGTCCGCGGCTCATCCGCAGCCGCGAGGTTTCCACGAGGCGGTGTCCCACACAGGACTTCATCCGCAGTTCGTCGCCCTCGCGCAGGAAGACCCCGCAGATATCGGACTCGCTCATCCGCAGGGTTTCGGTGGTGATCGTCAGCAGCACCTGATCGAGGTCGCTGACGCTGAGCACCTGTTTGGCGAGCGAGCCGACCACCGCCGTCTCGTCCTGGTAGTCGCGCACATCGGCGCGGGCGGCGGCCAACGAGCGGGTGAGCGTCAACCACACGCAGACGCGGGCGGCCACGGCGCGGTCGGCGGCGGGATCGTCGGTCAGCAGCGCGTACCGTCCCGCGACCGCTCCCCCATCCGGCCACGGCTCGGCGCCGTCGAGGACCGTCGGGTCGATCGGCAGATCGCCGGAGACCACCTCCCAGCCGGATCCGGCGGCGCGGGCGAGCAGATGGGCGCCGGCATCGGCAAGAATCCGGGCGACGGCGGATTCGGCGGCCGCGATGTCGGTCATCACCGCGGCGAGCAGCTCGTCGAGGCGGCCGATCACGGCGCGGACCTGGCGATCCCCAACGGGGTGATCAGATGGGCGTTCGGATACGTCCGGACCGGCCGCCGCAGATAGCGGCCGATCACCTCGCTCGCCCCCGGGTACATCAGGGCGCCGCCGGCCAGGTGGATCTCCAGATCCTCGGCGCCGCGGGTCAGTTCACCGACGTTGTGCGCGATCCGCTCGAACCCCGGCCGCAGGATGGTCAGATACTCCCCCGCCGGCTCCTCGCGTTTGCGGCGTTCGGCCTCCGCCGGGTGGATGCCGAGCGCTCCGGACAGGATCAGGTCCAGTTGGTGACCGCCGCCGGGGCGGTCGTCGAGGGCGACCAGTTCACCGTCCCGGAAGACCCCCACACCGGTCGACCCGCCGCCCACGTCGACCACGACGCCGTCGGTGACCGCGAGCGCCGCGTTGGCGGCGCTGACCTCGTCCACCAGGACCACCTCGTCGAACCCGGCGCCCTCCAGAACGAATCGGCAGGCCCGACTCTCCGCCTCACCGACGCACGGCGGATAGGCGGTGGCGGCGCGTTCCAGGACGACTCCGAGCGCCTCCTGCGCGCCGACCCGCAGATCCTCGGTGGCCCGGGTGGCGGCGGCGAAGTCGACCACCACCCCGTCGCGGACCGCCGCGGTGTGGGTGACGTCGATCCAGACCGGCAGACCGTCGGGGTCGACCACGGTGATCACGCAGGTGGCGGTACCGAGATCGATGCCGGTACGCAGCACCTCGGCTCGGGTCGGGGCCGCCGACCGGACCACCGCGTCGGCCGACTCGAGCACATCGGTCACCGGGTTGGGGCGGGAAGCGGCCACGTCTCACGTCCTTGGGACTCGCGGATAACTCATCCCGAAGGTACGTCAGCGCGAAGCGCCCCAAGCTATCTTCGGCGGATAACTCGACCCGGCCGCGCTGTCCTCGCCGATATGTCGTGCGGCACCACGCCGCGCCGGATTACTCGGCGGGCGCGTCGTTCGCGATCTGCAGGGTGGGCTTCACCGCGTCGAGGACGTAGGAGATGCTGCCCGGCGACGGGGTGTTGAGCGCGGACGCCTCGAGCATCGTCATCCGCATGACCGCACCGGTCTGTACCGATCGCAGATCCGAGTAGCCGGGCAGACTTTCGAGGGTGTCGGCCAACTCCGGGGTGGTCAGGATGAACAGCAGGTCCGCGTCGAGGTCCGGAACCCGTTCGGTGCTCAGCGCGACACGCGCCTGCCCGGACGACTGGAACCCCTCGACCAGGGTGGGGGTGATCTCCAGGCCCAGTCGGGAGAAGAACTGCGCGGCTCCGTCACTGGCATCGCCCAGGGCGACCATCTGATCGGGGGCGTAGTAGTTGACGAAGGCGTAGGTCTTGCCGGCCAGGTTCGGATACTCCGCCCTGACGGCGTCCGCCGCCGCGTCGGTATCGGCGATGATCTGTTCGGCCGTATCGGGCTCCCGCAGGATCTGCCCCATCACCTGGGTCATCGTCTGCCAGCTGTCGACCTGCTGGCCGTCGCCGACCGCGGAGATCACCGGCACGCCGAGCCCCTGGAGGGTGGCGAGCTGGTCGCCGGCGAAGCCGGGGGCGAAGATCACGTCGGGGTCGAGGCCGGCCACCGCCGGGCCGACCGAGTCGAGGCTGATCTCGGTGGCGTCGCCGACGCGGCCGGTCAGCCAGGGAGCCGCCTCGCCGCCGCCGGTTTCGAAGTCGTCGTAGTAGCCGACCGGCGTCACGCCGAAGTGCAGCGCGACATCGGTCCACGCGGTGCCGAGCGTCACCAACCGTTCCGGAACGTCGGAGAACGTATACGAGGTGCCGTCGGGCAGGTTGAGGATCAGATCGCCGGCCGAACCGGAGGACGACTCGGCGTCGTCGGGCGAGGAGCACCCCACGACGAGAGCCGCAACCGCCATTACGGCGACAAGAACACGACGAACCGACACGGCGGATCCCTTTCGAGGCAGGTGAATCGAACGGCCCGAGGTCAGACCGGGCATTGCAGCAGGGCGTATTCGGCGATGACGCAGGTGGTCTCGTTGGAGATCTTCCAGCTGTCGCCGGTCCAGACGAAACGCAATGGCAGCGTGCGGGTCCCGCTACCGATGAGGCTCATCGACAGCGTTCCGTACATCGAGTCGCCGTCGCGGGTCGCCGGTCCGGTGACCGTCCACGAGAACGCGGGTCCGGCGGTGGCGAGCATCGCGGCGACCGTGTTGACCGACGGTACGGCGACCATGCCGGACTCGAGGACGTTCGCCTTGTCCGCGTCCGCATAGCTGCCCATGAGAATGCTGGTCATCTGGTACATCTGGTCGACCGTCAGGTCGGGCGCGGCGGCCTGCGTCGGCTCGGCGACGACGCTCTCCGCCGTTTCCGCGGGAGCCGCGGCGGGAGCGGCCTCGGCCGGGGCGGCTTCGGCGGCGGGAGCCGGAGCCGCGGCGATGGCGGCCGGCG
>NZ_BCRN01000025.1 GCF_001552615.1 Millisia brevis NBRC 105863
CGGTGACGCCCCCGCAAGCGACGTGCTCGCCCGCACCGACCCCGCCCGCACCGACCCCGCCCGCGACGACCTCGCCCACGACCTCGCCCGCGGCGACGAGCCTGCTCGCGACGACGCCACGCGGGACGCTGCCGACGATGACCCTGCCCGCGACCGGACCCCTGCCCGCGACCGGAACCCGGCCCACGACGAGGTCCCGGCGACCCGCTCCCCGCGGTTCCCGACCGGGGACGCCCTCGGGGATCGGACCGGCACCGAGATGCCCGCGGCGGGTTCCTCGCCCGGTGCCACCTCCGCGCCGAACCGGCCCGACGTCGTCCGCCCGAACCTCGCCGCCGCCGTCGCGGATGCGCTGCGGGAGTCGTTGGCCAACGGCACCTTCCACGCCGGGGAACGGATCCCCGAAGCACCGCTTGCCGCCCGGCTCGGTGTCTCGCGCGGCCCGATCCGCGACGCCCTGCACGTCCTGGCGGAGGACGGACTGATCGAATTGCGTCCCCACCGCGGTGCCTGCGTCCCGATCCCGACGCGCCGCGACGTCTTCGATACGTACTCCGGGCGCGGCCCGCTCGGCGCGCTGCTGCTGCGCCGACTGGCCGCCCGGCGCGATCGGGATCTGACCGAGGTCCGCGCGGGGCATGCGATCGTGCTGCACCTGGCCGCGGCCGGCGACGTCGGCCGCACATCGGAGGCCGATATCCGTTGGCAGGACACCATGGCGCGGGCGGCCGGGATGCCCCGGGTCGAGAAGATGTTCACCCGACTGTCGTTGCAGCTGCGCATGTTCATCTCGATCATGGGCCTCGACTACGGCTACTCGGTGGACGACATCGTCACCGACAACGAGGCGATCCTGCGGGCGCTCGACGCGCGTGACGCCGATCTGGTCACCGAGCTCTGGCGCCGCAAGATCGAGGCCGCGGTGCGCTATATGTCCTCCCAGCTGGGTGGCGACGGCCCCGGTGCAGCACCCGCCTCGTGAGGTTAAGGCAGTCGTAGCCAATCCTGCGTCGAGTCATAAATACGTGATGCTTCCTCGTTCGTCCCTGTGACCGTGCCGAGCGGGGAAGGATGCCACTGAGACTCAATCGTGTACGTGGCGATCGTGTAATCGGGTCGGATCGCGCCGGTCGTCGACGCATCGACGAGGAGTGCTTTGCAGGTTCTTTCCACTCGACAGTGGGTTCGAGGCGGCAAAACCCGATAAGCATTGTCGACCCTCCGGCGCCGGTCGCACACTGGGCGGGACGTCACTGACCGACGTGCGGTCGCAGCCCTCGGCGGTGAACACGGCCCGTTCACCCGCCGACACCGATCGCAGGTCGCTGTCGCGAAGGGAAACAGGATGTCCACCGACGCCGCGCATGCCGGTACCCACCACGATTCCGGGCGCACCGACCCGCTGATGAGCCCGTTCACCCTCAAAGGGGTGACGTTGCGCAACCGCATCGTCAGCACCTCCCACGAGCCCGCCTACGGCGAGAACGGTCTGCCCGGCGATCGATACCGCGAGTATCACGTCGAAAAGGCCAAGGGCGGAGTCGGTTTGACGATGATCGGCGGCAGCGCCCTGGTCAGTCCCGACAGCACGCCCGCCTTCGGCAACCTCCAGCTGTGGAAGGACGAGGCGGTCCCGTTGCTGCGGCGACTGTCCGACGAGGTGCACGAACACGGCGCCGCGGTCATGTCGCAGATCACCCATCTCGGTCACCGGACCAGCAACTACACCCACGATTGGGTGCCGGCGCTGTCGGTCAGCGCCGTCCGCGAGTCCGCCCACCGCGCCTTCACCCGCGCGGCGGAACGGCACGACATCGACCGCATCGTGCGCGATTACGCCGACACCGCCGAGCGCTGCAAGGAAGGAGGCCTCGACGGCGTCGAACTCATGGCCTACGGGCATCTGCTCGACGCGTTCTGGACCCCGACCCGCAATCGTCGGGAGGACGACTACAACGGGTCCTTCGAGAATCGGATGCGCTTCCCGCTGCGGGTGATTCGCGCGATCCGCGAGAAGGTGGGCGACGACTTCATCCTCGGTATCCGGATGACCTTCGACGAGCAGCGCCCCGACGGGCTGACCCCCGAGGAGGCGGTGCGCATCGCTCGTGCGGTCACCGCCGCCGGAGTCGATGTCATCTGTGTCATCAAGGGCTATATGGATACCGACGCCGAACTGGCCCGGCAGATCCCGCCGATGGGTACCCCGTCGGCGCCGCATCTCGAGATGGCCGGCTGGGTCAAGCAGAACGTCGACGTGCCGGTGATGCACGCCGGGAAGATCGCCGACGTCGCGACCGCCCGGCACGCGATCTCCGAGGGTCTGCTCGACCTGGTCGGCATGACTCGGGCGCAGATCGCCGATCCGCACCTGGCCAACAAGGTGGCTTCGGGTCGGGCCGATCGGATCCGCCCTTGCGTCGGCGCCGGTATGTGTATCGACGGCATCTACGCCTCCGGTAGTTCGATCTGCGTACACAACGCGTCGACCGGTCGCGAACTGACACTGCCGCACCAGGTCTCGCCCGCGCCGACGGCCCAGCGCGCCGCGGTGATCGGTGGCGGCCCCGCGGGCCTCGAGGCGGCCCGGACGCTGGCCGAACGCGGCCACTCCGTCGTGCTCTTCGAGGCGAGTCCGTCGCTCGGTGGGCAGGTCGCTCTCGCGGCTCGCAGCCCCCGGCGCCGCGATCTGATCGGCATCATCGATTGGCGGGTCGAGGAGTGCAAGCGCCTCGGCGTCGACCTGGAGTTGAACCACTACGTCGAGGCGGACGAGCTCGTTGCCGCCGGATTCGACACGATCGTCGTCGCCACCGGCGGTATGCCGGACAGCGATATCGTCCCCGGCGCCGCCGCGGCCGTCGACACCTGGGACATCATCTCCGGCGCGGTCACCCCGCGCGGAGCGGTCCTGGTCTACGACGACCACGGCGGCCACCAGGCGCTCGACGCGGTCGAGGCGGTCATTCCGACCGCGACGTCGATCGAGCTGGTCACCCCCGAGCGGACGCTGTCCCCGGACGTCGGCGCGCTCGCGGTGGCGGGTTACCTGCAGACGATGTCCGAGAACGGGGTCACCACGACCGCCGCTCATCGGCTCGAACGCATCGACCGGGTGAACGGCCGGCTCGAGGTCACCCTGCGGGTCGACTGCGCCCGCACGACGGTCAGTCGCACCGTCAACACCGTGGTGATCGAGCACGGCACCGTCGCGGTGACCGACCTCTACGACGACCTGGTGGCCGGATCGATCAACCACGGCGAGGTCGACCTGCGCGATCTGCTGGCCCTGCGCCCGCAGACCGCAGTCCATAACCCCGACGGCCGCTACCGGCTCTTCCGAATCGGTGACGCGATGAGCAGCAGGAATATCCACGCCGCGATCCTGGACGCCTTCCGGCTCTGCTCCGCGCTCTGAGACGGTTCGACGATCCGGCCCGGGCACCCCGGAGTCGGGTGTCGGGGACCAGTGGTTGACTGCTCCGGTGGTTGCTCGTGACACCGACCCGTTGGACAACCCGGCGTACGCCGCCCTGACCGGACCGCATCGGCGGTTCGCGGAGGCGATCGGAGCCGGCGTACTGCGCTATCCCGCCGAGGTCTGTCCCTTCTTCGGGGTGCCCTACCCGATTCCGGATTGGCGCGATCCGGAGTTGGCGTCGGCGATCCGGGGCCGCGCGGTCACGATGATCGGCCGGACCGCGGAATCGGATATGCCGTCCGACTGGACACCGGTCTTCGAGGGCGCGGGCGTGCAGATGGTGCTCGACGACGCCGCGTCGACCACCGTCGTCCCGCCCGCCGCCGCTCGCTTCGCCGAGGATCACCCTGCCGCCGAGGTCGTCCGCCTCGGTCACGACGATGTGCCCGACATGCTCGACCTCGTCGCGCGCACCCAGCCCGGGCCGTTCGAATCGCGCACCATCGACATGGGGTTCTATCTGGGCGTGCGCGACGAGGGGAAGCTGGTCGCGATGGCAGGGGAGCGGCTGCGGCCGCCGGGGTGGACCGAGATCAGCGCGGTATGCACCGACCCCGCCTACCGCGGGCGAGGGCTGGCCGCGATGCTCGTCCTGCAGGTGGCGCAGCAGATCCGGGAGCGCGGCGACGGTCCCTTCCTGCACTCCGCGGCGGCCAACGCCAACGCGATCGGCCTCTACGAGCACCTCGGCTTCCGGCTGCGCCGCCACTTCTGGTTCCGCAGCGCCCGAGTCCCGGACTCCTTCGGGGCCTGACCGTCGACGGTGCGGACCGCATGATCGGTGCCGGCGGCAAAGTGGAGCCGAATACGGGGTGCGTAACGCTACGGTGCGACTCGCGGATACACCTGCTGCACGGAGGTTCTTGCGGGACAGCGCCATTGCATGGTCGCTGCGAATCGTGATGCGTCCGTGCGTCCGATCGGCGCCAGGGACATCGGGGGTCCGGGCGTGCGGTCGGAGGCCGCCGGGATCCCTTTCGGTGGACCGCACCAGCCGAGAGGACACGCCGTCGTGCACGACGCACCCACACCCCCGAATCCGTCTCCGCCCGTACCCGGACGCCTCCTCGGGAAGATCCGCACCGTCGCCGGCTGGGCGGTCTTCATCTTCGGTGGTCTCGGCCTGCTGACCGCCCTCTTCGGGCCCAGCGGACTCGGCGGTGTTCTGATCGCGGCGGCATTTCTGGCCATCGGCACGGCGCTGATCTGGCGAATCGGCAGCTGGAAATCGATGACGCCCATTGCCCTCGGCCTCTTCGTCCTCGGCGGCATCACCACCCCTGATCAACCCGTCGATACCGCCGAGACCGCAGTGGTTGCGGAAGCGGTCGCGACCTCCTCGGCCACCGCGACCACGACCCCGGCATCGACGACGACTGCGGCGTCATCGACGACAACTCCGCCGGTGATCAGCTCCGAGTCTGCCGTCGTCACCACGGTGCCCGCCGTCACCGAGACGGTTGTTGTCGCTGCGGAGCCGGTGATTGAAACCGAGGTCATTTACAGCACGGTGTACGTGCCGGAGCCGGTCCCGACCCAGACTCCGCAGTACCTGCCGCCCGCCCAATTGGCGGCCCCGCCCGCCGAGTCCGCCCCCGCGGCGGCGGCGTACTACAAGAACTGTGCAGCCGCCCGTGCCGCCGGCGCGGCACCGGTCCACGTCGGCGAACCCGGCTACGGAACCCACCTCGACCGGGACGGAGACGGGATCGGCTGCGAGCGGTGATCCGCGCGACCCGCGCCGACCGCCTCGACCTGGACCGGGATACGGCGGCGGTGGTCGGTTTCGCGACGGGCTGGTACAACGGCTGCAAGGGCGGAAGCCGTCGTTTCGATCGGCGGAATCCACCCGAATCTCATGAACGACATGCACGTCGGGGCACATGCACGTTCGACACCAGCCGAGCCGGCGACAGGCGGCGGAGCGCCATGCCGAGAGGTAGCCACGTGCATCGACCGCCGACCCCCGAGCGATCGCCGAACCGGGCACGCACTGTCGCGGGCTGGGCAGCCCTCGTCTTCGGGTGCCTCGTATTGGTGACCGGACTCTTCCGGACCGGGTGGCTCAGCGCCACCCTCCTGGGGGTGGCGTGCATCGCGATCGGACTGCTGCTGGTGTGGCGGATAGGTTCGTGGCGAACGGTCACCCCCGCGGCGCTGGTCCTGCTCGCGCTGTCCGGCGTCACCGCACCGCAGTCGCCGGTCGAGGAGACCGCCGAAGCCGCCGCGGCGTCGACCACCACATCCGTCGTCACCACATCGCTCGCTACGACGACCGCAACAACAACGACGACCACCACGCCTGCCGCGACCTCGACGACCACCTCGATGCTCACGACGACCCCGACGACGATCGCGCCCGTGGTGATGCAGACCGCCGACCCGATCCCGACGGTGTCGACCACCCGAGTGGTCATCCCGGCGACCACCGTCGCATCGACGACGGTGTACACCCCCGCCTTCACGCCGCCGCCGGTGTCGATCGAGACGACGCCGCCGTCGGCGACGCCAACCGGGCCGTCGTACGTTCCGGCTCCGGAGCCGACCCCGCCGCCCGGCGATCCGGTCTACTACGAGGACTGCGCGGCGGCCACCGCGGCCGGAGCCGCTCCGGTGCGGATCGGCGAGCCCGGCTACGGTCCGCACCTCGACGCCAACAACGACGGTGTCGGCTGCGAGAACTGATCGCCGGCGCGTCCGCCCGAGGGCCCCGGGACGCCTGCTGTTAACCGTGGATTAACGCTCGTAAACCCCTCGCTTCCGGACTGCGGTGGCGCACGTCATCCCACATGATCGACATGTCCCGCCATATCGGCGCCGGGTCGGATTGCCCGGCGTCGCCGTCAGGGTCGACGGGCAGGGATCGGATCGCCGGGTCATCGTGACCCCGGGCACTGTGGAAAGAGTGGTAATCCGATGGCCGACAGCGAAACCGTGCGCGTCGTGAGCCCCAAAGTCCATCCGGTCGACCAGGTGCCCCCGGTACCGAAGATGTTGACCTACGGCTTCCAGCACGTCGCCGCGTTCTACGCCGGCGCGGTGATCGTCCCGCTGATCATCGGCGGAGCGCTCGGGCTGGGCACCGAGGACATGATCAAACTGATCCAGGCGGACCTGCTGACCTGCGGTATCGCCTCGATCATCCAGGCGGTGGGATTCCGCATCGGACCCCTGCAGATCGGTGTGCGACTACCGCTGCTGCAGGGTGTCGCGTTCGCGGGCGTCGCCCCGATCATCGCGATCGGCATGGGGGTCGGTGGGGGTGTCGAAGCGCTACCCCTGATCTTCGGCACCGTGATCGTCGGTGGCCTGATCTTCTTCTTCATCGCCCCGCTGATCGCCAAAGCGGTCCGCTTCTTCCCACCGGTGGTCACCGGCTCGGTGCTGACGATCATCGGTGTCACCCTGCTACCGGTTGCCGCCGCGGATGCGATCGGCGGCCAGCTCGGCCTCCCCGGCTTCGACTGGTCCTACTCGGTCGCCGGCGCATCGCCCGGTGGCGAGGGTGAGCCGACCAGCGCGGTCAACTTCGGATTCGCGATGGGCACCATCATCTTCGTGCTGCTGCTGCAGCGTTTCTTCCGTGGCTTCATGTCAACGATCGCGGTGCTGTTGGGCCTGATCGGCGGCTCGATCGTCTGGTTCATCGCCTTCCCCACCGATTTCTCCTCGGTCAGCGACGCGTCCTGGTTCTGGTTCGCCACCCCGTTCCACTTCGGCGCCCCGCAGTTCGCGATCATGCCGATCATCACGATCCTGCTGGTCATGATGATCACCGCGGTCGAGACCGTCGGCAGCCTCTACGCGACCGGTGAGATCGTCGGCAAGCGCATCAAGAAGACCGACATCAGCTCCGCCCTGCGCGCCGACGGCGTCTCGACGGTGCTCGGCGGTTCGATGGGCTCGTTCCCGTACACCTGCTTCGCCGAGAACATCGGCCTCGTCCGCGTCACCGGCGTCAAGAGCCGCTGGATCGTCGCGATGGCCGGTGTCTTCATGATTATCCTGGGCCTGTTCCCGAAGGCGGCCGCGGTGGTCGGCCTCATCCCGCACCCGGTCCTCGGCGGTGTGGCGATGCTGCTGTTCGCGGCGGTGGCGGTCGTCGGTATCCAGACCCTCTCGACGGTCGACTTCAACGATCACCGCAACCTGGCGGTCGCCGGAACCTCGCTGGCGATCGGCCTGTACGTGATGGCCTTCCCGGCGGTCAAGGAAGCGGCGCCGAACTGGTTGGAGTGGTACTTCTCCGGCGGCATCTCCGCCGGCGCCTTCACCGCGCTGCTGCTCAACATCGTGTTCTTCCACATCAACCCGCGCGGGCTGGCGGTCACCACCGACAGCAAGGGGCATCTGATCGGCCTCGACGAGATCAACAAGATGAGCTACGAGGACTTCGCCGCGACGTTCTCGCATGTGGTGCAGGGCAACGATTGGGCCCTCGAGGCGACGTACGCGCTGCGGCCGTTCGACTCCGCCTCCGCGCTCGGGGAGGCCTTCCAGGATGCGCTGCTGACCGCGACTCGGCCGCAGCAGGACGAACTGCTCGCCTCGTTCCCCGACCTCGGTTCGGAGGACACCGCGGGCAACGCTCTGGCCGTCGACCATGCGCTCAGCGCGCTGGGCAACCTCGGCGAGGACGAGCACAACAACATCGTCGAGCTGGCCACCGATTACCACAGCAAGTTCGGCTTCCCGCTGATCGTCTGTGCCCGTGATTACGAGCGCTACGACCAGTTGCTCCACCACGGGTGGACCCGGATGGACAACTCGGCGCGCACCGAGCGGGCCGCCGCGCTGATCGAGGTCTCCAAGATCGTCAACACCCGGTTCGAGGAGTTGGTGGCCGACGCGAACCCGATCTCGAGCGCACGCTTCGGGCGGTTCGCCGACCTGGGCGCCTAGGGCACGTAGGTAACGATCCAATCGGGGCGGTGGGTGCGGGCATTGCGCACCCACCGCCTCGTCGGTTAGGCCACCAGTGCCGGCTGGTCGACCACCCATCGCCAGGTTCCGTCGGCTCGGCGGCGCGCGATCCCGACCGTGAGGTCACCGTTGGTCTGGGTGGCGACGGTGAGCGCGAGGTCGCCGCAGATCAGCGGCGGATGCAGGGTGCCGCGCGTCAGCGGTGGGGCGAAGGACACGAACTGCTCGTAGACGGCGCGGATCTGTGCGTGTCCCGTCGACGCCGCGCCCGGTGGGAACGCCAGGACCGCGTCCGGTTCGTACAACGCCACCAGGGCGTCGACGTCGCCCGCGTTGGCGTGCTCGATGAAGTGGATGGCCAGGTCGTTCGGCTCGATCGCCGCTGTGATGGTCACGGGGACAAGGTTCGCGAAGTATCACGACATCTCCTGTCGTGTATTCCGCTAGGGTTTTTTCGTGCGTGCGGACCGGCTCGTGGCGCTGGTGCTGCTGTTGCGCCGGCGCGGGAAGCTGTCCGCTGCGACGCTCGCTCGTGAGCTCGAGGTCTCCACCCGCACGGTGCTGCGCGATATCGACGCACTCTCGGCCGCCGGGGTTCCGGTCTACGCCGAACGTGGTCGACACGGTGGTTTCGCCCTGCTGCCCGGCTTCCGCACCGAGCTCACCGGACTGGGGCACGACGAGGCCCTCGCCCTACTGGTCGCCGGATCACGTCGTGGTGCACAGGCATTCGGCCTGGGTTCGGCGCTGGCATCCGCGATGCTCAAGGTCGTCGACGCGCTGCCCGACGGCCCTCGCGACACCGCGAACGACGCGATCGGGCGACTGTTGATCGACCCTGAGATCGACCTGTTGGCGCGGCGTCCGGAGGTCGAGGAGGTGCCCGACGCCGTCTGCGCCGCGGTGCGGCGCGCGGTCCTCGACGGGCGCAGGCTGCGCATCGACTACGCCGCCGCGGACGGGCCCGCCGCATGGCGCACGATCGACCCGATCGGCCTGGTCACCGCCGGCGCGCAGGGCTATCTGCTCGCCACCCGCGAGGGTTCGGATCGCACCTACCGGCTGTCGCGCATCCGGGGTGCCGAGGTCCTCTGGGAGCCTGCGGAGCGGCCGAGCGACGTCGACCTGCCACGGCTCTGGCAGGAGCGCAGCACCCGATTCCGCGCGGGCGGCGACGGCGTGACGGTCCTGCTTCTGCTCGATCCCGCCGGTCGGGACGAGCTGCTGAGCACGGTGCTGGTGGTGGCCTCCGAGAAGCCGACGCCGGATGGTCGGCTGCGCATGGAGGTGGCCTTCCAGGACGCGAGGCACGCCGAATGGGCGCTCTGGCAGTTGGGCGCTCGCGTGGAAACCCTCGAGCCGCAGGGGTTGCGGACCGCCCTGCGCGACCGAGCCGCCGCCATCACGCGCATCTACGACTAACCCCCTCCCACCCCCACCCCCAACCCCGCCAATCCGCCGCGAGAGTGACGGTTTCTACGGCAGAACCGTAGAAACCGTCACTTCGGCGGCTGCTTCGGGCGGGCGGCTGCTTCGGGCGGGCGGTTGCGCCGGGCGGGCGGGGCGTGGGATTTCCGCCGATCAGGATCCGATGAGCGCGATGTCGGCGATCAGGCCGTGGTGGTCGGCGTTCGGAATCGTCACCCGCTCGAGCGAGGTGGCCGTCGCTCCCCGCGTCAGGATGTGGTCGATGCCGATCAGTGCGGGGATTCGCTTGTCGGTGGGATAAGTCGGCACCAGTCCGGCCCCGGTCGAGTCGGCGGCCTCGGCGTACCCGGCGTCGAGCAGGTCGCGGAAACGTCGGTGTGATCGCGTGGCGTTGAAGTCTCCGGACACCACGACGGCGCCGGAGTTCTCCGGGGACTCGAGGACGCGGCGCAGGGTGACCAGGTCCGCGGCCCACAACCGCGCCGGGGCAAGGAATCCGGGCAGCGGATGCACCGCGTAGAGCGTCAACGGTGTCCCGGTTCCGGTGTCGACATCGGCGCGCAGGTTCGACAGGGTCATCCCTTCGATCGGGCCGCCCGAGGTCAACGGGAGCCGACTGTAGATGCCGGAGCCGCCACCGCCGGTGGGGTACGGGTCGAGCAGTCGATGCTCGAATTGTTCCTCGAACCCGGCCTCCCGCAACGCGATCACCGCGTCGTCGGTCAACTCCTGCACGGTGGCGATGTCGATATTCCGGTCGCGGGCCAGCGCGGTCAGGGCCACCGGATCGGCGCCGCCGACCGTGATGTTCGTCTGCAGCAGCCGGATGGTCGGGGCATCGGCCCGATCGGCGGGCAGGGGACTCGCGCGGAAGAGCGGAAGGTAGGTCCACGTCCCGGCCGCGACGACCAGCACGCACAGCAACGCGAGCACCCGTCGACGGGTCAGGAGGGCCAGCGCCGCGGCCACCGCGCCGGCGGCGAGCAGGAACGGCGCCGCGGCCGCCGCGATCACGACGACGTCGTGGTCGAACCGGCTGTGGATCGCCACCAGCCCGCATGCGGCCGCCACCAGCCCGAGAACGGCGAGCGCTGTTGCGCCATTCCGCAGAAGTCGACCGATATGCCCGGTACGGTTCGGCGTCATGGGCCCCCGTTCGGATGATGGACGCGCCTCGAACCTACCGTTGCGCAGCCGAGTCGTTCCCGGGCCCCGGCAGGGCGCCGACGTCGGTGACACCCAGCGCGGCGAGCGCCATCGCGCGCAGGGTCTGCCGGGTGCTCGTCGCCCCCCGACGGTTGCTGTGCGGGGTCGAGTTGAGCAGACCGAAGACCGCGTGCGCGCGGGTGTGGGGGTCCGAGCCGCCGATCCGGTCGGCCCACAGGTCGATGTACTCGAGCTGGGTGCGGGCCACCCGGGCGCGATCCTGATCCGGCAGGTGGGCCATATCCCGGTCCTGGATGCGGATCAGTTCCGGTTCGCCCATCGAGAAGTCGAGGTGGCGGTCGATCAGTTCGGCGAGGGTGCGGTCGCGCGGCAGATCGGCGTCGATCACCTCCTGGCCGCGGGCGAGGAGCTGGTCGCTGATGCCGACCAACAGCTCGACCAGCACGCCCTCCTTGTTGGGGAAGTAGCGGTAGACCGCCGGACCGCTGATTCCCGCGGCCGCGCCGAGATCGTCGAGCCGCATGCCGGTATAGCCGTCGCGCGCCATGATCACGGCCGCCGCCCGCAACAGCTCGGCGCGGCGGGCGGCCTTGCGTCCGCTGCGGCTGCTGCGATCGGGGCCGGAATCGGCTCTGGTGTTTTCGGTCATCGACCGATAGTGTATTCAGTTAGTGGCGGTTAACTGAAATCGGAGGCCTGATGGATAACCGCGGGCGGCATACCAAGCTCGTTGCGGAGTTGCGGGACAAGCTCGACGCGGTCGCGCTCGGCGGCGGCGAGCGAGCCCGGCAACGTCATATCGACCGGGGCAAATTGCTCCCTCGCGACCGGGTCGACCGGTTGCTTGACCCCGGTTCCCCCTTCCTCGAATTCTCGGCCCTGGCGGCCGGCGACATGTACGACGACGCCAGCCCCGGCGCCGGCATGATCGCCGGTATCGGCCGGGTCTCCGGACGGCTGTGCGTGATCGTCGCCAACGATGCGACGGTCAAGGGCGGCACCTACTACCCGATGACGGTCAAGAAGCATCTGCGGGCCCAGGAGATCGCGCTGGAGAACCGGCTGCCCTGCCTCTATCTTGTCGACTCCGGCGGCGCCTTTCTTCCGGAGCAGGACAACGTCTTTCCCGACCGCGATCACTTCGGCCGCATCTTCTACAACCAGGCGCAGCTCAGCGCCCGCGGGATTCCGCAGATCGCCGCGGTGCTCGGCTCCTGTACCGCGGGCGGCGCCTACGTCCCGGCGATGAGCGACGAGACGGTGATCGTGCGCAACCAGGGCACGATCTTCCTCGGTGGTCCGCCGCTGGTGAAGGCGGCCACCGGTGAGGTCGTCAGCGCCGAGGACCTCGGCGGCGGTGACGTGCACGCCCGCAAGTCCGGCGTGGTCGACCATCTCGCCGAGGACGACGTCGACGCGCTGCGGATCGTGCGCGATATCGTCGCGACCTTCCCACCGCCGGAACGCTCACCGTGGGAGATCATCCCGGCGGTCGACACCCCGCGCCCGGTCGACGGCATCTACGACGTCGTCCCGGTCGACGCCAAGGTGCCGTACGACGTGCACGACATCCTCGACTACCTCGTCGACGGTGGGAAGTACCACGAGTTCAAGGCCAACTACGGCACCACGCTGGTCACCGCGTTTGCGCATATCCACGGCCACCCGGTGGGCATCATCGCCAACAACGGCGTGCTCTTCGGTGAATCCGCGGTCAAGGGAGCACATTTCATCGAACTGTGTGACAAGCGGAAGATCCCGCTGCTGTTCCTGCAGAACATCACCGGCTTCATGGTCGGCCGCGAGTACGAGTCCGGCGGCATCGCCAAGCACGGCGCCAAGATGGTCACCGCCGTCGCCTGCGCCCGGGTGCCGAAGCTGACGGTGGTGATCGGCGGCTCGCACGGCGCGGGCAACTACTCGATGTGTGGTCGTGCGTATTCGCCGCGCTTCCTGTGGATGTGGCCGAACGCGAAGATCTCCGTCATGGGCGGCGAGCAGGCGGCTTCGGTGCTCGCCACCGTCAACGCCCGCGCCGGCGAGTGGTCGCCGGCCGAGGAGGAGGCGTTCAAGGAACCGATCCGCCAACAGTTCGACCACCAGGGCAGCGCCTACTACTCGTCGGCGCGCCTGTGGGACGACGGCGTGATCGATCCGGCCGACACCCGCCGGGTGGTCGGCATGGCTCTGGAGGCCTGCTCGCAGGCACCGCTCGAGCCGGTTTCCTACGGCGTCTTCAGGATGTGACCGAAATGCACACCGTGCTGATCGCCAACCGTGGCGAAATCACCGTCCGCATCGCCCGTTCGGTGCGCGCCCTGGGCCTGCAGTCGGTCGCGGTCTACACCGACGCCGACGCCTCCGCGTTGCACCGCCGGGTCACCGACAAGGCCGTCCGGGTGGACAGCTACCTCGACATCGAGGCGATCCTCGAGGCCGCCCGGCGTACCGGCGCCGACGCGATCCATCCCGGCTACGGCTTCCTGGCCGAGAACGCCGCTTTCGCCCGGGCCTGCGCCGAGGCCGGCGTCACCTTCATCGGCCCACCGGTCGAGGCGATCGAGGTGATGGGCGACAAGATCACCGCCAAGACCGCCGTCGGCGAACGCGGGGTGCCGTTGGTGCCCGGCCTCGCCCGGCCCGGCCTGACCGACGACGAGATCGTCGCCGCCGCCGATGATGTCGGCTTCCCGGTGCTGATCAAACCGTCCGCCGGCGGTGGCGGCAAGGGGATGCACGTCGTCGAGAAGGCCGCCGATATGGCGGCCGCGGTGGCCGCCGCCCGGCGCGAGGCCGCGTCCTCCTTCGGCGACGACACCCTCTTCCTCGAGCGGTATGTCACCTCGCCGCGGCATATCGAGGTGCAAGTGCTCGCCGACACCCACGGCAATGTCATCCACCTCGGTGAGCGCGAATGCTCGCTGCAGCGCCGCCACCAGAAGGTGATCGAGGAAGCTCCGTCGCCGCTGCTCGACGCCGCCGCCCGCGAACGCATCGGCGAGGCGGCCTGCGAGACGGCCCGCTCGGTCGGGTACGTCGGCGCCGGCACCGTCGAATTCCTCGTCGCCGGGGACACCGGCCCGGACGAGTTCTTCTTCATGGAGATGAATACCCGTCTGCAGGTGGAACATCCGGTCACCGAACTGGTCACCGGCGTCGACCTGGTCGAATGGCAACTGCGCATCGCGCGCGGCGAGGTACTCGACATCGGCGAGATCGCGTTGACCGGTCACGCGATCGAGGCCCGCGTCTACGCGGAGGATCCGGGACGCGGCTTCCTACCCACCGGCGGCACCGTGCTGGCGCTGCGCGATTCCGCGCAGGCCCGCGTCGACTCCGGTATCGCGGTCGGCAGCGTCATCGGCTCCGACTACGACCCGATGCTCGCCAAGGTGATCGTGCACGGCGCGGATCGGGCCGAGGCACTCGAACGGCTCGACGCCGCCCTCGCCGATACCGCCATCCTGGGCGTCGGCACCAATATCGCCTTCCTGCGCACCCTGCTGGCGGACGATGATGTGCGCGCCGGCGACCTCGACACCGGCCTGGTCGACCGCTTCATCGCCGATTACGCCTCGCCGACGCTGCCCGCTTCGGTCCCGGCGATCGCCGCGGTCACCCGACGCGCGGAGGCGGTGGTCGGCAGCGGTCCCTGGGAGGCCTCGGACGGCTGGCGCATCGGCCGCACCGCTCCCTTCCTCGCCCGCTTCGCCGGCCATGAGGTGTCGCTGGCCGGCCGCCTGGCCGCGGTGACGCGGACCGACTCCGAGGAGCGCCCCTCGGTGGTCGAGATCGTCGCGGAGAACGGTGCCGTGGTGATCGACGGCACCCGCCGCGAGGTGCTGACCGCCGAAGCCCCCGGCGGCGGCATCTGGGTGGCGGTCGACGGGGCCACCTGGTTCCTCGGCCCCGCCCCCGCGACCCACCTGCGCGGCGACGACGCCGGCGACCGGTCGGCGACGATCGTCTCGCCGATGCCCGGCACGGTGATCGCGGTGCTCGTCGAGGAGGGCGCCACCGTCGAGGAGGGCACTCGCGTGGTGGTCGTCGAGGCGATGAAGATGGAGCACTCGTTGACCGCCCCGCTGACCGGCACCGTGCACCTGCAGGCGCGGGTGGGTGACCGGGTCGCCGTCGACGCCCCGCTCGCCTCGGTTGTCCCCGACGCGGTGGAGGACGAGTCCACCGAAACCGACCAGACCCCAACAGATGCGGCCACGGCCGAGGAGGCTAGCGAAGCATGACCGAGTACCTGTCGACGACGACGCTGCCCGAGGACTACCGCGATCTGCGCGATACCGTCCGCGACTTCGCCCAGTCGGTGGTGGCACCCGTTGCCGCCCAACATGATCGCGACCACACGTTCCCCTACGAGGTCGTCGCCAAGATGGGTGAGATGGGCCTGTTCGGGCTGCCCTTCCCCGAGGAGTACGGCGGCATGGGCGGCGATTACTTCGCGCTCTGTCTCGCCCTCGAGGAGCTCGGCAAGGTCGACCAGTCGGTGGCGATCACCCTCGAGGCGGGAGTCTCGCTGGGCGCCATGCCGATCTACCACTTCGGCACCGAGGAGCAGAAGAAGGCGCTGCTGCCGGACCTGACCGCCGGCCGCGCTCTCGCCGGTTTCGGCCTGACCGAACCGGAGGCGGGCAGCGACGCCGGCGGCACCCGCACCGTCGCCAAGCAGGACGGCGACGATTGGGTGATCAGCGGGTCGAAGCAGTTCATCACCAACTCCGGTACCGACATCACCAAGTTCGTCACGGTGACCGCGCGCACCGGCGAGAACGAGATCTCGACGATCATCGTGCCGTCGGGCACCGAGGGGTTCATCGTCGAACCGGGTTACAACAAGGTCGGCTGGAACGCCTCGGACACCCACGCGCTGACCTTCGACGGCGCCCGGGTGCCGCTGGACAACCTGCTCGGTGAGCGCGGCCGCGGCTACGCGAACTTCCTGCGCATCCTCGACGAGGGCCGCATCGCGATCGCCGCGCTGGCCACCGGCGCCGCTCAGGGTTGCGTCGACGAGTCGGTCGCCTACGCCAAGGGGCGGCACGCCTTCGGCAAGCCGATCGGCAAGTACCAGGCGATCGCCTTCAAGATCGCCCGCATGCAGGCCCGCGCGCAGATGGCCCGCGCCGCCTACTACGACGCGGCGATGGCGATGCTGCAGGGCAAGCCGTTCAAGGAGCAGGCGTCGATCGCCAAGCTGGTCGCCTCCGAGGCGGCCATGGACAACGCCCGCGACGCCACTCAGGTCTTCGGCGGTTCGGGCTTCATGAACGAGTACCCGGTCGCCCGGCACTACCGGGACAGCAAGATCCTCGAGATCGGTGAGGGCACCACCGAGGTGCAGCTGATGCTGATCTCGCGGGGGCTGGGGCTGTGACGACGGGGGAGCAGACGGCTTCGGCGACCACCGGCAAACGGATCGAGCAACGCGGCCTGTGGTTCGAGGAGTACGAGATCGGGGCGACCTATCTGCACCGCCCCGGCCGCACCCTGACCGAGGCCGACAATGTGCTGTTCACGACGTTGACGATGAACACCCAGCCGTTGCACCTGGATGCCGCCTACGCCGAGGGCACGGCTTTCGGTGAGCGCCTGGTCAATTCGATGCTCACCCTGTCGACGGTGGTCGGGCTGTCGGTCGCCCAGCTGACCCTGGGGACCATCGTGGCGAACCTCGGCTTCTCCGAGGTGAGTTTCCCGGCGCCGGTGCGGCACGGCGACACGCTGTACGCCGAGACCGAGATCGTCGACAAGCGGCTGTCGAAGTCGCGTCCCGGTGAAGGGGTCGTGACGTTGCGGCATATCGGCCGCAATCAGCGCGACGAGGTGGTAGCGGTGGTGGTGCGCAAGACCCTGGTTCGCACCCGACCGGAGGAGCAGCAGTGACGTTCGTGAATCCGGGGCCCGCCTGGCTGTTCTGCCCGGCGGACCGCCCCGACCGCTACGAGAAGGCGGCGAAGGCCGCCGACGTGGCGATCATCGACCTCGAGGACGCCGTCGCTCCGGACGACCGTCCCGGCGCGCGCAAGGCGCTCGCGAACAGCGACCTCGATCCGGCCACGACGGTGGTGCGGATCAACCCGTTCGGCACCGACGATCACGAACGCGATCTCGGCGCCCTGGCCGCCACCGCCTATACGACGGTGATGGTGCCGAAGGCCGAACACCCGGATCGGCTGCTCGCCGGCGGCGATTACGACGTGATCGCCCTGCTGGAGACGCCGGCGGGCGTCATGCGCGCACTCGACATCGCCTCCGCCGATCCGGTGGTCGGGGTGATGTGGGGAGCCGAGGATCTGGTCGCCGCGATCGGCGGTGCGTCCTCGCGGCGCGACGACGGCAGCTACCGGGACGTCGCCCGGCACGCGCGTTCGGTGTCGTTGCTGGCCGCCGCGGCGGCGGGCCGGTTCGCGCTCGACACCGTGCACCTCGACATCCCGGACGTCGACGGCCTGCGCGACGAGGCCGTCGACGCCGCCGCGGTCGGCTTTGCCGCCACGGTGGCGATCCATCCGAGCCAGATCGCGGTGATCCGGGCGGCCTACCGCCCGGACGGGGACGAACTGGAATGGGCCCGCGCGGTGGTCGACGAGGCGTCCCGACAGCCCGGTGTGTTCTCCTTTCGCGGCACCATGGTGGATGCGCCGGTGCTCACCCGGGCGCGGAACCTACTCACGAGGGCGGGAGCATGACCGACACACAGTCGACGACCGAAACCGAGCCGGTGGCCCAGTGGACTCCGGGTGATGTCTCCGGAACGCGGCTGGCCGACTTCGCCCGTTCGGTCGGCCACGGCGACGATTCGTGGTCCGACCTTTTACGCTGGTCGATCGAGGATATCGACGGATTCTGGACGGCGATCTGGGAGTACTTCGGCTTCCCGGCCGGCACTCGCGCGCTGCCCGGCGAGCCGCCGACCGAAGCGATGGTCGACTCCGCCCGCTGGTTCCCCGGCGCGACGGTCAACTATGCGGCCTCCGCGCTGAACGCCGGCGGCAGCATCGTCGCCCTCGACGAGGACGGCTCGCGCCGGGTCCTCTCGGCCGACGACATCCGGGAGTCGGTGGCCGCGTTGGCCGCTCGCCTGCTCGACCTCGGCGTCGGCCCCGGTGATCGGGTGGTCGGCTATCTGCCGAATATCCCCGAGGCGGCGATCGCGCTGCTGGCGACCGCGAGCATCGGCGCGATCTGGGCCGGCTGCGGACAGGACTACGCCCCCGCCGCGGCGATCGACCGGCTCGGTCAACTCGAACCGGTGGTGTTGATCGCCGCCGACGGATACCGCTACGGCGGCAAGCAGCACGACAAGCGGTCCGACCTCGGGGTATTGCGGGCCGGCATCCCGTCCTTGCGCGCCACGATCGTCGCCTCCCGCCTCGGCCTCGAGGTCGACGGAGCCGAGTCCTGGCCGGCGCCGGGCGCGCAGCCCGCCGGCGAGTGGCCGGTACCGGTGCCATTCGACTATCCGCTGTGGGTGGTCTTCTCGTCCGGGACCACCGGCAAGCCGAAGGGCATCGTGCACGGCCACGGCGGCGTGATCCTCGAACACCTCAAATCGCTTGCCCTGCAGTCCGACCTGAGCGCCGACGACGTCTTCTTCTGGTACACCTCGCCCAGTTGGATGATGTGGAACTACCAGGTGTCCGGTCTGCTGGTCGGCGCGCGGATCATCACCTTCGACGGCAGTCCCGCTCATCCCGGACTGTTCGACCTGGCCGAGTCCGAGGGTGTCACCTTCCTGGGCACCAGCCCCGGCTACGTGCTGTCGGTCCGCAAGGCGGGGGCAACGCCGAATCCCGGTGCGCTGCGGTCGATCGGCGTCACCGGCGCGACCCTGCCGCCGGACTCCTGCGCCTGGCTCGGCGAACAACTCGGCGTGCCGGTGGCCTCGCTGTCGGGCGGTACCGATGTCGTCTCCGGCTTCGTCGGATGGACCCCGTGGGTGCCGGTCTGGGCCGGCGAGATCTCCACCGCCCTGCTCGGGGTCGACCTGCGCGCGCTCGGACCGAACGGCACACCGGTGATCGGTGAGGTGGGCGAGTTGGTGATCGCCAAGCCGATGCCGTCGATGCCGGTGCACTTCTGGAACGACCCGGACGGCGCCCGGTATCGGGCGGCCTATTTCGACGACTACCCCGGCTACTGGCGGCACGGCGACTGGGTGACCATCACCGACCGCGGCTCGGTCATCATGCACGGCCGATCGGATTCGACGTTGAACCGCAACGGCATTCGTATGGGCAGCGCGGACATCTACCAGGTGGTCGAGGCGTTCGAGGAGATCGCCGAGGCCTTGGTGCTCGGCATCGAGGACGACGCCGGCGGCTACTGGATGCCGTTGTTCGTGGTGCCCGCCGAGGGGCAGGAGATCACCGAGGATCTGATCGACCGCCTCGCCGCCGCGATCCGGGTACAGGCCTCGCCGCGGCACGTGCCGGACGAGGTGATCGTCGTATCCGCGATCCCGCATACCCGCACCGGCAAGAAACTCGAGGTGCCCCTCAAGCGCCTCTTCCAGGGCGGCGACCAGGCGACGGTCGTCGACCGCACCGCCATCGACTCCACCGAAGCCTTCGACGAGT
The DNA here is from genome assembly GCF_001552615.1 of Millisia brevis NBRC 105863. Classification (GTDB taxonomy): domain Bacteria; phylum Actinomycetota; class Actinomycetes; order Mycobacteriales; family Mycobacteriaceae; genus Millisia; species Millisia brevis. The sequence goes on from NZ_BCRN01000025.1 coordinate 19,594, forward strand.
TCGTCGCCATCGGAGAACGCCGCCGCCGCGGCTGACTTTCCGACGATCCGGTCCCCGAAGCCGCGCTCACCGCGGGTTCGGGGACCGGATCGCGTCGGTGGACGGGGCGAGGGTCCAGCCGAGGCGCACGGATTCGCGGCAGCGGGCGGGGTCGTCGCCGGCGCCGATGTACAGGGCGGTCAGCAGCGGGACGGCGTGATCGAGGGCGGCGTCCGGTAGGGGTCCGGTCGCGACCAGGGACGCCAGGCCGTGGCCGATCACCCAGGCGCGGGTGGCGAACTCGACCGGATCGGTGTCGGTCGAGAAGCGCCCCGCCGCCACCGCCCGCTGCGCGCCGATCACCAGACTGCGCAGGGTGTCGTTGGCCGACTCCGGGTCGGGCAGAGCGAAGCCCTCGTCGAACATCACCCGGTAGAGATCCGGGTTGGCCAGGGCGTTCGACACATAGGCGACGCCCAGCGCGGTCAGATCCCGCACCGGGTCGTCGGTTGTGCGGACGGCGGACAGGGCCGACGACAGTTCGGTGAATCCCTCCTGGCGCAGCGCCGACCAGAGGCCGGGCAGGCTGCCGAAATGGGTGTAGACCGCCATGGTCGATACGCCGGTGCCGGAGACGAGCGAGCGGATGGTGATCGGCTCGCGGACCCGTAGCATCTGCGCCGCGCGATCGAGCAACTGTGCTCGTACGGCGGGGTCCTTGAGTCGTGCCACTCGCGAATCATACATAGCGGCGTTATGTTACGGGTAGCGGCGACTCATTCTCGGCCGATCAGCCCGTGAGGCCGCGACCGGGGCATACTCTCGCAAACGGGATCGGTCGACCGAAGGGGACACGATGACGGCAGTTACCGAACAGCCACGGCAGCGGCCGCGCTGGCGAGCCACCGACCAGGCCTCCGCCACCGCGGAGGATGGCCGCGCGGCGCGGAAGGTGGCGCCGCGCAAGAAGAGTGCGCAGTGGGATCCCTCGGCCCGCACCGCCCCGGCGCTCGACCGGCTGCGCGCCCAGGAAGCGGTCCGCGATCACACCCTGTTGCCGATCCGCTACGCGCGCATGGCCTCCTCGCCGTGGGCCTATCTGCGCGGCGCCGCCGCGGTGATGGCGGCCGACCTGGCGAGCGCCCCGCATTCGGGTCTGACCGTCCAGATGTGCGGTGACGCGCATGTCCTCAACTTCGGCCTGTGGGCGTCGCCCGAACGTCAATTGCTCTTCGACGCACGCGATTTCGACGAGACCTTGCCCGGTCCCTTCGAGTGGGACGTCAAGCGGTTGGTGACCAGCATCCACGTGCTCGCCGCGACCGAGGGGATCGCCGGATCGGTCGCGGAGGACGCGGTCGCCTCGGCGTTGAACGCGTACTGCACCAATATGCGCCGCTACGCGACGTGTGGGGAGCTCGAGGTGTGGTACGACCGGATCACCGCGGAGATGAACATCTCCCAGCTCGACTCCTCGGACGCCGACCGCATGGAGCGCTCGATCCGCAAGCAGAGCAAGAAACGCTCCTCCGCCGGAGCTACCGCCGCGGTGACCGAGGTGGTCGACGGCCGTCGTCGTATCACCGAGGCGCCGCCGAAGCGGATGCACTACAGCCTCAATGCCGAGGAGGAGGTCAGCGTCTTCGAGCAGATCTGGGTCACCTACCTCGCGTCGATCCCGCCGCACCTGACCCGGTTGGTCTCCCGCTTCCATCGCGAGGACACCGTGCAACAGGTCGTCGGTGTCGGCAGCGTCGGCATGCGGGTCTACCTGCACCTGATGGAGGGGGACAGCGGCAACGAGCCGGTGCTCTTCCAGGTCAAGCAGGCCACCGCATCGGTCTACGAACCGTTTCTGCAGCCGAGCCCCTTCGACAACCACGGTCAGCGGGTGACGGTGGGGCAGCGGCTGATGCAGACCGCCAGCGACGTCTTCCTCGGGCACGTGCGGGTCGATGAGCACGACTACTACGTGCGGCAGTTCCGCGACATGAAGATCATCCCGGACGGCCGGCAGATTTCCGGGATCCTGCCTCAGTTCGCCGGCTTCTGTGGTCACGCCCTGGCGAAATCCCATGCGCGCAGCGGGGATCCGGCCGCGATCGATGGATACATCGGCGGCGGCCCCACTTTCCGCAGCGCGATGGCCGACTATGCGCGCGCGTACGCCCAGCAGACGGTCGATGATCACGCCGAGCTGGTGGCCGCGATCGACGCCGGCACGGTGCCCACCACCGACACCCCTTGGTGAACTGCGATCCGGGCCGCGCGATGTCGCGGCCCGGATCGGTTCAGTCGGAGTGTCCCGGCCGCAGCAGCTTCCCGGCCGCGCCACCGACCGTCGACCCGAACGTCGCGATCATCCTGATCAACGGGTCTGCGGTCTCCGAGGCGGAGTCACGGTAGGAGCGGGCGGCCGACTTCAGGTCATCGGCAAAGGTGGCGCCGTTCGCGTCGTCCCCGCGGCGCGGGTAGATGCCGGCCAGGATCGTGCGGTAGTCCTCCGAGGCCGCCCACTTCTGCAGCTGTGCAGCGCGCACCACCGCCAGCGGATGGGTGGTGGTCTCGACGGTGCGCAGCTTGTGGATGCTGTCGCGCACGTCGGTGGTGCCCATGTACTCCTCGGCCTGGCGCAGGAACGACGGCAGATCGATGTCCGACATCTTCGTCGCCCCGGCCAGATAGGCGTGCAGCCGCAGCGCCGCCGGTGGGTCCTGTCCGCAGAGCAGGCCGGCGCGGTCCGCGCTGAGTTCGGCCTTGCGGAACCACTCCATCAGCGCCGCGATCACCGCGCGGATGCCCAGGGCGCCGCCGGGGATCGCCGCGGCGACCGACTGCATGTTCAGCAGGCGGATCAGCAGGGTCCGGAAGACCGCGTGGCCGCTGAGGATGTGGCCGAGTTCGTGCCCGATCGTGAACCGCAGGCTCTCGGCGTCGGTCGCCTCGAGCAGGGCCGTAGTGATCACCACAAACGGCTGGTCGATGCCGATCGCCATCGCGTTCACATCGGGGCTGCGCTGCACGAAGAGCGTCGGCGGCTCGATGTCGAGGATGCGGGCGCAGTCCTCGCGCAGCTCATGGACCTGCGGGTACTGCTTCGGGCCGACACGCACGCTGGACGCCAACGCCATCAGCCGCTCGCCGCGTTCGGGGAAGGCGCCGGAGATGCCCCGCAGGATCTCGCTGACCCCGGGGGCGGCCCGCAACGCCGCGACCGCGCCGCGATCGGCGGGGTGCTCGTAGGCGCGCGGACTGATCCCGGGGAATCGCACCCGTCCCGACATCGTCGGCACGATCTCGACGGTGTCCCTGTCCTGTCCGCCATCGGCCATCGGCCACCCCTTCCCTCGCACGCCATTGTGCCCCGTTCCCCGACCGCGTCGAGGAGACCGTTTCCGGACGCGGGAAAGGGCCGCCCTCACCGATCGCCGCCCGGAGCGGTCCGAAGGGGGGAGGGCCCCGGCCTATCCTTTCGGCGGGTTCTCCCGCGGCGGTCGGACGGTTACTCGGAAGACCTATGGTCCACCATCACATGGGCGCTGCACAGTGGGGGCGGTCACACCACCCGGCCACCGAACGCTCGTGAGGAGAACCATGGCCATCGAACTGAATCAGATTTGGGAATTCCCCATCAAGGAGTTCCACCCCTTCCCGCGCGCCCTCATCGGCGTGGGAGCGCACGACATCCTCGGTGTCGAGGCCAAGAAGCTCGGTTTCAAGCGCTCGCTGCTGGTGACCACCGGCCTGCGCGGTTCGGGCATCATCGAGGAACTCAAGGGCAAGATCGAGTACCAGGGTGTCGACGTGGTGCTGTTCGACGAGGTCGAGTCGAACCCCAAGGACTACAACGTCATGGATGCCGCCGCGCGGTACCAGGCGGAGAAGTGTGACTCGATCATCTCGATCGGTGGCGGCTCGGCGCACGACGCAGCCAAGGGCGCGCGCATGGTGATCGCGCACGACGGCCGCAACATCAACGAGTTCGAGGGCTTCGCCAAGTCCACCAACAAGGAAGCTCCGCCGCATATCGCCGTGTCCACCACGGCGGGCACCGGCTCGGAGACCTCGTGGGCCTACGTCATCACCGACACCTCGGATATGGACAAGCCGCACAAGTGGGTCGCCTTCGACGAACTGTCGATCTGCACCCTGGCTATCGACGACCCGCTGCTGTACTACAGCTGCCCGCAGCACTTCACCGCGTTCTGCGGCTTCGACGTGCTCGCGCACGGCAGTGAGCCGTTCGTGTCGCGTCTGGACTTCGCTCCGTCGCTGGGCAACGCGCTCTACGCGATCGAGCTGGTCGCCAAGAACCTGCGCGAGGCCACCTTCGAGCGCAACAACCTCGCCGCTCGTACCGGGATGATGAACGCGCAGTACATCGCGGCGCAGGCCTTCAACTCCGGCGGCCTCGGCATCATCCACTCGATCTCGCACGCAGTCAGCGCGTTCTTCGACAGCCACCACGGCCTGAACAACGCGATCGCCCTGCCGCGCGTCTGGGAGTACAACCTGCCCAGCCGCTACGAGCACTACGCCCGTATCGCCACCGCGCTCGGTGTCGACACCACCGGCATGACGACCGTCCAGGCCGCCGACGCCGCCGTGGAAGAGGCGATCCGCCTGTCCAAGGACGTGGGCATCCCGGACAACTTCTCGCAGGTCAAGGTCAGCTCCTACGAGAAGAACCAGATGAACACCGGCAAGTACGAGGGCCGTGGCGACACGATCCCCGGCGACGAGAAGACCGTTCGGGCGATCTCCGAGCACATTCAGGACGACTGGTGCACCCCGGGCAACCCCCGCGAGGTCACCGTCGAGTCGATGATCCCGGTCGTCGATCACTGCATCAACGGCTCCTACTGATCGACCCACTTCGCCCGGTCTGTCGGATCGCGCTTCGCATCCGACGGACCGGGCGTCGTTGTACCACCCCACGTTTCACAGAGAGGGCCATCGTTTCCGATGACTAGCTTCGACACTCCCGCCGACCTGACCTCCGCGCTGCGGGAGACCGGTTACATCGCGGATGCGGACTTGGCGACCGTGGTGCATCTGGCGGTGGCCCTCGACCGTCCCCTGCTGCTGGAGGGCCCGGCCGGCGTCGGCAAGACCGAACTGGCGAAGGCGCTGGCCGAGGCCTCCGGTCGTCGCCTGGTACGCCTGCAGTGCTACGAGGGCCTCGACGACAACCGCGCCCTCTACGAATGGGACTACGCCAAGCAACTGCTGCACGTGCAGATGCTGCGCGAACGGATCGGCGGCGCGCTCGAGGCCGAGGCGACCCTCGAGGACGCCTCGCGGGCGCTCGCCAAGATCGACTTCGGCCTCTACTCGGAGAGCTTCCTCGCGCCGCGCCCGCTGCTCGACGCGATCATGTCGACCGAGCCGGTGGTCCTGCTGGTCGACGAGGTCGACCGCACCGAGGAGGCGATGGAGGCCCTGCTGCTCGAGGTGCTGGCCGAAAAGCAGGTCACCGTACCGGAAGTCGGCACCTTCACCGCCCGCACGGCGCCCTGGGTCATCCTGACCTCCAACGACACCCGCGAACTCTCCGCCGCGCTCAAGCGGCGCTGCCTGCACTACACCGTCGGCTACCCGACCGCGGAACGCGAACGCGAGATCGTGTCCTCCCGGGCCCCCGAGACCGAGGAGGGCGTGGTCGCCGAGGTCGTCGAATTGGCCCGTGAATTGCGCGACCTTCCGTTGCGCAAGGCGCCCTCGGTCTCCGAGGTCATCGACGCCGCACGCGCCGCGATGGTTCTGGACGCGCAGACCGACGGCGCCGAGCCGTCCGACGAGGACACCGCGCGCCGCCGTCGCATCCTGCTGTCGACCCTGGTCAAGTACGACACCGACCGCGAACTGATCGACCGGACCGGAACCTCCGAGCCGGTCGCGGCCGCCGCCAGGGGCTCGGCGGTGGCGGCCGGCGCCTCGGCGACCCGACCGATGAACACCACGACCGCGGCGTTCCGCGGACACGGTGGTGGCACCCGCGACAGCGGGAATCGGGGGAGCGGTTCGCGCGGCACGGGATTGCGCGGACGATGATCGAGTCCCGGCCCCGGCCGGCGGTGATCCTCGACGCCGTCGCGGCCGGGTTCGCCCGGCTGCTGCGCCTGCACGGTGTGGCGGTCTCCCCGGCCGAGACGATCGAGATCCGCCGGGTCCTCGCCCTCGTCGGCGCCCGGGATCTCGACATGCTGCGGGCCGCGCTGCGCGCGACGTGTGCGAAGTACCAGCACGAGCAGGCGCCCTTCGACCTCGTCTTCGACGCGATGTTCGTCGGCGCCGCCACAGCCGAATCGGATGAGGTGCGCAATCATCCACGCGCGCAGGTCTCCTCGGGTGCCCTTCCCGACGAATTCGAGATCTCCGACGACGCCGACCTCGGCAAGTACGCCGACTACAACGAGCGGGCGGCCGAGGTGGGCGATCATTTCGACACCCCGGAGAAGGAGAAGGGGTTCAACCCGCACAAGGACGACGACGATCTGTCGATCACCGGTGGCGACTCGGAACTGTCGGTCGACTCGCAGGCCGAGTCGGGCAAGCGCGGTGTCGAGTTCACCGTCGAGGTCGACCGGGCGGCGACCGCCAACGCCGGTGCGCTGTCGGAGGGTTCGACGATCGCCTCGGAATCGGCGATGTCCTGGGACGACCCGCGTGGCATCCTCGACTGGCTCGATTCCTACGATGCCCGTTCGATCTACAGCACCGCCGACGACGGCGAGATCCCCACACAGGAACAGATCGAACGGCTGCTCGCGGCGGTGGAGAACTTCATCGCCGCCCTCGCCGAGCGCACCGCGGCGTCGGGGGTCTCCGGGCCGCCGTCCGGACGGCTGCGCACCGATACCGGTCCGAGCCGCTGGGAGATCGAGGAGGGGTGCCGGGAGGTCCTGCGCCGGATGCGCGGCGCCCATCGCCCCAAGCCGCGGCGGACCGGCCACGGGCGGCTCGACATGCGCCGCACCTCGCGGGCCGGAATGCGCACCGACGGTGTGCCTTTCGAGCTGCGGGTGATGCAGCCGCATCCGGAGCCGGTGCGCCTGCTGATCTTGGCCGACGTCTCGCTGTCGGTGCGGCCGATCACCGCGTTCACCCTGCGGCTCGCCCAGACCATGCGGCGGCGGTCCCGGCGGGCGACCGTGCTCGCCTTCGTCGACCGGCCCGTCGAGGTGACCGACATCCTCAGTGCGAGCACCGGCGACGACGCTCTCGCCGAGGTGCTGTCCTCCCCGGAACTCGACCTGGAGGGGTCGAGCGACTACGGGAAGATGTTCACCGAGGTACTCGGGCGCTACGGCGACTACGTCACGCGGCGGACCTCGGTGCTGATCGTCGGCGACGGCCGGTCCAATGGCCTCGACCCGAAGGTCGACGCGATGGAGGAGTTGGCCCGCAAGGTCCACCGCGTCGCTTGGGTGACCCCCGAGCAGGAGCGGTACTGGTCGCAGGCGATGTGCGCCATGGGCGACTACGCCGAGCACTGCGATGCGGTGGTCGTCGCCCGCGACGCACACGAACTGATCGCCCGCGCCCCCCTGCTGGGCTCCGCCCTGCGCTGATCGGACCGGTCGACCGCTCGGGTGGGATCCGGGGATGGATCGGTGCCGACTCCCGCTCGGCAGGTTAGGCTCTCCGTCGGCCGTAGGGGCGGCCGGATTGGGGGGATGCGGTGCTCGGGGTGGATACGACCACATTGCGTGGGCGTCTGGTTCTGGTGATCGTGCGGATGGTCGGTTCGTTGGTGGCCATCGCGGTCGTGCTCGGCGGCTTCGTCTGGCTGACCAACCGGGGCAGCGCAGCCGCCGGTGATGACATCGCGGCCTCGGGCGCGGGCTTCACCGAGGAGCTCTTTCCGACGCTCGAGCCGAGGCCGCAGCTCGTGCCGGATTACACCCCGCCGCTCGGGTTCCCTACGAGCCAGCTTCGTGACCTGCCGCCCGATCCGGAGCCCAGCGGCGGCTTGCGGACGATCAATACGATCTACGGGATCTCGTACAGCGTTCCGGCCGATTGGTATGCCGGGTCGGGCGCGGTCACCAGTTGGCCCGACGGGACCGACTCGCGGTACAACGGAATTGCGACCGGTGGTGACGGGTACTGTCCGTTGAACGACAACTCGACCGTGCGGACGGCCATGCGGAGGGCCAACGCTCTACCTCTCGATGAGGCCGCGTTGACATATGCGCGGACTGCGGAAGCGATTTGGGCACATGCGGGGTCGGTTCGGATCGAGGGGCCCGTCTCGTTGACCACAGCGTCGGGCGAACCTGCCGTACGGTACACCGCGCTTATCGACGATATTCCTGTCGATGACGAGTGCACACCGACGTCGGAGACTTTCGACGTCGTCGCCCTGCGTGGATACGCGGGCGCCGAAACGGTTGTATTCGTGGCGGAGCGGAAGATCGGTGTCGACCGTGAGTTTCCGGAAAGCGTTGTGGACGAGATTGTTTCCTCTTTGCGGGAGACCAGCTGATGCTCCAGGAGTTTCGCGGCAGTCCGAGGGAGGTTGCTGGTCTGAGCAAGTTGGCCACCGAGATCGGCGGCGATATTCGTGCGGTCGCGACGTACGTGCGCGAGTACGGGTACTACGAATCGGAAGGCCAGATTCTCCGGTCTGCCTCATCGGTCCTGTCGGCGTACTGCACCCTTGCGTCCGATCGATTGGCGGACCGCGTCCTTGAATGCGAGGACATCGGTATCGAACTCAACCGCGCCGCGTGGCTCTATGACACCTCGGAGGCAGAGAACTACGAGTTGCTGAACCTCAACATCGTCCATCCCGACGGGCAGTGGTCCTCCACCGTGCCGGAACCGGGGCGCGCCAGAAACTATCCGTCGGCGGCCGCGTACTCGCGGGCCGAGGAGCCCACGCTCCCCGCGCCGGACCCGCCGGCCGACGATCTGGCCCAGGTGATTCGCGACGCCACCGATTGGCTCGGCGATGTGGACGGTGCCATTGCGGACACCATCGGGCGCAGCCCGGTCCAGACGATCATGCTGCCGATCAGCGGCAACTGGAATGTCCTGCGGTCGGTCGGCGCGGCCTACGCCACCGCGGGGGAGGCGATGCGGGTCGGCGCCGACAACCTGGCGGCGGGTGTTCGGCAGGTCGATCCGCATTGGGACGGGCGGGCCGCGGTGGCGTTCACCGAGCACGCCGGGCTGGTCGAAAAGGCGATTCGAGCGGAGCAACCGGTCGGCGAGATGATCGACATGATGCTCAACCTCGCGGCCGACAAGATCCGCGACGGCATCGGTCACATCATCTCGACATTCGAGGACGAACTGGCGCGCCTGGTCGAGGTCGACAACGGCTACGAGGCCGTCCGCCTGGTGCTCAAGAGACTGTCCGGGTGGGTCGGTGCGACGATCACCGTGTACGAGATCGCCCAGATCCTCCACAACGCCTACAACCGGGCGATGGAGCTCAAGGAGTCCATCGAGCGGGTGGTCGACTCGATTCGGACCGCTTTGGACTTCCTGTCCGATCCCGCCGAGCGCACCGAGCAGTTCGTCCGCGACAAGCTGTCACCGGTCCTGGAGCCCATCGGCGAGGCGGCGGAAAAGGCCCGGATCGTGCAGACGGTGATGGCGGGCGGCGAAGGGGCCATCGACATCGCCGAAGCGCCCGACGAGCCGTACACGACCGGTTTCGGCACGCAGCCCTGGCAGGACGCGACGTGACCGGCCGCTTCGACCCGGCGGATCTGCCGCCGGAGATGGCCCGCGCCTATCGGATCGTCGAGCGCGCCGCTGACGACCTCGCGACCCTGACCGCCCGCGCCGAGCGCGAGCGCGGAAAGCCGATCGTCGTCGACGCCGACTATCTGCGCCGGCTCGCGGAACTGCCCGACGCCGGACCGCAGTTGCGTGCGTTCGCCGAGCGCGTCGAGCGCGGCGAGTCCGAGTGGGACGACATCGAACACGACTGCCGGCCGCTGCCACCGGAGGTCGACGCGATCCGGCGGTCCGCGAACTTCGAGTGGGCGCTGCGGCCATCCCTGCGGGAGCGGGACCCGGACCCCGACGTCGGGCGACCATACCGGTTGACGTGGGTCGATCCCGTCGAACGGCGGGGTTCGTGACCCCCGATCGGGCGCCTGACCGATCGGGCAGGACTCCAGTCCGAATAGCGCAGTAAGCTGGGTCACATGTCCGTGGAGAGTGTCGTCGGTGATGCTGCCGCGGCGCGTGCGTCGACCCTGAATCGGGTCGTGAAATTCCACGCCCCGGAGATCGTCTTCGGGCCCGGTGCGACGCCCGAGGCGGCGCATGCCGTTCTGCGTCTGGGTGGAGTGCGGCCGCTGTTGGTTACCGACCCCGGGATCGCGGCGGCCGGTTGGGTCGACGTGGTCGCGGCCGAGTTGGCCGATTGCGGCCTCGAACCGATCATCTGGGACGGTTTGACGCCCAATCCGAAGGATCACGAGGTCGCCGCCGGATTCGAGGTCTATCGCGACCGCGAATGTGATGTCGTGGTCGGTCTCGGCGGCGGTTCGGTGATGGATGCCGCCAAGGCGATCGGCACTCTGGCGGGCAATGGCGGCGAGATTCTCGACTTCGAGGGGGTCGATCAGGCGTCGCGCCCGATCCCACCGCTGGTGATGATGCCGACGACGGCCGGTACCGGTGCGGACGTGTCCCAGTTCTGCATCATCACCGACTCGCAACGCGGCATCAAGATGACGATCCTCGGCCGCTCCCTGGTCCCGGATATCACCGTCATCGACCCGAAGCTGCTGGTCACCATGCCGGATTGGCTCAGCGCCGCCACCGGCCTCGACGCGTTGACCCACGGCGTCGAGGCGGTCGTCTCGCTGGCCCACAACCCGCTGACCGACCATCACGCGTTGCGGGCGGTGCGCGCGGTCGTCGACACGCTCGAGCGCACCCTGGACGATCCGAACGACATGGCCGCCCGCACGGTGATGGCTCAGGCGGCGCTCGACGCCGGCCTGGCGTTCACCAACGCGATCCTCGGCGCCGCCCACGCGATGAGCCATCAGGTCGGCGGCATGCTCGACCTTCCGCACGGGCAGATCAACGGCGTTCTGCTCCCGCACGTCATCCGCTACAACGCCGAGTACGACCCCCATCCCTATCTGCCGATCGCCCGCAGCCTCGGCCTGGCCGAGCCGTCGATGCCGGCCTCGGAAGCCGCGGTGCTGGTGGCCGACCGGATCGCCCAACTGGCCGCGAGTGTGGGGGTGCCGACCGGTCTGGCCGAGATGGGTGTGCGGGTGGACGACATCGATCGACTGGCCAAACAATCACTCGAGGATGCCTGCATGGCGACCAACCCACGCCCGAGCACCGTGTCCGAGATCGCCGATGTCTTCCGGGCGGCGCTGTGAGGACGACCGATCTCGCCCAGCTGACCGGTCTGCGCTCCGGTAAGCCCACGTTCTATCCCCAATATCGCGGCGCATCGGCCCGGCTCGAACGGGTGGTCGCCGCCTTGGAGCTGATCTCGCGGGCGCTGGTGCGCACCGTCGAGGGTCCGGAGACGTTGATCTGCGCGGTGGCCGAGGCCGCCCGCGCGCATCTGAGCGCCCGCTGGGTGATCTTCGCGCTCGCCGACGGGGCACTGCCCGATACGGGTCTGCGCCGGCTCGTTCTCGGGCCGGATGCCACGCCGTTCCTGGTCGGCGATATGGAGGGGCCACCCCTGCCCGGCGAGGTGGTCGAACTGCTCGACGACCTGCGCACCGGGGCGGTCGCCGATGAACTCATCGAGCCGAACCACGTCGTCGTACCGATCAACCTGGACGGCGGCACGGTCGGCGCCTTCGCGGCGTGGACGCCCGCATCGCGCACCGTCGATGCGACCGACCACACCGTGCTGACTATTCTCGCCTCGCAAACTGCTGTGGCCCTGCAGAACTCGTCGCTCTTCCAGCACGCGGAGCGGACCGCCGCCGATCTGGCGTCCCGCAACCTCGAGCTCGAATCGACCCAGCGGGAACTCGACGCGGCCGGCCGTCGCCACGTCCTCGACCGGGAACGGCATCGCATCGCCCGCGAACTGCACGACAGCGTCACCCAAACGGTGTTGTCCGCCGGCATGCAGGTCGAGGTCCTGCGTCGGCAGATCACCGAGGAGGAGTGGCACGACCGCCTCGACCTGGCCAAGGATCTGACGCGCACGGCGGTCGAGCAGCTGCGGGCCGCGATCTACGCGCTGGAGCATTCCGCGGACGACAATCGCTCGTCCCTGCCGGAGATGTTGCGGCAGTTGGCCGTCGCCCACAAGCCGGACGACCTGTCGGTGTCCTTCGAGGTCAACGGCACGCCCGTCGATCTCCCGGCCGGCGCCGATCACGGGCTGCTGCGCATCGCCGGCGAGGCGCTGTTCAACACCGCCGCACACTCGGGTGGGTCCTCGGCGGTGCTGCGGCTGACGTACCGCTCCGACCACGTCGTGCTGGCGGTGGACGACGACGGTGACGGTGACCCCGCCCGGCTGCGCAAACTGTTGCGCATGGGAGATCGGGTGGACTCCGGTGGGCACCACCGCGGTCTGTGCAATATGGCCACCCGCAGCCGGGAGTTGGGGGGCGGCCTGGAGATTCGCCGATCCCGCCTCGGTGGCGTGCGGATCCGCGTGCGCATCCCCCTGGTCGCCGAGGCCGTGGAGGGTGCCGGCGGCGAGCAACCGCAGTCGACGTCGACGCCCCCCGCGCCCCCATCGGCCACGGTGCCCGCTACCGTCGCCGGCGCCGGGACCGCGTCGCCCGCCCCCGGATTCGAGGGGCAGGCCGGCGAGGGATCGGTCCCAAGAGAACATGTTTCGTCCGGCAGGAGACAACGATGACCGTCCGTGAGGATGCCGCCAAGACCGACACCGTGCGGTTGCTGTTGGTCGACGACCACGCGATCCTGCGACAGGGCTTGCGCACGGTACTCGACGCAGAGAGCGACCTCGAGGTGGTCGGCGAGGCCGCCCACGCCGACGAGGCATTGGCCGCGGCAGCACATCTGCGGCCCGACGTCGCCCTGCTCGACCTCAAGCTGTCCGCCAGCTCGGAACACGAGGGCCTCGAGGTCTGCCGCCGGCTCGCCCGGGCCTACCCGACCATGGGCCTGCTGGTGCTGACGACCTTCCTCGACGACCACCTGGTGGTCGACGCGGTGCACGCGGGCGCCCGCGGATACGTCATCAAGGACGTCGACACCACCGAGCTGGTGCGGGCGATCCGGGCGGTCGCGCGCGGCGAGAGCGCCTTCGACTCGCGCAGCGCCGCGGCGGTGGTGCGCTCGCTCAACGGCCCCTCCGACGACCGCGGCCGGCTGACCGAGCGGGAGCTCGAAGTGCTGCGCCTGCTGGCGAACGGCTTGTCCAACAACAAGATCGGCGCCCAGCTGTTCATCTCTGCGACGACGGTCAAGTTCCACGTCAGCAACATCATGCGCAAGCTGGGCGTCAGCCGGCGCGCCGAGGCGGTCTACGCCGCGAGCAAGGGCGGATTGATCTGACCGCGGATCGACTCGGGGCGGTCCCGGCGACCGCCACCGGCCGGCACGCCCTGGTGGTCGTACCGGTCGGGTCGCTCGAACAGCACGGCCCGCATCTGCCGCTCGATACCGACACGCGGATCGCGGTCGCCGTCGCCCGGCAGGTGCCGAACGCGTGGTTGGCCCCGGCGATCGCCTACGGCAACAGCGGTGAGCACGAGGACTTTCCGGGCACGGTGTCGATCGGCGCGGCCGCCCTGGAGATGGTGCTGGTCGAGTACGGGCGGTCGGTCTGCCGGTGGGCCGACCGCGTCCTGTTCGTCAACGGCCACGGCGGGAACATCCCCGCGGTCCGGGCGGCCACCGAACTGCTGCGCTACGAGGCCCGCGACGTCGCCTGGTCCCCGTGTGCCCACGCCGGCGCCGACCCGCACGCGGGCCGAACCGAGACCTCGATCCTGCTGCACCTCGACGCGGACGTCGTCGGCGACTATCGGGCGGTCGAACCGGTGTCGACCCCGCTGGCGCAACTGTTGCCGCGGCTGCGGACCGAGGGGGTGCGCGCGGTCTCGCCCTCCGGTGTCCTCGGCGATCCCGCCGCGGCGACCGCGGACGAGGGACGGATGATCCTCGACGCGATGCGCGACGATCTGATCGCCCGGGTCGATCGGTGGCTCCCGGATACCTCGGGCCGGCTCGGCTGATCGGTGCGGGCGCCGGTGCAGCCGAGCGCGATGCCGGCCGCGACCACGGCGATGCCGACCCACACCCCCGGCCCCGGCATCGCTCGACCGAGCAGCACCCCCGACAGGGCCGCCGCCGCGGGCACCAGCCCGGCCAGCAGGCCGGCGCGGGCGGCGCCGAGGCGGGCGACGCAGGCGTACCAGAGCACGAACGCCACCGCGGTCACCGCGATCGACAGGTAGCCGATCGCCACCCACTCGGCCGGTCGGATCCGCGTGATCGCCCCCGGACCGTCGAGGATCACCCCGCCGATACCGAAGGTCAGCGCCGCCATCCAGGTGGTGTGCACCGACACCCCGAACGGGCCGTGCCGCCCGAGCAGCGGAATCGCCAACAGGGTGAAGCCCGCCTCGGTCGCGAAGACCGTTGCTGCGCACAGTAGCCCGATCGTATCGGAATCGCCGACGCCCTGGACCAGCGCCGAGCCGGCCGTGACGACGCCGGCGGCCGCGAGCAGTCGACCACTGACCGGCAGCCCCTGCAGGAGCGGTCCGCCGACCGCCAGGATCACCGGTACGGCCGCCACCGCGACCCCGAGCACCGCGGGCTCCGCATGTCGGGAGCCGATCACCAGGGCGATGTTGAACAGCACCAGCCCGCATCCGCAGACGCCCAGCAGCCATCCCCACTCCGCCTCGCGCGGCCGATGGATCGGCACCCGCGCGATGCGGGTAACCCCCACCAGGAGCGCGGCGGCCAGGCCGTAGCGCACCGCTTGGGTGGTGGCGACCGGGCCGTCCGCCACCATCGCCGAGACCGCGGCGCTGCCCCCGACACATGCCATGGCCACGGCGCCGCCGAGCCCGGCAAGCATGGGGGAGGGCGACGGGACGGCGGTGACTGCGGATGTCATGCCCACCACCATCGGTCCGTCGTATGGTCCTACGGAAGGGCCAATTCCGAGAGGAAGTCATGGACCAAATGACCACCCGCGGCGGAGTCGACTTCCTCCAGCTGGATGCGCGCGCCGCGCCGCAGCGGGACCTGACCGGCTGGCTCACCGGCGCACTGCGCACCGCGATCGTCGACGGCAGGCTCGGTCGCGGCGACCGCCTCCCACCGACGCGAACGCTCGCCGGGGAGCTCGGAATCTCCCGCGGAGTGGTCGTGGAGGCCTACCGCCGGCTGGCCGAGGAAGGGGTGATCGCCGCACGCACCCGCGCGGGGACGGTCGTGATCGGAGGGCCCGCGGGGTCGGATGCGATCGGTGCGCCCGGCGACGCGGATACCGGCATTCCGGCGATCGACAACGCCCCGCACGACCGTGCCCGCGGCTTCACGGGCGGGACCACCGCGGTGCACCGATCCCTGCTGCCCCACGCGGAGGCGGGCGTCGAGATCGACCTGTCGCCGGGGCTGCCGGATCTGTCCTCCTTCCCGCGCGCGGCCTGGCTGCGGCACGAACGTCGCGTCCTGACCGAGGCCGGGGCGCGCGAACTCGGCTACGTCGATCCGCAGGGGACGGCGGCGCTGCGCGAACAGCTGGCCCACCGGCTGACCCGGGTGCGCGGCGTGCGCGCGAGCCCGGCGGACATCGTGGTGGTCAACGGTGTGGCACAAGCGTTGTCGATCATCGCGATCCTGCTCGGCCGCGACGGTCGGACGCGGATGGCCGTCGAGGATCTCGGCTCGGTCGGCGCCCGCGAGCACCTGCGGGCGTGGGGGATCGCGCCGGTCCCGGTCGCCGTCGATCGGTCGGGAATGCGCACCGACCGCCTGGGCGCCGCCGATGTCGACTCCGTTCTGCTCACTCCCGCGCACCAATTCCCGATGGGCGCCGTATTGGCGGCCGATCGCCGTGAGGATGTGCTGCGCTGGGCGCGATCCGGCGGCCTGGTGATCGAGGACGACTACGACGCCGAAATGCGCTACGACCGAGCGCCGGTCGGTGCCCTGCAGGGGTTGGCACACGAGGCGGTGATCCACGTCGGCAGCGTCTCGAAGGCGCTCGCGCCCGCGCTGCGGCTGGGGTGGATCGTCGCCCCGAAGGCCCTGCGGGATCGTCTGGTCGACCTGAAATTCTCGCTCGACATCGGCAGCCCCAGGCTCGCTCAGCTGGTACTGGCATCCATGCTGGCCTCCGGTGACTACGACGGGCATCTGCGCCGTCTGCGGTCGCGTCACCTCCGGCGTCGCGACGTGATGGTCCGGGCGCTGCGGGCGGCGCTGCCGGACGCGGATGTCTTCGGTATTCAAGCGGGATTGCATGTGGTGGTGACGTTTCCGAATCTCGACCCCGGCGCGGACGACGAGATCGCGCGCCGCTGCGCGGCGGCCGGGGTGCGGGTACATCCGCTGTCGATGCACCGCTGCACCCCCGGTGCGGCGGGTTTGGTGATCGGCTATGCGGCCAACGGTCCGACCCGGCTCGAGGCGGGTGTCGCGGCGATCGGGTGTGCGATGGCAGCAGGTGGTATCGCGTCCCGACCCGGACCGGCCGACCGACCCGGACCGGCCGACCGACCCGGACCGGCCGACCGGCGCGGAGCCGAACCGATCGGCGCACCGGAATCTGCCGGACTGTGATCATTCCCGTAGGCGTGATCCGGCTCTCGCGGTATCTGTGACCGCCCGGTGAACCGGCGGTCCCGAAACGAGCGCCGGAGACGACCGAACGGCCGATCGGCGGCCCGGATGCGACCGTTCACCGGAAGGCGGCGGGAATGCCCTTTCGATCCGTCCGTGAAACGCCGAAGCGGAGAATGTACCGATTGATCGCGGACTTTTCCGGTAAGTCCGCCCGGAGTCGCTACGATTCACCAATGCACAACGCTCGGTTGCCCGACGGGTTTGGGGTGAGGGTCGAGCCGACAGCGGTCACGCTGTCCGGCGGCACGGTTCTCGTCGGTGGCGTTCCCAAGCGGATGTTGCGATTGGCGCCGGCCGCCGCGGAGATGATCGGCGAAGGCTATCTGCGGGTCACCGATGCGCGGACCGCCGGTGTCGCCCGGACCCTGCTGGATTCCGGTCTGGCTCATCCCCGGCCGATGAGCACCCCCTCGGTCACCGATATCTCCGTCGTCATCCCCGTGCGCAATAACGCCGCCGGGGTCGACCGCCTCCTGCGGCACCTGCGCGGCCTGCGCGTCGTCGTCGTCGACGACGGCTCCGATGTCCCGCTGACCCTCGACGAATCGGCCTACTGCCTCGCCGGCCTGACCGTGGTGCGGCACGAGCGTTCCCGCGGCCCCGCGGCCGCACGCAATACCGGATTCGCCCGGGTGGAACAGGACTTCGTCGCCTTCCTGGACTCCGATGTCGTCCCCCGCCGCGGCTGGCTCGAGGTGGTGTCCAGCCACTTCAGCGATCCGACCGTCGCGATGGTCGCCCCGCGCATCGTCGGCTACGGCCCTGCGCATTCCCAGCTGGCCCGATACGAGCAGATGTGCTCCTCGCTCGATCTCGGACGGCACGAGTCGATGGTGCGCCCCGGCGGCCGCGTGCCCTACGTGCCGTCGGCCGCCGTGGTCGTGCGCGCCGCCGCGCTGCGCGAGCAGGGCGGCTTCGACGAGTCGATGCACGTCGGCGAGGACGTCGACCTGTGCTGGCGGATGCAGGACGCCGGCTGGCGACTGCGCTACGAACCGGTGGCGACCGTCGAGCACGAGCACCGCATCCGCATCGGCGCCTGGTTCTCCCGACGGGTGTTCTACGGCACCAGCACCGCGACCCTCGCGGCCCGCCATCCCGGCAAGGTCCCCCCGATCGCGATGTCCCGCTCGCTGCTGGCGACCGCGATCCTGGTGTTGACCCTGTCCAAGGTCGGACTGGTCGCGGCCGCCGCGTCGATGGTGTTCGTCTTCACCCGGCTGCGGTCGACCTTCGCCGACGTCGAGGGTCGCGATCGACTCGCCGCGCAGTTGGCGGTCACCGGCGTGGCCAGTGCGATCCGGCGGGTCGCGATCGCGCTGGTACGCGAGTATTGGCCGGCGACGCTGCTGGCGATGCTGCTCTCGACGCGGGTGCGCAATACCGTGGTCACCATCGCGATCGTCGAGGGGCTGGTCGACTGGTTCGAACGCAACGACCCGATGGGCCCCGGCCCGATCTCGCATCTGCTCTATCGGCGGCTCGCCGACCTCGCCTACGGCGCGGGCCTGTGGCAGGGCGTGATCGCCGAGCGCGATACCCGGGCGCTCCGCCCCATTCTGCAGGGCTGACGCTTGCGCGTCGTTGTCGTCGGGGCGGGCAGTTGCGGCTGTGTGGTCGCCGCCCGCTGCGCGGCGACCCCGGGCGTCGAGGTGGTCCTGATCGAAGCCGGACCCGACCGAGCCCGGGCTCTGCCGGCGAACACCCTGCCGATCGGCCCCGACAGCACACTGATCGATCCGATCGGGATTCACATCCACGCCGGGGCCGACGGCTCCGCGAGCGCGGACGGCGTCGTCACCCGCGGCCGGGTGCTCGGGGGCAGCGGCGCGGTCAACGGCGGCTACTTCATACGGGGTCGGCTCACGGATTACACCCGCTGGCCCGGCCCCGAGTGGTCGGCGGAGGTGGTCGGGGCCGCCTTCCGGCGAATCGAACACGACCTGGACTTCCCCGGCGATCCGCGACACGGCGACGCCGGTCCGATCCCGGTACGGCGGGCTCGGGCGGACCGGTACGCGCCGCCGACCCGCGCCGCGGTCACCGCTTTCGCGGGGGCCGGGCTGGCGGCTCTCGCCGATCTGAACGACATGCACGTCGAGGTCGGCTTCGGTCCGGTGCCGGGCAATATCCGTGCCGAATACCGGATCGATACCGCGACAGGATATTTCGGTAACGGCACCGAGGACATTCGGGTGCCCGAGGCGATCCGACTGCGCACCGGCACCACCGTGCTGAGTATTCGGATCGACCACGGTCGCGCCCGGGGTGTGCGGTTGCGGACCGCCGCCGGGGCGATCGAGGAGGTGGCGGCGGATCTTGTCGTATTGGCCGCGGGGGCGGTGCGCACGCCGCAGCTGTTGCTGCTCTCCGGGGTCGGACCGGCGGCCGAGGTGGCCCGGATCGGCGCCGACCCGGTCGTCGATCTACCGGGGGTCGGGCGCGGGATTCGCGACCACCCGGAACTGATGCTGCCGACCGATGAGCTCGCCGTCGACCACGCGGACCGCCTGCTCGAGGTGGTCGCTCACCTCGACGGGGTCGAGGTGCGGCCCTATGCCGCCGGCTTCGGCGCCTTCATTCCCGGTGTCGACGATCGGCGCCGACATGTCGGCATCGCCCTGATGCGCTCCGACACCGTCGGGACGCTGCACCTCGATGCTGCCGATCCGAGCGCCGCTCCCCGGGTCGACTACGACCTGCGCGGCGATAGGGACCGACTGGCCGCGATCGGTCGGCGCGAGACCGCGATCGGGGACCTGGCGGCGCGGCTGGGAGCGTCCGAGGGAGCCGGCGGGCGCATCGGAATGTCGCTGCACGCATCCTGCGGTGCCCGGATGGGCGACGACGACGATCCCGGCGCCGTGGTCGACTCGCGCTGCCGTGTTCGAGGCGTCGACGGGCTGCGGGTGATCGATACGTCGGCCTTCCCGGAGATCCCGACGCGCGGTCCGCACGCGACGGCGATCATGTTCGCCGATCGGGCCTGTGACCTGCTTCTCGAGGATGTACACGGAGAATCCGCTACCGTTGATTAATTCACTACCGTCGGGTGAGGGTAACCGAACACCGGAGTGTGATCTCGGTTACAGTGGTAACAACGGTGGCCGCCGCAATGACCAGCGGCGTGGAAGGGGTCCGTATGGCTGACGTCTCGCCGGCTGTCAACCCGTGGGCAGCTGCCCGACCGGGTACCGATCTCATCGCGCTCGCTCGCGACGTCGCCCGGGCGCGCGCACGCTTCGCCGAGAGGGCGGTCGACCGGCACCGGGTGCGCCCGGTGGTTCTCGACTCGTGGCATCGCAGCGTCGACGGGGGAGTCGACCCGGACGCCGAGGGCAGCACCTCGATGACCCACGTCGATCTGCGTCGCTACCGCGCCGAACATCCGATGCGTCTGATCCGGCCGGTCGTGCGCAATCTGCTGCTCGACGACGGGATCGACGACGGAATGGTCGTCGCCCTGACCGACGCGAAGGGCCTGCTGCTGTGGGTGGAGGGGCAGAACTCCGCCCTCGACCGCGCCGCGTCGATGAACTTCTCCGAGGGCACCGATTGGAGCGAGGCCGCCGTCGGCACCAACGCCCCGGGTACCGCGCTGGCCCTCGACCACGGCCTGCAGATCCTCGGCGCGGAACACTTCTCGCACTCCGTGCAGGAGTGGAGCTGTACCGCGGCTCCGGTCCACCATCCGACCACCGGCCAGATCCTCGGCGTCATCGATGTCACCGGTGGGCCGCGGATGGCGGCGCCGGAGATGCTGTCGCTGGTTCGGGCCACCGTCGTCGCCGCCGAGGCGGAACTGCGGGTGCAGGCGATGGAGAACCCCGGTCTGTTGAGCGGCTTGGAGGGCAATCGGCTCGAATTGCTCGGCGCGCGACCGGTTCTCACTCGTGATGTGGGGCGCGCCGAGTTGTCCGGCCGCCACGCGGAGATCCTACTGCTGCTCGCCGAACACCCCGAGGGCCTCGCCAGCGACCGGCTCGCGGTCCTGCTCGACGAGTCCGATCTGGACTCGGTGACCATCCGTGCGGAGATCTCGCGGCTGCGTCGCGTGGTCGGCCCCGGCGTGGTGGGATCGCGCCCCTATCGGCTGCTCGCGCCGATGAGTACCGACCTCGACGACGTGCGATTCGCACTCGAACGCGGGGATGTCGACCGCGCCCTGCGCCTCTACGGTGCCCCGGTTCTGCCGCGGTCGACCGCGCCCGGTATCCACGACATCCGCGAGGGCCTGCGGTTCGGGTTGCAGCGAGGGGTGCTCGCCGCCGGCGACCCGGCCCTGCTGGGCCGGTGGATCACCTCGTCCCACGGTCGCGACGACATCGAGGCGTGGATGGCCTATCGCGCTACGCTCGACCCCCGCTCGTCGATGCATGCCAAGGTGCAGGCCCGCATCGATCGATGGGCCTGACCACCGTTATTTCGGATTTCTCGGATATGTCGGCCGCTCGCAACGTTTATGCAACGCAACGCCTCGTAGCGTGTGTTTCGAGTCACAAAGGGGACAGCGTGTGTTCCCGCCGATATGCACCCTCGAGGAGATGCGATGACCGTCTACGCCCGCCCCGGAGCACCGGACGCCAAGATGAGCTTCCAGTCCCGGTACGACAACTGGATCGGCGGCGAATGGGTTGCCCCGGTCAAGGGTGAGTACTTCGAGAACGTCACTCCGGTCACCGGCCAGGTCTTCACCGAAATCGCTCGTTCCACCGCCGAGGACATCGAGCTCGCCCTCGACGCCGCTCATGCCGCCGCCCCCGCCTGGGGCCGCACCTCCGCCGCCGAGCGCGCGCTGATCCTCAACAAGATCGCCGATCGCATCGAGGAGAACCTCGAGGGCATCGCGCTCGCCGAGAGCTGGGACAACGGCAAGCCGATCCGCGAGACCCTGAACGCGGATATCCCGCTCGCGATCGATCACTTCCGCTACTTCGCCGGCGCGATCCGCGCCCAGGAGGGGTCGCTGTCGGAGATCAACCACGACACCGTCGCCTACCACTTCCACGAGCCGCTCGGCGTCGTCGGCCAGATCATCCCGTGGAACTTCCCGATCCTGATGGCGGTCTGGAAGCTCGCCCCGGCCCTCGCCGCCGGCAACGCGGTCGTCCTCAAGCCGGCCGAGCAGACCCCCGCGTCGATCCTGCACCTGATCTCGGTCATCGGCGATCTGCTGCCCCCCGGCGTGATCAACATCGTCAACGGCTTCGGTGTCGAGGCGGGCAAGCCGCTCGCGTCGAGCCCGCGCATCTCGAAGATCGCCTTCACCGGTGAGACCACCACCGGCCGGCTGATCATGCAGTACGCCTCGCAGAACCTGATCCCGGTCACCCTGGAGCTCGGTGGCAAGAGCCCGAACATCTTCTTCTCCGATGTTCTGGCCCGCAACGACGACTACCAGGACAAGGCGCTCGAGGGCTTCACGATGTTCGCCCTCAACCAGGGCGAGGTCTGCACCTGCCCGTCGCGTTCGCTCATCCAGGCGGATATCTACGACGAGTTCCTCGCGCAGGCGGCCATCCGCACCAAGGCCGTGCGCCAGGGCGATCCGCTGGACACCGAGACCATGATCGGTGCCCAGGCCTCGAACGATCAGCTCGAGAAGATCCTGTCCTACATCGAGATCGGCAAGGGCGAGGGCGCCCAGCTGGTCACCGGTGGCGAGCGCGCCGAGCTCGGTGGCGACCTCAACGGCGGCTTCTACGTGCAGCCGACCATCTTCACCGGCCACAACAAGATGCGGATCTTCCAGGAGGAGATCTTCGGACCGGTTGTCTCGGTGACCTCGTTCACCGACTACGACAACGCGATCGAGATCGCCAACGACACCCTCTACGGCCTCGGCGCCGGCGTGTGGTCGCGTGACGGTGGCGTCGCCTACCGCGCGGGCCGTGACATCAAGGCCGGTCGCGTGTGGACCAACACGTACCACCAGTACCCGGCGCACGCCGCCTTCGGTGGCTACAAGCAGTCCGGTATCGGTCGCGAGAACCACCTGATGATGCTCGAGCACTACCAGCAGACCAAGAACCTGCTGGTGAGCTACGCCGAGAAGGCTCAGGGCTTCTTCTGATGTCCACGGACCCGGCCGTAGCGGGGCCGTCGGCCACACCGGCCCGGGTTCTGGCTTCCACGCAGGCGGCGCAACTGCTGCGCCGCCTGCGTGACCGGAACGGCGCGTTGATGATTCACCAGTCGGGTGGGTGCTGCGACGGCTCCTCGCCGATGCTCTACCCGCTGGGCGATTTCATCGTCGGTGACCTGGATGTCCTGCTGGGCCTGCTCGATCTGCGACTCGAGGCGGGCGAGGTCCGGGACGACATCCCCGAGGGAGCCGAGGCGGTACCGGTGTGGATCTCCGGTCCGCAGTTCGAGGTCTGGCAGCACACCCAGCTGGTCCTCGATGTCGTTGTCGGTCGCGGGGCGGGATTCAGCCTCGAGACCCCGGAGGGGGTGCGCCTGCTCACCCGCGGGCGTTCCTTCGACGAGAACGAGCTTCTGGCACTGAAGGCCGACCCGGCTCTGCTGGGACGGCAGTACGAAGCGGGGCAACGCCCCGCACCGGCCGGGGTGCCGACGGTGGTCGACGATGTCGTCGCCGCCTGCGCCCTGCCGAACTGAGAGCCCGCTCGCGGGAGCTCCCCCAACGTCGCGCCCACCGGTGCTGCTTCGCGCCGCCGGTGGGCGCGATTTTCATGTCTGCGGTTGGGTCGGATTCCCGCCGCGTTCGGGTTCGCCGGCGAGGTGGTCACCGCCCGCGACCGCCGGGGTCGCGGTGCGCGGCTGCGGGCTCCAACCGGGCGGGCCGAAAACGTATCCCAGGCGCGCCCGCCAGCCGTCGGCATGCCGGACGTCGCGGGCTATCGCCGCGTACTCGTGGGTCTGCAGCGTCCAGATGTTGTGGCTGCCGACGGGTGTCGTCAACCCGTAGGTCGGTCGATGGGTTTCCGGTGCGAAGGAACCGAACATCCGATCCCACAGGATGAAGACCCCGGCGTAGTTGCGGTCGAGATAGTCCGCATCGCTGCCGTGGTGCACCCGATGATGCGAAGGGGTGTTGAACAGGTATTCGACGGGGCCCCACAATCGGCCGATGCGTTCGGTGTGAATCCAGAACTGGTACACCAGGTTCAGCCCGTAGCACGCGAAGATCACCGCAGGCGGTATGCCCAGGAAGGGCAGCGGCAGCCACATGAACAGGGCCGCACTGATATTCCACTTCTGGCGCAGCGCGGTGGCGAAGTTGAAGTACTCGCTCGAATGGTGCGCCTGGTGGGTGGCCCACACCAACCGCACCCGGTGGGAGATGCGGTGATTCCAGTAGTACAGGAAGTCCACCGCGATGAACCCGATCACCCAGGTGTACCAGGCGGTGATCGAGAGCTGCCACGGCGCCAGGTACGCGAAGATCGCGGTGTAGACCAGCAGTCCGAGGATCTTCCAGCCGGTACTGGTGGCGATCGAGACCAGGCCCATCGAGATGCTTGCCCGTGCGTCGCGTGCCTCGTAGCCGCCGACGGGTGGGCGACCGTGCTCGTCGCGAGCGTCGAGTTTCCAGGCGGCCAACCATTCGAGGGTCAGCAGGATCAGGAAGAAGGGAATGGCCAGCACCGTCGGCTCGTGCATGGGGTCGGGCAACAGGTCGACCATCGTGGACTCCTTCCCCGCTATTTGACACACCAGCGTGTCAGATGGGTTGTGACACGATAGCGTGTCCGATGGATGGCTGTCCACGACATCACCCGCCGCCGATCGCGGCGGTGCCACCAGGTGCAGGGAGGGGAGTGCCGGTGCCGCCCACCGCCGATCCCGGGGCCGACGCTGCCGCCCTGTCGGCCGCCGACGCCGCGGCCGGCACCGACGGGCGGCGCTACGGCGGCGCCGACGCCGACGAGCGGCGAGCCCGCAGACGCCTGGCCCTGGTCGCCGCGGGGCTGGAGTTGTTCGGCGAGCTGGGCTACCACAACGTCTCGGTCAAGAAGGTCTGCGAGCGGGCCGGCTTGACCCAGCGCTACTTCTACGAGTCCTTCGCCGACCGCAAGGCGCTGCTGATCGCCGTCTACGACCACTGCGTCGCGGTGACCCGCCATGCCGCGGTCGCCGCCGCGGGGGGCTTTCTCGCTCACCCCACCGGAGTGGCTCCCGCCGATGTGCGGGCCGCCGCCCGCGCCTCCCTCGGCGCATATCTGCGGGAGCTGTCGGCCGATCCCCGTCGGGCCAGGGTGGTCCTGGTGGAGGTGGTGGGCATCGATCCGGCGGTCGAATCGGTCCGCCTGCGCGCGATCCACGAGTGGGCGGACCTCATTCTGACCCTGGCATTGGGTGGTCGGGAGCCCTCCGCATCGCAGCGGCTGGCCGCCGTCGGTCTGGTCGGCGCCTTCACCCAACTCTTGGTGGACTGGTACTTCTCGAGCGTCAGCCCGGAACCGGTCGACATCGGCACCACCGAACCGGTCGAGCTGTCGATGGTTCTCGACGTCTGCGTGGAGATGATCGCGGCCACCCACGAGCGCCTCCTGAGCTGACCCGACCGCGAACGAGCCGCCGCCCGCCCCTGCGGTTCAGATCCGGCCCACCGAATCGAGCCGGCCCTCCTCGCGGTCGAGGATCACCGTCACCCGGTCGTAGGTGCGCGAGTTGTAGGAACCGATCGACTGCTCCTCGTAGAGCGCATCGCGCAGGGCCGACAGGTAGCGCCGCTGGATGCGGATCGCCTGCTCCCGCACATCCGGCGCCTGACTCGACCGTTGGTGGGTATCGCGGGCGGCGGCGATCTGGTCGAGATAGAAGCGGACCCGCTCGATGACCACCGGGTCGATCCGCTCGCCGTCGATCGTCTGGTCCTCGAGGTGGCCGACATTGTCGACGGCGGTGTCCAGGATCGTCTCCAGCAGGTTGCCGACCTCGCGCCTGCGCACGCTCACCGGGATTTCCTCGAAGGCCAGCCGGTCGATCAGCCACGGCAGGGTGCCGCCGAAGACCAGCAGGGTGAAGGCCGCCACGGTGAAGGCGACCAGGACGATCACCGCGTAGTGCGGCGCGTCGTGCGGAATCGTCATCGCCGCGGCCAGGGTCACCACACCGCGCATCCCGGACCAGGACAGCACCACCAGGTCGCGACCGGTGATCGGTTGTGCGCGTTCGAATTCGATGTCCGCGTGGCCGCGGGCGATGCGTTTGCGCAGCCGTTCGAGACGGTGGCGTTCGAGCGGGCGATCCGGCTCGTATTCGTCGAGGCGCGCGTCGAGGTCGACCAGTCGCTCCCGGATCGACTCCGCCCGTTTCGGGCTCGGCGCCCACATATAGCGGGCGAGCAACCCGACGACCCGCACCACCAGCATGATCGCGAGCGTCACCCCGCTGATGCCCACGACGAGCAGCAGATCCGCGCCGTCGGTGCCCACCTGCTGGATCAGGTTCGGCAGCTGCATACCCATCAGCAGGAAGACCGCGCTCTGCAGGAGGAACTCGATCGTCGTCCAGTTCGTCGAGTCGACCTGCCGGGCCCGGGCAGGCAGGCGGTGGCGCCCGCGCGCCCCCGCGACCAGACCGGCGACCACGACGGCCAGCACCCCCGAGGAACCGATCTCCTCGGCGGGGAAGTAGGCGACGAAGGGCACTGCGAACGAGATGCAGGAGATCAGGATCGGATCGTGCAGCCGGGTGCGCACGGCGACCGCGGCCCAGCCGATCGCGGCGCCGACGATGCTGGCTCCGATGATCGCCCATACGAAGGCGGCGCCCGCGCTCATCAGACTGAAGCCGCCGGCGAGGGCGGCGATCGCCGCTTTGAGGATCACCAGCGCCGAGGCGTCGTTGAGCAGACTCTCGCCCTCGAGAATGGTCGTCGTTCGACCCGGCAGACCCATGCGGTGGCCGATCGCGGTCGCCGCGATCGCATCGGTCGGGCTGACCACCGCTCCCAGAGCGATCGCCAGGGCGATCGGAATGTCCGGAAAAATCAGGTGAATTGTCACACCGATCGCCAGGGCGGTCACGATGACCAGCACCACCGACAGCCAGGTGATCATGCGGATATTGCGGCGCAGATCGGTCAACGGCAGCCGCACGGCATCCGCGTAGAGCAGCGGTGGCAGGACCCCGGACAGGATCCACTCCGGCTCCAGGCGTACCACCGGCACACCGGGGATATAGGAGGCGGCAACACCGAAGACCAGCAGCAGCAACGGGGTGGCGACCCCCGTGCGGCGGGAGAACACCGACGCGATCACCACGACCACGAGCGCTCCGAGTCCGATCACTACCAGGCGAGGGTCCACCTCATGCAGTTCACCAGAATTCCGGGCCCGCGGCCGGCGAAGCGTGCGCGGACCCCCGTCCTTCGATCCGCGGCCGGCGCCGGCATTTCCGGGGGGACCCGCCGGCCGAGTAATCTGTCAGCCCAAGCTGTCGCACCACGGCCGTCCCACCGGCGGAAGGCGATCCCGGGGCCGAGTAGTACGGTCGACCCTTCGGGTGACGACACCTCATACGGAAGGAAGCAACACCGATGACCCGGTCCGCCACGGTCGGCGGACCACCCGCATACCGGTTCGATCGGCCCGTGTAACGGTTCGATCGCGCAGACCGGATATACGGGACGGTGCGGCGCAGTCGGCGTCGCGATCGCCGTGGGTGGCACCCACCACACGTTCCGAACGGACGGGGTGGGTAGCGCCCGACGAGCCGACGGGTACGTCGTTCGGGCGACATCGTGTCAGGGCAGTTCTGCGGTCGTACGAGGACGTACGGCCCGATCGGAGAGCGCACGTCAGCCTCTTCGGTACGTTCTTCGCGTGCGCGCGAGGAGAGGGGTTCGAGATTGGGCTCGCGCGGAGTCGACGGCCGGAACAGTGACCATGCAGTCACCGACGGCAGCCTTGGCGCCCCCGCCACGGATGGCGGCAGCATCGACCCCGCGGGGGAGATCGGTCGGCCCTTCCGGCTCTCGCCGGCGCAACGAGGCATCTGGCTCGCTCAGCACCTGAACCCCTCGGTTCCGATCACGATCGCGCAGTACGTCGACGTGACCGGGAACGTCGACCGGGCCGTCCTGCACGCCGCGGTTCGCCGCGGCGCCGGGGAGATCGAGTCCGGCTACGTGCGGCTGCTCGAGATCGACGGTGAGCCCTTTCAGGTGGTCGACCCGACCCTGGGCGACGACGTCGGCTACGTCGACCTGCGCGACGATCCCGACCCGGTCGCGGCCGCCCAGCGGTGGATGCGCGACGACTACTCGGCGCCGGTCGATCTGACCGCCGATCGGCTGATCCGATCGAGCCTGCTGCGGGTCGGCGAGGACCGCTGGTTCTGGTACGCCTGCGTCCACCACATCGTGCTCGACGGCTTCGGCGCCCGCACGTTCATGAACCGTGTCGCCGAGCTCTACACCGAGATGATCGGCACCCCCGACCCGGTCCTGCCCACCGCAACCGCGGTCGACGACGATCTGCGCCGTCTGGTCGACGACGAGTGGGCCTACCGCGATACCTCCCGATTCGCCGCCGACCGCGAGCACTGGCTCGAGCGGGTCGCCGACGTCGAAAGCGGTATCTCGCTCAGCGGTGAGACCGCCGAACCGGGCGCCGTCGCGCGGGTCGATCGCGGCGAGGTGAGCCCCGAGGTCACCGCCTCGATGAAGGATCTGATCGCCGAGATCGGCTCCTCGACCGCCGGCGTCGTGATCGCGGCGGTCGCCGCCTACGTCTCCCGGATGGTCGACAGCCCCGACGTCATCATCAGCCTCCCGGTGACCGCTCGGGTCAACGCGCGGATGCGGCGCGCCGGCGGCATGGTGTCCAACGTCGTGCCGATGCGTTTGCGGGTCGACCGCGACACCACCGTGGCCGATCTGGTCGCCCGGGTCGGTCTCGAGGTCGTCGGCGCGCTGCGCCATCAGCGCTATCGGTACGAGGACATCCGTCGCGATGTCGTCGGTGGCACCGCCGGACGCTCGTTCTTCGGCCCACTGGTCAACGTGATGCTCTTCCACTCGCGCATCCACCTCGGTTCCGACGTGGGGGAGCTGAACGTGCTGACCACCGGTGCGGTCGAGGACGCCTCGATCAACCTGTATCAGGGCGTGGGCGAGGCGAGGTCCGAGGCGGAACTGCTCGAGGGTGGCACCCGAATCCACCTCGATCTGGAGACCAACCCGAACCTCTACGGCGACGCGGTCGCCGCGGGTCACCATGCCCGGCTGATGCGCTTCCTGGCCGCCTTCGTCGCGGCCGGGGCCGGCACCTCGGTCCATCGCATCCCGATCCTCGACGACGCGGAACTCGCCGACCTCGACCGCTGGAATGCGACCACCCGGGAGCTGCCGAACGGCGCCGCGGACGACACCCTCGCCGATCATCTCGCGCGCACCGCCGCCCGCGACGGGTCGGCGCTCGCCCTCGGCTTCGAGGGGACGACGCTCACCTACGCCGAGTTCGACCGGCAGGTCGCCCGGCTGGCGCGCGCGCTGATCGACGCGGGGGTGGGCCCCGAATCGGTGGTCGCCGTCGCGATCGACCGATCGAACGAGATGCTGGTGGCGATCCACGCGGTCATCCGCGCCGGCGGCGCCTATCTGCCGATCGACCGGAGCCAGCCCTACGAGCGGATCCGGCATATCCTCGACACCGCCCGTCCGACCCTGGTGCTGGTCGCGCAGGAGGCACACCGCCCGACCGACCCGGACGCCGCGAACGGCGAGGCGGTCGTACCGGTGGTCGCGCTCGACACCCTCGACACCTCGGGCTACTCCGACGGTCCGATCACCGACGCCGACCGGCTCGGGACGCTGCTGCCGGACCACCCGGCCTACGTGATCTTCACGTCCGGTTCGACCGGCCGGCCCAAGGGCGTCATGGTCTCGCACCGGGCGATCGTCAACCGCATCGAATGGATGCAGGCCGAATACGGGCTCGGGCCGACCGACGTCGTGCTGCACAAGACCCCGACGACCTTCGACGTCTCGGTCTGGGAGCTGTTCTGGCCGTTCCTGGTCGGGGCACGCCTCGAGATCGCCCGCCCGGACGGGCACCGCGACCCGCGCTATCTGCACCGGGTGATCCGCGAACGCGGCGTCACCACCCTGCACTTCGTGCCGTCGATGATGGCGGTCTTCGTCGCCGAGTCGGTCCCCGGCTCCTATGTCACCGAGGCCATCTCCGATGCGCACAGCGTGCGGCTGGTCTTCGCCTCCGGCGAGGCGCTGCCGCGCGCCCTGGCCGATCGACTGCTCGAACAGTTGCCCGGCGCGGCGCTGCACAACCTCTACGGCCCCACCGAGGCCGCGGTCGACGTCACCTACCACCACGTCCAGCGCGGCGGCGGTGCGGTCCCGATCGGCGCCCCGGTGTGGAACACCACGCTGCCGGTGCTCAGCTCGCAGCTCGAGCCGGTCCCGATCGGTGTTCCGGCGGAGCTCTACATCGCCGGCGTCCAGCTGGCCCGCGGCTACGTCGGGCGGCCGGGATTGACTGCCGAACGCTTCGTCGCCGCCCCCGGTGGCGGGCGGCAGTACCGCACCGGCGACATCGTCTTCCACAACGCCGACGGCGAACTCGAGTACATCGGTCGTCGCGACTTCCAGGTCAAGCTGCGCGGCCAGCGCATCGAACTCGGCGAGATCGAGCGGGTTCTGCTCGAGAGCCCCGGTGTGGACCACGCGGCCGCCCTGGTGGTCACCGTTCCCACCGACCGGCTGATCGGCTACGTCGTCGGGTCCGCGGTCCTCGATCCCGAGCAGGTGCGCCGCGCCGCCGCGGAGATGCTGCCGGACTTCATGGTGCCCTCGATGATCGTCGTGCTCGACGAGTTCCCGCTGGGCTCCTCGGGCAAGCTCGACCGCAAGGCGCTGCCGATCCCGGACGTCGTCAGCCGGCCCTTCCGGGCGCCGCAGACGCCGACGGAGATCTCGGTCGCGGCGGTGCTCTCCGACGTCCTACACCGTGACGAGGTCGGCCTGGACGACTCGTTCTTCGACCTCGGTGGCGATTCGCTGATCGCCGCGCGCCTGGTCGCCCGCCTGGCGGCGCAGTGGCAGGTACAGCTCGGTGTCCGGGCGATCTTCGAGGCTCCGGTCGTCGAGGACTTCGCCCGCCTGATCGACGAACAGATCGGCTCGCGGCGCAGCGATGCCCCCGCGTTGACCCGCGCCGAACACGCCGGACCGATCCCCCTCTCGCTCGCCCAGCAGCGGATGTGGCTGATCAACAAGTTCGATCCCGAGGCGGCCGCCTACAACCTGCCGTTTGTGATCCGTATGCGCGGCAAGGTCGCCCAGCAGGCCCTCGCCCGCGCCCTCGACGACGTCGTGGAGCGGCACGAGACGCTGCGCACGATCTTCCCCGAGGGTCGCGACGGCATCCCGTACCAGCTGATCCTCGACCCGTCGGCGGTCACGCTCGACGTGCGTGTCGAGTCGGCGACCGAGCAGACGCTGCCCGCCCTGCTGCGCCGGTTCGCGATGGACGGCTTCGACGTCTCGCGCGAGATCCCGTTCCGGATACGGGTTTTCGAGCTGTCGCCGGACGATGTCGCGGTCGCGATGGTCGTCCACCACATCAGCGCCGACGGCGTCTCCTTCGGCCCGCTGTCGCGGGATCTGATGGCCGCCTATACCTCCCGCGCCGACGGTCGGGCCCCGGATTGGCAGCCGCTGCCGATCCGGTACGCCGACTACAGCGTCTGGCAGCGCGAGGTGCTCGGATCCGAGGAGGATCCGGAGTCGCTGGCGTCCGAGCAGATCGGCTACTGGAAGCGCCGGCTGGTCGAGCTGCCCGATCAGATCGACCTGCCCTTCGACCACCCGCGACCACCGGTGCAGTCGCTGCGCGGCGGCCGGGTCGCCTTCGAGATCCCCAGCGCGACCTACCAGGGTCTGACCGCGCTGGCCCGCACCCACGGCACCACGGCGTTCATGGCGATGCACGCCGCCTTCGCGGTGCTGCTCGCCCGGCTGTCGGGGACCTCCGATATCGCGGTGGGTTCCGCGGTCGCCGGCCGCGGTGAACGCGAACTCGACGACGTGATCGGCATGTTCGTCAACACCCTGGTGCTGCGGTCGACCGTCGAACCGCGGATGTCCTTCGGCGCGGTGCTCGACCAGGTGCGCGATACCGACCTCGAGGCCTTCGGCAACGCCGACGTGCCCTTCGAGCGGTTGGTCGAGGTGCTCAACCCGGTCCGCTCGCAGGCCCGCCAGCCGCTGTTCCAGGTGATCCTGAGTTACCAGACCGCCGGTCGCGTGCAGATCGAACTGCCCGATCTGACCGTCTCCGCCGACGAGGTCGACATCGGCGTCGCGAAGTTCGATCTGCAGCTCACCGTGACCGAGGAGCTGCACGACACCTATACCGGCACCCCGATGACGGCGGCCGGCGTCGGTGGCGCGCGCGCCGAATTCGTGTACGCGGTGGACCTTCTCGACGAGGCGACCGTCGCCGGCTTCGCCGATCGCCTGCTGCGGATCCTCGACGCCGTCGTCGGCGATCCGACGTCGCCGGTCGGCGATATCGACATCATGGATGCCGCCGAACACCGGCTGCTGAACACCACCGCGGATCCCGCGCCGAGCCCGATCACCCTGCTGGGTCTGATCGAGCGGGCGGTCGCGTCCCGGCCCGACGAACCGGCGGTGATCGCCGGTACCCGCACCCTGACCTATCGACAGCTCGACGAGGCCTCGAACCGCCTGGCGCGGCGCCTCATCCGCTCCGGCGCTGGTCCGGAAAAGGTTGTCGCCGTTGCCGTTCCGCGGTCGGTGGAATCCATCACCGCGATGTGGGCGGTCGCGAAGACCGGTGCGGCGTTCGTGCCGATCGACCCGGCCTATCCCGCCAACCGCATCGAGCACATGGTCGACAACTCCGGCGCGATCGCCGGTGTCACCGTCGTCGCCGCCCGCGGCGACCTGCCCGACGTGATGGACTGGATCTTCCTCGACGGACCGAGCGCCGATCAGCTGCTCGCCGAGGACCCGACGCCGATCGGCGACGCCGATCGCCTCGCCGCGATCGAGGTCGACTCGCCCGCGTACCTGATCTACACCTCCGGTTCGACCGGTCTGCCGAAGGGTGTCATGGTGCCGCACCGCGGCCTGGCGACCCAGGTGCGGGCGGCGGTCGAGCGGCTGGGGGTCGAGCCGGGCAGCCGGGTGCTGCACTTCGCGTCGCCCAGCTTCGACGCGTCGGTCCTCGAACTGCTGCTCGCCCTGTCGGGGCCGGGCACGATGGTCATCGCCCCGCCCGGCATGTACGGCGGCCGGGAGCTCGCCGAGCTGTTGGCCGAAAAGGTGGTCACCAACGCGTTCATCACGCCGGCCGCGCTCGCCTCGATCTCGCCGGTCGGGCTCGAGAACGTGCGGGTGGTCATGGTGGGCGGCGAGGCCTCCACCCCGGAGCTGGTCGCCCGGTGGGCGCCCGGCCGCTCCTTCTTCAACCTCTACGGACCGACCGAGACGACGATCGTCGCGGCCGGTACCGATGCGCTGCCCGCCTCGTTGACCGGCACCGTTCCGATCGGCTCGGCGATGCCCGGGGCACCGGTCTATGTGCTGGACTCCCGCCTGCGCCCCACCCCGCCCGGGGTGACCGGCGAGCTCTACGTCGGCGGCGTCACCGTCACGCGCGGCTATATCGGCCGTACCGGGGCGACGTCGGAACGCTTTGTCGCCGATCCCTTCTCGGCGGGAGGGCGGCTCTACCGCACCGGCGACGTCGTGCGCTGGTCCGGTGCGAGCGCGCGCAGCGACTCGCGGTTGGTGCTCGAATACGTCGGCCGCGCCGACTTCCAGGTCAAGGTCCGCGGCCACCGCATCGAACTCGGTGAGGTCGACTCCGCCTTCGGCACGCACGCCGATGTCGAGTTTTCCGCCACCTTCGGCACGACCGGTGTCGGCGGGTCGACGTCGCTGGTCACCTACGTCAAGTTGGTGGAATCGGCGACGATCGACGTCGCCCAGCTGCGCGAATGGGTCTCCGAGACCCTGCCCGCCTATATGGTGCCCGCCTCGATCATGGTGATCGACGCGATCCCGCTCGGGCCGACCGGCAAGCTCGACCGCCGGGCCCTGCCGGAACCGACCTTCGAGGCGCGGGTCTTCCGCGCGCCGACCACCCCGATCGAGGAGATCGTGGCGGACGCCTTCGCCGACGTGCTCGGCCTCGACCGGGTCGGTGTCGACGACGACTTCTTCGACCTCGGCGGCAACTCGCTCAGCGCGACCCAGGTGGTCTCGCGCGTCGGCGAGGCGCTCGACACCAAGGTCGCCGTGCGCATGCTCTTCGAGGCCTCGACCGTCGGCGCCCTCGCCGGCCGGGTCGAGTCCTTCGCGGGCAGTGGTGCCCGCACGCCGCTCGTGGCGCACCCGCGCCCCGAAGCGGTGCCGTTGTCGCTTGCGCAGCAACGCATGTGGTTCCTCAACCGGTTCGACACCGCGTCCGCGGTCAACAACATCCCGATCGCGATCCGGATGACCGGGATGCTCGACATCCCGGCGCTGCAGGTGGCGGTCATGGACGTGATCGACCGGCACGAGTCGCTGCGCACGGTCTTCCCGGAGACCGCGAACGGACCGGTCCAGGAGATCATGGACGCCGCGCGGATCGTGCCCGATCTGCGCCCGATCCGGGTGACCTCCGAGCAGCTGCTGCCCGAGTTGGTCGGACTGGCGTCGACCGGCTTCGACGTCACCAACGAGGTGCCGCTGCACGCCGCGCTGTACCAGGTCAGCGAGACCTCGTTCGTGCTCGGCATCGTCGTGCACCACATCAGCGCCGACGGCTGGTCGATCGGACCGCTGGCCCGCGACGTCATGGTCGCCTACGCCGCGCGCTCGACGTGGGAGGCGCCGCAGTGGGTGCCGTTGCCGGTGCAGTATGCGGATTTTGCGTTGTGGCAGCGGGAGGTGTTGGGGTCGGAGTTGGATGCGTCTTCTGTGATTTCGCAGCAGTTGGCGTATTGGGAGTCGGTGTTGGGTGGTGTGCCGGATGAGGTGGAGTTGCCGTGGGATCGGCCGCGTCCGGTGGTGGCGTCGTATCGGGGTGGGCGTGTTGATGATGTGGTGATTGATGCGGGGTTGCATGCGGGGATTTCGGAGTTGGCGCGGCGGTACAACGCGACTCCGTTCATGGTGGTGCATGCGGCGTTGGCGGTGGTGTTGGCGCGGTTGTCGGGTTCGGATGATGTGGTGGTGGGGACGCCTGTGGCGGGGCGTGGTGAGGCTGCGTTGGATCATTTGGTGGGGATGTTTGTCAATACGTTGGTGTTGCGGACGTCGGTGACGGGTTCGATGTCGTTTGCGGATTTGTTGCGTGAGGTGTCGGATTCGGATTTGGGTGCGTTCGGTCATTCGGATGTGCCGTTCGAGCGGTTGGTGGAGGTGTTGAATCCGCCGCGTTCGCAGGGGCGGCATCCGCTCTTCCAGGTCTCCCTGTCGTTCCAGAATCTCGGCGAAACCACTTTCGAGCTACCGGATTTGAAGATCGCGCAGGTTGAGTTCGACCTCGCGCAGTCCAAGTTCGATCTCTCCTTCACCCTCACCGAGCGCTTCGACGATGCCGGTGGTTTCGGTGGGATTGGTGTGGAGATTACGTATGCGGTGGATTTGTTCGATGAGGTGACGGTTCGTGGTTTTGGTGAGTTTTTTGTGCGGGTGTTGTCGGTGGTGGTGGCCGAGCCGTCGGTTGCGGTGGGTGATGTGGAGTTGATGGATGCGGGTGTGCGGGATGTGGTGGTGGGTTCGTGGTCGGGTGTGCCGGCTCTTCCGGCTGCGGGTGGTGTGGTTGTGGATGGTGTTGTGGGTGAGGGTGTTTCGGGTGGGTTGATGGGGTGGTTCTGGCGGGTGGTGGAGGTGGATCCGTCGGCGACGGCGGTGGTGTTCGGTGGTGAGCGGGTGTCGTTCGGTGAGTTGGGTGTGCGGGTGTCGCGGTTGGCGCGGGTGTTGGTGGGGTTGGGTGTGGGGCCGGAGGTGTTTGTGGCGGTGGCGTTGCCGCGGTCGGTGGATGTGGTGGTGGGGTTGTTGGCTGTGGTGGAGGCGGGGGGTGCGTATGTGCCGGTGGATCCGTCGTATCCGGTGGAGCGGTTGCGGTATGTGATGGAGGATGCGGCCCCGCGGGTGTTGCTGACCTCCTCCGCCGTGGTCGATGGGTTGCCGGAGCCGGTGGACGCGGTGCGGGTGCTGATCGATCGGGTCGATCCGTCGGCCGATGCGAGCCGTCTGGCCGCCGACGAGCGCTTGGGTGTGGTGTCGGGTTCGACTGCGGCGTACGTGATTTACACGTCGGGATCGACCGGCAAGCCCAAGGGTGTTGTGGTGCCGCACGAGAACGTGATGCGCCTGCTCGAGCGGACCCGGTCGGTCTACGACTTCGGGTCCGACGATGTGTGGACGATGTTCCACTCGTACGCGTTCGACTTCTCGGTGTGGGAGCTGTGGGGCGCGCTGCTGTTCGGTGGGCGCCTGGTGGTGGTCGATCAGGTCACGACGCGTTCCCCCGAGACGTTTGCGCAGTTGGTGGCCGATGAGGGTGTCACGGTCCTGAACCAGACGCCGTCGGCGTTCTATCAGTTCGACGAGTCGGTGCGCAGCACCGGG
>NZ_BCRN01000026.1 GCF_001552615.1 Millisia brevis NBRC 105863
ACTCGTCCCCGCCAACGGGGACCCACGAGCGGATGGCCGGACACCCAACATCGGAGAAACCGGACGCATACCATGCGCCGACGGTGAGCCGCGGACTTCGATTCCGAGCGCCCGACGGGCTATCCCCGAACGACGAAATAGCCCGGCTGGAATCGAATGGCTCTCAGCGATCTCTAAGGCGCTGGTAGAAGCGACATCCCGTGATTTCGCGTCCCAATTGGTCCTATAAAGACATGATCTCGATCACATCACGAAGTCGATAACGCAATTGATAAAAGTCTCAATTGCATCGATTACCAGCCACGATGCCGGCATTCGGACAAAACAAACCGACGGCACGTCTGTCAACCCCGGGTGACGAGCCGTCATCCATTCGTTACCGTCGCCATCGGTTCCCAAAGGAGCCAGGTCGATCCCGCCGCCGGGAGTGACGGATACGCACGGAACGACAAGTGCGCATCACGAACTCGCCCTCGGGATCGGCTACACAAAAACGGGGGCATCGAGCCCGCACCTGCAGCCTGGGTGCGTGATCGATCGGAATACAGCTTCGAGCGGTGGACGATCCACCCCACCGGGACAGGTGCCTCCGGGCACCTTCGCTCGTGCCGTATGCCCGACGACGACGTTCCGCGGAACGTCGCGTTCGACCGGCGTGGAGGAAGTCTGCATGTTGAAAGCATCCGGAATCGGAAAACGAGTCTTGGGTACGGCCGCTATGACGGGCGCTCTCGTCGCCGGCGGATTGATCTTGGGTTCGGGCACCGCTGCCGCTGCCAACAACTGGGATGCTGTCGCCCAGTGCGAGAGCGGCGGTAACTGGGCCATCAACACCGGCAACGGCTACTACGGCGGTCTGCAGTTCAACCCGAACACCTGGCGCGCCAACGGCGGCACCGGTATGCCCCACCAGGCCTCGAAAGCCGAGCAGATCCGCGTCGCCGAGAACACCCTGCGCTCGCAGGGCCCCGGTGCGTGGCCGACCTGCGGCCGTGGCCTGAGCGTTGCCGCGATCAGCGAATCCGCCCCGGCTCCCGCGCCGGCCCCCACACCCGCTCCTGCCCCGGCCCCCGCTCCTGCCCCGGTCGACCCGGTCCAGGAAGCGGTCGACCAGGCCAAGGTCGTCGCCGACGACTTCGGCGTGGGCACCCAGTTCCAGCAGGCCCAGCAGCTCGCCGAGCAGTACGGCGCCGGCACCGCCTTCGACCAGTTCCTGGCCGACAACGCCGCGCTGATCGAGCAGGCGGCCACCGCCGCGGGCAAGTAAGCCCCCGTTCCGATCCGGAGCACAACACGAATGTGCCCGATGACGAAGAATCCTCTTCGTCATCGGGCACATTCGTGATCGGGCACAGTGTCCGTTGGAGGGGCCGTCACCGACCCCACCGATCAGCCTCCCGAGGAGTTGTAGGCGTCGATGGCCTGCTGCAGGCGATCGAACGCCGCACCCAGCCGTCCGAGGTCTCCGGAGCTCTGGGCGGCACGAACCTCCGCCAGCGCACTGTTGAGTTCGGAGATCGCCGCGCCCTGATCACCCGACGATGCCGGCGGCGGAGCCGTCGTGGTCGTCGCCGGAGCGGGTTCGGTGGTCGCGGCCCCGGCCTCCTGGGTGCCGGTCGAGCTGTCGCCCTGCACCTCGGCCTCGGCCTGCGGCTGTTCCGGTCGCCCACCCGGTGCGGTCGCCAGATCGCCGGTGCCGGCCGGGAGGACCTGGTTGAGCGCCTCGGCCAACGTCGGCGCATATCCGACGCGCACACCGCCGTCATCCGGATCGCGGTAGCTGACCAGTACCCGCGACAGCTGCGGGAACGTCGAGGTATTGGTCGTACTGCGTTCGGTATAGAGCGGCTCGACATACAGGATGCCGCCGTCGCCGATCGGCAGGGTCAGCAGATTGCCGTACTGGATACGGTTCGAGTTCTGCAACAGAGTGCGGTCGGACGCGACGCGGGTATCCGACGTCATCGAGTTCTGCGCCTGCTGCGGACCCTGCGTCTGTGTATCGGTGGGCAGCTGCAGGACGGTGAACTTGCCGTAGTTCTCCGGGTCGGAATCGACCGAGATGTACGCCGACAACAGCTCGCGGTTGAAGCCGACCATCGCGCTGGTCAGTCGGAAGGTCGGGTCCCCGGTCTCCGGATCACCGATCAGCACGTAATACGGCGGCTGGTTGAGGTTGGTACCACCGTCGACCGTCGGGTCGCTCGGCACCGACCAGAACGCGTTGTTCGTGAAGAACTCGTTCGGATCGTCCACGTGGTACTTCGCCAGCATCTCGCGCTGAACCTTGAACAGGTCCTCCGGGTAGCGGAAGTGGGCCCGCAGCTCGTCCGGGATATCGCTCTCGGGCTGGACCGCACCCGGGAAGACTCCCATCCACGCCTTGAGGACCGGGTCGTTGTCGTCGACCTGGTAGAGCGTGACCGAACCGTCGTAGGCATCGACCGTCGCCTTGACCGAGTTACGGATGTACGACACCTCGGTGCGCGGGAGCACCCGGCCGGTCTCGGTATCGATGCTGTCCTCGACCAAACCGTCCAGCGACGCACGCTGCGCGTACGGGTACTGCTGCAGGGTCGTGTAGGCGTCGACCACCCAGACGATGCGACCGTCGACCACCGCCGGGTAGGTATCGGTATCGGTGGTCAACCAGGGCGCCACCCGCTGGACGCGGTCCCGCGGATCGCGGTCGTAGATGATCTTGGAGTCGCTGCTGATCGCGTCGGAGAAGAGGATATTCCACTCGGTGTACTTACCGGCGAAGACCAGGCGGTTGAACCAGTTGCCGATGTTGACGCCGCCCGAACCGGTGTAGGTATAGCGCGCGGTATCGGTGTCGTACTCGCGCGGCTGCCCGTCGTCGCCGACGCCGCCGACGATCGCGTAGTCCGGATCGGACTGGGCGATCAGCTCGCCGTAGTAGATACGCGGCTGGTCGACCGGGATCGACTGGTTGCCGGCGTCACCGGAGGCGATGTCGCTGACCAGGTAGATCGGGTAGCCGCTGTTGCTGTTCGAGTCGGAGTTGGTCGCGTCCCGAACCGCCGCGTTGACCCGGTTGGCCGGGGCCGCGACGAAACCGTTGCCGTGCGTGTACACGGTGTGGCGGTTGATCCAGTTCGACTGGTTGCCGGTCAGGCTGTTCGGGGACAGCTCACGAGCGGCGACGATGTAGTCCTGGAGCTGACCGTTGATCGTGTACCGATCGACATCGAGCGTCGCGGGGAAGCCGTAGAAGTTCTTCAGCTGCTGCTGCTGGGTGAACGTGCGGCTCAGGACGTTGGGGTCGAGCAGGCGCGTATTCGCGATCGTGGTGCGGTCGGCCGCAACCGTGCTCGGATCGGCGGTACCCAGACCGCTGTAGGCCTGGTAGTCGACCGTGTCGTCGGTGATGCCGTAGGCATCGCGGGTCGCCTCGATGTTCCGCTCGATATAGGTCCGCTCGCGCTCCGCGGCGTTGGGTCGCACCGAGAACTGTTCGACGATCATCGGCCAGACAGCACCGATCAGGATCGACGAGAGCACCAGCAGGGCGGTCGCCAGCGCCGGGATCCGCAGATCCCGCAGGAAGATCGCCGAGAAGAAGGCCAGGGCGCAGATCACCGCGATGGCCAGCAGAATCAGCTTCGCCGGCAGCACCGCATTGATATCGGTGTACGCCGCACCGGAGAAGGTGGGCTCCTTGCGGCTGCCGGACAGCAGTTGGTACCGGTCGAACCAGTAGGCGACCGCCTTGAGCAGGATGAACGTACCGGCGAGGATCGCCAGTTGGATGCGGGCGGCACGGGTGAAGGCGCCGTCGCGGTTGGCCAGCCGGATGCCGCCGAAGATGTAGTGCGTCAGCAGGTTCGCCAGGAACGCCAGCACGACGATCACGAACAGCCAGTCGAGCACCATCCGGATGAACGGCAACTGGAAGGCGTAGAAGCCGACGTTCATATTGAACTGCGGATCGTTCTGGCTGAAGTCCTGCGAGTTGAAGAACAGCTGGACGGTGACCCAGTTGCCCTGCGCGATCAGACCGGCCATCACGCCGACCACGACCGGGATGATGATGCCGAAGAACCGCAGGCGGCTCATCACGGTCGTGCGGTACCGGGCGATCGGATCGTTCGGTCCGACCGGCGGCAGGAAGACGGGCCGCGACCGGTAGGCCAGCAGCATCGCCAGGAAGACGGCGGCCGCCAGCAGGATCGCGACGATGACGAAGACGAGCACCCGGGTGAACAGCACCTTGCGGTAGACGTCCCGGAAACCGACTTCGCCGAACCACAGCCAGTTCGTGTAGACATCGATCAACCGGGGGCCCATCAGCAAAAGCAGGACCACCACAGCGCCGAGGAGCAGAAGCCCTCGGCTGCGGCGGGAGATCGTCGGGATGCCTGTCGGGGGGCGCACGCCCACGGGCCCACTCTCCGTTTCATCGGTCGTGGGGCGACAGCGCCGCCACCGGTCGATTTGGCCCCACTCTACTGATTGCCGATGTCCGATCGACGGGCATATCTGCCCCGGGTGGTCGGTTTCGCTGCCGGCATAGTGATCCGGATGATCGCTGGTGTTCCGGACGCCGCGGCGCTGGCCGCCGCCCTGCGGGAAATCGCCGAGTACATCGACGAGGGCGGGCTCGACGGCCCGGGCATCCTCGGCTCGGCGGTGGTCTTCGCGCTGGTCGAGACGACCGTCCTCGCCCGGGCGGAGCCGGGGCTGGCCGCGGTGCTGGCCGACGGCGGCCCTCTGACCCCCGTTCAACAGCATCCGGACGACACCGACAGCGGGGTGGCCGACCTCGAGCGCTATCTCGCGACCACCCGGTGGCCGAAGACCGTCGCCGGGTCGGCGATCGTGCAGAACATCCTGGTGGTCCCGCCGGGCGAGGCGCACTCCCCCGCCGCCTTCGAAACCACCGTCGACCACGACCGCGGCCGGCCCGCCCAACTCTTTGTCGGGGTCCTGCGGTCGGGCTCGACGCTCGCCTTCCTGCGGGTGCTCGGCGAGTCGGAGATGCGCACCACCGAGGATCTGGCCGGGGCGCTGATCGAGGCGATCCGCAGCACCTTCACCGACTCCTGACGCCTCGGGTGGGCCGGAACCGCGATCCGGTCAGGACGTGCAGCTCGGAGCGCTGCCGCCGGCGTCGATCGAGTCGAGGGCATCGACGGCACCGTCCAGGGTGTCGACCTTGACCAGCTGCAGGTTGTCCGGCGCGGCCGCCTCCGCCTCGGCGCAGTTGTCCGACGGCACAAGGAACACGGTGGCTCCCGCCTCGGAAGCGGCGATGATCTTGTAGCGGATGCCGCCGATCGGCCCGACGTTCCCGTCGGCGTCGATCGTGCCGGTCCCGGCGACGAAGCGACCGCCGGTCAGCTCACCGGTCGAGAGCTTGTCGACGACCGCGAGTGCGAACATCAGGCCGGCCGACGGACCGCCGATATCGGCCAGGTTGAAGTCGATGGTGAAGTCGACCTGCGGAACCATGCCGGGGACGATTCCCAGGAAGCCGCGGGACGCATCGTCCGGGTGCTCGGCGAGCGTCACCGTCCGGGTGATCTCGGCGTCGCCGCGCTGGATGTCGAGTTGCACGTCGGTGCCCGGTGCGATGCCCCGGATCGCGTCCTGCAACTGCCCGACGTCGGTGATCGGGGTCCCGTCGACACGCAGGAGGTGATCCCCCGCCTCGAGCACGCCGTCCGACGGGCCGTCCGGGGTCACCGAGGTGACCTCGAGGACGGTCGGATAACCCAGCCGGCGCAGGGCGGCGGCCTCCGCGTTGGCCTCCGAACCGACAAAGTCCTGCTGGTTGGCGTCCTCGACGACCTGACGAGAGACGCCGGGCGGGTAGACAGACTCGCGCGGCACCACACCCTGACGGGGGCTGAGCCAATAGAACAGCGCCTCGAAGATCGTCATGTCGTCCCGCACCGCGACCGTCGTCATATTGAGGTTGCCGCTCGTCGGATCGACCTGGACGTCGCCGGAGATCTGGACAACCGGTTCGCCGTCCTCCGAACCGAGGGTATTGAAGGTCGGGCCGGGCCCCATCGTCGCGAACGGGATCGGGACGATCGAGCCGAGCACGAGGAGCACGATCACCGGTAACAGGACCAGGTTCAGCGAGTTCCGGCGATTCACGTCCTACACAGTAGGCAGTGCCCCCTGCGGTTCCCGTCGCGCGGGTGGCCGGACACGCCGGCAATATGCCGGCATTCGCCCCGGATACCAGCGGAACCGCAGCTTTCTCGAGCGTTTCGGGCTCGAGTTTCGCCATCAGCGTGAGAAGTATCGACGCCGACGGGATCCCCGGGGCCTTCCGGCTTGTACCGTTGAGATATGAGCGATACGCCCTTCGGCTTCAGCTTCCCGAGCTCCGACGATGATGGGGACAAGGATCCCAATCGCGAGTCGGGCAAAAAGGGTGGCGGCGATTCCGGAGCGCAGGGCCCATTCGGCTTCGGCGAGGGCTTCGACCCCTCGCAGGTCGACCCGGCCGCTCTCGGTCGCATGCTCAGTCAGTTCGGTCAGATGATCAGCGGTATGGGCAGTTCGATCGGTACCGCGACCGGTGCGGGCCCGGTCAACTACGAGCTCGCCAAGCACCTCGCCCGCGGCCAGCTCGACCGCAGCAGCGCGTCGATCTCCGACGGCACCAGCGCCGCGATTCG
Organism: Millisia brevis NBRC 105863; assembly: GCF_001552615.1. Taxonomy (GTDB): domain Bacteria; phylum Actinomycetota; class Actinomycetes; order Mycobacteriales; family Mycobacteriaceae; genus Millisia; species Millisia brevis. The sequence goes on from NZ_BCRN01000026.1 coordinate 6,660, forward strand.
TGACGCCGCGCACCTGGCCGAGCTGTGGCTCGACGAGGCGACCACCTTCCCCACCGGTTCGGATCGTGCCGTGGCGTGGTCGCCGCAGACCTGGCTCGACGAGACGATGGACACCTGGAAGCGCCTCTGCGACCCGGTCGCCAGCCAGATCTCCGGTATGTGGGCGTCGATCCTCCCGGCCGAGGCCCAACAGATGATCGGCCCGATGGTCGGCATGCTGAACTCCGTCGGTGGCGCCGCCTTCGGCGCGCAGCTCGGACAGGCGCTCGGCCAGCTGGCCAAGGAGGTGCTGACCTCCACCGATATCGGTATCCCCCTCGGCCCGGTGCGCACCGCCGCCCTGCTGCCCGAGGCGATCAAGCGATTCAGCGACGGGCTCGAGGTCGCCGAGCGCGAGGTGCTCGTCTTCCTCGCCGCCCGCGAAGCGGCCCACGTCCGACTGTTCAGCCATGTCCCCTGGCTGCGGGAGCGGCTGCTCGGCGCCATCGAGCAGTACGCGCACGGCATCACCATCGACGTCTCCGGCATCGAGGAGCAGGTCAACAACCTCGATCCGAGCGTGCTGTCCGACCCGGCGCGGCTGCAGGAGATCTTCCAGGCCGGCGCCTTCGAGCCGAAGACCACGCCGGAGCAGAAGGCTGCACTCGAGCGGCTCGAGACCCTGCTCGCGTTGATCGAGGGATGGGTGGACACCACGGTGACCGCCGCACTCGGCGAGCGACTGCCCGGTGCGGCCGCGCTCTCGGAGGCGATGCGGCGACGTCGCGCCTCGGGTGGACCGGCCGAGCAGACCTTCGCCACGCTGGTCGGGCTGGAGCTGCGACCCCGCAAGATGCGTGAGGCGGCGGCGCTCTGGAGCCGGCTGACCGACGCGGCGGGCCAGCAGCGCCGCGACGAGGTGTGGGGCCACCCGGATCTGCTGCCCGACAGCGAGGACCTCGACAACCCGGCGGCATTCATCGACCGGGTGATCGGTGGCGATACCGACGGGCTGGACGATCCGATCGCTCAGTTGGAGCGCGAATGGGCTCAGCGCGCCGAGGCCGCCGAGGAGAAGCCGTCCACCGAGACGGACGACGACAAGACCCCCGGCGACGACACCTCCGGCGGTCCCACCGGCCAGGACGACAAGCCGACCGGGAACTGATCCCGGACGTCCGCTCCCACCGGCCGGCACGCGAAGCGTGTTCGCGCAAGGGGTAATTCGCTAGCTGTGGATGGCCGTGGCGGCCTGTGGATGGATCGAAGCGCGCCGAACCCCGATGCGGCACAGTACGTCCATGGGTACGCGGGAGGCTTCGCAGACGCGCGACGCACCGCCGGGCACAGACTCGGCGACGCGGTCGCTACCGAGCCGTTCGATTCCGGGCCGATCGATTCCGGGCCGATCGCTCCCGGACCGGCCGCTTCCGGGGTTCGGCGCCGCCGAGAGCGGTGAGCCGACCGGTCCCGGGCGACCCGAACTCGATCCCTCGATCGACGTGCTGCGCCGCCGGGACGGGACGGTCCAACTCGGCTGGGATCCCGACCGGGCGGTGGTGGTCGGGCTGCCGGCGGCCGGGCGCCCCGACCCCGACCGGGTGGCGGCGGTGCTGCGACTGCTCGACGGATCCCGCAGCACTCCCGAAGTGTTATGGGCGGCAAACGGACTCGGGGTCGATCCGGAAACGATGGGGCTATTGCTCGCCGAACTGCGCACCGCCGGGTTGGTCCGGGACGCGCGCCGGCCGGCGGTCGGCCGGTCGATTCGTGTGTTCGGACGCGGCCCGCTGTCCGATGCGATCGCCGCCGGCCTGCGGGGCATCGCCCGGGTCGATCAGCGGGTGTGGACGGTCGGCACCCGAGCGCGCACGGTCGCGGCGGACTGCGTGGTGATCGCCGATCATCTGGTGCCCCCTCCGGAGTTGATCGCGATCCTCGACGACGCGGGCACCCCACACCTTCCGGTGCGCATTCGCGACGGGAGCGGATTGATCGGCCCGCTGGTGGTGCCCGGACGCACGGTCTGCCTGCGCTGTGTGGACCTGACCCGCTGCGAGTGGGATCCGGGGTGGCCCTTCCTCGCGGCGCAGATGGTGGCGCGGGTGGGGTGGGGCAGCCCGGCGATGCTGGCGGTGACCGCCGCGGCGGCCGTCGGCCAGATCGAGGCCCTGCTGTCGGGCGACGGTCATCCCTCCGCGGTGGACGCGACCCTGCACGTCACCTCGCCGGACGCACCCGTGCGCCGGATGCCCTGGTCACCACATCCGCTATGTCTGTGTACCGAACGGACCACATCTCGGCCGCGGGCGTGACGCGCCCCAACCTGATACCGACGGCGTCGTCGGGTAGGCGATGATGGAAGGGTGACCGACGACATTCCGCGCCGCAGGACGTCCCGTACCGCGAAGATGGCGAGCATCCCGATCGGCATTGCCGGGCGGGCGGCGGTCGGGTTCGGCCGCAAGCTCACCGGTGCGGACCGCGAGGAGGTCGACGCCGAACTGGCGGCGAAGGCGGCCGAGCAGCTGTTCACCGTGCTCGGCGAGCTCAAGGGTGGCGCCATGAAGCTCGGCCAGGCACTGAGCGTGATGGAGGCCGCGGTCCCGGAGGAGTTCGCCGAGCCCTATCGGGAGGCGTTGACCAAGCTGCAGGCCGAGGCGCCGCCGATGCCCACCAAGACGGTCTACCGGGTGCTCGATCAGCAGCTGGGCACCCGCTGGCGCAGCCGCTTCCAGGACTTCGAGGCCGAGCCGATCGCCTCGGCGTCGATCGGCCAGGTCCACCGGGCGCAGTGGAGCGATGGGCGCACCGTGGCGGTCAAGGTGCAATACCCCGGCGCCGACGAAGCGCTGCGCGCCGACCTGAAGACCCTGTCGCGATTTGTCGGCATCATGTCGTCGGTGATGCCGGGAACGGACGTCAAGGCGGTACTCGACGAGCTCAGCGCGCGCACCAACGAGGAACTCGACTACCGAATCGAGACCGAGAACCAGCGGGCCTTCGCCAAGGCGTACGCCGACGATCCGGATTTCGTGATTCCCAAGGTGGTCGCGGGCGCCCCGAAGGTCGCGGTGACCGAATGGCTCGACGGCCCGTCCTACGCGTCGATCATCACCGGCGGGACACGCGAACAACGCGATCGCGCGGGGATGCTGCTGGCGTTGTTCAACTTCACCGCTCCCAAGCGGGCCGGGATGCTGCACGCCGATCCGCATCCGGGCAATTTCAAGCTGCTCGAGGACGGCCGGATGGGCATCCTCGATTTCGGAGCCGCGGCCCGGCTGCCCGACGGCCTGCCGCCGGAATTGGGGCGGATGGTCCGACTGGCGCGCGACCAGCGTTTCGACGAGTTGACCGCCCTGCTCTACCAATGGGGATTCGTGTTGCCCGGCCGATCGGTGACCCACGCGGAGATCAGGAACTATCTGCGACCGTTCACCGACCCGCTGCACAGCGAGTCGTTCCACTTCACCCGTAAATGGCTGCAAAGCGTCGCCGGGCGCGCGACCGATATCTCCTCGGCGGAGTTCAAGACCGGCATCTCACTGAATATGCCGGCGAAATATCTGATGATCTTCCGAGTGCTGCTCGGCTCGGTGGGCATCTGCGCGCAACTGGACGCCGAGGCGCCGTACATGGGAATTCTCACCGAGTGGATGCCCGGCTACGCCGAGGTCCCCGACCCCGTACAGGTCGAGGAACCTCAGCGCTCCGGTACCTCCGGGTCGACCACCGACGAGTAGCACGGCTCGGCCCGGCCCTAGGCCGACTGCAGTTCGGCGGCCACCTTGCGCGGGCGGCCACGAGGCCGCTTGCGCGCGATGACGGTGCCCTGATCGAAGATCTCGCCACCCCAGACTCCCCACGGCTCACCGCGATCGAGAGCGGCGGCGAGGCAGTGGCGACGGATCGGGCACGGCTCGCACAGTTGCTTCGCCCGCTCCAGGTCGGCGGGTCGGTCGGCGAACCAGAGGTCCGGATTGCCTGCGCGGCAAGGTATCCGCTGGCGGATACGGGTTGATGCTTGCACGGTGACTCCTGTGTCGTCGATGGTCGATCGGGGAAGGAGCGAACCGGGACTCGATATGCGTTGGCGCACATAAAAAAAGGCCACGGTCCGCAGGTTCGCGGTCCGTGGCCTCGGGCGATGCCGGGAGTCAGCCTGTCATAGGCCGGGCTTCCGATCGTCAACCCACGGAGCGCGAGGGGCGGGGCGCAGGGCGCCGGCTGCTTCGCCGGCGGCGGCGGTACCGCCAACAAAGGCGATGCCGGCCTCGGCGGGCAGAGCTCCGCCCCGGGCAGCATTGGTGGCGCCGACGGCAGCACGAGGGCGCACGACCGCACCGATCCACGGCGTATTCATGGTTCCGATCACGGCTGCACCTCCACTCGACTCGACGACAACGGCGGGCATGCCGTGTCGTCACAACAGGATGGGACAAGGGTAAGCGGCGATCCCACGCGCCGCAAACTATTTTTTACCTGCGGTTATGCGCAACAACCGCCAGGAGCCCGATCGGGCCGTCCGCTCGTCAGAGCGAGGTGATCAGCAGCGGCAGGGTGCTGGTCAGGAAGTGGACGATCGAGTAGAGAAGCCAGGCATTCATGCGGATCGGTCACTTTCATCGGCGTCGCAAACGGTCGGCAACGGCCGTCGCGCGAGACCGCGGCTCGCGATGAGTACTGGACGGACGTTCACATTACGGCGTTATCTTGCCATGCACGGCCCGGCAACGGGTGGTGTACCCACCGGGACATTCCACACATCCTCCCGGTTGCGTCCATCGGTTTCCTCCCGCGGCGCCGATCGGGCCGGACGGCTCATCCGCGTCGACGCACCAGCGCCAGCAGGTCCTCGCCGAAACGGTCGAGCTTCTTGGCACCGATCCCGGCGATCGCCACCAGTGCGCGCACATCGGTCGGCCGCTGTTCGGCGATCGCCCGCAGAGTCGCGTCGCCGAGGACGACGAAGGTCGGCACCCCCATCCCCGCCGCGGTGGTGGTGCGCCATTCCCGCAATTGCTCGAGCAGGTCGGCGTCGACGTCCGCCGGGCACTTCGTACACCGGCCCAACAACACCGCCTCGGTACCGACCAACGGCGAGGCGCAGATCCGGCAGCGGGAACGGGCCGGGTCACCCCGGCGCGGGGTGCGACGGTCGTCGACCGCCACCGGCGGGCGTTCCGGGGCGATGGCGGCCAGGAAACGCGACCGCCGCCGCGTGCGACCGCCGCCGGCGCGAGTGAGCGCCCAGGACAGATGTAATCGGCTGCGCGCGCGGGTGATTCCGACATAGAACAGCCGCCGCTCCTCCTCGATGCCCGCCTGGTCCTCCCCGGTTGCCGCGTCGCCGAGGGCGTACGAAATCGGCAGCGTCCCATCGATCAGACCGACGAGAAAGACCGCGTCCCACTCCAATCCCTTGGCCGCGTGCAGCGATGCGAGGGTCACCCCGCGACTGTCGGGGGCATGCCGGCCGCGGGCGCGTTCGGCGAATTCGCGCAGCAGGCCGGGAAGGTCGGTCACCTGACCGGCGTCAACCAGATCATTTGTCAAGCGCAGCAATGCATCCAGCGATACCCAGCGCTGTTGTTCGGCGCGGCCGGACGGTTCGTGCGGGGTCAGACCGACCTCGGCGAGCGCGGCGCGCACCAACGCCGGCACCGTCGCCTCCCCCGGCCCGTGGATCTGTTGGCTCTCGGCGACCCGCTGCAGCGTCGCGATACCGCGGCGGATCTCCGGGCGGTCGAAGAACCCCTCGTCGCCGCGTACCCGGAAGGCGATCCCGGCCGCCGACAACGCCTCCTCGTAGAGCTCCGACTGCGCGTTGATGCGGTAGAGCACCGCGATCGAACCGGGTTCGATGCCCTCGTCGACCAGTCGGCGGATCCGGGCGACAACCCCGGTCGCCTCGGCCGCCTCGTCCGGGTACTCGGTGAAGGTCGGTTCCGGGCCGTCCGGTGTGGAGGCGACCAGTTCCAGTCGCATCCCCGCCTCCCGGCCGCGGGCCATCGCGATCACCCGATTCGCCAGGGAGACCACCTGCGGCGTCGATCGGTAGTCGCGTTCGAGGCGCACCACGGTGGCGTCGGGGAAGCGGCGGCCGAAGTCGAGCAGGTAGCGCGGGCCGGCCCCGGTGAACGAGTAGATCGTCTGGTTGGCGTCGCCGACGACGGTCAGGTCGTCCCGATCCCCCAGCCAGGCGTCGAGCAGGCGCTGTTGCAGCGGCGTGACGTCCTGGTACTCGTCGACGACGAAGCAGCGGTACCGATCGCGGAACTCGGCGGCGACCGCGGCGTTGTCCTCGAGCGCGGCCGCGGTGTGCAGCAGCAGGTCGTCGAAGTCGAGCAGCATCGCGCCGCTGTCCGCGGCCGCCTCGATCTTCGCCGCCTCGTAGCTGCGGTAGACGCGGGCGATCGTGGTGACCTCGACAGGCACCCGTCGCCGGCGGCGGGCCGCCTCCGCCGGATAGTCCTCGGGCCCGATCAGGCAGGCCTTCGCCCATTCGATCTCGCCCGCCAGGTCGCGTACGAGGTCGGTATTCGCGTCGAGGCCCAGCCGTGTTGCCGAGCGCCCGACCAGAGCGAACTTGCTGTCGAGCAGGGTCCAGGAGGTGTCGCCGATCACCCGCGGCCAGAAGTAGCGCAACTGACGCAGCGCGGCGGCGTGGAAGGTCGACGCCTGGACCGCGGCACCACCGGAGTCGGGGCCGACGAGCGCCCGCAGTCGGGTGCGCAACTCCCCCGCGGCCCGGGTGGTGAAGGTGACGGCCAGAACCTGCCCGGGGGCGACGTGCCCGGCGGCGACCAGGTGGGCGATCCGATGGGTGATCGTGCGGGTCTTTCCGGTACCGGCGCCGGCGAGGACGCAGACCGGTCCGCGCGGTGCGTGGACGGCAAGCTGTTGTTCGGGATCGAGCGGCAGACCGCGGCCGGAATCGCCCGACCGTCGGGACGTCGTCCGCACGGAGGGCACGGAATCGCCGGTCTGCACAGTCACATCGACCATTCTGCCGGGGATCGGGAACACATCGGTGGTGCGACGCTGTTGACCGTGCTGTGAGTACCACCGCAGATGCGCAGATGACGATCTATTCGACGACCTGGTGCGGCTATTGCCGTCGGTTGAAGACCCAGCTCGACGCCGCCGGTATCGGCTATACCGAGGTCGACATCGAGCAGAACCCCGAGGCCGCGACCTTTGTCGGATCGGTCAACGGCGGCAACCACGTGGTGCCCACCGTGAAGTATTCGGACGGCTCGACGGCAACCAACCCGACATTGGCGCAGGTCAAGGACGTGCTGGCCGAGCTGGCACGCTGAGCGGCCGACCCGGCGGGCGAGGTGGCCGGCCCGGCGATCAGTCCGGATAGGCCCAGCTTTCGATCATGCTGCGGGCGATCGAGATCGTGCCGGGGAGCAACAGCGGCGCGGGGTCCTGCGCGGTCCAGTCACCGTGGTCGAGGGCCTCGCGCACCTCGTCGCGGCTGAACCACCCGGCGTCGAGGATCTCCCCCTCCTGCAGACGCAGGGGCGTGGCGCGATCACCGACCGCAGAGAACCCGACCATCAGCGACCGGGGGAAGGGCCACGGCTGGCTGCCGAGGTAGCGGATGTCGCGTACCCGGATGCCGACCTCCTCGAGGATCTCCCGCTCGACGCAGGCCTCCAGGGACTCGCCGGCCTCCACGAATCCGGCCAGCACGGACATGCGCCGTTCCGGCCAGCGTGGGCCGCGGGCGAGCAGCACGTGGTCGTCGCCGTCGTGGACGAGGCAGATCACGGCGGGGTCGGTGCGGGGGAAGTCCTGGTTGCCGGTCGCCGAGACCCGGGACCACCCGGCGTTGGCGACCATCGCCGGCGAGCCGTCGACGCCGCTGTAGGCCGACGCCTGATGCCAATTGAGCACCGCGACGGCGGTGACGAGCAGATCGATGGTCTGTTCGCTGGTCGCGGGGTTGATCGCGCGCAGATCGCGCCCCTCGGCGCCGAGCGCGGGGACCTCGACGGCCCAGACGTGCCGGTCGTCGATCACGCCCAGCAGGACCGCGGCCTGCGGCGGCTCGGATCCGTAGTCGAGGGCCGGTTCGAGCATCGCCTCGTAGCCGTCCATCCGGATGCAGCCGTTGGGGTCGACGGCGAGCACCCGGGCGGTGGGCCAGCCGGCGTGCAGCGCGGCCCGGTCGGCGCGCAGTTCTTCGTGGCGGGTGACCGCGGTGCGGGAGAGGACCGGTTCGGCGCGCAGATGGAACGGCAGGTTCATGCGCGCTCGGCCTCCCGGGCACTCTCGCGATTGGCCTCGCGGGACGATTCGCGCGGCGGCACCCGGCGCACGTAGAGCAGCCGGTCGTTCGCCTCGACCGCGTCGACCTCGTGGGTGCCGACTCGCATCAGCTTGCCGTCGCGCACGACCGCCAACACGATGTCGGACAGATGCCGGGGCGAGCCGCCGACCTCCTCCGGTTCGACCTCCCGTTCGGCGATCGCGAATCCCGCTTCCGGGGTGAGCAGGTCCTCGATGATCTCCACGACCGTCGGGGTCTCGGTGGCGATGCCGAGCAGCCGGCCGGCGGTCTCCGAGGACACGACGACCGAGTCGGCGCCGGACTGTCGCACCAGGTGGGTGTTCTCCGCCTCGCGGACCGCAACGACGATCTTCGCCTTCTTGGCGATCTCGCGGGCGGTGAGCGTCACCAGGACCGAGGTGTCGTCCCGGTTGACCGCGACGATGATCGACTTGGCGTGCTGGGCGCCGCACAGCCGCAGCACATCCGACCGTGTGGCCGAACCGTGCACGGTCACCAGACCGGCGCGGGCGGCGTGTTCGAGCGACTCGCTCTCGGTGTCGACCACCACGATCTCACTCGGCGACGCGCCGTCTCCGAGCAGCGCGTCGACAGCGCTGCGGCCCTTGGTGCCGTAGCCGACGACGATCGTGTGATTGCGCACGGAACGCCTCCATCTCTGAATCTTCAACGCCTGCCGGGACCGTTCGGTCAGCACGGCGAGGGTGGTGCCGACCAGCAGGATCAGGAAGAACACCCGCAACGGCGTGATCACCAGGACGTTGATCAGGCGGGCGCGCGGGGTGAACGGTGCGATATCGCCGTAACCGGTGGTCGAGAGCGACACGGTGATGTAGTACAGGCAGTCGAGGAACGACAGCTCGTTGCCCTGGTTGTCGCGGTAGCCGTCCCGGTCGAGCCAGACGATGCCGGCGGAAATGAAGATCACCGCGATGGCGATCGCGATCCGTTTGCTGATCGCGCGCCACGGGCTGGACTCGTCGGTCGGGATGCGCAGCACGCCGACCAGCGCGAAATCCGGGCGATCCGTCAACGCCTCGTAGCGTTGCCGCAGCCGTCCGGCCATACCTCTACCGCCCCACTCCCTCGACCCGGTTGGTTCCACCGCGACAATAGACGGCCCCGGCTACCACAGCCCCGGCTGATCGTCGCTGGGGTCGATTGTGCGGGGCCGCTGCCGTCGTCCCCGCTGTTCACGGGTGGTGTCCCCGGACCTGCGGCCGGCTCCCGGGGCCTCCGATGTCGGGTCCTGCGACACCGTCGGGGTCGGGCGATCGGCCGTCGGCGTTGCCCCGGCGTCGTCCGGAACGGTCTCGGCAACCGCCGCGGTATCCCCATCGAGCAGCCGGGCGAGCGCGTCGGCGTCGGGTAGTCCGGTCGAGGTGATCGTGCGCCCCACCCGGACGTAGTGGAAGGCCGCGCGGACCCGGTCCAGCGATACCTCGGCGCCGGTTTCGGCGGTCATCAGCCGGGCCCAGGCGATCCGGTAGGCGGCCAGCTGCACCTCGATCGCGGCGACCTCGTCGTCGGCCGGAGGGTTTCCGGTCTTCCAGTCGACGACCGTCCACCCGCCGTCCGGGTCGGCGAAGATCGCGTCGATGCGCCCGCGCAGGACAGTGGTGCCGATCGTGGTCTCGAAGGGCGATTCGATGTCGATCGGCGTGCGCCGCGCCCAGGGCGACGCTTCGAAGGCGCGCTGCAGTTCTTCGAGCGGGCCGCTGGTCGCGGCGGTGGTGTCGGCGGCGCCGGGCAACTCGTCGAGGTCGAGCAGTCGGGTGGCCCCGTACCGCCGCTCCAGCCAGGCGTGGAAGGCGGTGCCGTTACGGGCGAAGGGATTCGGCCGGTACGGCAGCGGTCGGCGCAGCCGTTGCGCGAACTCCTCCCGGTCCTTGGCCAGATCGACCAGCCGACTGACCGACAGGTGGCTGGGCAGGACCACGGCGGTCACGTCGACGTCGGGTTGGGCGCGGTCGGCCAGCAGGCGCTCGACATCGGCCGCCCAGCCCTCGGGGTCGTCGTACTCGTCCGCTGCTTCCCCCGAATTCGCCGGCCCCCGCGCCAGCGCTGCCCGCACCAGTTCGGCGCCCTCCTCGATGCCGGCGCGCCGGACGCCGAGACGGTCGTCCGGCCACAGTGCGGAACGGCCGACGGTGACGATCGGGTTGTCGATGCCGGCCTCCGCCCGCTCCGGCACCGTCACCGCCCCTTCGGCCCCGAGGTCGAGCACCTCCTCCAGAAACCGGGAGGGCCCATTGGGTTTCGACGCACCGGTCCACTGCGCACCGGAGATCATCACGGTCCGCTCGGCCCGGGTGACCGCGACATAGAACAGCCGGCGCTCCTCGTCGTCCCGCCGGCGCACCAGCACCTGCTTGTGCCGCTCGAAGGCCTCCTCGAGCTGCTTGCGATCGGTGACATCGTCGAGGTTCAGCCGCGGAAATCCGCCGACCTCGCCCTCCCCCACCCGGTCGCCGCGCAGGTCCGGCGGCAACTCCTGGGGCACCGACATCCAGGTGCTCAGCCCCTTGCCCGTCGACGGGAAGATCCGGTCGCTGACGTGCGGAACGGCGACAACCTCCCATTCGAGGCCCTTCGCCGCGTGCACCGTCAGCACCTGCACCCGATGCTCCGAGACCTCGACCTCACCGATCGGCAGACCGTCCTCGATGGTGTCGGCGGCGTCGAAGTAGGCCAGCAGGGCGTCGAGCGAGGCGTCGCCGGAGCGGTCGAAACGGGCGACGACGTCGGCGAAGGTGTCGAGCTGTTCGCGCCCGGCGACGATGGTGGCGCGGCCCGAGCCGCGGGCGAGGGTGCGGGTGGTCGCCTCGGGGCCGATGCCGATCATCGCCTCGACGTCGGCGACCAGTTCGGTCAGCGGTCGCCCGACCCGGCGGCGCAGCCGTTCGAGTTCGTCGGCCAGCGCGGCGATCCGGCGCCCACCTTCGGCCGAATAGTGTTCCGCGGGACCGGGGTCGGCGACGGCGTCGATGAGCCCGGCGGGATCGGTGCGCAGGATCTCCGGCGCGATCACCACCCCGGGCGTCGGGGTGGCCGGTCGATCGGTCAGCCGCCGTGCCCGCCGCCAGAGGGTGGTCAGGTCGGCGGCGCCGATCTGCCAGCGGGCGCCGGTCAGCACCCGCATCGCCGCTCCCCCGTCCGACGGGTCCGCCAGGATGCGCAGGACCGCAACGATGTCCGCGACCTCGGGGGTATGCAGCAGGCCACCGAGACCGACGACCTCGACCGGCAGCCCCCGCTCGCGCAGGGCGTCGGCGATCGGTTCGGCATCGGCGTTGCGGCGCACCAGGACCGCCGCGGTCGGCGGGGGCTTCCCCTCCCGCGCGGCCGCGGCGTACTCGGCGTCGATCCACTCCGCGACCCGGGCACGTTCGGTCTCGATATCCGCCCACAGGGCGGCGGTCACCGTCCCCGACCGCGCGTCCGGGCGCGACCGCAGCCGGGAGACCGGGACGCCGCCGGTGCGCAGCGGGTCGGCGATGTGGTTGGCGACGTCGAGGACCTCGGGCGGGTTGCGCCAACTGGTCAGCAGCTCGCCCACCGCGGCGGGCGCGCCGCCATGCCGGGGGAAGTCGGTGGTGAAGCGGGGCAGGTTCGCCGCCGAGGCGCCGCGCCACCCGTAGATCGATTGCATCGGGTCGCCGACCGCGGTGACGCTGGGGGCGCCGGCGACGCCGCCGCCGAATAGCGCGGACAACAGCAGGCGCTGAGCGTGTCCGGTGTCCTGGTACTCGTCGAGCAGGACCAGTCGGATGCGATCGCGCTCCACCGCGCCGACCTGCGGATGACCGAGCGCCAGCCGCGCGGCGGCCGCCATCCGGGAACCGAAGTCGACCACATTGGTCTCCCGCATGCGCCGCACCAGCTCGTCGACCACGTCGAGCAGGTCCGCGCGCCGGTTGGCGGTGTCGACGATCTTGAGCAGCTCCTGCTTGGGGTTCTTGCTCTGCCGGTGGGCCGGGGGCAGGGCCCACACCAGCTGTTCGAGGCGGCGGGCCTCCGCGCGCACGGTGTCGGAATCGACGAGGTGCTCGTCGAGCTGCCCCATCACGGCGAGCACGGTCTCGGTGAGCGATGCGGGCAGGCGCGATTCGTCGAGCGCGGTGTCCCAGCGAGTGACCACCCGGTAGGCGAGCTGCCAGAGTTCGGTTTCGGTCAGCAGATGCGCGGACGGTTCGACCGGGAGCAGCAGACCGTGCTCGGATACCAGCCGCCCGGCGTAGGCGTGATAGGTGCTCACCTCGGGTTCGCCCCACTGCGCGGTATCCCGCGCGGTCGCCACCAGGCCGGAACCGGCGAGCCGGGCGAGCCGATTGCGGATGCGGGCGGTCAACTGTTGGGCGGCCTTGCGGGTGAAGGTCAGGCCGAGGACCTGCTCCGGGGTGACGTAGCCGTTGGCCACCATCCACACCACGCGCCAGGCCATCGTTTCGGTCTTCCCCGCGCCCGCGCCGGCGACGACGAGCATCGGGCCGGGTGGGGCGGCGATCACCGCGGCTTGTTCGTCGGTGGGTGCGGGCAGCCCGAGTTCGCGGGCGATGCGCCCGGGGGACAGCTCCACCGCTACTCCACGACCTGGCGGCCGTGTTCGTGCGCCGGGCAGGACGTGGCGACCGGGCAGGTGCGGCAGGTCGCGTTGACCGTCGCCCGGAACAGCGGGCCGCGGGTGGCCAGCGCCGCCTCGCCGACCAGTTCGCGCCAGCCGGCCAGTTCCTCGACGCCCAGCCCGTTCTGTTCGCGTTCGGTGGCGCCGGTCTTGGTGGCGGACTTGGCCAGGTAGACCAGTCGGCCGCCGCCGGGCTGCTCGGCGGGGACGGTGGGCACCAGGCCTTCGGCGACGGCGAGTTGATAGGTCGCCAGCTGCGCGTGGGCGGCGGCGTCGTCCTTGGTGATCGGGTTCTTGCTGGTCTTGAGGTCGACGACGACCGGTCGGCCCAGGGCGTCGCGTTCGAGCCGATCGATGCGTCCGGTCAGCCGAACCGCCGGGGACCGCTCGGTGGCCGGCAGCACCCCGTCGACACTCATCTCGTGTCCGACCTCGGTCAGTTCGGTGCGGGTCGCGCGCAGCCAGGTGCGGAAGGTCTCGACCATGGCGGCGACCCGTTCGCGTTCGCGTTCGGCCAGCCACGGCGAATCGTGTTCGATCGCCTCCCATTTCCGGTCGAGCTCCGCGCGGATCTCAGCCGGTTCGGCGCCGTCGGCGACCCGCTCGGCGAGGTCGTGGACCAGACTGCCGATCGCCGCCGGGGTGGCCGCGACCTCCGACCCGCCGTTGCGTTCCAGCAGCCAGCGCAGCGGGCAGGCCAGCAGGGTTTCCACCGTCGACGGGGACAGCCGCACCGGGCCGTCCGCCTCCTGCCAGAGCGCCGTATCGGTCGAGGCCTCCGCGACGCCGTACCACTCGTCGGGGTGTGCCCCCGCAACCCCGGCCTCCGCGAGGCGGGCGAGGCTGCGGGCGGCACGTTCGCGCCGCTCGGCCGGGACGTCGGGATTGCCGACCGCGGCTCGCAATTCGGCGATCAACGCGCCCGCGGCCAGCAGCCGACCCCGCCGCCCCGGGCCGGGCGCCGGGGAGGTCACCAGCCCCCGGTCGCCGGGGTCGGTCGGTGCGATGGGCAGTTCGTTGACGAACCTCGAGACCACCGCGTCGGTATCGCCACCGGCGGACTGCACCGCGGTGATCAGCAGGGTGTCGCGGGCGCGACCGCAGGCCATCAGGAAGAGGCGGCGCTCCTCGGCCACCAACGGCGCCGTGCGCGACAGCACGGTGGTGCCGCCGGAGGCAGCCGCGTTCGGCCCGGTCAGGTCGAACAGTTCGTCGATGCCGAGGATCGAGCCGCGGGGGCGCAGATTCGGCCACAGGTTCTCCTGCACCCCGCAGACCGCGACCACCGACCATTCGCGTCCGGCGGCGGCGTGCGCGCTGATCACCTCGACCGCGTCACGTTCGGCGGCCGGGGTGCTCGACCGCATCGGCAGTTCCTGCTCGACGACGTACTCGACGAATCCGGCGGTGGTGGCGCCCGGCAGCCGGTCGACGTAGGCGCCGGCCGCCTCGAACAGTGCTACCACCGAGTCGAGGTCCTGGTCGGCCGCCGCGGCCGCCGCTCCGCGCCCCTTGGCGGCGCCGACCCACCGCCGCTGCAATCCGCTGGTCTGCCAGACCGCCCACAACGCCTGTTCGAGACCGTCGCCGCGGTCCAGGGCCGCGCGGGCGGCGCCGACCGCGGCGGCGGCGCGGACCATCGGCGCGGCCTCGATCTCGGTGAGTCCCGCGAGCAGGTGCCGGTGCTCGTCCCCGTCGCCGCCGTCGAGGACGAACCGGTGGATGATCCGCAGGCTCGCATCGGGGGCGCCCTGCTCCTGCTCGGATGCGGCCTGCACGCGTCGCACCCCGCGGCGCAGGCGTCGCCAGGAGATCGGGTCGGCGCCGCCGATCGGCCCGCTGATCAGGGCGGTGGCGTCGTCGATGTCGAAACCTCTGCCCTCCGCCGCGGCGGTCGTCGCCGCGCGCAGGGCCAGTAGCAGCGCCCCGGCGCCGAACTGTCGGTGCAGCGGAAGCTCCGCCCCGGCCCCGGCGACCGGGACGCCGGCGAGGACCAGCGCACGGCGGATCGCCGCGTAGCTGCGCGGTACCGACCGCACGATCACGGCCATGTCCGTCCAGGCCACGCCGTCCTCGAGGTGGGCGCGGCGCAGGGTATTGGCGACGATCGCGGCTTCCTCGGCCGTCGAGGTCGCCACCTCGACATCGACGCGCCCGGCGGCCTCCCGGCCCGGGTACAGCGGCGGCCGGTGGGCGGGCGAGCCGGACAGTCGCGCGGAGATCGACGAGACGACCCGCACGATGTCGGGTCCGCTGCGCATCGAGGTGTCCAGGCCGACCCGGCGATCGCCGCCGGACAGCGGCAGCTCGCCGAGCCACCGCGGATCGGCGCCGCGGAAGCCGAAGACGGACTGGTCCGGGTCGGCGGCGATCACGGTCTGGTCGGTGCCGGCGGCGAGCGCCCGCACCAGGATGACCGCCTGCGGGTCGAGGTGTTGGGCGTCGTCGACCAGCAGCACCCGCACCCGGGCGCGTTCGCGGGCGAGCAGTTCCGGGTCGGTGGCGAAGGCGGCGAGCGCGGAGCCGATCAGTTCGGCGGCATCGAGACCCGGGGCGGTGGCCTCGGGGGCTTCGACGCCCACCGAGCCGCGCAACAACATGACCTGCTCGTACCGGTTGGCGAAGCGGCCGGCGGCGACCCATCGCGGCCGGTCGTGTCGGCGGCCGAGGGCGACGAGGTCCTCCGGGCCGAATCCGCGCTCGGCGGCCCGCAGCATCAGGTCACGCAGTTCGCGGGCGAATCCGGCGAGCCCGAGCGCCGGGCGCAGTTCGTCCGGCCAATCGTCCGCGCCGTCGGACACTTCGGCGCGCAGCATCTCCCGGATGACCGCGTCCTGCTCGGAGCCGGTCAACAGCCGCGGCGGCGGATTGCCGTGCAGCGCGGCCTGCAACCGCAGGATCGCGAAGGCGTAGGAGTGCAGCGTCCGCACCAACGGGCCCCGGCCGGCCCACCCCGCCGTACGGGGCATCACCGCGGAGATCGCCTCCCGCACCCGACCGGCCGCCGCGCGGTCGGGCACCAGGACCAGCACCGACTCCGGGTGGTACCCGTCGACGGCGATCCGCTGCGCGACCGTGTCGACGATCAGCGCGGTCTTGCCGGTGCCCGGTCCCCCGCCGACGAGCCAATACGGATCCTCGGGGGTCGCCGAGGCGTCGATCAGATCGCGGGCGCCCGTCGACCAGGCGCGTCCCGTGGCGAGGGACGGACGCCGCACCAGAAGATGACTACCCACGTTCCCCATTGCAGCATCCGGGTCCGACAGGCTCCGGATCCGCGGGGCCCGTGTCGCCGGATCAGATCAGCGTCTTCGCCGGGTTGCCCGCGGTGATCCGCCACGGTCCGTCGCCCTCGATCGTCAGGATCCGATCGTGGTGGGCGTCGATCGTGCTGCGATGGCCGACCGAAACCACCGCGCAGGTCGGCAGCTGGGTCCGTAGCAGCGTGTACAGGGCGTACTCGAGGCCCTCGTCGACGGCCGAGGTCGCCTCGTCGAGCAGGACGAGGTCGGGGCGGATCAGCAGGATGCGCGCGAAGGCGATGCGCTGCTGCTCGCCGGGCGAGAGGATCGCCGCCCAGTCGCCCTCCTCGTCCAACCGTTCGGCCAGATGTCCCAACTGCACCGCGGTCAGGGCGGCGCGGATGGTCTCGTCGTCGACGTCGCCGACGTGGGTGGGGTAGACCACGACGGTCCGCAGATCCCCGAGCGGCAGGTAGGGCATCTGCGACAGGAACAGCGTGCGGTCGTCCTCGGGATAGGTGACCGTGCCGGACGCAAACGGCCAGATACCGGCGATCACGCGCAGCAGGGTGGTCTTGCCGGCCCCGGACGGCCCCTTGACGACGATCGCCTCCCCGGCGGGGACGGACAGGTTCAGGTCGCTGATCAGGGTGCGGTCGTCCGGCGTCGAGACGTCGACGTCCGACAGCCGCAACCCCTCGACACCGACCTCGCGGATCGCCGAGGCCAGGGCGCGGGCCTGCCCGTTGGAGGCCATCAATCCGTCGAGGCGAATCAGTGATGCCCGGTACTCGGTGAAGTCGCCGTAGGCCTCCCGGAAGAACGACAGCGAGGCGTGGACCTGGGTATAGGCGGACGAGCTCTGGGTCAGGCCGCCCAGGGCGATATCGCCGGCGAAGAAGCGGGGGGCCTGCACCACCATCGGGAAGAACTGCGCCACCTGGTTGACGCTGAGGTTCCAGCCGTCGAACTTCAGGGTCCGGTAGACGATCGCCCAGAAGTTGCCGACCACCCGGGAGAACCGGGCCCGCAGGCCGGCGCCCTCGACGACCTCGCCGCGGAAGAAGGCGACCCGCTCGGCGCTGTCGCGCAGGCGGACCAGGGCATAGCGGAAGTTGGCGTTGACCTGCTCCATGCGGAAGTTGAGGCCGATCAAGGGGCGGCCGAGCCAGAACGCGATGATCGTGGTCAGCACCACGTATCCGATGACGAACCAGACCAGCGCATGCGGAATCGTCACCCCGAAGAGGGTCAGCGGGCCGGAGAGCTCCCACAACACGATCGAGAACGAGATCAGCGAGGTGATCGCCGATACGGCGCCGAAGGCGAGCTGCCGGGTCTGGATCGCCACATTGGCGGTATCCAGCTGGATCCGCTGGTCCGGGTTGTCGATCCGGCTCTCGACGAACCGATTGCGGTAGTAGGCCTGATCGCTGAGCCAGTCGTCGGTGGTCCGATCGATCAGCCAGCTGCGCCAGCGGATATCGAACGCGCTGGTGATCCAGTACGCGGTCAGAATCCGCACCACGTGGATGATCGCGAGCACGATGAACAACCGGACGGCGGCCCAGAACGCGTCGATGCCGGCGTCCAGGGTGGCCTGGTCGCCCTGGGCGATGCCCGCGGCGGCGGCCTGCAGGGCGGTGAACTGGTCGTTGCCCTGGTAGGAGAACAGCACGCTCATGCGCACCGCGAACAGCGTGAACAGCAGGATCAGGGCCAGCATGCCCCAGACCGGCAGGCTCGCGCGCCCGGTGAAGTAGGCACCGTTGATCCGCCAGAACTGCCGACCCCACACGGTGGTGCGGATCAGCAGCCAGGCCACCACCAGGAAACAGACCGCGGCGATCCCGAGGCCGCGGGCGAGCCACAGCAAAGTGGCCACCAGTTCCGCATCCCAGTCCCGTGACGTCTCCAGCACGTACGGTCCCCCTCGCATCGGTCGTTCAACGGGTCCACGGCCGGGCTGATCCCGAGCACGGAACGTCGAGGACGGTGCGAACTACCTGGCGCGGCGTGGTTGAGCCGGAACAGTAACCTGTCGGTCGGCCGTGCGCAGCACGTAGGTCACGGCTCGGTCAAGAAGCCGCCCACGACGTCGCCGAAACGCCGCGGGCGGTCCCGATGAATGCTGTGGCCGCTGTCGAAGGGCACCACCCGTGCCTCCGGGAGGCGGGCGACCACCTCCGCGAGCCGTCCCCGATCGACCATGCCGCCCGCGCCGCCGTGCAGGATCAGCGTCCGCGCGGTGATGTCGGACAGATCCTTCCACCACTGCGGATCGGGGCGACGGAACTGTTCGAGCATCTCCGCGGTCATCGATCGGTCGAAGTCGAGCAGGGCGCGGGGATGGACGACGGCGCTGCTGGCGGCGTGCCACAGCTCGGCCGGGGTCGGCAGTCGCGAGGTCAGCGGGCCGACCGCGTCGCCCTCGCGCAGCGGGATCGGGCACTCCTCGGCGACCAGTCGCCGCACGCGATGTGGCTGCCACTGCGCCACGCAGGAGGCCGCGTAGCCGCCCAGCGAGTGGCCGACGATATCGATGCGGTCGAGGTGGAGGGCATCGCAAACGGCGACCAGATCCGCGCCGAACGACGCGAAGCGGTAGTCGTCGGCGCGCGAGCTGCCGCCGTGCCCGCGCAGCGAGGGCACGATCACCCGTCTCCCCCGGCCGACGAGATCCCGTGCGAAGCGGTTCCACGTACTGCCGGCGCCGCCCATCCCGTGGACGAGCACAACGGGTGGAGCGGCGGCCTGCGAGGCGCTCGACCGGGACGGCCACAGATCGCGGTAGACGATCCGCACCCCGTCCCGGTCGATGCTGCCGTCTTCGCCGAATCCGCCCCCGCTCACGCCTCTACTGTGCCTCCCGCGGATCCGGCGTCCCCGGTCAGGGCCGCATCTCGTAGGCGCCGCTGAGCGCGATCACCCGGGCGAGGATGTCGTCGAAACGCTCCTGGTCGACCACCGGCTTGCGGATCGCGTCCAGCGCGATGCGCTGCTGCGCCTCGCTGGACGAACTCTTGCCGTAGAGGTCGAGCGCGGCGGCGTCGAAGTCCCGGATCAGGATGTCGAAGATCTGGTCGACCAGCACGTCGTCGACCCCGACGATCGCCGCCTGCTCGAGGATCAGCTGGCCGTAGACGACCAGGGTGAACATCTCGGTCAGCGCGAGGCCGAAGTCGATGTCGCGCTGCTGATTCGCATCCGGGGTCGCCTCGGTCAGCAGGGTGATCAGCCCCTCGACCTGCTCGAGGAAGCGGGCGACGTTCGGCAGGTGCCGGGAGCGCTCGTAGACCGGGCGCCAGGGGTGGAACTGCACCTTCGACAGACCGCGGGCCGGGCCCTGCCGGAAGAGGAATTCGTCGTCGCCGGGATCGGTGCGGGTCGGCACGTCCGCGTAGGCGTCGCTCGGGTTGAACAGGTACGCGGGCATGAACTTCGCGATCAGCGCCAGGTTGACCGCGACGGTGCCCTCGAGCTTCGGCAGGCCGTCGACATCGGTCTTGGCGACCGCCAGGTAGCTATCGGTTTCGAATCCCTTGGCGGCCACGATGTCCGCGAGCAGGGCGATCGACTTCTGCGCCTCGGTGGTCACCTTCATCTTGGTGATCGGGTTGAACAGCAGGTAGCGACGGTCGTCGGGGCCGGCGGTACGGAAGTAATCGACGGCGCGGTCGGAGAACAGCCGCATCGCGTACAGCCGGGTATAGGCATCGACGAACTGGCGACGCACGTGCGGGAAGGTGGTCACCGGCTTGCCGAACAGAATGCGGTTGTGCGCGTGGGTGATCGCCTCGTACAGCGAGTGGGTCGTCATACCGATACCGCCGAAGCAGAGGTTGAACTTGCCGATGTTGACCGTGTTCAGCGCGGCGGAGAAGGCCTCGTCACCGACGTGCAGGATGTCCTCGGCGGCCACCGGGTAGTCCTGCAAACGGAATTCGGCGACGTACATCTGCGAGGGCACGATGTTCTTGACCACCTCGAACTCGTCGCGCTGCGAGTCGGCCAGGAAGAAGACGTACTGATCCGGCCCCTCGACGCCCTCGATCCGCCCGAAGACCGACACGATGCGGGCGCAGTTGCCGTTGCCGATGTAGTACTTCCCGCCGGTCGCGGTGTAGCCGCCGTCCGCGGTGGGCGTCAGCACCATGTCCGACGAGTAGATGTCGGCACCGTGCTCCTTCTCGGACAGCCCGAAGGCGCCGACCGCGCCGGCGTCGAGGGCCTCGGCGGCGCGCTTGCGGGCGTTGTCGTTGCCGCTCTGCCAGACCGGTCCGAGGCCGAGGATGGTGACCTGCCAGGGGTACCAGTAGTTGAGGCCGTAGAAGCCGAGGATCTCCGAGAGCGCGGCGATCCGCGCGGTATCCCAGCGGGCGAAGGGCTTGCCGTCGGCGTCACGGGACGGGGTCAGGAACGTCGAGAAGAGCCCCTTCTCGGCCGCGAAGTCGAGAAAGTCCTGGTAGAAGACCTTCTTGTGGTAGTCGGCGAGCAGACGGACCTTGCCGCGCGATTCGAACCAGTCGATGGTGTCGCGCAGCAGTTGACGACTGCCCTCGTCGAACTGCTCGCCGCTGTATCGGTTGGGGTCGAACAGCAACTCGGAAGCAGCCACGGATGTCATGCGACGGTCCCTCTCCTCGAAGACGGCAGGTACGGCGAATGTCGGCCGGCGCCCCGAGGCCCCGGCAATACAACGGTAGCGTAGCAATTGTGCGGCTCGGCGACGAGAGCCGACCGATACGCTGTGACTCCCACCCACGCGCCGGATGCCCACCCGGCGGCAGCGACACGCCGGGCCGCGAACAC
This sequence comes from Millisia brevis NBRC 105863, assembly GCF_001552615.1. Classification (GTDB taxonomy): domain Bacteria; phylum Actinomycetota; class Actinomycetes; order Mycobacteriales; family Mycobacteriaceae; genus Millisia; species Millisia brevis. The sequence goes on from NZ_BCRN01000026.1 coordinate 27,625, forward strand.
CGGCCGGACAGGAGCGACGATGACGGACACCGGCGCCCGCCCGCGTCGTCGTTACGCCCCGCGGATGTCACCCGAGAATCGTCGGGTCCAATTGCTCGACGTCGCCCTCGATCTGGTCGCCCGCGACGGGCTGCACCAATTGACGATGGAATCGGTCGCCGCCGCAGCGGGTATCGGGAAGCCGGTGGTGTACACCGTCTTCAGCACCCGCGGCGATCTGGTCGGGGCCCTACTCGAACGCGAGAGCGAACGAGCGACCGCGCAGGTCCTCGCCGCCCTGCCCACCGATCTCGACGGCACCCGCGCCGCAACGTCTTTCGAGCAAACGGTCACCACCTTCATGGACGCGGTGCTCGCCGATCCCACCCGCTGGCGACTGATCCTCACTCCACCGGAGAACGCCCCCGGCGACTACCGCACCCACCTGCGCGACTCCCGCCGCGCGATCCTGCGCCGCGCCGAGGAACTCGCCCGCATCGGCATCTCCCGCGAACCCGGCCTGGCCTGTCTGGACGCGAACCTGATGGCGAACACGATGGTCTCCTTCGCCGAGATGCTCGGCCGGCTCGCCGCCGCCGATCCGGTCACCTACAACCGCGAACGACTGCTGCGGCATGCCTCACAGGTGGCGGGCGCGCTGTCGACTCCGCCACGGATTTCCGCTGGTCCGGGCCATTCCGACGGAAAATAGCTACCATGTCCTTCGGACGTGCGTACGCCACGACCGAAGGTACGCGAGCGACAGGAGGTGAAGCCGGTGTCTGCCGACCCCGTCAGTCCGTCTCCACACCGGTTCGCCGTCTCCCCCGACTGACGATTCCCGAACCGGTGTGGATTGCCGCTGCATCCCACCGAAGTCTCGAGGATTCCGCATGTCCGACAACACCCTTGCGCTCGACCCCGACAGCCGTGACGATGCCCCCCGCACGCTCGAGGAGATCCTCGAGTCCGCCGAACTGAGCGAACTGCGCACCTGGCTCGACGACCGACCGGCCCATCGGGTTGCCGACGAGATGGCCCGGGTCGGCCCGGTGGGCGCGGCGATCACCTTCCGTCTGCTCGACAAGGAACGCGCCCTCGAGGTATTCGAGGAGTTGGACTGGGAGAACCAGCAGCACATCCTGGAGGGATTGCGGGACAAGGAGTTTCGTGATCTGGTCGAGGACATGGACCCGGACGACCGGGTCGAATTCCTCCAGGAGGCGCCGGCGAAGGTCGCCCAGCGCGTCCTCGGCGGCCTGAGCCCGCGGGAGCGCGGGATGACCGCCGCCCTGCTCGGATATCCCGATCGCTCGGTCGGCCGGCGGATGACACCGGAGATGGTGGTGCTGCCCGCCAATCTCACCGCCAAGCAGGCGCTCGGGCGCATCCGGGCCCGCGGAAACGATGCGGAGACGATCTACACGCTGCCGGTGATCGAGGGTGGGCGCCGACTGATCGGGGTGGTCGATCTGCGTGATCTGGTGCTCAGCGCGCCGAAGGTGCGGGTGGTCGACCTGATCACCTCCGACCTGATCACCGTGCAGGCCACCGACAGCGCGGAGAAGGCCGCCCGGCTGATGCAGGAGACCAACCAGCTCAACCTGCCCGTGGTCGACAGCGAGGGCAGGCTGGTCGGTCTGTTCACCTACGACGACGCCGACGAGGTGATCGAGGAGGCCGACAGCGAGGACATCGCCCGCCAGGCCGGCACGACCCATTGGACCGGCCACTACATGGCGGCCGGGGTCTGGCGTCTGGCCCGCTATCGGGCGACGTGGCTGAGTCTGCTGTTGGTCGCGGCCACCCTGACGGTATCGGTGACCCGCGTCTTCGAGGCCACCCTCGAGCAGGTGGCGGCGCTGGCGTTGTTCATTCCGATGCTGATCGGCGCCGGCGGCAACGCGGGCGCGCAGGCCGCGACCGCATGCGTGCGCGCCCTGGCGGTGGGAGAGGTGCGCGGCTCCGACCTGTTCCGGGTGATCTGGCGCGAGTCACGGGTCGGGCTGCTGCTCGGCGGGATGCTCGCGATCCTCGGCATGATCGTCGCGACGGTGATCGCCGACTTCCACATCGCCGTCGTGATCGGAATCTCGCTGGTACTCATCTGTTCCTGGGCGGCGACGGTCGGTGGCACGATGCCGCTGATCGCCAAGAAACTGCGCATCGACCCGGCGGTCGTCTCCGCCCCGATGGTGACCACCCTGGTCGACGCCACCGGCCTGATCCTCTACTTCCTGACCGCCAAAATCGTTCTCGGCGTGTGATACCGACGGCGAACGCCGACCCGTCGCGGAGGTGACGAGTCGGCGTTCGGTCGATCGGGCCGCAGGGCGGTCCGGGGTTTCGGTGGATCAGGCTCCGACACCCGCCGTTTCGCGGGCCGCCTTCTCCTCCTCGTACCGCTTGGTCATCAGATCGACGGCGTCGAGCTGCGCCTGCTTGTGTCCGGCGTGCACCGACCGGGCCCGGTCCGCGGCATCGAGGGTCGGCTGCGCCTGCCCCTGGAAGTGCGGGATGACCTCCTGGGCAAACAGTTCCGCCGAGCGACGGCTGTTCTCCGGGTTCGCCCAGTCGTGCGCCAGCTGCAGCAGCGAGCCGAAGCCGCCGGACTGATCGATCAGTCGCTGGACCTGTGCGCGGGCCTGCTCGGGGGTGCCGATGACACCGATACCGGCCTCGGTGACGAAGTCGATCATCTCGCCGATCTTGTCGCCCTTGACGCCCATCTGTGGGAACGCGGCAACCTTCTGGAAGTAGTCGAACCAGTGCTCGATGCCGAATTCGACCTGCTTGCGGGCCTCGGCCTCGGTCTCGGCGATGTGGAACGGTCCGCAGAGCGTCCAGTTGCGGCGGTCGACGGTGGTGCCGTGCAGGGCGGCCTGCTCCTCGGCGATCCCCCAGTGGTGGCCGAGCGCGTTGAAGCCCTCGGCGGAGATCGTGGCGCCGATCGACACCAGGCCGATGCCGTGGCGACCCGCCAACCGGGCGCCGGTGGGCGAGGCGACGGCGGCGACCGACACGTCGATACCGTTCTCCGAGTACGGCGCCAGTTGCAGTCGGGCGTCGATCAACTCGTGGGTACGGGTCTTCGCGGAGACGACCTCACCGCGCAGCAGCCGCACGACGATGTCGAGGTTCTGATCGAGCAACTCGCGGGTATCGGTGGGGTTGAGCCCGATCATCGCCGAGTCGGTGGGCAGCGAGCCGGGTCCGACACCGAAGATGATGCGTCCCTTGGTGAGATGGTCGAGCTGCATGATGCGGTCGGCCGCCCACAGCGGGTTGTGGTAGGACAGCGAGACGACGCCGGTGCCGAAGCGGATGTTCTTGGTGCGCTCCGCCGCGGCGGCGATCATTATCTCCGGTGAGGCGATCAGTTCGCTTCCGGCGGAGTGATGTTCGCCGTACCAGAATTCGTCGTAGCCGAGCTTGTCCGCGTGGACGGCAAATTCGAGATCGCGTTGCAGGGCGAGGGTCGGGTTCTGGCCCGGCTTGTGGAACGGCGCGAGAAAGAATCCGAAGCGCAGTCTCGACATGTTTTCTCCTTCAGTGCGGTCACCGGATATCGGCGACGGGCCGTCGCATCGCCCGGCGGACGATGGAGCGGTTCCCGGTGAACGGGTGTTCGGTTATGAGGTTCGGTGGTGGGTCGGCGTGGTCAGCCGAGCCGATAGCGATGCAGCTTGTCGTAGAGCGACCGTCGGGAAATACCCAGGTAATCTGCGGTTTTGGACTTGTTGCGGCCATGGGTGACCAGGGCGGACTCGATCGTGGTGTACTCGGCCCGCTCCAGCGGGGTCAGCCGCAGGTTGTCCGGAGCCGCCGTCGGTACGCCCGCCGTCATGGGACCGGCCGGGGCCGGAGAGGCTGCCGGCGACGAGGCGGCCGGCAGCTCCGGTAGCGGCGTTGTCGCCGGCGGGAAGGCCAGTACCGCACCGTCGTCGACCATGCCCTCGGTGACCGGCCACATCCGCGCCTGGCGGCCGTCGGGCAGGTCGATCCGACCGGCGGCGGGGTCCGCGGCGCGGATCGCGTTCCACAGGTAGGCGTGCTCGGCGGTGTCGCCGTCACCGATCACCAGACGCTCGTTGACCGCGATCATCGGATCGCGGGTACGGCGGCGACGGGCGAGGAAGGCGTCGAGCAGGCGGCGTTCCGAAACGGACGAGTCGGCGTCGAGGGCCTGCTGGACGTTTGCGGCGAGCATGTCGATCACCCCGCGCAGCAACGTCGTGGCATCCCCGGCGCGGCAGGTGATGTTGACCGCGCCGCAGGTCCGGCGGGTCACCGGATGGAAGACGGGGGCGGCGACGCAAGCCCAGTCCCGCCAGAGGTGCAGGTAGTGCTCGGCGCCGATCACCACCGCGGGACGGCGGGTCTCCAGGGCGGTGCCGACGCCGTTGGTCCCCACCAATTCCTCTTCGAAGCTGGACCCCTCGAACAACCAAAGGTCGTCGAGGACCGAGCCGAGGACGCGTTCCGAGACCCATCGCCACACGATGTTGCCGCCGGGATCGGCCAGCGCGAGGCAGGTGAAGGGGGTGGACACCGAGCCGGCGAAGGCCAGCATCGGATCGGCGGCGGCGCGGGTGAACGGGGTATCCCGGCAGATGTCGACCACCCGGTGGTTGACCTGCTCGGGCTCGAGTCCGCTCCACTTCGATCGCCGCCAGGAGGCCAGTACGTCGGCGCTGACTCCGGTGGGTTCACCTCCCGAGAAGAACTCTTCTCGGGCCAGATCGATCTGCACGGCCACCTCCTCTCGACGTGTCGCATCACTCGTTCCCTATCGACTATGCCGTAGATCACACGTTGCACCTGTGCGATTTCTGCACAATCCACCCGAACTCCACGTCGGTACCGTGATCCACATCACGGCGACGATGGCCGTGCTCCCGGTCGGGACGCCGATGCGCCCGCCCGCGGACGCTTTACCGAGAGGACCGTCCCGTGAGTTCGACGATTCCCGGTCTCGACACCCATCCCGGGGTTCCGCCGGAGACCTTCCGCGATGTGTTCGGGCACGTGTGCACCCCGGTGGCGGTGGTGACCGCCTTCGACGGCGCCCGCCCGCACGGCACCACGGTCAGTGCCTTCACCGCCCTGTCGATGACCCCGCCGATGGTGTTGGTCGCACTGGACCGCGGGTCGCAGGTGCTGGCGACGCTGCGGTCGGCCGACAGCTTCGGGGTCAACGTCCTGGCCGCCGAGCAGGCGGGGATCGCGACGGCCTTCGCACGCAAGGGCGAGGACAAGTTCGACGGGATCGGCTGGGATACCGACAGCGGGGTACCCCGCATCACCGGTAGCGCGGGCTGGTTGGCGTGCGCGGTGTCCTCGATCGTCGACGGCGGTGACCACGAGGTGGTGATGGGGACGGTGATCGGCGCGCACCGGCACGACATTCCGCCGCTGACCTATCACGCCCGCACGTTCGGAACCCACGCGGCGGCGGACCGATGACCGCCGCGGCCGCATACGGGTCGGTCTCCGGGGCCGGTCGTCGACGTCTCGCGATCGCGACCGAACGGCTGCGCGCCGGCGCTCCGGTGCTGGTCCGCGACGACGACGGAGCCACCGGCCATCTGGTCCTCGCCGCGCAGAGCGTCGACGGCGCGCAGTTGGCGTTCCTGATTCGGCACTGCTCGGGATTCGTGCGGGTCGCGCTGGCCGACGAGGTCTGCGACGACCTGCTGTTGCCGGCCGCCTACGGCGCGGCGCGCACGGGTGGGCGCCAATGTGTGGCGGTCGATCTGGTCGAGGGTGTCGGCACCGGGATCTCGGCACGCGACCGCGCGCGGACGATCGGCCGACTGGCCGCCGCCGACGCGCGGGCGGACGAGTTCACCCGACCCGGCCACGTCGTTCCCGTGCGTGTCGATCCGAGCGCCCCGTTCGGCGATCCCGCCGAGCACGCCTTCCGCCTGGTCACCCTCGCCGGCGGCTCGGGGGCCGCGTTCGACACCGTCCTGCCCCTGGACCGGCCGATCGACCGGCTGGGATCCGGCGTGCTGAGCGGCAGCGGCCTCGACGCGTTCGCCTGCCGATTCGGTATTCACATCGTCGACGCCGTCGACATTCGCCGAGCGGACCCGCGCCCGCTCGCGCCGATCCGTCTCGCGTCGCCGGTTCGCGAGGCCGCCGGACCTGTCGGAGCCCGGAGCTAACGTGGCCGGGTGGCCCTCGATACCGATGCTCTCGACGCCCGCCTGGCGCAGATGGCTCGCTATCCCTTCCGCGCCCGGTTCCACCTGCGTGAGCGGGAGCTGCAGTTCGTGGCGGCGCGCGGGATGGATACTGTCCGTGCGCACGCCGAGGACCTGATCGGTCGGCGGCTGGCGCCGGCGTTCCCGGTGAAGGATGGCAAGCAGACCCCGTGGGGTGGCCACCCGGTGTTCCGCGCCCAACACGCCACCGGCACCTGCTGCCGGTCGTGCTTGCAACGCAACCACGGCATCCCGAAGGGGCACGAGTTGACGCCCAATCAGCGCCGGTTCGTTGTCGACATCATCTGTCGCTGGGTGGAACACGAAGCGCAGTAATCTCGTTCGATCCGAACGAGCCGTCGCGGCCCGCACGCGCCGACCCATCGGACCCCACTGCCGTCGTCCGGGCGGGGACGAGGGCAAGTGCCGCGCCGAGCAGCAGAATCACTCCCCCGAGGATCGTGCCGGGCGACGGCGCCCGGCCCTGGAGGATCCACGCGCTCGCGATGCCGACGACCGGAACCAGCAGCGCGAACGGCACGACGCTCGACGCCGGGTAACGCGCGAGAAGCGCATTCCACAGTCCGAATCCGACGACGGTCGCGATCACCACGGTGAACGCTGTCGACCAGGTCTGCGTCCACCCCCACGCGTCGATCGCCCTCCCCCACGCCGCCGGCCTTTCGAGCACGGCGGACGCCGCCAACAGTGGGACAGGTACGACGACCGCCGCCCACACCACCATCGACAACCCTCCGGCCGCCGCCCGGCGGGACACCACATTGCCTACCGCCCACGACGTTGCGGCCGCGATCGTCAACCCCAACCCGATCAGCGGGACCGCCGTGCCACGGCCCACCGCGACCACGCCGAGGCCGATCAACGCCACTACGATCCCGAGCAGCCGCCGCGGCGTGATCCGTTCCCGAAAGGCCGCCGCCGCCAACAGGATCGTCAACGGAACCTGAACCTGCAAAACCAGCGACGCAGTGCCGGGCGGCATCCCCGCCGACAGCGCCACGTATAGCAGACCGAATTGTCCGGCGGACATGAACAGCCCGACGAGGACAACCCACTGCCACGCACACCTCGGACGGGGAACAACCAGCGCGAGGGCAGCCACCAGCGCGAAGCGCACCGCAGCGAAGAACAGCGGAGGCACACCGGCGAGACCCTCGTCGATCACCACGAAGTTCACGCCCCATACGGTGGCTACGAGGACGCCGAGTCCGATGTCTCGAAGGTTCACGGACCCAGCATCGACGGGATAATCGGGAAGCACCAGCGAATGATCCTGCCGAGTATCCGGTAGCGTGATTTCATGATCGACGCGGTGGAACTGCGCGCTCTGCTCGCCCTCGAAGACCACGGCACCGTCGCGGCCGCATCCGGGGCGCTCGGATACACCCCGTCTGCGGTCTCCCAACAGATCAAACGACTCGAACAGAAGGTCGGCCGGGAGTTGATCCACCCGGTAGGCCGAAACGTCACGCTGACCGCAGCCGGGCGCGCGCTCGCCGAGCAGGGCCGCGATCTGCTGACGCGATGGAGCGACCTCGAGCACGCGGCTGGTCGCTTCGATGACGTTCCGCACGGCGCGGTCTCCATTGGAGCGTTTCCCACCGCCCTTCGCGGGCTCGTGATTCCGGCGCTGCGCAGCCTGGCCTCGTCCGCGCCGGACCTGAGGGTGCACCTTCGTGAACTGGAGATTCAGACCGCGATCGACGCCGTCCTCGCGGGCCGACTCGATGCGTGCATCGCCCACGGTTGGCGCGGCCTGGCGACACCGGTGCCGGACGACCTGCGCAGCGATCTGCTGCTCGGTGACCGCGCCGACATCGTCGTCGCCGCCGACCATCCCCGCGCCGATTCCGTAACGGCCGTGCCCTCCGACTTCCTGGACGCCACCTGGGCGGTGCAACCGGTGGGAACGGTGTGCCACGCGTGGTTTCTGCACATGTTCGCCGGCCTCGGCCGGGTTCCGCGACGCGTCTGGGAGGTAGGCGAATACGACACCCAGGTTCGCCTGGTGGACGAACTCGGCGCGGTGGCTCTACTCCCCCGACTCGGAGTCACCCTGGATCCGGCACGGCTGCATCGCATCCCGGTACACGACCCCGTTCCGATACGGGACGTCCACCTAATCGCGCGACCGGGCTTCCACGGCACACCGGCACACGCCGCCCTCCTGGGCACGCTGCTCGCGACCGCGACGGGCCACGGCGACCGGCACAATGGCCGGCCGCCGCACCCGTCGGTGTGACGAGCCCTTTCGGTCCCCACACCGTCCGGACCTGCCGGCACGTCAGGCCGGCGGGTCGTCGACCTCGGCTGCTATCGACACCTCCCCCGTCGTCGCCGGACCGACCGACAGCACGATGCGCGAGCCGGGCGGCGCCGCCTCGATCATCCGCAGCTGCGCCAGTGACGGGTGCCGGTCGAGCAGCCGCCCCGCGTTCGCAAGGGCACGCAGCGACGCCGTCTCCGCCCGCGCGGCCTCGAGCCGGGCCAGGCCCCGCGCTCGGGTGGTCACCAATTCGACCGCAGCCGAGCGGATCTCGCTGGGGACCACGACATCCTTCAGGACGACCTCCCGCACCTCGATACCCAGCCGACCCGCGGTCGATCGAGCGGCCTCGAGGACGCCCGCGAGGTCGATCGCCGCACTGCGACGCATCAGATCCTCCACGGTGACCGCGGCGCACTGGACGCGCAGCGCGACCTGGACGGCCAGGTAGACCGACTCGATGGGCACCGTCGACACCTCGGCGAATCGAACGGGATCGGTGACAATGAGCCGTACCGCCGCCGAAACCCGAACCGAGACAGCATCGCTGGTCAGGATCTCCTGCATCCCGATCGTGACCAACTGCTCACGGATCGATACGGGTATGTACGTGCCCGAGGACCGCTTCCGGTGCCGACCGGGCTGCAGGAGGCGCGAGAGGGATCCATCACGGTACTCGAGGAGTACCCACCCGGGTTGGACGGAGATCCGGCGGGGAATGAGAGTGAACACTGCAGCCTCCTTTCGAGCCACGATGTGTCGCGAACAGCCGCCCCCGGGTGGGGCGCGGTGTTACGGGTTTCTGTGTAGGAGCAGGCAGTGCGCCGTCCCGCGGGGTCGGAAAGCAGGCGGGAAACGACGCGGGAGACCCACCGCGCGAGCCTCCGAATCGCCGAGTCGCAAGACCGACCGTCCGACTATCCCCGCGGAACGACGCTGAGCGAGGACTCGAACCTCAGACCTTCCGGTCTCTGCCGGAGCACGAAAGTTCAACACGTAGAACCGGATTCCGATACATCTTCATCTGCTACTCCTTTCGCGCGATGACAACGCTCGCATGTCGACCGACCCGAGGCAATCGAATTTCCCGGCCGCCCTGCTCCCTTACCCGTCGTTTTCGTCCCGGCCTTGCATCCAGCATGATTCGAATATATGTTCGAATCATGTCGAACGCAACCGCCTCCGCAGACGGCTCCCTGTCGGGTTCGGAACGGGTGCTCGAGCAGTTGGAGATGGATCGGAGACTCGGCGCGCCGGAGCTCATCTCGATGTTGACGCACTGTGCGTCCGTTGTGGCGTCGGCGCATTTTCGACTCCTGCAGGCGGCGGCGATTCTCCATGAAGACTTCGCCTTGACCTACGGGGAGCGAATCGCTGCGGCGGTCGGCGACGAGCCTGTCGAATCGCCGGCCGCCCTGCGCGCCGGATCTGTCGATACCTCGAACGCGCGTGCCACATTCGGTCCCGATGGGATGGAGCAGGCGATGGCGGCCGTCGGAGCCGCGTTGAGTGTTCCGCCGGCCCGCGCGCGGGAACTGGTGGTCGCGGGGTGCACGATGCGGTATCACCTTCCGCTGACCGGCAAGATGCTCGCCCGAGGACGGATCGACCTCGCTCGGTTTCTGCTCATCGTGCATCGCACGGCGCTGTGTGACGAGACTGCATTTCCCGAGGTGGACGCCGCGTTGGCCGAGGAGATTCATTCCAGAGCCCCGATGTCGCTGACCAGATTCCGCACGTTGGTCGACGCCACGGTCGCACGAATCGATGCAATAGCCGCCCGGCGGCGTCTCGAACAGGTCGGAGCCGCTCGCCATATCTCCGTCCGCCCGGATCGGCACACGCCCGGGCAATCCCGCATCACCGGTTCACTTCCGGCTCACCATGCGGCGGGCGTCGACGCTCGCCTGACCACGATGGCTCAGTCGGTACACCCGACGGACCCGCGGACGGCCGCGCAGCGTCGAGCGGACGCACTGGTAGCACTGGTCAACGGCGAGCAGGAATTGGGCTGCGCCTGCCCGACGTGCGGCGAACCCGTTGGCACGGATGAGGCCTCTGCCACTATGGGCGCCCTGGATGCGGATTCGTCGTCACCGGGTGAATCGGCCGCGCTCGCCGATCGGCCGATTCCCGCCGACACGTCTCGTCCGCGACCGACGTTCCACATCATCGTCAGCCTCGCGACTCTGCTCGGCGCCAACGACTGCCCGGCCTACCTCGACGGCCACGGCGTTCTGGATGCCGGCGTCGCCCGCGACCTGGTCCGGGAAGCGACACGCAGTTACGTCCACACCGCGGAGCGACAATCCGACGCGGACAGCACAAGCGGCGGGGCTTCGATCACGGACCGCAGAAGCAGGAGCTACACCCCGAGCAGATCGTTGCGCGGCCTGGTCTCCGCAGGCGAGTTGTGTTGTACCTTTCCCGGCTGCACCACTGCCGTCCACGCCTGCGACCTGGACCACACCACCGCATACGGCGCGGGCGGGCTGACGCGACGGACAAATCTGAAACCGCTGTGCCGCTTTCACCATCGCCTGAAGACCTTCGACATCGGCTGGCGCGACTATCAGGATCCGCTCGGCACGGTTGCCTTCCGGGCACCGACGGGCCACTACTTCATCGGCAATGCCTACACCGGGTACGACGTCTTCACGGAGTTGCGTCCGACGATTCCGGATGCCGCACATCCCGCACGCACTCGCCTATCCCGGGCGCGCCGTGGCCGCGTCGCCGATCACGCACGGGCGCTCGATCGGTGGGACAGGGCCCATCCGCCGCCGTTCTGACGACGCCCGCGAGACCTAGCCTAGAAATTTCTTGGGGTAGCGGCCCTGTTCTGGGCGGGCCCGGGTGGTGGTCTGAGGATCGAATTTCCGGGTCGGGGTCGTGAGGTGGTGCCCGAGGCGTCGGTCGGCGTCGGGGTCCACGCCCCCGAATGGGGTCCTTTCGGTCGGTGGTCGGTTGGACGGGGTTGGTCAGCCGGGGTCGGGAAGGTCGCCGAGTTTCGTGATCGCGTCGAGCACGAGGGTGAGGTGTGGTGCATGGGCGGCGAGTTTCAACCGTGTGCGGCGGGCGTGACGGGTGATCCTCGCGGCAATGGAGAACACGTGGTGGCGCAGCCGTTTCGGTTCCCACCGACGCGCTTCGGTGCCGGTGAACGCGAGCATCTGGGCCCATGCGATCAACTCGCAGGCGAGCATCACGATGGCACACCAGATGCGGTTCTGATCGAAACCGTGCAACGGCAGGTTCGTCAGGCCGCAGTCCTTCGCGGTGCGGATACGGTCCTCGCAGCGGGCGCGGCGGCGGTGGCGCAGTTCGAGGTCGGCGAGCTGGCCGCGGGGTGTGTTGGTCGCGAACGCGGTCAACCGCAACCCGTCTCGGTCGGTGAATCGTAGTTGGGCACCCGGGTGGGGGCGTTCCTTCCGCACGATTACTCGCATCCCGGGCGGCCAGGTCGACAAATCCAGTAGTCCGGTGAGTTCGGCGACCCATGCCCCGTCCCGGACGTGACCGTCCGGGTCGTAGGCTTCGGTCCACGCCCGTGCCGGGAGACGATCGACGGCCACCGCCGAGGTTTCGGACAGGCCGAATCCCACCGAATAGGTCAGCCGCCGCTTGTGCAGGTGATCCAGGAAGTCGTGGGTGCCACCGGCGGAATCGGCGCGGATCAGCACCTTCTTGCCGACCCGGTATCCGGTGACCGATGGCAACTGTACGAGGGCCTGTCTCAGGACGGTGATGTGGTCGGTGGCGGTGTTCGCCCCGGCGTTACCCGGGCGCAGCAGGATCGCCAACGGTTCACCGGTACCCGCAGCGCCGTGGTCAACGAACGCGCATATCGGGTGGAACCCGAAGCCACGCTTATAGGTTGGTCCGGCGTGCTGCTTGTCCGAATGCGCCGTCACCAGGGTGGCATCGATATCGACGATGACCGGGTTGTTGGTATCGGCACCGTGATCGGGAGCCGACCGACCCGCTACCCGCCACGCCACCCGGCGGGTAGCGGCGCGGGCGGTGTTGATCGCGGTCAATGCTGCCGGGGCGTCGGCGGCCAGGGCAGCGATCAGCCGCGAGACCGTGGGATCCGAGGCCACCCGCCCGAACATCGCCGGTTGCGTCCGGACCTGGTTGATATCGGCCAAGCAGTCACCACCGAGCGCGATCGCCACCGCGAGATCGCCGATGATCTTGCCCGGATCGTGGATGGACAACCGTTTACGCCACGGTCGCAACGCTGCCGACAGTCCACCGGCCAAGCCGGTTTTCTCTGCCGTTCCGAGCAGCACGGTGGCCCCGGCGTGCGACACGACCCCGGTTCCGGAGCCATCCACGGACAACGACGGGTACGGCGACGTAGACTTCCCCACCTGAATGGTGCTCCTCGACTTGGTCCGATTGATACCTTCGCAAGTTCAATCATCCCAGTTCAGGGCACCATTCTTCATTCACGACACAACATCACCGTGAAAGCCCGAGGCTAGACCGGGCGCGCTATCAGTCGTCTCGTCCGCGCTCGAGTTCGTTGATCCGCTTGGCCGCCTCGCGCAGCCGCTTGGCCCGCGCGTCCTTTTCGGAGCCCTTGATTTCCTCGTACAGTTCCTCGTCTTCGCTGCTGTACTCCATCAGCAATCGGGGTAGCCCGAGGGTGAGGATCAGCGACGGCCAGACGATCCACGCGTAGTCCCAATCGACCAGAAACTGGAGGACCAGGAAGCTGACCAGAGTGATCCCGACGATGACGACGTCGAGCGCCTCGACTCGGCGACCCCGCTGGACCAACGACGCCAACTCGTTGTCGGGCGACGGCGATGCGGTCGGAGCAAGTTGCGGAGCCGCGTCACTCGTTCCGACGAGGTCCGTCCCGACCTTGTGGACCATGCCGTTGTCGACCCGCAGGGGTACCCCGCCGGGTAAGGCGGCAAAGGGAGCGGCGACCTCGCCGAGGGTGCGGGCGGCCGATACGGTGCCGGAGCGGTCATAGAACTCCGCGGTGTCGAGCCGCCCCGCCGCGTAGTGGCTGCTCAAGACATTGAGCGCGTGCAGGCGCTCGTCGTCACTGAGCAACAGATGGTCCGACTCGCCGTCGGGCACCGCCGTCACCTCCCCTTGTGAATCGGTGGATCCCTCCGACCGGATTGTACGGAGTTGTCGACCCCATCGACGACGTCCCACACTGCCCAATGATCCCCGCGCCCACCCATCGCGCCATGCTGCGGTCGTCGGAGCCGACGGAGCGAGTCGTTGCCATCCGGCACGAAAGACCATTTCTCCACGCTCGAATTAATGGTCATCAATGCGCACCAAACCCACTCGCAATTGGCTTGCAACTCCATTGAATGCCGCCCCGATCATGCCGACCATCGGTAGCAAAGTCTGCTCACCGAGCGTCCCGGATGGATCACTTCGACGGAAGATCCCGTCGCATACCCCGCAAATCTCGGTATCCACTGGACACCACCCCGCGCGAAACGAGACAAACGTCACCATTCGACAAAGACATGTCCGCTGACATTCTTAATGACGTCCCGGTGCCGTTAATCTGTCCCGACGGGGGCCGATATCGCACCATTTTCGAAGGGACACGATGACTGTCGTGCCGCGCACTGTCCGGACCGTGATCGTCCTGATCGCCATAGCCCTCGGCGTGGCGGTGGCGCCGCTGCCCACCGCCGGGGCGCAGCCCGCGGCCGGTCCGGTCTATCCGCTGCCCCACCCCGACCCGTTCTACGCGAACCCGCCGGACCTGGCAGCACGCGCCAACGGGGACATCATCCGCAGTCGTCCGATGCCGACCCCGGGAGGCCTCACCGGCGCGGAAACCTGGCAGCTCGCCTTTCGTTCCACCGATTCACAGGGACGTCCGATCACCGTGATCGCCCCGGTCGACCGCGCGGTGGACGGCCCGATCCTGTCGTATCAGCAGATCACCAACGCGCTCGGCGTCACCTGCTCACCGTCCACCGCCCTCTGGTCCGACCGGCCCGAGGATCGGATGTACGAGGCGCCGACCTACAGTGCGATCCTCGCCCGCGGCTGGACGATGGCGATCCCGGACCACCTGGGACCGACCAGTGCCTACGCGGTCGGCCCGATCGGCGGCCACATCACCCTCGACGGCGTTCGTGCCGTCCGCCAGTTCGACACCTTGCGTCTGGGCGCCAGTCCGATCACTATCGCCGGCTACTCCGGCGGAGCGATCGCCACCGGCTTCGCCGCCACCAACGCGGCGAGCTACGCACCGGAGCTGCCGATCGTCGGGTACGCCATCGGCGGCGTCCCGGCGAACATCACGCAGATGGGCCTCGCGCTCGGCGCCGACCGCGCCCACCCGGTCTTCGGACTCGCCTTTGCCGCCGCGGTGGCGCTCGAACGCGAGTACCCCGAAGAATTCCCGTTGTCGGAGTACCTCAATGACGCCGGCCTGCAGTTGCGTCAGGAACTCAGCAACGCGTGCACCGGAAAGATCCTCGCCCGCGGCAACGGATTGAGCGCGCGCGTCCTGACCAACGGCGAGGGCTATCTGACCGACCCCCGCCCGGTCGCGGTGGCCGACCGCGTCAGCCTCGAGTTCCAGCAGGGCATTCCCAACGCGCCCGTCTACGACTGGCACAGCCCCACCGACACGCTGGTCCCCCTCGATGCCCTCGACCGCACCTTCGCGCGGTACTGCGCCGCCGGGGTTCCGGTGGCCCGCCAATTGGTCAACAGCCGCGATCATCTCAGCGCCGCCGTGCTCGGACTCCCAGCGGCGATCGACTGGGTCGCGGACCGCTTCGCGGGACTACCCGCACCATCAAACTGCTGAGACCGGCCAAACACCTTCGGGGCAGCGCCGGATACCGGGAACCAACTCGACCTACGTCAAGCGCCGGACCAGTCGCTTCGTGAGCGCCCGACCGACACGTTTGGATTGCCGCGCGGCGAAGTCGAACGAGAAGATCGACTCCTCCCCGAGTCGCTGTTCATGCGCCAAAGCCTCGCGGGTGACCAGATCGTAGGAGGCATAGACCGAGGCACGATCGGAGAGCATCGTCCGCTGCGGATGCGCCGCAATCGTTTCCGCGAGTTCTATCGCCGCGGCAAGCGCGGTCCCCTCGGGCACCACGCGGTTGACGAAGCCTAGGTCGAAGGCTTCCCGAGCGCCGAACTCCCGGCCGGTGAGAATCAGATCGAGCGCCCGACCGAGGCCGATGATGCGCGGCAGCCGGACCGTCCCGCCGTCCACCAGCGGCACACCCTGGTGACGGTCGTAGAAACCGAACCGGGACTGTTCGGACGCAACCCGCAGATCGCAGAGGGCGGCCAATTCGATGCCGCCCGCGATGCACCAGCCCTCGATCGCCGCGACGATCGGTTTGGCGATCGGGCGTCTGCTGGGCCCGAGCGGGCCGTCGTCGCGCAGCGCCGGTAGCTTCACCAGGTCCGCGCCCGCGCTGAATGCGCCTCCGTCGCCGTACAGCACGGCGACCCGAGCGGTGGAATCCGCTTCGAAGGAGGCCACCTCGGAGTGCAGGCGTTGCGCGGTGGCAGCATCGATCGCGTTGCGCTTCTCCGGCCGTCCGAACTCGATAACGGTGACCCACTCGCTGTGCGTCACCGTCGTCGCCGAATCCGCCTCCGTCACCGGTCGGCGATCCGCACGATCGTACGACCGGTGGTCCGGCCGCTGCCGATGCTGTCGAGGGCCGTGGGTAGCTCGTCGAGCCCGATCTCGGTGATCACCTCGTCGAGATGCGCGGGCCGCAGGTCGGACTCGAGACGGGCCCAGGTCTGCCGACGCAGCTGCGGTCCGATGAGCACCGAATCGATGCCCCGCAGCGTGACGCCGCGCAGGATGAACGGCATCACCGTCGTCGGGATCGCGATGCCGCCGGTGAGGCCGCTCGCCGCCACGATTCCGCTGTGCTGCAAGGTGCTCAGGACCAGCGCCAACGTCGCGCCACCGACCGAGTCGACCGCGCCCGCCCATTGGGAGGTGCCGAGCGGACGAATCTTCTCCTTGGGGTCGGCCACCAATCGGCCGACAACGTGGGCGGCCCCGAGCCGCCGCAGCAGATCCTCCGCGTCGGACTTCCCCGACGAGGCGGTCACCTCGAATCCCGCCGCGGCGAGCAGATCGACACTGACCGAGCCGACGCCACCACTTGCCCCGGTCACGACCACCGGACCGGACTCGGGTGTCACCCCGCCATCCAGGAGGGCGGCGACGCTGAGCGCCGCGGTGAATCCGGCCGTACCGATCGCGGCCGCCTCGCGCGTCGACAACGTCCGCAGAACCGTGACCTGGTCGGACGGAACCCGAGCGTATTCGGCGTAGCCACCGTACTGCGCGGTGCCGATCGGGCCACCGTGGGCGACCACCAGGTCTCCCGGCGCGAAGTCCGGACTGGTCGACTCGACGACCTCACCGGCGATGTCGATGCCGGGGACGATCGGATAGTTGCGCACGACGCCGCCCTTGGGCGTGACGGCCAGGGCGTCCTTGAAGTTGACGCTGGAGTACTGCACGGCGATGGTCACCTCGCCCGGCGGCAGGGCATCGATCGAAAGCTTCTGCGGCGCATAGGTGATCTCGCCCGAATCGGACTCCTCGGCAACAACCGCGGTGAAGTGGGTGGGAAGCTGGTGGCTCATGTCGGGCTCGCATTCTCCGTCGACGTGGCGACGGGGTCGGGTGCGGTGGACGGGTGGGCGGGGCGTTGAACGACGGTGAGCAGACGCCGACATCGGTCGGTCATCTCCTCGGCGGTGACCTCGGGGTGATCCGCCCACCAGGCGATGGTGGTCGACACGATGCTGAACCACCAGGACACCACCAGCGACCGGTCGACCTCGGATGCCGCATCCGAGGTACCCAGAATGTCGGCAACACCGTCTCTTCCCATGGTGTTCAACGCATCTCGGTACGTCTTGGCGCGGGAATGGGCGCCGCTCGGGCGCGGGAGCGTCGCATCGAAGATGATCGTCCAGTCCTCGGTGCGCCCATCGATGGCATCGATGATGCCCGACAGGGTGGCGATGGCTCGGCCACCGACCCCGCGGGCATGCTGCGCCCGGGCGACCGCATCCACCAGCACGGTGCCCGCTCGATCGACGCAGGCGGCGTGCAGTCCGTCGCGGGACCCGAAGTAGGAGTAGATCAACGGTTTCGACACCCCCGCTGCCGCTGCGATGACCGCCAACGAGGCATTGGCGTACCCCTTGCGGCCGAACTCGGTGGTCGCGACGTCGAGGATCTGCTGCTCGCGCTGCCGACGCGGTACACCCTTCGTACCGGCCCGGCCTCCACCCGACGTCACGAGGATGACCGGCCCGACGTGTGGCGAAGCGGATCGATCAGGACCCCGGGATTCAGGATGCCGGCGGGGTCCAGGGCGGCTTTCGATCCGCGGAGAGCCCGCGCGAACGGCTCCGGGCGTTGCCGGTCGTACCACGGCCGGTGGTCTCGCCCGACGGCGTGGTGGTGGGTGATGGTGCCACCGCGGCTCGACAGTGCTTCCGACACCGCTGATTTGATGTCGTCCCATTGTTCGACGGTATGCCCCCACCTACCGGCCGCATGGACGCCGAAGTAGGGGGCCGGCCCGTCCGGGTAGACGTGGGTGAATCGGCAGGTCAGCACCCCGACAACGCCGACCTCGAGGAACGCCTTGGCGGCGGCCGCGTCGACCGCGGCCTTCAGTTCCGGGAACCGATCCCAGGTGCACGCGGTTTCGAAGGTTTCCACGATCATCGACTGGGCGGCCAAGGCGTCGCGTTGATAGGGCATGCGCAGGAACGACGACCGCCACTGCCCGGCAGCGTCGTCCTCGACGCCGGCCGGGTCTCTTGTCGATCGGTTCGGGGAGTGACCCACCGATCGGCCGCCGTGGTCCGCGCACACCGCCAGCGCGGTGGCCATCGTGGCGTCCACCGGATGATGCGCCGACTCGAACCCCAGCACCAGGAGACCGCCCGACGTGGGAGTGCCCGCGTTGAGGAATGCTTCGGCCGGGTCGAGCAGACGGCAGTTCGTCGGGAACAACCCGGACTGGGCGATCTCCCTGGTGGCGGCCACAGCCGAGTCGTAGACATCGAAGACCACCGATTCGGTTGCGCGCCAAAGTGGCCGGTCCTGCAGGCGCATCCAGGCCTCGGTGATGACCCCGAGCGTTCCCTCGGAACCGAGGAACGCGCGGTCCGGTGAGGGGCCGGCGCCCGAGCCGGGCAGCCGACGCGATTCGCTCACACCGGCCGGGGTGACCAGCCGCATCGACTCCACAAGATCGTCGATGTGGGTATAGACGGTTGCGTAGTGGCCGCCCGCCCGCGTGGCGAGCCATCCGCCGAGAGTGGAGAACTCGAACGACTGCGGAAAGTGTCGCAATGTCAGCCCGTCCGGGCGTAGCGACCGCTCGAGATCCGGGCCGAGGATGCCCGCCTGAATCCGAGCGGCGCGGCTGGTCCGATCCACGTCGAGCACGCTGTTCAGGGCAGTGGTGTCCAGGACACCACCCCGGCGTACCCGGCGAGATCGCGCGGCTCGACACCGCCGACGACCGATGTTCCGCCGCCGAAGGGGATCACCGCGATGTCGGCTCGACTGCACCAATCCAGAACATCGACGACGTCCTGTTCACCGGTGGGTCGCACCACCAGGTCCGGAACGGCGTCGATTCGTCCGAGCAGCATCCGCACCACATCCCGGAACGCCTGGCCGTGGCCGTGCGCGATGCGGTCGACCGGGTCCACTGAA
>NZ_BCRN01000027.1 GCF_001552615.1 Millisia brevis NBRC 105863
CGAGATCGCGACCCGCACCGAGGGACGCTGGACCCCCAGCCCCGGATCGGTGTACCCGACGATCTCCCAGCTCGAGGACGAGGGCCTGGTGCAGACGACCAAGCAGGACGGACGCCGGGTGGTCGAACTGACCGACGCCGGCACCACCTGGGTCGCCGAGCACCGCGAGGAACTCGATCGCGTCTGGGAATCGGCTGTCGCCGAGGACGAGCCCGCACCGGCCGATCAGCTGTGGGAGCAACTCGCCCAGCTGCACGCCGCCGCCGCGCAGATCGCGCAGGCGGGCACGCCCGAGCAGATCGCCGAGGCGACCACTGCGATCACCGAGACCCGCAAGGCCATCTACCGGCTGCTCGCCGAGTAGTGGCCCGACGCCGATAGGGCGTCGACAGCAGGACCCACTCTCCGGGGGTGTCGCGACAATTATTGTCGCGACACCCCCGGATTCGTCCGTTCCGTGGCGTGCATACCCGGGGATAACCCCGCGGCACCCCGGAGCCCGGGGATAACCGAACCCGCCGATCGGGCCATCCGAGCGACACTGCCGAGGTGTCCGCCCCGGGGAAAACCGCGCGCCGTCTCGGCTGGATCTTCTTGCTGTGCACGGGATTGGCCGGCTGCCTGCCGTGGTTCGACCGCGTCGAGCCCGCGCCGGGAAGCCCGGGCCGCGAACAGCTGACGGCCTTGCTGGCGACGGTCGAGGTCATCGACGAGCGGCCCCGGGCGCCGGGATACGACCGCGACTGCGGCGCCGGCCGCGGCTGCGTCTTCGGGCCCGCATGGACCGATGCCACCGGCGCGCCCGGCGGTCGGGACGGCTGCGA
The DNA here is from genome assembly GCF_001552615.1 of Millisia brevis NBRC 105863. Taxonomy (GTDB): domain Bacteria; phylum Actinomycetota; class Actinomycetes; order Mycobacteriales; family Mycobacteriaceae; genus Millisia; species Millisia brevis. The sequence goes on from NZ_BCRN01000027.1 coordinate 825, forward strand.
TACCCGCAACAACGTGCTGGCCGCGGCCCTGCGCGATGTCGAATTCCGTTCCGGCACCAACGATTGTGTCGTGGTCGCCGGCACCCTCGACGACCCGTACTCCGGCGATACCTTCCGCTTCGTCCGGGGTTCCGGTGGTGGCGGCATCGAGATCGACCACATCTATCCACTCTCGGCCGCCTGGGATATGGGCGCTCGCGACTGGACCCTCGCGGAGCGCATGCGGTTCGCCAACGATGTCGACATCACGCTGGTGGCGGTGCGCGACAACGTCAATCAGGACAAGTCGGACGCGATGCCCGGCCGGTGGCTACCACCGGATCCGAGCCGGCACTGCTACTTCGCCGGCCGATTTCTGATCGTCGCGGCGTCCTACCGGCTGCCGATCACCACCGAGGACGCCGACGCACTGACCCGAGTGATCGCGAGCTGCCCCTGAGTCGCTCCACGAACGGGATTCCGACCGGTCCGCTCTGCCGGCGTCATCGACGGGCGACGAGCGTCGCCGATCGGTCACCTCGTGGACCGAAAAGCACCCGATCGGTGACCACACCGTTGTCAACCCGAAGAGGATAATTCACCCGCCGTGCGCCGTCCGGGACTATCGTTCCCCGCATGAGCATTGGAGCAATCATCAGCCTGCTGATCGCAGGCATCGTCTTGGGCATCATCGGCCGGCTCATCGTTCCGGGCAAGCAGAACATCCCGTTCTGGTTGACGATCGTGGCCGGCATCGTCGGTGCGCTGGTCGGAACCTTCGTCGCGGGCATCTTCGGGGTGGACCAGACCCGGGGTATCGACTGGATCCGCATCATCCTGCAGATCATCGCCGCAGCCCTCGCGGTTGCCGGCGCCGCTGCCATCTGGCCGCGGGTCAGCTCCGGACGCTAACCGCCACATACGGACTCGGGCCACCGGGTGCTTCCCTGCGGGGAGGCACCCGGTGGCCCGCTGCGTTTCGCCATCCGAACGGCGCGTGTGCTCAGAGGATTCCGGCGGCCTCCGCCAAAGCGCCCGCGCGGGCGATCACCCCGTCGACCAACTGCTTCGTCGGGGCTCCGGCTGCCCGGTTGCGCGGATCGTCGGTGATCCGGCGCAGCACACCCTCGGCGATGATCGCGAGCTTCCACGTGGTCAGCGCATGCCAATAGGGCACGGCCGAGACATCGCGGCCCGTCGTGCGCGCGTACCGCTCCACCAGTTCGGCGCGGCTCGGGAACCCCGGCAATGCCGACGCACCGAACAGGGCGATCGCGTCCTCACCGGGTTCGGTCCAATACGTCAGCAGGGTGCCGACATCGGCGATCGGATCGCCGAGCGTGCACAGCTCCCAGTCGACGACGCAGCGCACCCGCCCGACCTCCGGGTCGACGATGACGTTGCTCAGGTGGAAGTCGCCGTGCACCAGCGTGACCTCGGACTGCTCGGGCGCGTGCTCGGCGAGCGCGACCGCCAACCGCTCGATCACCTCGGAGTCGCGGGTCTTCGACTTCTCCCATTGCGCCGACCAGCGCCGGATCTGCCGGGCCGCGAACGGCGCATGCGACGCCAAGCCATCCAGACCGGCGGCCGTGAGGTCGACCGCGTGGATCGCCCCCAGCACATCGGCCATGTCGACACCGATCTCGTGGCGGACCGATTCCGGGAGCGGCTCGGCGACGGCCGGATCGCTGAGCACCACACCGTCGACGTGGCTCATCACCACGATCGGGGCATCGGTGAACTCGGGGTCCTCGATCGTGGCGAGCATCCGCGGCACCGGCACGTCGGTGTTCTGCAACGCGGACAGGATCCGGTACTCGCGCAGGACATCGTGGGCGGACGCCAGCACCGAGCCGAGCGGGGGGCGGCGCAGTACCCACCGCTTGCCTTCGGCGTCGGTGGCCAGATAGGTCAGATTCGATTGACCGTTGCCGATGCGCGCGACGTCGATCGGTCCGACCGCGCCGAGTGAGGATTCCGCGAACCACTTTCCGATGGCGGCATCGTCCAGTCCGGTGGTCATTTCCGCTCCTGTCGGTACGGGCGCAGTTCGGCGCGCGCAATGGTCCGCTTGTGCACCTCGTCCGGTCCGTCGGCCAGCCGCAGGGTGCGCAGGTGGGCGTACATCATCGCGAGCGGATAGTCGTCGCTGACGCCGGCGCCGCCGAAGACCTGGATCGCGCGGTCGACCACCTTCAACGCCACATTCGGCGCGGCGACCTTGATCGCCGCGATCTCGGTGCGCGCCTCCCGATTTCCGACGGTGTCCATCATCCAGGCGGCCTTGAGGGTCAGCAGCCGGGCCATCTCGATGTCGATGCGCGACTCGGCGATCCAGTCCTGGATGTTCGCGTTGGCGGCGATCGGCTTGCCGAAGGCGATCCGGGTGGACGCCCGCTCGCACATCAACTCCAGGGCGCGTTCGGCCATGCCGATCGCGCGCATGCAGTGGTGGATGCGGCCGGGGCCGAGCCGGGCCTGCGCGATCATGAAGCCCGCGCCGGGACCGGCAAGCACGTCGGAGCCGGGGACCCGGACGTCCTCGAAGACGATCTCGGCGTGGCCCTCGCGGTCCTGGTAGCCGAAGACCGGCAGCCCCCGCACGATCGTGACGCCGGGAGCGTCGATCGGTACCACCATCATCGACTGCTGCAGATGGGTCGCCGCGTCGGGATCGGTCTTGCCCATGACGATCAACACGCGACAGAGCGGATGCAGCGCATTCGAGGTCCACCACTTGCGGCCGTTGAGGATCCAGTCGTCACCGTCCGGGGTCATCCGCATCTCGATATTGGTCGCGTCCGAGCTGGCGACGGCCGGCTCCGTCATCGCGAAGGCCGAGCGGATCTCACCGTCGAGCAGCGGGCGCAGCCATCGCTGCTTGTGCTCCTCGGTGCCGAAGAGGGTCAGCACCTCCATATTGCCGGTATCCGGCGCGGCGCAGTTGGTGGCCTCGGGGGCGAGCAGCGCGCTGCGACCGGTGATCTCCGCCAGCGGCGCGTAGTCCGAGTTGGTCAGACCCGCACCGTATTCCGGGTTCGGATGGAAGAGATTCCAGAGTCCGAGATCGCGCGCCCGACGCTTGAGATCCTCGACGATCGGCGGATGGAAGTGCGGGTCCCCCGATGCCGCCATCTGCTCGGCGTAGACCGGTTCCGCCGGTATCACCTCGTCGGAGACAAAGGCTGTCAGCCGTTTGCCGAAATCGACCGCCTTGTCACTGGGTGCAAAGTCCACCGCGTCACCTTTCGCCCCGCCGCCGCCTCGTCGCGACAACTGCGCCGAACGCCGCCCGGTCCGCGACCGTACGGCGCCTTACTCCACCACCCGACGATAGCGCCGCGAGGTCGGCGAACTCACCCGGCCGGTGACGTTCGACCGAGCTGCGGCATCAACAGGTCGCACACCGACTCGACCACCCGCTGATCGAGGGCGTCCGAGGTGAACAGAAAGCCGTCTCCCCCGACCTCCTCGTACACTTCCCGGAGGAATCCGGCTGCGGTGCGTGGTGACCCGATCACCTCGAATTTGGCCTGGCCGACGACGAAGTCCCGCAGTGTCGACTGACCCGCGTTACGGAAGTACTGCTCGACGAGCCCGCGCGTCCCATTGGTCGACACACTCGAGGCGTACGTGGACATCGGAACGTCCGGGTCGAAGGCCGAGAAGTCGACGGCGGTGTTGATCGAGGTGATCGCGGCGGACTCGACGATATTCGCCCGGGCAGCGTCACGCGTCCGTCGCCACGCCGCCAGAGCATCGTGGTCCGTTTCGGCGATATAGGGGACCGTCAGATACAGGACCTGGCCATGCCACTATCGGCGTAGGACGTCGCCCACATCCGGAGGGGGGCGCTGCGGCGGCTCGATCCGCCGAAGGAGCGCAATTGCTGCTGTCCCAGGTGAAGTGCGAGATACGTCAATGTCGTCGGACCTTTCATCGTTCCACCGTCAGCGGATTGACGGCATGGGAGCGAAGTACGCCCCGCCGTTGGAGTTCGGGGACGAGGCCGTCGGTGATCGCGGCGACGTTCGCGTAGCTCAGGTCGTCGTCGACCTCGAAGAGGAATCCGTCGCCGCCGACCTCGGCCATCATGTCGATCAGTTGATCGGCGACCGTCGCGGGTGTTCCGGCGACCACGGGCAGGCCCTCGTGGACGGCGACCTCGAGCAGGGTCATATCGCCGTACGCCCGGACCATGCTCTCCATCAGGCCTTTTGTTGCGTTGGCGTTGACCGCGACGTCCTTGAGCAGCGTGCCCGGGTCGTACGTCGACAGGTCGATACCGGCCTGGCGCGAGAGCATCGGCAGCACGTAATCCGGGTACTGCATCAGATGCTCGGCAACCCGATCCTTGATCGCGTGGGCTTCCTCGTCGGTCGACGCGACGATGGGCCACACGATGAAGTAAACGCGGCAGTCGTCGGGATCGCGGCCGTGCCCGACCATCCGGCGTCGCACATCGTCGCGGTACTCGGTCATCCCGGCGACGGTCGGCGAGTACGCGACGATAACGTCTGCATGTTGCGCGGCGAAGTTGCGGCCGGCTTCCGACGCACCGGCCTGGGCGGTGAGCGGACGGATGGTCGCCCTACGGTCCCAGACCTCACCGACGGTCTGCACGTACGTGTGGGCGTTGCGGTACCGGTCGGCGTGCGAGGGCAATTCCTTGCCGTAATTGTCCATCGCCCGCTGATCGAAGCCGGTGACCGCGTTCCAGCCGGAGCGCCCACCCGACTGTTCGGCGAGCGCCGCCGTGACGCGGGCGAGCGGTTCGGGTTCCCATTCGTTGGTGCCGAGCGTCGGGAAGATGACGATATGGTCGGTGGCGCTGAGCATTCGGGCGGCCAATGGGATCGGATCGCCCTTCGGGACGCCGACCGCATTGCGCACATAGGGATCGATCGTTCCGGTGTGCTTGTCGGGGATGTAACTCGAGTCTTCGAGCAGGATGAAGTCGAAGCAGGCGCGCTCGAGGCTCTTGGCGAAGTCGACGTAGAAGGTCGGATCGGCCCAGTTCGCGGCGTGGCTGTCGGTGATGGAATCCCAATGCACCGGCGAGTACCCGTCGACGAACCACCCGAGACCGAACGATTGTGGAGATATCATGAGCGCCCTTTCGTGTTGGCCGGTTCGATCAGCTCGCGAGCGTCGCGAACTGCGATCGATGCCAGACAAGGGGGTGGTGGTCGAAATCGGCGCGCAGGCCGAGGACTCGCATGACGACGATGTCGTGGTCGCCCGCCGGATGGGTGGCCCAGATGGAGCATTCCAGCCAGATCGGCGCTCCTTCGAGGAAGAGTGCTCCGCTGTCGACCGTGGTGCTCGCGACACCGGCCAGTCGGGCGGCCTTGTCCTTGGCCGCCAACTGGCGGGTGACGTCCACATGGGAGGTGCCCAGCACGGATACCCCGAGTGTGGGTGCCGCCGACAGCGCCGGCCAGGTGGTCGAGCTGCGTTGGACCGCGAACATCACCAGCGGCGGAACCTGCGACACGCCGACGGTGAACGACGAGGCCACCAGGATGTGCGGCTCCTGATCGATGACGGCACTCAAAGCTGCTACACCGCAGGGGAACCCGGAGAACGCTCGGCGCAATGCGCTCGGGTCGTCCGAGGTGGGGGTGATCATGCGAGACTGCCCTTCCGGGTCGTGGCGGACGCGGCGGCGAGGAGTACATCGCCCCACTGCGCAAACCAGGTCTGCGCGACGTCGGTGTCGGCGTATTGCCTGTCGTTGAGGTAGAGACCCTGCGCGGGGACGATCGCGCCCAGCTCGACCAGCACTGGCTTGAGCAGCAGCTCCGGAGCGAGCGCATGGGTCGGGGCGGCGCCGAGCATCAGCGGCACGGCGACCACCCCCGCCAGACCAGTCGCCGTGGCGAATTGGTCGAGGAAAAGTTTGAGCACCCCCGTATAGGTGGCCTTGAACGTCGGCGACGCGATCACGACCAGATCGGAACCGGCCACGGTTGCCACCGCCTCGGCCACCGCCGGGTCGCCCCAGCCGAGCAGACCCGGTCCGAGGGTCACCACGTCGACCACGTGATCCGGGGCGGCTCCGGTGAGCCGTTCGGCGACGAGGCCGGCAGCCTCCAGCGTTCGGGAGCCGGCCTTGGGATTTCCGGCGACTACAGTCACGTGCATCTGCGCTCCTGGTGACGACTCTCCGGGTGACGACGAGCTGACACCATGGAAAGGCCTCGGAGTGTTTCGGTGATTGCGCCACCGTCACCAGATGTTTGCGCCGCGCCCGGCCGGGTATCCGACCAGGTCAGCGCCGCGGCCGATTGTGTTGCGCCGCCGTCCGGAGCCACGACGGCCGCCGTGGGGCGAATCACGCCGCGCCGGCGGCGTCGCGTGCGCCGCTTCGGCGGGTATCTATTCGCCGCCGGCGGCCGCGCCCTGTTCCAGGACCCGTCGGTAGCGCCGCATCCCGGACAGCCACCGCTCGTAGTCGGCGCCCTTGCCGCGATACATCTCGAGGACCTCGGGGTGCGGCAGGATCAGGAAGCTGCCCCGCTCGATGCCCGCGATCACCTCCCGGGCGACGTCCTTCGGTTCGAGCACCGCCCCGGCGGTGGTCACGGCGGCCGCGGCGATCGCTCCGTCCGGGCTGCCCTCGGAGAATCCGGAGTGCAGCAGCGCGGTGTTGACGCCCATCGGGCACAGGCACGAGACACCGATCCCGCGGTCGCCGTAGGTCACCGACAGCCATTCGGCGAACGCCACCGAGGCGTGCTTCGACGCGGAGTAGGTCGGCGAACCGATCTGGGTGAGCAGGCCCGCCGCCGACGCGGTGGCCAGGAAGTAGCCGGCGCCCCGCTCGAGCCATTCCGGGACCAGCAGCCGCGCCGCGCGCACCTGCGCCATCACATTGACCTCGAGCGCCGAGCGCCACTGCGCGTCGGTCGATTCCAGGCCCACTCCCCCGGCGACCCCGGCGTTGGCGACGTAGAGGTCGACCGGGCCGAACCGCTCGCGGGCGGTGTCGACCATCCGCTCGATCACCGCGAGGTCGGCGGCGTCGCCGGGGACGGCGACCGCGTTCGGACCGAGGTCGGCGGCGATCCGCGCGACCGCATCGGCGTCGATATCGGAGACGACCACCCGGGTGCCGTGCTCGACCAGCGCGGCGGCGATCGCCGCACCGATCCCGGCGCCGGCGCCGGTCACCACCGCCACCCCACCGAGCGGGCCCGTCGAATCCACCTGTGCGTCCGTCGTATCCGTCACGGTGCCGATGCTAGAGGGCGCGGCCGTCCGGGTCGGGCGCTTCGCTCCGGTCGGTCGCCTTCCGTCCACGCCACAACACGCGTCACAGAGCGACGCCGAGGACATATCGTCCTCGGCGTCGCCCCCAGCGTCGTCTTGTGGACGTCTACCCCGACGACTACTGATCCGGCCGACCGCCCGCCTACAGTAGCCGCGTGGATGCCGATATCGACGGGCCCTCCGAAGCACTCGGCGGAGTGGACTGTGCATTTTGTCGGATCGTCGAGGGTGTCGGCCCGGCCGAACGGGTCCACGAGGACGACCATGTGGTCGCCTTTCTCGATATTCGACCGATCAGTCGTGGTCACACGCTGGTGATTCCCCGAAAACATTGCCGGGATCTGACCGACGCCGATCCCGCGACCACTGCACATATGTTCGCCGCTGCACATCGGATCGCGGTGGCAATGCGGCGATTTCCGGTCGGCGCGGACGGGGTGAACCTCGCCGTCAACGACGGGCGGGCCGCCTTCCAGACGGTCTTCCACTCCCACGTCCACGTCGTCCCGCGGTGGAAGGGCGACCGGTTGCGCTTCGCCGCCGGCTTCCTCACGCGACGGCCCGGAGACGCCACGACGATCGGCGCGCAGGTGCGCGCGGCAATCGCCGATGCCTCCCCGTCGACCGATCCGCGCCTCCCCGACTGAGCCGGGCATGCGACTGTTCCTGGCCTCGTACCGCTTCGGGGCAGATCCGGACGTGCTGCTCGATCTGGTGGGCCGGCCGGGCCGCATCGCGGTGCTCGCCGCGGCTTGTGATGCCTGGTCGCCGCCCGCGCGCGCGTCGGCGGTGACCAGCGATCTGATCGCCCTGCGGGGCTTGGGATTCGACCCCGTCGAGATCGACCTGCGCGCACCCGACCCGGCCGCGCGGATCGCCCGATTCCCCGCGGTATGGGTGCGGGGCGGCAATACCTTCGTGCTGCGCCATCAATTGGCCGCCGGCGGCGTGGACACCGCGTTGACCGACCTGGTGCGGGCCGACGCAATCGTCTACGCCGGCTACAGCGCGGGTGCCTGTGTCACCGGTCCCGACCTGCGCGGCCTGGAGTATGCGGACCCGATCGAGGAGCTCGCCGAGGTCGCCGGCCCCGGAACGGCGGTTCCGACAGTCGGATTGAACTGGATCGATCGAGTACTCGTCCCGCACTACCGATCCGAGTTCCTCGGCGGGGCGGAGAGCGACCGGATGATCGGCGATCTGCGCGAGCGGGGTACGCCCTATCTGACCCTGACCGACGACCAGGTCGCCGTCGTCGACGGGCCCATCGGAACGGCGCCGGTCGTCATCGGCTGATCGGCGCCCGGGTCGGGGCGCCGATCGGTCGGGTCAGAAGCGACGCAGGACCACCGAGATCGCCGGATCGTTCGGATCGTGGGCGTCGATCGACAGGTCGTACTTGTTGACCCGCAGGATCGTGTCGACGCAGACACCGGTCGAGCCGGTGACCTCGACGATCCGCTGAGCCCCGTCGACGCCGATCTCGCGCCAATTGGCGGTGCAGGGAGCCTCGGGCGAGCTGAGCGTGCCCACCAGCGGAGCCTCGCCGGTCGTGGTCAGCGTCGCCGGGAAGAGTCCACCGGCAAACGCCCAGGTACCGGTCCACTTGGTACCGGTCGGCTCCGATTCGTCGCCGCCGGAGGATCCGAAGAACTGGGCGATGCGGCCGAAGAGGCTGCCGAAGGAGCCGCTGGACGAACCGTTGGACGAGCCGGCCGACCCGGTGTCGGCACTGCCCGGTTGGGCCGACGCCATCGGCGCGCCCGTCACGGTCAACGCGGCGACCAGCGCGCCACCCGCCACCATTCGTGTGATCCGTCCGGCCGATGGCCGCCCAACCCGCATTCCGAACCTTCCCTCGACCGACATATCGGCCGGGGAGTCGCCACCGGCCGCGGAGGCGGGCACCAGACCTCACCGCCGGGACGAAGTCTAAGCATCCGGCTGCGGCGGCCGGCAATCCTCTCCCCGAACGACAGACGTCCGATCGGCGAACGATCGCGGCCGGTCGGTCAGCAGGCGACCTGTCCCATGGCGGCCAGAGCGCAGAAGCTCGGATCGGCCAGCTTCCAGCTGCCGTCCTGCTCGACGAAGGTGAACGGGATGGGCGCACCGCCGTGCGGCCCCGCGACGTCGACCTGCGCGGTGGCCGTGGTCGGGTCGACCTCGACCACATCCGAGACGCCGAAGGTCAGCGGGTAGTTGGCCAGCACGGCGTTGAACGCCTCGATCACCGCTTCGCGGTCGGTGCCGTCCTGGACCAGGTCGACCTTCTGCGCGGTCGGCAGATTCGGGTCGCCGATCCCCTCGACGACGGCGAGCAGCGTCGCCTCGTCGGGCGCGCCGGCGGCGGCTTCGGTGGTCGCGTCCGCGGTCTGCGTGGTGCTGTGCTCGGCGTGATCGCCGGTCTCGGTATCGGACCCGCCGCTCGAACTGCACCCCGCCAGCGCTACCGCGCCCAGCGCCGCAATGGCGATCGATGTGCGCATCCGCGACATCGGCATGTCCTTTCCTCGGGGCGGAGCCCGGGATCGGTGCTCCGACCAAGGGGATGCTAACAGTCACCGATCGGGCGAGGAGCGCTACATCCGGCCGGGCCCGGCCGGTGCGCGGCGTCCACCGGCCGTCCGAAGACCTCGCTCGACGGTCGCCGCCGACGACCTGCCTTCGGCCTGCGCGATACGTCGGAATTCCCGCGCGAGCTGCGCGACCGAGCCCTATGCTCGCTCCATGACCGTGCTCGACGGGGACCGGGTCCGACTGCGGACCGCGACCGCCGCCGATGTGGACGAACTGGCGGCCATCCGGGCCATGCCACGTGTCCATCGCTGGTGGGGTGGTGATCGCGACACCCTCGTCGAGGAGACGCGCGCCGATGTCGAGGACGACGCCCGCAAGATATTCGTCGTCGAGTACGACGGTCGCACGGTCGGCGCCATCCAGTGGTGGCAGGAGGACGACGATCAGTATCGCCACGCCGGGATCGACATCTTCCTCGATCCGCAGGTGCACGGTCGCGGCCTCGGCTCCGACGCGGTGGACACGATGGTGCGCTACCTGATCGAGACCGAGGGCCACCATCGGCTGATCATCGATCCTGCGGCCGACAATCGCGCGGCGATCGCCTGCTACGAGTCGGTGGGCTTCCGGCCGGTCGGTGTGATGCGTCAATACGAACGCGGCGCCGACGGCGGGTGGCACGACGGGCTGCTGATGGAGTTGTTGGCGTCCGACCTGCTCGACTGATCCACACGCGGGCGCGCGTCTCACCGCGACGCCTGTCGTTCACCCGCTCCACACGCCGCATTCGTGCGTGTATGGTCGAAGCGGACACGGGGTGCCCGGTGCAGACGCCGAGCTGAGAACACACCCGAGAACCTGATGCAGGTAATGCTGACGAAGGGATTGTCACGATGGCCTCCCCATCGGACGCGGTCGAAACACGCGACCCATCCATCACCACCGCCCTCTGGGATTCGATTGCGCCCCTGCGTGATCGCATCGATTCCCTCGAATTCCTCCACCGCCTCGGCGACGGGACGCTGCCGATCGAGGCCTTCGATCGCTATATCGCCCAGGACGCGATCTATCTGCGCGGCTATGCGCGCGCCCTCGCGCTGCTGGCGGTGCGGGCGAGCGACCCCGACGCGGCGGTTTTCTGGGCATCCGCTGCCGCCCAAGCGATCACGGTCGAATCTCAGTTGCACGCCGAGCTGCTGTCGAAAGATGCATCCGGGCAGGGTGATTCGTTCGACATCGCCGACCTGCCGGAGCCGACACCGACCTGCTTGGGATACGTGAGCTACCTGATCGCGACCGTCGCCACCGAGCCGTACGCCGTGGGCGCCGCCGCCGTGCTGCCCTGCTTCTGGATCTACGCCGACGTGGGCACCTCGCTCGCGCGGCGGGCGCACGACGTGCTCGCGGCCGATCCGGATCACCCGTACGCCAAGTGGGTCGCGACCTACGGAGATCCGGCCTTCGGTGAGCAGGCGGCCGCCGCGCGCCGATTGGTCGACCGGGCCGCGGCCGAGGCCGGCGCCGCCGAGCGTGCCGCGATGACCACCGCATTTGTCACCGCCTCGCGCTACGAACTCGCCTTCTGGGATACCGCGCTGTACCCGCAGCCGTGGACGTCGGGGCACGGCGTCGACGCGGCGGTGACGTCGTGATCGGCCGGACCGTGCGGCGGATCGCCGTCGCCCTGGTGCTGGTCCTGGCCGCCTCGGCGTGCTCCTCCTCCGGGTCTTCCGACTCGCAGGCGCAGAGCGACCAGCCGATCCGTTTCGCGCTGGACTGGACGCCGAATACCAATCACACCGGGCTCTACGTCGCGCTGGCGAACGGCTGGTTCGCCGACGCCGGCATCGACGTATCGATACTGCCGTACTCCGATACCGCCCCGGATACCCTGATCGATTCCGGCGCAGCGGACTTCGGGGTCAGCTTCCAGAGTTCGACCACCTTCGCCCGGTCCTCCGGCGCGCAGGTGGTGTCGGTCTTCGCCCCGCTGCAGCATTGGGCTTCGGCGATAGCGGTGCGCGAGGAATCCGATATCGCGCGTCCCCGCGACCTCGACGGGCGCACGTACGCCGGCTTCGGCGATGTCGGCGAGATCGCCTCCCTCGAGCGGGTGATCCGCGACGACGGCGGCACCGGCGACTTCCGGTCGGTCACCCTGGGCACCTCCGCCTACGAGGCGGTGTACTCGGGCGCCGCGGACTTCACCACCTCCTTCGTCGCCTGGGAGGGCATCGAGGCCGAGCGCAGCGGAATGCCGATGCGCTACTTCGACTTCACCGACTACGGCGTCCCCGACACCTACAACGTGGTCATCGACGCCAATCAGGAGTGGCTCGCCGCGAATCCGGAGCGGGCACGCGCCTTCGTCGGGGTGCTCGCCCGCGGCTATGCCTTCGCCGCCGATCATCCGGAGGAGGCCGCCCGCATCCTGATCGAGCAGAACCCGGGCACCTTCACCGACGAGCAATTGGTGATCGACAGCCAGCAGATGCTCGCGGAGTCCTATATGCGGGACGCGTCCGGTCGGGTCGGGCCGATGACCGCCGAGCAGTGGGCCGATTACGGCAACTTCCTCTACGACTCCGGCACTCTGAGCGACAACGCCGGCAACCCGTTGACCGAGCGCCCGGACTGGTCGACATACTTCACGAATGAGTATCTCGACCCAGCCTGAGAAGGAGGCGCAGCCGACTCGCCGGTCGGGTCCGGTCGGGCGTCTGCTTCCGCCGATCATCGTGACGGCGGTGGCGATCGCCGTCTGGCAGATCTACGTGTCGGTGGCGCAGCCGCGGCCGCAGGTGCTGCCGTCGCCGGGCCGGATCGCCCAGCAGGGGTGGGCCAATCGGGAGATCCTGCTCGAGCACACCCTCGCGACCCTGCAGGTGACGATCATCGGGTTCTCGATCTCGTTGATCTGCGCCGGACTGCTCGCCACCGCGATGGATTTCGTCACGTGGCTGCGCCGCGCCCTGGTGCCGTTGATGGTGGTCTCGCAGACCCTGCCGATCGCCGCGATCGCGCCGCTGATGATCATCTGGTTCGGGTTCGGGACCCTGCCGAAGGTCCTGGTGGTGGTGCTGGTGACCTTCTTCCCGATGACCGTCGGCCTGGTCGAGGGCTACTCGTCGGCGGATCGGGACGCGATCGCGATGGTGCGCGGTATGGGCGGCGGGCGCTGGAAGGTCTTCCGGCTGATCCGACTTCCGGCGGCGATGCCGCGGTTCTTCACCTCGCTGCGCATCGGCATCACCTACGCCGTGGTGGGCGCGGTATTCGCCGAATATGTCGGCGCGGAACGGGGTCTCGGGGTGTACATGAGTCAACAGAAGAACTCGTTCCGGACCGATCTGGTGCTGGCGGCGGTGGCGGTATGTGCGGTGGTCAGCGTGACGCTCTTCGCGCTGACCTACCTGGTCCAGCGGCTGGTGGCGCCGTGGATCACCCGGATCGCGCGGGCGGAGGCGTACACGTGAGCGACTTCGTCTCCGTCGAACATGTCGATGTGCGCTTCGGCGATCGCGCGGTCCTCGAGGCGGTGACCTTCGGGCTGGCGAAGTCGTCGTTCGTGTCGATCATCGGGCCCAGCGGGTGCGGCAAGTCGACGCTGCTCAATGTGCTGGCCGGGACCGTGCAACCGTCCGCGGGTGCCGTGCGCAGCCCGCGAGCGGCGCATATGCCGCAGAAGGATCTGCTGTTGCCCTGGCGAACGGTGCTGGACAACACCGCACTCGGGCTCGAGGTACAGGGCGTTCGGCGGGCCGAGGCGCGGGCGCGGGCAGCGGAGTTGTTCGCCCCGTTCGGCCTCGACGGTTTCGAGCGGGCCTGGCCGGAGCAACTGTCCGGCGGGATGCGGCAGCGGGCGGCGCTGCTGCGCACCGTCGTTCAGGGCCGGCCGGTGTTGCTGCTCGACGAGCCGTTCGGCGCCCTGGACGCGATCACCCGGATCCGCATGCAGGACTGGCTGCAACGGATGTGGCAGGAATACCGGTGGACGATCCTGATGATCACCCACGACATTCGGGAGGCGATCCACCTCTCGGACCGGGTGATCGTGCTCGGTGGCCGCCCGGCACGGGTGCGCGCGGATATCGAGATCGACCTGCCCCGACCGCGGACCTCGACGCTGCACGCCGATCCGCATTTCGGGCGGATCGAATTGTCGGTATCGGCTGCGTTGGATCAGGGCAGCCCCGACAACCTGCTGCTCCCCCACCTGCCCTGAGCCCGGCCGGTCGCCCACCCTCCGAGGTGGCGGCACACGGCGGTGAGCCGTGCTGCGCAGGGCGCCTTATAGGGGATCGCGCAGGACCGGGCAGGACATGCAACGCGGGCCGCCGCGGCCGGAGCCCAGTTCCGATCCGGAGATGCGCAGGACCTCGATACCGGACGCCTCGAGCCGGGCGTTGGTCTCCACATTGCGCTCGTAGGCGATCACCACTCCGGGGGCCAGCGCGAGGGTGTTGTTACCGTCGTCCCACTGCTCGCGTTCGGCGGTCACCGCGTCGAGACCGGTATCGATCACCCGCAGCTTGTCGATCCCCATCGCGTCGGCGGCCGCCTCGATGAAGCCGTTGGCCCCCTTGATGCTCACGCCCTTGTCCTCACGGTGGATCGTGAAGGCCGACAGGGTGTTCTGGATATTGGGGTACATGACCACCGCGTCGCGGTCGACCATGGTGCACACCGTGTCGAGGTGCATCGACGCGCGCTCCTGGGCGATCGGCACCGCGAGCACCGTATGCGCGAGGTCGTCGTCGAAGAGGCTGCGCGCCAACGCTTCCGCGCCCGCGGGTGTGGTCCGCTCACCGACGCCCACCGCCACGACCCCGGGGGCGAGCAGCAGCACGTCGCCGCCCTCGACGGGAGCGGTATGCGACTCGTAGGCGCGCCGGGCGCCGAGGAAGCGCGGATGGAAGGCGTAGATCAGGTCGGTCAGCGAGGTTTCGCGGACCCGCGCGGGCAGCGCCAACGACGTGATCGCCACCCGGTCGCCGATCCAGAACGACGAGTCGCGGGTGAACAGCAGATTCGGCAGCGGTTCGATGACGAAGTCCGGGCCGTGGTGCATCCGCCGGACCAGCGAGTCGTTGCTGCCACCGAAGGACAATTCGTCGAATGTCAGTCCGGCCATCAGGATTCCGGCCAGTTCGTCCGCCGGAAGGCTGCGCAGATGGACCGACAGTTCGTCGGCGAGGGTATGTCCGAGCCGGCGCGGGTCGACCGCCGCGGCGATGCCCTGGACGCGCGCGGCACCGCTGTGCCGCAGCGTCTCGGTCAGCAGATCGGCCAACAGCAGCACCTCGACACCGCGCTCACCGAGCACCTCCGCGAAGCGGTCGTGCTCCTCCTGGGCGCGATCCACCCAGGGCAGACCGTCGAACAACAATTGATCGTTGTTGCGCGGCGTCAGTCGGCGAAGCTCGTCCCCGGGACGATGCAAAATGACCGTCCGCAGCCGGCCCACTTCGCTGTTGGCCCCGAACGGGCCCGATTCGCTGGTCATTGCAGCACCGTACCCCGCCACCTGCGAAGTTCTCACCCGGAACAGCACGAACAGCGACCGCCGAAGCTAGCGCGGCCGCGCCGGAAGGATGCTCGAGAATCGGTCGTTCGCCTTCTGCATGACGAACTCGTACGGCGGCGCGAATTTGCGTGCCCACCAATAGCCGAAACGTACCTCGCGGGAGGTATGCACCAGATAACGACGCCGGGCCACCCCGTCGATGATGCAGGCCGCCACGTGTTCCGGCGTCGCCGCGCGCCGCTCGAACAGTCCGGTCATGCGCCGCACCCGAGGATCGTCGCGGTCGATGCCGGCGATCTGCACCGTCTCGACCAGCGGCGTGCGCACCGCGCCGGGCACGACGAGCGACACCCCGATGCGATGGCGGGCGAGGTCGAACCGCAGGACGTCCGAGATCCCCCGCAGCCCGAACTTGCTGGCGCTGTAGGCGGCATGCCACGGCAGGGCGAGCAGACCCGCCGCCGAGGAGACGTTGACCAGGTAGCCGCCCGTGCCCGCGCGCACCATGGGGGGCAGGAAGGTTTCGATGATGTGGATCGGGCCCATCAGGTTGACCTCGATGACCGATCGCCATTGCTCGTGGGTGAGGTTCTCGACGGTGCCCCAGACGGAGATACCCGCGATGTTCATGACGATGTCGACGCCGTCGACATGCTCGTGGACGATCGCGCCGAAGGAGCGCACCGCCTCGTAGTCGGTCAGATCGAGTGCGCGACAGACCGGCACGGCACCGCCGGCGTCCTCGATCGCCTCGCGGGTCTGTTCGAGCGACTCGGCATTGATATCGGTCAGCACCACGCGGGCACCGAGGGCGGCCGCCGCCTTGGCCGTCGCAGCACCGATCCCGCTGCCGGCGCCGGTGATGACGACGGTCTTGTCCCGGAAGGCCTCGTCCTGTCGGCGGGCCCGGTTGCGGCCGAAGCGCCGCGATACGGCCGCCGCTCCTGCGTCGTCCACTGTCCGATTCGCGCCCATTCGCTTCCTCACCCGATCGCCGGAGCCGTTGCCCTTCGGACGATAGCCGCCCCGTCTCGGACGCCTGCCGGGGACGCGGCCCTCGCGCCCCCGGAGAACGACATCGATGCGACCGACCAGGGATTTGGTCGACACGACCGGGCAGGAATCTCGTCGAAGGACTGGGCAGGAATTTGGTCGACGCGACCGAGCAAGGATCGCCGACGCGACCGGGCAGAGACGGACGATCCGGACTAGCGGCGGGCGCCGAGGTCCTCCCGGTGCTGCGTGATCGACTGCTCGATCCGAGCAGCCTCCTCGGTTCTCCCCTCGCGCCGAGCCAAGTCGGCGCGATCCTGCATGGTGCGGATGGTCCTGCGGAGTTCTACTTCAGATTTGGTGTGGTTCATATCACATTTTGACCCGGGGTCGGGTGGTTGCGCCACCCCTCGCGGACAACCACCCGACCCGAGTACGGATCCGTCTCCCGTGAGAGCTCGGACCGGCGTCGAACGCCCTAGAGGGCGACCGACTCGTCATCCCGCTCGCGCAGGAAGCTCGACAGGCTTCGGGAGGCGAACTCGCGGAAGTACGGCAGCTTGTCCGGGGCGACCAGCGACGGCAGGATCGCCCGCCAGACGCGCTCCATGCGCACGGGCGCCCGATCGAGAGCGTCGGTCGCCTCGGAGACGACCAGCACACCGCTGAGGACCTCGCAGACCAGCAGCGCGGCGTTCTCCGCATCGAGGTTGTCGAGGACGTCCCCATGCACGATCGCCCGCTCGAAGAGATTCTGGAAGTGGTTCTGCCAGGTGGAGAAGACGCTGTCCTCACGGGAGCCGCGCACCTCGAGCTGCAGGCGGTACATCACCCGCACCAGCGTGTCGGAGTTCGCGAGGTCCAGAACGGCGTAGGAGATGCCGATGACCGATTCGAGGGCCGGGGAACGGGAGTCGACCAACGCCGCACACGCCGCCGCGACGCGCTCGCGCCCCTCGTCGACGATGGCGCGCGCCAACTCCTCCTTCGAGGCGAAGTGGAAGTACAGCGCCCCCTTGGTGACACCGGACTCCGCGGAAACCTGACTGAGCGTGGCACTGGCGTGCCCGACTTCGAGGAACAGGTCCGCCGCCGCCCGCAATGCGGCCGACCGCGTAGCCTCCGCTCGCAATTGCCTCGCCATGTCAAATCCTCTCGCCTGATTCGAATGCCGGAGGCATTCTCGTCACCGGACCCGCGAAACGCTTCGTCCGAACATTTCCGCCCACCCCACGATTTTGCCGAGCAGATCACAGGTGAATTCCCGAGAATTTCTGATCGCACGCCCGACTACGCCGCAGATTCCCCAACTATAGCTTCTACCTGGGCATACTTCGACGTGAATCGCCGGTTTGTGCAGGCCCGACCCGATTCCGTGCGCGTCACACTTTGCCGACGGCGACTTTTTGAAAGACACGCCTGCAAGCTGAACGGATGTCCAGTATTTGAATATTCGACCCGACCGGTCGTAATCTTCTGCTCCAGTTCGGGCCCGAAGCGGGACCGGCAGGGACGCAGAGACTCGACGGACGGCAGTACCCCACCCCCGACAGCGCGCCCCCGATACCGGACAAAACAGGCCACTCGGGCCGACATCGGTCCGCCTAACGCGAGGCGTCCACGCCTACACCACTGTCCGGATCACGGCCGGCCATGCCATCCGACCTGCACATACGCCGACACGGAGCGAACCGGCCGCCGCCGCCGATCGCGTCGCCCGGCCATCGGGAGCAGCCGCCCGAACCATCCGCGGCGACCCGACCCCGGCCGATCGCACGCTCGCATCGCCACAGTCCTGCCGACCGGTTGGTCCTACCTGCATGGCCGATTCACCGGCGTTACGCCGAGCCCAACCGACTCGGCGCCCACCCATCGGGCCCGACGACGATCCCACCGGAGGGATCCGGGCGGCCTGTGGCAATAAACACAACAAAGCCATCGGGGATCCACCGCGGACGCAGGAAGCGGGAGGGACACCCGAATCGGCGGCCCGGAGTCGGCGCCGGACGCCCGGTTACGCACGAACCGGGCCTTTGGTCACCGACGTCCAACATTGGCGACCGGACAGACTCGGACAGGCGTCCAATAGTTGTTTCGCCCCGCCCGGGAATACCCGAACCGTCATCATGACCGTATGCCACGAGCCGACCGCTCGGTCGGCGCCACCCGAGCGAGGCGGCGTGGCACCCACGAGATGACACGGCCCGCGCCCGGCGGCGCGGCGCGATCAGCCCACGGCGCGCCACCGGGTGCCGGACAGGGACGGATCACGCAGGAAGTGCAGCCGTAAACGCAACTCCGCCTCCGCGGCGCCATCGCCACGCGTCGCACGACGGATATAGGCGCTCAGGGTGTGCAGGTCGCGCATATCCAGCAGGACCGGGAAGCCCTCCCAGTCGCGCACGTCCCAGCCGTAGGCGTCGGTGAACTCGCGCAATTCCTCCTCGGTCGAACCGAAGCGCGCACCGTGGCAGGTGTTGACCAGGTCGAGCTCGCGCGGCGCGACGGCCGCCTCGTCCCAGTCGCCCAGCAGAGCCCGCGTCGGACCCCACAGGGTGTTGCCGGGGTAGGCGTCACCGTGGACGAAGCCGACGCCGATCTCCGAGCGCAGCCCGTGGTACCGCTCGACGATCACCGCCGCCCGATCCGAGAGCCACTCCCGCTCGGATTCGCTCAGCACGCTGGGCGCCGCGAGGACCTCCAACAGGCTCTGCAACGGCGGATACTTCGGTAGGTCGAACGGAGGATGCGGCAACGCGTGCAGCTGCCGCAGGATCGCACCGAG
Source organism: Millisia brevis NBRC 105863 (assembly GCF_001552615.1). Taxonomy (GTDB): domain Bacteria; phylum Actinomycetota; class Actinomycetes; order Mycobacteriales; family Mycobacteriaceae; genus Millisia; species Millisia brevis. The sequence continues at coordinate 19,907 of NZ_BCRN01000027.1, forward strand.
TTCGCGGGCGGCCGGCTCCGGCCGATCGGCCTGCTGCGGATACCAATTCCAAAACGCCACCGTGCTCGAGCCGACGTCGATCGCCTCGTCCAGTGCGGGTTCCGTCACCGGAATACCCTGGTCGGCAAGCCATCCGGTCAGTTGAATGCTCATCTGCACGCGCCGACCGGACAGGTCGCGCGAGCTGACCCGCGCCACGATCCGCTCCCGCGGCAAGAGATACACACCGGTCGCGTGGGCCCGCAGCAGCGTTGCGTCCTTGCACGACAATCCCACCCGCGCGCATGCGTCGACGAGGCTGGGGTCGAGCATGACCGCGGTCATCCGTCCTGTCCCTGCGAATCGTCCAACGTGTCGAACAAGGCAATCTCCTCGCGTAATTCTTTGGCCTGAAGGGCTTTTGCGCACCGGTTGTCGACCAGGGACCGGTCCACCTGCCGCAGGCCGTCGCCGATTTGGCTGATGTGTTGTGAGGGTGGCAGGTCGAGGACCGGGCGCAGCGCCACTATCGCGCCGTCGAGATCCTGCTTGGCGATGCGCGAAATCGACACGTCGACCCGCGCCAATGCCTCGTCCCCGTAACTGCGTTCCACCGTCGAACCCGACTCGTAGGTCGCGATCGCGTCCGACGCATACCGCTCCGCGTCGTCGTAGTCGCCGATGAGTCGAAATGTACTGCCCGCGTAGTACCTCGCCTTGACCGGGGGAAAGGTGAGAATCCCACCGAACTCCCCCAAATCATCGGTACCCGTGGAGATCTCGGCAGCCATCTCGGCACGCCGAACGGCGTCGCGCGCATCGGCGGCCCGACCGAGTCGAGCGGCGCTGCGCGCCTCCAGCGAGGCCAGGCGGACCTGCTGCTGCCCCTTCGGTGCGTAATGAGCACCGCGTTGGGCGAATTCGACCGCCCGTCCCGGATGACCGCTCCATTCGGCGATCAGCGCGCGGGTACCGGCCACCCAAGCGAGCAAACCGGCATGATCGGCCTGTTCGGCCAGCTTTTCGGCGGCCATCGCCTGCTTCATCGCGGCGATGGGATTTCCCATGTTATCCGTAGCGTGTGCGAGCAATGTCACAGTCACCCCCCCAAGGAAGAACAGCTCGCGCGCCTGCTTCGGATGCGGTCGATCCTTCAGCAGGCGCCAGACCTGATCGCGCATGGTCTGTAGGTCGGCAAACAACGGTTGCAGCGGCGCATGAACGTAACTCGTCGCGATTCGGGTCAGCTCGTACGACAGACTGTCGATCGTCAGCTGATCGACCTGATCGGCCGATGCCCATCGCGCGAACTCCAGCGATTCGTCCGCCGCGGCGTTGCCCGCGTCCCGTGCAACTGCGCCTCGCCCGGTGGCGAGGCGGATCAATTCACCCCCAGCAGATAGCGTTTCGTCAAGGGTTCGCGCCAGATCCAGTGGCGGTCGACGTTGACCACTCTCCAGTCGAGACAACGCACCCGGATCGTAGTTGATGGCGCGCGCCAGGCTGCGCAACGAGCGGTCTTGTTGTTCGCGACGCCTTTTCAGTTCGTCGCCGAACGCCTGCCATTCACTCATGACGGTAGGTCCCCTCACCCCCGCGACCAGCGTTGCAACAGATCGGCAACGACTGGCAACACCGCAACACTATCCGACCCGGTCCCCCCGGACGATTCTGGTACGCATGGCCATATCTACCGTGGGAAGCGGAGCTACCACCGCAACCGACCGAGCGGCTTACTATCGCAAGTACTTTGGCTTGCCGCACGTTCGGGAGTCCAGTGGGTTCGTTCTGCTGCCTCTGATCGACTCGATCGGGGCGATTCACATGCCCGGCACATTGGCCAAGCTGGTTCTCGCCGAACTGGACGAACGCGGCGTTTCGGGCCCGGTCGTGGCGCGCACCAAGCCATCCGAGCGACATACGTTCTTCGCCCTGTCCGACAGCGGCCGCGCAACGGACGTCATCAGCCCGCTGGAACGCTTCGGGGTCTCGATCGGCTCCTACGGCAGCGCGGTGATCCTGCCGTCGCGGCTCGAGCGCCTGCCCGATGCGTGGTGCTGGTGGGAACGTCGACCCGAGCGATCGAGCAAGCTGCCGCTGGTATCCGAAGTGGTCGCCGCGGTGCTCACCGTCGCCGACAAGCGCTAGTTCCGAACCGGCGCCGCCACGCGCCGACTCCGCCGCCGCACCGGCCGCGACATCCGGAGCCGCATCGCCGACCGGGCGTGTCGTTCGAACGATCGACACCGACATGGCCGCCTCGTCCATCATCACCACCGTTTCCGTGCCGCCGCTACGGCGACCCCGGAGTATCCGGTTCGCACGACGAACCGAACGCCGGCGGAGGGCACATCGACTACCTGTTCGGGTGATCCTACCGAGCAGTCGTCCGTATCACACCTGATCGAATATTCGCCGATATCACCGTCGGCGGCGTGTCCTGTCGGAAACCGGCCGGCTACCGGTCAGCTCGGATTGGTGACCGGTGCTCCGAAATTGACCGTCACCTGCGTGAATCCCACCTCGCCCAGCAATGCGACCAGCATCGCGTGCGTGTTCTGCTCCGCGCGGGAGACCAGATCGTCGGTACGCGAACCCGCCTCCGCCAGTCGACGCTCCGCCTCGCTGTAGAGCTGTTGCATGTCCAGATCGGACGACACCCCGCTACCGAAGGCGTCCTGTAGGCGCTCGGTCAGGCCGCGATCCCGATCGGCGACATAGCTGCGGTCCAGATCGAGGACCGGTTTGGCCAGTGTGACCCCCGGCAGATTGATCGTCGCCGCGGTCCGGTCGTCGTTGATCTGCACCGAATCCGGGCCGATCGCTCCGAAATCGACCGTGGCATCCACCGTTCCCGCCGCCACGAACAGCACCCGCTCCCCCGCGAGGAAGGATGGCAGGTTGCTGACGTCGACCTGCTGGTCGATCACGAGTTCGTAGTAGCCGGAGGCCGCGTGGTAGGTGCTCAGGTCCTGCAGCGAGAGCATGACCGGGGCGCCGGACTGGTCGACAACCTGCTGTTGAAACGGGTTCGCCCAGTTGACCGACCAGCCGAGGGTGCGGTGCAGCAGCCAGGGGCCGGCGGCGACCAGAGCGACCAGCAACACCACCGCGACCAGCGCCTTCAGCAGTCCCGAACGCTTCGTGGCTCCGCCGGCGGTGGTCGGGGCCGGGGTACCGGGCGCCGGTTCGGACGCGGTGGACCCGCCCGGCGAGGCCGCGGCAGTGGGCGCGGCCGCGGCCGGCTGGGCCGGGACGGTGGGCGCGGACGTGGCGGTGGAGGACGTCGACGACCCCGAGGGCTCGTCGACGTCGGTTATCGGCGTGGTCGCCGGGCCCGAGCCCGGTTCGACGTCGCCCATGGCTTCCTCCTGCCGCATCGCCGTCCGGGGATGCACGCCCCGGCGCTGTCCTCACACAGGATGCCGCATTCCGTACCTTCCCGCCCCCGCATCGACGATCGGAACGTGCGATTGTCACCTGTCGTTCGGTTCGATTCCCCCGACGACCGCGACCACGCCGACGTCAGCGACGCCGAATACCGGCCAATTGCACGACGGCGAAGGCGAGCACCACCATCGCCTGCGCCACCGCCCAGAGCCGTCCCCAGCCGGTGAGGTCGATCAGCCCGCCCGCCGCGACGACGAGCGAGGCGGCCACCCAGGCCAGATTGAGCAGCGCCGCCGCGCGAACGGCGGCAAACGATATCGGCCGCCCGCGACCGATCAAGGCGACCACCAGCGCATATACCGTCAGGAAGGCGCCGATCCCGATCAGAACGGCGGGCGCCGGGCCCAGCAGGCCGGCCAGCAGGGAGGCCCCGGCGAGGTAGGCGACGCCGTTGGCGCCGGTGATCGCGGCGTCGATGTACATCACCGCGACCAGCCGATCCCGCCCGGCGGATCGGCCGGAGGCCGGCGGGGCGGGCTGCTTCGCGGTGCGGGAACGAGGGTCGGTGTTATCGGTGCGAGTAGTCATGGCACCCACGATCGGTCGCGGGGATAGCCGAGTCGATTACGTCCGGGGTAATGGATCGGCGGCCCGGCCACTGCGACCATGGGCGGGTGAGTCCGCTATCGGAAGCCCGTGCCACCACCGACCGTCCCCCGGTCGGCGTCCTGCTGTCTCAGTGGCGTTCGCGGCGCGGGCGCAGTCAGATGCAGGTGGCCCACGCCGCCGGTATCTCGCCCCGCCACCTCAGCTTCGTCGAGACGGGACGCTCGCAGGCGAGTGTGGCGACGATCGAGCGCCTCGCGGAGAGTCTCGACCTCCCCCTGCGCGACCGCAATGCGCTGCTGATCGCGGCCGGCCATGCGCCGCGCTATGCGCAGTCACCCATATCCTCGGATCAGCTTGCGGGACTGCACCGATCGCTCGAGACCCTCGTCCACGCGCATATGCCGTTCCCGGCCGTGGTGATCGATCGCTACGGCGACGTGCTGCTGACCAACACGGCGATGGATCTGCTCTTCTCGCCGCTACCGGTCGCGCTGCGCGATCCGATCAATGTCTTTCGCGCCGTGCTGCATCCGGACGGGCTCGGCGACGTGATCGAGAATCGCACCCAGTGGGCGGTCGCCCTGCAACGCCGGCTGCGCGAGGCGGTCGCCACCACGGCCGATCCGCTCCTGGCCGATCTGCTCGACGAGATCGCCGACTACCCGATCTGTCGCGAGACACGGACGACCGCCGAGCCGCCCACCCCGCAGCCGGTGCTGCCGCTGACGGTCCGTCTCGGCGACCAACGACTGACCTTCGCCGGATTGATCGCCGTGCTCGACGAGCCGCGCGACGTCACCGCCGCCGAACTGATGTTGGAGACCTTCGTCCCGCTCGACGAGGCGACCCGGATGGTGCTCGAGGCCCTCGCAGGTGGGACGTCAGCGCAGTAGGTGCGGTCCGCCGACCAGGACGTCGAGCTCCGCCTCGCGGTCGAGCCCGAGGGTGGCCAGGAGGTCCTCGAACAATTCGAACCAGACCCGATGGCAGGAATCGACATCGGTGCGATCGACCCGGGTGACATCACCCGCGCGAACCGCCGCCAAGGCGTCGGCGAAGCGCAGGTCGTAGCCGCGGAACCGGCCGAGAACGCCCCCCAGGGCCTCCACGGCGGGCGGCAGTGCACTGTTGATGCCCGCCAGCTCCAGCAGCACGGCCGCATCCCATTCGACGTCCGTGTGATCGTTGATCGCAAACGGGTCGCCGAGGATCGGACGCAGCTGCCAGTCCGTGCAGGCGCGGGTCAGGATGCGGTTGAGCGGAACCAACTCGCGGTAGACCTCGGCCACCATGTCCTCGGCACCGACGGCCTCGAGTTCCTCGGCGAGCGCCCGCAGGTTCTCCTCGCGGCCCGCGGCGGTCAACGACCAGCCGTGGACACCGGGGATCGGCTGCGGGGTCACCAGGTCGTGATGGGCGGCATCGGAGATGACGTCCGCCACTTCGACCGGATCGAGGTCGTAACGGCGGGCAACACCCATCGCGTCCACCGACCCCGAGAGCCATATCGCCTGCAGCACAAGAACTTCGATCGACGACTGCGGCAACGCGCGAATCATCCGAGTACCCCCTCCTCCACGCCGACCTCCGAACAACATACCGGCTCGACCCGCGGATCCCGGTACCGGATCGCCCAAAAGGAGCTGTTTCAACCGATCCGTTCGACCGACACGCCAAAAACCGGTGACAGGCAGGTTCCGGGGCGGGCCTCTCAGGCGACGGGCGTGCGGCGCACCCGGTAGTGAACATGCGTGGTCAGCGAGGTGGGACGCACATCGAGCTGCTCGAGTTCGATCGGCGGCAGGCCGTCGAACAGGCGCACCCCGACGCCCAGAGCCACCGGGGCGATCTGCAGGCGAAGTTCGTCGATCGCACCGGCGGCCAGGTAGGCGTTGACCGTCGTCGGGCCGCCGGCGATGTGCACCTCCCGATCGCCGGCCGCGGCGCGGGCACGCTCGAGCGCGACATCGATTCCCTCCGTGACGAAGTGGAACGTTGTTCCACCCGCCATGGTCAGCGATTCGCGCGGGTGATGGGTCAGCACGAAGACCGGGGCGTGATAGGGCGGCTCGGGACCCCACCAGCCATTCCAGTCCCCGGACCACTCCCCCCGGATCGGCCCGAACATATTGCGGCCCATCACGAAGGCGCCGGCATCGATCAAAGCGGCCATCTCGGCCCGGTTCTCGTCCGGGGCCTCGAACATCCAGCGGTGCAGGATCCCCTCCGGGATGTCGCCGAAGGGGCGTTCCTCGGTCTGATTGTGGCCGGCTCCGATGCCGTCCAGGGAGACGGACATCGTCGCGACTACGGGTGGCACGATTGCTCCTCCTCGATCGCCGCGGATCCTGCGCTGCACGCGGCCGATCCGGACGGTACCCGCGCCGCCGGGCGGGGGCGGCGATCATTCGTCATCGATCGTCGGGAATGCATCCCGCGGACCTCCGGTTGGGCCGTAGGTGAACCTCGAGGTTGTGCTCCCCGACGAATCACCCGATATGCCGGCCGCCACGCTCGGTGCGCTCGCCCGGACAGCCGAGCGACTCGGGTACCACACCGCGTGGTTGCCGGACCACATCCTGCCGCCGGAGGCATATGGGCCGGTCTTCGGCGGGGTCTACGAACCGCTGGTGACCATCGGCTTCCTCGCCGCCGTCACCGAGCGGCTGCGGTTCGGCACGTCCGTCCTGGTGGCGCCGCTGCGCAATCCCTTCGTCCTGGCCAAGCAGGTGGCGACCCTGGCCCGGCTGTCCGGGGACCGCGTCACCCTCGGCCTCGGGGTCGGGTGGAATCGGCCGGAGTTCGAGGCGGTCGGGGCGCACTACGGCCGTCGGGGCGAGATCACCGATCACACGCTCGAACTGCTCGCCCATCTGTTCTCCGGTTCCGCGGCGCCGTACCGCGGGCCGGGCTTCGGCTACGACCGCGGCGTCTTCGAACCGGTACCCGCGGCGGTACCGATCATGATCGGCGGCAACAGTCCGGCCGCGCTGCGACGCGCGGCCCGCTGGGCAGACAGCTGGCAGGCGGTCTCGCTGACGCCCGCCGAGTTCGCCGAGCGGGCCGCGCCGCTCGCCGCCGGCGCGCGCCCGGTCGTCCCGACCGTCCGGATCGGTTGGCCCGAGGGCGCTTCCGCGGACGATGTCGCCGATACCGCGCGGTCCTATACCGCGGTCGGCGCCCGCCGGGTCGCCGTGCACTTCGGACCGTACGAGCGCTACGACGAACGGATGGCCGCGCTCGCACGCATCCTGGTCGACCACGGGGCGGTCTCCGGATAGCGGTTCAGGCCCACAGGACAACCAGCGTCGCCGCCAGGAAGACCGCCTGGATCGCCGTTCGCAGCGGCAACGGGGTATGCGGCGCATCCGGGTGGCGACGCTCGCCGGCGGCAAAGACGTTGGCGGGGAACATCGCCACCAGCATCAGGGCCAGACCGATCGCCGCGGCCGGCCGGATGCCGGGCACCACATCGGGCGGTACGAGCAGACCGATCGCCCCGGCGAGTTCCAGGACTCCGGTGATCGTGACCGCGAGCGCCGGGCGGGGAACCGCCGGCGGCACGATCGCGATCAGACCGGCCCGTCGGGGCTGCACGAAGTGGGCGGACGACGTCATCACGAACATCGCCGCGAGCCCCACGGCCACCGACTCGGCCACCGTATCGACGTAGCCCACGCCGAACAGGCCGATCACCCGGGCCACCAGCGTGACCACCACCAGAACCACCAGCGGTGCCATGACATCTCCAATCTAGTCAGTGACTAGATTGGCCGCGGAGTCGCGCCCCTGTCAAGGGCGGCGGCTATTGTTGGGCAATGGCCTCCTATCACCACGGAGATCTGCGGGCACAGGTACTGAGCAGCGCCGCGGAACTCATCGGCGCGGACGGCCCCGATGCCCTCTCGATGCGAGATCTCGCCCGTCGCGCCGGGGTATCACACGGCGCACCCGCCCACCACTTCGGCGGCCGCAATGGGCTCTTCACCGCCCTGGCCGCGGAAGGCTTCACCCTGCTCGCGGACGCGCTGACCGAATCGGTTGTCGCGGAACGCTTCGACCGCACCGCCGTCGCCTATGTGCGGTTCGCCATGAGCCATCCCGGCCACTACGCGGTGATGTTCCGCGCCGATCTGCTGCGGCCGAATCACCTCGCCCTCGACGCCGAACGGAACCGGGCCGGGGATCTCCTCGCTGCGGGCATGGGAACGATTCCCCAAGAGCGCCTGACGATCTCACGTGAGGACGGCAGGCGGATCGCCTGGTCGATGGTGCACGGCGTCGCCTCGCTGTGCCTGAGCGGAGCGCTGCCCGACGTCGACCCGGAGACGCTGACGCTCGCCGGCGCCCATCAACTCTTCGGCGTCCGGCCCGATACCCGGACCGATCCCGATGCCCGGACCGGCGCCGCCGGCGAGCGGTAGACCCGCAGGGCGACGCCGACCCGAGCACCGGTCGGCCGAGACGTTCAGTAGTACATGTAGGTCGGAAGCAGGCCGGAGCCGGACGGATTCGGAACCGTGATCAACGCGCCCGCTCCACATCCCACGCTGTTGGCGACGCGGGCGACGTCGTGGACGCTGCCGTAGTTGCCCATCCAGCGCCACTGGGGCCGGTAGTTGGCGGCGACGACCCGCTGCCCGAGTTCGATCCCCTCCTCCGCCGTCAGATTCTGCTCCGGGCCGATCTGATCGAGTGTGTTGGTCATGACATCCTCCGGTCGCTGTCGATGCATCGACGCGTTGTCGATGCACGCGACGCTACGAGCGCGGCAGCGGGGGAACACGCGTAGTGACTACCCGGATTCGGCGTCGATAGACGCGCGCGTCAGACAGGTAGGCCCGTCGCCCAGCGGAACCGGGGCGTTCAGTTCTTCGGGTAGGAGTAGAACCCCTCGCCGGAGGCCATACCGAGCTTGCCCTTGTCGATGTAGGTCTCCTTGAGCCACGCGGCCAGTTCGTGGTCCTTCGGATCCTCGCTGTGCGACAGGATGTTGTACGGGGTCTCCAGGCCGATCACGTCGTAGATCTGGAAGGGGCCGATCGGCGCGCCGGTCGCGATCTTCCACACCTTGTCGACGTCAGCCGGCTCCGCGTAGCCGCCCTCGGCCAGCACGGCCGCGGCGTTGAGCAGCGGGACCAGCAAGGAGTTGAGGACGTAACCGGCCTTCTCCTTGCGCACCGGGATCGGGACCATGCCGATCTCGCCGGCGAAGGCCAGCACGGTGTCGAAGACGGCCGGATCGGTATCGGCGGTCCCCATCACCTCGCCGGTGTTGAACTGCCACACCCGATTGGCGAAGTGCAGCGCCAGGAAGCGTTCCGGGCGGCCGGTGAAATCCTTGAGATCGCTGGGCAGCAGGGTCGAGGAGTTGGTCGCGAAGATCGTCTTCTCCGGCGCCACGGCGGCAAGCTTCTCGTAGGTCTGCTGCTTGAGCGTCAGCACCTCCGGGATCGCCTCGATCACCAGATCGGCGTCGGCGACAGCCTTTTCGAGATCGGAGAAGTAGGAGATGCGGGTGAGCGCCTGCTGCGCCTTGCCGCCGGCCGCGCCCGGCACCTCCTGCTCGTAGATTCCGGCCAGCTCGGCGAAGCGCGCCCGCGCCTTCTCGAGGATCTCGTCGCTGATGTCGTAGGCCGCCACCTCGAATCCGCTGTAGGCGGTCTGGAAGGCGATCTGGGAACCGAGGACGCCGGTCCCCAGCACGGTCACATGTTCGATGTCGGTCATCTCTGCTGTTCCTCTCGATGTCCGGGCACGGGCGCGGTGCGCGCCCGGTGCCCGACGGGGTTCATGTCGCCGGTGCGGTATCCGAATGTGTTGTTTGCGTGAGGAATCCGAGGACGATCTGGCGGGCCTGGACGCGCATGTCGGCACAGGGATCGGAGTCGGGGTGCAGCCCCGAGGTGAAGCGGGCGATCGCCAGGTGCAACGCGGCGAATACCGACAGGCTCGCCGCTCGCGCCGCCTCGTCGACCGATGGATGGTCCACCGCCGCGGCCGTCAGGCGAAGGGCGATCGACTGTTCGAGCCGCAGCACGAGCGCCATCCCCTCGTTCCGGTACGTCTCACCGACCGGCCCGAACATCAGTTCACGCTGGTAGGCGGCCGCGTTCTCCGGGTGCCGGCGCGCCCGCTCCATCGTCGGCGCGATCAGCGCGTCGATCTGCGCGTAGGGGCCCGCCGCGGACTCGGCGAGCCGTTCGCCGTCGTCGAGGGCCGCGCGGAACTCCCGGTTGTAGATCATCAGCAGGAGTTCGCCTTTCGAGGCGGCATAGCGAAAGAGCGTCCCGGCGCCGATGTCCGCCCGCTCGGCGATCTCCTGCGTCGTCACCGCGCCGAAACCGCGCTCGGCGAACAGTTCGGATGCCGCTTCGAAGATACGTTCCTGCTTGCGCAGGGCGTTGCGGTCCCGTCGGCCCAATCCGACCTCCGACACCTCGCCCACCGTCACTCCTCACATTCGGAACACACTCATTAATGAGCGTAGTCCGTATTTGGGGTGACGCAAGCGTCCCACCGTCGGCGATCCGCCGGGTAGGGGGAATCGGATCAGGCGAACCCGTCGGGTTCCGGCGTCGCCGGGAGGCCGTCCACCCGATATCGGTGGGGCTCGATCATGCCGTCGCGTTCCATCGCGAAGAAGTCGGATGCCGTGACGTGTCCGCCGCACAGCAGGACCTGACCGTCGCGCATCCCCAGCCCGAACGACACCGTCACCGCGATACCGCCGTGCGTGGTCGCATGCACCGGCTCGGTCCACGGCCGGTCCACCGCACGTCGGGTCGGCGGGATCGCCGCGGCGGACGCGGGAATCCGCGTCAACCGGCAGGCGATCCTGAAGGCGTAGTCACCGTCCCGATATCCATCGAGCCGCCTGCGCCAGAAGCCCATTCCCTCTCCTCACAGCCCGACCCGAGACACCGCTGCTATCCGCATGCACCTTCTCGGACGAGTCACGCGCTCATCGATGAGCAACCACCACCGCGAGCGGAAGGAGGACGATCCGGTGCTCGGCCGCCGGCTACGGACAAGCCGGACGGCTGCACGTCAGCTCATTCGATCACGGGTGTGACCTGCTTCTCCATCAGGAAGCCCCCGAGCCGCACATCAAGATCGACAGGCTGGAGTAAAGGCATGTTTTACTTGCAACTCAAGGCGGGCGAGCGGCCTCGGCCGGGATCATGCGAACGATCGGAGCGTCGTGGCGGACGGTGCACAGTCGGCACGCGACCGGCTGCTGTCCGCCGGGCGCGAGATCCTCGCGAAGGGCGAGGCGGATCTTCTCGCGGGCGGTCTCACCATCGATCAGGTGTCCCGGCGGGCGGGCGTGTCGACGCAGACGTTCCACAACACCTTTCCCCGGCGCAACGGAGTCGGCAGCAAGGCCCGATATCTCGACGAACTGACCCGCACCCTCCTGGCCGATGCCGCATCCGTGGCCGCCGCACCCGATCCGTCGGACCAGGAGGCGCCCCCGCCGGATGGCGATCCCCGCAAGCTGATCCGCGAGGCGAGCCGCCGGGAGTACCTGCGCCTGAGCGGCGACCAGGCTCTGCAATTGCGTCTGGTCGCGAGCGCGCTGCTCGCGTCGGACCGCACCGTGGCCGCCGCCGTCCGCCGACAGTACGCCGACCACGGCACCGCGGTCCGGGCGAGCTACGACGAGACCTTCCAGCAGTGGGGCGCCGTGCTGCGTCGGCCGTTCACCGTCGAGAGCCTGGCGGTGGTCGTCACTGCTCTGGCCGAGGGTCTGGTGCTGCGGTCGCGTTTCGATCCGGATGCGGTACCCGAGGAACTGTTCGGCGAGGCCGTGCTGGCGCTGATGGCGTCGGTTGTCGACATCGAGGACCGCCACGCCCACATCGACGACGTGATCGCCCCGGTGGCGGGCGAGGTCATGCGCGACTTCCAGCTGTCGCAGCCCCGCCCCCTGCCGGAGGACCCGGAGCAGGCGATCATCGACGCGGCTTCGGCGGAGTTCGCCGGCCGCGGATACGCCAACACCCGCATCACCGACATCGCCCTGTCAGCGGGGGTGGACCTCCCTACGGTGAAACGGTTGTTCACCTCCAAGGCGCACATCGTGGTCGCGGGCCTGAAGCCGGCATTCGACACCCTGCACCGGCGGGTGACCACCGACCGCAAGCTGCACTCCCCCGTGGTGGTCATCGAGCGCTTCACCGAACGATTCGCGGACATGATCATCACCCATCGCCCCCTCGCCGATGCGATGGCTCTCGTGGCGTCGACCGATACCGCGCAGTCGCCGAGCAATCTGATCCTGATCAAGGACGAGCTGAATTATCCGGGGCTGATCGTGGGGGCCATCGAGGACGGGCAGGCGTCCGGCGAGCTGATCACCACCGGCCCGTCGTCTTTCGATCTGGCGGCAATGGTGGTGAACAACATCATCTTTCGCTGCCTGAGTCGCCGCACCGAGTCGGCGCGGGAGGTCGCCGACGCGGTTGTCGGGGTCGTCGTGCGCGGCATGTCGGTGCGCGGCTGACGGTGCGGCGACCCGCCCCACACGATCGGTATCCACTGCACCACAGCAGCTTCCGTACGGACGGTTCCCGATGATGGGGGTACTGACAGACTCTCCCTCGTGCGGCGGATCGTCCGTAGCGTCGGGGCCATGCCAGTTATCGCGATCGTCGGTGCCGGTCCCGGATTGGGAGCGGCCGTTGCCCGAACCTTCGGACGGGAGGGCTTCGCCGTCGCCCTCCTGGCCCGCAACCCGGAGAAGCTCGCCGCAGTGCGGAAACAGTTGGCGGAGAGCGGCATCACCGCCGAGACCTATGTGACCGATGTGCGCGACGACGCGGCCGTGGCCGCCGCGCTCGACCACGCGGCCGAGGACCTGGGCCCGATCGACGTCCTCCAGTACAGCCCCGTACCGAGCGCCGAACTGCTGAAGCCGGTCCTCGACACGACGGTCGACGATCTGCGCGCCGGGGCGGCCTTCTCGATCCTCGGCCCCGCGGCCGCGGTCGGACAGGTCCTGCCGAGCATGCGTGCCCGCGGCGCCGGAACGATCCTGCTGGTCAACGGGTCGAGCGCGGTCATCCCGAACGGCAGGGTCGGCGGCACCTCGGTGGTCTTCGCCGCGGAGTCCGCGTACGGCCGGCTCCTGCACGGCGCCCTCGAAACCGAAGGAATCCGGGTGCGCCAGTTGATCATTCCCGGCGCGATCGGCGGCGGTGATCCCCGTTTCGATCCCGATACGCTCGCCGCGCACCTCTGGGAGCTGCACACCACATCGGGGTCGCACCGCGTCACCGTCGGCGAGGACACCGAGTGATCCGGTCGGTCGCGACCCTGGCCGTCGTCGCGGTCCTCGGGCTGACGGCGTGCTCGGCCGCGACCGATCCCGCCGGCCCCGGAGGAGCGAACGTAACCCCCATCAGCATCGTGATCGGCGGCCGGACGCTCGACGCCGTCCTGTCGGACAACCCGGCCGCCCGGTCGCTGCTCGACCAGTTGCCGCTGACCCTCGACTTCTCCGACTACGGGGGTCAGGAGGTCCTCGCGCAGCCACCACGTCCGCTCGACATGGACGGCATGCCCGCCGGCGAGAGCGCGCCGTCCGGGACGATCGGCTACTACGCCCCGGACGACGTCGTCGTCCTGTACTACACCGACGTCCCCCGCTTCACCGGCATCGTGCGCCTCGGTCGCATCGATGCCGACCTCTCGCAGCTGAGCGGGTGGAGCGACGCCCGGTCCGTGACGATCGAACGCGTCGAATAGGACCGGGCGCCGCGCGGCTGCGACAGGGTCAGACGGTCAGCAGGACCTTGGTGGCCCGGCGCTCGTCCATCGCCGTATAGCCCTCGGCGGCCTGCTCCAGGGGCAGGCTGAGGTCGAAGACCTTGCCGGGATCGATCGTGCCGTCCCAGATCAGCCCGATCAGTTCCGGCAGGAAACGCCGGACCGGGGCCGCACCGCCGGCCAGGTGGATGCCGGCGCCGAACAGTTCCCGACCCGAGATCGTCTGATCGTGCGAGACGCCGACGAAGCCGACGTGGCCGCCGGGGCGGGTCGAGTCGATCGCCTGGCGCATCGATTCCCCGGTGCCGACCGCCTCGAGCACCGAATGGGCGCCGTAGCCGTCGGTCATCTGCTTGATGATCTCCACGCCCTCGGCGCCGCGCTGCTCGACGATGTCGGTGGCACCGAATTCGCGCGCGAGCGCCTGGCGGGCGGGGTGGCGGCTCATGGCGATGATCCGCTCCGAGCCCAGCTGCTTGGCCGCCAGGACGCCGCACAGCCCCACCGCGCCGTCGCCGACGACCACCGCGGTGCGGCCCGGTCCCGCGTTGGCGGCGACCGCGGCGAACCAGCCGGTGCCCAGGACGTCGGAGGCAGCCAGCAGGGACGGGATCATGGCCGGGTCGGGCGTGCCCGGGGTGGCGACCAGGGTGCCATCGGCCAACGGGATGCGCGCGTACTGGGCCTGGGTGCCGATCAGACCCATCAGGGTGCGGTGGCGGCAGTACGACTGGAATCCGGCCAGGCAGATCTCACAGGTGTTGTCCGAACTCCAGAAGGAGCCGACCACGAAGTCGCCGACCTTCAGGGTGCGGACCTCGGAGCCGATCTCCTCGACCACCCCGACGTATTCGTGACCCATCACCTGGTGGTCGACCGGGTCCGCCCCGCGGTAGGGCCACAGGTCGGACCCGCAGATACAGGTGGCGGCGATCCGGATGATCGCGTCGGTCGGTTCGATGATCGTCGGGTCCGGCCGATCCTCGACCCGCACGTCCCCCGCGCCGTACATGACCACTCCACGCATGCGTCACTCCTCATTGACCGGGTCGGCCGTGGCCGACGGTTGATCGGGCTGATCGGGTCGGCGGTGGCCGACCGGCGGCTCGGGCGCCGTCGGCCTCCATTCGACCCCATCGGCGCCGGGCGCGGGAGGCTCGGCCGGTACCCCTCTCGCGGCGGCCTTCGGACGGCCTTCGATGCGGCTAACCGAGGACGCCGGCGAGCACGTCGACGACCATGCCAACCCCGAACAGCACCAGCACGGTCCCTGCGACCTTGGTGATCCAGGGCAAGAGGCGGCCGAACCGGGCCCGCGCGGTCTCGGAACCGAGAATCCTCGCAATGAACAGATCCCAGGCGAGCACGACGGCGAACATCCAGATGCCGTAGAGCGCGAGGACCCGGGGGCCCACATCGGTCAGCGCGGCGGCGAGGCTGACGTAGAACAGCGCGTTCTTCGGGTTGAGCGCACCGGAGGCGAAGCCGGTGATGACGTTTCCGAACCATCCGCGCGACGGCGTCGTCCTCGGCTCCTCGTGCGACAACCGGCCGACGCTGCGCAGGAAGAGCACGCCGAGGTAGGTCAGGAACACTCCCCCGGCCGCCTGGATCACCCGCAGGACCGTCGAATCGGAGATCAGCGCGATCCCGGAGAACGCCAAGGCGATGAACATCCCGTTGGCGGCGGCGATGCCGAGGCATACACCGGTCGCGCGGCGCCATCCGTCGACCGTGGCGGTCCGAACGATGAGGAAGAAGTCGACGCCCGGGATCAGCAGGGCTACCGCGTGGGCGGCGGCTACCGCAAGAAACTGCTCCATGACTCCCCGACACGTCGACCGCTGATGGAGCCTGCAGCATCGCGCGCCGAATCCGCCGGTGTCTTGGACGATATTGCGGTATCGGACGATCTCGCGGCGGGTCTCCCGCTACGGTCGGCCCAGCGCGGCGTCGAGACGGGCGACCAGGGTCAGCAGGATCGTCCATTCACGTACGTCGGTGCCGTCCCATCCCGCCGAGGCGTAGAGCATCAGCCGATCGCCGACAAGTTCGGCATCGAGGTCGATCGGGCACGACTGCAGTTCGACGACCAGCCCGGGGTGGAGGATCCGCCGGACTGCCGCCTCCTGCCCGCGCTCGGTGTAGAGCCGCCACCCCGGGCCGAGATCGCTGCGCTGCCACCGCTGTAGCGCCCTCGGCAACCGGGTGCGGGATCCGACGGCATGCGAACGGGTCAACACCGCCGGGGGTGCGACGCCGACGAGCCGAAGCGACAGGTATCCGCGGATGACGACGGTCTCCGAATCCTCCCGGTATCGGTGCGTGCCGATTTCCGTCGGCCGGGGGCGGTTCAGGCGGACGATATCGGTCGTCTCCGGGTCGTACCCTTGCGAGCCGAGCAGTCCGGGCAGGGGCCGATCGCGAATCGCCGGGTGGTACGTCCACCTATTGGCCAGGGCGAGTCTCGCCATCCGATACCAGCGTTCCGGTGCGCGGTCCCGGGCTCGGCGCGACGATCGTGCAATCGCGCCCGCGATCGCGATCAGCACGCCCACGATGATCAGATTGCCCAGAGCGGCCATGACCGAGCCGCCGGTGAGGACCGTGATCACCAGGATGAACGCGAACAGTCCGCCGAACGCGATCGCAAGAACGAGGCCGAGACTGCGCACGATCTGATCGACGGTCGTGCCGGTGGATGTGAACGCGTAGGGAACCATGCCCGAAGCGCGCAGCTGATTTTCGTAGCCCTGGACGGCGCCGGGTGAGACGCGTTCGGTCAGCGGCGTCGCGTCGAAGCCCCCGGGAACCGCATGTGGCGTCATCGCGTCCGGACGCTAGCGGCCCGCGATGGCGCGCCGGTGAACGCCATCCGACCGGTGGGCCGGTCTCCCGGTGGCCGATCCGCGGTGCGTCAGGTGCGGTATGCGCCGGGTGCCGCCGCCACGTGTGCGCGGAAGACCCGGTGGAAGTGGCTCTGATCGACGAAACCCAGGGCGTGCGCGGTATCGACCACCGAGTATCCGGCCCGCAGCATGGTGCGCGCCCGGCCGACGCGCTGGTTGTGCCGCCAGGCCAGCGGGGAGAGCCCGGTGGACCGCTTCATCGTACGGATCAGTTGGTATTTGCTCATGCCGGCGAGCCGCGCGAGGTCATCGAGCGGCGGGTTGGCCGGGTCGTTGCGCAGCCGGTCGAGGACCGGTCCAAGAGCGGCGGGCAACGGCGGTCGTTCGGGCTCAGCGAGGATCGACGCCGCGCCGGCGCAGGCCTCGAGAACCCGACCCAGCGCCGTCTCGACCTGTGCCCGAGTGGCGCCCGTGAAGAGCAGGTCGGTCGCCTCGGCGAACAGCGCGGCGGTTTCGGGGGTGCGGAAGACACCGACACGATCGAGAACGCCGCGCGACGCGGGCGCGGCCACCTCGGACATCCAGTCGTTCACCGCGTGGATCATCCGGTAGCGCCATTGCCCGTGGTCGGGGTTGCAGGCGTGGACGTGGCCGGCGGGGATGACCACCACATCGCCCGGCAGCAGCCGGACGGCGGCGTCACCCGGCCCCCGGAACGTCGACGCGCCCGAGTCGATGAACCCGATCGACACCCGGTCGTGGGTATGCGGCCGGTAGCAGGTGTTCTCCCGGCAGGAGCGTCGCGCCTCGAGCTCGGGAATGTCCTCTCCGTGCCAGAACTCAGTCATCGGCGTCTCCTCCGGTTGTCTCGAAGGCCTTGCGTGCCTGCGCATCCGGTTCCGGCGCTCCGGGCAACCGGGCGATGCCGTCGAGCACGATCCCCAGCCCCACCTCGAACGAGTTTCCGAAGGCGTAGCCGGGGGCCACCACGTGCGCGGCGGCAAATTCGGCCATCCGGGGCGCGGCGGCGAGGTCCATACCGGCGGCGACCCGTTCGGCGTCGGTGTCGAGGTCGACGGCGGCCAGCATCGACTCCTGCAGGGCGAAGCCGTAGACGAAGGCATCGAGGGTCGCATAGGCGTCCGCGACCGCCTGCCAGGTGAAGCCCGCCGTGCGCAGGCAGTCCAGGACCGCTTCGTGGTTGGCGATCGTCGCGGGCCCGGGCTGTGGGCGCGATTCCATGATGCGCAGGGCCCACGGGCGCTCCCGCAGGACCGTGCGCAGCGACCGGCTGCGGCGGGCCAATTCGGCCGACCACGCTCCCCTGGGTGTCGGGGCGTAGACGTCGGCGAAGACGGCGTCGACGAGGCGGTTGAGCAGCTCGTCCTTGTTGGCGACGTGGTGGTAGAGCGCCATCGGCGTGACGCCCATCCGCGTGGCCAGGGTCCGCACGGTCAACGCGTCGAGGCCGACCTCGTCGATCAGCGCGATCGCCCCGTCGATCAGCCGCTCCATGCTCAGCGTATTGCGCGGGGCGCGACCGGACGGTGTGGACACAATCCTCAACCTAGCACTACTGTACGCCGTACAGTTATTTACTGTACGGCGTACAGTATCGGTGCGCCGATGACTTTCGAACCCCGTGGAGTTGAGATGTCGGTTCTGTCGAATACCCGCATGCCCGTCGGGGCGACGCGGTCGAACGCCCGGACGGCGGGCCTCGCCCTGCTGGCGATGGCGGTGCTCGCTCCCCTCGGACTCCTGGTCGCCCTCCCGGCAGGCTGGTTCGGGGCCGCCGCCGCGACCGTCGCGGTGGTGGCGGCGCTCGACATCGTGGTGGCCGTCGCGCTGCTGCCGATCCTGGAGCCGGGCGGAATCCTGTTGGCGCGCATCGCGTGCGCGGCCCGCGCGGTCTATGCGGCAGCCTTCCTGGCGGCGGCCGGGTTCCTTGTCGCCCCGGTCGAACCGGATCGGTTCCAGGCCGCGTGGGATGCGGCGCTGCTGATCTTCGGCGTTCACCTGCTGCTGGTCGGCGTCGCCCTGGTGCGGGCCGGCGCGCCGCGGTGGCTCGCCGCCCTGGTGGGTCTGGCCGGGGTCGGCTACGTGACGGACGCGGTGCTGGTGCTCGCGGGAGTCGACGTGTCGGTCGGCGTGGTCACGTTTGTCGGAGAGGTCGCGCTGTTGGTGTGGTTGTTGGGTTGGGCCGGGCGTGGGAATGCAAGCGGCGAGGAATCATCGCCCGGCGCCCACCGCGGGTCGGGGGTCAGTTGATGATCTGGGCGGTGTGGTCCTCGCGGAGCGCCGCGAGCCGGTCCCGCCACGCCTGGAGGGCCTCGGGGGTGAGCCTGGTCCAGTCGGTGACCTCACGGACGATCCGCAGCGGCTGCGCACTGCGGTACGAGCGGGTGGGGTTGCCGGGAAACTTCTTGTCGGTCACGTTCGGATCGTTCTCGAATGGACCGGTCGGCTCCACCTCGTAGACGTGCGGAGTCCCCTCGACAGCGGCGATCTCGGCTGCCGGCCCGGCACCGTCGGCGAGGGCGGTGAAGTAGATGTGGTTCATGACAACCTCGGGGCGGTAGTTCGACCGGTACCCCGCCGTCAGCAGATCACCGGGCCGCAGTTCGGCTTTCGTGCCGTGAAAGAACGGTCCCTCGTCGAGCGCGTCACTCACCCTAGACATTCCGGGGACGCGGTCGGTGCCCAACCAGGGCCGAGGAAAGTCACCGAGCGGACCAATTGGGGATACTCGCGGCGGTTCGGGCTCACCGCGCTGAGCCCGGCGGACTTCGCCGTGGTCCAAGACGCGATGACCGCCTCGGCAATCCACGAAGTGACCGACGGCTGCAACTCCTCCCCGGCTTCAACCGGCGACGATCGGCTCGAGAAGTTCACGCAATGCCGCGCGCACCTCGTCCGGGTCGAGGCCGCCGTCGTGTCGCAGGATGCGCCATGTCGTGGCGTCGCATACCGCGATGGTCGCCGCGAGCCGTCGGGCATGGACCGCGGGATTCCCCGCTATCCGCCGTGCGAACGTCTCGCGGCACCAGGCCACGTGGTAGCTGCGGGCATGCGCGGCGACCTCGGCAAGACCCTCGATCAGCGGCGCCTCCGCATACACCTTCAGAATGAGAACCCCATAGCGCTCGTAATGCTCGACCAGATCGCGTAGGACGACCTCGACGGGATCATCCGCATGCGCCGTACGGCGAGCGGCGAGAAGCGCGAGCTCCCTCTCGACCAGCGCGACGATCACCCCCGCCTTACCGCCGAACCGTCGCACGATCGTGGGCACGGTGACACCCGCCGTCCGGGCGATCTCCTCGAGCCGGATCCGGTCGACGGGATCCTGCGCGAAGTGCACCAACGCGGCATCGAGAATGCGCGACCCCGTTTCGGCAACGGAGTCGGCCCTTGCGCTCATGCGGTACGGACGCGTATTCATGTAAGTAGAACTTACATGAAATGAGGACGGCAATGGAAGACACCACCGCGGTACCCGCGAGCGACCGATACGAGTCGGGCGCCCGGGCGATGCGAGTGCCGACCCGACTCGGGTCGCTGGGCGTGCAGGTCATCGGCGACGGACCCGACACGGTGCTCTGGTCGTCGATGTTCGTCGACACCGCGAGCTGGGATCGCCTCGTGCCCCTGCTCCCGGGGCGTCGGCTCGTGCTCGTCGACGGACCCGGACTCGGTCGCAGCGACCCGCTTCAGCATCGCTCGACGATCGCCGAAGCCGCCGACGCGGCGGTCGATCTGCTTACGGGCCTGCGCGCCGCAGGCGTGCTGAGCGAGGAAGCTCCCGCGTGGGTGGGCAACGCGTTCGGCGGCCACGTCGGGTTCGAACTCGGCGTGCGGCCCGGCGTTCTCGGCAGCCTCGTCGCGATCAGCGCACCGCCGGAGCCCATCCCGGCCGCGCTTCGTCGACAGATCCGAATGCTGCGGCCGCTGCTGCGACTGCTCGGCCCGATCGGTCCGGTGCGCGCCGCGATCCTGTCCGGAATGATCACCGACGACGCCGCGCGCGATCCCGAGCTGCGCGCGCTCGTCGAGGCATCCCTCGCGCGTCCGACGCGGCGCAGCCTCACCCTGGCGCTCGACTCGTTCATCCTCGCGCGCGTCGACGTCACCGACCACCTGGCCCGCATTCAGGTGCCCGCGCTCTACCTCGCGGGCGACGACCGCGGCGACTGGAGCCCGGAGGATGCCCAGCGCGCGGCAGTGCTCACACCCCGAGCGAGCGCGGTCACGATCGAACGGTCGCGCACTCTTCTGCCCCTCGAGCAGCCGCATGCCGTCGCCGCCGCACTGCACACCTTCTGGGCGAGCCTGGCGTGAAGGATCCGATCCGAACACCCGGCTGTGTGAAGCGGTAAAATCGCTCTATCGTGTCCATGTCATCGCCGGAGTCCCCCCGCCGGCAGCAGTTGCTCGACGCGGCCCTGGAGTTGCTCGAAGATGTGGGGCCCGAAGCGGTCTCCGCGCGTAAGGTCGCCGCGCGAATCAATGCCTCGAGCATGACGGTGTACTCGGCCTTCGGTTCGGTCGGCGGGCTGGTGGCGGCCGTGGTCGAGGTGGGGTTCGATGAGCTGACCCGGGCGATACGGGTGGAGGCGAGCGATGATCCGGTTGCGGATCTGTGGGCTATCTCGTCGGCCTATCGACGCTTCGCCGTGGATCGTCCGCATCTATATCGGGTGATGTACGGTACGGGCGCGTTGGCGGGCTATCAGCGCTCCGGTACCGAACTGTTGCAGGGCAGCCAAGCTTTCGAAGCAACGCGACACGCGATGAGTCGGGCAATCGCGTGTGGCAGACTGCCGGGCCCGTCGTACGAGGCAACTGTCGTGCTGTGGGTGGCTGTGCATGGCTGCGTTACCGTCGAACAGAACGGCTATCTCTCGGCGATGCCGTCCTCGCGGGAACAGGTTCTGGTGCAGAGCTTTCTCGCAACGATCACCGGCCTGGGAGATCAACCCGACCTCGCTCGGCGCTCCGTCGAATCTGTTCCGACGTGTACCGACGAAACACGCAAGCGACACGGCAGCCAATAGTGGACTGCGATCTTCGTGGCTCAGCCGCGAAACGCTTGGTTGAAGATGCCGGGCAATTTGTTCCAGGACGGGTCGGCGGCGAAAGCGGTGAGCCTCGTCGCGATGTCCCCGGCCTTCTTGTTGGTGACGAACCAGGACGGCTTGGGCGTCAGCGCGAACTCGCCGTGACGGACCGAGCGTGGGAACGGTCGGAATGGTCCGCTTATCACCGATCGTTCGACCTCGGAGACGAGGTGGGCGTTGTGCACGATTCCGATGCCCGACCCCACCGCATCGAGCGTGTTGCCCGGATACGCGCCCCACGACAGGGCCGGGACGAGAAAGCCGATCGCCGACCAGACATTGATGCCGATGGTGCCATATCGCAAGTCGGCGATTGCCTCGTCGAATGCGCCTCCCATCGACTTGCGGTCGCCAGGCGCAACGATCACGCCGGCACCCAGGGAGCCGTCGAGCCGGGTATTGGCGAATTCGACTGCGTTGCGCAGAAACACGATGCCGTCCCCCGGCAGGCTGGTGTGACCGAGCACGGGGGCGAAGTACTCGGTGGTGAACAGATCCTGTGAGGTGGATTCGTCAACCTCGATGAGAAGGCCGTTGCTCACCTTGTGGGCATCAGGATAGGAATCGACGGCGGCGGCCAGTTTCGCGTCCGATCCCGGATACCAGACGGGTCGGGCCGGCGCCTGCGCCAATACCTCGCTCAGCACCCTGAGGAAGTCGTCTCTCTGTGGCCAGTCGGCAGACACGATCAAAGCTTGTCCGGCAATGCAATTGTGCCCGCTGTTGTGTAGCCGCTGGGTCGCGACATGTTCGGCCTGGAACTGCAGATCGGCCGCCGACCACTCCCCCGGTACCACGATGATCGGAGAAACGCCGCCCAGTTCACTTGTGATGGGCTTGTCCAGAATGGGTGCGCCGGATGTGTCCGTGGTGGAACCCCAGACGATCAGGTCATGAGTCTTCCCGGAGCCGGTGATGTGCACGTGGGCGATACCGACGTGAGCGGTCAAATAGGAACCTACCTCGGCCCCTCCGTTCACGATACGGAGCAGATCGGCGTGGATCAGAGGAGCGAACGCCTTGGTGTAGGCGTCTGTGAGGGCGGCGAACGTTGGATTGAGCTTCAATACGCTCGCGCGATTGTGCGCGACGAGTTCGTAGAGCACATCCAACGGACCGATCGCGGAGATATTGCCGGCGCCCAATACCAGACCGACGCCGCCATTCTCCCCGACGCGCCTCGCGCCCAATCCTGCTCTCGCCCGAGCATCGTGCTCGCTGACGCCCGGAGAAAGCCATACCTCAGCGGAAAATCCGTGAAACAGATTGTACTCGAACAGATTTCCTGGAAGTACGCGGAACGTTGTGCGGTCGCCCGGTGCTCGCCCGGCTTTCACACCCGCCAGGGGTGACGTGTTGTTGGCGAGCTTGTCGAGCGAGTCCGCTACCGCGGCGTACCCGGCCAATGCCGCATACGGCCCGGACATCCACTCTTCGCCTTCGAGTGATCCTGCCGGGACCCGCTTTGCGGCAATCGCCGCCTGCGCCCAGTCGGCGGCAGCAGACGCGATCGCGGTATGGGTCTGCCGTAGCAGTTCGGCACGTCCGGTGAGGTCGAGGGCGGCCCACGACCGCGCTCCCACGGCGAGTTGCTCGACGGCATCATCCAGTTCGGCGTTCGTCGCGAAGCCGATGCCGTCCGGGGCGGTGCTCACATTCCTGCTCCTGCCGAGAGGGGTCCGCCACTGCCAATGATCAATTGCCAGCGGCTATTGGTCGGTTGCTAGTGGTCGGTGGGTTTTCCCGCGACCGGCGTACCGCGGTACTCGGCCTTGATGCCGTCGAGGCCGCGGTCGACGATATGGTCGAGGAGTTGTTGCCCGCGGCGATCGGCCAGTCGCCGCACCACCCGAGTGCGCGTCACCTGATTGATGATTCTCAGCGCGAACCCCACGCTCTTCATCACGTTCTCGGCGAACGGGTCTCGCGGTACACCCAGGTCACCGGGTACGTCACGCCCGGGCAGGGTCTGCACCATCCGTGGACTCAGAAGCTGACGCACCACGGCACTGTGCAGTCGCCGTGGCAAGACGAATGCTCGCATGGCTGCCGACCCGTCGATGACATCGGCGGTCATTTTCCGGGCCTTGTCGGCACGAGCGTAGAGGAACTGATGCTGACGCTCCTGGAGGCGGAACTGCTCGGCGTGCGTCCGGCCGAGGAGTTGGTTGTTCGCACCTTCGATCCGGGCCACCCAACGCCACATCAGCGCGAACCCGTCAGCCTCCTCCGGTGAAACCACACCACCGAAGTATCGAATGATGTTCACCCGATAGGGACCGAAAATGTGGGCGGTCGACGCCGACGCCACTTGACTGATCGGTATAGCCGTCTCCGCCAGCGGCCACTGACCGCCCCGAATGATGCCCATGCGGATCATCGTGTGCAAGAACCTGATCCGAACCCACTGAACCCACCGCTCCCCGCCGGGCAGCATGCCGTCCACATCGAGCGAGCCGACGAAACCGGTGGCGGTCTCCCAGAAACGGCGCCCATAATCGCCGTTACGCGCCAGCCGCCCGGTCGACCCCATCACCTCGGCCGTAGCGGGATCGATGTAGGTGAACGGCAGACCGCCATGCATGCCGAACAGCATGCCGACCGGGTTTCGCCGCCCCAGGCTCGCTCCCTTGCGCAAAGCGTCGATGTCGAGCCACGACGGCACGGCCTCGACGTCGGCAAAAAAGGCCACCGCCTCGCTCACACCCTCGGCCTCGAGCCTGCGGGCGGTCGCGTAGATATCGCCACCCATCAGCTTGCGCTCGCGCATCAACCCCAGCAAGGCCTCACAGAGTGGGTCACCAACATGGTTCCACGCCTCCACGTCGACCTCATCAGGGTCCACATAAGACTCGGACCCGGGCTCGAGCGCCAGTGCCCGCACCTGATCGATCCGCGCGAGCAGGTCCGGACGGAAGTCGGTCTCGAGCATGACACCGTTATGGTCCATGACACTGTTATACAGCACCGGCACGCTCGGCTGTAGAAAAGTCCGATGATCTCCCGCACCGGCCCACGCCATATGCTCGGCGGAGCGGAACTTGCCAAGGTGATTGAGTTCAGTGGGTGTTACGCGGCGGCCGGGGCTTGACCCCATAGGTTGGACACGCTGAATCCTGGCGGGTTGCCTGAGGTTCCCCTGAAAAAGTGGACACGTCTAGCTTGATTGCCA
>NZ_BCRN01000028.1 GCF_001552615.1 Millisia brevis NBRC 105863
CACGCCCACCATGTTGAGCACCTCCTCGGCATCGGATGATCGGGAGGTCTCTTCGACCACCCCAACTACCGATACTGTCTGTCGTCCGGAGCGATAGAACAGGATTGCGTCTCCAGGTTTCAGCTGCCTCGTAGGCGCGTTGCACAAGTACGATTTGCGAAGTGCGTTGCCCCACGGGTACGTGGTGCCGTCCAGTCCGGGGAACATGAGCTGTTCGGACTTGGGTACGCACTCTGGGAATAACTGGTCGTGCCAACGCTCCACTATCGGAATCACGAACACGCTGGCTTGATCCGACACGGCGGGTGGGCCATACGCGACATGGAAGTCCAACGGTGACAGAGCCCTATCTCTTGGCTGGTACCGCTTGGCGAGAACGACCTCGCCGCGAGCCGACCTGCCAATGTCGTTGTATCCGAACATTCCCATGAGGTCGATAAGCGGTTGGTGGTGTCCCCACACCTCGACGTAGGCGCTGCCTATGCCGTGGTTGTGATGCGACCGCAGTATGGCTTTGAGTAGAAGCTCCCCGTAGCGGTGCCCCGTGAAGGAGGGTGCCACTTTAAAGGTTGAAATCTTGGTGATTGGCTCGGGTAAGTCGTATGAGCAGTGGGAGGCTGGTTCGTTGATCGCCAAAATGGCGATGGCTGCGTAGGCCTCAGGATCTTCTGTGATGATAAAGCACTCGCGGTTCGGTGAGTCGCTTTGCACCTTTGCGATCCACGCGTCGAATCCCTCGTAGTCGCCTCTGATGCTTGTGAAGATATCCTGATCGAGATCGAGAGCGTATGACTCGACTGACGTCACCCTCGGTAGAGGCTCGACCGTCAGCGGCTCGAATGTTTCTAACAGTGCGACCGCGTCGGCGAGGGTAAGAGCGCGATCGCCTAGTTCGACCCTGCGTGCCCATCTATGAAGACCTGCGTCCTCAGTAACGAGGAAGTTCACGGCGTTAGCGTGCAACGCTGCCAGGATCCGCAGATCTCGGTGGTTGTTGGAGTTGGGAATAGGGTGACCGAGGATGTCGTTTAGGTGGGAGCTGATCGGAGTTTCAGCGAGCATCTCGATCTTGCTGAGTTCGGCGATCCGCTGCATTGCGCGTGTCCGATCCGCGCCTTCGGTAAGCTCATCCCTGGTCGCAGGGTGGGCGAACACGTGGTTCCGCTGCTTCATCGCGAGCCGCATAAAGGCAGCCGCCGGTCCGAGTCCGGGCTCCATCTGCCCGTCGAATGGTTCAAGAGCGATGAATGCGTTGGTGTCGAGGAGGAATCGAGTGGGCATGGTCGCCGTGTCGCCATCTCCCGCCATGGCTCCCATTATCGCCAGTCACACTGGTCACACAGGACTCAGACACGCTATGTTTGCGTGATTGATTTCCCCGACTCAGCAGGTAGCTAGATGCTCTGGATCCGAAGCTGCATTCGTCTCCAACAGCAGTGTGCGGTGAACCTGGTGGATTCGGACTGGAACGGCTACTACCTCGGTCGACCGACAGGTGGAACGGACACCGGGATCGAGTACATAACACCCCACAGGGTGTCCCATGGGATTGCGATCCTCGGGTCAAAGCGCCTGCGGGATGATGAATCTTCTGGTATGTCAGCGCACGCGCGAGGAGGCTGCCTGTGATCGTGGTGGAGGACGTCGTGGTGTGGAGCGCCTCGGATCTCACCGTGGCGGTGGACTGCGAATACGGGTTCGTCCGGCGGATCGACTACGTGCTGGGGCGGGCCCGGCCGGTCGAGAAGGCACCCGACGGCCTCGGCCAGCGGATCGCCGCGCTCGGCGATCAGCACGAGCAGCGCATCCTCGAGCGGTATCGCGACGCCGGGACGGTGGTGATGCCGGGGAAGGCGATGCTGCCGGTGACCGCCGCAAGTGCTTCGGCGGCCGCGGACGCGGCGATGCGCGCGTTTTCTTCCGACGCCGACGTGGTTTACCAGCCGGCCTTCTTCGACGGTGAGTTCTTCGGCTACGCCGACTTCGTCGAGCGGACCGACGCCGGATGGTTGGTCTGCGACGCGAAGCTCGCCCGCAGTGCGAAGCCTCAGGCCCTGCTGCAGCTCGGCGCCTACGCGGACCAGCTGCTCGGGCGCGGCGTGCCGGTGGCGCCGACGGTATCGCTACTGCTCGGCAGCGGCGAACGGGTCGACGTCCGGGTCGCCGACGTGCTGCCGGTCTTCCGGGAACGCCGCGAACGGCTGCGGAACCTGCTGAGCAACCACCGAGCCGGCGATGGTCCGATCGGGTGGGGCGACGACGAGGTGACCGCCTGCGGTCGGTGCGCGGAGTGCGAGGACGCGGCCGAAGCGCACCACGACGTGATCCTGGTGGCCGGGCTGCGCATCTCCCAGCGGCAACGGTTCGTCGAGGCGGGCATCCGCACGATCGGCGAACTGGCCGAAGCCACCACGGCACCGGACGGTATCCCCGCGACCACCTTCGAGGGCCTGCGCGCTCAGGCGCGGATGCAATGGGCGCAGCTGCGGGCCTGCGACGATGCACCCGTCGCGTACGAGCTGACCGACGACGCGGCCTCCACCCTCGCGCTGCTGCCGGCCCCGTCACCGGGCGACCTGTTCTTCGACTTCGAGGGCGATCCGCTCTACGACGAGGGTGACCCCGACCGCGTGGGACTCGAATACCTTTGGGGCGTCATGGATGCCGACGGCACCTACACCCCGCGGTGGGCACACAGCCGGGCCGACGAACGTGCCGCGCTCATCGAGTTCCTCACCGAGGTGACCGCGCGCCGGGAGAAGTACCCGGACATGCACATCTACCACTACGCCCCCTACGAGACGTCCGCGCTCAAACGGTTGGCGATGAGCAATCAGGTGATGGAGAAGCCGCTCGACGACCTGCTGCGGTCGGAGGTCTTCGTCGACCTGTACGCGACGGTGCGCGGTGCGATCCGGGTATCGGCGCGCTCCTACAGCATCAAGAAGCTCGAACCGCTGTACATGGGTGACGAATTGCGTTCCGACGGCGACGACGCCGTGGCAGACGGCGGGGCATCGGTGGTCAGCTACCACGAGTACCGCGACCTCGTCCGGGACGATCCGGCCGAGGCGCAGAAGCGACTCGAGGCGCTGGCCGAGTACAACGCCTACGACTGCCTGTCCACGCTGCGCTTGCGCGATTGGCTGCTCGACCGCGCGGCGGACGCGGGAGTGCGCGAACGGATTGTGCCGCAGGAGAAGAACGAGACGGGCGAGGAGCTCTCCACCGGGGACCCGGTCTTCCTCGAACTGATGGCGCGCGCCGAGCCGGTCGGCCGTGCCGGGCGAACAGCGGAGCAGCAGGCGTACGCCTTGCTGGCGACGTCGTTGGACTACCACCGGCGCGAAAGCAAGCAGTTCTGGTGGGGACACTACGACCGACTGTCTCATCCGGTGGGGGAGTGGCAGCGCGCTCGCGACATCTTCGTCGTGGAATCGGCACGGGTGGAGAAGGATTGGGAGCTGCCCGTCGGGAAGCGTAACTGGTTTCGCACCGTCCGACTGACCGGTGATTGGACGCCCGGCAGTCGACCCGGGGCGGCGCTGGTCGTGTACGCGAGCCCCGCGCCGACCGCCTGCAAGGGGCCGGATCGGGCGCCCTTTGCCGCCGGGTCGGCCGTCGAGGTCCGAGCCGAGGTGGGGCCTCGGGATATCGAACTGATCGAGAGCCGCAAACCGGCGGAGGTCTTCGACGATCTGCCGGTGGCGTTGATGCCCACCCCGCCGCCGGGGACCGACAACCTGCAGAAGGCGATTCGGTCGGTCGCCGAGTCCGTCCAACAGTCTTCGCAGCTGCCCGACCTCGCGGTGATCGACCTGCTGGCCGGTCGAGCGCCGCGCCTCGACGACGGCGGACCACTGCCGACCGACGGCGATCCGATCGCCAACGTGGTGGCGGCATTGGTGGGAATGACCAATTCGTATGTCGCGGTGCAGGGCCCACCGGGAACGGGTAAGACCTACTCGGGCTCCCGCGTCATCAAGGAACTGGTGGAGCGCCGGCGATGGCGCATCGGTGTGGTCGCCCAGTCACACGCCGTGGTTGAGAACGCGTTGACCGCCGTCGTCAAGGCAGGTCTGAGCCCAGCCCTCGTCGGCAAGGACAAGGCAACCATCAAGACGGTGGCACCGGAGTGGACGGCAGCGCCGAAGATCGATCGGTTCCTCGACGCGAGCACCGAGACGGGGTGCGTTGTCGGTGGCACCGCGTGGGACTTCACCAACGACAAGAAGATTCGCCCCGGCAGCCTCGACCTGCTGGTCATCGACGAGGCCGGACAGTTCTCCCTCGCGAACACGATCGCCGTGTCGATCGCGGCCGACCGGCTGCTACTGCTCGGCGATCCGCAGCAGTTGCCGCAGGTCAGCCAGGGGACACACGCCGAACCCGTCGACCAGTCGGCGCTCGGATGGCTGCTCGGCAGCCACCCCACGATCCCCGCCGATCGCGGCTACTTCCTCGCACAGACCCACCGCATGCACCCGGACCTGTGCGCTCGGGTCTCGACCCTGTCCTACGAGGATCGGTTGCACTCCGCACCCACCGCATCCGATCGACATCTCGACGGCGTCGAGCCGGGCCTGCACGTGGTGAGCGTCGACCACACGGGCAACCGCACCGAGTCGCCGGAGGAGGCCGACGCGATCGTCGCCGGGGTCCGGTCTGTCCTCGGCGCCACCTGGACGGAATCCGCCGATGCGGCACCTCGCGCGCTGGCCGCGCGCGACATCCTGGTCGTCGCCCCATACAACGCGCAGGTGCAGGTGGTGCGAGCCGCGCTGGACGGCGCCGGGCTGCCCGAGGTGCGGGTCGGCACCGTCGACCTTTTCCAGGGGCAGGAGGCGCCGATCGTCTTCGTCAGCATGACCGCGTCCTCACACGGTGACGTGCCGCGCGGAATGGGCTTCCTGCTGAACCGGAATCGCCTCAACGTCGCCGTTTCGCGCGCCCAATGGGCGTGCTTCCTGGTGCGCTCGACGACGTTGACCGCATTCATGCCCGCATCGACCGCGGGAATGCTCGAACTCGGCGCCTTCATCGGACTCTGCACGCCCTGAGCGGGCCGGTTACACCGGCGTCTTCAACGTATCGGCCACCAGTTCGTAGGCGTGCTGCTGCTTGTCGAGTCGCGCCTGCCGGGCGTCCGGGTCGGCGGTCCACAGGGCCTGGCGACTCGGGTGAATGCTGGCCGCAACGGTGAGATTTCGGTCCGCCGGCAGCGAGGGGCGCAGTCGCAGAACGCGCTTCCACGCCGCCTCGGCCTCCTTGCCCTGCAGGAGCACCACCCGCAGATCGGGCAGCATGTCGATCAGGGCGCACAACACCGCCGCACCCTCGTCGAGCTGCGCCGATCCGGGTGCGGCGTTGATGTACCAGGGGTAGGCGTTCCACGGCAGCACGTCGCGCGGATCGATCCCGTACTCGGCGAACAGGTTTGTCTGGTTCTCCGCCGTCTGGTCGTCGTTCTCGGTGCACAGGAAACCCGAGCCGACGCCGCTGCGGGTGGCGGGGCCGGGGTCGCGCAGGATGCTGAGCACCTTCGCGTCGACCCCGGCGTGCATCGGTGCCACCTCCGGCACCCACCCGCGCCCGTCCCGATCACGCAGGGAGTGCACCAGGGCGTTGATCGGCGCGATATGCGGTTCGTTCCGCCGATCGCGCTGATCCTGTAGGAATCGGGCATCTGCCATTTTTCGTGCCATTGCGACATCGTGGCACGACGGTACGACAGGAATGGCCGGTTCGGTTCTAGCGCGGGGTGGAGCCGACCACCAGCGGCAGGTCCGCGTCGGCGGTCCAGGCCGTCAGCGAACCGTCGTAGACGCCGACATCCGACCGGCCGACCAGCGACAGGGCATGCGCGACACCGGTCGCGGCGATGCCACCGCCGCAGTAGGTCACCGGGGTGACGGCGGGATCGAGCAGGCCGGCGTCGTCGAAGATCTTCCGCAGTTCCTCGACCGGAAGCAGCTTGCCGGTCTCGGTGTCGCGGATCTGAAACACCGGCAGGCTGATCGCGCCGGGGATGTGGCCGGGCCGCGCGTAGGAGGTCGCCTCGCCGTTGTACTGCTCGGTGGCCAGCACGTCGACCAGCACGGTGTCGGCGTCGGTGGTGGCCTCCAGGACCTGCTCGGTCGAGCGGAGCAATTCGGGCCGCCGCGTGGCGGTGAACGTACGCGGCGTCGGAACGGGGATCTCCGCGGTCAGCGGGGCCTCGGCGGCGCGCCAGGCGCGCAGGCCGCCGTCGAGGATCGCGACATTGTCGAAGCCCTCCAGGCGCAGCTGCCACCAGAAGCGGGTCGCCCAGTAACCGTCGTGCTGGTCGTAGACGACGACCCGCACGCCGTCGCCGATACCGATCGCTCCCGCGGAGGCGGCGAACTTCTCGGACGACGGAACCGTCCACGGCTGCGGGGCATCGGTATCGGCGAAGTCGGTCAACAGGTTCGCGAAGATCGCGCCCGGGATGTGCTCGGGGGTGTAGGTCTCGCGGCCGGCCTCGAGGGAGTACGGGGTCGCGGAACCCGGCGGGTTCGGCTGGAGGTGGGTGGTCGAATCGACGATCACCAGGTCCGCGTCGTCGAGGTGGTCACGTAGCCATTCGACGCTCACGACGCCGGGGTTCTGCTCACTCATATCCCGCACGCTAGCGAGCGCTCGGCCGGTCACCAACCGACCGAATCGTGACGCGCACAACGGTTGACGGCGGGCGCCCGATCCGGAGAATGATCAGTTGACGAATCCGCCGATCAGTTCGGCCAGTTCTTCCGGCCGATCCTCCGCCACCCAGGTGCGGGAGCCTTCGATGCGCTCGAGGCGAGCATTCGGGAAGTCTCGCGCGAGCCGGTGGGCATGGCGCATCGGAAAGTATCGATCATCGGTCGCCCACGCGACCAGCACCGGCATGGTCACCGTCGGGAACGCCTTGGCCGCCTCCAGGGTGTCGCGGCGGTCGACCGATTCGAGGAAGGCGACGAAGTCGCGCACCACCGCCGGGTTCTCCCGGATACCGGCAACGTAGTGGTCGATCAGCTCATCGTCCGGCCGGACATGCGACAACCCGCCGAAGCCGAAGCGCGAGCGGGTGAAGCCTCGGCGGAAGGCGCCCACCGCCAGGGCGCGGGCGAAGAGCCGCAGCGTGACCGGGAATCGGGCCGCCCGGCACAGGTAGGCGAATTGGCGGGGTGGAAAGTTCTCGTAGGCATCGCAGTTGGTCAGCACCAGCCGACCCACCCGCTCCGGTCGGCGGGTGACGAGCAGCTGGCAGAGCATGCCGCCGCCGTCGTTGCCCACCAGCGTCACGTCGATGAGATCGAGCCGTTCGAGCACCTCGGCGACCAGATCGGCGATCCCGGTCGAGCGCAGATCCGCGCCGGGGCCCATCGCGATCCGGTGGGCACCGAAGGGCCAGTCGACGGTGATGCAGCGATACCGATCGGCGAGCAGCGGCACCACCTTTCGCCAGGCGGCGGCGTTGACCGACATGCCGTGCACGAAGACGATCGGCCGGCCGCGCCCGCGTTCGTGGACGCGCACGTCGCCCGCGGAGGTGCCGAGCACCGTCGACGGTCCCAGGGCATCGGTGACGCTCCCGCCGGTCACCGGTGGCGGAGTCGATAGGTCACTCATCGAAGCGTTCCTTCCTCGAACGGGTCGCGGTCGCCCCTAGAATCCGTGCATGACGACGGCGGCGCTTCCACAAACGTGCTCCGCCGCGTCGAATCGGCTGTGGGTATGGCCCGCAGGCGCCGCCTATCTCGGCGCCACACCGGGATTGGCCGCACACGCAGCCTCGGTGCACTGCCTGGTCATCGGGGTCGACGCCGCGGTGACGGTCCAGGCCGACGGGTCCGAACCGGTGACGGCGCGCAGCGTGTTGATACCGCCGCGAACGGTGATGCGCCTGATCCTCCCGCCGGACGCGCGGGCGCTGTTCTGCTACGCCGACGTCACCCGCGCCCGGGCCGCCGACCTGTCCGCGCGGATGGCCGGCGCCCGGCCACCCCTGTTCACCGATCACCGCGACGAGAGCGACCTGATCGAGCTCTGCGACCGGGGCCTTCCCGACGGCTACGACATCATGAAGATCGTTGCCGCCGAACCCTCCCCGGCGATCGACCCGCGGATCAGTCGGACCACCGAGCGGTTTGCCCACGATCCCGCCGGCCGCTGCGCCGCCGACGTCTGCGCCGACCGCGAAGGGATGTCGCGGTCCCACTTCCTGCGCACCTTCGCGGCCGAGACCGGCACCAGCTTCCGGCAGTACCGGCTGTGGATGCGCATGCTGCACGTCGCGCGGTCGGTGGCGGACGGCGCCGACCTGACCCGGGCATCCGCCGACGCCGGGTTCGCATCACCCTCGCATTTCAGCGACACCTTCCTGCGCATGTTCGGGATGACGGCCACCGCGCTGCTCGGGCTGGCCGGCGCACCGATCGTGCTCGGCGGCCGCCGGGCGGCGGCGTCGTGATTGTGGGAGCCGGCAGCGGGGCAACACGACCGATGGGTTGAAATGATCGGGTGCTCGAAGGTTCCGCCCGCCGCCCCGACGGCGCCCGTCTGCGCTTCCAACTGGAGGGCGATCGCGGCAATCCTGTTCTGCTGCTCCTCCAGGGGCAGACCAACAGCCACGTGTGGTGGCGACGGCTGCGCGGCGACTTCACCGACCGCTTCCTGACGGTTACCTTCGACTACCGCGGCAGCGGTTCGACCGAGGTACCGGAGCCCGGCAGCGCCGAGGACATCGAGTGGACCGTCGAACTGTTCGCCGACGACGCCGCGGCGGTCCTGCGGGCCCTCGGCCGGCAGCGGGTGGCCGTTTACGGCACGTCGATGGGTGGGCGCATCGCCCAGCATCTGGCGATCCGACATCCCGAGCTGGTCGATCGGCTGGTCCTGGCCTGCACCACCGCCGGCGGCGAGCTGGCGACACCGCGGTCGGTCGAGGTCCAACGCATCCTGGTCGACCACGACAAGGTCCGGCGGCGACAGGCGGTCTTCGACCTGTTCTACCGGCCCGAATGGACCGCCGCCCACGGCGGCTATGCCGGCGCGCCCACCGATCTGCTCGGCGATCCGACGATGCCGAAGTGGGCGGCCAAGCGGCACTTCCTGGTCAGTGCGGAGCATTCCAGCGGCAACAACCTGTCCGCCGTCACCGCCCCCACCCTCGTCCTGCACGGCACCGACGACCGCTTCACCCCGGTGGTCGACGCCGAGGTGTTGACCGAGCGGCTGCCGAACGCCCGCCTCGAGGTGATCGCCGAGGGTCGGCACGGCTTCTTCGACGAATTCCGGGACACCGTGGTGCCCTTGGTCCGCCAACACGTGACCAGCTGAAGCACCCCGTCGACCGATCAGCCGACCACATCCCGACGCCGGTAGGCGGCCAGACCGCCGGCCACACCGATTACCGCGACCGCCGAGAGGACCACCAGCGGAGTCACCGCGAAGGGCACCGACGGCACCCGCGCGACGTGCTCGAAGGGCGACAGATCCAAGACGAACGACGGCAGCTTCAACAACGATCCGAAGCTGCCCAGCAGCGTTGCCAGCCCGACGAGCACCCAGGCGAAGCCGACCCAACCGGCGCGCAGTCCGTAGCCGACCGCGGCGACCGCGATCACCACCGCGACCGCCGGCAGATAGCTCAGGTGTCCGCCGAGCGACTGGGCGATCCGCGACGGGTCCCCGAGGGTGGCGGCCGCGGCGACACCGAGGCCGAGACCGGCGGCCAGCAGCACCACCGCCGAGCCGAGGATCGCCCCGGCCACACCGGATCCCATCCACCCCCAGCGGGATGTCGCCGTTGCCAGGACCACCTCGCTGCGGCCGGTCGACTCCTCGAGGGTCAGCCGGTGCATCGCCGTGACGCCGTAGCAGGTGGCGAGGATCGCGTCGAAGAAGAACATCGTCCCCAGGAACCCGCCCAGCAACTGACCGGGGTCGCCGCCCATCACCTCGATCGCGTACGTCGGCAGATCCGCCGCCGACGCCTCGACCGCGCTCGCCAGCGAGCCGAACAGCAGGGCGGCCAGCCCGACCGCGCCGGTCCAGATCACCAACGACGAACGCTCCAGGCGCATCATCAACCCGAACGACCCGGTGAGCAGCGCAGAGGCGTGCGCGGCGCCGAGGCGCGCGCGAACCAGACCGGCGCCGACGTCCCGTCGATCCTGCACCGCCAGCGCCACCGCGACGCCGACGACCAGCACCACGAGGCACCACCCGAGCGGCCACCAGCGCGGGTCCACGTAAGGCCGGGTCTGCTGCGCCCACGCGAACGGCGAGAACCAGGAGACCAGGTTGCCGTACGGGGTCAACGTATCGCCGACACCACGCAGCACCAGGGCCGCTCCGATCGCACCGACCGACAGTCCGGTCGCGCTGCGCGCATGCTCGGTGATCTGGGCGGCCACCGCGGCGATGCCGGCAAAAGCGAGCCCCACCCCGGCGACCCCACAGCCGAACAGGACACTGCCCGCCGGATCGAAGGTCGTCGCCAGCGCGGCGGCCACCAGGGCCCCCAGCACCAGGCTCGCGAGCGCCGCGACGATCAGCGCGGCGGCGGTCTGACTGTGCCGCCCGGTCGGGTTGGACCGCACCATCTCCGCCCGGCCGGATTCCTCCTCGCCGCGGGTATGCCGCACGACGGTCAGCGCGCTCATCACCGCCGCCCCGATCAGGACATAGAGCCCGTAGATCGCCGCGAATACCGTGGCGTGCGTGGGGTTGTCGAGGCCGTAGCCCGGCCCGCTGAGCAGGGTGCCCGCCGGACCCCGCACAAAGGTGATCACCCCCTCGAGATTGGCGGTCGTCGGATAGGCGATCTCCAACTCCGCCGCCGAGTACCCGGCCAGCACAACGATCCCCAGGATCCAGGCCGGCAATCGGATGCGGTCGCGCCGCAGGGCGAGGCGAACCAGTGCGCCGGTGCCGGTGAAGGTCGTCATCGCGATCCCGCCGATACGGTCGTCGGGGCGCCGTCCTGCGTGTCGTAGAACCGCATGAACAGATCCTCGAGGGAGGGCGGATTGGACACGATGCTCAGAATGCCCAGCTGCGCCAACGCCGCCATCACCGTCTCGGTGTGCTCGCCGTCCAATGCGAATTCCGCTGTCCCGTCCGTGATGCGGAAATCGTGCACACCCGGCAACCGAGCGATACCGGACGCATCACGCTGGGTGTCGACGGTGATCGTGCTGCGGCGCAGATGCTTGAGGTCGGCGAGCCGGCCGGACTGCACCGTCGCGCCGTCCCGGACGATCGTCACCGTGTCGCAGAGCTTCTCGACCTCGGCGAGGATATGGCTCGACAGCAGAAAGGTCGCTCCGCGGGCCTTCAACTCCTCGACACACTGCTGAAAGACCGCCTCCATCAACGGGTCCAGACCCGACGTCGGCTCGTCGAGGATGTACAGGTCGACATCCGCCGACAGCGCGGCCACCAGGGCGACCTTCTGTCGATTGCCCTTCGAGTAGGTGCGGCCCTTCTTGCGCGGGTCGAGCTGGAACCGTTCGATCAACTCGTCGCGACGGGCGGTGTCGACCGTGCCGCGCAAACGGGAGAGCACGTCGATCGCCTCACCACCGGTGAGGTTGGGCCACAGGTTGACGTCGCCGGGGACGTACGCCAATCGGCGATGCAGGGAGACCGCGTCGCGCCACGGATCGCCGCCCAGGACCGATACCGATCCCGAGTCGGCCCGCAGCAGACCGAGCAGCACCCGGATGGTCGTCGACTTGCCGGCGCCATTGGGCCCGAGGAAGGCGGCGACCTCGCCGGGTTGAACCACCAGGTCCAGGCCGTCGAGGGCGCGGACGGAGCCGAAGGATTTGATGAGGTGGGAGACGTCGATGATCGGTGCCATGGGTCCTCCGTCAGTCGTTCATCGGTCGTTGGGAGCTTTCGGGCCCCGAGGGTGGCGAGGGCGCGCCGGTCGCGGCGCGATAGGCGGCCAGGGCCGCGGGGTCGGTGAGCAATCCGTCGGTGTACATCTCGAGTGCCGGACCGACCGTGTCGGCGACGTAGGTGTTCCACACCGTTGCCGGGTCGGCTCCGGCGCTGAGGCCGAAGGCGAGCATCAGCCCGCCCATTCCGGTCAGGGTCAGATATCGGGCCCGCGCCGCCTCGTCCGCGGTCGGCACGACGATGCCGGCGGCCACCCCCTCGGCGAGCCGGACCCGCGCCGACTCGACCAGGGTGTCGAAGAACGTTCGGGCCGCTGCGGTTCCGCTGCCGAGGCTGCGGACCATGTAGTGCACCTCGACGACGAGTTCGGGAGACATCAGCAGCTGATCCATCATCGTCGACGCGACATCGTTCGATGCCACCCGCTGCTCCTGCATCGTCGCCACCAGGTCGAGCACGTGGGCATCGCAGGCCGCCTGCAGATCTTCCTTCGATCCGTAGTGATGCCGAATGAGCCCCAACGACACACCGGCCTCGTCGGCGATGCGCCGCAGTCCGACCTGGAAACCCTCCCGCGCGAAGCAGCGGATCGCCGCGTGCCGGATGCGGGCCGCCGCGGTGAGATCATCCGGTGCTATACGCATGAACAGTAGACTATACCGCCGTATAGCGGTCGGCAATGGCAGGCTCCCGGCGGATCGGGCGAAGGTGGGGGATCCGCTCCACAACCGGCTGCCGGGGGATTAGCGTCTGGCTCGATGGCGACGCGGCCTTCGGTGATGGGCGCCCGTCGGCATGTCGGGACGTCGGCACGAGTGGTCGACAGCGAACTTCGGCGGCGGGGAGTTGTGGTGCGGACCTTTCGGGGGATCGACGAGTTGGCCGGCTCGGCCGGTATCGAGTTGGGTACCAGTGCGTGGTTGACGATCGATCAGGATCGGGTCGATCGATTCGCGGAGGCGACCGACGACCACCAGTGGATCCACGTCGACCGGGAGCGGGCGGCCGCCGGCCCCTACGGAGGAACGATCGCGCACGGATTCCTCACCCTGTCGCTGGTACCCGCCCTGATGCGGCAGTTGTACGCCGTGAGCGGGGTGGCGATGGGTATCAACTGCGGCCTCGGGCGGGTGCGCTTCCTCACGCCCGTTCCGGTGGGTGGTCGCATCCGGGCGTTCGCGCGGGTTGCCTCGGCCGATCGGCTCGAGGGTGCGGTCCAGGTCGTCTTCGACACCACGGTCGAGCTCGAGGGTGCCGCCAGGCCGGCGGCGGTCGTCGAATCGCTTGTCCGCTTCGTCGGATGAGGGCGCGATCGGTCGGCGGTCGTGATCGACTGATGACATCGGGGGCGTGCGCGGTGACGATGGATCTCGTGGGACGAATGTGGGATCGTCGAAACCACCAGGCCGTGGAACATATATCAAAGGTTGTGTCATGACTGCGCAGATCGATCGATTGGACACCCTGGACATCGAGCGGGTGGTGGCGGACCGACGCGCGGTCTTCGCGACCGGGCGCACCCGCGGGCTCGACTGGCGGCTGCGTCAACTCGACGGCCTGATCCGACTGCTGGACGAGTCCGAGGACCAGATCGCCGCGGCGCTGGCCGCCGATCTCGGTCGCGGCGCGGCGGAGGCCTGGATCGCCGACATCGCGTCGACTCGCGGCGAGGCGGAGTACACCCGCAAGCGACTGCGGCGGTGGATGCGCTCCCGCCGCGTGGCCACCCCGATCGCCCAGTGGCCGGCGCGGGCCCGGGTGCGACCGGAGCCGCTGGGCACCGTGCTGATCATCGGCGCCTGGAACTACCCGATCTACCTGACGTTGGGCCCGCTCGTCGGCGCGGTCGCCGCGGGCAACTGCGTGGTGATCAAGCCCTCGGAGATCAGTCCGGCCACGTCGGCCCTGCTCGCCCGCCTGCTGCCGCACTATCTCGACCCGGAGGCCGTCGTGGTCGTCGAGGGCGCGGCCGATGTGACGCAGCGATTGATGGCGCAGGGGTTCGACCACGTGCTGTTCACCGGTGGCACCGAGATCGGCAAGAAGATCATGGCCGCCGCGGCGCCGACCCTGACGCCGGTCACCCTCGAATTGGGCGGCAAGAGTCCCGTCGTGATCGCCGCCGACGCCGATATCGCGGTTGCCGCGCGGCGCGTCGCCTGGATGAAGACGCTCAACTCCGGTCAGACCTGCGTGGCCCCGGACTACGTGCTGGTGGAGCGGGCGGTCGCGGCCGAATTCATCGCCCGGGTGTCGGAGGCGATGCGCGAGTACGCGATCAACCGCCCCGACAGCTTCCTGCCGATCGTCAACGAGCGGCAGTTCGATCGTCTGGTCGCCGCGCTCGAAGCCACCACGGGCGATATCGCGGCCGGCGGGCGCTCCGAGCGGCGCGATCTGACCATCCAGGCGACCGTCGTGGTCGAACCGGACGTGTCCGAGCCGTTGATGACCGAGGAGATTTTCGGCCCGCTGCTGCCGATCCGCACCGTCGAGTCCGTCGACGAAGCGATCGACTTCGTGGCCGCCCGACCCAAGCCGCTGGCCTTCTACGGATTCACCCGATCCTCGGTGACCCGCGATCGGATGATCGACGAGGTTCCGGCCGGTGGGGTGGTGATCAATCACGTCGCGATGCACCTGTTGGTGCCGGGCCTGCCGTTCGGCGGGATCGGCGCGAGCGGTATGGGCGCCTACCACGGCCGGACCGGCTTCGACACCTTCAGCCACGCCAAGCCGGTGCTGGTCCGCACCTTCCAGCCCGACCTACCGTTGGTCTACCCGCCGTATACCGACCGGGCGCTGAAGATCATGCGTCGCGTGCTCTAGGCGACCCGTCCGGAGGCGCGAGCAGTCGCACGGCGAGGTCCTCGGCCCGCTGCCGCTGCAGGGGTCCGAGCGCCGCGAAGTGCTCGAGACCCGGGGCGGCGTTGATCTCGATGATCGCGTAATCGCCTGCCGAGCTCGACAGGTCGCCACAGGCGAGATCGAGACCGAACCAGCGCAGGCCGGTCGCGGTGCCCGCGGCCCCGGCGATCGACCGCCACCGCTCGGCGACGGCGTTGCCGTGGTCGGTGGCCCCTCCACCGGTCGAGAGGTTCGACGAGTCGAGGACGGTGACCGAACGGCCATCCTCGACCACCGTGTCGGGTGCGTACCCGGACCGCGCCAGGGTGGCGGTCGTGCGGTGGACATGTCGACGCCCGAGCGGGTGATGCGGCAGCCGGTCGGTGCCGCCGCCGACCATGCGGTCGATCAGCACCGCGACGGTGGCGCGGCCGTCTCCCACGATCACCGCGGGGAAGCGGCGGTAGGCGGCGACCACCTCCCCGTCCAGCACCACCAGTCGATGATCCGGGAGCGGGATGTCCCGCTCGACGATCGCGATGCGCGCATCGGTGCGCGCGATTCGTTCGATCGCCGAGCGGACATCGCCGGCATCCGCACATTTGCGGACGTCGACCCCCATCGAACCCTGGCACGGCTTGACCCACACCGGATAGCCCAGCGCGTCTCCCACCGCCGCGGCTTCCCGACGGGCCTCGCCCAGCGGGTCGGTATCGGTCGCCGTTCCCATCCGGGTACGCCAATAGGGCAGCAGCACCCGGTCGCCGTCCGGAACGGTCAGATCGGCCGCCCGCAACAGGAACTTGGCGTATTCCTTGTCCGCCGCCACCGCTGCGGACGACGAGGGGTTGACGCCGTAGTCGTTGCCCCGGGCGATGCGGACGCCGCCGTTGCGGTAGTCGATACGCACGACGTAGCCGTGCCGCGGTTCGATGTGCAATCCGACGACGTCCGGCAGTCGGCCGGCGCGGTGGAGTTCGACCAGCAGGCGGGTGCCGTGCGGCGCTCCCGCCGGAACGTTCGGCGTTATCCGGTCGACGGCGGGTGGTTGCGACACCCCGCGATGGTACGTCGACCGGCAGCTAGCGAGCGCTGTTGAAGGCCACCGCGTAGTAGGTCTGCACATCGACGGTGTCGAAGGAGACCCGGGCGAAGGAGTTGAACAGCTTCTCGGTCGTCTCGGCGAGTCCATTGCCCGCGTTGTTGATCCGGGCGATGTCGAAGGCGAGGATCGCGCGCTCCCGGACCAACTGATCGGCGGTGCGCCGCACCATCTTGTGATACACCCGGGCGTTCTGGGAACTGGGGCGTACCACGGCGAAGCCCAGGTAGTAGATCGCCGAGCGGGAGGCATGCTCCGGATACTGGTGGCGGTAGTACTCGGGGCTGATCCACGGCACCGTCTCGAGGTGGTTGGTGACGGTCATCATTCCCTCGATCTCGCCGGAACGGTTGCGGGCGAGAATCTTCGAGACCAACGGGTTGGTGACCTCCTCGAGAAACTCCTCGTGGGTCAACACATGTCGGGCAGCCGCCCGAATGCGCAGCGGTCCGAAAGCGGCCTCGTAGAGGGCGTAGAGCTCCTCGACCTCGGCGGTGGTGAGCGTCTCCTCGACGGAGACCCGAATGTCCTCGTCGCGGGAGGCGTCGATGTACGGATCCGCCGGCGCGATATCGAGCGCCTCGGGAAGCCGAGTGGTCGGGATATGTTCGGTAAGATCGTCTACCTTGTTGGCGCTCAAGACATCACCCGATCGGTAAGGGCCATGGCGGCGGCCGGCACAGCCGCGTCGGAGCGCCACGAGGCCGACTGGTAGGAGGCGAGAACGAGCGCGCACACCGGCTCGTCGGTGCAGGTGGCCGTCACGATGCGGCTCTCGATGGGACCGAAGTCGATGTTGCGGCCCGCGATCATGTGTTCGAGGGTTGCGGTGAGAGTCCACTCCACCGCTTCCGGAGAGCTTCCCTCGTCCTCGACGAAAAGCCCTGCATCGGAGCCATCTTGGCGGAACGCCCAGGCGATGCCGGCGCTGGCCGTCGTACCCGGCACCTTCGCCTCCGCCATGGCCCAGACGCAGTAGAGCCGGTCGCCCCAGGCGTGTTCGGTATAGACGCGATCGCGCTGCGCCACGATCGAACCCGGCGGGATCACCGAGGACAGGCGTACGAGGTTGACGTCGCCGACGCCGATGCGACGCAGCGCATGATCGAACGCCGCCAGCGGGGTGGGCCCCGTGGCGGTCGTCGCGGCCAGTTCGATCACGAACGGCCGGGTCCGGCTCGGGCCGGACTCGTGGGGTGGATATATGTCAATTTCCAACGGGGTTACCGACCCTTCAACGCCGCGGAGAGGCCCGCGGTAGCTTCCTGATGTCGACTCGACTCCGGCTCGGGCGGTGCCCGCGGACATCGTCGACCTCGACGGCACGGGCGAACGGGCCGGTCTGTCGACAGCCGGGCGGTAGCGAATCGAACGATAGCTAGAGTAGCGCAGTTCGCAGCCGGTCGACCACGCCGGGCCCGGAAAAGGGGTGCCCCTACTGTAGTGGGCTACAACACAGCGACGGCGCCGATGCGTGATGCATCGGCGCCGTCGTGTGATGTCCGGGTCCGTGATGGTCCCCGGTCGAGACTCCCGCGGGGTGACCTCCGGGGCGTTACTTCAGCTCGGTGGAGGACTTGCCGAGCACCCGCCGCGCGATGATCAATTGCTGAATCTGCTGGGTGCCCTCGAAGATGTCCAGGATCTTCGAGTCGCGAGCCCACTTCTCGAGCAG
The DNA here is from genome assembly GCF_001552615.1 of Millisia brevis NBRC 105863. Classification (GTDB taxonomy): domain Bacteria; phylum Actinomycetota; class Actinomycetes; order Mycobacteriales; family Mycobacteriaceae; genus Millisia; species Millisia brevis. Next base: position 17,538 of record NZ_BCRN01000028.1, read on the forward strand.
CAGGTGCTCGGAGTAGCCGAGCGTGCCGGCCAGCTCGACGGCCTTGAGCGTCACATCGCTGCCGGTGCGACCGGCCTTCGCCTTGGACATCGAGGCCTGCAGCGAGTTGGGCTTCTTGTTGTCGGCCATCCAGGCGGCTTCCATCGCCAGCAGGTAGGCCGACTCGTAGTCCGCCTCGAGGCGCAGAAACTCCGCCGCCGCCGCGGTCTGGTTGTTCGGCGGGATGTCGTACGAGACCTCGATACCGGCGTCGGAGAGCACCGTTCGCAGCTCCTCGAGCGCCGCCCGCGCGACACCGATCGCCATGCCGGCGACCATGGGGCGGGTGTTGTCGAAGGTCTGCATGACACCGCCGAAGCCCTTCTCGGTGTCGACCTCCTCGCTGCCGAGGATATTCGACCGCGGGATGCGGCAGTTGTCGAGAACGAGTACCGCGGTGTCGGAGGCCCGGATCCCGAGCTTGTGTTCCAGGCGTGCCACCGACAGGCCCGGGGCGTCGCGCGGCACAACGAACGACTTGATCGCCGCGCGCCCCTTCGACCTGTCGACCGAGGCCCACACGACGATGTGGGTCGCGCGCTGGCCGGCGGTGACGAAGATCTTCTCGCCGTTGAGCACCCACTCGTCGCCGTCCAGCGTGGCGGTGGTGGTGACGGCGGCCGAGTCCGACCCGAAGGACGGCTCGGTGATCGCCATCGCGGCCCATACCTTGCCGAAGCGCTCGAGCTGCTCGTCGGTGGCCACGGCGGCGATCGCGGCGTTGCCCAGGCCCTGGTAGGGGATGCTCAGCATCAGGCCGACATCGCCCCAGGAGGTCTCGAGCGCGTTGAGCATCGACGACATATTGCCGCCGTTGACGGTATGCGCCTTGGCGTCGGGCTTGTCCTCGGCCGGCTTGTCGGAACGGCCACCGGAGGCGCCGCCGATCGTCTCGCCGGCGTCGGCCATGCCCTCGATCATGGCGGCCATCGTGTCGAGTTCGACCGGGTACTCGTGTTCGGCCAGGTCGTACTTGCGGGAGATCGGCCGGAAGATCTGAGCGCCGACCTGGTGCGCCTGGTTGGTGCGGGTGCGCAGCTTCTTGGGAAGTTCGAGATTGATCATCGGATGTCCTTGCTGTTCAGCGGGGCGTGTCGGCGAGGGGTGCCGGTCAGACCAGCACAACGCCCTCGGCGACGCCGACGGCACGAAGATTGCGGTACCAACGCTCGACCGGGTGCTCCTTGACGAAGCCGTGGCCGCCCAGCAACTGCACGCCGTCGAGGCCGATGCGCATGCCCTTGTCGGTCGCCAGCTTGCGGGCCAGCGCCGACTCGCGCGCGAAGGACGCGCCCTGATCGGCGCGGGCGGCGCCACGCCAGGTGACCAGGCGCAGGCCCTCGAGTTCGGTGGCGATATCGGCGACCATGAACGCGACCGCCTGGCGGTTGCTGATCGGCTCGCCGAACGCCTGCCGCTCGTTGACGTAGGGGATGACGTAGTCGAGAACGGCCTGACCGGTGCCGACGGCCAGCGCCGCCCATCCGATCCGGGCGAGACGGATCGCCTCGGCGTACTCCTGCGCGCGCACGGTCGGGTCGTCGCTGCCGAGCAGCGCGGAGGCCGGCACCGAGACGCCGTCGAGGTGGATGCGGCCGAGCGCCGCACCCCGCAGGCCCATGCTCGGGTCGTTCTCGACGCTCAGGCCCGACGCGGAGGACTCGACGATGAACAGCGACGGGCGTCCGTCGAATTCGGCGGCGACGATGAACAGCTCGCTCGACCCGGCGACCGGCACCAGAGACTTCACGCCGTTGAGGACGTAGCCGCCGGGAGCGCGGGTTGCGGTGGTCTGCAGGGCGAAGGGGTCGAACAGTGCGCGGGGTTCCGCGACGACCACCGACGACGCCGGGACGTTCTCCCCGGCGTAGGACGGCAGGTAGGTCTTCTGCTGCTCGTCGGTACCCCAGTTGGTCAGCGCGATCGCGACACCACTCGGCGCGATGATCGGCAGGGCCAGTCCGAGATCGCCGTGGGAGAGCGCCTCGTAGACCAGCGCATTGGTGACCGCGGAACGGCCGGCGGCGGCGCCGTCGAGATTCTCGGGCACGTTGATCAGCGTGATGCCCAGCTCGGCGGCGCGGGCCAGCAGATCGGCGGGCGGCGCGGCGGCGGTGTCGGCATCGGCCGCGGCGGGCCGGACGACCTCGGCGGCGAATTCGCGGACCGTCTCGAGGATCAGCCGCTGGTCGTCGTCCGGCGTCAGATCGAAGTAGTCGCGCGCGGCGGGGGAGGCGTCGCCCAGCCGCTCGGGCTTCCCGTCGCCGGCGACCTTCTCGAAGGTGCGGCCGGCGGCACCGATGGCACGGAAGCCGGTCTTGGTGCCGCCGTAGACGGTCTTGTCGATGACGCTGCGCAGGTTGTACTTCTCCGCCAGCTCGGATCCGGTGATCTTGGTCAGCACGCGCATGGCGGTGCCGATCGCGTCGCGCTTGACGGGATTGAGGCCCACCGCGGAAGTATCGCGCGGTGTGCGTCGGCCAACGGTGCTTTGGTCAGTCATTTTCACCAGCTGCTGTCGACGAAGTGGTACGGACAACCCCGACCTTACTTCTCGGTAAGATCGTTGTCTACCAGAAAGTAAGTTCGGAGTCGGCCGCGTCGACGGACCGGATATTCGGTTGTGGGTGAGAGGGCGCTCAGTCGTCGGCGGGCAGGCCGATGCGGTCGAGGACCGCCTCGTGCAGCAGCCCATTGGTCGCCACCGCGCTCCCGCCGGCGGGACCCGGCGCGCCGGTCAGCGACCCGAAGCTGCCGCCGGCCTCCCGCACGAGGATGTCGAGCGGGGCGAGGTCCCACAGCGAGACCTCCGGTTCGGCGGCGATGTCGATCGCTCCCTCCGCGACCAGGCAGTAGGGCCAGAAATCACCGTAGGCGCGCACCCGCCACACCTCATCGGTCAGATCGATGAACCGGTCGCGGATCCCGCGTTCGCGCCACCCGTCGAGGCTCGAGAACGCCAGCGAGGCCGACGGCAGGGCTCCGACGGCCGAGACCCGGATCGGCCGCTCCACCCCCCGATCGCGCACCCGGGCGCCGTGGCCGGCCAGGGCCCACCACCGTCGATCGAGCGCCGGGGCGCTGACGACGCCGAGCGCCGGGACCCCGTCCTCGAGCAGGGCGATCAGCGTCGCCCAGACCGGTACCCGCCGGACGAAGTTCTTGGTCCCGTCGATCGGATCGATCACCCACTGCCGGCCGACGGTGACCGGGTCGCCGCCGAACTCCTCGCCGAGGATCGCGTCGTCGGGGCGACGGGCGGTCAGGATCTCGCGCACCGCGGTTTCGACCGCGAGGTCCGCATCGGTGACGGGGGTCAGGTCGGGCTTGTCGTCGACGACCAGATCGCCGGCGCCGAAGCGCCCGAGGGTGATGCGGTCGGCGAGATCGGCGATCTCGAGGGCCAGGACGAGGTCGTCGGATGATGCTGTCGACACGGCGTACGCACTCCTTCGGGCGGCGTTTCCCCCGGTTGGGACGGTCGCGGTGAACAGTAGTCGCCGACGCCGGTAGCCTGAATGACCGTGCAACCCGATGTCGCCGCCGACCTTGCCGCTCTCGGCTCCATTCTCGAAACCGTCGAGGCGGTGCTCGATGTCGACGAACTGATCAAGCGGATCGCCGAGCTCGAGCACCAGGCCGGGGACCCGACGCTCTGGGACAACCCGGAAAACGCGCAGGCCGTCACCAGCGAGCTCTCGCACAACCAGAGCGAGCTGCGCCGGATCACCGATCTGCGCGGCCGCCTCGACGACCTCGAGGTCCTCTACGAGCTCGTCGACGAGGAGGAGGGCGCCGCCCGCGAGAGCGCACTGGCCGATGCCGACTCCGAGCGGCAGTCGCTGCGCAACGACATCGAGGCGATGGAGGTCCGGACGCTGCTGTCCGGCGAGTACGACAAGCGTGAAGCGGTGGTCAACATCCGCGCCGGCGCCGGTGGCGTCGACGCCGCGGACTGGGCCGAGATGCTGATGCGCATGTACATCCGCTGGGCCGACAAGCACAAGTACGGCGTCGAGGTCTACGACACCTCGTACGCCGAGGAGGCCGGCATCAAGAGCGCGACCTTCGTGGTCAAGGCGCCCTACAGCTACGGCACCCTCTCGGTCGAGATGGGTACCCACCGGCTGGTGCGGATCAGCCCCTTCGACAACCAGGGGCGTCGACAGACTTCCTTCGCCGAGGTCGAGGTGCTGCCGGTCGTCGAGACCACCGACCACATCGATGTCGACGAGAACGACGTGCGCGTCGATGTCTACCGCTCCTCCGGCCCCGGTGGACAGTCGGTCAACACCACCGACTCGGCGGTCCGGCTGACGCACATTCCCACGGGTATCGTGGTCACCTGTCAGAACGAAAAGTCCCAGTTGCAGAACAAGGTCTCGGCGATGCGAGTCCTCCAAGCCAAGCTGCTCGAACGCAAGCGGCAGGAGGAGCGCGCCGAACTCGACGCCCTCAAGGGTGACGGCGGCAATTCCTGGGGCAATCAGATGCGCTCGTACGTGCTGCAGCCGTACCAGATGGTCAAGGACCTGCGCACCGAATACGAGGTCAATACGCCGGCCGCGGTGCTCGACGGAGACATCGACGGCTTCATCGACGCGGGTATCCGCTGGCGGCGGAGGACCGAAGACGAGCAGTAGACGCTCGGGTTGGGGAGGGATTTCTCATCGGGAACGAACCACTGCGGGCGGAGGTACCGGGTCTGGCCGGCCGCGTCCTCGATTGGCTGACATCCGATGGCCTGGTCATCGCGCTGATCATTCTCGGCGCGGTCCTGATCGCACGGGCGATCCGGGCGGGTAGCGGGCGCTATCAGATCAGTCTGGACAACAGTCGCGCCGAGCTCGACTCGGTCGTGCGCACCGAGCGCAACAAGCACATGCGCGCGCTGGCGCAGGTGGTCGAGTGGACCCTGATCGTCGTGGTCTACATCATCGCCACCCTGCTGGTGGTCGGCAGAAGCGGTCTGCCGACGACGGGCCTGGTGGTCCCCGGCACGGTGGTCGGCGCCGCCCTGGGCTTCGGTGCCCAGAGCATCGTGCGCGACCTGCTCGCCGGCTTTTTCATCATCACCGAACGGCAGTACGGCTTCGGCGACGTCGTCCAGTTGTCGATGGGGTCCAACGCCGCGTCGGGCACGGTGGAGGACGTCACCCTGCGGGTGACCAAGCTGCGATCGACCAATGGCGAGGTGATCACCGTGCCCAACGGCGGGATCACCGAGGTGATCAACTCCTCGAAGGACTGGGCGCGCGCGGTCATCGACGTGCCGGTCCCGGTCAGCGCCGACGTCTCCGAGGTCAACAGCCTGCTGCGCCGTATCGGCGCCGAGGCCTACGCCGACCCCGAGGTCCGGCCGTTGCTGCTCGACCAACCGACCGTCATGGGCGTCGAGGCGATCGGCGTCACCCAGATGCGGGTGCGGATCGTCGCCCGTACCCAGCCGGGCAAGCAGTTCGAGGTCGGTCGCGACCTGCGAGCGCGCATCGTCGAGGAGTTCAACCGTGCCGGGCTGGTGCTGCGGCCGGAGGACGTCGTCGACACCAGCGGAGAGGAGGCGGTCCCGTGACCGAGCACGACGACGACGCCCGCACCCGGATGATGCCCCGGCAGAGTCGGCCCGACTCCGACCGCACCGCTCGCATCGAGCCGCGCGCCTGGAGCGAGACCGACGAGAAGCTGCCCGCCGAGACGGCCGACGAGGCCCGCGCCGGCGAACCGAGGATCGAGATCATCCCGGCGGAACCGACCACGGGCAGTCGACCAGAGGTCCCCGACGCAGGTCGAACCGAGACCGGCACGGAGCGGTCCGGTGGCGGGCAGGCGACCGAGACCGCCGCCCAAGCCGACTCCGGGACCCACCGAGCCGGCGATCGCGCCGATACGTCGGGAACTGCGACCTCGCCGGATCCGGAGCACGATCCCTGGTACATCAAGCTGCGCGACCGCATCCCCGAGCGCATCCTCGGCGGACGGATGCGCACCTCGACGCTGGTTCTGACGGTGATCTGGGTGGGTCTGCTGGTCCTCTACGGCTGGCTGAATCCGAACGGCTCCGGCACCGACTCGACCTCCTCGCAGACCGGCGACACCAACGTGGTGGTTCCGGACGGTTACCAGCTGACGCCGGTACCGATCGCACCTCCGACCACCACCGTCCCCGAGCCGACGACGACGACGAGCGCGCCGCCGACGACCACGTCGGGCAGCCCGGAGACGACCGGTCCGGCCGCGGGGGAGACCAGCGCGACGAGCACGGCGCCGACGACCACCGCGGGCGGCTTCAGCATCCCCGGCCTGTCGATACCCGGTCTGACCCAGAACGGCACCGACAGCGGGCAGACCACACCGGCGCCGTGAGCCCGGTCGGGCCCGTCCGTCACTGTGGCCACTTCCGACGCAGACGTGATCGGCCGGCGACGCGTGGATACACTGGCCGATCGTGATCAGCGTGGAGAACGTCACGAAGTCCTACGCCGCCTCGACCAGACCGGCGCTGGACGGCGTGAGCATCGACGTCGACAAGGGTGAATTCCTCTTCTTGATCGGGCCGTCCGGCTCGGGCAAGTCGACATTGCTGCGGCTGTTGCTCAAGGAGGACGTGCCGACCTCGGGGGAGATCACGGTCGCCGACTTCCCCGTCAACCGGTTGCCCGCCCGCCGGGTACCGAAGCTGCGCCAGTCGGTGGGATGCGTCTTCCAGGACTTCCGGCTGTTGCAGAACAAGACGGTCGCGCAGAACGTCGCCTTCGCGCTCGAGGTGATCGGCAAGCCGTCCGCGGTGATCAAGCGGACCGTGCCGGAGACCCTCGAGATGGTCGGGCTCGCCGGCAAGGCCGATCGGCTGCCGGCCGAGCTGTCCGGTGGCGAGCAGCAGCGGGTGGCTATCGCGCGTGCCTTCGTCAACCGACCGCTGGTCCTGCTGGCCGACGAGCCGACCGGCAACCTCGATCCGGAGACCAGCAACGACATCATGCAGTTGCTCGAGCGCATCAACCGCACCGGAACGACCGTCCTGATGGCGACCCACGACCACCACATCGTCGACGCGATGCGCCGGCGCGTGGTCGAACTGCAGTCCGGAAAAGTCATCCGGGACGAGGCGAGAGGGGTCTACGGCGTCGGCAAGTAGCGACCCGACGACCACCGACCACCCCTCGGCCGACAGAGCCGATCGACGCCGGCCCAGCGGGCCACGGACGAAGTAGGTTTCATGCGTTTCAGTTTTCTTCTCGGTGAGGTCGTCACCGGGCTGCGGCGGAACATCACGATCACCCTGGCGATGATCCTGACCACCGCGATCGGCCTCGGCCTGTTCGGCAGCGGACTGCTCGTGGTGCAGATGGCCTCGAAGACCCAGCAGATCTTCCTCGACCGCGTCGAGGTACAGATCTTCCTGACCGACGACATCTCCGCCAACGACCCCGCCTGCTCCGGCGACATCTGCTCGACCCTGCGCTCCGATCTGGAGAACACCCCCGGCGTCTCCTCGGTGCAGTACCTCGACCGGCAGTCCGCGGTCGAGGACGCGACCAACCGGGTCTTCGCCGATCAGCCCGAGCTCGCCTCGCTGGTCAGCCCCGACAGCTTCCCCGCGTCGTTCAAGGTGCGGCTGTCGGACGTCAACCAGTTCGGGGTGATCGACGAGCAGTTCGCCGACCGGCCCGGCGTCGAGAGCGTGCTCAACCAGCACGAGCTGGTCGACCGGCTGTTCAGCGTGCTCAACGGTATCCGCAATGCCGCCTTCGCCGTCGCGATCGTCCAGGCGATCGCCGCGATCCTGTTGATCGCCAATATGGTCCAGATCGCCGCGTTCACCCGGCGGACCGAGGTGTCCATCATGCGGCTCGTCGGCGCCACCCGCTGGTATACCCAGCTGCCGTTCCTGCTCGAGACCGTCGTCGCGGCGCTGATCGGTGTCGTCCTGGCGATCGCGGGACTATTTGTCGCCAAGGCGGCGTTCATCGATGGACTGCTCGACGATCTGTACCAGGCGAATATCCTCGCCCGGATCACGACGACCGACATCCTGCTGGTGTCCCCGGCGCTGGTGGCGGTCGCGATCGCCCTCGCCGCCGCGACGTCCTATGTGACGCTGCGGCTCTACGTGCGCACCTGACCCGGCCGTCCGCGGGGGAGGGGGCGCCCGGTAAACCGGTTGAAACCGGACCGGCGTTCGTGGTCAAGTAGTCAGTCGCCGGAGCAACCGGCGCGAACGATATCGACGAGGGAAGGGGGTGACACGCATGGCGAAGGAAAAGGGTCGCAAGGTGATCGCCACCAATCGCAAGGCCCGCCACAACTACGCGATCATCGACACCTGGGAAGCCGGAGTGGCGTTGGTCGGGACCGAGGTCAAGAGTCTGCGGGACGGTCACGCGTCCCTGGTCGACGCGTTCGCGACGGTCGACGACGGCGAGGTCTGGCTGCGCAACCTGCACATTCCGGAGTACACCCAGGGGTCGTGGACCAACCACACACCTCGGCGGCACCGGAAGCTGCTGCTGCATCGCAAGGAGATCGAACACCTCGTCGGCAAGATCCACGACGGCAATATGACCCTCGTCCCGCTGTCGATGTACTTCTCCGACGGCAAGGTCAAGGTCGAACTGGCGTTGGCCCGCGGCAAGCAGGACTACGACAAGCGGCAGGATCTGGCGAAGCGGGATTCCGATCGGGAGATCGCCCGCGAGATGGGGCGGCGGTTCAAGGGCAACCGGGAACGCGCCCGGCGCTAGCATCGTCCGACGCGTTCGGCGAGGGTGCTCGCCGAAGCGGAGGATCGGGAATATACTGATGTGCCCGGTCGTTGGATCGGGAACAGAAAGACGTCGCTTTCGGGCGACGGAAAGGGGCTGAACGGTTTCGACTGTGGACGTTGAGACAGGGGAAGCGTGTCGGTGCAGGCAAGAGACCACCGTTAAGCGTCGTTGCAACCAATTAAGCGCCGATTCCAATCAGCGCGAGTACGCCCTCGCTGCCTAAGCCAGGTCGTCTCTGTCGGCCCGGGTTCGCCTTCGACCCGGTCCCCGGCATCAGCTAGAAGGCTTATCTTCTCCCACGGTCACGGTGGGAGCGGAAACAGCAAACAGTGACTGGGATCGTCATCCCGGCCTTGTCCGCGAGAGCCGAGAGATCCGAGTAGAGACCCAGCGGACTGCACACGGAGAAGCCCTGATGATTCGCCATAGGACCCGGGTTCAATTCCCGGCAGCTCCACCACCGAAGGGGTGGCCCACCACGGGCCACCCCTTCTTCGTGTCCTGATCCGATCGCTCTCGAGCCGGGTTATAGCACTCAGTGCTATAGTTCGGATATGTCGGATCGCGGGGATCTGCTGCGGCGGGTGATGCTCTCGACGGGCACCACTCAGTCCGAGCTGTCCCGGTTCAGTGGCGTTCACCAGCCGAGCATCAGCCAGTTCCTGTCCGGCAAGGTCGAGTTGAGCGATGAACAACTCGACCGGCTGCTGTCGTGTATGGGTCGACGATTGCAGGTGATTCGTCGCTCCGTGGAGCCCGACTTGAATCGATCCGAGAAGCGGTCCTGGCTGTTGCATCGAGGACTCTCCGGCCGGCTGACCCGCGAGTCGCTGCCCGAATGGATGTCCACGGTCGGCGGAAACCTCCGACGTCTTCACGGCGGAGTGACCGGCCAGCCGCACGAGCGGAATCTTCGCCGGTGGGAGGAGCTTCTGCACGACGGCGACATTCCGGGCCTGAAGAGGGTCATGACCGGTCTCGACCGCGACTCGATCGAGATGCGTGAGGTCTCGCCCCTCGGGGGACTGATGTCGTTGGGCCCGCCCGTGGCAGAACACGGTCGTCAGAGCGCCGGCGAGGACATATAGTCCTCGCCGTCCCGCTCCCGCACGTCTTGTGCACGTGACGCGCGATCAGATGACTCCCAAGGCCAGTACGGCATCGGCGACCTGGGTGAAGCCGGCGATGTTGGCGCCGGCGGCATAGTTGCCGGGGGAGCCGTACTCGTCGGCGGTCTCGAGGCAGCGGGTGTGGATACCGCGCATGATGTCGGCGAGACGCTCCTCGGTGTACTCGAACGACCAGCGGTCCCGCGACGCGTTCTGCTGCATCTCCAGGGCACTGGTGGAGACCCCGCCCGCGTTGGCGGCCTTGCCGGGCGCGAAGGTGACCCCGGCCTCGGTGAGCAGGCGGACGGCCTTCGGGGTGCAGGGCATATTGGCGCCCTCGGCGACGATCGTGGTGCCGTTGCGGATCAACTCGGCGGCGTCGGTGTCGTCCAACTCGTTCTGAGTGGCGCAGGGCAATGCGATATCGCAGGGCACCTCCCAGATCGACCGGCCCTCGACGAACCGGGCCGCGTCGGGGCGCAGGTCGGCGTACTCGGAGATCCGTCCACGCCGCACCTCCTTGACCTCACGCAGCAGGTCGAGGTCGACCCCCTTCTCGTCGACGATGTAGCCACTCGAATCCGAGCAGGCGATCACCGTGCCGCCGAGCTGGGCGACCTTCTCGATCGCGTAGGTGGCCACATTGCCCGAACCGGAGACGACGACGCGCTTGCCGTCGAACGACTCGTCGCGGGCGCGCAGGATCTCGTCGGTGAAGAAGACGACCCCGTAGCCGGTGGCCTCGGTGCGCACCAGCGACCCGCCCCAGGTGATGCCCTTGCCGGTCAGGACGCCGGATTCGTAGCGGTTGGTGATGCGCTTGTACTGGCCGAAGAGGTAGCCGATCTCGCGGCCGCCGACGCCGATATCGCCGGCCGGGACGTCGGTGTACTCGCCGATGTGGCGGTAAAGCTCGGTCATGAACGCCTGACAGAAGCGCATGATCTCACCGTCGGAGCGGCCCTTCGGGTCGAAGTCCGAACCGCCCTTCGCTCCGCCGATCGGCATGCCGGTCAGCGCGTTCTTGAAGATCTGCTCGAAACCGAGGAACTTCACGATGCCCAGATAGACGCTCGGATGGAAGCGCAGACCGCCCTTGAACGGGCCGAGGGCCGAGTTGAACTCGACGCGGAAGCCGCGGTTGATCTGCACATTGCCGCGGTCGTCGACCCAGGCGACCCGGAAGATGATCTGCCGCTCCGGCTCGCACAGCCGGCGGATCACGGCGCCGTCGGTATAGGCCGGATGCTTCGCCACCACCGGCCCGAGGCTCTCGAGGACTTCGTGAACGGCCTGATGGAACTCGGTCTCGCCGGGGTTGCGGCGCAGCACTTCGTCGTAGATCTCGCCGAGGTTCTCGTGCAGGCTCACCGGGCATCCTCCAGTCCGTCGCGTCACGGACACGTTTCCGTGACGTTTCTTGCGTATGACGCAAGATGTACCGCAAGGGTGCCCGATGGGGTATTCGTCCGTATGCGATCCGCTGCGAGGGATGCCGACATCACACCCGGATCGTGCGATCGCCTCGCGCCCCGCGACTGCCGGCGCACGTGTCGGACCGCCGCATCGCGGTAGCGTTGAGACTGCCGCTCCAGCCGGGTCGGCGACCGGCGGGGCGGACGTGGAGATCATGACCTGGACACCGATGTTCCCCCTGGGAGTGGTGTTGTTCCCCGGGGAGGCGATCGCGTTGCGCGTCTTCGAGGAGCGCTACCTCGCGATGCTCGAGCACTGCGCGAGCATGCCGTCGCCCTCGTTCGGTGTGGTCCTGATCGAACGCGGCAGTGAGGTCGGCGGCGGCGACGCCCGCAGCATGGTCGCCACCCTGGCACATATCGACAACACCTCACCGGGCATCGGCGGGGTGATGCTCGAATGCCGGGGAGCCGAGCGCCTCAAGATCCTCGAGTGGCTGCCCGACGATCCCTTCCCGCGCGCCCGCGTCGAGGTCTGGCCCGACGAGGACGCCGACCTCGCCGCGGCGCTGCCCGCCCGGCGCCGGCTAGGCGACTCCCTCGACACCCTGATCGCTCTGGCCGGCGAGGACCGGCGCCGGGTGAGCGGGCGGCGATCCGCCCCGCGTCTTCCCGACGAGCGGATCGACCCGGCCGGCTACCCGTTCGCGCTCGCCCGGGCGCTCGGACTGCCCGCCGCCGACCGGTACCGCATCCTCGCCGCCCCCGACCAGGTCACCCGCCGTGCCGTCCTGGCGGACGCGATCGACGACGCCGCGGCCGTGATCGAGTTCCGGGGTCGCGGGCGATAGTCGGCGCGGAAGCCGACGTCGAGAGGCGTCGATCACGGTCGCCGGTCGAGCCGGCGTTCCCGAAGCGCGCCGGACCCGCGGCACTAGGATGAGCGTGGAGGACAACGGCGTCGAATGAGGAGAGACACGTTATGGCACACGAGCGTGCGGGGCAGCCGGCGCAACCGCAGGACCTCGTAGATCTTCCCCATCTCGTCAGCGCGTACTACACGCTGCAGCCCGATCCGGACGATCCCGCCCAGCAGGTGGTCTTCGGTACGTCGGGGCATCGCGGATCGTCCCTCGACGGGGCGTTCAACGAGGCGCACATCATCGCGACGACGGCGGCTATCGTCGAATACCGTTCGCGCGCAGGCATCACCGGTCCGCTCTACCTCGGCCGCGATACCCACGCGCTGTCCGAGCCCGCGGAGACGACCGCGCTGGAGGTGCTGGTCGCCGCCGATGTGGACGTGCGCATCGACGCCGCCGGTCGCTATACCCCGACCCCCGCGGTCAGCCTGGCGATCCTGACGCACAACGCGAATCCGGATCTCCCGGCCGCCGACGGCATCGTGGTGACCCCCTCGCACAATCCGCCGCGCGACGGTGGTTTCAAGTACAACCCGCCGGACGGTGGCCCCGCGGGCAGCGACATCACCTCGGTGATCGCCGCCCGAGCGAACGAGATTCTGCGTCAGGGCGTTTCGACCGTTCCGCGCGTTTCGCTGAGCCCGCAGCGGCGGGCGAGCATCGCGACATTCGACTTCCTGTCCAACTACATCGATCAGCTCCCGTCGGTCCTCGACATCGACGCGATTCGCGACGCCGGGCTGCACATCGGCGCCGATCCGCTCGGTGGTGCCTCGGTCGATTACTGGCAGGCGATCGCCGACCGGCTGAAACTCGACCTGACCGTGGTCAACCCGTTGGTCGACGCGACCTGGCGGTTCATGACGCTCGACACCGACGGCAAGATCCGCATGGACTGTTCGTCGCCGAACGCGATGGCGTCCCTGGTGGGCAAGCGCGCCGACTACGACCTGTCGACCGGCAACGACGCCGACGCCGACCGGCACGGGATCGTCACCCCCGACGGCGGGTTGATGAACCCGAACCACTTCCTGTCGGTGGCGATCGACTACCTGTACAGCAGCCGCTCCGGCTGGCCGGCGTCCGCGAAGGTCGGCAAGACGGTGGTCAGCTCGTCGATGATCGACCGGGTGGTGGGCTCCCTGGGCCGCGAGCTCTACGAGGTGCCGGTCGGCTTCAAGTGGTTCGTCCCCGGATTGGTCTCCGGCGAACTCGGATTCGGCGGCGAGGAGAGCGCCGGGGCGTCGTTCCTGCGCAAGGACGGCCGGGTGTGGACCACCGACAAGGACGGCATCCTGCTCGCCCTGCTGGCCTCCGAGATCCTGGCGGTCACCGGTACCAGCCCGTCGAAGCGCTACGGGGAGTTGACCGAGAAGTTCGGCAATCCCGCCTACGCCCGCAGTGACGCCCCCGCCGACCGCGAACAGAAGGCGATCCTGGGCAAGCTGAGCCCCGAGCAGGTCACCGCCACCGAGTTGGCCGGCGACCCGATCACCGCGAAGCTGACCGCTGCGCCCGGCAACGGCGCCCCGATCGGCGGCCTGAAGGTGTGCACGGCGGACTCCTGGTTCGCCGCCCGCCCGTCGGGTACCGAGGACGTGTACAAGATCTACGCCGAATCGTTCAAGGGCCCCGAGCACCTCGCCGAGGTGCAGCAGGCGGCCCGAGAGGTGGTCGGTCGAGTCCTCGGTGGCTGATCGGACGTCGCGGCGGCCCGCTTCGGCGGCGCCGCCGCTGCCGCGCGAGATCCTCGTTCTCATCGCGGCGGCATTCGTCATCGCACTCGGCTACGGATTGGTCGCGCCGATCCTGCCGCAGTTCGCGCTGCAGTTCGACGTCGGCGTCACCGCGGCGGCGGCGATCGTCAGCATCTTCGCCGGGGCGCGGCTGATCTTCGCCCCGGCGGCCGGGCGCGCGGTCAACCTACTGGGGGAGCGGCGCGTCTACATCGCCGGTCTGCTGATCGTCGCGCTGTTCACCGGCGCCTGCGCCCTGGCGCAGACGTACTGGCAGCTGATGACGTTCCGGGCGATCGCCGGGATCGGGTCGACGATGTTCACCGTCTCCTCGCTGAGCCTGGTGGTCGCCCGCAGCCCGGTCGCGGCGCGCGGCCGGGTGACCGGGCTCTACGCGACGAGCTTCCTGGCCGGGTCGATCAGCGGGCCGCTGCTCGGCAGCGCGCTGTCCGGGCTCGGTCTGCGGGCGCCGTTCGTGATCTACGCCGTCGCCCTGGTGATCTCGTCGCTGATCGTGGCGATCGCCCTTCGCAGCGAACCCGCACCGGGAACGGCCGCGGTCACCGATGATCCGGCGCGGCCGGAGGTCCCGGCGTGGCGACTGCCGGCGTTCCGTGCGGCGGTGGTGACCAACTTCGCCAACGGCGCGGCCCTCTTCGGGGTGCGGATGGCCCTGATCCCGCTCTTCGCGGTCGAGGCCCTCGGCCGCGGTGCGGGGGTCTCCGGCCTGGCGCTGACCGCGTTCGCGATCGGCAATGTCCTGGTGATGATCCCGGCCGGACGGCTGTCGGATGTCCGGGGCCGCAAACCGTTCGTGATCGCGGGTCTGGTGGTCAGCGGCCTGGCCACCGCAGGACTCGGCTTCTCGCCGAACGTCACCGTCTTCCTGGTGCTGTGTGTCCTCGGAGGCGTGGGCAGCGGCCTGTTCGCCTCACCGCAGCAGGCGGCCGTCGGCGACCTGCTCGGTGGGCGTGGACGCCGCGGCGGCGCCCTCGCCGGCTACCAGATGTCGATGGACGTCGGGACGGTGATCGGGCCGCTGCTCGCCGGGTGGCTGGTCGCCGGATTCGGCTACGGCGTCGGGTTCGCGATCACCGGGGCCATCCTGCTGCTGTCGGTCCTGCCGTGGTTGGTGGCGCCCGAGACCCTGCCGCGCCCGCCCGCGGAGGCAGAAGACGAAGCGGTCGCCGATCCGTCGGCGCACTCCCCGGGATAGGGCGGACCGGCCGGGACCCGGGCGCGTTGACCAGCCGTTTTGTCGATTCGGATCGGGGTAGTGTAGTTTCAACAACGCGTTCGAAGACGCCCACACGGGCGGTTTCGAAAGCTCCGGGGCTATGGCGCAGCTGGTAGCGCACCACACTGGCAGTGTGGGGGTCAGGGGTTCGAATCCCCTTAGCTCCACAGACTAGAAACCCGTTCCGACCTGCGTCGGAACGGGTTTCGTCGTTGGTGGGGTCGTTGCCTACTCCCGCCGGATTGCCTAACTATTGCCTACCGCCCAGGAGAACACGGCGGCGGCCTTGAGCCGGTCGTCGCTCCCGCGCCCGTAAACCGCCGTCTCATGCGCTCGCTGTGGCCGTGCCACGTCGGCACGACGTCGGCGGGTATGCCCGCCGCCCGCGTACGCGAGACCGACGAGTGCCGAAGGTTGCGCACGTGATCGGAGGGAGGTTAGCCGCCTTGCGCCGCTCGGTGAACAACCGCGTGTAATCGCGGACCGGGAGCTGTGACCCGTCGATCCGAGCGAGAATGAGATCGCCCCTCGGCGAGCGGCCGGCCGACGGCCATGCGCTCGCGGAGGTGCGAGGTGCGCATTGCCTTGACCATCGCGAGTTCGCGCGGCGGGATCGGCAGGTCACGCACGCTGCGCGCTTTCTTCGGGTCGTCGACGACATTGTGACCGTTGACGTCGACCCGAGCCTGACGGATACGCAGTTCGCCCGCGTCGAGGTCGAGATCCGACCAGCGCAGCCCGCCGACTTCCTCGCGACGCAGCCCGAGCAGTGCCAGTGCGAAGCACCCCGCGAGGCGTTGGTCGGCCACCGAGTCGAGAAACGCCGTCATCTGCTCGGGTGTCCAGATCTCCCCCTCGGCCACAATGACCTTCTAAGCGGGCGCATCGCGGTTGGCGGTCGGGTCGTAGTTCACCCACCGCATACGCACCGCGTGCGCCATGACGGCCTTGACGGTGACGATCGTCCGGTGCTTGGTCGAGGCCGCGAGCGGCTGGCCGGGCTTGGGCGTGCCGTCGGCGATGGCCGTCGGCTTGGTCGTCAGGTTGAGCGACCAGTCGATATGTACCTCGGGAGTCAACTTCTGCATCGCCACCGACCCGAACGCGCGCCGGGCGTATGCCAAACTCTCGCGATCAGCGCGGATCGTGTTGTCGCGCGTGCCGTCGTCGGCGGCGCGGACCCTGAGCCGATGGTCGGCGACGTCGTCAAAGGTGCGTTCGGACCTGGCCGCCCACGTGCGCGAATCCCACTGTTTCCGTTGCTCGGTGATCCACTCGCGAGCTGCGCCCTTTGTCGTGAACGTGCGGTGGGGCCGAACCTGCTTGCCGGTTACCGGGTCGGTGCCGAGGGATCGGCCGGGCTCGTCAACGCCGGTCGCCGAGCTTGGTCAAACCGTAGTCGGATCTCGGGCGGCGTTTGCGTGTGGCGTCGGCGCTCATCGGTGCGTGTCCTTCTATCGAGGTTGTGGGCGTTTGGCAGGTAGTCAGCGTCGAGGAACCCCTCGGCCTTGGCCTTGGCGAGTAGTCGGTCGGCGGTCCGCGTCGACACCATGAGTTCGTCGGCGACGGGTCTGGCGAACGGGCAGGCCGAGGGAAAGCGCCCGGTCGGCGATCCGCGCGGCGGCCCATACTCGCGGGTTGGCATCTTCGGGTCGGGTGTGGGTTTCGGCCTGGTCGCTTTTGTAGGCGAATCGTCCGCCGAGTCGCGCGATCCGTTGCGCGGCGGAGTACGCGAGGCGGCGGGCCGGGATCTCACGCAACGCCGACGGGTCGACGGCTGTTCTCGCGTCGGCGATGACCGACAATTCGGTGAGCTGTGGCTCGCGGCCGGTGGTCGTATGCGTACGACGTAGGTGCGCGGGTGTCCGTGAAGGCGGATCGCGACGCGTTCGTCGGGTGCTGGTGCTCGAAACGAGCTGTGGCGCTTGGCTTGCTGGGGGTCAGCATAGTCACCGAAGTGACGTCGCCCCGGTTTCGCCGCGCTCTGCTCATGTTGGCGACTCTAGATTGTCAACATTCGCCATGCGGGCCGCAACGCTAGAGACATGACCGACAGCACCGCCGCCCCGACGCTTGAAGATCTGCGCGAGGGACCGCCCACCGTGAGCATCGAGCGCGCCGCCTGAATCCCCGGTGTCTCCCGCGTATACGGCTACCGGCTCGAGCAGGCGGGACATATACCGGCAATCAGCCTCGGCGCGCGACGTCTGCGAGTTCCGGCGGCGGCGCTGTACAGGCTGCTGACCGAGGGCGAAACCGCCACCTCGGCGTAACAGACCAACTAGCGGATCGGCGGGCGATCGATGGGGCCGGGGTCTGGCTTCGGGCCGCTCGGCTCCATAGATCCCAATTATCAAGCGAGGGTATGACTGTGAGTACCAATAAAAGCGGACCCGAGGTGGACAAAGGGCGGCCGCGACCAACACGAGGGCGGAGTCGTTGTCGATTCTGCCGCGCTCACGAGCGATTTGAGAGTCCATTTCCGGCCGATCCGCCTACCGCACGCGCAACGGCAGAGCGTGAGACGGCGACCGAGACACGCCTCAAGCGTTGGGCCGGTTGCCGTTTCGCCGTCGCAGATCTGCCGACGTCGTCGCAACTGTGGGCGCGCAAGCTCGCCGACGCTGTCGAGCGATAGAACACCGTAGCACTCGGGAGCAAGCCGCCGACCCTGTTCGTCGCAGGTCGTAAGTGGTACGTGGTCCGCGCAGCTCACCACGTATGCCGAAGCCGTTGCCGCCGATCTCGCGGCGTGGCTCGGCCGGGCGGTTCGCCCCGGCTACACCCGAGGCCGCATGTCCGCGTCCGAGCGCCTGGTCGAGGCAGTGCGCGGCGTCGATCGTGAGAGATCCGCGATCGAGCGCAAGCTCGCGCGAACGATTGAAACAACCCGGCTGGCGACGCTCTTGGGCATGTCGGCCGCAGACGAGCTGCGCACGTTGGGGATCGAGGCGTGAGCGTTGAGTACCTGCACATCTGCTCTGGCTGTGGGACATCGAAGATCCGGTATCGCGGCACCGTTGCCGGCTTCACCTGCGATAAGAGCAGTTCGGCGCGGATCGGCCTCAACATGCCGCCGACGCGCCAGCAGCGCAAGGCCACTCACTACCTCGAGGGACATAGGCGATGACCACACAGTTGACCGAGCACAGCTCGCGGTCGCGGTCCATGAGGCGGCTGACGCGGTTGTCGGTAGGGTCTGCGGGCTCAGCGTGGAGCGGCCGTGATCCACGAGCGGTACCGGCGTGGCAACGTCGGACGCTGTCAGTTTGGACGTGCGCCGCTTGGGAAGCCTGGCGAGGTCGACCTCGCGGGCACGGTCGCTGAGCTGCGGTTCTAGCGCGGACCCCGGTTCAGTTCGTTCGTGGTGATCGACCGCCCCGGCGTTCACCGCGACGACCGCCGCTCCCCCTGGTCGCGTCAGGCGCTCCGGGAGCCCTCGACCGGACGCGTCGCCCCATCGGCACGACGTGGGAACCGGCTCGTGCATTGGTCGTTCAGTTGTACGGGTACCGCGAGATCATTGGGGTCGACGTCGACGTCGACGCCGCGCTCAAGCTGAGCGAGTACGGCGACGAGACGGTGACGCGGCTCGGCGCGATCCGCGTGGGAACCTGGCCCGCCGCCCGGCCGATCGCGCCCCGCGGGCGGCGAGCTGTGGCGGTTGCATCAGCGCTGAGCCCAAACACGAACTGACTCCGTCGAATCACTTCGACGGGGCCTGTTTGCGTGGGCGTGTCGGGCTACTGAGCTAGCATTTGCGCATGACACCGCAGAGCGATGCCGCTGGCCGCCGCGTTTACAAGGTGCGAGAGGTTTTCGTCCCGGGTGGACGCCCCACGGTGACCTACATCCCACGTGGCGACAATCGCCTTGAAGCCAAAATCGAGGACTACCTCGACACTCGTCACAAGATTCTCAGCGTGTCCGGTCCGACCAAAACTGGGAAGACGGTCCTCCTGAAAAGTCAGATACCAGACGACCTTGAGCCGATCTGGCTGTCCGGTGGTGCGATTTCGAGCATTGATGAGTTCTGGTCAAATCTGGCGGACGAGCTTGATGTGCCGACCGAGACGGCACTCGATGGCGGGTTGAGCGCAACTGACACCAGCGACAAGAGCGGCGAACTCAACGTGACAGTAGCCAAGGGTGCGGTTGCATCGAGCGACAGCGTTACACGTGACCGTCGGATTTCGAAGCGAACTGTAATTACACCGAAGCGCGGGAGCCGCAATGCCCTCAAAGAAGACCTCGAACGTGTGATCGTAATCGATGACTTCCATTACATTCCTTCCGACGTCCAGCTGGACATTATCCGAGGACTGAAGGATCTGGTCTTCGACGGCATCGGTCTTGTCGTCGCGGCAGTGCCTCATCGGGCGTATGACGTGATGAAAGTCGAGAAAGAGATGACGGGTCGCGTCGCGCAACTCGAAGTCGGGTTCTGGGATGACACTGACTTGGAGCAGATCGCAGTTCGTGGTTTTCGAGCGCTGAACGTATCGGTTGGCGACTCAGTAATTCGCAGATTTCGCGCTGAAGCATTCAGAAGTCCGCACCTCATGCAGGACTTTTGCCGCCAGCTCTGCCGGATGAACTCGATCTCGGTGTCGCGTGATGAGTTGCAGTCCATCGAGGAACCCAACTGGGACGCCTTTTTCTCGCAGCTGGCACCAGGGACATCGAAGGCGACATTTGATCGGCTCGCCCGTGGACCCCGTGAACGATCCGATAGGAAGACCAGAGTATTGCGGTCGGGTGCGGCCACAGACATTTACGGCGTAGTCCTTAGCGCAATCGCCCACACTGGTCCACTGACTGAAATCACCTACGAACAGCTTCGGGCTGCCATCCGAGCGATCTTAGCCGCGTCCGATGATCCGCCGCAGAAGCATGAGGTCACACGCGTCCTCGACCAAATGACTCGAATCGCCCGCGAGGACATCGAAGGTGAACCGGTGGTTGAGTATGACAATGCTCTCGCAACTCTGTACATCTCCGATCCCTATTTCGCATACTGGCTGCGATGGGGTGCGAAGCCTGCTGACAACGCAGATTAAGGGCGCGGCGAACGCGTGTTCGGGGCTGCTGGGCGATTGCCTAAGACACTGAGACGCCCGTTGCGACGCGGCAGGCACATGAGGACGTATGAGGTTCCCCTGAAAAAGTGGACACGTCTAGCTTGATTGCCGACTTGCGTGTGAGCTGATCTCGAACCTGATGGGCGAGATCATTCCCAGCGAACTGTGCCTCCTGTCATGATTGTAGAAGCGGACGTAATTGTCAAGTCCCGCAGTAAGACTCGCGTAGCTGACGAAAGCGTGGCGCTTGTAGTACTCGTGCTTGACCGTCGACCACAGCGACTCCGAACCGGCGTTGTCCCAGCAGATACCGGTCGCGCCCATCGAGCGCCGTAAACCATGCCGGCCACATGCTCCGGCGATGTCGTGGCTGGTGTACTGGCCGCCTCTATCACTGTGCAAGATGGTGCCGGCCACCGACCCGCCCCGAGTGAACACCGCAGCATCCACGGCGGCCTCGACAAGCTCGGTACGCATGTGATCGGCAAGCGACCATG
>NZ_BCRN01000029.1 GCF_001552615.1 Millisia brevis NBRC 105863
CCCGCGCCGGCCGAGCCCGCGGCAGCGGCGGCGCCGAGACCGGCCGCCCCGGCACCGACGGCGCCCATACCCGCCCCGGAACCCGCCGTCGATCCCGCCGAGGCGATCGCCTGCCCGGCGGCCGCGCCCACATCGGAGGCCGCGCCGATCACCCCGCCGACCACCGCCGAACCGATCCGCACCGCGGCGCCGGCGGCCGCTGCGACCCCTTCGGCCGCGGTGGCCACCGTCGATGCCGGGATCGCCCCCTCACCACCGGCGCCACCGTCGGCGAATCGCACGTCCGCGACCTCACCGTCGACCGCGTCGACCGTCGCCGCGGCGGACGCGGAGTCGGCCGAGACCGCGGGCGGGGTCTGAAAGGTGGTCTGGGCGACCAGGTGCGCGGAGGCGGCTTCGTAGGCCTCCATCGCGGCGGCCGCGCGCAGGTCGAGGGCCCGTTCGGTCGCCTCCGCGGCGGCGACCGCGCCGGGCGCCGCCGGTCCGGCGGCCACGGCGGCCACCTTTGCGGCCTTGGCGGCGGCGATCTCGAGCAATGTCGGCATCGCCATGCAGGCGGCAGTGAAGGCGGTCATCTGACTGCCCGCACGCGCCGCGACCTCGGCGGCCGTCGCGGCATCCCCCTGTGCGTGGGCCCCGAAGGCCACCAGCCGACCCGACGCCGTCGCGGCGGCGCCGCCCAGCCACGCGGGTGCGAGGTCGACGACGACCTTGGAGACGATCGCGGCGACCTCGGCGTGCGCGGCGGATACCGCGCCCCAGGCGGTCGCCGCCGCGCCGAGCGGTACCGGCCCGGCGCCTGTGACCAGGCGGGTGGAATTGACCTCGGCCGGGCGCCCGATCCACACGACGCCGGTGGGCCCGGCGGTCACAGGGTCACCCCGCCCGGGCCACCGAGCGCGGATGCCGCGGCACCGTCGGTGCTCGCGTAGTCGTCGGCCTCACGGCGCAGGACGGCACCGGTCTCGCGCAATTCGGCGATCGCCGCGGCGGTATCGCGCTCGTGCGAGCGGGCGGCGACCGAGAAGTAGCGTGCCGCGAACTGCGATACCTCCTCCGCGCCGGCCGGCGGGGGCGCGAGCAGCGACGACTGCGCCCCGGTCACCGATTCCAGCAGGGTCGCGGCAGCGTCGAGCTGCGCGGCGGCCCTCCGCAGGGCGTCGGGATCGACAACTACTCCGCTGGTCATGCGCATTACCCCCGGCTCGATCGACTGTGACCGGACGGCCCGATCAGGCGGGCGATCCGTCACATTTGACGCGGCCGGTCGCCGATCGGTTCCACCGAATCCGATGCGAATCCGGATCGGATGCGGTGAGCGGGGAGGCTCGGCAAGGCGCCGCCGCCGAGCGGGGCCGATCGGGCCGAGGTTGACGAGCGGGCTGGTCGAGCCGAGTGGTCGAGCCGAGTGGTCGAGCCGAGTGGTCGAGCGGGGGTCAGCCGTAGCCGAGTTCGTGCAGCCGACCGTCGTCGATGCCGAAATGGTGTCCGATCTCGTGGACCACCGTGATCGCGATCTGCCGCAGAGCCTCCTCGCGGGAGGCCACCATCGCCAGGATCGGCCGCCGGTAGATCGTGATCACGTCGGGCAGAGCCCCGGAGTATTCGTACCGGTCGGTGAGCGCGATGCCCTCGTAGAGACCGAGCAGATCCTCGGTGGGGTGCTCGTCCTCGACGAGGATCACCACATTCTCCATCCGGTCGGTGATCTCCTCCGGAACGGTGTCGAGCGCATCGCCGACCGCGTCGTCGAACTCGGCGTCGGTCATGTGGATCGCCATGTCAGTTGCCCGGTTCGAAGGGTGCGGCACCGGGAAGCGGTACCGGCTGGCGGCGGCCCTCGCCGAGCGGCGGCGGCGGCACGGGCGCCTGCCCGTCGATGGTGATGTCACCGGTGGCCGACCCGACGATGGTGGCGAACGTGCCGTCGCCCTCCTTGCCGAGCATGCAGCCGACCTGCCGGCTGCCGGCCAGCCAACTCGACACGTCGACGTTCTCCCAGAACAGGGTCAACGTCTTGTCCCGCAGTGCGTCCGGCGAGCCGAGATACTCGGTGGCCGCCTGGGTGCAGGTGTCCTCGAGGTACTGATCCTGGTCGGTGACCGCCGGGAAGGTGCCGTCGCTGAATCGGGTGGCCAGGTCGACCACGGAGATCACCTCGAAGGCGTGCCCGGTCGAGCAGTCGACCGGAACGGTCGGCTCACCGTTGGCGACGCCGATGCAGGTGCCGGCCGGCCAGTTGATCGACTGGTCCTGGTCGCGCACGCTGCCGGTGGTCTCGAGCGGGACACCGGGTAGTTCGACGACCTGCACGCCGCAGCGCAGGCGGCGCACGCCGGCGTCCCAATCCGCGGACGACGGGTACATCATGCCGATGCTGTAACGCCCGGTCGGATCGAACTTCCCGCCGAGGTAATTGCGCACCGCGGTTCCGCACTGCTCGTCGCGCCACATCGCGAACCGCTCCTGGCCCGGATACGGGGCGGTCGGGCCGAGTTCACGACCGGGAAAGACCGACAGGTCGACGTCCGCGGCCACTTCGAAGCGGTGCGGCGAGGTGCAGTCGACGGCGGCGATGTCGGTGCGATCGAGCGTCGGATCGTCCGAGGGCGTCCACTGCAGACAGGTGCCGGGATCGGCCTGCCCGAAGCTGGTCGACGAGATCGTCGCGCTCTCCTCCGCCGCGGCATGGCCGATGCGGACCTCACCGCCGTCGGAGCGATCGACGATCACCACCGCCAGGGCGCCGCCGACGAGGGCACCGATCGCCAACAGGATCAGCAACCGGCGGGCGGAGGACGCGCTGAGGGTGCGTCGTCGCCCGGGGTCGCCGTCGACCGCCGGCGCGGGGGTATCGTTCGACTCGTCGGACGCTGACGTGTCGGTAGCGGAGCGTGACATCGCCTCCCATGATGCACCGTGGCCCGCCGATGGGTATTCGGCGGCTCCGATCGCGCGACCGGCGAGTCGCCGATACCGGCCGGCTCTCCCGCTCCTCCACGACCTCCCCGCGGGGCTCACGCCGCCTCGGGAGCCGCGACCGGCGGCTTGTAGTGTGTCGAAAGTGATCGACCTGAAAATCGTGCGAGAGGATCCCGATCGGGTCCGCGCCTCCCAGCTCGCCCGCGGTGAGGATCCCGCCCTGGTGGACGCCCTGCTGGCCGCCGACAACGAGCGCCGCGCCGCCATCCTCGAGGCCGACGACCTGCGTTCCGAACAGAAGACCTTCAGCAAGCAGATCGGCAAGGCGAGCCCCGAGGAGCGCCCGGCCCTGCTCGAACATGCCGGTGAACTCTCGACGCGGGTCAAGGCGGCCGACGCACAGCGCGATGCCGCCGAGCAGCGCTACGACACCGTGCTGCGGTCGATCTCCAACATCATCGAGGACGGCGTTCCCGCCGGCGGCGAGGACGACTTCGTGGTCCTCGAGACCGTCGGCACCCCGAAGCCGATCGACAACCCGCGCGACCACCTCGAGCTCGGCGAATCGCTCGGCCTGATCGACACCGAGCGCGGCGCCAAGGTGTCCGGCTCGCGCTTCTACTTCATGACCGGCTACGGCGCCCTGCTGCAGTTGGGTCTGCTGCAATTGGCGGCGCAGCGCGCGGTGGCCAACGGCTTCTCGATGATGATCCCGCCGGTGCTGGTGCGCCCGGAGATCATGGCCGGTACCGGCTTCCTCGGCGCCCACTCGGACGAGATCTATCACCTCGAGCAGGACGACCTCTACCTCGTCGGCACCTCCGAGGTGCCGCTGGCCGGCTACCACAGCGGCGAGATCCTCGATCTGTCCGAAGGACCGAAGCGGTACGCGGGCTGGTCGTCGTGCTTCCGGCGCGAGGCCGGCAGCTACGGCAAGGACACCCGCGGCATCATCCGGGTCCACCAGTTCGACAAGGTCGAGATGTTCGTCTACGCGCGTCCGGAGGACGCGGTCGCCGAGCATCGACGCCTGCTGGGCTGGGAGAAGGAGATGCTGGCCCTCGTCGAGCTGCCCTACCGGGTGATCGACATCGCCGGCGGCGACCTCGGCTCCTCGGCGGCACGCAAATTCGACTGCGAGGCCTGGGTTCCCACCCAGAACACCTACCGCGAGCTGACCTCGACGTCGAACTGCACCACCTTCCAGGCCCGCCGCCTGCAGGTGCGCTACCGCGACGAGAACGGCAAGCCGCGGCCGGCCGCCACCCTCAACGGCACCCTGGCCACCACCCGCTGGATCGTCGCGATCCTCGAAAACCACCAGCAGCCGGACGGCTCGGTGGTGGTCCCGAAGGCGCTGGTCCCCTTCGTCGGCACCGAGGTCCTCGAACCGAAGTAGGGTGTGGAAATCCTGACGAATACGGCCCGCGGACACGAATAGCGTGTCCGCGGGCCGTATTCGTTGGACTTTCCACACCTACTACCCGGCGCCGGCCAACTCCGGCTCCCGATCGTCGGAATCCGCGGGCTTCTTGTCCCCGGCGTTGGTCCAACGCACCACCAACTCCCCCTCGGGCGCGTCGAGGATGATGGTGGCGCCGTCGGCGAGGTCGCCGGACAGCAGCGCGCGGCCGATGCGGGTCTCCACCTCGTGGGTGATGAAGCGGCGCAGCGGGCGGGCGCCGTAGACGGAGTCGAAACCCTCCTGCGCGATCAGCTTCCGACCGGAGTCGGTGAGCTCGAGCGTCATGCGCCGTTCGGCCAGCCGATTGCGCAGATCGCCGACCATCAGCTCGACGATCTTCTCGATCTCCGGCAGCGCGAGCGGGCGGAACAGAATGATGTCGTCGATGCGGTTGAGGAACTCCGGCCGGAAGTGGCCCCGCAGCTCCGTCATCACCTGATCGCGCGCCTTCTCGGTGATCTCACCGTCCGGGCCGACGCCGTCGAGCAGATAGTGCGACCCGATATTCGAGGTCATGATGATCACCGTATTGCGGAAGTCGACGGTGCGGCCCTGCGAATCGGTGAGGCGGCCGTCGTCGAGGATCTGCAGCAGGGTGTTGAACACGTCCGGGTGGGCCTTCTCGATCTCGTCGAAGAGCACCACCGAGTAGGGCTTGCGGCGCACCGCCTCGGTCAGCTGGCCGCCCTCCTCGTAGCCGACGTATCCGGGCGGGGCGCCGGTCAGCCGGCTGACCGTGTGCCGCTCCTGGTACTCGGACATGTCGAGGCGCACGATATTGTCCTCGGAGTCGAAGAGGTTGGACGCCAACGCCCGAGCGAGTTCGGTCTTGCCGACGCCGGTGGGCCCCAGGAAGAGGAACGAGCCGATCGGGCGGCGCGGATCCTTGACGCCGGAACGTGCGCGGATCACCGCGTCGGCCACCAGGTTGACCGCGTCCTGCTGACCGATCACCCGCTCGGCGAGGGTCTGGTCGAGCTTGAGCAGTTTGCTGCGCTCCCCCTCCTGTAACCGGTCGACCGGAATGCCGGTCCAGCGGGCGACGATCTCGGTGATCTCGTCGGCGGTAACCTCTTCGCGCAGTAGCCGATTGGCGCCGTCTCCGCCGCCCTTGGTGTCGAGCAGGGCCTCCTCGCCGGCGAGTCGGCGTTCGAGCGCGGGCAGCCGACCGTGCTTGAGTTCGGCGGCCTTGTTCAGGTCGTAATCCTGTTCGGCGGCTTCGATATCGCGGCGCATCTGCTCGATCTCGGTGCGCAGGTCCTGCAGCTTGCGGATGCCGCGCCGCTCGCTCTCCCACTGGGCGCTCATCGCGTCGGACTGGGAGCGCAGCTCGGCGACCTCCTTGGTGATCGTCGCGAGCCGATCCTTCGACGCCTCGTCGGTCTCCTTCTTCAGCGCCGCCTGTTCGATCTCGAGCTGCATGAGCCGCCGGGTGATCTGGTCCAGTTCGGCGGGCATGGAGTCGATTTCGGTGCGCACGACCGCGCAGGCCTCGTCGACGAGGTCGATCGCCTTGTCGGGCAGGAAGCGGTCGCCGATATAGCGGTGCGAGAGGATCGCGGCGGCGACGAGGGCGGCGTCGGTGATCCGCACGCCGTGGTGGACCTCGAAGCGCTCCTTGAGGCCGCGCAGGATCGAGATGGTGTCCTCGACGGTCGGCTGGTCGACCGTCACCGGCTGGAAGCGCCGTTCGAGGGCGGGGTCCTTCTCGATGTACTGCCGGTACTCGTCGAGGGTGGTCGCACCGATGCAGTGCAGTTCGCCGCGGGCCAGCATCGGCTTGAGCATATTGCCGGCGTCCATCGCCCCGTCGGACTTGCCGGCGCCGACAACGGTATGCAGTTCGTCGATGAACAGCAGGATGCGGCCGTCGGCATTCTTGACCTCGTCGAGGACCGCTTTGAGCCGCTCTTCGAATTCGCCGCGGTACTTCGCGCCGGCGACCAGCGAACCCATGTCGAGGGCAAAGATCGTCTTGTCCCGCAGTCCTTCCGGGACATCGGAGCGCACGATGCGGGCGGCGAGACCTTCGACGATCGCGGTCTTGCCGACGCCGGGTTCGCCGATCAGCACCGGGTTGTTCTTGGTCTTGCGGGACAGGATCTGGATGACCCGGCGGATCTCGGCGTCGCGGCCGATCACCGGGTCGAGCTTGCCCTCGCGGGCGGCGACCACCAGATCGCGGCCGTACTTTTCCAGCGCCTCGTAGGACGCT
The DNA here is from genome assembly GCF_001552615.1 of Millisia brevis NBRC 105863. Lineage (GTDB taxonomy): Bacteria > Actinomycetota > Actinomycetes > Mycobacteriales > Mycobacteriaceae > Millisia > Millisia brevis. The sequence continues at coordinate 6,603 of NZ_BCRN01000029.1, forward strand.
TCCGGATTTGCGCTGGTCACTCGCTGACTCCCTCGCACCTGAGACATGGCCTGCAGAACCGCTTCCCGGGTGACGCCGCTGTCGGCGAGCAGGCGCCCTGCCGTCGTCCGGGAACCGGAGTGAATGATCGCCAACAACAGATGCTCGACGGAGATGTACTCGTCGCGCAGATGTTCGGCTTCCTGCCCGGCGACGGCGAGAACCTCGCCGAGCGCCCGGGACGGTCGTATCGCGCTCGCGTCGGCACCGGCGCCGCTGACCCGCGGTTGCCGGCTCAGATAGTCCTCGAGCCTGCCGCGCAGGGCCGGAACATCGGCCCCGACCCGTTCGAGCAGTCGGGGGACCAGACCGTCGCGCTGGTCGACCAACGCGAGCAGCAGTTGCTCGACGGTGAGGTCGGGGTGGTTGTGGCGCAGGGCGATCGTCTGCGCGTCGTGGATCGCCTGGCCGGCCTTCTCGGTGAACTGGTCCGGGACGGTCATCTGCGCCTCCGTATCACGATCCCGACCGAGGACGTCGGCCGCGCGGGCGATGCCGGCCGCGCGGGCAAGGCGTCGAGTCCCTCGAGGATGTCCTCGAGCGCCTCGATACGGGAGAGCAGGTCGGTGGCGAGCAGCGCACCGGCGTAGTTGAGCCCGAGATCCCGGCGCAGCCGCACGATCCGAGCCAGGCGGGCGGCGGTATCCGCCGGGAACAGCGGCGCCGATCGAGTCCCCCCGGCTGCCTCGACTGCTCCGAGGGCGATCAATCGCACGACCAGGTCCGGATGCAGACCGGAGTCGGTGGCGATCGCGTCGATCTCCACCAACGGATATCCGCTCGCATCGGTGGTACGCACGGCCAGAACGTATCGGCGGGAGCCGGTCTCGTCGGTGGTCATCGACTTCCCCTCGGGTCCTTGGTGACGGCGGCGAGCTGCTCGTACAGGTCGCGCTCGGCGTCGCTCAGCTCCTTGGGCACCACGATCTTGACCGCGGCGATCAGGTCGCCACGCTCCTCGGAGCGCCCGGTGGGCAGCCCCTCGCCCCGCAGGCGCAGCTTGCGCCCGCTCGACGTGCCGGCCGGGATGCGTACCGTCGCCGAACCGTTCAGTGTCGGCACCGGAACCTTGGTGCCCAGCGCGGCCTCGGACGGCGAGATCGGCAGGTCGACGGTCAGGTTCTGCCCATCGACCTTGAAGGTCCGGTGCGGCAGCAGGTGTACCCGCAGGAACAGGTCACCGGGTGGGCCACCGTCGGATCCCTCGCCGCCCTCACCGGCGAGCCGGATGCGCTGACCGTCGCGGACCCCGACCGGGATGGCGACGTCGTAGCTCTTGCCGTCGGCGAAGGCCAACGGCCGCTTGCCTCCCGCGGCGGCCTCCTCGAGGGTGAGGTCGAGGGTCGCCTCGTAGTCCGGGCCACGCATCGGCATCGACGCATAACCGGCCCGCCGTGCACCGCCTCCGGCCGCCGCACGCCCGCCGAACATGCTCTCGAAGAAGTCGCTGAAATCGGCTCCCCCGTCACCGAAGTCGAACTGCGCACCTCCCTGGCCGGGACCGCCGAAGCCGCCCCCGCCGTAGCCGGTGCCCCCATATCCTTCGCGTCCGAACCCGGATGCACTGGATACATCCTGCCCGGCGCGCCAATTGGCGCCGAACTGGTCGTAGGCCTTGCGCTTGTCGGCATCGCGGAGCACCTCGTAGGCCTCCGAGATGTCCTTGAACCGATCCTCGGCCTCCGGATCCTTGTTGACGTCAGGGTGGTTCTCCCGGGCCAACTTTCGGTAGGCGGCGCGAATCTCGTTCTCGGTGGCGTCCCGTGCGACGCCCAGCGTCTCGTAGTAGTCCCGGTACCCGACCGCCATTACTTCGCCACCACCATTACGTCGTTACCGCCATCAGGTCGATCCGTTCGGATTCTTCGCAACCACAACCTGAGCTTCGCGCAGGACGTCGCCACCGGCGGTCTCGAAGCCCGATCGGGCGACCTCGATGATGCTGCGGTCCGGGGCGCCCGGCGCCGGTACCGCGGCGATCGCCTCGTGAACCCGCGGATCGAAGGTCGACCCCTTGCCTGCTACGCGTTGAATTCCGTTGCGCGACAGGATGTTGTTCATCTGTTCCAGGACGGCTTTGAGCCCGGCATCGTCCGGCTGGATCGTCAGCGCCCGCTCGACGCTGTCGACCGCATCCAGCCACTCGCGCAGCTGTCCGCGTTTGGCCTGTTCGGCGCGCCGGTCGCCCTCCTCGGCGGTGCGGCGACGGTAGTTCTCCAGATCGGCGCGGGCGCGCAGCAACCGGTCGCGCAGATCGGCGACCTCGTCGCGCAGGGCCACCACCTCCGCATCGGCCGTGTCGGCGGCAATCGCCTCCGAGGCGGACGCGCCGGCGTCCGCCTCGGAGTCCGGCCGCCGATCGGCGTCGGACCGATCCCTGCCCTCAGTCGCGGGTGAACTCGGCATCGACAACCTCGTCGTCGGAACCTCCACCGGCGGACCCCGCCGCCCCGGTGCCGCGGGCACCCGCCGTGGCACCGGCGTGGCTGCGGGCGGCCACGGGAAGACTCTGCGCCAACTGTTGCATCTCGGCGATCTGGGCCTTCACCCGATCGAGCGGCGCATTGTCGTTGTAGGCCTGCTTGGCGTCGGCGATCTGCTGCTCCGCGCGCGCCTTCTCGTGGACCGGCAGGTTGTCCTGCAGTTCCTCGAACAACTGCTGGGCCGCGTAGGTCACCGAGTCGAGTTCGTTGCGGGCGTCCGCGGCCTCGCGACGCCGCTTGTCCTCGGCACTATTGCTCTCCGCCTCGGAGACCATCCGGTCTATCTCGTCCTTGAGCAGGTTCGCCGACTCGCTGATCTCGACCTTCTGCTCGGCGCCGGTGTCCTTGTCCTTGGCCGACACCGCCAGGATGCCGTTGGCATCGGTGTCGAAGGTGACCTCGATCTGCGGCCGGCCACGCTGCGCCGGGCGGATCCCCTCGAGTCGGAAGCGCGCCAATTGCCGGTTGTCCGCGGCCATTTCGCGCTCGCCCTGCAGGACGACGATGTCGACCGCGGTCTGGTTGTCCTCGGCGGTGGAGAAGGTCTCCGACCGGCGGGCGGGGATCGTGGTGTTGCGCTCGATCACCTTGGTCATCACGCCGCCCATGGTCTCGAGACCGAGGGACAGCGGGGTGACGTCGAGCAGGACGACGTCCTCGACCTCGCCCTTGAGCACGCCGGCCTGCAGCGCGGCACCGATCGCGACAACCTCGTCCGGGTTGACGGTCATATTCGGGTCCTTGCCGCCGGTCAGGCGACGCACCAGTTCCTGGACCGCCGGGATACGCGTCGAGCCGCCCACCAGGATGACCTCGTCGATATCGTTCGCGGTCAACTGCGCGTCCTTGAGGGCCTGCTCGACCGGCGCCTTGGTGCGGTCGACGAGATCCTTGGTCAACTGGTCGAACTTCGAGCGGGACAGCGTGACGTTCAGATGCTTCGGCCCGGAGGCGTCCGCGGTGATGAACGGCAGGTTGATCGTCGTCGAAGTGGTCTGCGACAGTTCGACCTTCGCCTTCTCGGCGGCCTCGTAGAGCCGCTGCAGGGCCTGGGGATCCTTGCGCAGGTCGACGCCCTGTTCCTTTTGGAACTCGTCGGCCAGCCAGTCCGCGACACGCTTGTCGAAGTCGTCACCGCCGAGGTGGCCGTCGCCGCTGGTGGCACGCACCTCGACCACGCCGTCACCGACGTCGAGGACCGAGACATCGAAGGTACCGCCGCCGAGGTCGTAGACCAGGACGGTCTCGTTGCCCTTCTTCTCGAGACCGTAGGCCAGCGCGGCGGCCGTGGGCTCGTTGATGATGCGCAGTACCTCGAGGCCGGCGATGCGACCGGCGTCCTTGGTGGCCTGGCGCTGCGTGTCGTTGAAGTATGCCGGAACGGTGATGACCGCCTCGGTCACCTTCTCGCCGAGCACCTTCGACGCGTCGTCGGCCAGCTTGCGCAGCACCTGGGCGGATATCTCCTCGGGTGCGATGTGCTTGCCGCGGATGTCGAAGCGGACGGCGTCGTTGTCTCCCTTGCCAACCGGATAGGAGACCGCCTTGGACTCGTCGTCCACCTCGCCGTATGTGCGGCCGATGAAGCGCTTCGCGGAGTAGATGGTGGATTCGGGATTGAGGATCGCCTGGCGACGGGCGACCTGGCCGACCAGCCGCTGCCCGTCGTCGGTGTACGCGACCACCGACGGAGTGGTGCGTGCTCCCTCGGCATTGGCGATGACCTCGGCCCGACCCCCTTCCATCGTCGCAGCTACCGCGGAATTCGTGGTTCCCAGGTCGATCCCGACCGCCTTGGCCATTGCGTGGCCCCCCTCAGGAGAGTGTGTCCGTTCTCGGTGATGTGTGTACCGGCCCCACTGCATGGTTTCGCCGCGGACAGCCGAGGACGGCTCGATCAGGAGAACGGTTGAAGGCGTTCGTATCTGACCAGGACAGAACCTCGTGCGGCGGTGGTGTACCGCCGTCTCGACAACCCGCTGTGCTTCACCATAGACCGTCCGCCGGATGTCCGGCACTGTCGTGGCGAAATTTTTGTCGTGCGAATCGTCGATGCCCTGTCGCTTGTGCAGGGGCCGGTTGACTCCACTGTCCCCGCCCCCGGTGGTGGGCGCCAGGGTCCACAATCGATCCTGTCGGCACGGACAATTGGGTTGTGGGCGCGCGGGAACGGCACCGGGTGGACCGGCCCTAGTCGCCGACACCTTCCCGGAGGTCGGCGTCGGTGAAGGCCTCGCGCAGGGCGAGCAGCAGATCCGCGGTGGTGACGAACAGTACCCTGGTCCGGATTTCGGACACCTCGTCGACGTCGGCGCGCAACTGCTCGGCGAGCCGGCCGAGGCGCCCGCACGCCCGCCGACTCGCACTGCCCTCCGTCGGGTCGAGGTCCGGCGCACCGGCCGCGGGCCCACCGGCGTTCCGGACACCCAATCGATCGATCACGCCGACAACTCCGGGGGCCTTCCACGCGGTCTCGAGGACCGCCGCACGCTGGTGATCGGACTCGACAGTCCCGGCGACGGTGACGATCTCGCCGTTCGCGACGATCGTCACCTCATCGGCCCGGACATCCCGGCGGCGGCGAATCGCCGCGGCGATGGCGGGAGCGGGGTCGAGCAGGGCGGTCCGCGATTCGAAGGGGGCGACCGTCACCTCGGAGGTCAATCCGCGCACCCCGCGGACCCGTCTCACCGTTCGTTCGGCCTCGTCCCGCTGATAGCGCGCGGCGACCGTGCCGAGCAGCGTAACCCAGCCGTCCCCCACGCGGACCTCGATCGACGAGGCCACCAGGACATTGAGCCGCAGCGCCACCCGCACGGTTTCGAGCAGCAACGCGTCGGAGCACCGATCCTCGTCGAGGACTTCGACGGTCAGGTCGTCGAGGACCTCGTCCACTCCCCGAATCGCCCGAACGCTACCGACCACGCGGCATTTTTCGGCGTAGGAGTTGCCCGCGCCGGCCAGCACCACCCGGGTCCCGCGCACGTCAACCCGGACCCGACTGGTGTCGACCGCCGGGTCCCATTCGAGTTCGGCACATACGGCGCCTTGGAGGTCGTCGGCCATGGCACGTACCACCTTCCACGGTGGAGCACTTCTGTGGAGCACGTCGAGGGATGCTCTCCACGGTGCCACGTTCACCCGGTGCGATACCCGGATCGTCGGCCGATCCGATCAACATTGTCGAGCCGCACAGAGTCCATTGTTCGGGTGACATGACCCGCCACCCGGCCCGCGCAGCGCCGGTACCGTCGAGCGGGCACGGCCGAACCGTACATGGTGTTGCGCCGGAATCTCTTTCACGGCCCCCACCGGCACGGTCCCACCGTCGGCCCGATCCCGCTCGTCGAGCCTCGACACGATCCACACAGGCGAGCCTCGACACGATCCACACAGGCGAGCCTCGCGACGATCCACACAGTCGAGGCGATCCACACGGCCGACGGACCACACAGCGACAGACAGGGGAGAAAGCGGATGTCCCAGCCCGTTTACGTATATGTCGGCACCTACCCGAACGAGGAAGGCGCCACGGAGGACCTCGCCGTGGTCAAGGCTCTGTACAAGGGCGACGCCATCGAGACCTACGATGCCGCCGTCATCGTCAAGACCCCGGACGGCAAGGTCGAGGTCCACCGGCACGATGAGCAGACCCGTCGCGGAGCATGGGCGGGGGCCGCGATCGGGGCGCTGGTCGGGGTGCTCTTCCCGCCGGCCCTGATCGTCGACGCCGCGATCGGTGCGGTGGCCGGTGGGGTGATCGGCCATCTGTGGCACCACGTCAGCCGCAGCGATCTGAAGGAGATCGGCGAATACCTCGACGACGGTCAGGCCAACCTGATCGTCATCAGCACCGAGGCCTTCGACAACCAGTTCATCGACGCGCTGTCGTCGAACAAGCACCTGATCAAGCGGCTCGATCGCCTCGAGGCCAAGGACTTCGAGCGCGAACTCGAAGGCGCGCACTGATCGCCCGACCCGCACGCGCCATCCGGCCCATCCGATCGCAGCCGCCGCCGGCGGCTAGGCGGGTGGGCCGGGGTCGGCCGACTCGGGTTCGAAACCGGAGTCGACGTCGGCAATCGGACTGAGACGGACAAAGTAGGCGGCCGTTGCCAATTCGGCGACGCCCAACGGATCCGACAGGGAGCGTCTGCTGAGTTCCTGCAGGCGACGCAGCCGGTAGCGGACGGTATTGGGGTGGCAGTAGAGCACTTTGGCCGCCTTGTCGGTCGACCCCTGTTCGGCGACATAGGCGTCGAAGGTGTCCAATAGGGTCGCGCGGTCGTCCGCGGGCAGATCGAGAACCCGCCCGAGGACCTGTCGGGCCAGCCGGCGCCCCTCCGACGGGTCGCAAACCACCAGCGCCGCGAGCGGGCTGCGGGCGAAGGGGCGGACCTCGACGGTGCCCGGCGCGATCGCGGACAGCGCGGCCTGGGCGAGGTAGCGCGCCCGAGGGGTCTCGCTCAGTTGCCGATAGGGCGGGCTGACGCCCACCCGCGAACGGGCGGAGCGACGCAGGATGTCGAGCACCCGGTCGAACCGGTCGATCTGCAGCGAGATGACCCCGAATTGCTGGGTCGGCGCCAGCCGCCACCCGGAGACCACGCCGATCTCGGCCAGCTTCTTCTCGATCCCCGGCAGGCTCTCCTGCGCCATCCCCCGGGTATCGGCGGCCACCACGACCACGTACCCGTCCGGCGGCAGCCCCAGCAGTGACGCCGCCTCCCAGGGGCTGCTGTCCGGGCCGGGCTGACCGGTCAACAACGCCTCGACCAGGGCCGATCGCCGCCGGTGCTGGGCGACGAGCAGTTCGGCGGTCGCCTCCCGGTAGCCCTCGGTGATCGCATTGGCCTGCCGGTCGCTCAGCTGCCACATCACGCCGGTCACCGCCAACAGCGCGTCTACCGCGGCCGGGTCGTCCAGGGTGTGCACGTAGTCGACCAACGCCGTCCACAGCGTGGTGATGCCGATGCGATAGACCTGCAGAACCTCCGGCAGCGGCACCCCCTGTCTGGCCCGGTCGCGACCGGTGTCGACGGCGATCGCCGGGTCGAATCGATGCTCGGAGCCGTGCAGGGCGGCCACCAGTGCGCGCAGATTCCGGTCGATGGAGACCTTCAATTCCGTTTCCGGGACCAACTTCTGGTCGCGATACATCGGAATGCGCTCGCCCGCCGTCGCGCAGGCGGCGTCGACCAGATCCGGCAGGTGGCGTTCGGTCCAGCCTTCGAGGTCGGGCAGTGTGCGCGGCTCCACCTTCGCGAGCCTAGTCCGATCCGTCGGGAGCCCGGTCCCAGCCGGCGGGCGACATCGCGGGGCCGAAGGTGCCGAATACGACACCCGGGGCCGAAGGTCCCGAATGCGCAGCCCGCGAATCGAACGTACCCCGGCGAACCCTCGGCAGCGACCGACGGCGTCGGTAGTGTCCCGTGCAGGGCGGCACGCACGGGAGGAGCGCACGGGCACATGGCAGGCACGTCCACCGCGACGACATCCACCGCGACGACTCGGCGGGACCGATTCCTCCACCTGTGGGCCGGCCCCAACCTTCCCGCGCTGGTCATCACGATCATCATCGCCATCATGGGGTCGCTGTTCGTGCTCTCGTACAGCCTCGCCATGGCCAATCCCACCCCGCGCGACGTACCGATCGGCATCGTCGACGACCCCGCGACGATCGCTGAGGTCACCTCCACCCTGGATTCCCGATATCCGGGGATGTTCACCGTGGATCGTTTCGATTCCACGCCCGCCGCGCTGGACGCCCTCGATCACCAACGGATCTACGCCGTCGGCGTGCGGGACTCGCCGACCACGGCGACGCTGACGCTGTCGAGCGCCTCCGGGGATTCGATCGCCCGGGCGATCGAGCAGACCGTGCCCGATCTGGAACAGCAACTCGGCGTCACCTTCACCGTGCACGACGCCCACCCGCTGTCGGATCGCGATCCGTCCGGTTTGGTGATCTTCTATCTGGCGATCGCCGCCTCGATCGTCGGTTTCGTCGGGGCCATCCAGACCCGGGTCAACGCACAGGGATTGACCTTGCGCGGCGAACTGATGTGGGATCTGATCCGCAGCGCCGTCACCGCCCTGGCGGTCGCGACCGTCGTCGGCCCGATCATGCGCTTCGAGACCTTCCCGGTGCTGCCGGTGTGGCTGGTCCTCGCGGCCACCATGTTCATCGGCGGCATGGTCTACAGCTTCTGGCGGGTGACCATCGGGGCGCGGTGGGCACTGCTGCCGACGTGGCTGATGTTCGTGGTGGTCTCCAACCCGTCGTCGGGCGCCGCCGTCGCACCCCAACTGTTGCCGCCGTTCTACGAGTTCATGGGACGGTGGCTGCCGATCGGGGCCACCGTGCGTCTCCTGCGCGACCTCGCCTACTTCCCCGACGCGGTGCACCCCGAACCGATCGTGGTCCTGTGTATCTGGCTGGTGGTCGCGACCACCGCCTTCGTGGTCGCGCGAATCATCCGGCAGGGCACCGGTTCGTCCGAGCCTCCGAAGGCGCCCGACCCGACACCCGCGATCGCCGAGGAATCCACATGACCGACCATCGACCCGTCCCCTCGCGCTCCGCCTCCGAAGAGGGAGTCGATCATCCGACGGTCCGCGCGCTGCGGGCGGCGATCGCCGCGCCCACCATCGCCCGGGACGCCGGCACCGATGCCGACGCGAGTGCGGACCTGCTCGCCGCGGAGACGGCCGCGTTCGACCGGTTGCACGCCGCGCTGGCCGAGCACTTCCCGTTGCTGCACGGCACGCTCGACCTGGTCCGCCCGGCCGGTCACGCCTTGCTCTTCCGGTGGCGGGGTCGTACCGACGCGGACCCGGTGGTGTTGATGGCCCATCAGGACGTCGTGCCGATCGGTGACGGGTCGACCTGGACATATCCCCCCTTCGCCGGCGTGGTCGCCGATTCGCCCGAGGGACCGGCGATCTGGGGCCGCGGCGCCCTGGATGACAAGGGCTGCCTGGTGGCGATCTGCGCGGCGGTCGAGCGGCTGCTGGGCGAGGGCTTCGTGCCGCAGCGGGATATCTGGCTGTCGTTCGGGTCCGACGAGGAGGTCATGGGGATCACCGCGGAAGCGGCGGTCGATCACCTGCGGGATGCGGACGTTCGGCCCTGGTTCGTGCTCGATGAGGGCGGGGCGGTCGCCGCCGATGCGCTGCCGGGGATCACCGCGCCGATGGCGGTCATCGGGGTCAGCGAGAAGGGGTTGGCGCTGCTGGAGCTGCGGGCGGAGGGGCGCGGCGGGCATGCCTCGACGCCCGCGCGCAACGGTCCGGTGGTGCGGGTGGCGACGGCCATCGCCGCCCTCGACCGCGCCTCGATGCCGGTGCGCCTGCCGGAGCCGAGCCGAGAGCTGCTGCGGCGGATGATCCCGGTGCTGTCCGGGCCGATGCGCCGCGCGGTGAGCATGGTGGACGGCCCGCTCGCACCGGTGTTCACCCGGGCGCTGGGTATGGCGGGACCGGAGGCGTCCGCGATGGCCCGCACCAGTCTGGCGACCACGATGATCTCCGGGTCCCCCGCTCCGAACGCGATCGCGGCCAGCGCCTCGGCGATTGTCAACGCCCGCATCGTCGTCGGGGATACCATCGCGGGCGTGGTCCGGCACGTCCGACGGGTGGTCGGTTCGGGGGTCGAGGTGCGGGTGATCGGCGGCAGCGAGCCGAGCCCGGTATCGCCCTATCGGGACGATCCCGCTTTCGATCTGCTCGAAAAGCTCACGAACTCCGTCTTTCCCGAGGCAACGCCGTCGCCGTATTTGATGCTCGGCGCCACCGACTCCCGACATTTCACCCGAATCTGCAACCGCGTCTACCGTTTTGCGCCGTTCCCGATGAGCCGGGCGCAACGGGAGAGCGTGCATTCCTTCGACGAACGCCTCACCGTGGACGGGCTGCTGCGCGGGGTGGAGTGGTACATCGCCCTGCTGCGCGGCATTCCCGAATGATCCTCTCGGTCGGCGGGGTCCCCCGGACCCGCTCGGGCGGTCGGAGATGACCGACTCGCCGCAGGCTCGCCGTCCGGCCGGGTATCCGCGTGCCGGGCTGTGGACGATCGTCGGTTTCCTGATCGCCGTCGAGATCGCCAGTGGCGTTCTGCAGGGGTTCTATACGCCGATCATCACCGATATCGCCGACCATCTCGGCATCGCGCACGGCGACGTCAACTGGTTCGAGGCCGCCCAGTTGATGGTCTCGGCGCTCGCCGCGGCGGTGTTGACCCGTTTGGGCGATCGGTGGGGCCACCGCAACGTCCTGCTGTTGTCCACGGCGATCACCGCGATCGGGTCGTGGATACTCGTTGTCGCGCCCAATTTTTGGACCTTCCTGGTCGGGTGGGCCGTCCAGGGCGCCTATGTGGTCTGGCTGCCGGTCGAGGTGGCGATCATCCACCGCCGCACCCGCGACCGGGCCGATCGGGATCGGGTGACGCGGCGGGCGGCGGCGCTGCTGGTCGCCGCCCTGGAGACCGGGGTGATCATCGCCGCGGTGACCAGTGGACTTCTGGTGCAATCGGTTTCGATCACCATGCTGCTCGCGATGCCGGCGATCGCGGTGACCCTGGCGCTGGTGGTGATCCTGCTGTGGATCGAGCCGACACCGGGTGCGGACCGCTCGCCGGTCGATGTCATCGGGCTGCTGCTGCTGACCGCGACGATCGGCCTGGTGATGGGGGGACTGGTGGTGATCCGCCTGCTGGGTCCCGATTCGCCGTGGCCCTGGCTGCTGCTGGTCGGCGGGATCGCGGTCGGCGGCGCACTGGTGGCGGTCGAACTGCGCATCGCTCATCCGCTGATCGATGTCCGGCTGCTCGCCGATCGCGCGCAATGGCCGATTCAGTTGACCGCCTTCCTGTTCGGGATGAGCGTGCTCGGCGCGCAGATCCCGCTGTCCACCTTCGCCCGGGCGGATCCGCAGGCGGTGGGGTACGGGCTCGGCGCCTCGGCAGCCGAGGTGTCGACGCTGGTCGGTGCCTACGTGGTGACCCTGGTGATCGGGGCCCTGCTGCTGCCGGTGGTCTCCCGCGTGTTCGGTCCGCGCGGTGGCTTGGCGGCGGGCGCACTGCTGGTCGCCGCCGGCTACGGGCTGTTCGTCCCATCGCACGACACCACCGCTCAGGTGCTGCTCAATCTCGGGCCGGCCGGTATCGGCTCGGGAATTCTGATCGCGGGACTGCCGGCGGCCGCGGCGGCGAGTGCGCCCGAGCATCGGACGGGGTTTGCCACCGGAATGACCAACGCCGGCAAGACCGTCGGCGGCGGCATCGCGTCGGCGATCTTCGCGATCGCCCTGACCGCAACCGGCTCCCTCGACGATCCGGGGGTCGGCTCGCCGCCGCTGTCCGGATACCTCACCATCTGGACGATCTGCGCGGCAAGCGCATTGCTCGCCGCGGCGGTGTTGCTCGCCACCGACCGGGTGCACGCCACGGTCCGCCCGGGCCGGGCGATCACAGCGGCCCCGGGCCGGACGATCACCCGGGTTCGGGAGATCTGCGCGGGTCCGGGCCAAGTGATCAGAGCGGGTCCGACGACCGATCGCCCACCGGGAACTGATCGGCCATCCGGCGGACCGCCGCGAGCAGGGCATCCACCGCGGGGCTGCGCCGATCCGCCGAGGCGATCACCCACAGCATCCACTCCAGCGGGTCGGCCAGCGGCATCGCCACCACCCCGGCGACCGGGACCGCGCTGGCCTGGGTGATCGCGATCCCCAAACCGGCGGCGACGTAGCTGGGGATCTGGGCCAGGTCGGGGATTTCGACCACCACCCGGCGGGCCATTCCCAGCTCCGCGTAGTGGCGATCGACCTGCTCGCGGTTGGCGAACCCGCGCGGCATGTCGATCTGCGGCTCGTCGGCCAGCGCGGCGGCTTCGAGGGGATGGCCGACGGCAGCGAGCGGATGGCTCGACGGCACCAACACCACATAGCGTTCGGCGATCAGCCGGGTAGCCTCCACGCCGACCAACTCCTGCGGTGCGCCGCCGACCCAGGCGACGTCGACCCGGCCGCGCCGGACATCGTCGATCAGCCCGGCCGAGCCGCGCGGCGACATCGACAGTCCGAGCTCGACCAGTGGGTGGTTGTGATGGAAGCGCCCCAGTAGGCCCGGCACGTCGAAGGGGATCGAGGTGATCACCCCGACCCGAATCCGACCGCGCAGGCCCGCGCGGGTGAGGCGGCCGATATCGCGCATCCGATCGGCCTCGGCGAGCATCCGCCGCGCCACCGGCAGCAACTCCTCCCCGGCCGCGGTCAGCGCGACCCGTCGGGTGGTTCGCTCGAAGAGGGTGACCCCCAACTCGTGTTCGAGGGCCGACACCCCCGCCGAGACGGTCGACTGCACCGCGACCACCCGACCGGCCGCGCGCGTGAAGTTGAGCTCGTCGGCAACGGCGACGAAGAACTCGACCTGGCGGATGTCCACCCGATCAGCGTGCGCCGTCGCGGCACTTCGATCAATCGGAATTGTCGATGATCGTCACCGGATATCTTCGTTGGACTCGATCAATCGCCGCCCGCATGCTGCATATATGGGCAGTTCGACCACACCGGAGCTTCCGGCCACACCGCACGCGTCGACGAAGCGGGATCGATCGACCACGCTTCGGGTACCGGAAGCGACGGGCCGGCAGGATCATCCGGTGACGCAGGAACGGTCGAGAGCCCGATGGCACGCCCCGCAGATCCCGCACGCCGCCGGCTTCTGGCTGATCGCGGTGAGCTTTCTGACGCTGATGTCGTTCACGACGGTCCCCACCCCGCTCTATCCGCTCTATCAGCAGCGCGACCACTTCGCGGATTCGATGATCACGGTGATCTTCGCCGCCTACGGCGTCGGTGTGCTCGCCGGCCTGCTGCTCGCCGGTCACATCAGCGACCAGTTGGGGCGGCGACGGATGATCGTGGTGTCGGCGGTGCTGTCGGTCATCGCGGCCTTGCTGTTCATCTCGTCGGCGTCGGTGCCGATGCTGCTGCTGGCCCGGTTCATCAACGGATTCGGAATCGGCACGCTCACCGCGGCGGCCACCGCCCACCTGACCGAGCTGCACGATGTCGGCTACCCGAAGCGCGACAACCGCTTCGCCGCCACCGTCGCCACGGTGGTCAACACCGGCGGTCTGGCGCTCGGACCGCTGGTGGCCGGGCTGCTGACCGAATGGCTGCCGCACCCGCTGACGCTGCCGTTCGTGATCTACGCGGTGGCGCTGACGATCGTGACGGTGGCCGTGCTGACCGTCCCGGAGACCGCGCAGCCGGCCGAACGATGGACCTACCGGCCGCAACGGGTCCGCGTCGACGCCGCCCACCGTCGCGAATTCGGCACCGCCGCGCTGGGCGCCCTGGCGGCGTTCTCGGTCTTCGGGGTGTCCACCTCGCTGGCGGCCACCTTCACCCGCGCGATCCTCGACAACCCATCCCGGCTGGTCGCCGGCAGCATCGCCTTCGGGGTGCTGGGCGGGTCGGCGGTCGCCCAGGTGCTCTGCGTGCGGATGTCGGTCACCCAGCGGCTGCGCCTGGCCTGCGGATTGATGACGGTCGGGCTGGTCATGATGGCGATCAGCGCCCCGACGGCGTCCCTGGCCCTGTTTGCCGGTGGTGGCGTCGCGGCGGGCGCGGGCAGCGGACTGGTCTTCCAGGCCGCGATCCAAACCGCCGCACGGTTGGCCGTTCCCGAGCACCGCGCCGAGACGATCGCCGGGATGTTCGTCGCCGCGTACATCGGCATCACCGTCCCGGTGGTGGCGGTCGGGATCGCGCTGACCGCGACCGGCAACCCGGTGGCCGTGCTGGTCGTCTTCTCCGGGTTGGTGCTGGTGACCGTGCTGATCGCGATCGCCGCGATGCTGCGCGACGTGCGCCGGCGGGCCTGAGAGGCCCGGTCCGGCGGGTCCGCGCACGGGTCGAAGGCCGGGGCGGCCGGCAGCCGTCCTCGCTAGAGTCGTGGGGTGAATCCGGTGGGCGTCGGGGCGATCGTCGTCGGCGTCATATGTCTGGCGGCGCTTCTGCTGCGCGTGCGCACCGATCCCGCGCGGCTGCGCAACGCCGGTTGGCTGGTGGCCGCCTGCGTCCTGCTGTGGTTCGGTGTCGCGATCGCCCTGGAGCCGCTGCTGCCCCAGATCGCGGTCCCGATGATCGCGGGCATCATCTGGGGATCGCTGGCCTCGGTGACGATCGTCCCGGTCGCGGCGATCATCAATGGGCTGGTGGTACTGCGGCGGGAGGGACCCGGCATCCCCGCGGCGCTGCCGCTGGTCGCCGGTCTGGTCTGTCTGATTGCCGCCTGGTACGTCTGGACCTTCGGACTCGACTACACCGGCGGCACCCCGACGATCCTGTCGATCCTGACCCTGTCCGTGCTGGCGGTATCGGCCTACGTCGGTGTGCTGTTCGTCGGCTACGCCGGGTATGCCGCTCTGTACCTGCGTATTCCGGTCCCGACCGATATCGCCGCCACGGTCACCCTCGGTGCGGCGCTGACGGACGACAGGGTGACCCCGCTGCTGGCCGGTCGCCTCGACAAGGCGATCGGAGTGCGCGGCAACGCATCCGGGTCCGATCGGGTGCTGATGGTGGTCTCGGGCGGACGCGGATCGGACGAACCGGTCGCCGAAGCGGACGCGATGGCGCGCTATCTGCACGATCGGGGGATCGACGATCGCGACATCCGGCGCGAGGACCGGTCGACCACCACCCGGGAGAATCTGCTGTTCTCCCGGGCCGTGCTCGCCGCCGAGGGGCCGCTGTCCGGAGACGTCGTGGTGGTGACCAACAACTTTCACGCCCTGCGCGCGGCGTCCTTCGCCCGCGAACTCGGGCTGCCCTGGCAGGTCGTCGGATCGCCCACCGCCCGCTACTACCTACCGACGGCGTTCCTGCGGGAGTTCGCCGCGATCGTGGTGCGCCATTGGCGCATTCACCTGCCGGTCGTGGTGATCCTGGTGCTGCTGCCGCTCATGCCGCTGCTGATCCCGCTGGTACCCCCACCGATCGGATGAGCCTTCCGGCCGTTCAGCCCAGGCGTGCCCGATCGTGCGGCTCGAGCCAGACCCCCTCTTCGGGTCCCTTCGGGACGATCCCACTGGGATTGATGTCGGTATGCACGATGTAGTAGTGCTTCTTGATCTGCTCGAAGTCGATCGTCTCGCCGAAACCCGGTGTCTGGTACAGGTCGCGGGCGTAGCCCCATAGGTTCGGCAGCTCGATGAGCTTCTGTCGGTTGCACTTGAAGTGCCCGTGGTAGACCGGGTCGAAGCGGGCGAGGGTGGTGAACAGTCGCACGTCGGCCTCGGTGATCGCATCGCCCATCAGGTAGCGACGGTCGGCGAGGCGTTCCTCGAGAAAGTCCATCGCCGTCCAGAGTCGGTCGTAGGCAGCGTTGTAGGAGTCCTGCGAGCCGGCGAATCCACAGCGGTAGACGCCGTTGTTGACCTCGGTGAAGATCCGGTGCATCACCTCCTCCATCTCCTCGCGCACCTCGGCGGGCCACAGGTTCGGAGCGTCCGGCTTGTGAAACTCGCGCCACTCGAAGAAGAAGTCGTGGGTGATCCACGGGAAGTCGTTGGTGACGACCGCACCGCTGGGCACGTCGACCACCGCCGGAACGGTGATGCCGCGCGGATAGTCGGCCTCCCGCGCGAAGTACGCCTGCTGCAACCGTTCGATACCCAACACCGGGTCGACCCCGTCCGGGTCGAGATCGAAAGTCCAACTGCGCTTGTCGTGCGTCGGGCCGGCCAGACCCATCGAGATGACGTCCTGCAGGCCGAGCAGATTGCGCACGATGATCGCCCGGTTCGCCCAGGGGCACGCCTTCGCGGCGATCAATCGGTACCGCCCGGGCTCGACCGGGCGGGTCGGCACCCCCTCCGGTACGGCCGCGCCCGGCCACGGGTCCTGCGAGCGACCGGGTTCCGCCGTGATCCGATCCGGTAGGTAGCGCATATCGCGCTCGAAGGCCTTGCCCTTCTCCGTATACGTCGGCTTCAGATCGGTGCTCATTCATCCACGCTACCGCAGAAGGTTCACACTTCAACCGAATTGCGGGCGCCGTGACCACCTGCACACAGCGGTCGGGAGCGGGTCGACCCGGGCCTGCGCCGCACGTCGCCCCGCTCCCGCAGTCGTTCTCGAGTCAGTCGGACGCGGCCACCGGCTCGGCGAGCAGGACCGGGATCAGCCGGTCGGTCTTGGTGGCGTACTCCGCGTACGGCGGCCACACCTCCACGGCGCGCTTCCACCACAGTTCGCGCTCGTCGTCGTGCAGCTCGCGGGCGACGTAGGTGCCGACCGCCTGTTCGTCGCGGATCTCGACCTCCGGGTGGTCGACGATGTTCCAGTACCAGACCGGATTCTTCGGGGCGCCGCCCATCGAGGCGATCAGGGCGTAGGCGCCGTCGTGTTCGACGCGCATCAACGGGGACTTGCGCAGCTTGCCGCTCTTGCGGCCGATCGAGGACACGACGACCACGGGCTTGCCGTTGAGGGTGGTGCCCTCCGCGCCGTTCGACGACTCGTACGTGTCCACCTGGGTGCGGACCCATTCCTCGGGGCTGGGTACATATTCTCCGGTAATCGCCATGGGCCCGAATCTACGCCCGGCCCCGCGGACGGTGTGCGTAGATCTTCCTCAGCGATGGGCCGAGGAGATAATCCCCTCGGTGGCCCGCTGAGGCGAATCGCCGACCGCCGCTCACTGCGCGGTGACGAAGACCTCGTCCCAGCCGGTCGCGCCGTCGGGCACCGTGCCGACGACCTCCTCGGTCTGGGTGGTGCCGGTGCGGTCGGTGGCCCGCACCGTCAGCAGGTGCTTGCCGGGCGCGCAGTCGACGGTGGTCGTCCACTGCACCCAGGTATCGACCGAGGGCACGCGGCCGAGTTCGCAGGTGGCCCAGTTGCCTTCGTCGAGGCGTACCTCCACCTTGTCGATGCCGGTGTGCTGGGCCCAGGCCACCCCGGCGACGCGCAGGTCGCCGGCGGTGACGGTGCCCGGCCGCGGGACGTCGATGCGGGACTGGGTCTTGACCGGCCCGAGCATCGCCCAGCCGCGCTGCACCCAGTACGGGCTGAAGTTCTCGAAGCGACCGACCTCGAAGTCGACCACCCACTTGGTGGCCGAGACGTATCCGTAGAGTCCGGGCACCACCGCACGGACGGGGAAGCCGTGCTCGATCGGCAGCGGGTCGCCGTTCATCGCCACCGCCAGCAGCGCGTCGCGGTCGTCGGTGAGGACCTCTATCGGGGTGGCGCAGTTCCACCCGTCCACCGAGGTTTGCAGGACGGCGTCGGCGTCGGGGTGCACTCCGGCCTCGGCGAGCAGCGGAGCGATGCGCACCCCACTCCACCAGGCGTTTCCGATCAGATCACCGCCGACGGGATTGGAGACGCAGCAGAGGGTGACCCAGGCTTCGGTGCGCTCGCGGGCGAGCAGGTCGGCGAACGACAGGGTGATCTCGCGGTCGACCATGCCGTGGATGCGCAGCTGCCACCGGTCGGGGTCGACGGTGGGGACCGAGAACGCGGTGTCGATGCGATAGAAGCCGTCGTTGGGAACCTGCCAGGGGCCGAGGCCGGGAACGCCGAGGTCGGCGCCATCGGGGACCACACCGCGCGAGGCACCGAGGTTCAGCGCGTCGCGGGCGGCCTCGACTGCGGAGCGTGCGCGCAACCACTGGGCGCCGGCGAGGCCGACGACGGAGGCGACCGCCACCCCACCGAGCAGGTAGAGGAAGTGACGCCGATCGGTGCCCGCGCGCGAACCCTCCTGCCCTGCAGATTGTTCGGGGGAGAGCGCCCGACTCCTGCGGCTCAGCAGGGCGTGGCAGAGCAGCCAGCTTCCGGCGCCGACGAGGTAGGGCACCAGCGAGATGTCCTCCGCCGCCGGCCGGGTGAGCGCCGCGATCACCCCGAACAGGCCGAGCAGCGTGAAGACCACAGGTCCGGTGCGCCGACCGCCGCCGAGCGCCGCGATCCCCACCGCCCCGACGACGACCGCAGCGGTCACGATCACCTTGTCGGAGGTGCCGAGCAGGCCGATCGCCCACTCGACCACCGGCCCGGGCGTCAGGTCCCGAACGAACTCGGCGACCGCGTCGATCGGGCCGACGCGGTTGCCGAGGATCGCCGCGGTCACCTCGGCCGCGGCCAGACCGACCAGGCCGGTGGTCACCCCCACTGCCGCGTCGCCGACGCCGTAGCCCGACCGCACCTCCGGGGCCTCACCCACCTTCATGGGTCGATTGTCACCCCGGAGGGCGGGTCGGGTGGTGGAAGCCGGCGGCTACGACTTC
This sequence comes from Millisia brevis NBRC 105863, assembly GCF_001552615.1. Classification (GTDB taxonomy): domain Bacteria; phylum Actinomycetota; class Actinomycetes; order Mycobacteriales; family Mycobacteriaceae; genus Millisia; species Millisia brevis. The sequence goes on from NZ_BCRN01000029.1 coordinate 25,435, forward strand.
TTCGGGGGCGCGTTGAGCAGTTCGATGAACTGCGGCGCGTTGGCCGCGACCGCACCGAGACCACCGATCGCCGTTCCGGCCAGCGACGAGGTGGTACCCACCAGGACCGCACCGCCGACGCACCCGGCGAGCGGGCCGAACCCGAAGAGCAGGGCCGCCGGCGCGGAGACCGCCGCGCCGACCGCCGCACCGAGCAGGCAGCCGGTGACCAGACCCGCTGCGACGCCGAGGAATCCACCCACCGCGGCGGTGAGGGTGATGTTGTCCTTGACCGCGGCCACCGCCGCCGGCAGATCGGTCTGCCGGAAGACCGGCAGCACCGACTCCGCCGACTCCGGTCGCATGTCCGGGGTCAGCCGGGCCGAGTCGCCGGTGATGGCGGCGTCGACCGGGTGCTCGACGCCGTTCTGCTCGATGGCCAGTGGCACCGAGTCGACCATATTGCCGCCCGCGTCACGCACCACGAGGTGGTTGTCCTCGTTGCTCAGGGTGCCCGCGTCGGTGTGCACGATGACGTCCCCGCCGTCCATGGCGACGTTCCAGCTCACCGGAGCCGGTGGGGAGACCGGATCCGCGCTCGCGACCGCGGGTCCGAGATAGAGGGACACCGCGGTCGCGATGCCGGCCGCCAGTGCGACCCGCCCGGTGATCATTCCTTTTGCCTCCTATACGGCAGCGGGCCCGCTGCCCGCTTGCCATCGCCGAATTCACTGCGCGGGCAAGTGAACTAGGACAATCCACCGGATGCACGTGTTGACCAACGCGCTACCAACGCCCAACCGACCGGTGGATGAACGGTGGGTATCGCCCGACGGTCCACCCGCGTTCGCGCCGGTCACCGGGCGCGGGGCGAGAGCCGCCGGCCCGGCGACGCGCGGGCCTGCCCGCGAGGCCGATACCCGCTCTTCGCAGACGGGTTCCCCGGGTACGGGTGCGGGTTTACTTCCGCCACCGATGGTCATGCGCTGCCGTCGATCCGGTAAGGCGCGGAGCCGATCCCGCCGTCTCCACCCCCATACCGTCGTCGCGCATTCACTCGGTATTCACCACTCCGACGGGATGAAGCCGACATTTGTGTCGACGGGAGCCCGCACGGATCCGTGCGCGAAAGGCGCCGGACCACAACGCCAGTGCACTAGGGTGCGAGAAATGACCGGTTCTGCGAGCGAAACCCTCTGGCATATCGCACTACTCGACGATTGGACCGCGGCCCGCGCCGCCGGGGATTATCGGATCTCCACCCGGGGGTCGACGCTCGACGAGGTCGGCTTCATCCACAGTTCGCATCGACATCAACTCGACGGCGTGGCGACGCGCTTCTACGCCGACGTGACCGAGCCGCTGGTCGCCCTGGAGATCGACCCCACCCGGGTGACGGCGGAGATTCGGCTCGAACCTGTCGCCGGACCGGGCAGCGAAGAGTTCCCGCATATCTACGGGCCGCTGCCGGTATCGGCGGTGCGGCGGGCCATTCCGGCCCGGGTGGAATCCGGCGCCCTCGTGCTCGACGAGGGCGCCTGAGCGGTTACTGGAGGTGGTTGTCCAGCCAGGCGATGACGTCGGCGGTGACCTCGTCGCGGTTGGTCTCGTTGAGCACCTCGTGCCGCGCGCCGATGTACAGGTGCAGGGAGACATCCTCGACCCCGGCGGCCCGGTACTGCTCGGCGACCTGCAGGACGCCCTTGCCGCCCGCACCGACCGGGTCGAGGGACCCGGCGATCAGCTGGATCGGCAGTGACGGCGGCACCTTCGCGATGGTGGCCTTGTTGTTGATCCCGTCGAGGCCGGCCAACAGGTCGGCGAAGAACCCGGTGGTGAACACGTTGCCGCACAACGGGTCCGCCACATAGGCGTCGACCTCCGCCGGATCGCGGGAGAGCCAGTCGAAGTCGGTGCGCTTCGGGGCGAATGCCCGGTTGTACTGCCCGAAGGTCAGCGTATTCATCAACGGGGAGCGCACCGTCCGACCGCGCACCTTGATCTCGAGCGCCGCGATCGCGGCGCCCGCCTTGCCGAGCAGACCCTGGTCGCCGGCGGTGCCGGAGAGGATCAGTCCGGCGAGGTCGTCGCCGTGGCGGGCGGCGTAGGCGCGGGACAGGAAGCTGCCCATGCTGTGCCCGAAGAGGAACAGCGGCAGCGTCGGGTGATCCTGCCGGATGCGCTCGGAGACCGCGTAGAGATCCTCGACGACGGTGTCGAAGCCGGTCTCGTCGGCGAAATATCCGTGCCCGGAGCCGACCGGATTGGTCTGCCCGTGCCCGCGATGGTCCTCGGCGTAGACCGCGTAGCCGGCGTCGTTGAGAGCGGCGGCGAAGCGGGCGTAGCGGCCGGCGTGCTCGGCCATCCCGTGTGCGATCTGCACGACGGCCTTCGCGGGGGCCTCCGGCTCCCAGCGATAGGTATGCAGGGCGATGCCGTCGGCCGCGTTCACCGTCGTCGTCTCGCTGGTCATCCGGACCACTCCTCCCGCCGACCATCGGTATCGCGGTCGACGCCACGACCGTACGTCAGCAGCCCGGTGCCGGCGGCTATTCGACACGGGCGATTCGAACGGGCCGGCGGCGCGGCTACCCGAGGTCGGCGGCAGGAGTGCGGGGCCGCGGTCAGCCGACCGACTCGATCGCCAGCACGACGCGGTCACCGGAGAGGGCATCGCGCAGCGCGGACTCCGGAACCACCCCGTCGACCACCGGCAACCCGGCCGCCTTGGCGTAGCCGCCCAGCTCGCTGAGCTTGCGCAGCGCGGCGACCGCCTGCTCGGTATCGGTGAGGCGTCGACTGCGTCCGGTGACCCGATCCTTGCCGATCGTCAGCGTGGCGGTCTCCCCGTTGGCGATATTGCGCCACCACTTCGAGTCGGTCGAGATGTAGGTGGCGCCGCCGTCCCGGACGTATCCGACCGGGAACGTATAGGCCGCGCCGCTCTTGCGGCCGGTGAAGCCCAGCAGCAGATATTTGCCGCTCATCATCGAGTGGAATCGCGATCCGAGGATCGCCTTCGGGAACGCATTCATCAAGGTAGAGCCGGTGCTTGCCATGATCTTCCTCCTAATGATGACAGTGTCTACTTGCTGACGAGCCAAGTATGGGGTTCCATGTAGCCAATGTCAACTTCTCCGGAATCGACCTCCCGATACCACCGCGGCAACGTCCGACAGGACACCCTGGCGGGGGCGCGGCGCATGCTCGATCGCATGCCCGCCGACAAGATCAGCCTGCGCGAGGTGGCCCGCGAGATCGGCATCAGCCACGCCGCCCCCTATCGGCACTTCCCGGACCGCGAGGAGTTCATCCGGGCGCTCGCGGCCTACTGCCTCACCGAGTGGACCAACGAGCAGCGCGAGGGCCTGGCGAAGGCGCAGACCTCCGACGCCCGGCTGCTCTCCCTCGGCGAGACCTATGTGGGGTGGGCCGCCCGGAACCCGTACGCCTTCCGACTGGTCTTCGACCCGGCGATCGCCGCGACCACCGAGCCCGGCGAATTGCGGGCGGCGATGGATGCCCACGGCGACCTATTGACGTCGGTGGTCGGCGAATTGGGCGCCCAGGGGCGGCTGCCTCGGTCGGGGTCGGCGCATATCGGGCTGGCGCTGTGGAGCACCGTGCACGGCCTGGCGCAGTTGGTCACGCTCGGACAGGCGGACGTGAGCGCGGTTCCGGGGGTCCTCGACAGCCTCACCCACTCCTGGTCCCGCTGAGCGTGCCGACCCGTCCGTCGTCGGCCCGCAGACCTGACATCTCGATCGAGCGGCGCTCCGCTACGCTGTCCCGAAGCCGAGGGGCGCTGCGACGGGCGAGGACCCGCCACGCTCGGCTGTGATCGGTCACCAAGGGCGCCTCCGACCAGGAGGAGCCGCCATGGCGACGTCCGATCTCACCGACTACATCGCCGGTCTACCCAAGGCCGAACTGCACGTTCATCACGTGGGCTCGGCCGGCCCGGAAGCGGTGGCCCGCTTGGCCGCCCGACATCCGGACAGCCCGGTACCCACCGATCCCGCCCTGCTGGCCGACTACTTCCGCTTCACCGACTTCGCGCACTTCATCGAGGTATACGTCAGCGTGGTCGACCTGATTCGCGATGCCACCGACATCCACGATCTGACCTACGACGTCGGTGTCGACCTCGCTCGGCAGAACGTCCGCTACGCGGAGGTGACCCTGACGCCGTATACGTCGGTGATCCGCGGCATCGCTCCCGAGGCCTATTGCGAGGCGGTCGAGGCGGCGCGGGTCGAGGTCGAGCGCGATACCGGCACCGTCCTGCGCTGGTGCTTCGACATCCCCGGCGAACTCGGCATCCCGGCCGCGGAGGGCACCCTGGATATTGCGCTCAACCAGCGGCCGGACGGTTTGATCTCCTTCGGTCTCGGCGGGCCCGAGATCGGCGTTCCCCGTGAGCAGTTCGCACCCCATTTCGCCGCCGCCCGCGCCGCCGGCCTGCACAGCGCTCCGCACGCCGGGGAAACCACCGGCCCGCAGACGATCCGGGATGCGATCGAGCATCTCGGCGCACAACGGATCGGACACGGTATCGCGGCGGCCGCCGATCCCCAACTCATGGAATATCTGGTCGAACACGATATCGCCCTGGAGGTTTGCCCGACCTCCAACGTCTGCACCGGCGCGGCGCCGAGCCTCGACGCCCATCCGTTGCCCACCCTGGTGGCCGCCGGCGTACCGATCAGCATCAATTCCGATGATCCGCCGATGTTCTCGACCACCCTGCTGCACGAATACGCCGTCGCCGCGGACCTGTTGGGCCTCGACCGCGCCGGGATCACCGACCTCGCTCGCGCAGCGGTCCGCCAGTCCTTCCTCGACGCCCCCGGCCGCGCCGCCCTGCTGGCCGAAATCGACGCCTACGCCCTGTAGGCAGCGATCGGGTCCCGCAAGCCGCGGCGGGCGCGGTTCCCGGGACCCGATCAG
>NZ_BCRN01000030.1 GCF_001552615.1 Millisia brevis NBRC 105863
ATCAGTCGGCCGCCTCGACCGGTAACCGACCAGGCGGTCTTCAACTTTGTCGCACCGCCGGTCACATTTACCCCGGGCCAAGCGCGCGGGACACACTACTGTCGGTGTGGTGGAACCGGTTTACCGAACGATCATCGGCATCGCGCGAACGGTATTTGCAGCCCAGGGACTGACGTTCACCGTCACGGGGGACGAACACATCCCCGCGACCGGCGGCGCCGTGATAGCGATCAACCATACCGGCTATATGGATTTCACCTATGCCGGACTTCCCGCCCGCCGGGTGAAGCGGTACATCCGCTTCATGGCGAAGCAGGAGGTCTTCACCCACCCGATCACCGGGCCGATCATGCGCACCCTCAAGCACATCCCCGTCGACCGCACCGCCGGGGCGGATGCCTACAAGGCGGCGGTCGAGGACCTGCGGCAGGGCGAACTGGTCGGCGTCTACCCCGAGGCGACGATCAGCCGAAGCTTCGAGATCAAGGACTTCAAGTCCGGTGCGGCGCGGATGGCGATCGAGGCCGGCGTCCCGATCATCCCGGTGGTGATCTGGGGCGCGCAGCGGGTGTGGACCAAGGGGCACCCCAAGCGATTGGGCCGAACCAATACCCCGATCTCGATGGCGGTGGGTGAGCCGATCCCGCCGAACCTGCCCGCCGGGGAATTGACCGCCTTGCTGCGCGCGACGATGCAGCAGATGCTCGAGGGCCTGCAAAAGGACTACGACCACGAGCCCGGCGCCTACTGGGTGCCCGCCCGTCTCGGCGGCGGGGCGCCGACGCTCGAGGAGGCCACCGCATTGGACCAACAGGACATAGCGAAGCGAATCGCGGAACGCCGGAAAAAGGCGACCGACGGCGAGTAACGGATTCAACAATCCGCCGGGGCAAATAATCGGGCACAATCGACGCAGTGCGCACCCGTAATGCCCCGGAAACAGAACTAGACACCCCGAAAACGGCCGAATCGTTCGACACCCTGCCGTCGCTGATCGCCAGCGATGTCGACGGAACATTGATCTCTTCCGAGGGCCGCATCACCCCGCGCACCCGCGAGGCGGTCGGCGCGGTACGCGATCGCGGCGCGACCTTCGTCCTGGCGACGGGGCGCCCGCCCCGCTGGATCGCGCCGGTCGCCGACGAACTCGGCTACGCACCGCTGGCGGTCTGCGCGAACGGCGCGGCCCTCTACGACAGCGGCGACGACCGGGTCGTGCGGGTGGTCAACCTCGCCCCGGACACCCTGGACTGGCTGGCGGACCTGGCCACGGGCCTGCTCGACGGGGTCGGACTCGCCGTCGAGCGGATCTCGCCCGGTTCGCACACCGACGACGATCTGCTGCGCTTCGTCTCCGCGCCCGGCTATCAGCACGCCTGGGAGCGGTCCGACCACGCCGAGGTCTCCTTCGAGGAACTGATCGAGCGCCCCGCGATCAAGCTGCTGGCGCGCTGTCCGGGTCTGTCGAGTTCCGAGATGTTCGGCATTCTCGCGCCGCACGTCGGCGATCGGGTCGACATGACATTTTCGACGGAGAACGGACTGCTGGAAATCTCGGCGGGCGGAGTCAACAAAGCGACCGGTCTTCTGATGGCGGCCGACTATTTGAATATTCCGTCGGATTCCATTCTCGCTTTCGGTGATATGCCGAATGACGTCCCGATGTTGACGATGGCCCGGCACGGCGTCGCGATGGGCAACGCCCACCCGCGGGCGCGCGAGGCCGCCGACGAGATCACCGCCGCCAACGACGACGACGGCGTCGGCCGGGTCCTCGAGCGGCTGCGCTGAGCGGGTCCTCGAGCGGCTGCGCCGAGCAGGTCCTCGAGCGGCTGCGCCGAGGCGTGACCGCGCGGGTCGGAACGGCTAGCCGCCCGCGATCCCGGTACCGGCGGTCAGCACCACCGGCCCGTCCTCGGTGATCGCGACGGTGTGTTCGCTGTGCGCGGCGTTCGATCCATCGGCCATCCGGATCGTCCAGCCGTCCGCGTCCATGACGATGCGGTCGGTCCCTCGCGAGAACCAGGGCTCGATCGCCAGCACCAGACCGGGCACCAGGCGCATCCCGCGCCCGGCGCGCCCGGCGTTGGGGACGTGCGGGTCCTCGTGCATCGTGCGACCGAGTCCGTGACCGCCGAAGCCGGTGTTGATCCGGTACCCGCCCGCGTCGGCGACCCCGCCGATCGCGGCGCTGATGTCGCCCAGTCGCCCACCCGGCCGGGCGGCGGCGATCCCGGCGGCCAGGGCGGCGGCGGTCGCATCGACGAGGCGCTGATCCTCCGGGTCCGCCGTGCCGACGATCGTGGTCAACGCGGCGTCGGCAACCCAGCCGTCGATCGAGACGGCGAAGTCCATCGACAGCACGTCGCCGTCGGCGAGGACGTGATCGTGCGGCAGGCCGTGCAGCACGGCGTCGTTGACCGACAGGCAGATCACATTGCGGAAGGGCCCCTCGCCGAAGGAGGGCTCGTAGTCCCAGTAGCAGGACTGCGCGCCGGCCTCGGCGACCAGGTCGCGGGCCCGCATTTCGAGATCGAGCACGTTGACGCCGACCTTCGCGCGGTCCCGCAGGTCGACGAGGGTGCGCGCGACGAAGTCGCCGGTCCGTCCCATGCGACGGATCTCCTGCGGGGACTTCAATTCGATCATCGATCACTCCATCGGGTGTGCGGTATTTCTATACCAGCCTAACGCGTCGGCGGTATAGAAATACCGTCGGTATAGAAATACCAGCATCCGGTAGTGTGGTCCACATGGTGCGCAGACCGCTGTCCGGAGAACAGATCGCCGCCGGGCGCCGCCTCGGGGTGGCCCTGCGGAATGCCCGTGGCCCGCGGCCGCTCGACGACGTCGCCGGCGCGGCCGGGATCTCCCCGGAGACGCTCCGCAAGATCGAGACCGGTCGGCTGCCCACCCCGGCCTTCGGCACGGTGGTCGCCCTGGGGCGCGCCCTGGATCTACCGGTGGAATCGCTCGCCGAGATCTGGTCGCCGACGATGGCCGCCGACCGCTCGGCCTGAGCCGCTCCCGGCTCCCGACCGCCCTCGCCGCTCCCGGCAGAACACCGGCCCGACCGCCTCGCCGCTTCCGGCCGACGCAACGCTCCCGACCGATACGGCTCCCGCGCCCGTGTCCGGGACGAGCCGATACCTACGCGAGGTGCCCCGCCCGAATATTCGGGCGGGGCACCTCGTCGATCGGGTCGGTTATTCGACCGGCTGCAGCGGACCCTCCGCGACCGGCGCCGGCGCGACGACGGCCGGGGCATCGATCGCCGCGGGAGCGGGCGCCTCGGAGGACGCCGCGGGAGCCGGCGCGTCGGCGGACGCCTCGGGGGCGGGAGCCGCGGAGGTCTCCGGAATCTCGGCCCGCGGCGGGGCCTCCACCCGGGTCACCGTCTGGCTGACCTGGTTGTAGACCAGCGACCCGTTCTGGAAGTCGCTGCGCCGGCCGTCCGGCACCGCATACTCGTCGCCGATCGGCGCACCCAGGATGCCCAGTTCGCCGCCGAGCGCCCGAAACTCGTCGAGGATCCTGCCGACCACGAGGGCGGTGTCCCCGGAGGCGTCCGAGTAGATCGAGCCACCCGCGAAGTCGGCGTGCGAAGCCCCGTTGGGCCCCGACAGCAGACCGGTCAGCGCCTGACCGAGGAATCCGGTCTCCCCGCCGGCCTGCACCCACCGCTGCACCACCGGGCTGCTGTCCAGCGCGGCCAGCAGGCTCGCCGCCAGGTCGCGCACCGTCTCGGCACGGGTGGTCGAGGTGGCGCCCCCGCCGTCGGTCACCAACTGATCCGCGCCGGGGCTCGACGTCGGGGCGCTGGTGGTCGGGGTGGTGGTGGTCGGGCGGTTCTTGTTGGCGATGTAGTCGGCGGCGATCTGCCGGATCTCGGGCAGCGCCGCATAACCGGCGTCGCCCGGGCAGGAGGTCCGGCCGACGTCGCGGTGGGCGAAGATCACCGGCAGCCGGATCGAGTCGCCCTGGCGCACGAAGGTGAACCGGGTGCCCTCGGAGTACATCGTCGTCCAGCCCTGCGGGTCGAGCCCGGCGAGATCGAGGCGCCAGCCGAGGAACTGGCCGACCGCCTGCAGCATCGCGTCGGTCGGCCGCACCCGGGAGAAGTCGCCCATCATCGCGACCCCGACGGTGTTCTCGTTGAACCCACCGGCGTGCGATCCGCGCACCGGACGGTCGATACCGCCGGCGCGACCCTCGAAGATCTGGCCGTACTTGTCGACCAATGCCTGGTAGCCGACGTCGCACCAGTTCAGCGTCTGGGTGTGGTACTGGTAGATCGCTCGCAGGATGCCGGCCGATTCCGCCCGCGTGTAGTCGTTGGAACCGGCGGTGTGGTGCACGGTCGCTCCGCCGATCGAGCTGTCGTAGGTCGGCGCGCAGCGCTTCGACTCGTCGGCTCCCCATTCCGCCCGGGTGATCACCCGCGGGCTGCCGGAGAACGACTGGGCCACGCCCTGGTAGATCCCGTCGTCCGCGCCGACGCCGGTGTTGATCATCACGGCCTTCAACGTGTCGACCAGTTGGTCTGTGGGCTCCTCGTACGACGCCGGGCGGTACTCGACCGGAGCCGGAGCCGAACCGTCGCTCGGGACGACTTGTCCCTCGACGCTCGTCGGATCGGTCGCCGGCGCGGCGCCGGCCCCCGGGTCCTGCGGCGCGGGGTGATCCTCACCGGGGTGGTCGACGTGCGGCAGATCGTCCTCACCCGCAGCGGCGGTCAGGAACTGCACCCGACGGGTTTCACCGACGTAGATCGGTTCGGTCCCCGCGACGGCATCGGACGCCGCGGCCAACTCCGGGTTCTCCCCCTCGGACGCCTCCAGCGGGTACCACGGGCCCCAGCTGCCGTCGCCGAGTTCCGCGCGCACGTACGAGGCCAGGCTGTCGACCGCGCCGGTGAGCGCCACCACACTGAACGGTGTATCGCTGGTGACTTCCTTCACGCGCGTCTCGGCGGTCACCGGATCCGCGGGGTCGCCGGTGACGACGCCGGGATCGACGGGGCTCGGCTGCGCGGCCGATGAGGCGGGGATCGGCTCCGCCGCCGGCAGGCCCAGGTCCGACAGGTTCGGTATGACAATTCCGCCGTCCGGCGCGAGGCCGATCGGCAGCGGCAGCTGAATGTCCGGGATATTCAGACCGGACAGCTGGCTGAGCGGGATTGTTACATACGGAAAGTCCTGTAATTCCTGCTGAACAATGGTCACCGGTTTGATTTCCACCGGCCCGCCTGCCGGGCGAACGCCAGACCCCTGCTGGTAAACAACGCCCACGGCAAGCGGCCCCCCGACGACCAGAGCGGCGACGGCACCGTAGACGAGCGACGGTGTATGTCGACGATTAGGCACGTCATCTCCCGATTCGTGGTTAAACACTATGATCTCAGTGATAGACAGTAACCACATTCGTCACAAAGTCTCGACTACTGGTTCAGGGCGTGTCGCGAATCCCGACCACACCGTCCGATCGAGGCCCTGCCGGCAGCGCCGCGCATCGGGGCACGCGGCCGTCCGATACCCTCGTTCCCCGTGGCAGACCAAACTCCTCCCGCCTCCGGCGAACCGTTCGACCTGCTGGTCGTCGGCTCCGGATTCTTCGGCCTGACCGTCGCCGAGCGGGCCGCCCGCGAGCTGGGCAAGCGGGTGCTGGTGGTCGAGCGTCGGGCGCATATCGGCGGCAACGCCTACTCCGAGCCCGAGCCGACGACCGGTATCGAGATCCACCGGTACGGCGCGCACCTGTTCCACACCTCGAACGAGCGCGTGTGGGAGTACGTCAACCGGTTCACCTCGTTCACCGGCTACCAGCACCGCGTCTTCGCGCTGCACAAGGGGCAGGCGTACCAGTTCCCGATGGGCCTGGGCCTGGTCTCCCAGTTCTTCGGCCGCTTCTTCAGCCCGGAGGAGGCGCGTGCGCTGATCGCCGAGCAGGCCGCCGAGTTCACCTCGGCCGACGCCCGCAACTTCGAGGAGAAGGCGATCAGCCTGATCGGGCGCCCGCTCTACGAGGCGTTCGTGCGCGACTACACCGCCAAGCAGTGGCAGACCGATCCGCGTGAGCTGCCCGCGGCGAACATCACCCGCCTGCCGGTCCGCTATACCTTCGACAACCGCTACTTCAACGACACCCACGAGGGTCTGCCGGTCGACGGCTACACCGCGTGGCTCGAGGCGATGGCCGCCGACGAGCGCATCGAGGTGCGCCTGAACACCGACTGGTTCGACGTCGCCGACGAGCTGCGGGCGCAGAGCCCGAACGCCCCGGTGATCTACACCGGCCCGATCGACCGCTACTTCTCGTACTCCGAGGGCGAGCTGGGCTGGCGCACCCTCGACTTCGAGACCGAGGTGCTGCCGATCGGCGACTTCCAGGGCACCCCGGTGATGAACTACAACGATGCCGACGTGCCGTACACGCGCATCCACGAGTTCCGGCACTTCCACCCCGAGCGGTCCTACCCGGCCGACAAGACGGTGATCATGCGGGAGTACTCGCGCTTCGCCCGCACCGGGGACGAGCCGTACTACCCGATCAACGCCGGCGAGGATCGCGACAAGCTCGCGGCCTACCGGGCGCTGGCCAAGCGCGAGACCGCCGAGTCGAACGTGATCTTCGGCGGCCGCCTCGGCACCTACCAGTACCTCGACATGCACATGGCGATCGCCAGCGCGCTGACGATGTTCGACAACACCCTGGCGCCGCACCTCGAGTCCGGCGCGCCGCTCGGCGAGCGGGGCGAGTGATGAGCAAGCCCGCCTCGCCCCGGGTCCGCCCGGTCGGGCGACGTCTGCATCCCGACGAGACCGACGAGTTGCCGGTGCTCGACGAGGTGCTCGAGCCGGAGTCCGCGGCGATCTCCCTGCTCGCCCGCGTCCTGGTCCCGCGCGCCGGTGAACACCTCGACGTGCGGACGCTCTACCTGACCGAGTCGGCGTCCAACGCCCGGCGCGCCCATCCGGTGGGCCGCACCTCGCTGTCGATCGGCGCGGACTCCGAGGTCTCCTTCGCGACGTACTTCAACGCCTTCCCCGCGTCCTACTGGCGCCGCTGGACCACCCTCGACTCGGTGGTGCTGCGGGTCGAGGTGCGCGGCCGCGGTCGGATCGACGTCTACCGCTCCAAGGCGGACAGCTCCCGCATCCACGTCACCGGGCAGGCTGTCGGCCCGGTCGCCCGCCGCCCCCTGGCGGGCCGCTTCACCGAGCCGGAATCGGGCTCGGCCGTCGCGACCGCCGAGGTATCGGTGGTCGAGATCCCGCTCGACCTGGCGCCGTTCGAGGACGGCGGCTGGCTCTGGTTCGACATCACCACCGATACCGAGGTGCTCGTCGAGTCCGCCGGTTGGTACGCGCCGGTCGCGGCGCCGGGTGCCGGTCGCGTCGCCGTCGGCATCCCGACGTTCAACCGGCCCACCGACTGCGTCAACGCGCTGCACGCCCTCGCGAGCGATCCGCTGGTCCTCGACGTGATCGACGCGGTGATCATCCCGGACCAGGGCACCCGCAAGGTGGCCGACGAGCCCGGCTTCACCGAGGCCGCCGCCGCCCTGGGCGACCGGCTGACCGTGCACGACCAGGCGAACCTCGGCGGCTCGGGCGGCTACAGCCGGATCATGTACGAGGCGCTGGCGACCACCTCCGCCGACTACATCCTGTTCATGGACGACGACATCGAGCTCGAGCCCGATACCGTCCTGCGCACCCTGGCCTTCGCCCGCTTCGCGACCGTGCCGACGCTGGTCGGCGGCCAGATGCTCAACCTGCAGGAACGCAGCCACCTGCACACGATGGGCGAGGTGATCCAGCGCCACAACTTCATGTGGGGCGCGGCGCCCAATACCGAGTACGACCACGACTTCTCGAAGTACCCGCTCACCGATCGGGACAACTCCAAGCTGCTGCACCGGCGGATCGACGTCGACTACAACGGCTGGTGGGTCTGCATGATCCCGCGGGTGGTCGCCGAGACGATCGGGCAGCCGCTACCGCTGTTCATCAAGTGGGACGACGCCGAGTACGGGCTGCGCGCCCGCGAGGCCGGCTTCCCGACGGTGACGCTGCCCGGCGCGGCGATCTGGCATATGGCCTGGTCCGACAAGGACGACGCGATCGACTGGCAGGCGTACTTCCACCTGCGCAATCGACTGATCGTCGCCGCCCTGCACCAGCCGGACAGCGCCCGCGGTCTGATCCTCGACACCGTCAAGGCGACCACGAAGCACCTGCTCTGCCTCGAGTACTCGACCGTCGCGATCCAGAACAAGGCGATCGAGGACTTCCTGGCCGGCCCGGAGGTCCTCTTCGACCGGCTGCCGCGTTCGCTCGGCGAGGTCCACGCGCTGCGCAAGACCTACCCCGACGCGGTGGTCCTGCCGTCGTCGACCGCCCTGCCGCCCGCCTCGCACGCCGGGGTCGGCGCGGTGGGTGAGCCGGCCGGCGCGCTGCGCAAGGTCGGGCGGCTGGCGAAGGGTCTGCTGCACAATCTGCGCCCGGCCGATCCGCACAACCTGGAGCAGCCGCAGCTGAACGTGCCGACCATCGACTCGCGATGGTTCCTGCTGTCCCAGGTCGACGGGGTCACGGTGACCACCGCCGACGGGCGCGGCGTGGTCTATCGCAAGCGCGACCGCGCGGTCGCCGCATCGCTGCTGCGCGAGGCCCTGGGCCTGCGCCGGCAGCTGAACACCGAATTCGCGGGCTTGTCCGAGCGCTACCGCGCGGCACTGCCCGACCTGATCAGCACCGAGAGTTGGGAACGTGTCTTTCACCAGCAGTAACTCCACGCCGACGGATGCGGGGCATCCCGGCGGACCCGATGTGCAGACCCCGGCGGATGGCCGGCCGGTGGACGCCGAGCAGCTCGATGCGGCTCCCGCCACCGGCGAGGCCGCCCTCCTGGCCGCGATCCAGCAGCCGCTGCTCGCGGTGCCGGGCGCCGTCCCCGCCGCCCGCGGCCTGTCCCACTTCGGCGAGCACGCCCTCGGCTGGATGGCCCTGGCCGCGGCCGGAGCCGTCGTCGACCGCCCGCATCGGCGCCGGTGGATCGCCGCCGGGGTCGGGGCCTTCGGCGCCCACGCGGCCTCGGTGATCATCAAGCGCGTCGTGCGCCGCCGCCGCCCGAACCACCCGTCGATCCGCGTCGGGGTCGGTACCCCGAGCAAGTTGAGCTTCCCGTCCTCGCACGCGACGTCGACCACCGCCGCCGCCGTGCTGATGGCGCGGGCCACCGGCAGCCCGCTGCCGCTCGCGGTGATCCCGCCGATGCTGGTCTCCCGGCTGGTGCTCGGCGTCCACTACCCCACCGATGTGCTCGCCGGCGCCGCGCTCGGCGCGGCGAGCGCCGCCGCCGTCGGTATCGCCGAGGCACGTACCCGAACGGACCGCGCATGAGCGAGGACGCCGCCACCGCAACCACCCCGCCGACCAGCCTGGGTTCCGGGCTGATCAAGGCGCTGCGCCCGCGTCAGTGGGTCAAGAACGTCCTGGTCCTCGCGGCGCCGTTCGCCGCCGGCTCGGTCGCCGACCTGACGGTGCTCGGCAACGTCGGCATCGCCTTCGTCGCCTTCTGTCTGGCCGCCTCGGGCGTCTACCTGGTCAACGACGCGCTCGACGTCGAGGCCGACCGGGCGCATCCGACCAAGCGCAACCGTCCGATCGCCGCCGGGGTCGTCCCGGTCGGGTTGGCCTACGGGCTGGCTATCGCGCTGTTCGTCGCTGCCCTGGCGCTGTCGGTGCTGGCCAGCGTGGACCTGGTGATCGTGATCGCGGTCTACATCGCGATCCAGTTGGCCTACTGCTTCGGGCTCAAGCACCAGGCGGTGCTCGACATCTGCATCGTGTCGTCCGGCTTCCTGATCCGCGCGATCGCCGGTGGCGCGGCCGCCGGCATCGCGCTGTCCCAGTGGTTCCTGCTGGTGATGACCTTCGGTTCGCTGTTCATGGTCGCCGGCAAGCGCTACGCCGAACTGCGCCTCGCCGAGCGGACCGGCGCCAAGATCCGCAAGTCGCTCGAGCGGTACACCACCAGCTACCTGCGGTTCGTCTGGACGCTGGCCGCCACCGCGATGGTGCTGTGCTACGGCATGTGGGTCTTCGACCCGGCCTCGGTGCGCGGCGGCGGCGTCGCCGAAGAGGCGTCGATCTGGTACGTGATCTCGATGATCCCGTTCACCGTCGCGGTGCTGCGGTACGCGGTCGACGTCGACGGCGGCCAGGCGGGCGAGCCCGAGGAGATCGCCCTGGGCGATCGCGTCCTGCAGGTGCTGGCGTTGGCCTGGATCGGAGCTGTCGTTGCCGCTGTCTACCTCGCGTAGTCGGCGGGTTCGCCGGCGCGAGTTGATCACGCTCGCGGCGATCCTCGGCACCGGAGTTCTCACCTTTTGGGCGGCGTGGCAACGGCGTTGGATCGCCGACGACGGTCTGATCGTCCTGCGCACCGTCCGCAACCTGCTCGCGGGCAACGGCCCGGTGTTCAACGTCGGCGAGCGGGTCGAGGCCAATACCTCGACCGCCTGGACGTACGTCGTCTACGGCGGAGGCCGGCTCACCGGCATCCAGCTCGAATACGTCGTGCTCGCGATCGCGCTGATCCTGACGACGGCGGCAATCGTGATCGCCGGCCTGGGGACCGCGCTGCTCTACCGCCGCCGCGCGGCCCGGACCGGGGCGCTGCTGCTGCCGGCGGGCCTGCTGGTCTACCTGGCGTTGCCGCCCGCGCGCGACTTCGCCACGTCCGGGCTCGAAACCTGCCTGGTGATCTTCTGGATCGCGGTGGTCTGGCTGCTGCTGGTGCGGTGGGCCCTGCGCGGGCCGACGGTGCCGGTCCCCACCGTCGAAACCCTCGCCTTCGGCTTCTGGGCCGGATTGGCGCCGTTGGTGCGCCCGGAACTGGTGATCGTCGGCGGACCGGTCCTGCTCGCGCTGTGGCTGAGCTGCCGCGGATGGCGGCAGGTCGTCGGCCTGCCGATCATCGCCGCGCTGACCCCGGTCGGCTACCAGATCTGGCGGATGGGCTACTACGGGCTGCCCTACCCCAATACCGCGGTCTCCAAGGACGCCGGCGGGGCGAAGTGGTCGCAGGGCCTGGCCTATCTGTGGAATCTCTTCGGCACCTACGCGCTGTGGCTGCCGCTGCTGGTCCTGGCGATCGCCGCGGTGGTCGCCGTCGGACTGCGCCGCCGCTCGACGGCCGCGCCGCGCGCGGAGTCGGAGTCAACCGACCGGCTGAGCACCGCGGGCCCGACCGGACGCTCCCTCGTCGATCGGCTCGACGGCCTGCGCGCGCTCGTGCAGCGCCCGGCCGGGGCGGTCCTGCTGATGCTCGGTACCGGGCTGCTGTCGCTGGTCTACGCCGTTCGGGTCGGCGGCGACTTCATGCACGGGCGCACGCTGCTGCCCGGCGTCTTCCTGCTGCTGCTGCCGATGGCGGTGCTGCCGTTGACCTCGCCGCTGCGCGGTGAGCGGGCGGTGCGCATCCGCGCGGCGACGGTCGCGGTCGCCTGGGTGCTGATCGTCGGCTGGTCCGCCGTGGTCGGCTCGATGGCCGGCATGTCGGGCGGCTGGCTGGTCGGCCGCTCGGGCATCGTCGACGAGCGCGCGTTCTACACGCTCAACACCGGCAACAGCCACCCGATCCTCGCGTCGGACTACCTCGACTACCCCCGGATGCGGGCGATGGTCGAGGCGATCAACAACACCCCGGACGGCGGTGTTCTGCTGCCGGCCGGCGACTTCACCTACTGGTACGTCGTGCCCCCGCCGGACCCGATCCCCGAGGGCGGCGCCGAACACGTCGTCTACTTCCTGAACCTGGGCATGACGAGCATGAACGTCGGCCTGGACGTGCGGGTCCTCGACCAGATGGGCCTGGCCTACCCGCTCGCCGCCCACACAGAACGGCTCGACAATGGTCGAATCGGACACGACAAGGCGCTTTTCCCGGACTGGGTGATCGCGGACACCGGGATGGTCGAGGAGCATCCCTGGCTGCCGCAATTCCTGGACGAGAACTGGATCGCACAGGCGAAGGCGGCCCTCGGCTGCCAGGAGATCCAGGATCTGCTGGTCTCGTACCGGTCGGAGTTGACCTTCGCCCGATTCGTCCAGAACTTCAAGCGAGCGTTCGAGTTTGCGGCCTTCCGGTTCGATCGTGTGCCCAAGTACACACTGGAGGAATGTGGGATTCCTCTCCCACCGCCGGTCGAATGATCCATCGGTCGACGTGGCCAGCGGGCGCGGCCTCCCGCCGTTGTACGGACCGGTCGAAAAAATATCTCGGTCCGGTAACACCACTCGATCACAATGCGATAAACCGGGCGTTGTTCGACAGCGAAGGAATGTCGGACTCCCCGCCGACGGCGCCGCGGGCATCCACCTGCGGTGATGCCCACCCGGGCCGCCGGACGGCGGGGTGGAGCGCCACACCGGGTCGGCCGCAAAGCGGCCGTAGGGATACATTCCGGTCACGGAGACAACCGAAAGTCTCGGTTCGGGTCGGTTTTCAGACCTCGTGGTGGTTTAGTGAGGTCGATGCGGATTGCCCGACATCGGGCGATCGCTTAGGCTCCGACCGGCGCGGCGGTCCTGTTCGGACCGCCGCGATGTGTGCTTGGCGAACCGCTCCAGGTGGTCGGACGTAAACGGGTTACCCCACCACGGTGCGGGCAGATGAATGGAGTGTCGGGTCTTGAAGTTGGTCTCTGACCGCGGCGGACGCGAGGAAACCCCTCGCCGTCGGTCGTCGCGGATGCGCAGGCTCCTCGCCGTGGCGGCCGGTGTGCTGGTCGCCCCCCTCGCGGCAGGCGTGCTGACGGCGGCTCCGGCCTCCGCGGCCCCCGCCGGTGGGTACGAGGAGTTGATGGTCCCGTCGTCGATGGGCCCGATCAAGGTGCAGGTGCAGTACGCGGCCCGCGGCGGTGACGCGGCGCTCTACCTGCTCGACGGCCTGCGCGCCCGCTCGGATCGCAACGCCTGGTCCTTCGAGACCAACGCCATGGACCAGTTCCGCAACGACAACGTCACCCTGGTGATGCCGGTCGGCGGCGAGTCGAGCTTCTACTCGGACTGGTACTACCCGTCGAACCTGAACGGGCAGGAGATCACCTACAAGTGGGAGACCTTCCTGACCCAGGAGCTCCCGCAGTACCTCGCCGCCGAGCGCGGCGTCTCGCCGACCAACAACGGCGTGATCGGCCTGTCGATGGGCGGCTCGGCCGCGCTGACCCTGGCGGCGTACCACAAGGACCAGTTCCGCTTCGCGGGCTCGCTGTCGGGTTACCTGAACGTCTCGGCGCCCGGTATGCGCGAGGCGATCCGGGTCGCGATGCTCGACGCCGGCCGCTACAACGTCGACGCGATGTGGGGCCCGCCGTGGAACCCCGCGTGGCTGCGCAACGACCCGTTCGTCTTCGCGCCGCGCCTCGAGGGCACCTCGCTCTACGTCTCGGCCGCCACCGGCTTCCCCGGCCCGGCCGACAACCCGTCCGCGCCGATCGACTACTTCAACACCGCGAACGCGATCGGTCTCGAGACCCTGGCGATGACCAACTCGCGCGCCTTCCAGATCAAGCTGGCCACCCTCGGCATCCCGGCGACGTTCAACTTCCCGGTCGTCGGTACGCACCGGTGGGAGTACTGGCAGGGCGAACTGTGGAACGCCCGTCCGCAGATCCTCGACGCGCTCAACGCACACTGAGCGCACCGCGGAAGTAGCCACCGCGCGCACCCGGGGGTAACACCCCGACCACCGACACTCCATCGACGCCGTCACCGCATCCCGCGGTGGCGGCGTCGAGTCGTTTCCGGCCCGCCACCCTATGACCCCCACCTCTCTCGTCACAATTTTCACAGCAGTCACCGCGCGCCTCATCAATCACACGTCCACATCCGGGTATGAACGTGTGGCGAAGGGTTGGGTAGCGAAGGGACGTGCCGACAGATGGACGTGGGAATCACCGCTCGTGGCGACGATGCTCGGGAGTCGGCGACCCGGAGCCCGATCGGCAATCGCCGTACCCGGCGGCGGGCCGCGGCCGTCCCGGCCACCGCGCTGGGCCTGGCTCTCGTCCTCGGCTTCGGGGCCACCCCGGCCCTGACCTCCGCGACCGCCCAGGCGGCCCCGATCCTGCGCAACGAGGGTGCGGGCGCCTCGACGGTCGTCGACTACACCTGGATGTCCGACCGACGCGTCGCGCTGACGATCCACTCCGCGGCGATGAATGCGCCCATCCAGGTCCAACTGCTGCTCGCCCGCGACTGGAACGTCGATCCGACCGCCTCCTTCCCGGCCCTCTACCTGCTCGACGGCCTACGAGCGGTCGACTCCGAGAGCGGATGGACCCTCGACACCGACGCGGTCGACTTCTTCGCCGACAAGAACGTCAACGTCGTGCTGCCGATCGGCGGCGAGTCGAGCTTCTACACCGACTGGCTCGAACCGAACAACGGCAAGAACTACCAATGGGAGACCTTCCTGACGCAGGAGCTCCCGCCGATCCTCGAGAGCAGCTGGCGCACGACCGATACGCGCGCGATCGCGGGCCTGTCGATGGGCGGCACCGCGGCGATGACCCTCGCCGCCCGCCATCCGGGCTTCTACCGGTTCGCCGGATCGTTCTCGGGCATCCTGGCGACCTCGACGACCGGCATGCCGCAGGCGATCACCTACGCCCAGCTCGACGCCGGCGGCTACAGCTCCGCCGCGATGTGGGGCCCGCCCGGCGCGCCCGCCTGGAAGGAACACGACCCCTACGAGCTGGCCGACAAGCTGCAGGGCACCAGCCTCTACGTCTCCAGCGGCACCGGCGCCCCCGGTCCCTACGACCAGCCGTCCGCGGTCCCGGGGCTGAGCAACAACAGCGCGGGCAGCGGCCTCGAGGTGCTCGCCCGGCTCAGCTCGCAGACCTTCACCACCAAGCTCAGCAGGCTCGGCATCCCGGTGACGATCTCCTATCCGCCGACCGGAACCCACTCGTGGCCCTATTGGCAGGACGAACTGCACCGGGCCTGGCCGCAGATCGCCGACTCGCTCGCCGCCGGTCGCGATGCGCCGGCCTGCGACGTCACCGGCGATATCGCCACGCTGACCGCCGACAACCCGTGGCTGGGCAACTGTGTGACGCCGGGCTATCCGGTGGGCGACGGCACCGCCCAGGACTTCGTCAACGGTCGGGTCTACGCCTCCGCCGCCACCGGTGCGCATTGGTGGAGCGGCCTGATCGGCGGGGCCTACCAGGCGCTCGGCGGTCCCGCCGGACTGTTGGGCATCCCGCTGACCTCCGAGGTGAGTGCCCCGGACGGCCGTGGCCTGTTCGCCAACTTCGGCAACGGTGCGATCTACTTCACCCCGCAGACCGGCGCGAACGCGGTGCACGGCGACCTGCTGGCCGAGTGGGCCCGCGAAGGCTTCGAGGCCGGCCGGCTCGGCTATCCGATCCGCAACGAGGTCTCGACCCCGAACCGGCCCGGCGCGGTCCAGTCCTTCGAGCACGGGGTGCTCTACTGGTCGCCCGATACCGGCGCCCAGCGGGTCGAGGGTCGCATCCTCGATCGCTATGCGGCCGCGGGCTTCGAGGACGGCCTGCTCGGCTTCCCGACCAGCGGCGAGACCGCCGCGCGCGACGGTGGCGCCTTCAACCGCTTCGAGGGCGGCAACATCTACTGGACCGATGCGCTCGGCGCCCAGATCGTGCGCCGCGGCCCGATCATGGACGCCTGGGAATCGGTCGGCTTCGAGAACGGCCGCCTCGGATACCCGATCGGCGAGGAAACCCCGATCCTCGACGGCATCCGCCAGAACTTCGAGCACGGCTCGATCTCGGTGGTCGACGGCCGGGTGACGATCAGCGACTGATCGGCGCCCACCGGGCAACTCAGGGTGCTCTCAGCACCCGTCGCTAGCCTGGCTCGCTCGAGCGGAAACACGCTCTGCCGGACCCGCGGACAACGAAACGGCCGCCGGTACCGGTAGCGGTGCAACAACCGAGACACATTCCCGCTTCGGCGGGGCGCAAACCACGGCGAGGGCCGGGGATCGTGCCACGATGTGGCGATGGCCCCGGGTACGCCGGGGCGCGCCGGCGCGGACGCCGGGACGGCTGCGGCCGACCCCGGATCGGCCCGCCGGAAAATGGACAGTGGCGTCCGCTGGGCGCCGGGGAAGGATTCGGCTTTCGATGAGCGTTCGGCACGCACGGGCACCGTTTGTCGCGGTTGCCGCGGTGGCCATCGGCATTCTCGTGGCGGGGTGCGGCAACGACTCCTCCTCCGACGAGGTGACCACCACCTCGCTGGCCGAGACGTCCACCTCGCAGAGCGCCGAGCCGACGTCGGACGCCGCGGTACCGCCGGCCGATTCGGCGACCTCCGCTCCGGAATCCCCGGCCGCTCCCGCGCCCGCCCCCGCCGACCCCGGCGCGGCGACCGCGCCGCCCGCCGATCAGTCCGAGGTACCCGCGGTACCCGGCCCGACCGACGATCGCGGTCAGGCCTTCGTCGCGGCGCTGCGCGACCGCGGCATGCCGGTCGTCGACAACGGCGATCTGGCGGTCTCGACCGCCAACTACATCTGCACCGCGCAGGCGCAGGGTGAGGACGCCTCGCTGATCACCACCTACGTCACCGCGATGGTCGGTTCCGAGGCGAGCGCCGCCGGGGTGACCCTGACCGACGAGCAGGCCGCCGCCAACGCGGCGACCTACATCGAGGTCGCCGACTCGACGTACTGCTGACGTCGGGCGGATGTGACAGTGCGCACTCTTTTTCGAGCCTTCGTGGCCCTGATCGTCGTCATCCTGCTGGTCGTCCTGGGCTGGTACCTGCTGGCCGGTCGACTGCAGACCCCGGGCCCCGGGCCGACCCCCGGGCCGGAGCAGCCGCAGTCCCAGCCGGCCGACTGCCCCGACGTCCTGGCGGTCGCGATTCCGGGCACCTGGGAGTCGACGGCCACCGACGACCCGTACAACCCGACCGCGATGCCCGCCTCGCTGATGCAGAGCATCACCCGCCCCCTGCAGGAGCAGTTCTCGCCGGAGCGGCTGACCGTGTACACGGTGCCGTACGTCGCGCAGTTCTCGAATCCGATCGCGCTGCCGCCGGACGGCCAGCAGTCGTACAACAACAGCCGCAGCGAGGGCACCGCCCGCACGATCGACATCATCGCCCAGACCCACGCGCGGTGTGCGCTGACGAAGTACATCCTGACCGGCTTCTCCCAGGGCGCGGTGATCGCCGGCGACGTCGCCGCGCGCATCGGCAACGGTGAAGGCCCGGTTTCCGCCGATCTCGTCCTCGGCACGGCGCTGATCGCCGACGGCCGCCGCGACGCGGATTCCGGCATCCAGGTCAACCCCGGCATCGGCGGGGTCGGGGCGGAGGTCGCACTCGGCGGGCTCGATCTGCCGGGCATCACGATGACCGGTTCGCGGCCCACCGAGTTCGGTGCGCTGAACGATCGGGTCTACGAGATCTGTAATCCGACCGACATGATCTGCGCCTCCCCGACCGATGCGCTCAGTCCGGCGAATATCCCGAACAGCCTCGCGGTGTTGATCGGCTCGATCGGCAACCCGGCGCACGCGATGTACGCCTCGTTCGTCGTCGACGACGCCGGCACGACCGCCACCGAATGGGTCACGCGCTGGGCGGCCGACCTCACCAACAACACCCCCGAGGTTCCGCACTCCTGACGCCGGCCGCGAACCGACCGGTACTCCCATGAGGTCCGCGGCAGGAGCCGGCACAGCAAGTTCCCGGGAAGCACGCCGGGCGGGCCGCCGAAACGGCTCCCCGGTGGCGGGGCTCGCGGCGGGCGATAGAGTGGCGCCCTGGCGCGCGGCAGTCGACCACGATGCCGCGTTCCGCCAGACGACCACGAGTACCCGGGAGCACCGCGACAGATGAGCACGCCAACCGATCCGCCGCTTCGGAAGTTTCGCTTCGCAGCGGGCGGCGAGGGCAACAAGCAGGAGGGCGGCGCACGACGCTTCCTCCAGTTGGCGCGCACGGCCGAGGAACTGGGCTTCGACAGCTTCGTGATCCCCGACCACCTCGGCGACCAGGTCGGTCCGATCGCGGCGCTCGGCGCGCTGGCGGTGGCCACGGAGAACATCCGGATCGGCACCGCGGTGCTCGCCAACGGCTTCCGCCATCCGGCGGTCCTGGCCAAGGACGCCGCGACGATCGACGTGCTGTCGAAGGGCCGGCTCGAGCTCGGTATCGGCGCGGGCTGGATGAAGGACGAGTTCGACGCCGCCGGTATCGACTACGAACGGCCGGGCGAACGGATCGAGAAGCTCGACGAGGCGCTGACGATCCTCGATACGCTGCTGCGCGGCCAGGAGTGCACCTTCCACGGCAAGCACTACCGGATCGACGGCCTCAAGGGCAGCCCGCGCCCGCGGCAGGGCCCACGCCCGCCGATCGCGGTCGGTGGCGGCGGACCGAAGATGCTCGCGCTGGCCGCCAAGCATGCGGACATCATCTCGTTGGTGCCGTCGACCACCGCCGAGGGCAAGCTCAAGCTGTCCGGCATCACGATGGACAAGACCCGCGAGCGGATCGACTGGATCCGCGAGGCGGCCGGTGACCGTTTCCATGAGATCGAGCTCAACTGGACGATCACCATGATCGTCATCACCGACGACCGGGAACAGACGGCGGAAATGGCGTTGGCCGCCCTTGATCGCGGTTTCCCGCCGAACATCGAGGTCGATGCGCGGCTGACGGTGGAGGAGATCCTCGCGTCCCCGTACATCGCGATCGGTACGTTCGAGGAGATCGCCGACCAGGTCAGAAACGTTCGGGCCGCCACGTCGATGTCCTATGTGGGCGTGTTCCCCACACAAATGGAGGCATTCGCTCCGGTCATACCCCTGCTGTCGGATAGTTAACCGTCGCAGTACCGCTACCATGTTCGGAGCTATCGACCATTTCCGACGGTCGCGTCGAAAACCGACCCGAACGAAGGATTCGATCCCCGGCGGTGGGTCGACAGTACGAAGATCGTGTCCGGTAAGCGGTTCATGGATCGGCAATGACGATGCGGTAGAGAACCTCGTGCCGGATTCGAAGGAGAGGAAGTAATGGGTCAGAGCTTCGACGATTACGTCGATGAGAACGGCAATATCGTTGTCGGCGACCATCAGACGCTCGTCAGTCATGTCGAGCGCAACGTGGCTGAGAACGCCGACGCTCTGGCCTACCGCTTCATGGACTACTCGCAGGTCAGCGAGGGCGAGGCGAAGGAACTGACCTGGCAGGACTTCGGTCTGCGCCTGCGTGCGGTCGCCGCCCGTCTGCAGCAGGTCACCGAGCCGGGCGATCGGGTCGCGATCCTCGCGCCGCAGGGCCTCGACTACGTCGTGTCCTTCTTCGGCGCCATCTACGCCGGCACGATCGCGGTCCCGCTGTTCGACCCGGACGAGCCCGGACACTCCGACCGGCTGCGCGCGGTCCTCGGCGACTGCTCGCCGAAGGTGATCCTGACCGTCACCCGGTCGGCGAAGGGGGTGCGCGACTTCGTCCGCCCGATGCCCGCCGCCGAGCGACCCCGCATCCTGGCCGTCGACGCCGTCCCGGACACCGTCGCCGAGAGCTGGACCCCGCCGAACCCGCACGCGGACGACATCGCCTACCTGCAGTACACCTCCGGATCGACGCGGGTACCCGCCGGCGTGGAGATCACCCATCGCGCGGTCGGCGTCAACGCCCTGCAGATGGTCGACGGCATCAAGCTCGACGAGAACTCGCGCGGCGTCACCTGGCTGCCGATGTTCCACGACATGGGTCTGCTGACGGTGATCCTGCCCGCGCTGGGCGGCAACTACATCACGATCATGTCGCCGCTGGCCTTCGTGCAGCGCCCCGGCCGGTGGATCCGCGAGCTCGCGGCGGTCACCGACGGCGCGGGCACCTTCGCGGCCGCCCCGAACTTCGCCTTCGAGCACGCCGCCTCCCGCGGCCTGCCCAAGGCCGGCGAGGAACTCGACCTGTCGAACGTGATCGGTCTGATCAACGGCAGCGAGCCGGTCACCGTGTCGTCGATGCGCAAGTTCAACGACGCGTTCGCCCCCTACGGTCTGCCCGCGACGGCGATCAAGCCGTCCTACGGCATGGCCGAGGCGACCCTGTTCGTGTCGTCGACCCGCAATACCGACGCCGCGAAGATCACCTGGGTCGACCGCGAGGCACTCAATGCCGGCCGGATCGACTTCGCCGAGCCCGACAGCCCGTCCGCGCTGCCGATCGTCTCCTGCGGCTACGTCGCCCGCAGCCAGTGGGCGGCGATCGTCGACGCCGAGTCCGCCGTCGAGCTCGAGGAGGGCCGGGTCGGTGAGATCTGGCTGCACGGCGAGAACATCGGCCGCGGCTACTGGGGTCGCGACCTCGAGACCAGCGAGACCTTCCACAACAAGCTCGTCCAGCGCCTGTCCTCCGGAAGCCGCGCCGAGGGCGCACCCGACGACGCGAACTGGATGCGCACCGGCGACTACGGCGTCTACATCGACGGCGAGCTGTACATCACCGGCCGGGTCAAGGACCTGGTGATCGTCGACGGCCGCAACCACTACCCGCAGGATCTGGAGGCCTCGGCGCTCGAGGCGAGCACCGCCCTGCGTCCGGGCTTCGTCGCCGCCTTCTCGGTGCCCGCGAACGAACTGCCCGACGAGGTCTACCAGTACGGCGCCGCCGGACTGAGCCGCGATCCGCAGAACGCCGCCGAGCAGCTGGTGATCGTCGCCGAACGCGCCCCCGGCGCCGGCAAGGCCGATCCGGTGCCGATCGCCGACGCGGTGCGCGCGGCGATCTCGCAGCGCCACGGCGTCACCGCCCGCGACGTCCTGTTGGTACCGGCGGGATCGATCCCGCGTACCTCCAGCGGCAAGATCGCCCACCGGGCCTGCCGCGCCGCGTACATCACCGGCACCCTGCGCGGCGGCTACACCCAGAACGCCTTCCCCGACGCGGCCGTGCAGGTCGCGGCGGTGCAGAATTCCTTCCCCGATGCGGTAACGGAGTGAGACTCGACCTCCGTATGCGGTTCAACTTCTTCGACGCGGTACGTTGGTGGATCAATGGCTGAAGACGTGACATCAGGGCATTCCGAGGTATCGGAGCAACCGGTGACATCAGAGCAGACCGAGACGACGGGTGCGGCTGCCGCACCGACGGGCGCGAACGCGGCTCCCGCGGGGCCGGCCGGTTCGGATATGACGGTCCCCCAGCTGCGGGAGTGGTTGCGCGGCTGGGTAGCCCGCACCACCGGGCAGCCGCTCGACCAGATCAGCGACGACCGCCCCATGGAGGAGTTCGGTTTGTCGTCCCGCGACGCGGTCGCGCTCAGCGGGGAGATCGAGGAGCTGGTCGGCGTCATGCTGACCGCGACCGTGGTCTACCAGCATCCGACCATAGCCTCGCTGGCCACCATCATCATCGAAGGTGAACCCGACACGCCGCAGGTCCTGCTCGACGACTCGTACTTCACCGATCGGCCGGTCCCCGCCGGTCACCGCATCGCGATCGTCGGCCTGTCGACCCGGCTGCCTGGCTCGGCCAATACCCCGGACGAGACCTGGAAGCTGCTGATCGAGGGCCGCGACGGGATCACCGAGCTGCCCGAGGGCCGCTGGGAGGAATTCCGCGGCGACCGGCGCCTCTCGCAGGCGATCGACGACACCACCACGCTCGGCGGCTACCTCGACGACGTCAAGGGCTTCGACCCGGAGTTCTTCGCGATGAGTCCGCTCGAGGCGGAGAACGTCGACCCCCAGCAGCGGCTGATGCTCGAGCTGGCCTGGGAGGCGCTCGAGCACGCGCACATCCCGGCGAGCGAGCTCAAGGGCGAGCTGGTCGGCGTCTTCGTCGGCAGCTCGACCAGCGACTACCAGTTCCTGGCGTTGGCCGCCGAGGACCCGCATCCGTACGCGCTGACCGGCACCTCGTCGTCGATCCTGCCGAACCGGGTGTCCTACTTCTACGACTTCCGCGGGCCGTCGATCGCGGTCGACACCGCCTGCTCGTCGACTCTGGTCGCGGTCAACCAGGCGGTGCGCAGCCTGCGCGAGGGCACCAGCGATCTCGCCCTCGCCGGCGGGGTCAACATGCTGCTCGCCCCCGCGGCGACGCTGGGCTTCGGCAAGACCGGAGTGCTCGCCCCGAACGGCCGGATCAAGGCGTTCTCGTCGGATGCGGACGGCATGATCCGCTCCGAGGGCGCCGGCTTCGTGGTGCTCAAGCGCCTCGAGGACGCCGAGCGCGACGGCGACGACATCCTCGCGGTCATCGAGGGCAGCGCGGTCAACCAGGACGGCCGCTCCAATGGTCTGCTCGCGCCGAACCCGGATGCGCAGGCCGACGTGCTGCGCGCGGCCTACCGCGATGCGCGGATCGTGCCGCGCACCGTCGACTACATCGAGGCCCACGGCACCGGCACCATCCTCGGCGACCCGATCGAGGCCGACGCGCTCGGACGCGTCGTCGGCGCCGGGCGCACCGCGGAGAACCCGGCGCTGCTCGGCTCGGCCAAGACGAACTTCGGCCACCTCGAGTCCGCCGCCGGCGCCGCGAGCCTGGCGAAGGTGGTCCTCGCGATGCGCGAGAACGTGCTGCCCGCCAGCCTGCACTACGCCGGCCCCAACCCGTACATCCCTTGGGATGCCGCACATTTGAAGGTCACCGATCAGGCGACCCCGTGGCCGCGGTATAGCGGCCGGGCGATCGCCGGCGTGTCCGGCTTCGGCTTCGGCGGGACCAACGCCCACGTCGTGCTCTCCGAATACGTGCCCGCCGACGCGCCGGATGCGCAGGTGCAGCATCCCGACGCCGCGGTCGCCGAACTCGCCGGTATCCCCGTCGAGACCCCCGCCGACCACCTCGATACCGTCGCCGACACCGCGACAACCGGCGCCGAGGCGGCCGACACCGCGCCCGCCGATGCCGCGCCGGCCGAGGAGCAGCAGCCCGCCCCCGCGGTCGCCCTGCCGATCAGCGCGAATACCGTCTCGCGGCGCAAGCTGACCGCCGCCGACCTCGCCGACTGGCTCGACAGCGACGCCGGTCGCGCGACCCCGCTGACCGCGGTCGCCCATACGCTGGCCTCGCGCAGCCGGATGCGTTCGCGCGCCGTGGTTCTCGCGCATTCCCA
The DNA here is from genome assembly GCF_001552615.1 of Millisia brevis NBRC 105863. Lineage (GTDB taxonomy): Bacteria > Actinomycetota > Actinomycetes > Mycobacteriales > Mycobacteriaceae > Millisia > Millisia brevis. The sequence goes on from NZ_BCRN01000030.1 coordinate 23,158, forward strand.
TGACGAGGCGGTCGCCGGGCTGCGCGCGGCCGCCGCGGGCAAGCCGGCCCCGAATGTGTTGGCGGCCAACGGCCCCGATACCAACGGTGACGTCTGGGTCTTCTCCGGTTACGGCGCCCAGCATCGCAAGATGGCCAAGGTCCTCTACCAGGACAACGCGGCCTTCGCGGCGGCCTTCGACCGGGTGGACGACCTGATCGAGGACGAGGCGGGCTACCGCATCCGCGACATCGTGCTCGACGACTCGCAGACCTACGACTTCGAGAACTCCCAGGTCGGAACGTTCGCGATCCAGGTGGCGCTCGTCGACGTGCTGCGCGGACTGGGCGCCCGCCCGGCCGCGGTGGTCGGCCACTCGATGGGTGAGGTCGCCGCGGCCTATGCCGCAGGCGGTCTGGGTCTCGAGGACGCGGTGCGGATCATCTGCGTGCGCTCGCGGCTGCTCGGCGAGGGCCAGGACAGCCTGTCCGAGGCCGACGCCGGCGCGATGGCATTGGTGGAGTACTCCGCCGCCGAGGTGACCGCCCTGGCGGAGCAGTACCCCGGCGTCGAGCCGAGTGTCTATGCGGCACCGACACATACCACCGTCGGCGGCCCGCGCGACGCGGTCCAGAAGTTGGTCGACCGCGCGGTCTCCGAGGACAAGATCGGTCGCATCCTCGATGTCCGCGGCGCCGGCCACACCTCGGCGGTCGACCCGCTGCTCGGCGAGCTGCACGCGGAGTTGATGGGGCTCGAGGTGCACCCGACCGAGGTCGGCCTGTTCTCGACCGTCGACGCCGATACCTACTACCCGGCGGGCTCGCAGATCCATCGCGAGGAGTACTGGGTCAAGGGCATGCGGCATGTCGTGCACTTCACCCAGGCGATCCGCAAGGCGGTCGAGGCCGGGTTCACCAGCTTCGTCGAGATCGCCCCGCATCCGATCGCGCTGATGTCGGTCGCGGCGACCACCTGGGACGCCGGCCTGCCCGACGCCGCCCTGATCGCGACCCTCAAGCGCAAGGAGGACGAGCGGGAGACCCTGCTCGCCGCCGAGGCGCAGCTGTTCGTGCGCGGCCGCGATATCGCCTGGGACCGGCTCTATCCGGCCGGCCCCTGGGCCGATGTGCCGCCGACCCGCTACCAGCGTCGCCCGCTGTGGATCACCGGTGCGGACACCGGCCGTCTGACCGGCGCGCTCGCCGCGCCCGGCATGCCCGGTACCCGCGTCGCGCTGCCCGACGGCCGATTTGCCTGGGAGACCGAGGCATCGACCGCCGAGAGCGCCGAGGCGCTCGTCTCCGCGGCCGCCGCTCAGGTGCTCGACGACGTCACCGTCGCGACGGTGCTCACCCGTGGCGCCTGGCCGAGCGGCGGGTCGCTGACCACCACGCTCTCCCCGCATCCGGGTGGCGCCTCGCTGCAGGTGCACGCCGCCGACTCCGGCCGGTTCACCCTGGTTGCCGAGGCGGTCGTCACCGGAGGCGGCGACACGTCGGTGGCCGCCGTCGTCGACGTGCCCGCGGTCGTCACCGCTCCCGCGCCGGCGGTCGACCGGTCCGGCCCGATCGAGGAGTTGCCCGAGGTCGTCGAAAACGTCGGCGGCAAGTGGGATCCCGACAGCGGCGAGAGCATCCGCGATCGGCTGTGCATCATCGTCGGTGAGGCGATGGGCTATTCGGCCGAGGATGTGCCGGTCGAGGTGCCGCTGATCGATCTGGGTCTCGATTCGCTGATGGCGGTGCGCATCAAAAACCGCGCCGAATACGAATTCGACATCCCGACCGTGCAGATCACCGCCGTGCGCGACGCCAACCTGCTCGAGGTCGAGAAGTACGTGCGCTACGCGGTCGAAAACCGTGAGGAGGTCGCGGCGCTCGCCGAGCGCCAGGCGGCCGAACGCGCCACCGACGCATCCGAGGATGTCGCCCAGTCCGAGCCCGAGGCGCAGACCGCCCCCGCGGCAACGGAAGCCGCCGCAGCGGACACCTCGGCCGCCGAGGCGGCGCAGACCTCGCTCGACGACGAACTGGCCGACGTGACCACCTCGGTGGTGGCCGAGGCGGAGGCGATCGTCGAGGCCGAAGCTGCCGCCGAGACCGAGGCGTCCACTGCCGCCACGTCCACCGCCGCCGTGACCGAGACCGCCGTGAGCGCGGCCGACACCGTCCCGGCTCCCGCGGCCGCCGGCACCGAGGACATCGCCGCCGCGGCCGGATCCGACGTCGCCCCGCGCGACGCGGCCGAACGGCTGACCTTCGCCTCGTGGGCGGTGATCACCGGAAAGTCCGCCGGCGGCATCTTCAACACCCTGCCGGTGCTCGACGACGAGACGGCCGAACGCCTCGCGGCCCGGCTGAGCGAGCGCGCCAAGGGCGAGATCACCGTCGATGACATCCTCGACGCCGAGACGATCGAGGAGCTGTCCTCGACGGTCCGCGAGCATCTCGAAGGGGGCGGCGTCGACGGGTTCATGCGGACCCTGCGCGCCCGGCCCGAGGGCTCGAATGCGGTTCCGGTCTTCGTCTTCCACGCCTCGGGCAGCTCGACGGTCGTCTACGAGCCGCTGCTCAAGCGCCTTCCGGCGAGCACCCCGATGTACGGCTTCGAGCGGGTCGAGGGCTCGGTGGAAGATCGTGCGGCGCAGTACATCACCCGGCTGCGCGAGGTACAGGGCGATGGGCCCTATGTGCTCTTCGGCTGGTCGCTCGGCGGCGTGCTCGCCTACGAGGTCGCCCGCCAGTTGACCGACCAGGGCGCGGACGTCCGGCACGTGGGATTGCTCGACACCGTCCTGCCCTACGAGCCGATCCCGGAGACGGTCGAGGAACGCCGGCTGCGCTGGGAGCGGTACGCCAAGGTGGGTGAGCGGCTGTACAACACCGAGATCCCGCTGCCGTTCGACCGCCTGGCGAATGCCTCCGACGACGAGCAGATCCAGATCATCCTGGAACTGGTCTCGATGTCGGGCACCACGATCCCCAGCGGCATCATCGAGCACCAGCGCACCTCGTGGCTGGACAACCGGGCCCTGCAATCGGCGACGTTGTATCCCTACGACGGCGACGTGACGCTGTACCTGGCCGATACGTATCACGACGACATGATCGAGCTCGAACCTCGCTACGGTAAGCGCGCTCCCGATGGGGGTTGGGGTAACGCCGTGGCCCACCTCGAGATTGTTCATATAGGTGGCAACCACTTGGCGGTGATCGACGAACCGCTGATCTCCCTGGTGGCCGCCGATCTGTCCGCCAAGTTGGAGCGGATCGAGTCGTCAGCACAGGAGAACTCGTGAGTCTGGACACCGACATCGCCGCCGCCCGGATGGCGACCACGGCCGAGAAGCTTGCGGACCTCAAGGCCCGCATCGACATCGCCCGTGAGCCCGCCGGAGAGGTCGGCATCGCCAAGCGTGCCAAGAAGGGCATCAACAGCGCCCGCGGCCGGGTGGAGAGCCTGCTCGACCCGGGCAGCTTCGTCGAGTTCGGCTCGATGATGCGCACCCCCGGCGACCCGAAGGCGCTCTACGGCGACGGCGTGGTCACCGGCCACGGCCGGATCGACGGCCGCCCGGTCGCGGTGTTCTCGCACGACCAGACGGTCTTCGGTGGCACGGTCGGAGAGATGTTCGGCCGCAAGGTCGCCGCGGTGATGCGCCACGCCCACAAGGTCGGCTGCCCGGTGATCGGCATCAACGACTCCGGTGGCGCCCGCATCCAGGACGCGGTGACCTCGTTGGCCTGGTACGCCGAGATCGGGCGGGCCCAGGAGCCGCTGTCCGGTCAGGTCCCGCAGATCTCGATCCTGCTGGGCAAGTGCGCCGCCGGCGCGGCGTACCAGCCGATCTGCACCGACGTCGTCGTCGCGACCGAGTCGGCGTACATGTTCGTCACCGGTCCGGACGTCATCGAGGCGGCCACCGGCGAGCACGTCGACCTCGACGACCTCGGCGGCGCGCGCACCCAGGCCCGCAACGGCAATGTCCACCACGTGGTTCCGGACGAGGCGACCGCTTTCGAGTGGGTGCGGCGGCATCTGTCGTACTTCCCGCTGCAATGCCAGGAACAGCCGCCGATCATCAACCCCGGCCTCGAGCCGGAGCTCACCGACAGCGACCGGGAGCTCGACCGGATCATGCCGGACGCCGACAACGCCGGTTACGACATGCACGATCTGCTGCTGCGGATGTTCGACGACGGCGAGTTCCACGAGATGGGGGCGATCACCGCCCCGAACGTGATCACCGGCTTCGCCCGGGTCGACGGGCGGCCGGTGGGCGTGGTGGCCAACCAGCCCCTGCACTTCGCCGGCGCGCTGACCGCGGAGGCCTCCGACAAGGCGTCCCATTTCGTGCGGCTCTGCGACGCGTTCAACATCCCGCTGGTGCTCGTGGTCGACACCCCCGGCTTCATGCCCGGTGTCGAACAGGAACGCATCGGCGTCATCAAGCGCGGCGGCCGCTTCCTGCTCTCCTACGTCGAGGCGACCGTCCCGAAGATCACCGTGGTCACCCGCAAGGCGTACGGCGGCGGCTACGCGGTGATGGGCAGCAAGCAACTCGGCTCGGACATGTACTTCGCCTGGCCCACCGCTCGCATCGCGGTCATGGGCGCCGAGGGCGCGGTCAACATCGTCGGCCGCGCGCAGATCGCCGCCGCCGGCGAGAACGCCGCCCACGTACGCAAGCAGCTGATCGACTTCTACAACGCCACCGTCGCGACGCCGTGGATCGCGGCCGAGCGCGGCTACGTCGATGCGGTGATCGAGCCCTCCGCCACCCGACTCGAACTGCGCAAGGCGCTGCGCCTGTTGGCCGACAAGCCCCACACCACCAACCCGCGCAAGCACACCCTGCTGCCCCTGTAGGTCCGGCGGGCGGCGACGCCCGGCGGATCGACGGGCGGCAACCGGTTAGCGTGCAGGGATGGCACGGCCCACGAAGTTCTCCACCGAGCAGATCCTCGACGGCGCGCTCGCCGTCGTCGGACGTCGGTGGCGGGCGGCCACGATCGCCGATGTCGGCGCGCAGATCGGCGCCCCCGTCGGGTCGATCTACCACCGCTTCGGCTCGCGCGAGGAGTTGTTCGTCGCGTTGTGGCTGCGCTCGATCCGGCGCTTCCACGTCGGCTTCCTCGCCGCCACGGAGGGCCCGGACGCGCGGCGGGCCGCGGTGGCGGCGGCGGTCCACATCCCGCGCTACTGCCGGCGGTACCCCGCGGAGGCCTTGGCGCTGTCGCTGTATCGCTGGGAGGCGCTGATCGAGGACGGACCGGCCGATCTGATCGACGAGATCGGAACGGTCAACGACGACGTCGAGGCGGCCCTGCGGCGGCTCTGCGCCGATCGGTTCGGATCGACCGATCCGAGGCATCTGGAACTGCTGTCGGTGGCGGTGCAAGCCTGCCCCTACGGCCTGGTGCGGCCCTATCTGGGGGCCGAGGTCCCTGCAGCCCTGGACGATATCGTCGCCGCGGCGTCGGGCGCGATCCTCGACCTGGGCGATACCGGCGAGGTCACCGACGCATAATCCCGGCCGACCGATTTGTATGTGACCGGATTCACAGAAGTGACCGATTTCTCCTAATAGTGGAACACCGATCTTCCCCATTTCCGAAAATCCGTGGTATCCAGGATTAGGGTAACGATTGGATCACTACCGTGTGTCCGTTATAGGACCAACGGTGGTCGTAGTGGTTGAGCGAAATGGAGACATCGGTGAACGAAGCCGACGGGGTCGCGAAAGCCACCACCAGCGCATCGTGGTTGACCCGGCACGAGTCGGATCTGGAACGACGCCTCCGGGACAGCCGGGTCTCGTTTGTCGCAGAGATCGCCACCGATGCTGCGGCAATACAAAGGTCCCAGCAAGAGTACGGTTTTCTGGCCGGACAGATGGGGCGTCAGCGGATCGATCGGACCCGCTTGGTCACCTGGTATCCTGCGCTGAGCCTGGTGCTGCTGGTCGACTCCGCCGCCCGCTGCGACTCCCTCGAAAACTTCTGGTCGCAGTACTTCACCGATCTCGGATGCCCGGTCGACTCGGAATTCTCCGATGTTCTCAAATCGGTAACGCCCGACCTTCTTCGTGATTTCGGTCTGCTGGATATCACCGAGTTGGACGCCGACTTCTCGGCCATCCTCGCGGGCCAGGCGGCCATTCCGACCCTGCACACCACCGAGTTGGTCGAACTGGCCGAGCGTTACCTGGAGATGGGGCCGATCACCGACGAGTACCACTTCGCGCAGTGGCTCGCCGAGTTCGATGCTGCGGGCCGTTCGGAGCCCGACCGCACCGTGCAGCGGTTCGCCCGCTACGGCGGCCGCCTCGCCAGCGATGTCCTCGACGGGGTGGTCGACCTGGTGAGCGGCTCCTCCCGGACCGCCGCCGATCCCGCGACGGCCGCCGGATTGCCGGCCGCCCTGCAGCGCTCCCTGCACGATCTGCTCGCTCGTCGGCGCCCGCGCCGCGGCGCCGAGCGCACCGACGCGGCGGAACCGTTCGCCGACCCGGCGGCTACGGGTTCTCACCCGTCGCCGACGTCGCGGGCTCACGGTCAGCCGATCGGCCGCCACCGGCCGCCGCCCGCGCAGCGCCCGACCGGTGTCGACCGCATCCTGCCGCCGCCGGCCGCCGGGCCCGCCGCTCATCCGCGCACCCCCGCCGCCGGCTTCGCCG
>NZ_BCRN01000031.1 GCF_001552615.1 Millisia brevis NBRC 105863
GCCGCCACCGGTCGCCGGCGGGGCCGATGCCGCCGGCGCGGACCGCCGGCCGATCGGGCCGCAGCGCATCGAGCCGACCGAGACGCGCACTCGCAGCCGCCGGCCACTGTTGCTCGCGATCGGCGCGGTGATCCTGGTGGTCGCCGCCGGGCTGGGCTACTGGGCGTATACCGCGTTGAGCACCAACTCGACCGACAACCGGATCCGCGACGCGGTGACCACCTATGCCGACGGCCTGCAGAACGGTGACCTGGCGACGGTGCGGTCCGGCACCTGTGGTGATCTCGAGCAGTTCTACGCCGGGCTGAGCGACAGCGACTTCGCCGCGGTGCGCGACGCGGGCGTTCGGGACGGGTCGATCCCGCGGATCGATTCGATCGACGCGATCCGTCTCGACACCCCGGACAGCGCGATCGTCGCGGTCACGGTCTCGACGGATCAGGAAACGACCGGCACCACCCGCACCTTCGATCTCAATCTCGTCGACGGCCAGTGGAAGGTCTGCGGATGACGATCGATCTCCCGCAGCCGCGATAACGCGCACGGCGGCGTGCACCGCCGGAAGGCAGTGCACGCCGCCGCTTCACGCGTGCGCGGAACCGATCAGGCGGAGATGGAACGCCCGGCGGAACGCAGGTCGTTACAGGCCTCCACGACGCGGGTCGACATCGAGGCCTCGGCCAGCTTGGTCCAGCCGCGCGGGTCGTAGGCCTTCTTGTTGCCCACGTCGCCGTCGACCTTCAGCACGCCGTCGTAGTTGCTGAACATGTGGCCGGCGATCGGACGGGTGTAGGCGTACTGGGTGTCGGTGTCGACGTTCATCTTCACGACGCCGTAGCGCAGCGAATCGTCGATCTCCGACTTCAGCGAGCCCGATCCGCCGTGGAAGACGAAGTCGAACGGCTTGGCGTCGGCATCCAGACCCAGGCGGGCGGCCGCGACGCGCTGCCCCTCGGCGAGCACCTCCGGACGCAGGACCACGTTGCCCGGCTTGTAGACGCCGTGCACATTGCCGAAGGTGGCGGCCAGCAGATAGCGCCCCTTCTCGCCGGAGCCGAGCGCGTCGACGGTCTTCTCGAAGTCCTCGGGCGAGGTGTAGAGCTTCTCGTCGATCTCGGCCTCGACACCGTCCTCCTCGCCACCGACGACGCCGATTTCGACCTCGAGGATGATGCGGGCGGCCGAGGTCAGGTCGAGCAGCTCACGGGCGATCTCGAGGTTCTCGTCGATCGGCACGGCCGAGCCGTCCCACATATGGGACTGGAACAGCGGGTTGCCGCCGGCCTCGACCCGCGCGCGGGAGATCTCCAGCAGCGGGCGGACGTAGGTATCGAGCTTGTCCTTCGGGCAGTGATCGGTGTGCAGCGCGATCGTGACGCCGTACTTCTCGGCGACGACGTGCGCGAACTCGGCCAGCGCCACCGCGCCGGTCACCATGTCCTTGATTCCCAGACCGGAGCCGAACTCGGCCCCACCGGTGGAGAACTGGATGATTCCGTCGCTACCGGCGTCGGCGAAACCCTTGATCGCGGCGTTGATGGTCGACGACGAGGTGCAGTTGATGGCCGGGAACGCGTACCCGCCGGCCTTCGCCCGGTCGAGCATCTCGGCATATACCTCGGGTGTTGCGATGGGCACGGTGGACAACCTCCGTTTCGTGGGCGGTCCCCAGCGAGCCGACGCGACCGACGGTATGGCGCGCGGCGACGGCAGGGGCGTCCCGGGTTCAACAGGACTCACCTCGCAGTATGTCAATCGCCGCAGCGTTTCGCGCCGCCCCGGGGGAACCGGTTCGGCGCGATCGATCACACCGAGCGATCGATCGCACTGTTCGGACAAATCGGACATCGCCTGATCCGTCGATCATCGCTGCCGGCAAGCCCGCGTATTCTCGGCTCGTGATCGAACTCTTGGCGCAGTCCGCCTCGACCGACCCCACCGTCGTCCCGGCGCTGCTTCCGGGATTCCTCGACCCGGTGAATCTGATCAACTCGTTCGGCACCTGGACGCTGGCCGGCATCCTGATCGTCGTCTTCATCGAGTCCGGGCTGCTGTTCCCGCTGCTGCCGGGCGACTCGCTGCTGTTCACGGCGGGTCTGATCGCCGCGAACAAGTCGGCCGAGGTCGAGCCGTTCGCGCCGCTGTGGGTGCTGCTGGTGACCATCCCGATCGCCGCCTTCCTCGGCGATCAGGCCGGCTACTGGATCGGCCGCAAGGGCGGGCTGGCGCTGTTCAAGAGCAACGACGCGAAGTTCTTCAAGAAGGCGTACATCGACGAGTCGCACGCCTTCTTCGAGAAGCACGGCCCGATCACCATCGTGCTGGCCCGTTTCGTGCCGATCGTGCGCACCTACGCGCCGGTTGTCGCCGGCGCCTCGCAGATGCGCTACTCGATCTTCCTGACCTACAACGTCGTCGGCGCGGTGCTCTGGGGCGCGGGTGTCACCACGCTGGGCTACCTGCTCGGGCAGATCGGCCTCATCCGCGACAACGTCGACATCATCTTCCTGATCATCGTGGCCGTCTCGGTGATCCCGATCGCCGTCGAGGTGCTCAAGAAGGTGATCGCGGCGCGCCGCCTGCCGGTCGCCGAGGCGATCGACGCCTTCGACGGCACCATCGACGGGACGATGCGTCAGAACCCGCCGCGCCCGGGCGCCGAGACCTCCGAGGCGACCACCGGCCCGATCGGCCCGGACTCCGGCCGGCACTGAGCTCCGCTACCTCCGCTCACCGATTCGGGGAGTTTCGCGTCCACCCGGTGGACTCGGAACTCCCCGAACCCGTTTCCGGGGGGTCGGGGGCCGGTGGAGTTGGGGTTGCGTTAGAGCAAGCGGTTGCGCAGCGAATCGATGATCGAGGCGGCGGAGCTCTTCTCCGCGCCGGCATCGGCGGGCACATCGGGGGCGATCGCGGCGGCGGCCTCCATCAGCATCCAGCCGCCCAACTGCACCGACAGGTCGCGTTCGGCGGCCTCGGACGGCGTCACCGTACCGGCGTGGAAGGAGCCGACCGCCGAACCGGAGGTCGGCAGCGTCGCGGGCGCGGTCCAGTCCCGCCCGAACAGCGGCAACCCCTCGATCTGCAGCCGGTTGTCCCAGGCGTGCTCCGCGGTGGTCAGCACGATATGGGCGGCGACCGCGCGGGCCCGCTCGGTCTGCGCGTCGTGGCCGGGCAGGGTGCGCGCCACCAGAGCCAGGTAGCGGGCCAGGATGCCGTTGAACAGGCCGCCATCGCCCCCACCGCCGCCGGTGATCACCGAGTCCTCGCAGAGCTCCCGGTCGACCGCGTCGACCAGGGCGCGGACGCGCTCGACGTGCCGGTCGTCGCCGACCGCGATCGCCAATTCGGTCTCCGCGCCGAGCACGACGCCCTGGCAGTAGGAGTAGAACTTCCGCTCCAGGGAGCCGTCGGCGTGGATCCCGTCGAACATCAGTCCGGTCTCGGGATCGCGCAGGGTCTCGTGCATCCAGTCGACCATCGCCTCGGCGCGCCAGACGCGGCCGGTGCGGGCCAGCAGGATCGCCGCCGGGCCATTGGCGGGAACGTTGAAGAAGGCCTGATCGGGCCGCCGATAGGTGCGCCAGGGCAGAGCGCCGACCACCGGGTTGAAGCCGACCATCAGCCGGTCCTCGAGCGCGGTGATCGCGCTGCGATTGTCGATCGCCAGGTCCTGCTGGGCGCGCTGCAGCGCCAATCCCAGCCAGGCCATGTCGTCGTAGTAGGCGTTGGTCCAGCGGCCCATATTGCGCATGCGGACGCTGCGGGTGAGCCGGGCGACGCGCCGCCGACCGCGACCGTCCGCCGATCGCAGCGCCGCGTCGATACAACAGTCGATCAGGTGGGCCTGCCACCAGTAGTGCCAGCGCAGATAGCCGCGTTCGCGGCGGACCGCCGGCCAGCCGACAACCCCCAACGCCGTACCCGGTACGCCCCACAGCCGACGGACGTGTCGCGTGGTGATCGCCTGCTCGGCCAGGTCCGCGCGGGCCGCCCAGGATTCGTGCATAGCAAGATCATCCCACCCGAACGGTCGGCTCCACCCGGTGACCGTCACCACGCCGCTCCGAGGTCCGCGTGCTGGCGGATCCAGGCGTGCATCGCGATCCCCGCGGCGACCCCGGCGTTGATGCTGCGGGTCGATCCGTACTGGGCGATCGACAACGTGCCCACACAGATTTCCGCGGCCTCGGCCGACAATCCGGGTCCTTCCTGTCCGAAGATCAGCAGACAGTCGCGCGGCAGTTGCGCCGACTCGATCGGGCGCGAGCCGGGCACATTGTCGATGCCGATCACGGTCAACGCGTGATCGCGGGCATGCCGCGCGAGGGTCTGCACCGAGTCGTGATGGCGCAGATGTTGGTAGCGGTCGGTGACCATCGCCCCACGCCGGTTCCACCGACGCCGCCCCACGATGTGCACGGTCGCGACGGCGAAGGCGTTGGCGGTGCGCACGACGGTGCCGATGTTCGCGTCGTGCTCGAAGTTCTCGATCGCGATCTCCAGCGGGTGCCGGCGCGCGTCGATATCGGCGATGATCGCGTCCATACGCCAATACCGGTAGGCGTCAACGACATTGCGGCGATCACCGTTCTCCAACAGGTCCGGATCCAGGCGCGGATCGGTCGGTGGTGGCGTGCCGAACTCCGCCAGCCACGGACCGAGGCCGTGCCGCTGGTCGCCCCATTCGGAGGGCCCTGGTTCCTCGCGCACCCCACGATCCTATCGTTGCTCGATCATATTGGTCCGCAGGGACATTCGTCACACCCAAGTCGGACCGGAGAATCGTCGACGGGCCACGAAACGGCCGTCCGGTAGGAAAACCGTTCGGCCGACCGACAATCAGTGGCGCGCGAGGCGCTTGTTGACCGCGCGGGTCAGCCAGGCGGGAGAGAACCGGGCCCCGGCCGCGGCGAGGTGCGCCTGTCGGCCGACCGCATAGTGCACCCGATGCAGCAGCCGGTCGGATGTCGACGGCGTGCACGCCGCCAGGATCTGCTCGACGACGTCGTCGGCGGTCAGCCGGATGCCCAGGGTGCTCACCGTGCCGGTGGCCAGGTCCCTGGTCATCGCGGTGCGCACGAACAGCGGCCAGATCGCCCGCACCCGAATCCCCTGCGGGGCCCATTCGAGTTCGATCGCCTCGGTCAGCCCGCGCACCGCGAATTTGGTGGCGCTGTAGACGGCCAGTTCGGCCTGGCCGTAGATCGCCGACGCCGAGCACAGGTTGATCACCGTCGCGCCGGGGGTGGCCCGCAACTCGTCGTAGGCCGCGAGGCAGCCGTTGATCACGCCGCTGACGTTGATGTCGACCATGCGCTGGTAGTCCGCGGCGGTGTGTTCGACGAAGCTGCCGCCGATCAGGACGCCCGCGTTGTTGATCAGGATCGTCAACCCGCCGGCCTCGACGGCGAACTGCTTGATCGCCTCGGCGAAGGCGTCCGCATCACGGACGTCGAGCCGCCCGGAGATCGCCCGCCCACCGGACCCGACGATCTCCTCGGCCAGGGCCTGCACCCCGGTCTCGTCGACGTCGTAGGCGCCGACGATGTAACCGCGGCGCGCGAACGCCAGGGCGGTCTGCCGGCCGATCCCGGCCGCTGCGCCGGTGATGAACACACTCGCTGGGCTCACCCCATCATGTTAGGGGACGTTTGCCATTTCGTGGGACCATTCGTCGCGGATACCTCGGCGGCCGACCGACCGGCCGCACGACGCCGAGATACCAACCGATAGCGCCGATTACGGGGCGACGGGCGCGTCGTCGGCCAATGATGGCCGGACCAATAGGTACTGGGCGCCGGCGTAGGTGGCCAATACGAAGGCCTCGAGGAGGCGGGCGGTCCGGGAGCGGGGATCGGCGGCGCCGGCGGCGCCCAGCATGCGCCGGATCAGCACGGTGGTGTCCGAGACGGTGAACAGTCGGCCGCCGAGCGCGGTCCGCCCACCGACCGCATCGGCGGCAGCACCGGCGCCGCCGAGCAGGGCGCCGTAGCCGATCAGCACGGGGGCCGGGGTCGGCAAACGCCGGGCGGTCACCGTCGAGGCGATCGACCAGGCGACCGCCCGCGGCACGACCTGCGCGGCGCCGGGCACCGCACCGGTGCGGTGTGCCCGCAGCCACCAGCAGACCTGCATGACCGCGAAGCAGGACGCCCCGCGACGCAGGGCGGCGTCGTCGTCGACATCGATCATGTGCACGTCGCCGGCGGTGGCCGCGGCCAGTCCGACCGCCAGCAATCCGGCGTCGACCCGGTCGGCGCGCCGATCCGCGTCGCTCAACTCACCGAGGGCGAGCAGCGGCATCAGCAGCGGCTTGGCCACCAACTGCGTCCGGCGGTCGTGTCGGCCGCCCGCTACGACGGTGACGCCGGCCGCCACCAGGTAGGCGAGGTCGCACCACCGCCGCCGAGCACGCGCGTCCATATCGAGGATCAGTGCTCGAGGATCAGACGGTCGGCTCGAGGTCGAGATCGGCGAGGTTGAGCAGGGAGCGGTATTCGAGCCCCCGCTGCGCGATGACCTCGGCGGCTCCGGTCGCCCGATCGACGACGGTCGCCACGCCGACGACGATCGCGCCGGCCTCGGTGAGCGCATCGGCCGCGGTGAGTGGCGAGTTGCCGGTGGTGGTGGTGTCCTCGACGACCAGCACCCGGCGACCGGTGACGTCGGGCCCTTCGATCCGACGTTGCAGACCGTGCGCCTTGGCGGCCTTGCGGACGACGAAGGCGTCGACCGGTCGACCGGCGGCGTGCAGGACGGCGAGCGCGACCGGGTCGGCGCCCATCGTCAGCCCACCGACCGCGTCGAAGTCCCAGTCCGAGACGAGGTCGCGCATCAGAAACCCGATCAGCGGCGCCGCCCGGTGGTGCAGTGTGACCCGCCGCAGATCGACGTAGTAGTCGGCCTGCTTACCCGACGACAGGGTCACCGCTCCGCGCACCACCGCCAGCTCGCCTACCAGGGCAGCGAGGTCGGAGCGTGCGGAATCGATCGCCACCGACATATCGAATTCTCCCTGCAATAGCGTCTGTACTCCTATGTCCACATATCGGGACTGATCGTCGACTCAGAAGAGTCGGCCCGACACCCAATTCGTCAGCACCGGCGGAAGCAGTTTGCCGGACATCACGAGAATCTTGTAGCGGGTGTTGGGAATACTAACGACCGCTCCGCGCTCGAGATCGCTCAAGGATGCCGTCACGACGTCGTCGGGGTTCAGGATCGCCTTGGGTGGGACCGCGTCGGTGGACGCGCCACCGCGCTCGTGGAACTCGGTGTCGACGAAGCCCGGGCAGAGCGCCTGGATGCGAACGCCGGTGCCGTGCAGCTCCGAGGCGAGCGCCTGGGTGAATCCGGAGACGTACGACTTGGTGCCGGCATAGGACCCACCCCTGCCGGGGAAGAACGCCGCGATGCTCGCCACGTTGATGATCGAACCGCTGCCGGCCCGGACCATCGCGGGCAGCGCCGCATGGGTCAGCGCCATCACCGCGGTGACGTTGACGTCGATCTGCCGTTCGAGGACCGCGAGGTCCTGCTCCCAGAAGGTCCCATTGGACATGCCGCCGGCGTTGTTGACCAGCACGTCGACCCCGGCGGCAAGCCGGTCCGCGACGGTGGCACGCCCCTCGGGGGTGGCCAGGTCGACGACCAGGATCTCCGAGCGGGTGCCCTGCGCGTCGGCCACCTCCTGCGCCAACGCCTTCAACCGTTCGGCGTCGCGGGCACAAAGAACCAGGTCATAGCCGTCTGCGGCGAGTCGGCGCGCGAAGGACCGGCCGATGCCGGAAGTTGGACCAGTGACCAAGGCGACCGGTCTGTTGTCAGTCGTGGGAGGCACCAGCACATCTTTGTCTGTACCCCGCGACCACGAACTAGCGGGGTCGCCTTTCGCCGGTATCCGGGCGCTCGGACGGGGTCACCCCGGTCCGTGTCGGCAGGTCGGAGCGGCGGTCGACACCCGGAGCCGGACGGTACGTCGGGCGGTCCCAGCCACGGTCGTCCGCGCCTTCCGGGGACCGCGGGGCCGCCGGCCACCCGCCCTGCTCGGCGCCGCGTTCCACGGGTGGGCGCTCGACGGACGGCCGCTCGAACGGGGCACGTTCGACCCGACCGCGCTCGATCCGACCGCGCTCGATCGGTCCCCGCTGGAGCGGGCCGCGCTCCATCGGGCCACGTTCCATCGGGCCACGTTCCATCGGGCCACGTTCCATCGGGCCACGCTCGAGCGGACCGCGCTCGACGGGTCCCGGTTCCGACAACGGACCGCGTCCGAACGGGCCGGGCCCGAACGGCCGATCGCCGCCGCGTTCCATCAGACCGGTCGGCCGCAGGGCGAGCGCCGCGTCCGCCGGGCGTGCGGGCTCGCCCGGGCCCGTCGACGGCGGCAGCACACGCAGCAGCCCGGACAGCCGGGCAACCGTCTCGATCGCGGTATCCCACTGCTGGGCGTCGGACTCGTAGGGGATGGTCCCGAGGGTCCAGGGCCCCTCGCTCCACAGCAGATCGACAAAGGACGGAACCGAGTCGATGAACGCCGCCATCCGGTTGTCACAGACGCGGCGAGCGATATCCGGGTCGGACGTGTAGATCACCCGATCGCCGAACCGGCCCAGCAGCGCCAGCCGATCCGACCGCGGCGGCGTGCCGTCGGCCGGACGCAGGTCGACGTCGACATCCGATCCCTGTGGGCGACGGACCGCCACCAGGGTGGCCGAGTCGTCGACGTCGAGCAGGATGAACCGCTCACCGCGACGCCGACCGCGCACGATGTCGCGACCCGGCAGGAACCGCAGCTTCGACATCGCCGCCCCGGACCAGCGGCCGGGAAGGTCCTCGTCGTAGTCGGTGTACTGGTAGCCGCGTGCCTGCGCCCACTCGGTGCGCTCGGATCGGGCCATATCGCGCCGTCGCCGATCGACGACGATCAGCGCGGCCGCTCCCGCCGCACAGATCACCGCCAGGGCGAACCAAAGTACCGTCATCAACCGACTGCCATCTCGCTTCTCGATCTGCCGCCCGCCGGAGTCTAGTTTCCGCCTCCGGGGATGCGGGTGCTGACGATTCGGGTGGCGGTGGTCTGACCGTTCTGGACCGGGCTTCCCTCGATCACGACCTGCTCGCCGACCGCCAGGTCGCCGAGCGCCGCCGCGTTGATGCCGAGGATCTCGGTCTGCGGGGTGATCAGGACCGTCACCGGCCCGGTCAGACCGTTGACGACGATCGAGGAGTCGCCCATCGACTGGATACTGCCGATCGTGACACCACTGCTGCCGATCGCCTCACCGAGATCGGGCAGGCTCTCGAGCCCCGGAATCTGAGGCAACTCTATCGACGGCAGCGGGATCTGCAGGTTCGGGTTGGTGGTGGCGGGCGGCGCTGTCGTCGGCGCCGTGGTGACGGGGGCGGGCGGCGCCGAAGTCTGCCCGGCGGCGGTATCGGAGGAGCCGCCCGTCGCCTGCAGCCCCCAGGCCAGCAGACCGAGCAGGAACAACAGGACGAGAACCGCCACCGCGATCAGCACATTGCGGCCGGTCTTGCGGCGGCCGCCGCCGGGCGTCGGCTGCGGGGATGGTGCGCCGTTCGGGGGCGGCCCGTAGCCTCCCGAACCGGGCACCTGGCCGTAGCCGGCGGTGCTCTCCTGGTACGTCGAGGTGTTCTGCCCGTAGCTATTCGCCCCGTACGCGTTCGCACCGGGGGCGTTCTGCCCGTAGGTAGTGGTCCAGGCGCCGGTGGCCGGATACTGCACGGTCGGCGGATGTTTCGGCGCGCCCTGCTGGGTGCCGGTGGCGCTGTAGGCGGCGGTCGGGTCCGCGCCATGGGAAGGTGAACCGCCGTAGGAGGGGCCTGCGCCGTAACCGGGGGCTCCGCCGTAGGCGACGGTCGGATCCGCGCCCTGCGGGCCGCCGTAGGCCGTGGTGCGGTCCGCGTCGCCCCCGACTCGGCGCGTCCGATCGTCGCCGAACCAGTGGGTCTGATCGTCATCCACCCGCCGCGTCTCGTCGTCCCGCCCCGCCCACGCCCGGGTTTCGGCGTCGTGATCGGCTCGGGGGTCACGAGGTGTGCTCATCGCTCCAGTATGCCCGGGCGGATTCCCGGGTCGGTCGTCGCCGGGACACAGGTCGGCCCCGACCAGGGCATTGGTCGGGGCCGACATGTGAGCGCGACCGGATCGCGTTCTGCGGGTGATCGAAACGTCAGCCGCGGGCGAGCTCGAGCGCCGAACCGTCCTCGGTGACGCCGACCGCGACGGTGTCACCGTCGACGATGTCGCCGCCCAGCAGCAACTTGGCGAGCTGGTCGCCGATCGCCTGCTGGATCAGCCGGCGCAGCGGCCGGGCGCCGTACTGCGGGTCGTAGCCGCGCACCGCCAGCCACATCCGGGCACCGGGGGTCACCTCGAGGGTCAACCGCCGCGCCGCGAGCCGCTTCTGCAGCAGCCCCAGCTGGATGTCGACGATGTTGACCAGCTCGTCCTCGGTGAGGGCGTGGAAGTTGACCACGTCGTCGAGGCGGTTGATGAACTCCGGCTTGAAGTGCCGCTTCACCGCGGCCTCGATCTGCTCCTCGGTGCCGCCGGCGCCCAGGTTGGAGGTCAGGATCAGCACCGTATTGCGGAAGTCGACCGTGCGGCCCTGGCCATCGGTCAGCCGACCCTCGTCGAGCACGGCGAGCAGGATGTCGAAGACGTCCTGGTGCGCCTTCTCGACCTCGTCGAACAGCACGACGGTGTACGGGCGCCGACGCACCGCTTCGGTGAGCTGGCCGCCCTGGTCGTAGCCGACGTATCCGGGTGGGGCACCGACCAGGCGGGCGACGGAGTGCTTCTCCGAGTACTCGCTCATGTCGATGCGGACCATGGCCCGCTCGTCGTCGAAGAGGAACTCGGCGAGCGCCTTGGCCAGCTCGGTCTTGCCGACACCGGTCGGTCCCAGGAACAGGAACGACCCGATCGGGCGGTTGGGGTCGGCGACCCCGGCCCGCGAGCGACGCACGGCGTCGGAGACCGCCTCGACGGCCTTCGACTGGCCGACGACGCGGCTGCCGATCTCGTCCTCCATCCGCAGCAGCTTGGCGGTTTCGCCCTCGAGCATGCGGCCCGCGGGGATTCCGGTCCAGGCGGAGACCACGTCCGCGACGTCGTCGGGACCGACCTCCTCCTTGAGCATCACCGGGTCCTGGCTCGCCTCGACGGCGGTCTGCTCGGCGAGCTGCTTCTCGATCGCGGGGATGCGGCCGTAGCGCAGTTCGGACGCCTTGCCCAGGTCACCGTCGCGTTCGGCGCGATCCTCCTCGCCGCGCAGCGACTCGAGCTGCTCCTTCAGTTCGCGGATCTTGTCGATCGCGCCCTTCTCGTTCTGCCAGCGCGCGGTCAGCTCCGAGAGCTGTTCGCGCGAATCGGCCAATTCCTGCCGCAGCTTCTCGAGGCGGGTCTTCGACGCGGCGTCGGTCTCCTTCTCGAGCGCCATCTCCTCGATCTCGAGCCGGCGCACGGCCCGCTCGACCTGGTCGATCTCGACCGGGCGGGAGTCGATCTCCATGCGCAGCCGCGAGGCGGCCTCGTCGACGAGGTCGATCGCCTTGTCCGGCAGGAACCGGGAGGTGATGTACCGATCGGAGAGGGTCGCGGCGGCGACGAGCGCGGAGTCGGTGATGCGCACGCCGTGGTGCACCTCGTACCGCTCCTTGAGTCCGCGCAGGATGCCGACGGTGTCCTCGACCGAGGGTTCGCCGACGTAGACCTGCTGGAAGCGGCGCTCCAGGGCCGGGTCCTTCTCGATGTACTTGCGGTACTCGTCGAGGGTGGTGGCGCCGACCAGGCGCAGCTCACCACGGGCGAGCAGCGGCTTGATCATGTTGCCGGCGTCCATCGCCGAGTCGCCGGAGGCTCCGGCGCCGACGATGGTGTGCAGCTCGTCGATGAAGGTGATGATCTGCCCGGAGGCGCCCTTGATCTCGTCGAGAACGGCCTTCAGGCGCTCCTCGAACTCGCCGCGGTACTTCGCGCCGGCGACCATCGAGCCCAGGTCGAGCGAGATGACGGTCTTGCCGCGCAACGATTCGGGGACGTCGCCCGCGACAACGCGCTGGGCGAGGCCCTCGACGATGGCGGTCTTGCCGACGCCGGGTTCACCGATCAGCACCGGGTTGTTCTTGGTGCGGCGGCTCAGGACCTGCACGACGCGGCGGATCTCGGTGTCGCGGCCGACGACCGGGTCGAGCTTGCCCTCACGGGCGCGCGCGGTCAGGTCGGTCGAGTACTTCTCGAGCGCCTGGAAGGTCGATTCGGGGTCCGCGGAGGTGACGCGGGCGCTGCCGCGGACCTTCACGAAGGCCTCCTGCAGGGCTTCGGCGGAGGCGCCGTGGCCGGTCAGCAGCTTGGAGACATCGCTGTCCCCCTTGGCGAGGCCGTAGAGCAGGTGCTCGGTGGAGACGAACTCGTCGTTCATCTCGGTGGCCAGATTCTGGGCGGCGGTGATCGCGGCGAGCGAGTCGCGGCTCAGCTGCGGCTGGGAGCTGGTGTTGCTCACCTGCGGCAGGCGCTCGACCAGCGCCTTCGCCTCCCGGTCCACCGCGGCCGGGTCGACCCCGACGGCGGACAGCAACGGGCGGGTAATGCCGTCGGTCTGCTCCAGCAATGCCGACAACAGGTGCGCCGGCTTGATCTCCGGATTCCGATTGGTCGTCGCCAATTGCAGCGCAGCGCTCAGTGCCTGCTGCGTCTTGGTGGTGGGGGTGAAGGACTCCACCTCATCTCCTCATGCTCGTTCGTATCTCTGTTGGTCATACGCCTGCGCCGACGGCTACGGCCACCCGGCCGCGCCGCCGAGACGTCGACGGTCACCAGATCCAACACTCATGATACTTGAGTCTATTCCGCTCAACTTCAACAATCTTGTCGGCCCGCAACCTGCTCGGGTGTCCCGCGGCCTGTGGCCACAGCCCAGAGAACCGCCGAAATAGACGTCATTCGTGCGGTTTGTTATCGCGTCCGAGACCCCAAGAGAGCCTGTCCACGTGCTATTTTCTTGCTCACCCAACGGCAGTGGCAGAGCGGGGTTCAATGAAAGCATTTGTCAACCCGTATACCTTTGTGGCCACAGCGATTCAGGTGAATCCCGCGGCCCCGGCTGGCCACGAACAACTCGGAGACGATCGATTCTCCGGAACCCTCGGACTTCACATCAAAGCCCGCTCCCCACTTCTATTGGGCGCTGTTCAGGGCAGCGGATCGCAACCTCCGGTCGATCATGCGGGGATGATATTCACACCCGGGTCGGCGCTGCACGGCGCGGTTCGTGCCGTCCACGAGACGCTCACCGGAAGCTGCATGCGCGTGATCGATCTGGACTACGTTCCGGTACACCGCGAGCACGCCAGCACCAAGGTGACGAATGGCCTTCGGTTCGCACGGGTCTCCGGAGTGGACGCCGAATCGGGGCGACCGACACTGGTCGATATCGCCGAGAGTTCCGCCGACGCGAACAACCCCTCCGTCGCCTGGTTCCCGTACGCGTGCCTGGAAAAGGCCTTCGGGGGGCCCGTCCATTCCGGTTCCCGATTCACAGTCCTCAACGGGACGTTCGGCGGTACCCCCGCCCGCCGAACCTTGACAGCAGGTTCGATCCAGCCGGCGGCCCCGGATGATTCCGACGCCTGGCAGATCCTGCTGACCGATACCGCGGCGCGCAATCCGGACAAGCCGGTGTACTTCGCGGCCGGAAGAAACTTCACCAGCGACGCTGTGGTCACCGAGCAGGCCTGGGCCGAATACCTCACCCATGCGGCCGGCGCCGACGATCTGCGCAAGGCCCGACTGTCCACCGACGAGTTCGCTCCGGTGTTCTGGCCGCCCGCCGACAAGAACTGCTCCCACCCCGACGAGAACTGCGGGCACCACATCGGCTACCGGTATCGGGTGCGGAAGGCGATGGGCAAGGGCCAACCGGTCTGGGTCAGACTCGGGACCGGGGTCGGCGGCCGGCAGGTCGTCACCGAGATCAAGCCGTCCTATCTGTGGCGCACCATCGGATCGACGACCATTCGGGAGCGGCTTCCGAAAGACCTGCAGCCGTGCACCGATCCCGCCGCATTGTGCCCCGCGTGCAGGCTGTTCGGCAGTGCCGACGTGACCGTCCGCGAAGATGATGCCGCCGCCCGACAGAACTCCTATCGGGGGCACATTTCGTTTTCCGACGTACGCGTCGTGGACGAGCCCAAGACACGCGAGTGGAAATTGGCGCCGTTGCTGAATCCCCGCCCCAGCGCGGGCCAGTTCTACCTCGACCACTCGGCGCTGCCCGATACGGAAGCATATGGACGCAGCGGCGAAAAGCCACTGTCGTACTGGGGATCACGAGCCGATCCCCGAAACAATCCGCGACCGATCCGCGGCCGCAAGTTCTACCGGCGCACAAAGAAACCGCACGAAGGCATCACCCCGCGCGGGCAGGCCCGCGACCACCACAGCGAAGCGGTAGGGGCAGCGACGGTCACCCTTCTGGAGACCTGGACGACGCTCGACGCGACGATCAGCTTCGACAACATCAGTCTCGCGGAACTGGGAGGACTCATCGCGGCCGCACAACCCGAACTCCTCTTTCGAGGAGACCACCCGAAGCAGCGTAACCAGAAGATCGTCACCTCGCTCGGCGGTGGAAAACCTTTCGGGTTCGGCGCGATAGAGACCACGGTGTCGATCGCTCGGATCGACACTGCCGAATCCCGCTATCTGGGTGCACCAGCCGCAGCCGAGATACCCATCGCTGCCGCGATCGACGCCTTCACGGAATCGACCGACGTATCACTGCGTGATTCCGTATGGCCGCAGCTGAAGGCGGTCCTGGACATCACTGCGGTGGAGAACGAAGACGTTTGGTACCCGCCGGGGACGGGCACCAAAGGCACCAAGGACTACGACGACGGGTTCGCCTTCTGGAATCAATCGTCCGGACGTTCCACCGACGACGGGACTCGCCGCCAGGCGTACCGCATCACCGGGCCACCCGAGGCCACCGCCACCGACCAGACGATCCCCAATCCACCTCCTTCGGAGACGAAGAAGTAGCCATAGGTAGCGAAGGACAAGCAGGGGTGTCGAACAAGAAGAGCAAGAGCGGCCGGAGCCGATCCGGAGCCGCGCAACCCTCCCAGTCCCGCCAGGAACGCCAGCAGCGTTACCGCGAGGCAGCGGCCCGTGACCGCACGCGAACCACCGGCGAACCCACGCAGGAGGCGACGACAGTTGCGGATCGTCAGTTCCTCGATGTCGGCGTCGTTCGGGTGCAGAGCTATCTGACCCGCAGTGGCTCCGATCTGCGGGGGTTCCGCGGTGCGTCCGTTCGGTTGTCCGAGGCCACCAGCGAGCAATTCTGGACCGAGCGGCTGCCGGACGGTGCCCACTGGAACAAGGAAGCCGGCGACGTCGACGGAGTTGTCTCCCTGGAACTGCGGCCGGATGCCGAACCGGATGCCGTCGCGGCCGAGGTTGCCTCGGTACTTCGGGCGGAGCTTCCGGCCGCCGGTATCACCGCCGTTCACGGCACCGGAGCCAGCTATATCGAGGCATACCGCGAGATGGTGGACCGCCGTGACCGCGGTGAGCTGATCGTCGACTCGCCGGCGCCGATTCGGCACGTGGTGCTCGCCAAGCCGTGTGATCGATGCATGTCCTGGCCGGCGGTGGGGCTGATCGCCGCTACCAGTGACAATCCCACGGTCGACAACACCCGCGAGGGGTGCATCGACTGCAGGCGGCGGTATATCGACGGGACCAAGGGAGACGCAGACTCCTGGCGCCCGCGGGCCGAGGGCGTATTACGGAAAGATCTTGCGGCCCATAACGAAGCCCCCTGCCCGGGCTTCCCGGATGACTTCGAGGAGCTCGGCAACGGCGACCACATCGCCCTGGTCTACGCGGACGGCAATCGCATCGGCGACTTCGTCACACAAGCTCAGCGCAAGGGGGTCCCGAAGTCGGATATCGCCGTGGGGATCACCCACGGCACCCGGAAGGCATTGGCGGCGGCGGCGAGCGAGGTCCTGACCGCCGCCGGCACCAACAGCAAGGGCAAGGTCCCGGTGCTGCCGCATCTGATCGGTGGTGATGACGTCCACATCAGTGTTCCCGCCGCGCAGGCATGGCGATTCGTGGCCGCCCTCCTGGGCGGGTTTCCCGACTCGGTCAAGCGCCAGTTCGACAAACCGCTCCCCGCCCCCACCATCTCGGCCGGCGTGATCTTCTTCCACCACACAACACCTTTCGTCGATGTCGTCGACGCTGCGGCACGTGAGCTCCGGCGCGCTAAGACCTCCGGCCTGGGGCAGACGTCCTCGGTGTCGTTTCTCGATCTGGTGGCCGATGGCTTCGACCCGCCGGCCGAACGGATCTGCCCCCGATCCGAAGATCTCACACGGTGGCAGCCCGGGCTGACCGAACTGGTGGTGGGTACCGCGACATCGCATCGAGCTCTGCTGCTCGATCTGCTGCGTCGAAACAAGTTCGAAGAGGCCGAAGACCGCATGCGGGCGGCCGATACCCGGGCGCTGTTCCAGCAGCTCGAAGACCAGGGACTGTCCGTCCGCAATCAACTCGATATCGCACGCTGGTGGCCCACAACATGATTGACGAGATTGGCTTCACCATCACCTTCCACACCCCGTTTCGGGTCGGCACCACATCCGGCCGGGACGGCGTCGACATCACCGTCGACCGCGAGGAACCGCTCGGCGCAGACCATCTCAAGGGTCTGATGAGATATGCCGCGCAGCACGTGCTCGATCTCCCCGCCGAAGTATTCGGGGCGGTATTCGGTAGTCCCGGAACACCATCCCCGTGGGCGTGGACGGCCGCAGCCGCGCCCGGCGGCAACTGGGGCGAGCTCGGCGCGGGGCATCGCATTGAAATCGACGAGGTCACTCACGCTGTTCGCGAGGACCACCTGGTCCTCGGCGAATATCTTCACCCGACTCGGGCCGAGTTCACCGTCAGCAGGCATCGGTACCTGGAGCCGGCCGACGTCGAGACACATACGGTGATCCTGCGGTGCGCCGGCGCCGCAGTCCACGGGCTGGGCGGTTGGCGGCGGCGAGGGCTCGGATGGGTGGGCATCACCCCGGCCTTCCCGGTGACCGCGGACGACGTTCGGATCCTTCGCGACCTGACAGGAGCGGCAGATGGCCACGCTCGAACTTGATCTCGTGCAGCGCGCCCACCTCGGCACCGGTCCGCGCTCCAATTTCCGACAGGCCACCTTCGAACACATCCCGGGCAGCGTGGTGCGCGGCGCGTTCGCGGCGGTGTGGTTGGCCCGCAACGGGGAAGCGACCGGCGCCGCTCGACCGGAGTTCCTCACGCTTTTCGAGGGCGGCGTCACCTACGGCCCGCTCTTTTCCGGTAGACCTCCCACTCCCCTGTCCCTGCGCATCCACAAGTACCCGCCCACCGACAAGTGCCGGTCCACCTACTGGGACGCCGCCAGTCCCGAGCCCACCTGGGTTCGACAGCACAGGTGCCCGATGGAGTACGCAAAGTCGGATTCCGATCCTCTCCGTCGACACGGCGCGGCGGCCGCGAGCAGACCGCGAACGATCAACAGGTCTCATGTCGCCATCGGGTCCGACGGTGTGGCGGCGGATGGACGTCTTTTTGTTCGCGAGGATCTCGTACCGACCACGTTCCGCGGTCGCATCGAGGGTCCCGATGATGCTCTCGAGAAGCTCCGCGAGCTGGGATCGATCAGGATCGGCGGCCGGCGGACCACCCGCGGGCTCGCCACGGTCTCCTTGACGTCGTCCGACTACCGGCCGGTGGCGGCCATCGATTCGAATACCTTTGTGATCAGACTCATCTCACCCGCGATCCTGGTCGATGACGACGGGGCGCCGGCAGTGGAACCACAACCATGGGAGCTCAAACGGCTCCTCGGTGTCGACGCAACCGTCGTTAGGAGATGGACGCGGTGGACCGAGGTGGGCGGCTGGCATGCCGCCAGCGGTCTACCCAAGCACACCGACGCGGCGGTCGACGTCGGTTCGACCTACCTGATCAAAACGGCCGAGCCGTTCGATCCGAGTCGTCTCGCCGGCTTGTCGGCCGGACTGGGACTGCGCCGCCATGAGGGTTTCGGCGCCGTGGGCGGCCCGGAAGCCGACCCGGCCGGGTGGACCGCATGACCGACCACTGGGGACGAATCATCGTGCGTCTCACGACACTCGAACCCGGCGGGATCGGCGCCCCGGGCCCGGTGGCCGATGACAAAGGTGTACACGTTCCGCTCCAGCGGCGGGGCGGGGCACTTCACCTTCCGCCGACGACCGTCGCCGGCTCCCTTCGGGCGCATGTACGTGCCCGACGCGGACCCGACGCCGCGGTGCGCCTCTTCGGGAAAATCGGCGACGACGCAAAAGACCGGGCTGCGGTAAGTCGCGTCGGCGTCCTGGACACCCGCATGGTTCCCGCTGCGGACAACGGCGATACCGAGACGCGGACGGGGACCGCCCACGACCGTATACGTGGCGCGGCGGCAAACCAGACTCTCCGCACCATGGAGGTGGCATCAGCAGGAAGCTCCTGGGATATCTACCTGTCGTACGAGGTGGCCCCCGGCACGACGCCCGCAGCCGACGAGTGGCCCGAGCTTCTCGAGGACATCGCCTGCTGGGCACCGCTTCTGGGCCGCGGGGTCACCATCGGGCGCGGCCGGACCTACGTCAGCGATATGTTCGCGGGTACACTCGACCTCTCCGACAGCAAGAATCTCCTGACCTTCCTTACCCACCACGGGCCCGATCTGGCAGCTGCCGTCGTCACCCGATACGCGGTCCCGGGAAACCCACCGCCCCCGCTGACACCTCGGCACGAACTCGCCTGCACGATAACCCAGGCCACACATGTCGGGTCGGGTGAGACCTACACGGCACCCGGCGGGGCACCGAACGGATCCACATCCGAAGGCGCCCCGCCGAACCTGGACGATGACCAGCATCAGGTCGCCGCCGTTATGCAGAGCGCCGGAGTACCGATAGTGCCGGGATCATCGTTGAAGGGCGTCATGCGCTCCCGAATCGAGTACATCCTGCGCAGCGTCAAGAGCACACCGATGCCATGTATAGACCAGAGCTGCGGAGACTGCTTCACCTGTCGGGTCTTCGGCTTCTCCGGTCGCAAGAACACCAACGGCGACCCAACCAGGCAGGCGCGCGGCAGAATTCGGTTCGAGGACGCGCCCATCACCGGCGCCACCACCACCCGGACACACGCACCGATAGACCGCTTCACCGGTGGCGTTGCCCAGCAGACGCGGCTGCGTGACAATGACGACTCCATGAGGGCCACCCGAGAACAGTTCGGCCTGCTGCATACGCGGGAGGTTGTCGAGTACGGCACCTTCGCCATCCGGCTGATCGATCTCGGCCTCGAC
Organism: Millisia brevis NBRC 105863; assembly: GCF_001552615.1. Lineage (GTDB taxonomy): Bacteria > Actinomycetota > Actinomycetes > Mycobacteriales > Mycobacteriaceae > Millisia > Millisia brevis. The sequence continues at coordinate 19,425 of NZ_BCRN01000031.1, forward strand.
GGAGACGACGCGCTGCTTTCCGCCCTCCTGCGACTGGCGATCGAGGACTTCAACGACGGCCTCGTCGGCATCGGTGGGAGCACAACTCGCGGCTACGGCCGAGTGTTTATCGAAACATCCACTTTGCCGGAGCTTTCCGACGCGCAAGCGACACTGGCGAGGCATGTCGGGGCCGGAGGAACCATATGATCACAACTTGGGCCGACGCTCGGACGCAGCTCAGCGGCGCTACCTGCCTCTGGCAGGATCTCGACGGGCTTCACCGCGCCGATCCGCCTGCGGACGCGCCGGCCACCTCGATCCTCTGGGCCTGGTGGCCGGACGGACGAGTCGCTCGACTGCGGATCGACGGAGACGATGTCTGGTACGCGCAGGATCGCTGGGACAAAGGGCGTCGGGATACAACCATCGCCTGGGCCGCAGACGATGGACGGATAGCCGGTGTGCGCGTGGCCGATCCGGCCACTGAGCCCGCAGCGGTCGTCGATGAACAATTCGATGTCCTGACCCGCGGCCGCCTCACCTACATCGTTCCGACCGCGGTTGCCGCACGGTCGCAGTCAGCCGAGTAGTCCCAATCAGCCACTTTGCCACAGATAGCCGAGCCGTATACGACCGAGCAAGCACCCGTCGGCCGAGATCCCAGAAGCAGCCCAGCTTCCCGCTACTCCTGCGGTACGGTCCAGCGTCGACCATCGCACATCGTTGTACGCCTGGTTCGCCACTAGCGGATTGAATCGACCCACCGGCGAGTGGTGCGAGAGGTCTTCATCGCGCCCCGAGCCGGAATCAACCCAGCACGTCCCCGGTATGCAATCCGGCTGCGCCGAGAGTTCTTTCGAAATCCACTTCCAACGCATGGGCTCGGCGTCCATGCACGATGAGATTCTTCATGTCGTCCGCCGACAGGCCGCGGGACGATCGCCGACCGTCTGCCGATCATCCGCAACCTGCGGCCTCCAACCAGGCTTTGAGTATCGAAGCACCCGACCGACTCATCCGCTACGCTGACGTGGATTCCCGGCATCCACGCGTGGGCCTGGGGGCGACGCGGTCAAGTCCGCAAGCTCATCTCTGACGAGTCGAGGTCATAGAAATCTGAAGACCCGCTGGCAGCGACGGGCGTCTTCAGCACGTTGGGTGGGTGCGCAAGGCCGGAAGCCGTCCCGTCAACACTCGCCGAGCGGCTCTGGTCGACAATGACGTCGCGCTACCGGAAGAGTCTCCGATTCCGGCGGAACGCCGTGGCGCTCCTCGGTGGCCGCGCGCAGGGCGTCCCGGCGCTTCTGGGCGTCGGCGAAGCGGCGGGCGTCGACATCGTTGTCGATCGGGCGCGGAGGAACGGGGACGGGGCGGCCGGACTCGTCGACGGCGACCATCGTGAAGTAGGAGCTGTTGGTGTGCCGCTTGGTCCGCTCGCGGATCGTCTCGGTGTCCACCCGAATCCCGATCTCCATCGAGGTGCGGCCGGTGTAGTTGACCGAGGCGGAGAAGGTGACCAGTTCGCCAACGTGGATCGCGTCGCGGAAGAGCACCCGGTCGACCGAGAGGGTGACCGCGTAGGTCCCGGCGTACCGGCTCGCGCAGGCGTAGGCGACCTGGTCGAGCAGCTTGAGCAGGCTGCCACCGTGCACATTGCCCGAGAAGTTGGCCATATCGGGAGTCATCAGCACCGTCATGTACAGCGTGGTCGGGCGGTCGGCGGGCACGGCCTCCTCGGTCGTCACGGCTGATTCCTCCAGGGGTCGTCGGTCGCCGTCGGCAGGACCAACCTTGCCGTATCGCCCCCGCCGGGGCGCGCCGAACCCGGCATACCTACCCGACCAGATTGATCACCAGGTTGATCGTGCAGGCGATGACCACGGTGCCGTAGATATAGCTCAGCAGGCAGTGCTTGAGGACGTGCTTGCGCACATCCGACTCGGTGACGGCGGTATCCGATACCTGGTAGGTCATCCCGAGGTTGAACGAGAAGTAGTAGAAGTCGACGTACCGGGGTAGCTGCTCGTCGTTGAAGTCGATCCCACCCGGCGTGCCCTGGTAGTAGACGCGCGCATATCGCGCGGTGTACATCGTGTGCAGCATCGCCCACGTCGACAGGATCGCCAGCAGGGCCAGCGCGGCGTAGGCCTCCTTCTGCTGCTCCTGGGCCGACAGCAGCAGCACGCCGATCGCGGTGAGACTGCCGATCAGGATCAGCACCAGAGTCAGATCGCTCACCTCGTCACCGACATCGGCGTTGCCGGCGTGCTTCCCGGTATTGGCGGCGTCCATCGGCCACAGGGTCAGCAACGCCCACAGCACGTTGACCAGGGCGGCGAGAATGACCACCGACAGCAGGCCGACCTGCCATCGGTCGGTCAGCAGCCAGGCGACGATACCGCCCAGCAGCCCGATGATCAGCCCGCCCCGAAATCGGTTGTCACCCGATGTGACCAGTCGCGAAACCATGCCGACCCCTGCCGCCGTCGGAGCCGCTCGTCGACTCCCTCCCGATATTCGATCAGGTGGTTCACCCCCGGCGGCGAATGTGCGGAATCCGCGTGTGGGCCCGGGCGAATGCTCCCGAATACATGTGTTGACGCAACGCGAGCTCACCGAATCGGAGGTAAAACCACACGCGCGCTAGGCTGGGTTCGGTCGGCGGGTTTCCCGCCCTACCGGGTCGTTCGGTGTGACGTTCTCGGACATCTCGACGATGGGACGCGATCAAAGGACGCCGTCTGTGGACATGCCACTGAAGCTCGAAATGCCGCTGGTCCTCGATCCGCGCGCGATCGCCTGCGTCCATTCGGGATGGCAGGAGATCAAGGCGCGCGAGGACGGCTCCGACCGATTCGCGGCGGTCTTCTACGCCCAACTGTTCACGGCCTATCCACAGTTGCGGACGCTGTTCCCGGCCGGGATGAGCGACCAGCGGATGGATCTGATGCGCGCGCTCGACTTCGTCGTCGACCGTCTCGAGGAGCCGGACCCGGTGATCCGGTTCCTCCATCAGCTCGGGCGCGACCATCTGCGTTACGGGATCCGCGGCGCCCACTTCGCGGCAGCCGGGGCCGCGCTTCTCGCCGCGGTGCGCGATTCGATGACCGAGCGGTCGTGGACGCCGGAGGCGGAGGCGGCGTGGCGACGGATGATCGCCGGACTGGTCACGGTGATGGCCGGCGGCGCCGACAGCGAGGAGTTGCCGCCCTACTGGACCGCCACCGTCGTCGACCACATCCGGGTGCTCGGCGACCTGGCGATCGTGCGACTGCAGGCGGACAACCAGATCTTCTACGAGCCGGGCCAGTACGTCAGCGTGCAGATCCCGCAGCGGCCGCGGCTGTGGCGATATCTGTCCCCGGCGATCCCGTGCAACGACCGGGGTGAACTCGAATTCCACATCCGCCGGGTTTCCGGTGGGTGGGTCTCCCCCGCGATCATCTCGACGACCGCGATCGGCGACCGCTGGCTGATCGGGCCCCCGCTCGGCGCGCTGCAGGTGGACCGGGAGAGCGGCGAGGACGTGCTGATGGTCTCCAGCGGGACCGGCCTGGCCCCGTTGCGCAGCCTGCTGATCGACATGTCCCGCTACGGGCGCAATCCGCGCGTGCATCTATTCGCGGGCGGCGAGTATCCCTGCGATCTCTACGACCTCGAGACGCTGCACCAGTTGGCGATGACCAACCCGTGGCTGACGATCGTGCCGGTCCTGGAGAACGAGCACGACCCGTGGTGGCATACCGGTCCCCCGACGCCGCCCGTACCGGTCGGCATGCATTCGGTGCTCTACGGCCAGATCGGGCGGGTCGTGTCGAGCTTCGGCACCTGGGCCGACCGGAACATCCTGATCAGCGGTTCACCGTCGATGATCCGCACGACGATCTACTCGCTGGTGCACGGCGGCACCCCGCGCGAGCGGATCATGCACGACCCGCTCCCCTGATCCGCTGGAGGCGTCAGCCCTCGGCGGCCGCGGCGCGCGCGGCGATGCGGGCCTGCACCTCGGGGCGGCGCAGCGGCGGCACGGTGGTCGGCGGCTGCCGGCGGGGAGGGAGCTCACCGAGCAGCTCGTTGGTGGCCGCGGTGATCTTCGCGACCGCGGTCTCGAAGGCCTCCTCGTTGGCGGCGGAGACCTTGGTGATCCCGCTGATCTTGCGGACGTACTGTCGGGCGGCCGCCTCGACCTCGTCGGGGGTGGCGGCCGGTTCGAGTCCCCGAAGAATGGTGATGTTGCGACACATGCCGTCCACGGTAGACCCGGATACCGACGATCACCCGCGATCGGGCGCCCACCGGGGCATCCTCAGGTCGGCGGGTACCCGGTCCGGATCATCGTGTTCGGGCAGCAGGTCGACGGCGGCCGCGGCCATATAGGTGTGCAGGTCGGCGCGCACCTCCGGCGGCAGCCCGATATCGGCCGCGGCGGCGTCGAAGGCGTCGACGAAGGCGTCCCGGTACGGCTGCGCGGGGCAGCCCTCGCCGAGGTGGATGCGCATCAGCGTGCTCTGCGAGCCACCCGCCCCGGTGTAGAGGGGCGGGCCGCCGAAGACCTCCGCGAGGTAGGCGGCCATACGTTCGTTGTGGTCGGGGCGATTCTCCGGGCGGGTGAACGGATGCGCGATCAACGGGTTCTCCAGGCAGCGCCGGTGCAGGGCCGCCGCGAGATCCCGCAGCCCCGGCAGTTCCCCCACCGTTCGGTACCAGTCGCTCGGCCGGTCGGATCGGGTCATCCCTCCACGGTGGCACCCCCGGCCGCCCCTGTCTTGTACCGAAACGAACCCCTACCCCGGCCCATCGCCACCGCTCACCGCCACCCACCGCCGGCCACCGGCCGCCCGCCGCCCGCCTGCCGCCGAC
>NZ_BCRN01000032.1 GCF_001552615.1 Millisia brevis NBRC 105863
GGATACCGCGCGCACCGTAGACCGGGTAATGGACAGTGTGGACGCCCGGCCACCATCCGATCGCCTCGATGCCCCTGCCGACACGTCGCCGGTGGCAGATTCCGGAACCCCGGCGCCACCACACTCCCCAGATCCGGCAACGACCGAAAGCCGCGCGGCCGCGGACGACGGAGCGCGGACTGTGGCCGAGGACCAGGGCCCGCGTGCCGACCAAACTGCCCATCAGACGGCGGAATCCGCCGACCCCGTCGCCACGGCAACCGGTGAGTTCCTGCTACCGGCACACGATCTGACATTGCCGGGGGTGCTGCCACTGGTGTTGGGGCGGCGCCACCGCTCCAATTTCCGGTTCGGCCGGTGGTTCGGTGCCACCTGGTGGTCGACGTTCGACATTCGGCTGGTGGTCGACGGCGATGGTGTGGTGGTGTTCGCCGAGGACGGCATGCTGCTGCGCTTCGACCATCCCGAGGTCGATATCCCGACCCCGTGTCTGTCCGGGCAGCGCCGCACCCTGATGCGCACCGAACGCGGCGGCTACCGCCTCGACCAGCCGACCACCGGAATCAGCTGGCACTTCGCACCCGAACTATCCCTGTCCGGTGTGGATGCGGCACTGGGGAATCTGGCGATCTCGGCGATCACCGACCGGCACGGCAACCGCATCCGGTTCCGCTGGGACGACACCGGAACACCCGTGGCCGTCGATCATTCCGGCGGCTACCGGGTGCTGGTCGACACCCTTGCCGGCCGGATCGTGTCGTACGCGGTGGTCGGTGCGGACACCGTCACCACCGTTCGCGAATTCGACTACACCGCAGGTGTGCTGACCACCGTCACCAACGGCCTCGGCGGGGTCACCCACTTCGAGTACGACGATGACGGTCGGATGACCCGGTGGGTAGACGACAACGGGACCTGGCTGACCAACACCTACGACCCGGATGGTCGAGTGATCGCCCAACGCGGCATCGCCGGCATCCGCAACGCCGACCTGGCCTACGCCGAGCGACCCGATGGCACCGGCTCGGTCACGGTGATCACCAACTCGCTGGGGGCTCGGAGGGCCGAGGGTTTCGACGTCGACCACCGCCCGAGGACCGTGATCGACGAGGTCGGTGCGCTCACGTTCACCGATTTCAATATCGACCGCAAGCCGGTGCGCGTCACCAACCCCGACGGTGCCGTCACCGAATACCGGTACACACCATCTGGTGATGTGGCGACGATCCGGCGACCCGACGGAGAGCTGATCCGCGTCTCCTACACCGCGCCGGGACAACCGTCGATCGTCGAGCAACCCGGTGGGGCGCGCCGGCACCAAACCTGGGACGAGCGCGGGAACCCGGTCGCCACCACCGACCCGGACGGGGTGCGCACCGAGTACACGCACTCCCCGCACGGGGCGGTGACCGCGATAGCCGCGGGCGGCGGGGTGACGCGGGTGCAGGTCGACGGGGCCGGACTGCCCGTGCGCGTGATTGACCCGCATGGGGCCGTCACCATGATCGACCGGGACGCGTTCGGCCGGCCGATACGCATCACCGACCCGCTCGGCGCCGTGACCGCGTTCACCTGGACTGTCGACGGTCAACCCACCGTGGTCACCTTCCCCGACGGGACCACCGAACACCGCACCTACGACGGCGAAGCAAACCTGCTGTCACACACCAACCGCGCCGGATTCGTCACCCGATACGAGTACGGCCCGTTCGATGCTCTTCGCTCCCGGACCCTGCCGGACGGCACCGTCACCCGATACACCCGCGACACGGAGCTACGGCTGACCGGAGTCACCAACCCGCTCGGTGACACATGGACCTATACCTACGATCCGGCCGGGCGCCTGATCGAGCAAACCGACTACAACGGTGCCTGCACCCGCTACCGCCGCGACATCGTCGGGCGGGCGGCCGCGGTGGAAACCCCCGCCGGGGCGGTCCGGACCAACACCTTCGATGTGTTGGGCCAACTGGAATCGACCAGCACCAGCGGTGGCGCGGTGCGGCGGTTTGAATACGACCTCGCCGGTCGCGTGGTGGTCGCCGAGGCGGTGGGGGTTGACGGTCGGGCGTGGCGGATCGATTCGGAACGGTCCGACGCCGGACGCCTGCTGCGGGAGGTCTCCCCCACCGGCACGATCGACCACCGGTACGACGTGCACGGCCGGCGCGTCGAAACCCGCTCGAGCAGCGGCGGAGTGACCGCTTGGGAGTGGGATTCGGTCGGTCGACCGGTGGCCATGCGGGTCGACGATCGTGTGGTAGATCTGCAGCACGACAACGCCGGCCGCAGCACCGGGTTCCGCGTGGGTGACGTTGCGGTCGATCGGACCTTCGATGTCTCCGGGAGGCTGGTCGAGCAGATCACCCAAGCGCACCCGACGCCGCTGCTCGACCTCGGCGGGCCTTCCACGGAGGCTTCCGTGCTGCGGGTCGACCAGTACGGATATCGGGCGGATGGCATTCCCACCGAACAGGTGACGACGACCGGCGCCGGGGTCGACCGACGCAGCTTCGACCTGGACGCCGTCGGCCGGGTTCTCACTGTGGATGGAGCCGACGGGATTGTCGAACGGTTCGCCTACGACGGGCTGGGCAACATCACCGCCACCGGCGGATCTGCCGGTTCCGGGCCGGACACCCACGACCGGGAGATCCACGGAACACTCCTGCGCCGCCGAGGCCGCACCCGCTACCGGTACGACACCGCCGGGCGCCTCGTCTCGGCAACCACCACCCGGATCTCGCGACCGGCCGCCACCGCGACCTTTGCCTACGACGACTTCGACCAGCTCATCGACGTCACCACCCCAGACGGAGCACGATGGCGCTACACCTACGATGCCCTGGGCAGGCGTGTCGAGAAGCAGCGCGGGCACGAAGTCTCCGAGCCGACCCGCTTCGTCTGGGACGGCACGCATGTCGTCGAGGAGCACGGGCCCGCGCACTCTCTGCACTGGACCTACCATCCCGGCTCACACACTCCCCTGACCCAAATCCGCACCACCCATCGCGATCTCGATCAGCAGGAAGTGGACCACCAGTTCCACGCCATCATCGCCGACCTGATCGGCACGCCGATCGGCCTCGTCGAGTCCGACGGTGGGGAGCTCGTCGGAACCGCAGCCACAACCCTCTGGGGCACCACCACTTGGACCGGCGACAGCACTCCCCTACGCTTCCCCGGCCAGTACCGCGACGACGAAACCGGGCTGCACTACAACCTGCTTCGCACATACGATCCGGCCACCGGCCGCTACCTCATCCCCGACCCCCTCGGCCTCGCGCCGGCACCCAACCCGAACACCTACGTCGACAACCCAACCACTTGGTCCGACCCGCTTGGACTAGCACCATGCCGATGGGACAACCTCGCTACGACTGGGCGGATGGACCCTACCGAGATCAGGTTCAGCCAGAATTCCATCAAGTACGAGTTTTCGACTGGCGGCGCCTTAGATGACACTGTGGAGCAACTGCGATCTGGAAGCCTGGACTCCGGAGTCTTCGAACCGATTCGAGTTGTGGTTAGGGACGGCGAGCTGCACTCCGTGGATAACCGTCGACTGGCTGTATTCCAGATGGCCGGAGTTGATATTCCATACCGACTCGTACCCCTGGAGAGCTTCGAGGAAGATTGGCTCAGAAGACGCTTCACAACTGATACCTTTGGCGAATCCGTTAGAATCCGAATGCCGACGGGCCAAGCTGACGGCAGCTGGACCAACCCCCGATTTGAATGATCGCGAGTAAACGTGGACTACAGTAAGATTGCATCAGAAATCGATGAGATCACCAGCCAAGTGTCGAAATCAGAACAGTTCGCAGATCGAGACAGCGAACTGGTTCGAGCCTTGATAGTTCAGTTTGCACGCGAAGGAGCGACGATACTCAGAGAATCGGGATCAATCAAATGGCAAGAGATTCCATCCCTTCTGCGACAGTCGATACAAGTGTTGGCATATTCCGGTTCAGCCAGTCCTCCCTCGGCGAAAGAAGATCTTCCGGAGGGCATGAGGAATGATATCGGGGGCGTATTCGATGATTGGGCCGCACGAGAGTACATAACTGGCGATTCCACCGTTGTCGGCCTGCTGGAAGGGCTGGCCTCGGCAGTCTATGACCACGGGCCTCGCTACTCCGTGGAATCTCTGGATGAGCAGCACTTTCGGGAGCTGCTGCTTTCGGCTATGTTCATGGAGTAAATACAGGAATATTCAGCGGGCCGAAATAGCCCGCATCGTATAGCCTGCTCGGAACCAGGCATCATCACATGATGTGGTCCGCTTTCGTACCTATGTGGATGCGAGGGCCGAGATCAGTCGGCTCGCTTAGTGTGAAGCACGGCGTGGATTGTCTCCGACTCGATCTGCCGGGGCATAGACTGCGCACACCCCGCCTACAACGAGGACTCCAACGGCGTTGCCCGACCGTGGGCCGCCATTCCGATCCAAGACTCCACAACGGCGGCAACAATCGAAGCGAATTCACATCATGGACAACAGATAGGTCGGTGGCGCTCGACGTGACAAGCGAAGGAAACGGTCCCGGTATCGTGCTGAGAATCCCGAATGCAGATCGCACCGGATACCAGCACATCCCCTCGCCAGGCATCTTCGGCGAAAGCGAAGTTCCCATTCTCGACGCAGCCCATGGAGCGGAGGTATACGGTGGTGAACTCTCATTCAAACATACGCATCAAGAATGCACTGAAGCTAATAGAGTCCAGCCAGTCGATAGATTCAGAAGCTCAAGATATCGCGTCAGCGACGCTCCGGTCGCTCCCTCCGAATGACACCCTTGAAATCACCGTGACTGACGCACAGATATTGACCCGGATTTATCGGCGCCGACTCGAGTGGGCACCTAATGTCAGTGGTGTTTACGAGTTGGTTAGGGGCCTTGGCCAATTATCGGAAACCGAGGTCGCTATGACCTACCTCCCCGGGAAAAACAGTCAGGTTGTCTCAATATGGTTCGACATTGCGCTCACTCGCATCATCGGGTGCGTCATAGGAACGGATCACCGTGGTGATAATAGCAGCTGAATCTCCGATCCTACTGGTTACGAATCTCCGTTGACCACCACAAGTCGGCGGTGGCCGACTTCAACAGACAGCAAGAGCTTCTGCCGCTTGGAACACGTCTGTGGAGTAACCTGACTTGGCTCAGATTAGTGTCCACCGCGGATGGTCTGGAGGGCGTGGTGGAGGTCGGCGGGTAGGGGGTCGGCGGGTAGGGGTCGGCGGCGTTGATGGTGTGGGTTCCGGCTTGGATAGTGACGGCCCGGTAGCGGCGGGCGGTGGTGACGAATTTCTTGATCGACCATCCGGTGCGGGCTTCGACGATCCAGGTTACCGCGAGGGCGGCGAACACGATCGTGAGGTGGGCGTCGATGGAGTCGCGGGTGCGGCGGTAGATCGAGCGGGCCGCCAGGTCCGACTTGGACATCCGGAAGCTTTTCTCGATGCGCCATAACTTGTGGTAGGAGCCGACCACGAATTCGGGACTGCTGCACAAAGCAGGTCAGAGCGGCAGGAAACCCGAGACGGTTCAAACCAGCCGATACCTGAACCGGACCCGCTCGGCTTGGCGCCGGCATCGAATCCAAGCACCTACGTCGACAACCCGACCGTCTGGACCGATCCTTTGGGCTGGCGCCTTGCGGAACGCAAGGTGGTACCCGACTGTATCGGGGTATACCTGAGAACCACAACGTCTATGATGAGGCGACTCGGGGCGAAGCGTGGCCAGGAGACCCACTGGGGCACATAGATGCAGAAGAACACAATCGTGGCAACACCCGCAGCAGCAATCTGACCAGTTGGACTACCGACCTCCGAATCGCCACTGAGTTCGGCACACGAGACGGAACCATGGAGGGGGTGTTGCTAAGGACGACACGGCAAGAGCAAATTCACCGATCTATACCCAGCCCGGACCACTATAACGAGTCAGAGATACTACTCGAAGGCATCATCACTGGAGGTTCTCACATTACTGTGACAGAAAAGTGCATCTCGCTTAGTTAGGCTTGAACTCATCATTAGCCTGTTGGAAGCGTCAGCCAATGAATGGGCTCCGGCCGCCGCATCCGCCATCCTGGAGAGGAAACCAACGGACCTACGGATCACCAAGCAACTCTCCGTTTCCCTGGCAGAGACTCTGGAAACAAAGTACAAGATCGCAGCCAGGAATGGCGTATCGGTGCATGGAGCGATGGAGTTCGTCGCAGACATCCGGAGCGCCGGGGAATACGTATACGGAACTGGCATAACCGCGAAAAGCCGCGTCTATACCATTGCCCTGAACGAACAACTCACGGGCACAGTCGGCATATCCGCTACCGTTATTCCTGAGAGGGGGCACTGACCCCGGACGTTGGACACGCGGCCTGTGGTATTCGACGAACGCGCGATCCCCATGACCGTGCAGAGCCACTTCACCTCGCAGGTTCCGGTGGTCGGCGACGAACCGGGGAGCGGCTCACCAGTTCATCTCCCCGGCGAAATACCTGGCCGCCGCAGGATGTCCCGCTCGGTCGACAGCCGCGTCTTGTCCGCACGCAATGCCTGGTTCTCGGTTCGGAGCCTGGATAGTTCTTGCTCGGCGGTCTCCGGTCCCGGTGCGGGCTCGCTCGTGGACGCTGCCCTTCGGTTTCGGACCGGCACATCGGCAGCGGTGCACCACGCCGACACCCAACTCACCTGCGATTTGGTGATCGTCGCACCGGCGGTATCGCGGTAGGAGCGCCAGCGCACCCACTTGAACTCGTCCGGGTAATTCTTCCTTGCCATCGTGGACGATCATCTCGCTTCCCCGGCAACCTGCCAGGATTCAGCGTGTCCCGGGTCTGCTGCACGGATAGGTGACATCTGAGTTGGCTTGCCCCTGGTGGGTGGGCTGGAAGGATGTTCCCATGGCAAGGCCCTATCCCCGTGAGTTCCGCGACGATGTCGTCCGCGTGGCCCGCAACCGTGACGACGGTGTGACGATCGAGCAGGTCGCCACTGATTTCGGGGTGCACCCGATGACACTGCAGAAATGGCTCCGTCAGGCCGACATCGATGAGGGCGCCAAGCCTGGCAAGACCACCGGCGAGTCTGGTGAGCTTCGCGAGGCCCGGCGGCGGATCAAACTGCTCGAGCAGGAGAACGAGGTGCTGCGCCGGGCTGCGGCGTATCTGTCGCAGGCCAATCTGCCGGGAAAAGGGTCTACCCGCTCGTGAAGGAGCTCGCCGCCGACGGGATTCCCGTCGCGGTGACGTGCCGGGCACTTAAGCTCGCTCGCCAACCGTATTACCGCTGGCTGGCCGCCCCTGTCGCCGATGTCGACCTCGTCGAGGCCTACCGCGCCAACGCCCTGTTCGACGCCCACCGCGACGATCCGGAGTTCGGCTACCGCTACCTGGTCGAGGAGGCCCGTGACGCCGGCGAGCCGATGGCCGAGCGCACTGCCTGGCGCATCTGTTCGCAGAATCGCCTGTGGAGCGTGTTCGGCAAGCGCAAGCGGGGCAAGAACGGCAAGCACGGCCCACCGGTCCATGACGATCTCGTCGAGCGTGACTTCACTGCTTCTGGTCCGAATCAGTTGTGGCTCAGCGATATCACCGAGCACCGTACCGGTGAGGGCAAGCTCTACCTCTGCGCCATCAAAGACGCGTTCTCCAACAGGATCGTCGGCTACTCGATTGACTCCCGGATGAAGTCCAGGCTGGCGACCAGGGCACTGCACAGCGCGGTGGTACGGCGCCGGGGATGTCGCCGGGTGCATCCTACATTCTGATCGCGGATCTCAGTTTCGCTCAAGGCGATTCGTGCACGCGCTGCACCATTACGAGATGGTCGGCTCTATGGGACGGGTCGGTGCGGCCGGCGACAACGCCGCCATGGAGAGCTTCTTTTCCCTGCTACAGAAGAACGTGCTCGACCGCCGCCGCTGGGACACCCGTGAGCAACTGCGCATCGCCATCGTCACCTGGATCGAACGCACCTACCACCGACGCCGCCGACAAGCCGGACTCGGCCGGTTGACCCCCGTCGAATTCGAAGCCAACATGACCACACCGGCCAGTCAGGCCGCGTGACCGAAACTGTCACCTGATCGTGCAGCAGACCCCTGCGATCCTGCGGGGGCGCGTCCCAAAGATGTCCGCCGCTACGCGCTCGAACTGTTTGCGAAGCTGGGGCTCCAGCTGCTGATCTTGATACCGCTGCACCACTGTGTCACCAGCAAGACACTGCCGTCGGCTCGGCGTCAGTCGAGGTTGGCCATGGATTGCTGGTCGCAACATGACGGCTTCGCCCGAGCGGCTGGAGCACCTCATTCGCCGGGAACCCGATCGACGCGGCCTGCGTCCAACAAGAGACAGAAGCACGAGGGAGGGCCGCATGCCGGACGGCACACAGATGCGCATCGAACCCGGTGCCGCCGAGCGGATCGCTCAGGCATTCGACAGACACGCCGACAATCTGGCGGCAGTGTCACGGAGGCTGGAACGTGCCGGGCACTCGACCGGGTTTGCGGGTTTCCCATCGGCCGACGAACTCCACGCAGGCTTCACGAACAAGGCGCGCCTCGCCATAGGCCATCTGCAGGAGCAAATCGACCTGACGCGCCGCCACGCTGCAGAAATCCGCGCGGCCGGGGCCGCCTACATCGAGACCGACTCCACCAACTCAACCATGATCGGCGAAGCGGGATCCGCTGTCAGTCCGGACACCGGATCCGGATGAACAACCGACGCGTAGCACTGGCGACGGCCCTCACCATCTCTGTACTTGCGGGCTGCGGCACTCCCAGCATCTCCGGTTCGGCCACCACGGAACGCCCCGAAAGCGCACCTGCCATAGCGACCTCGACCACGCCGGCGTTGCCCGAGGTCACATTCGACCCGTGCATCGACATCGACGATGCCATACTCCTGAGATTCGGCCTCGAACCTACCGAGAGAGAACCGGATGTGCTCACCCTCGGCAGAGAAACGATAGTGAGCTGCGGAGTTCCCGGTGACCAACGCTCGGTCACCCTGGTCGCGCAAAACACCCCCTGGGACGACATTCCGTTTCAAGTCACCCCACAAGCGATCACCGTCAACGGACGCGAAGCCTGGTACGTACCCGGAAGCCTGCACGACAACGGATGCTCGGTTCTCATGCGAACGTCGTTCGGAGCCGTGATCATCAACAACACCCCGAGCATGGGCAGGCGGCCCGATCCGACCATGGACCGCTGCGACGGCGCCCTGGAAATGGCCGAAGCGATCGAACCGCTCATCGACGACGGGACCTGACCTACATTCCCCTGACCTGCGACAACGTCCCCCGAACATCACAACGTGCAGGTGAAGGAGATCGTTAGCTGCGTCCAAGACGACGCCGACTCGTCCAGTTAGGCCCCCGACTCGGGGGGAAATCAGATGTCGGATCAACTCGCCTATGTGGAGCCGGAGCGGACTCCACCCGTGCGCTATGCGCCTTGCGTCGACCACGTCGACGCCATTGAGGACGCCCAGTTCACCTACCGCGAGACACGCGACGGTCGCCTCGTCTTCCTGGCATACACCTCACGCTCGCCAGGCCAGGCCAGGAACGTCCCGTGCGTTGCCACCGACGGCCAGGCCATCCATTCGGATGACGAGATGAGCACGCCTGGAGTCCAGGAAGCATCAAGTAGTCCCGCATTAGTTATGTTTATGCATGTACAATCTAACTAATATCCCAGCTGATAACGCTTCTTGACCGGGAAGGCGCTCATGGACTGGCCGCCACATAGTCGCGAACGCCGCGTATGGACCCCCCGTCAACGGCAGGGCTCCAAGGCAGATCGCACCCTCGCGCACATCGAGGTCAGCATCCCGCCGCGCATCGCGGGCCTGCACTACGACCCAGCAGGCGCCGTCGCCCGTGCACACGAGTCCGCCACTATTGCCGTCGCCCGACTGGAGGCCGGCTTCGGCGACCATCTCGCCCCGCTGGCGGACTTCCTATTGCGCAGCGAGTCCGTCGCGTCCTCCAAGATCGAGCACATCGACGCCGGATGGCGGGCCTTCGGACGGGCACTCGCGGACGGAAAGGCCAGCGATGAAGCGAAGTCCCAGCTCGCTGCGGTCACCGCATTGATAGCCATGGTCGACGCTGCCGGAGCCGGACTCATGAGCGTCGGCAGCCTTCTCGATGCCCACCGTGTGCTCATGGCGCCCGATTACTACGCGGCGCGCGGCAGCGGCGCCTTTCGCGACGTTCAGAACTGGATCGGCGGCAGCGACTACACGCCCATCAACGCATCGCACGTACCGCCACCCGCCGACCTCGTGCCGGAACTGATGGACGACCTGGTCGAGTTCGCGAACCGCACCGACCTGCCGATACTCGGTCAGGCGGCGATTGCCCACGCACAATTCGAGTCCATCCACCCGTTCGGCGACGGGAACGGACGCATTGGACGCGCCCTGATCAGCGCCATCCTCCGTCGTCGCGGACTCACCCGAAGGATCACCGTTCCGCTGGCGTCGGCCATGCTCGCGGACACCAGCCGTTACTTCCGCCGGCTCGACGACTACCGGGACGGTGACGCCGACGGCTTCGTCGAGTACGTCGCCACTGCGACCATCCATGCGAGTGAAGCCGCGCAAGACTCGGCACGCGCACTCGCCGAACTACCCGACCATTGGCGGCACACGATCAAACCACGCACCAACTCCGCCGACGAGACACTGTTGGAGCGCCTGCTCGACACCCCGATCTTCAACGCGGACACTGCCCGGCGGATCACCGGCACCAGCAGCGTCAACACCTATCGCGCACTCAACAGGCTCACTGATGCCGGGGTGCTCGAGGTGCTCTCCGAGAGCAAGCGCAATCGCATCTGGGCCGCCATCGACGTCCTGGCAGAACTCGACGCTCTCAGCTCAGCCATCGGAAAACGCACGACCGACCACTTGCGACCACAACCCGGCGGCCCCGAGCCTTCACATACCGCCGCGGGCGAACCTGCCGAGTAGAAGCTGCATCCAAGATCTCGAGGACGCCGACGATGGAGTTATCGAGGTGCCCGACAGCGAAACGCACACGGGGCGTATTTAATTCGACCGGAACGGCTTTCCCAGTCACATACGATGCAGAAGCCAACGCCGACCGCGTATGAGCCACCGGAAAAGGTTCGCGATACCACGGTGATCCGGTCGGCCGAGTCGGGATCGATCGCTTCGAGCCGGGAGCGGTGCTGGTACGCAGCGCCCGCGCGGCCGACCTGGTCGCGGCGTACGGCGGGCGGCCGAACACCTGCCCGGGCTTCATGGATGCCCTCGAACCCGATCTCCACTCGACCCGCGCAGACCGCGGTCCGTTCACGCGATCATCGCCACGGTCCGGCGGCGACGAGACGACGGCTCCTGCCGCATGCGCACGCGGCGCGGCGCAACGGGACTTGCGGCGATCGATTCACACAACATCCCAGGGAAACGCTCACCTACCGCCGTGAACGCACCCCGGGGCACCCCATCGGCTCCACGAGATGTACGCCGCGGGCCATTGACTTACTATCGGCGATAGGTTAATTTCCTATCAGCGATAGGAGGCGGGATGGCAACAACCATCGGCAAGGTCGAGCAGCGTCGCGACGCGAAGATCGCGACGATCGTCGAGGCGGCGTGGGGTCTGGCCCGGGAGAACGGCATCCAGCTGATCTCGCTTCGAGATCTCGCCCGGAAGGTAGGGATGCAGCAGCCATCCCTCTACGTGTACTTCGACTCCAAGAACGCCCTGTACGACGAGATGTTCGCCGCGGGCAACCGGGAACTGCTGACGATGTTGTCCCAGCTGGATATGCCCGCCGAGCCGAAAACGGCGCTGAAGACCTGCCTGCGCGCGTTTGCCGATTTCGCCGTCGCCGATCCGGCGAGGAACTCGCTCCTCTTTCGGCGGGTGATCCCGGGGTTCGAGCCGAGCGCCGAGTCCTATGCCATCGCCCGGGAGGCTCTGACCCGCATCGTCGCGGTGATGAGGGCGGCCGGCGTCACCGATTCGGGGGATGTCGACTGCCTCGTCGCGATGACGGCGGGCTTGATCGAAGCCCAGCTCAGCAACGATCCGGGCGGCGATCGTTGGCTCCGTCACCTCGACCGCATGACCGACGTTCTCGTCGACAACGCACGTGAAAGGACTTCCCGATGATGAGCACCACCGGAACCGGCATCACCCGCATCGACCGCGAGGAGGCCCGCACACTCGCAACGGTCGAGTTCGAGCGATTCGCCGCATTGGTTGCGTCCCTGAGCCCGGACGAATGGGAAACCGATACCGATTGTGTCGGTTGGGACGTCCGCAAGATGGTCCTGCACGTCCTCGGCTCGGCGGAGTCCCAGGCATCACCGCTGGTGTTTCTCCACCAGCTCCGCCGCGGTCTGCCGCTGAACAAGCAGATCGACTCGCACCACTGGGTCGACGGCCTCAACGAGCTTCAGATTCGCGAGCGTACCGGCCTCACCGAATCCGATGTGGTCACCCGGGTCGAAGCGATTGGCACCAAAGCGGTTACGGGCCGATTCGGCACTCCCCCACCACTTCGTCGGCTTCCCATCCCGATGGGCGAACCGCTCGGATGGAAGCCGCTGAACTACCTGCTCGAGGTGGGCTTCACCCGTGACACGTGGGCGCACCGGATCGACATCCACTCAGCGATCGGTCGCCCCATGACGGTCGATCAACCGCACGATGGACGCCTGGTCGCCGACATCGTCGACGAATGGGCACAACTGCACGGTGAACCCTTCACGCTGCACCTGACCGGGCCCGCCGGCGGCACCTTCACCAACGGCAACGGCGGCGAGGTCGTCGAGATCGATGCCCTCGACTTCATCCGAACCCTCAGCGGGCGACTCGTCGGCGAGGGCGTCCTGCGCCACCCCTTACCACTCTGAAAAACCCGAACCTCCCGAACGAAAGGACCACTCACATGTCCAGCACCATTGCGCAGCAGGACCTCCGATTCCTCCTGCAGCACTTCATCGACGACGTGATCAACGCCCGAGACCTCGACAAGACGATGACCGAGCTTGTCGCCGAAGACTTCGTGGAAATCAACCCCTTCCCCGGCCAGGGACCCGGCCGCGCCGGTCTCGCCGACGTGCTTCGGATGCTGTTCAACGCATTCCCCGACCTGCACTGGACGGTTCACGACACCCTCGTCGAGGGCGATCGCATCATGGCCTTCTCCACGTGGTCGGGCACCCACGAGGGTGAGTTCATGGGTATCCCCGCGACCGGGCGCCCGGTGACTGTCGAGGCCTGGACCATCGATCGCTACCGCGACAACATCTTTGTCGACAGCCGCCTCATCATGGACATCGCCGCCCTGCTCGGACAGCTCGGAGTGCTCACCGGTCCGGGCGAGAGCTGAATCGTCCCGAATGCGCGGCGGCAGGGCAATCACATGTTCTGCGCGGCCCTGTCCTCCAGGACCACCCGTTCGCCGGCATTGCCGGTTCGCGCGGCGGCCTCGGTGAACGCATCCGCCGCCTCGGCACGCCGGCCGGCGCGCTCGAGCAGGTCACCACGCACGCTCGGCAGCAGCGGAGAATCGCGTAGCGACGTCGGATCGACGGCGTCGAGGATGGCGAGTCCGGCCCCGGGCCCGAACGCCCGACCGTGGGCGACGGCGCGGTTGACCTCCACGATCGGGCCCGGGGCGGCCTCGGCCAATACGTCGTACAACGTGGCGATCCGCCTCCAGTCGGTGTCCTCGGAACGCTGTGCGCGAGCGTGCTGGGCGGCGATCGCCGCCTGCAGGAAGTACCGGCCGATCGGCACCCCGCGCGCGGCGAGCCGCTCCGCGGTGTCCGGGGCGGTGAGACCGCGCCGGATCATCGACCGGTCCCATCGGCTGCGGTCCTGCGCTTCGAGCAGCACCGGCCGACCCACGGCGTCGAGGCGGGCGGACGTGCGAGAGGCCTGGATCTCCAGCAGCGCCAGCAGGCCGAGCACCTCCGGTTCGTCGGGGGTGAGCGCCGCGAGCATTCGGGCCAGCCGCACTGCCTCGGTGGTGAGATCCGAACGCATCCAATCCGCACCCGTCGTTGCGGTGTACCCCTCGTTGAAGATCAGGTAGATCACGGCCATGACATCATCGAGTCGCTCGGCCCGCTCGGGACCGGTCGGTAGTTCGAACTCTGCGTGCGCCTCGGCAAGGGTCTTCTTCGCACGCGAGATCCGCTGCCCCATAGCGGATTCCCCGGCGAGGAAGGCTCGGGCGATCTCGGCGGTGGTCAGGCCGCCGACAAGTCGTAGTGTCAGCGCGGCGCGCGATTCCGGCGTGAGCACCGGATGGCAGGTGAGGAAGATCAGCCGGAGTACATCGTCCTCGATGTAGTCGATCCGAGACGCGATGTCGGGCATCGTGTCCTCCTCCCCGCCGCGCGCATGTTCGATCTCGGCGACCTTGCGGCGCAGGGTGTCCGCGCGCCGAAAGTGATCGACGGCACGGCGCTTGGCGGTCGTCATCAACCAGGCGACGGGGTTGTCCGGCACACCGACGGTCGGCCACTGCTCGAGGGCCGCGACCAGCGCGTCCTGAGCGATGTCCTCGGCCAATCCCACGTCGCGGGTCATCCTGGTCAAGGCGCCGACCACACGAGCGGACTCGGCCCGCCAGACCGTGTGAACGACCCGGCTCGGTTCGTCGGCAAGGGAATGGGGCGGCACCAGACCCAGGGTAGTGAGGCCGGCCCAACCACCCGCCGATCCCGGCCGTGACGGCGCGGGATCGGCGGGTCGGGTGGACTACTCCGCGGGCGCGTCGGGCCCGGTGGAGATCTGGCGCAGTGTGGAGATCACCGTGACCTCCGGCCAGTACTTCGCGTGCAAGTCGGCAAACGACTGCTGGTCGGCGATCGCGTCCTCCACGGTCGGGTACTCGAGGATCGACCAGCCGCCGACGACCTCCTTGCCCTCGGCGTACGGGCCGTCGACCCGCGTGACCTGACCCTGGCGGACGACGTAGTTCACCGCGTCCTCGGTGCCGTAGAGGCCGCCGCCGTCGAGGAAGATCCCCTTCGCGGCGCGTTCGCCGATGTACTCGTCCATCGCGTCGAACAGCGCCTTCGGCGGTGTTCCGATGTTCTCTTCCATCCGAACGAATCCCATGAAACGAGGCATGTGGCTCACTCCTTGTGGTTGCTCACTTGGTCTGTCGCACCTACGTCGAACGAGCATGCCTGGCTTCGACATCACCCTCGAGAAATTTCTCCGCGAATTCCGCGCTTCCAACGATCGTGGCAGCGGCGGGGGTAGCTCCTGCACCTGTGGAACCCGATCGACGTCGGCCGCGTCCAATAGGAGGGACAAATCGCAAGGAGACCTCCATGCCGAACGACACCCCGATGCGCATAGAACCCGAAGCCGCCGAGCGCATCGCCCAGGCGTTCGAAAGGCACGCCGATAATCTGAGCGAAGTCTCGCAGAACCTTTCAACGTGCTGGTCACTCGACCGGGTTCGCGGGGTTTCCGTCGGCCAAGGAACTGGATGCCGGCTTCACGAACAAGGCGCGCCTGGCCATCGCCCACCTCCAGGAGCAGATCGATCTGACCCGCCCCTACGCCGCAGACATCCGTGCAGCCGGCGCCGCCTATGTCGAAACCGAGGACGCCAACGCGTCCGCACTCCACATGGCGGGGAGCCTCGTCCATCCGAACCCAGCCACCGGATGAGGACCCGGCACGCCGATTTGGTGGCGGTGTTCGCACTCTCCGTACTCGCAGGATGCGGCACCCCGGAAGTCTCCGATCCTCCTATTGAAGACCTCGCCGAGACTTCCTCTATCGTGACCACCCCAACGGAATCGACGTTGCCCGAGGTCTCCTTCGACCCCTGCGCGCACATCGATGACGCCTTCCTCCTGACATTCGGCCTCCACCCCGCGAGGATCGATCCGGATGTGATCACCATCGGCAGGGAGACAATGGTCGGGTGCGGCATCATCGGCGACGAACGCGCCATCAACCTCGTCGCGCAGAACACCCCCTGGGACCAGATCCCCTTCCACGTCACCCCAACTGCGATCACTATCAATGGACGCGAGACCTGGTACGTACCCGGTAGCTTGTCCGACGATTCATGCTCGGTCCTCATGCGAACATCGTTCGGAGCCGTGATCGTCAACAACAACCCGCGCTTGGGCAGGCGACCCGATCCGAACATGGATCGTTGCGACAGCATCGTGGAGATCGCCGAGGCGATAGAAACCTTCATCGATGGCGGAGGTTAAAGGGCTCTTCCGGAATCAGAGTGCGTGAAGTCGGTCTGCCAGTTGGCCGGAGTGGATGAGTGACCGCAAGATGTAGTGGTTCAGGTTGCGGAACCCGAGAGCGATCCCGCGGAGGTGTTCGAGCCGCCCGTTGATCGCTTCGACCGGACCGTTCGACGCATCGGTTCATTGCTCAGCCCTTCCGAATCCTGGTGTCGAGCCGCTACGACTCGTGTGAGCACCGGCGCCGCTATTGGCTGCCGGCCCAAGGGTGGATAAGAACCTTACATAGCGAGGCATTCTGTGTGAGGATTGTATCCATGAAGGAGTTGGACCGGTCACTCCCGTCGACGTTCACGGCCTTGACCTCGCGGGAGTACGGGGTGCATCCGCGAGATCTGTACGCCTGGCGAGATGACGGGCTGATCATCGAGCTCTCACGCGGGGTCTTCCGTCGAGCAGACGCGCCTCCGGCGTCGTACCCCGACATGATCGCCGTGGCGTACCGTGCGCCTCGCGCGATCGTGTGCTGCGTCTCGGCAGCAGTGGTTCACGATTTGACCGACGAGATGCCGCCCTCGGTGCAGATCGCCGTGCCCAAACGGTCACATACGCCGGTGATCGCCTACCCGCCTGTGGCAGTGTTCCGCTTCGATGAGGCGACCTTTGAACTCGGGCTTTCCTCGTTCGAGGCGGGGCCCGGGGAGCCCGTGCGCATCTATGACGCGCCGCGGACAGTGGTGGACCTCATGAGATTTCGGAAACGCCTTGGCGAGCCGATCGCGCACGTCGCACTTCACCGGTATCTCGCAGCACCGAGCCCGAGGCCTGCCCTGCTACTGGAGTACGCGGAGGCGCTGGGGACGTTCGGTCCGATGCGCGCTGCGCTCGACGTTGCGAGTGCCCGATGAGTCGGCCCACGCGAGAAAGCGCCGCAGGGCGCGCATATCTCGACCTGCAGAACCAGGCTCGCCGCCAGAAGCGTGGCACCCAGGAACTGCTCACTATGTACATCGTCGAGCGGTGGCTGTGGCGCATGTCACGCTCACCGTACGCAGAGGACTTCATCTTGAAGGGCGGGATGCTGCTGGCCTCCTTCGGTACCCGCCGCCCCACGGTTGATGCCGATGCTCTCGCACGCAACATGTCCCGTGATCAAGAGACCGTGGCTCGCCGCGTTGTCGAGATCGCCGCGATCGAAGACTCGGACGACGGCGTGGAGTTTCTGCCCGACACTGTCACCGCAGTGGTGATTCGCGATGACGCGCTGTACTCCGGCGTACGGGTAACGATGACAGCACAGCTCGCGACCGCACAGGTCAAGCTGCGTCTGGACATCAACTTCGGCGATCCCGTCACCCCGGCCCCGCGAGCAGTCGAGCTGCCGGCACTGCGACCGGATTCTCCGCCGATCCGCATCCTGGGCTACCCGATCGAGACGGTGCTCGCGGAGAAGCTGATCACTGCAATCGGACTGGGAAGAGCGAACACCCGCGTGCGTGACTTCATCGACATCTACTTGTTGACCGGTACTCAGACCGTGCAATGCGGGCCGCTGCGGGACGCACTGTTGGCGACCGCAGATTTCCGTGGCACCATGTTGATCCCGCTGGCGCAAGCCACCGAGGGGCTCGGAGAGCTACGTGACTCGGCATATGTCGCCTACCGGAAGGGACTCGGCGAGGTGGGTGCGATTCTGCCGGAAAGATACTCCGACACCGTCGCAGCCGTAGCTGCTTTTGTTGACCCGGTGCTCGGCGGACTCGATGCCGAGGCCGAGTGGAACCCCGCGGAACGGGCCTGGATCGTGGTCCCGTGAGCAGCCGGAGGAGGATCGGGCGGTACATCATCCAGTAGGACCGCTCCCTACTTCTATGTTGCGGCTATCCGGGCGAGACGCGCTGGTGGTCACTTGGGTGAGCAAGCCGAGTTCGTTGCTTCCATCCGAACTGAGCGTCCGACGATCGTTCCGGAGGGCCGCTGCCCGAGTAGGCGACGGCAGTCGACTCTGCCGGTTTCCCGTCGCGACGGGCCTACTCGAACGGCTGAGTTGATGTCGGCAACGTTCGAAAGTGAGGCCGATGCGATGGCGCCTGGAAATGGCCGAAACGATCGAGCCGCTCATCGATGACGGGACCTGACCTACATTCCCCTGAACGGCAACAACGTCCCGAAACATCACAACGTGCAGTTGAAGGGAGATCGGTAGCTTCGTCCGAGACGACGCGGACACGTCCGGGTAGGCGGCGCCGTCGAGGTGGGCAAGCGACCGGGAGTTGGCCAGTGTCTTTGTCCGGTACTCGATCTCTATCGCCGCAAACCCGGGCTGTGCTCGGAACTGCTCGGCGTTGCTTCCGAGCACCGGATCGACTCTCGGCCGAATGCTCGGGGTCCGATCCTACGGCTCGAGCAACGAAGAGTCCTTCCGGACCTTCACATCGTCAGAGGTTTGCCGCAGACCGATGAAGTGATCGAAGACCGAGATGGCTACGACACTCACCCAGACGTTCGACCTGGTTCCGTCCCACAGCTACGGTTGTCCGGCGGCCGGTTCGGGTCCACCCGAGTATCCACCACCCAAGTTCTTGAGAGAGAGCAATGAGCAGCGAAATACCGGATATGACTACGCTCGACAGCTACCGTTCGAAAATTACCGGATGTCTGCTCGGCGGAGCGATCGGTGACGCGCTTGGAGGCCCTGTCGAGTTCTGGGACCTCGATCGGATACGTCGCGAATGCGGCGCGGGCGGCGTTACTGAGTATGTCGCGGAGATCGTGGACGGCAAGCCAACATACGGCCGTATCACCGATGACACCCAGATGACGCTCTTCACCATCGAAGGCATGATTCGCGGTTCGGTCCGCCAGGATCGCGGGCTCGGTTTCGCCATCGGTGCCGTTCGCCATGCCTACGACCGGTGGCTGGATACGCAGATGCATTCCTCTCCGACAGGAGACCGAGATGGTTGGCTGATCACCGAGGAATGGCTCTACTCGCGCCGGGCACCGGGCAGTACCTGCCTGTCCGCACTCGAAGAGGCGCGAGAGAAGAAGAGTGGAATTCCACCCTATGATCTGCAAGCGCGGAACGGCTCGAAGGGCTGCGGCGGCGTGATGCGCAGCGCTCCGTTCGGATGGTTACCCACCGGATGGGTCCGTCGGGACGACACGCCCTTCGAGTTGGCCGCACAGGCCGCCGGCTTCACCCACGGTCATCCCACCGGAAAGCTGGCGTCCGGAGCTTTCGCCGCACTGATCGCCGCCCTCATGCGCGGTACGCCGTTGCCCGAAGCGGTCGACACCGTCCTGACGCAGCTATCCGGGCGGCCGCACCACGAAGAAACCACCCGCGCGATCATGGGAGCCGTCGACGCAATGGCACGGCCCGCATCATCGGAGACGATCGAGTCTCTTGGGGGCGGTTGGATCGCGGAGGAAGCGTTTGCCATGGGTCTGTATGCAGCCCTTGTACATTCAGGACCGGGTGAAGTTCTGGACGCGCTCAGCCTCGCCGTCACGCACTCGGGCGACAGCGACTCGACCGGCGCGATCTGCGGCAATATCCTCGGAGCCTTGCACGGCGAGTCCGCGCTGCCACCCGAACTCGCCTTCGAGGTGGAGGGCCGCGGCACCATACTGACGCTCGCAGACGACTTCGTCTACGAATTCACCGCACACAAGCGACTCCACGGGGACTACGGCCCGTACACACGGTGGACAGACAGGTATCCGGGCTGGTGAACGTCGTCGACGCCCGTACGCCGGAGTACAGCGCGTCATCGCGAATCACCGCAGCGGTGAGAGTATTGGGCGGGAACTCCCCGACTACGGCACTCTTCGCGTAGGCCGACTCATCGGGACCACAACGTCGAGCGCAGCACGCATCGGACCGAGCGTCCCCGGCACCTTCTCGAGCCGGACCATTCTTCATCTACAGCGCTGGTCGCAACGCCACGGCTCCAACGTCGAGGTTGGAAACCCTGATCCATCCAAGGAACCCGATCGACGAGGGCTGCGTCCAACAGAGGGGACAGACCAACGAGGGGGCCTTCATGCCGGACGGAACACATCTGCGTATCGAGCCCGGCGCCGCGGAGCGTATCGCCCAAGCATTCGAAACACATGCGGACAATCTGGCGGGCGTTGCAGAGAACCTCAAACGTGTGACGTACTCCACCGGGTTTGCAGGGTTCCCATCGGCGGACGAACTCAACATCGGCTTCAGGGACAAGGCACACCGAGCCATCGCCCACCTCCAGGAGCAGGTCGACCTGACCCGCGGCTACGCCGCAGACATTCGCGCGGCCGGCGCCGCCTACGTCGAAACCGAGTCCATGAACACAGCCACCATCGACGCGGCCGGAACCGCCGTCCACCAGGACACCGTTACCGGATGAACAACCGACGCATGACGCTGGGAACAGCACTGGCCGTATCCGTACTTGCAGGCTGCACCACATCCACCATGCCCGACACGACCATCACCAACCAAGCGGAAACCTCGACCATGGTGACCACCCCCACCGAGGAACCGTTGCCCGACGTCACGTTCGACCCCTGCACGCAGATCGACGACGCCATACTCCTGAGATTCGGCCTCGAATCCGCGGACAGGGATCCGGGTGTGACCACCATCGGCCGGGAAACCATGGTCGGCTGCGGAATGCTCGGGGACGAACGCTCAGCCAGCGTGGTCGCGCAGAACACCCCCTGGGAACAGATTCCGTTTCTGGTCACCCCGTATGCGGTCACGGTCAACGGACGCGAAGCCTGGTACGTACCCGGCGGGACGGACGATCGATCATGCTCGGTTCTCATCCGCACCTCCTTTGGGGCGGTGATCGTCAACAGCACCCCGAGCATGGGCAGGCGG
>NZ_BCRN01000033.1 GCF_001552615.1 Millisia brevis NBRC 105863
GGGGCGAGGGTGGGGCGGGTCTACCGGCTCGCGGCGTCGGCGACCATCGGTGGGCAGGTTCCGCCGGGGACGGTGACCCGCTCGAAGTGCCACCATTCGTTGGCGTAGGTGCGGCAGAGCCCCCAGGTCGAGCCGTTGGCCTCGAGCCAGGCGGCGCCCTCGTAGGGGCCAACGTCGATCGCGGTGCCGCTGACGTGGGTGGAGCGGTCCGGTGGGAGCACCCACCGCTGCGCCTCGGCGGGGCTACCGTACTGGGCGACCGCCGAATCCCACATCGACTGCTGCTCGGACCAACTGCGATAGCCGGAGGTGATCCACAGCGGCACGCCCTGCCACCGTGCCTCCTGCTCGGCCAAGGAGTACGCGGCCGCCAGATCCGGTGCGAGCCCGTACGTACCGGCAGCAGAGCCGACCTCGGCGGACGACGCACCGTCCGTCACGGGATCAGCGGCCGCCGGACCCACCGCCAGCAGAGCGGTCACCGCCACCGCGAGAAGGGCCCCGCCACCTGTTCGCCACACAGCAGCGGACCCTAGCAGCGCGGCGACCCGCATCGCCGGCGCGGCGGACCCGACGCCGACGGACCGGACAACAACCACACGGAGTGTCGCCGATCTCACTCCACGTAGACCTGTGGCTCGTATCACCCGAACCTTACAGTTGCGGGCATGCCGCATATCGATTCCGCGTCGCGGGTGGTCGCCGCGCCGATCTCCCGCGTATTCGCTGCGCTGGTGACCCCCGACGCGCTCGCCCAGTGGCTGCCACCGGACGGCATGCAGGGCTCGTTCGACCACTTCGACCCGCGGCCGGGCGGCGGATATCGCATGGTCCTGCGCTACCGCGACGAGACCGCCGAGTCGGGGAAGAGCACGCCGGATTCCGACCTGGTCGACGCACGGTTCGTGGCGATCGAGCCGAACGCTCGGGTCATTCAGGACGTCGACTTCGTCTCGCCCGACCCGGCCTACGCCGGCACGATGCGCATGACCTGGTCGGTCACCGATCACACCAACGGCACTCGGGTCGACATCCTGGCCACCGACGTGCCGGACGGCATCTCGTCGGAGGATCACGCCGAGGGTTTGGCGTCCTCGTTGGCGAATCTGGCCGACTACGTCGAACGCGACTGACGGCCCACCACGCCGTCGTCGGCGCGGGCGATACCCACCAGTTCGCGTGCCGGGCCGGCCGGCAGGCGGCGCGGCCCGGACCACACCGCGCGGAACCTCCGGGTGAGGTCCACCCCGCCGACCGCGACCTCCACCAGGTGACCGGACGCCAGGTCCATCG
The DNA here is from genome assembly GCF_001552615.1 of Millisia brevis NBRC 105863. GTDB lineage: Bacteria > Actinomycetota > Actinomycetes > Mycobacteriales > Mycobacteriaceae > Millisia > Millisia brevis. Next base: position 1,294 of record NZ_BCRN01000033.1, read on the forward strand.
CCACCGACCGACGGCTGAGGAATGCCGGCGGGCCTCCGGCGAGTACGGCCGAGCGGATCGCGGTCGCCGTCGTCAGCTCCACCAGTTCCCCGGACAGTTCCAGTCCCGAGCGCCCCAGTGCGTGTTCGATCACTTCACGGGTGCCGGATCCGGCCTCGCGGACGGTCATATCCAGTCGCGCGATCTCGTCGACGGCGACGGGCCGGGGTCGGCGCGCGAGTGGACTGCCCGCCGCGGCCACCAGCACCAGTTCGTCATTGCCGACGACCACCGCCTGCAGATCCGGCGGCGCCTCCGCCCCTTCGACGAAGCCGAGGTGGGCACTGCCGTCCCGGACGCCGCGCAGCACCCCGACGCTGTTGGTGGCGACCAGGCTCACCGTCGCCGGGGTCAGCCCATCGGCCAGTTGTCGGCGCCGCAGTCGCACCAGCCAGCCGGGCAGCAGGGTCTCGGCGACGGTCAGACTCGACCACACCACCAGCTCACGGCCGCTCTGCTCGCGCAGGCCGTCGATCGCGTGGTCGATCTCGTCGGCGAGGTCGAGCAGTCGATCCGCCCAGCCGACAAGCACCACCCCGGCCGGGGTCAGATCGGAGCCGCGGCTGCTGCGCCGGATCAGCGGAACACCCACCCGCGCTTCGGTGATGCGCAGCCGCTCGGACGCCGACTGTTGGGTGATGCCCTGCGCCCGCGCGGCAGCTCCGATACTGCCGAGTCGTGCGACCGATACGAGCAGCCGCAGGACGTCGAGGTCGGGTACCCGCGAGGTCACAGGCTCCACCGTATACCGGGCACAGGCTCCACCTGTGCATCTACAGGAGATCGACGGCTACCGGCGCGTGCTGGTATCGCCCAGGCTGGCAGGCATGACCACGATCGACCGATCCACTCGCCGCATCGGTGGCGTCCCGGCATCGGACGGACCGCTGCGGCCGGCGCGCGACGCCACGGGGCGCCTCAGGTTCGTGGGACCGAATTGGTTTGCGACGGTGATGGGCACGGGGATCGTCGCGGTGGTGATGACCGTTGTGCCGGTGACGGTTCCGGGTCTGTTGGTGGCCGCCCGTGGGATGTGGGTGCTCGCGGCGCTTCTCCTGGTTGTCGTGACGGCGGCGACCGCGGCGCACTGGGTGCGGTATCCGCGGGTGGCGCGCGGGCACGTCGACGACCCCGTTCTCGCGCATTTCTACGGGGCGCCGGCGATGGCCGCGCTCACCGTCGGCGCCGGCGCGGGTCTGGTGGCGGGCCCTCTGATCGGCGAGACCCCGGCTCGGTTGACCGCCGGCGTCCTGTGGCTGATCGGTACCGCCCTCGGACTCTGGGTCGCGGTTGCAATTCCGTTGCGCGCCTTCACCACCCACCGCATCTCCGAGGACGCGGCCGGCGGGCCGTGGTTGATGTCGGTGGTCGCACCGATGGTCAGCGCCGCCACCGGCGCGGCGTTGATCCCCGATCTGCCCGCCGGGCAATGGCAGCTGACGATGCTGCTGGCCTGTTGGGCGATGTTCGGACTGACGGTGATCGCGTCATTGATCATCGTCACCCTGATCTGGCACCGCCTGCTGCATCACAAGGTGGGTCCTGCGGTGTTGGTGCCCACCCTGTGGATTCCTTTGGGCCCCGTCGGGCAATCCATCACCGCCGCACATCATCTCGGTAACGAATCCGCCCGGATTCTGCCCGCCCCGTATGGCGACGCTTTCCGCGCGTTCGGCCTGGTCTACGGCCTGCCGATGTTCGGGTTCGGGTTGTTCTGGTTGGCGATCGCCGTGACATTGACCATCCGCGCCCGCCGCGACGGGCTCCCCTTCGCGCTGACGTGGTGGTCGTTCACCTTCCCGGTCGGCACGATGACCACCGGCGCATCCGCCCTGGCGACGACCACCGGCGCAACGGTTCTGACGGTGATCGCTGCGGCGTTGGGGGTCGCCCTGGTCGGCGCGTGGGCCGGCGTCGCCCGGCGCACGCTCGCCGGGGCGCTGGACGGCAGCCTCCTGATGGCACCGATAGGGACACGAAAAGCACTGTAGGGAGCACGAATACGACAAGGGGCGGACACCTGTCCGGTGTCCGCCCCTCGAAGGGTTCGGTCTCAGCCGTTCATCACGGGATGGTGAGAACCTGACCGACGTTGATCAGATCCGGGTTCGCGATGCCGCTGGCGGCCGCGATCTCCCGGTAGCGGTTGCCGTCGCCGTAGAAGCGCTCGGAGATCGCCCACAGGGTGTCGCCGGAGACGACGGTGTAGGTGCGCGGGGCCGGCGGCGGGGGCGGCGGCGGAGCCGCGGCCTCGGTGATCGTCTGCACGGGCGCGGCCTCGGGCTCCGGCTCGGGCGCGGGAGCCGGCGGGGTGTCGGTCACGGTGCGGGAGGACCAGACACCGTTGTTGCCCTCTTCGTAGAGCACCAGGTTGCGGTCGTCCTGCAGCACCAGCCAGACACCGGACTTGCCGGCGGTGTCGGAGGCCCAGACCGGCTTGTCACCGGCGTAGAGCACGAAGTTGCCATCCTCCTGAACGGAGGCCTTGTTCGCACCGGAGCCATTGGTGCCGGTGGCCCAGACGGCATTGCCGCCCTCCGACAGCACCAGATTGCCGTCCTCCTGCAGCGTCACCGTGTAGGCGCCGTTGGCCGAGGTCAGCGAATCTCCGGTGCTCAGGCTCGAGCCTGCCTTCAGCGTGTCAGCCATCAATTCCCCTCTGGGGTTGCTCGTTCGATCGAGTGTCGGATCGGCGACCCCGGTCGAACTCCGATGGCCACCACTGCCGCACCCTACCGCCGAGAACCGACTTTTCCCACCAACACGCGATGATCTTTGGTAGGCCGTTACCCAATCCGGGGCATCGGTTAATCGAACGGTTCGCCAATGTCTCGGACGCGGGCCCCGGGTAGGATTACCGTCACGTTGATTCGTTCGGAAGTCACGTTTACGACATTCGTCGCCGCGGCTTTCCCGGACGCGACACAACCGACTTTTCGGTCGAGCGGACCGGGGTGGTCAGCCGTCCGAAACGGCGTCCGGGGCGCCGATGCCGTCGTTCTCCGCGGCGGATTCCCGGGCGCCCGGTTCCGATGGTTCCGCATCCGGGTCCACCGACCCGTCCGGCGCCGGGTCCTGCTGCGAGCGTGGACGTCCGCGCCGACGCATCGGACCGGCGCCGTGCGGTGCGCGGCCCGCGTCGGTGAGGGCTCGACGCAACAGGAACTCGATCTGGGCATTGGTGGACCGGAGTTCATCCCCGGCCCACCGCGCCAGCGCGTCGTACACCACCGGATCCAGCCGCAGCAGCAATTTCTTGCGTTCGCCGACCATGATCGATACCGACGATCGACTACTGGTACAGCGATCCGGTATTGATCACCGGCTGGGTATCGCTGTCGCTGCAGAGCACCACCAACAGATTGCTGACCATCGCGGCACGGCGCTCCTCGTCGAGATCGACCACGTCCTCGGCTGCCAGGCTGTCGAGGGCCGATTTCACCATTCCGACCGCGCCTTCGACGATGCGCTCGCGGGCCGCGATGACCGCCCCGGCCTGCTGGCGTCGCAGCATCGCCTGCGCGATCTCCGGGGCATAGGACAGTCGGGTGATCCGCGACTCGATGATCTTCACGCCGGCCGACTCCACCCGCGCCGCGATCTCCGCGGAGAGCTCCGTGGTGATCTCATCGGCGTTGTCCCGCAACGAATATGTCTGCGGATCGTTGCTGTCGTAGGGGTACTTGGTGGCGATATGACGCACCGCGGTCTCCGACTGGATCGCAACGAATTCGACGAAGTCGTCCACCTCGAAGCTGGCACGCGCGGTGTCGAGGACCTGCCAGACCACCACGGCGGCGATCTCGATGGGCGAGCCGTCGGCATCGTTGACCTTGGCCATCTCGGTCTCGTGGTTGCGGATACGGGTCGACACCTTCGTGCGCACGGTGAACGGGTTCACCCAGCGAAAGCCGCTCTCGCGCAGCGTTCCCCGGTATCGGCCGAAGAGTTGCACCACCCGAGCCTCGCCGGGCGCGACCGGTGTCAGACCGATCGGGATCACCAGCGCGGCCAACAGCGCCACGATGGCGATCGCCAGCAGACCCAAACCGACCGGGACGGAGCCCTCGGCCAGCTGATAGAGGCTGTAGCCACCGACGGCCAGACCGACCAGCAGAACGGCGAGGCTGATCGTCAGATAGACAAATCCGTTGGCGCCCTCGATGACCCGTTCACGCACCTGCGGTTCGGGCATATCGACATCGACGGCGACGGAAGGGGAGACGGTAGTGGATGGACCGGCCATGATGGGCCTCCTTATGCGAGTCCGACAGGCATAGTTCTATCAAAGTGATATCACTTTTGCAAGCGCCGACCGTGCGCTCGAACCCGACGCTGGTAAGTTAGGCGTGCATTACCTATGTTTCTCGGGAGGTTCCGCAGTGAAGATCCAGCAGCCGAAGACCCGCCACATGGTGACCGGCGAGGTGGTGGCCACCAAACGGCTCAGCCCCACCTTCGTGCGCGTCACCATCCGCGGCGACGACCTGACCACCCTGGACGACATGGGTTTCGACTACAGCGTGCGACTGTTCTTCCTGCGCGAGGGGCAGACCGCGCTGGAGATGCCCACGATGTCGAACAACGTCTGGATCGCGCAATTCCTCCTCAAGCCAAAGTCGCGGCGACCGTGGGTGCGCAACTACACCATTCGTTCGATCCGCCCCGATCTCGGTGAGGTCGATATCGACTTCGCCCTGCACGGCGACGCCGGGCCGGCGTCCGCCTGGGCCGCGGCCGTGCAGCCCGGTGAGCCGGTCGGACTGTTCCCCGAGGGCATCTACTACCTGCCGCCCGCGCCGGATCGTCGCGTTCTGCTGGTCGGCGAGGAGAGCGCCGTGCCGGCGATCCTGTCGATCCTCGAACGCCTCGATCCCGCGACGGTGGGCGACGCGTACCTCGAGGTCCCGCTGGCCGACGACATCATCGCCGACGCCGACCATCCGGCGGGGGTGACGCTGCACTGGCTGGCGCGCGGCGAATCCGCCGCGCACCCCGGCGCCCTGGCCCTCGAAACGGTGTCGGGCGCCGAGCTTTCCGGTGATCCGCTCTATGTGTGGGTCGCCGGCGAGCAGGCGTTGCCCACCGGGCTGCGCCGCGACCTGGTCACCCGCGGTGTTCCGAAGGGCGATATCACCTTCGTCGGATACTGGAAGCACGGTCGCGCCAGCGTCGGGTGATGTCGCGTACACACACCGTTCGCCCCGATTCGGTGGCGGGCCGCCGATCGCTTCTGTGAGGATGGGTCCATGGCAACCACCGCATTCAAGGGCACTGAGGTCCACACCGTCGGCGAACTTCCGGCGGTGGGATCGACCGCTCCCGCTTTCGATCTGACCGGCGTCGACCTGGCCCCGGTCCGGTCGGACGAGATCACCGGGCGGATCGTGCTGAACATCTTCCCGAGCCTGGACACCGGCGTCTGCGCGGCGAGCGTCCGCGCGTTCAACAAGCTGGCCGCCGGGCTGGACAATACGACCGTCATCAACGTCTCGAACGACCTGCCGTTCGCGCAGGCCCGCTTCTGTGGCGCCGAGGGCATCGACAAGGCGATCGCCGCGTCGGCGTTCCGGTCGACCTTCGGCACCGACTACGGCGTCACGATGCTCGACGGCCCGCTCGCCGGCCTGCTGGCCCGCGCCGTCGTGGTGATCGGTGCCGACGGCGAGGTGCTCTACAGCGGCCTGATCGAGGAGATCACCGAGGAGCCGCACTACAACATCGCGGTCGCCTCGCTCGACTGATCACGTCCGGATCGGCGGTACCCGTCAGCCGGCGGGTACCGCGTCCAGGACACAATCACCGCAGAGGCCAAGCGAATTGGTGCGGTAGAAGAGGCAGCAGCTGCGGCGGCGCCGCGCGATCGGATCGTAGGCGTCGCGCAGTTGTGGTTCGGCGAGCAGGCGCCCGACGATCGGGTCCGCCGGGCGCCCCAGGACGAGCGCCGCCCCGGTGAGCGCCGAGGCCGCGTTGCCCCAGAGCACCCGCTCGGAGACCATCCCGGCCATCGCCGCGTGGTACGGCGTCAGCTGCCGCGTCAGCACCTCGGTCGCCGGCGAGGCTCCGAGCGCGGGACGCGTCCACAACATCTCGAAGGTCGATCCGTCCCCGCGCCACCACAGGCCGGCCGCGGACAGATCCGGCGGTCGACCGGTGGCGAAGTGGACGCCGAGCGCGAAGGTCCACATCCGCGCCGCGTGGGAGAACTGCAGCGTCGAGGCGGCCACCCGGATCTCCGCTCCGCCGAGGCGCCGGGCGATGTCCGCCACCTCGGGTTCGAGCCCGGATCGGGTGTACAACTGCGACCACGGCCGCCAGCCCCCGTCTGCGGGCTCGGCCGTCGACTCGGGGTCGGCGAGGCGCACCACCGTCAGCGGGCTGCGCTCGCCGATCGCGCGCAAGATCTCGCCGAGGCCGGCCGGGTCGGTCACCCCATCATGATGACCGTTACCCGCCCGTTCAGCGCTGGGCGGGATCGATCACCACGGCTACCTGGGCTGCGGCGGCCGGCTGCCGGCGGATCGTGCGGACGAGATTCTGCACCGTGTGGATGGCGGTGACCTGGAAGCCGTACTTCTTCTTGATCGCCGCGCCGACCTGGTCGAGTTCGGGACCGGACGGGTAGACGGCGGCCGTGGCCTCGACGGGCGAGCCGGAGACCTTGCCGCGGGCATTGCAGGGCTGCACGGTCACGGTCGGGTTGTTGCCGATCCGCTTGACCTTCCAGGAGTCGGCATCAGTGGTGAACCCGAGCCGACCATCGGCCAGCGGCGCGATCCAGACCGGACTGGCGACACCTTCACCGTTGCGCTTGAACGACGTCAGGCTCACATACTTCGCTGCAGCGAGGGACATGACGCCAGTCTGCCGTACGCGCGCCGTACCCGGTGCCGCGACGTCCACCCCGGCCCGTCCCGGCACGGGTCACAATGAGTCGACCGGAGACCGTCTGCTCGCCCCGCCCGACCGGACCGCAGTGCGCCGGGAGAGGCGGCCTCAGGACCCGCCGGCGACGAAGCCGAGGCGCTTGTCGACCACATTGCGCAGGACCGATGCCGGCGGCACCGAGTCGGCCGACAAGTAGCGCTCCAGATTGTCGAGGAAGAGCCCCGACAACTCGTCGCGCCAACCGACCGCGTCGCCGCTCATATGCGGCGAGATCGCCACATTCGGCAGATCCCAGAGCGGACTGTCCGTCGGAAGCGGTTCGGCAGCAAAGACATCCAGCGATGCGGCGCCGATGTGCCCATCGCGCAGCGCGTCGATCAGGGCCGGCTCGTCGACCAGGCGCCCGCGTCCGACGTTGATCAGGTGGGCGTCGGGACGCATCGCCGCGAGGACCGGCGCGTCGATCAGCCCGTCGGTGCTCGTAGTCAACGGGGCGATGACCACCACCGTGTCGAAGTCACCCACCCGCTGCGCCAACCGACCGGTGGCGATGACGGTCCCGAAGTCCGGATCGTCGACCCGCGCGGTGCGCCCGGCCCCGGTCACCCGGATGCCGACTGCGGTCAACAGGCGCGCGATCGCCCGGCCGATCGCCCCGGTTCCGATCACCAGGGCGGATGATCCCGCGGTGCGCCGCGTCTCGCGGTGCTGCCAGACGCGCTCGCGCTGCAAGGCCATCGACTGGTGAATAAGCTTGTCCCGGGCCAGGATCGACGCGAGCACATATTCCGCGATCGGCTGGTCGAAGACGCCGCGGGAATTGGTGACGACGATGTCGGAGTCCGCGAGATCGTCGAACAGTAGAGCGTCGACGCCCGCCGCGCAGACGTGCACCCAGCGCAGCGATCGGGTCGCCGCACCCCAGGTGTCCTTCAGCGCCCGCGAGAAGTAGTCCCACAGCAGCAGGATCTCGGCCCCGTCCAGGGCGTCGGCAAGCGTCGCGGCGGTGCACCATCGCACCTCGGCCAACCGCTCGATCCGAGCGAGGTCGGCCGGCGCGGGCTGCCCCGGCGCGCCGAGGATCACCAGGATCGGTCGAGGGGCGGGCATGGCGGGATTCTATCCAGCGCCGCCATATTGTTGACAATCCGACGATCCCGCTCGAGAGTGGTTCGGTGACCGCCATCGTCGAGAACCCGCACCGGCGATGCCGTCCCATCGCCGCCGGCGCCCGGCCGGCGCGGCCCGACCGGACGGGCGGCCCGATGATGCCGGCGGTCCGCTGATGTCGACGTCGATCGCCATCGACGCGGCAACGATCGCCCGCGAACTGGGCGCGGGCGGCGTCGTGGTCGACATCTCCTCCCGCCGACTGTCCGAGTACTCCTACGACGCGTCCAACTATCGGGTGCGGCCGCTGGCGGTCGTCTTCCCGCGCAGCCCCGACGAGGTGGCCGCGACGCTCGCCTACTGCCATCGTCGCCGGGTACCGGTGATCGCCCGCGGCGGCGGTACCTCGATGGCTGGCAACGCGGTTGGCGCCGGGGTGGTGATCGATCTGTCCCGCCACATGACCGCGGTGCGGTCGATCGACGCCGAGCGTCGGGTGGCGGTGGTCGAGCCGGGGGTGATCCTCAAGGACCTCACCGGGACGGTCGAACGCGCCACCGACGGCGCCCTGACCTTCGCCCCCGATCCGTCGTCGGCCTCCCGTGCGACGGTCGGCGGAGCGATCGGCAACGACGCCTGCGGCAACCACTCCGTCCGCCACGGCCGCACCACCGACCACATCGAGCAATTGCGGATCGTCACCGCGGAGGGTCTGCGGCTGACCGCCGACCGCGACGGCATTCACCCGACCGATCCCGCGGACGCCCCCGCGGCGGTCCGCGCCCGCGCGCTGACCGAACGGCTGCGGGATCTGGCCGGCACCAACCTGTCGATCCTGCGCACCGAACTCGACACGATCCCCCGCCAGGTGTCCGGCTATCACCTGTCGCATCTGCTGCCGGAGAAGGGCTTCGACGTCGCGCGCGCCCTGGTGGGCAGCGAGGGCAGCTGCGCGATCGTCGTCGGGGCGACCGTCCGGCTGGTGCCGGCGCCCACCACCCAGTTGTTGGTGTGCGTCGGTTACCGGTCGGTCGAGGACGCCGCCCGCGATGTCCCGCTGATCCTGCCGCTGCGTCCGTCGGCGGTCGAGGGGGTCGACCGCCGGCTGGTGACCACCATGGCGGCCCGGCGCGGGCCCGATACGGTCGCCGGGCTCCCGGACGGTGACGCGTGGCTGTTCATCGATCTCGACGACGAGTCCGCGACCGCGGTCGGGGAGCCCGACGTCCCCGCCGCCGCGAAACTGCTGGTCCACACCCTGACCACCGAGGGACGGGCGGTGGCCGCCGCGGCGATCGATGATCCGGCCGGGCGAGCGGCGCTGTGGCGGGTGCGCGAGGACGGCGCCGGCCTGACCGCACGTCTGGTCGACCCCGACAATCCTTCCGCCGGTGCGAATTACGAGTCGTGGACGGGCTGGGAGGACGCAGCGGTCGCCCCCGATCGGCTCGCCGACTATCTGGTCGACTTCCAGGCCCTACTCGATCGACACGACCTGACCGGGGTGATGTACGGGCACTTCGGCGCCGGCTGCATGCATGTGCGCATCACCTTCGATATGCGCACCGAGACCGGTCGCCGTGTCATGCAACGGTTCTGCGAGGACGCCGCCCGGCTGGTGGTCGCCCACGGCGGCTCGCTGTCCGGGGAGCACGGCGATGGGCGGGCCCGCTCGAAACTGCTGCCGATCATGTATTCGGCCCGCATGTTGGAACTGTTCGACGAATTCGCGCGCATCTGGGATCCGGACGGCATCCTCAACCCCGGCACGATCATCGATCCGCCGAGCATCATCGACGACCTCGCGCTGGCCGATATCCCGGTCCGCCGGCGCCCGACCGTCTTCACCCTGACGGCGACCGACACGACGGATCCGTTGGCGCACGCCGTCCAGGGCTGCATCGGGGTCGGGCGCTGCCGTTCGAGCGCCGGCGGGGTGATGTGTCCGAGCTACCGGGCGACCGGCGACGAGAAGGACTCCACCCGCGGCCGCGCCCGGGTGCTGCAGGAGATGGTCCGCACCGGCGTCGACGAGGGGTGGGAATCGACCGACGTCGCCGAGGCGCTCGACCTGTGCCTGTCCTGCAAGGCGTGCTCGTCCGACTGCCCGACCGGCGTCGACATGGCGACCTACAAGGCGGAGTTCCTGCACCACCACTACGCGGGTCGGCGCCGGCCGGTCGCGCACTACACGGTCGGGCGGATGCCCGCGTGGCTGCCGGGGGCCGGGCTGATCGCCCCGGTGATCAATGCGGCGGCGACCGGCGCCCCGGCGCGCTGGGCCGCGCGGCTGGCCGGTCTCGACGGGCGGCGCACCATGCCGCGGTTCGCCGGGCGACGCGAGCGCGGACGCCTGCGCGGTCTACCGCCGGTGACCGCGTCCACCGACACCGTCCTATTCGTCGACTCGTTCACCCGCGCCTTCCGCCCCGACGTCGCGGTGGCGGCCACCGCGGTGCTCGGCGCCGCGGGAGATCGAATCGGCTGCGCGGCGGGGACGAATTGCTGCGCTCTGCCGTGGATTTCGACCGGGCAGCTCGACGGTGCGCGGCGCCGGTTGGCGCGGACCGCACGCGCTCTCGACGACGGCAGCGACCGGCCGATAGTGGTGCCGGAGCCCAGCTGCGCGGCGACGTTGCGCAGCGATCTTCCCGAGCTGGTCGACGAGCCCGCCGCCCACCGCGTCGCGGCGCGGGTGTTGTCGTTCGGCGCCGCCGTACGGGCGCAGGTCGATCGGGGGTGGCGGCCGACCGGGTTGCCCGCCGCGGTCACCCTCCAACAGCACTGCCACGAGTACGCGGTTTTCGGCGCCCGGTCCGGGGCGGGGCTGCTGCGTGCGCTGGGCGTCGAGGTCCACGCCGCCGAGGGCTGCTGTGGGGTGGCCGGCAACTTCGGCTTCGAACGCGGCCATTACGAGGTCAGCACCGCGGTCGCCGAGCACTCCCTCGCTCCGGCTCTGCGCGCCGGCGGCGAGCGCCCGGTGATCACCGACGGCCTCAGTTGCAGCCTCTCGGTCGACCACCTGTCCGCCGGCGACCCCGCGATCTCCGCCCGCGGCCTCCACCTGGCGCAGCTGTTGGCCAATTCCTGCGCGCCGAGTCCCGATCCGATCCCCCGCTCGACGCCCACCTCGAACCCCGGCTCGAACCCCGGCTCGAACCCCCGCTCGAACGGAGACCGACGTTGACCGCCGGCTCGACCGGCCGCTCGGTGCCGCGTCTCGCCGCCCGCGCCGCCGATTTGGTCGGCTCGATCATCGACTCGTCGACCTCGCTGCTGGCCGCCCAGACGCACGACATCGTGCAGTTCGCGATGGGATCGCCCGCGGACGAGGCGCTCCCGGTGGCGCAGTTCCGGGAGATCACCGCGGACACCCTCGACGGCGCCGCCCTGAGCTACGGCTCCAGCGAGGGGGAGGCGCCCCTGCTCTATCGGCTGGAGAGCTATCTGGCCGGCACCCCGGATCGGACCTCGCAGGATCGGATGGTGATCACCAGCGGCGGGATGCAGGGCCTCGACCTGGCGAACAAGCTCTTCGTCGACCCCGGCGACCTGGTGGTCGTCGAATCCCCCACGTACACCAACGGCAGCGCCACCGCGCTCGCCTACGGTGCGCAGCTGCTCGAGGTGCCGATCGACGAGGACGGCATGCGGATCGACGATCTCGTCGACCTGGTCGCGCGGGAGGGTCGACTCCCGAAGGCGATCTACACGATCCCGAACTTCCAGAACCCGTACGGGGCGACGCTCTCGCGGGAGCGGCGCGAGGAATTGTTGCGGCTGGCCCATCGCTGGGGCTCGATCATCATCGACGACGACCCGTACGGCCTGCTGCGGTTCGCCGGCTCCGACGTGCCCTCCTTCGGGCAGTTGAGCCCCGGCGATCCCCTGGTCTTCGGGGTGCGGACGTTCTCGAAGATCCTCGCGCCGGGGCTGCGGGTCGGTTGGGTCGACGCCGACCCGTCGCTGCGGCAGGTGCTGATCAACGCGAAACAGGTGATGGACACCTGTACCAATGTGCCGCACCAATATCTGGTGGCGGAGTATCTCGCCCGGGGCGGTCTCGACGCTCACCTGGCGCGGCTGCGTCCGCTGTACCGCGACCGGCGCGACGCGATGCTCGACGCGATCGAGCGGCATCTCGGCGACGCCGCGACCGCCACCCGGCCGGAGGGCGGCTTCTTCCTGTGGGTCACCCTGCAGGGCAGATTCGCCGGGATCGACACCCGCGAACTGTTCGAACCGGCATTGGCCGACGGGGTCGCATTCATTCCGGGACCGGCACTTTCACCGTCCGAGCGGTTCACGAACGCGCTGCGCCTGTGCTTCGCCTCGTCGACGCCGGAGCGGATCGACGAGGGCATCCGGCGGCTGGCCGGAACCCTGGAACGACTGTCTTCCGGCTCGCCGGTCGGGTAGACAGGATGGACCGTCGGACGGTGGGCCGGCGCGATCATCGGTCCACCGTCGACGTCCCGTCCCGTCGACCCGGAGGATGACATGACCGCAGTCGATCGTCCGGCGCCGTACACGGCGTCGGAGCATGCCCTGTTGGAGCTGATCGATGTCGACGAGATCGTCCGGCTGGCAACCGATCTGATCGAAGCTCCGAGTATCAACCCCGGCGGCAGCGAGCAGGCGGTGGTCAATATCCTCGCCGCCGCGTGCAGCGACCTCGGGTGCACGGTCACCCTGCGGGAGGTCGCACCGGGCCGCCCGAATCTGGTTGCCACCCTTCCCGGCGGCGCCGGCCCCGGTCTGATGTTCCTGGGACACTCCGATGTTGTTCCGGCGGGGCCGGGGTGGACCGGGGATCCGTTCTGGGTCCGCATGATCGGCGATCGGTTGATCGGGCGCGGAGCCACCGATATGAAGGGGGGTCTCGCCGCGATCGTCGGCGCGATGGCCGCGCTCAGCCGCCTCCGCGACCGGGGCACCACCCTCGACGGGCCGGTACGGCTGGTCTGCACCGTCGACGAGGAGGAGCACGGGCTGGGGGTGCGCGCCTTCGTCGACGACCCGGTCGGCGCCCGCTCGGGCGGCCACTCCTTCCTCGGCTGCGTGGTCGCCGAGCCCACCGATATGGACATCGTGCGCGGCTGCCGCGGCGTGAGCTACCTGCGGATCGAGGTGACCGGCCGGGCCGCGCACTCCGGGCGCCCCTCGGACGGGCGCAGCGCGATCGACGCCGCCGCCCGCGTCGTGGAGGTGATCCGCGCCGATCATGCCCGGCTCGCGGGCGCCCCGGATCCGCTGTTGGGGTCGGGCACCTGGAATGTCGGCACGATCTCCGGTGGCCAGAGCACCTCGGTGGTCGCCTCGGGGTGTCGGATGAGCGTCGACCGCCGCCTGCTTCCCCACGAGGACGCGGCCGGGGTCGCCGACCGGTTGCGGGCGATGATCTCGGCCGCCGGGATCGATACCGACGGTATCGGGATCGAGGTACGTCCGATCATGGAGACGCCGGGGTTCGTCACCGATGCCGATCATCTGCTGGTCACCGCCGCGGCCGGCGCGGTCGCCGATGTGGGCCCGCGGCCGGGGATCACCGGGTGGACCGCGGCCTGCGACGGGGGTTTCGTCCACCGCGATCTGGGGATTCCGACGATCGTGCTCGGCCCGGGGGATCTGACCGAGCAGGCCCACCGGCCCGACGAGTCGATCGCGATCGGCGACCTGGATACCGCCGCCCGCGCCTACGCGCTGTTGGCCTCGCGCCTGTTGAGTTGAGCCTTTCTCCAACACCGCTTCCGAACCGTCCTTGTTCCCGGCTCTCGACCGTGAGACGGTGCCTTCGGGGGACGCGCATCGCCGGTGATGCGGTCCCGCCACGAAAGGATGTGGACCCGTGACGGATCCGAGCAGCGACAACACCCCGTTTGCGACCGTGCTCAACCGGTCGCTCGGCACCATGATTCCGACCTCGGCGTCGATGAACATCGAGGCGATCGAGGTGCGTCCGGGCTTCGCGTCGATGCGGGCACCGTTCGCGGGCAACGGCAATCACTTCGGGGTGATGTACGCCGGGGTGCTGTTCACCGTGGCCGAATTGCTCGGCGGGGCCCTGGCGTGGGCGTCGTTCGATCAGGACCGGTTCTATCCGCTGGTCAAGGACATGCAGATCAACTTCCGGGCGCCGGCCCGCAGCGACGTGATCTCGCAGTCGACGTTGTCGGCGGCCGAGATCGAACGGATCAGCGCCGAGGCGCTGGAGCGCGGCAAGAGCACCTACCTGCTGGAGGCCACCGTCACCGACGTCGACGGCACGGTGGTCGCCACCACGACCGGCACCTACCAGCTGCGGGCCCACCGACCTGCCGGCTGATCGCAGACCGTCGACTATCCGCCGTGGACCTAGTCCGGAGCGGCGCGGGCGATCACATCGCGGGACGGTTCGGTGTCGTCCGAGCGGGGAGACGCGATCAGGCGCAGGCCGACCACGGCCAGGATGATCCCGGCCAGGCAGATCAGCTTCGCGGGTGAGGCGTGTTCGGCTCCGGTCGCGATCCCCCAGCCGACGGTCATCGCGGCGCCCAGCCCGGTCCAGATCGCGTAGGCGGTGCCGATCGGGATGAATTTCACCGCCCATCCCAACCCGATCGAACTGGCGATCAACGCGATGAGAAAGACGACGGTCGGCACCGGACGGGAGAGGCCTTCGGAGTAGCCGAGCGACGTCGCCCAGACCGCCTCACTGATCGCGCTGAACAGCAGCGCCAGCCAGGCCATCAGGCCGCCGCGCCGCTCATCGGAACGCCGGTGGCCCGTGTCATGCGAAGACCCGCAGGCCGATCACCGAGACGATCAACAGCAGCAACAGCAGGCCGCGTGCGACGGTGGCCCGTTCCTGGCCGGAGACGATCCCCCACAGCGCGGTCAGGGTCGCGCCGATCCCCACCCACACCGCGTACGCGGTCCCGGTGGGAATCGCGGTCATCGCGTACCCCAGCCCGGCCATGCTCGCCATCAATGCGACGCCGAACAGGATCGTCGGCCCCCGCTTGCTGAAGCCGCGCGAAGCCGACAATGCCGCGGCCCATACCGCCTCCAGCATTCCCGAGACGACCAGAACGGCCCACTCCACCAGACATCCTTTACATCCGTTCGCGTGTCGGCCCGGGCGCGGTCGAACCACCATTCACCACCGGCATCCCGTCCGCCGGGGCCGATATCCGACGGTCGACATATCGCGGTGACGCGAGTCTTGCCGTACCGTCCTCGAATTCGTTCTGTTGTTCACTACAGTACGTGCGCGATCTGCTGCCGACGCGATGTCGCGACCGCGCACAACCCGCCGACCGCGACCGCGGCGGCGCCCCTCGAGGATATTCCCTCGATCGAAACGGTACCCCGCCCACCCCGATGGTCGGGAATCCTTGCGAGCAAGCAATTCTCGGACATACGTCCAGGACAACCGTCCACCTCGCAACGAACGCGGCGGTTCGACCGGTCAACGAAGCCGGTACGACGACCGTACGATGACCTAGGCTCC
This sequence comes from Millisia brevis NBRC 105863, assembly GCF_001552615.1. Lineage (GTDB taxonomy): Bacteria > Actinomycetota > Actinomycetes > Mycobacteriales > Mycobacteriaceae > Millisia > Millisia brevis. Next base: position 16,823 of record NZ_BCRN01000033.1, read on the forward strand.
CTCGTCCGCGCGCAGCGCGCGGATCCCCGCCCGACCGCCGGATCGACGCAACCCCTCCTGCATGGTGGTCGCGACGGGTACCCCCTGCCGGAAGAGCACGCCGCGGGCCATCCCGCGCCCGTCTCCGGACCAGAAGCCGTTGTGCTGGTATAGGTGCCACTGATCGATCGGCGTATCCGCGTGCAGCCATGCCGCGTGGTTGAGCGTCGCGATATCGGTTCCCGGGCTGCCGGAAATCCCGCCCTGCGGCGAGAAGGCGGCCGACACCAAGAATAGGTCGGAGCAATATGCCACGGCCGCAGCGCGAATCAGCGGATCGTCGATCAGCGGCCCGTCCACCCGCAGCCACATCCACTGCTCGGGAGCGGTCACCTCGCCGCGGCGGCTGCGCAGTTGGGGGAATGACTCGGGCAGCCGCAGATCGATGGCGAGCACCGAGGCCAGGTCGCCCAGCCAGCCCAGCGCGGGCAGGTCGGCGGCCACGAGCTCGTCGAGGGTCGGCAGTTCCTCCGGCGCGGGTACGGCGGGCGGTTCGGCGGTGTGGAAGGCGAAGCCGTCGCGATGTCGCTGGAAGGAGGCGGTCAGCGCGAGGATCTCGACGCCGGCCTGGCCGGCGTGGACGGTCCGGGTCGAGTAGCTGCCGCCGTCGCGCACGGTCTCCACCCGGTAGTCGACGGGCAGATCGGCACGACCGGGGAGCAGGAAATGCGCCTGCGCGTGGTGAGGCAGCCGATCGGGGGCGACGGTGCGCCCGGCGGCCAGCACCGCCTGGGCGAAGGTCTGACCGCCGAAGATCCGGGGCGCTTCCACGTGGGACAAGCCGCGAAAACGGTCCTCGTCGAGTTGTTCGAGGGTCAGAATGCTGCTGATCGAAGGTCGCGAATCCGCGATCGTCCGGGATCCACCGCGAGCCATGCTCGCCACTATAGGAGCGCGATGCTCGCCACTACGGGGGCGCCACGCACGGGCGGTGCGGCGGTGCCACGGCGGCACTGCCTCGATCGTTCCGCAGCGACGATGTCACGGGTAATGTGTGAGACATAGTGTCTCATGCACTGTTCGTCCGCTGCCACCGATGTGAGGAAAGAACGACATGTACGCATGGTCCGAAACCGACGTGATGATCGAGAACGCGGTGCGCGAGTGGGTCGACAAGGAGGTGCGCCCGCATATCCAGGCCCTCGAGAGTGGCGAGATGAAGCCGTACCCGATCATCCGCAACCTCTTCACCACGTTCGGCATCGATGCGATGGCGACCGACATGGTCGGCAAGCTGCTGGCCAAGCAGGAAGCCGCCGAAGCCGCTCCCCCGACGCCGCCCGAAAGCTCCGAGACCTCCGCGAGTTCGGAGCGCTCCGACGGCGGTAAGAAGAAGGCGTCGTCGGGCAACCCGCTGGCGGCGGGGTCGATGAACATCATCCTGACCAAGGAACTGTCCGCGGTCAGCATGGGCGTCTGCGCCACCCTCGGGGTCAGCCTCGGCCTCGGCGCCGCCACGATCCTCTCCCGCGGCACGCTCGCCCAGAAGAAGCGTTGGGTGCCGCCGCTGGCGACGTTCGAGAAGGTCGCCGCCTGGGCGCTGACCGAGCCGGACTCCGGGTCGGACGCCTTCGGCGGCATGAAGTCGTATGTGCGCCGCGACGGCGAGGACTACATCCTCAACGGCCGAAAGACGTTCATCACCAACGGCCCCGACGCCGACATCGTGTTGGTCTACGCGAAGCTCGACGAGGGCGATCCGACCGTCGACAAGCGGGACCGTCCGGTGTTGACCTTCGTCCTGGAGAAGGGGATGGACGGATTCGTCCAGGCGCCGCCGTTCAAGAAGATGGGGATGAACTCCTCGCCCACCGGCGAACTGTTCTTCGACGACGTCCGGCTGACCCCCGATCGGCTCCTGGGCGAGACCGAGCACCACACCGGCGGCGACGGGCGGGCCAGCGCCAAGGCCGGCTTTGTGGCCGAGCGTATGGGAATCGCCGCGATGGCCCTCGGCGTGATCGAGGAGTGTCTGCGCATCTGCACCGCCTACGCGAAGGAGCGCACGCTCTGGGGATCGCCGATCGCGGACTTCCAGCTGATCCAGCTCAAACTCGCCCGGATGGAACTGGCCCGGGTCAATGTGCAGAACATGATCTTCAAGGGCATCGAGATGTCCACGCAGGGCGAGACCCCGACACTTTCGGAGGCCTCGGTGGTCAAGTGGTACTCGGCGGAGGCCGCGACCGATGTGGCGATGGACGCCGTGCAGTTGCTCGGCGGCAACGGGTACATGCGCGAGTACCACGTCGAACAGCTTGCGCGCGATGCCAAGTCGCTGATGATCTACGCGGGCAGCAACGAGGTACAGATCACGCAGGTCGCCCGGGGTCTGCTGAGCGGCTGACGGCAGCTCCCCCACCCCGGTCGCCCCGCGCCGCGTCGCCGCCCGCACTCAG
>NZ_BCRN01000034.1 GCF_001552615.1 Millisia brevis NBRC 105863
CTGAGGATTCCGACAAGATCGTGAGAATCCCTGACTGACACGAAATTGGAAAGCCGCAGGCCCGTGCGCCGCACTACTGACACCTCCGGCGGGAACCTACACCTGGTGGGCGGCGTCCGCCAACTTCTGTGCCTCCGCGCCCTCGACATTCGGCAGGATGACCTCCAATTCGACCGCCAGGCCGAAGCCGCCGGTGTCGGTGCGGCCGAGGGAGACCTTCGAGCCCACCGACGAGTCGGTCATATCGGCGCCGGCCTGCTTGCCGAGCATCCGCAGCGCGCTGTGGAAGCACGCGGCGTATCCCACCGCGAAGAGTTCCTCCGGGTTGGTACCGGTACCGGAACCGCCCATCTCCTTCGGCGCGGTCAGATCGACGTCGATGCGTCCACTGGTCGTGCTGCCGTGGCCGTTGCGGCCGTCGCCGGTCGAGAGGGCTTCGGCGGTGTACAGAACATCCATGGTGGTCCTTCCGGTTCGGCGGCACCGGACGTCGGCGCCGCGGCGGGCCGAGGTGCCGTCCACCGGCACGGGGGTCCGCCCTCCATGATGGTCCCGCTCCGGGGATCTGTCAGGCGGGTGCGAAGTCCAATCCGCCGACCACCGGCCGTAGGACGCGTCGGGTGCCGGGGGAGCCGAGCGCGGTCACCAGGTCACCGGTCTGTGGCTCGTCCCAGAGCGTCCCGCCGTCCCAGACGATCAGCGCCGCGTCGACGACGTGTTCGGCCGCCGAATGCGACAACGCGTAGTGCGCGCAGCCCGGCACCTCCGCATAGGTCACCCACAGGTCGTAGCCGGTCATGAACAGGTCGAGGTCGAACGTCACACTGAGCCCGAGCAATTCGCGCCGACCGTTGTCGTCGACGCCCGCGAACGCCTCGTCGAGGCCGAGCAGGCGCGGGGCGTGCGGGTCGGCCGAGGAGAGCATCACGTGGGCGGCGGCGAACAACGGCAGATGCAGCGATACCGACTGTTCACCGCCGGACAGTGCGCTGTGCCGCGCGACCGTCAGGCGTTCCTCCTTGCCGTCCGCCGAGATCAGCGAGAAGGCGAAGAATCGCCACCTACGGTAATCCAATGTCGCGGTGAGGATCTCGCGGTACGACTGCTCGGGATGCGCGGCGCGGGCCGAGCGGATCTCCTCGGCGAAGTGGCCGCGGATCTGGGCGAGATCGTCGGTGGACAGTTCGGCCGCCTCCCGGTCGAGCAGCCGGCCGACCGCCTTGCCCCGTTCGGACTGACCGTCGGCGAGCACCCAGTGCACCCCCACGGTGGCGCCCGACGACATCCGCCGGGTCTTCATCTCGCTGCCCATCCGGGTGATCAATTCGCGGGCGTCGCCGACGCGTTCGTGGATCTGCTGGGCCAGGCCGGTCAGCAGGGCGTCCTCGAGGACGCGGCGTTCGGCCTCGGTCAGCAGGACCTCCTGATCGCGGCGGGCGGTCGCGATCTGCTCGGCGAAGCGGGCGATGCTCACCGCGCCCTCGTCGCCGTGGATCCGTACCACCGTCACGTGGTCGACGGTGTCCCAGACCAGTCGGTGCCCGCCGCCGGCGCCGGTCAGCTCGGTGTCGAATTCCTGCAGCGCGGTGGTCAGGCCGGTGCGCCCGGACTTGAGCGCCGATTCCGAGGTCGCCGCCCCCGAGGAGGCGGCCGCCAGGGCCACCAACAGCTCCGATGCCTCGCGGGGCAGGATCTCGATCGGATCGTCCGGGCCGTCCGCGGACTCGACCCGATAGGCGATCTGGTCGACGGTCGACCACGCCGCCTCGTCCGCGGGCCACGTCGTGCCCGCCGGGAGCCCGATCAGTGCCGCGATATCGGTGCGGCCGTAGGGCCGCAGGGTGGGTGCGTCGGTCAGCAGTTCGGTCACCGCCGAGCGCAGCCCGGCCGCCGCCGTCGCTGCCGCCCCCTCGGCGACGCCGACCGCCTCGCCGGCCTCCCGGTCGAGGCGGCGGGCGGTCTTCTGGTCGGCGCGGGCGTGCTCGATCGCCAACCGCACCCGATCGAGTTCGGCGTCGATGCGGTCGCTGTCCGCGCCGAGGGCCTCCCGCAGCGTTTCGAGCTTGACCCGCTGCTGGTCGTAGCCGGCCCGGGCGATCTCGGCTTCCTCCTGGTACTCGGCGGCCAGGGCGCGGGCCTCCTCGACCCGCCCGGCGGCCTCGCGGTCGCGTTCGAGGGCGCGCTCGTGATCGGCGCGGGCGCGGGCGAGCGCCGCTCCGGCGTTCTCGACGTGCCGCAGCGACGCGGAGAGCAGGTCGATCGCGGCGCCGGCCGCCCGCGCGAGATCGGTGCCGTCCTCGTTGCTGCCACCGGACGGGCGCAGGGTGATCCGGTGGTTCGCCGCCACCGAGCGCAGCGCGCGCTGGGCGGCGGTATGCGCGTCGACGGCCCGCTCGACGTCACCGGTGGCCGCGTCGGCGTGTTCGGTCGTCGAGCGCAGCGCCCCGGCGGCCTCCATCTCGGCGCGCTGCGCGGCCAGGATGGCGGTGGTCTTCGGCAGCGCCGCACCGGCGGCGGTCAGCCGCTCGAGGGCGGCGGCGCAGCGTGCCTCCTCGGCGCGGTGGGCGACCAGGAGTTCGTCGATATGCGAGATCCGTTCGTCGACCTCGGCCAATCGGGCGGACCGTCGGGCGGCGCGCGCGGTCGCGCCGATGAACTCGACGCGAGCCTTGGCGTGGCGGCCGGCGACGATCCCGTTGCCGAAGGAGCCGTCCACCCCGACCGCCGCGACGGCGTCGGCCCGTCCGGCGTCGGGGAGCAGCGCCACCGATCGCAGGATCTCGGTCACCCGGTCGGCGTCGATCGCCGCCGACTCCTCCGGCTCGAGGACGTCCGCCAGGGTCGGGCCCTCCCGGCGTTGGTCGAGCGGCCGCAACCGGTTGTTCGCGGTGTCCGGGTCGGCGTCGTCGGTGCCGGCGTCGTCGGTACGGGGGACGGCCGCGTCCAGCAGATCGGCCGCCTGCAGGGCCGCCTCGATCGCGGCCGCCTCCGTCGAGTCGACCCCGTCGACGAACCGCACCGCTCGCCACAGCGGTATTCCGGATGTGGCGCCGCGAATCGGGGACGGCGGGGGAGCGTCGTCGTGTTCGGCGGCGATGGTGTCCCGTTCGGCGCGCAGCCGATCCGCCTCGGCGCGCAGCGCCCGCTGTTCGGAGCGCTCCCGGGTAACATTGCCGCGCAACGCTTCCCGGCCGGTGGTGACCGCCTCGTCGAGCACCTGCGCCGGTTGCGGAGCGTCGGGATCGCCGATGGTCGCCGCGGCGGCCGCCAGCCGCGCCGGCAGATCGGGCAGGTCGAGCGGCGCGTAGACGTCGTGGTGATCGGTCCACCAGCGGCGCAAGGAATCCTCCCAGCCGGAACGGCCGACGCCGATCTCCGCGCGGGCCGCGGCCAGGTCGGTGGCGGCGCGGTCGAACCGTTCCGACGACCGGCCCGCCGCCTGCCGTACCCGCTCGACCTCGTGGGCGGCGCGTTCCGCGGTCGCCGCCGCGGTCCGCAGCGCCCGCAGGTCACCCGCCCGCTCCTCGACGTGTCCGCGGACGGCCAGTCCGATCCGGTCGCTGTTCACCCCGTCCGGCAGATCGGTCCAGGCGATACCGGCGTCCTCGGCCGCGACGGTGAGTTCGGTGGCGGCGCGGGAGGTGTCCGCCGCCGACCGGCTCGCCGCGTCGCGCACCAACCGCTCGTCGTCGAGCCGCTGCGCCACCGCCGAGCGGGCCCGTTCGGCGCGCTGTGCCTGCTGCTCGGTCGACACCTCGAGCCGGCGCACCGCGTCGGCGAGGTCGTCGATCTGTCGCTTGCTCTCGTAGGCCGCGGACCCCTGCAGGGTTTCGCGTTCCGCCAACACCCGGTCGAGCGCGATATCGGCGACGACCAGCCGCTCCTCGGCCTCGGCCCGTTCGCGGGCCCGCCGGTCGCCGAGCGCCCGCGCGGCGTGCACCGCGACGCGGGCATGCTCGACCGCACTCGTACGGGCGGTGACCCGTTCGACGTCGGCGGCGGCCCGACTCATCAGATAGCGACGGTAGATGCCGGTGAATCGTTCGGCGGCGGCGTCGATCCGGACCAGCGACTCGAGCGCCCGACCGACCTCCTCCATATCGCTGAAGGAGCGCGCGGCCTCCGCGATCAGCTGATCGTCGAGCGGGCGCAGGCCGTCGGACAGGGCGCGGGAGAGGCCGCGCGGATCGAGATTCTTCGCCAACTGGGGGCGGCGCAGCGTCAGGATCAGGGTGATCAGCTGGTCGTATCGCTCGGTGCCGAGCCCGAACAGCCGCGCGTCGATCGCCGCCCGGTAGTCGATCGGTCGGTCGACGACCGCGTCCGCACCGATCTCCTCGATCAGTTGCTTGCGCGTGAAGGGCCGGTCATCGGAGCCGATCAGGGAGAAGTCGACACCGACCCGGCCGTCGACGACGAAGTACCAGCGGGTGACCTTGTCGGTACCCTTGCTCGCCCGCATGCCGATGCCGACGGTCACCGACTCCGGGTCGTCCGAGGGGCCGCGGCTGAACTCTATCCAGACATAGCCGTGCGCCGAATCCTGCTGCCGGTACAACAGATTGGAGCGCATGGTGCGCTCCTCCCCGGCGAAGGGATTGAGCCGTCGCGGTTCGATGCGACCGTCGAGGACGAAGGGGAACAGCACCTCGAGGGCCTTGGTCTTGCCCGAGCCGTTCGGGCCGCGCAGTACCAGGCGGCCATCGGCAAAGGAGAACTCCTGATCGGCGTAGTCCCAGAGGTTGACGATCCCCGCCCGGGTCGGGTGGAAGCGGCGGGATTCGGCCGATTGCCTGCTCACTCGATCTCCTCGGCGTCGTCGGTGTCGGTGTCGTCGGTGTCGTCGGTGCGCTCGTCGGTTGCCGCGGATGCGCCACCGGGTGGCTCGGTCGGCGGGCCGCCCGATGGTGGATCGTCGACCGCCGGATCATCGACCGCCGGGGATTCGGCGGTCGGTTCGTCGGGCAGCCCGGTGGAGAACAGCACCGAGGCGGCGCGATCGCGGACGGTGACGACCACCCCGCGATACCGCGCCAACGTCGGCCGGATCAGCAGGCCGCCGGGCACCCGGATCACCAGGTCGAACCGCTCGAGCAGATCGATCGCGGCGGCGCGCAGGCCGGCGGGATCGTCGGCCCACTGCGCGGCGAAGGTGCGGCCGTAGGTGGCTATCACCGCGGCGACCGTCTCGGTGATCCACCCGTCGTCGACCTTCGGCAGGGCCGCCGGGGTCGGCGGCTCCACGACGGCGGAGTCGATCCCGTCATCGGGGCCGGCCTCCGGAAAGGGTTCCCGGTCGCGCGGCAGGGCCGCGTCCAATTCGTCGCGCAGCCGACGTTGCCCGCGCTGCGGGTCGTGCTCGACGGTGGGCAGCGGGTCCTGCGGGTCCAGGACCCGCTCGGCGATGTCGTTCGCCAACAGCAGCGCGACCTGCGCGACCGTGCCCGTCGACGGGAAGCGCCCGTCGGACAGCCGGCCGGTGGTGTCGATCATCGCGACCCCCTCGGCGCGAGCCTCGGTGGTCAGGCCGGTCAGGCGGGCCACCTGCTCGGCGCACACGCCCTCGTGCAGCAACCGGCGATGAACATCGCCGAATTCGGCCGCGGTCACCAACGGACGTTCCACCAGGGCGCGGCGCACCGCGCGGGCCGCCGCCCGGCGGCCGCGGGCGGACTCCGGATCGGGCACCCCCGCCGGATCGAATTCGCCCAACAGGTCCGCGGCCGCGGACAGCGACCCCGGCCACCGGCCCATATGCGTCAGGGCCGCGACCACCGCGCGGTCGATATCGAACAGCGCCTCGCCGTCGCCCGGATCGCGCGCCCAATGCTCGGTATCGCCGTCGGCGATCGTCATCGCCCCCCGATCGACCAACCAGCCGACGACGTCGACCAGCGCGTGCCGGTCCGCGGCCAGGTCCGGATCGAGGGTGAGCCCGTCGATCGCCGTCGCCTCGTCGACCACCCGGTCGACCAGCTCACTGAGCACCATCTGCTCGCCGGCGCGGCCGAGCGCGACCAGGAAGAGACAGAGGTAGGCGTAGCGGCGCCCGTCGAAGGGGCGGTCGGTGCGGGTGCGGGCCGGCCGCGACGCGTCGAACCGGTCGATCACCGGATGCAACCGTGCCACCGTCTCGGTGACGTCCAGTCGGTAGCCGAACAGTTCGAGCAGGTCGTCGCGCAGTTCGCCGGCCCAGCGCCGCACCAGTGGCAGCGCGAAACGGTCGGGGTGAACGGCGGTGATCACGTGATGCGAGAGCACCGTGCGGGCGGCGCGCTGATACGAGTCGAGCTCGAACAGCGGGATATCGGTCCTCACCGGACGCTCACCCGGCGGTTGTTCAGCCGGAGAGTGCCGCGCACGGTGCGCACCAGCGTCGCCCCCTCACAGGGGCTGACGGTCAGCACGACCTTGCCCTCCGAGCCGGTCCAACTGCGGGTCGAACCGCTCACCCGAGCCCCGGTGGCCAGCGCCGAATCGAGCAGCCGCAACAGCAGTTCGGTCTGCTCGTCGTCGAGCACCCGATCGTCGAGGCCGCCGGCGACCAGGTCCGCGGCCGCCGCCGCGCGTCGGGCGGCCTCCGCACGCTGGGCGTCGCGCAGCCGTCGCGCCGCCGCCTCCTGCCGCGGGATGCGGGCGGGTGCCCCCGCGGCGGCCGGGCGACCCGATTCCGCCATCGTTCGGGAGATCTCCACCGCCGGCGACGCCCACCAGGACCGATCCGCGGGCACCAGCTCCGGGTCGTCGTGGGCGAGGGACAGGTGCCGTGGGCGGCCCATCCCGAACCCGGCGTCGAAGAGGGCATGGGCGGCGTCCGGGGTGTCGCAGTCGGCGAACCAGGCCGCCAGCCGCCGCAACTGGGAGTCTCGGCTGATGCCGCCGCGGCGGGACTCGGTGACCCGGCGCAGCAGGGCCAGCACGGTCGAGATCGCCCCGATCGTGGCGTCGCGCATGCGATCGGCCTCGCTGGGTTCGCCGCGCCCGGCGGTCGCGGTGAACCACTGGGTCAGGCCGGACCAGCGGGTCGCCCAGTCGGCGATCCGCTCGTCGCGACCCAGCATCGGCCGGTCGTCGTGATCGGCCGCCCGGCCGAGCATCGCGTCGACACCGGTGGCCTCGACCGCCGCGATCGCGTCGGCGATCTTCGATCCGAACCGCGTCAGATCGGAGGTGAAGTCGCGCATATGGGTCAGCAACGCATCCTTGTGGGCCAGGAAGGTCTCCGGGGTGGCCTCGGTGGTGCGCAGCAGGTCCGCGAGGGCCAGATAGAAGTGCGCGGCCCGTTCGGCCAGCTCGGTCAACGAGCGATCCAGCGACGTCAGCCGGCGGTGGACCGCGCGCCCGTCGCCCGCACCGTTCGCCGCCGCGAGCGCCTCCAGGTCGGCCAACAGCTCCGGCAGCACCGATCGGGCGAGTCCGCCGTCGGCGGGCCGGGCGCGCAGCACCTGCTCGACCGCCCGGTAGGCCTCGTAGCCGGCGGGGGCGAATTGGTAGACGTAGTGGCGGTTGCGGTAGTCGGCCAGGGTGGCCGCCCGGCTGCCGTCGAAGCTGCGCTCGAGGACACCCCAGCGGTGCAACTGATCGAGCAGGACGCCGACCTCGAGCTGCGTCAACGCCACCCGCCGGTCGGACAGCTCGTCGATCAGCTCGACCACCCGGTCCGCGCGCAGCAGCACCAAATAGCCGGAACGGGCGGCGTCGAAGGCGCGCAGCACCCACAGGTAGTCGGCGCGCTTGTCCGCGACCGCGAAGGAGAACAGGCGCAGTCGCCGCTCGTCACGACCGATTTCGGGCTCGTGCCCGGCGTCCACCGTCGGCTCGGTGGCCGCCTGTCCCTCCGGGTTCGAACCGCTCACCGATGACAGGGTAGGGGCACGAGAGCTAGATCCCGAACTTGCCCGGACCCCGTCGGCGCAGGTACCGCTCGAACTCCGCGGCCAAGGCATCGCCGTCGATCTTGTTCATCGCCTCGGAGATGTCGAGTTCGGCGTCGCCGCGCTCCTCGAGGGTGCGGACGTACTCGGTGACCTCTTCGTCGTCCTCGGTCATCTCGGTGACCGTCTTCTCCCACTCCTCGGCCTCATTGGGCAGTTCGCCCAACGGGACCTCGATATCGAGGACCTCCTCGACGCGCTGCAGCAGCGCGACCGTGGCCTTCGGATTCGGCGGTTGGGAGACGTAATGCGGTACCGCGGCCCAGAACGACACCGAGGGGACCCCGGCCTTGACGCATTCGTCCTGCAGGACGCCGGTGATCCCGGTCGGCCCCTCGTACCGCGACTGCTCGAGGTTGAACTTCTTGGCCGCCTCGAGGCTGTGCGCGCTGCCGGTGACCGGCACCGGACGGGTATGCGGGGTATCGGCGAGCAGCGCCCCGAGGATTACCACGGTGCTCACCCCGAGCGCCTCGACGAACTCGAGCAGGTCGTCGCAGAACCCGCGCCACCGCATATTCGGCTCGACCCCGTGCAGGAGCACGACATCACGACTGCTGCCGGGAGGCGAACAGACCGACAATCGCGTCGAGGGCCACAGGATCTCGCGGGTCACCCCGTCGACCTGCCGCACGGTGGGGCGATTGACCTGGTAGTCGTAGTAATCCTCGGAATCGAGCTCCGCCAGGGGAGTCGCGTTCCAGATGCCCTCGAGATACTCGACCGCGTCGCTCGCCGCGTCCGCGGCGTCGTTCCAGCCCTCGAAGGCGGCGATCAGCACCGGGTCCCGCAACTCGGGTAGTTCGAACACATCGTCCGGGTCCTCGGACCCCGAACCGGCGGTCTGTGCGGTCACTTCGATCTCGATATCGTCGAAGCTGTGACCGCGCGCCTGGTCCGTACCATCCGGGTTGTCGTTACCGTCGCTCACCAGACAAGCCTACGGCCCGACCCTATCGACGCGCGGACTAGTCTGTTACCCATGTCTGTCGTGTCGTCTTCGTTGCTCGATGCGCTCCGGCGCCGCGTGGTTCTCGTCGACGGAGCGATGGGCACCATGTTGCAGTCGGCCGATCTGTCGCTGGACGACTTCCTCGGCCTGGAGGGGTGCAACGAGATCCTGTCCGTCTCCCGGCCAGACGTGGTGCGCGATATACATCGAGCCTACTTCGCCGCCGGCGCCGACGCCGTGGAAACCAATACCTTCGGCTGCAATCTGTCCAATCTCTCCGACTACGACATCGCCGATCGCATTCGGGAGCTGTCCCGGGAGGCGACCCGCCTGGCGCGCGAGGCCGCGGACGAGATCGGCCCGTCCGCCGACGGGATGCCGCGCTTCGTCCTCGGATCGATGGGCCCCGGCACCAAGCTGCCCACCCTCGGGCACGCCCCCTTCGCCTCGTTGCGCGACGCCTACCGGGAGTCCGCCCTCGGAATGGTCGAGGCGGGCGCGGACGCGGTGCTGGTCGAGACCTGCCAGGACCTGCTGCAGGCCAAGGCGGCGATCCTGGGCAGCCAAGCCGCGATGGATACCTACGGGGTGCGCATCCCGCTGATCGTGCACGTCACCGTCGAGACGACCGGCACGATGCTGCTCGGCAGCGAGATCGGCGCGGCGCTGACCGCGCTCGAACCGCTCGGCATCGACATGATCGGCCTCAACTGCGCCACCGGCCCCGCCGAGATGAGCGAGCACCTGCGCTACCTGTCCCGGCACGCGCGCATCCCGGTCTCGGTGATGCCGAACGCCGGCCTGCCGCAGCTCGGCCCCAACGGCGCCGAGTACCCGCTGACCCCGGCCGAGTTGGCCGCCGCGCTGGCCGGGTTCATCACCGACTACGGCTTGGCGCTGGTCGGCGGCTGCTGCGGCACCACCCCCGAGCACATCGCCGCGGTTGCCGGCGCGATCGCCGGCCTCGAGAGCGGGGCGCGGCGTCCGGAGCCGGAGAACGGCGTCTCGTCGCTGTACCACTCGGTGCCCTTCGAGCAGGACGCCTCGGTCCTGATGATCGGTGAGCGGACCAACGCCAACGGCTCGAAGGCTTTTCGCGACGCGATGCTCGAGGGCGACCACCAGCGCTGCCTCGACATCGCCAAGGACCAGGTGCGCGATGGTGCCCACGTCCTGGACCTCAACGTCGACTACGTCGGCCGTGACGGCACCGCGGATATGGCGGTGCTGGCCGCCAAGCTGGCGACCGCCTCGACCCTGCCGATCATGCTCGACTCCACCGAGCCCGAGGTCCTGCGGGCAGGGCTCGAACACCTCGGTGGCCGTTGCGCGGTCAACTCGGTCAACTTCGAGGACGGCGACGGCGAGGGATCTCGCTACCGCCGCACGATGGCCCTGGTCAAGGCGCACGGCGCAGCCGTCGTCGCCCTGACGATCGACGAGGAGGGGCAGGCGCGTACCTGCGAGCACAAGGTGCGCATCGCCGAGCGGCTGATCGCCGACATCACCGCCGATTACGGACTTGCCGAGTCGGACATCATCGTCGATCCGCTGACCTTCCCCATCTCGACGGGGCAGGAGGAGGTTCGGCGCGACGCGATCGAAACGATCGACGCGATCCGCGAGCTGCGGGCCCGCCACCCGGAGATCCATTTCGTGCTCGGCATCTCCAACGTGTCCTTCGGCCTGAACCCGGCGGCCCGGCAGGTGCTCAACTCGGTCTTCCTGCACGAGTGCACCGCGGCCGGGTTGGACACCGCGATCGTGCACCCGTCGAAGATCCTGCCGATGGCGCGCATCCCGGAGGAACAGCGCCAGGTGGCGCTCGATCTGGTCTACGACCGACGCACCGAGGGTTACGACCCGCTGCAGCGGCTGATGGAGCTGTTCGACGGCGTCTCGACCAAGTCGGCGCGCGAATCGCGGGCCAAGGAGATGGCGGCGCTGCCGCTGTTCGAACGGCTCGAGCGGCGCATCGTCGACGGCGAGCGCAATGGGCTCGAGGCCGACCTCGACGAGGCGATGACCACCGTGCCGCCGCTGTCGATCATCAACGACACCCTGCTGTCGGGGATGAAGACCGTCGGCGAACTGTTCGGCTCGGGCAAGATGCAGCTGCCCTTCGTGCTGCAATCCGCCGAGGTGATGAAGACCGCGGTCGCGCACCTCGAGCCGCATATGGAGAGCACCGACGACGGCGGCAAGGGCCGCATCGTGCTGGCGACGGTCAAGGGCGACGTCCACGACATCGGCAAGAACCTCGTCGACATCATCCTGAGCAACAACGGCTACGAGGTCGTCAACCTCGGCATCAAGCAGCCGATCGCCGCGATCATCGACGCCGCGGTCGACAAGCAGGCCGATGCGATCGGCATGTCCGGGCTGCTGGTGAAGTCGACCGTGATCATGAAGGAGAACCTCTCCGAGCTCAACGATCGGGGCATGTCGCAGCGGTTCCCGGTGCTGCTCGGCGGGGCGGCGCTCACCCGCGCCTACGTCGAGAACGACCTGACCGAGGTCTACGACGGCCGGGTGTCCTATGCGCGCGACGCCTTCGAGGGCCTGCGCCTGATGGACGAGATCATGACCGCGAAACGCGGTGGTGTGTCGGTGCTTTCGGAGGCCGACCAGCAGAAGGCGGCGGAACGCAAGGCGCGGCACGAACGTTCGCAGCGCATCGCGGAAAAGCGCAAGGCCGCAGAGACTCCCGTGGTGGTGCCGGACCGTTCCGATGTCGCGGCCGATATCGACGTGCCGAACCCGCCGTTCTGGGGCACCCGGGTGGTGCGCGGTATTCCGGTGGCCGACTACTCGGCGTTGCTGGACGAGCGGGCGCTATTCCTCGGCCAGTGGGGACTGCGGGGCAGCCGGGCGGGCGACGGGCCGACCTACGAGGAGTTGGTGGAGACCGAGGGGCGGCCGCGGCTGCGGTACTGGCTCGACCGGCTCACCTCCGAGGGTGTGCTGAGCCACGCCGGTGTGGTCTACGGCTACTTCCCGGCGGTCTCCGAGGGATCCGACGTGGTCCTGCTGGAGCGGCCGGAACCCGATGCGCCGGAGATCGCCCGGTTCGGGTTCCCGCGTCAGCAGCGACCCCGGTTCCTCTGCGTCGCCGACTTCGTGCGTTCGCGCGACGAGGCGCGCCGACGCGGCCAGGTCGACGTCTTCCCGATGAACCTGGTGACCATGGGCGCCCCGATCGCAGAGGTGGCCAACCGGATGTTCGCGGCCAACGAGTACCGCGATTACCTCGAGGTGCACGGCATCGGTGTGCAGCTGACCGAGGCGCTGGCCGAGTACTGGCACCGCCGGGTCCGTGAGGAGTTGATCTATCCGGACGGTCAGGCGATGGCCGCCGACGACCCGGACGCGATCGAGGACTACTTCTCCCTCGGCTACCGGGGCGCGCGCTACTCCTTCGGCTACGGCGCCTGCCCGAATCTCGAGGACCGCAAGACCCTGGTCGACCTGCTCGAGCCCGGCCGGATCGGCGTCGAGCTGTCCGAGGAGTTGCAGCTGCATCCCGAGCAGTCCACCGACGCGTTCGTGCTGCACCACCCCGAGGCGAAGTACTTCAACACCTGATCGGCGCGGTTCGGCGCCGGCCACAGGGCGGCGCCGAACCGATGCCGAGTCCTATTCGACGCCGTCGGGTCCGGTCGTGAGCGCGAGCAATGCGCGGCGGTCGAGTTTGCCCGACGGGGTACGGGGCAGATCGTCCACGATCAGAACGACGTCGGGCACCATGAACGACGGAAGCCGCCGGGCCAGTTGTGCCCGCAATCCGGCAGGCTCGGGTACACCGTGATCCGGGTCCGGGACGATCGTTGCGACCAGGACCGCCCCCGTCGGGGTTGGCCTCGCGAGTACGGCCGTCTCGCCGACGCCCTCCACAGCCCGAATGTGGGCCTCGATCTCACCGGTTTCGATGCGAAATCCGCGCACTTTCACCTGTTGGTCCACTCGGCCGACGAAGTCCAGTTCGCCGTGCATCCAGCGGGCGAGATCCCCGGATCGGTACCACACCCGGCTCGAATCTTCGGGATCGGCGACGAAGCGGGCTGCGGTCAGATCGGCTCGGTTCACATATCCGCGAGCGACCGATGGTCCAGAAATCCACATTTCTCCCTCGTCTCCGGGAGGTACCGCTCGCCCGGCCGGGTCGCGAATCTCTATTCGCAGATGGGGTAGTGGGTCTCCGATCGGCGACCGCGAAGGGCCGGCGAGTACCTCCGGGGTCAACTCCTTGAAGGTGGCGTGCACGGTGATCTCGGTGATTCCGTACATATTGACGAACCGCGGTGGCTTCCCGGACTGCTCTGCCATGCGGGACCTCGCATCGCCGACGATATCGAGATCGACTGCCTCTCCACCGAAGACGACGTAGCGCAACGGCGGTGACAGGCCCAGCCGCGCGATGCTCCGCGACACGAGACGAAATATCGATGGCACCTGACTGAGCACCGTGACATCGTGCCCGTGAAGAACGCGTACCAAGGCGCTCGGCGCCGAGGCGGTGTCGGCGTCGATAAGGAGCGCTCGCCCCGCGCTCGCCCAGCAGGCCCACAATTCCCAGACCGAGAAGTCGAAGGACAGGGAATGGAAGACCGTCCACGTATCGGTGGCGCCCACCGAGAAGTGTGGCAAGGCTCCGGCCAGCATCGACAGGACGTTGTGGTGAGTCAGGGCGCAGCCCTTCGGGACTCCGGTGGATCCGGATGTGTAGATGATGTATGCCACGTCGGTGGAGATCGTGGGGCGGTCGTTCGGTGCGTGCGCCGCGGGCTCCTCGACCACCGCGAGCTCCGGCTCCTCGTGGCGGTCCACCAGGAGCTGTCCCCGCGGCGGCTCGTATCCCGCCGGCCCGACGATCACCGTCGTCGCACTGTCGGTGACCATGAAGTCGAGGCGATCCGACGGGTATGTGGGGTCGAGCGGCAGATATCCGCAACCCGCTCTCAGAATGGCCAGCATACCGATGATGGACGCGTGGCTCCGATCGGCGATCAGTCCGACCACCTCACCGGGACGCGCCCCGGACGCTGCTATTCGGCGTGCCAGGCGGGCGCTGCGGTCGCGTAGCTGTCGATAGGTCAGGCTGTTGCCGGCCGTGTCGGCGAGCGCCGGTCGTTCGGGATGTACCCGAGAGACCTCATCGAACAAATCGGTCAGCGTGCGAATCGAGAGTCCGTAGCCGGATACGTCGCAGGAGAAACTCTTCACGGGTACATCCCGGGTGTGTGAGGGCCGCGGCTCGGCGGTCGCGGGTGGAGTGATCTGGAAACGACGTCGCAATAGGAGCAAGTTCCGCTTGGCAAGTCTTGTTGGCGAACAGGTTTGATGTCAAGGCAGGCTGAAATAGCCGGCCGCACAACGCAGCACGATGTGCATACTCACAGCGTGGGGGAGTCCGTACCACGCAAAATATAGTGGTATCCAGTGTGATGTCCTCGAATTGTCTTAGATGGCAGCATTGCTCGCGAGTTGAGGCGCGCAGAGCTATGAATGACCTGATTCGCTCGCTCGGTCGTTGGTTCGAGAGACGTCACATCGGGTGCTCGGAAGG
>NZ_BCRN01000035.1 GCF_001552615.1 Millisia brevis NBRC 105863
CGACGCCGGGTCGCGCCAGCCGCGGCGCGGCGACCGCGGCCGGGGTCGCGCGCAGCGCCTCGTCCCGACCGACATCCGGCGTGCTCGAGGCCGCACTATCCGCCGGCGGCAGCCACAGCCGGCGGCGGCGCATGACGGTCGTCGGGAAGCCGCGCAGCGGCAATCGGACCGGGCCGGGCACCGCCCACTGCGCGCGGTCGAGGCGCGGTTGCGCCAGGACCACCGTCGCCAACGCCCGGCTGAACTCCTCGAGCCCGCGGGCGGTGCGCCGGGAGGTCGTCACCACCACGGGATCCGCGGTGTCCCGCGTGCCGTCAGCTGCTGTACCGGCGAGGGTGCCGGCGATTCCGGCGGCCAGGATGGGGTGGTCGGCGATCTCGACGAAGATCTCGGCGGCGGCCGCGACGATCGCCCGATCGAAGCGAACGGTATTGCGCACGTTCAGATACCAGTAGTCGGCGACGGAGATGTCGTCGGGGATGCGCGCGCCGAGAGTGCCGCCGATGCAGGCGATCCGCGCGGCGCCGAAGCCGTCCGGGACTCCCGCCTCCGCCAGGTCGCTCCGGATCCGCGTCGCGAGCGGTCGCATGGCGGTGGTATGCGCCGGATGGGTG
This sequence comes from Millisia brevis NBRC 105863, assembly GCF_001552615.1. Taxonomy (GTDB): domain Bacteria; phylum Actinomycetota; class Actinomycetes; order Mycobacteriales; family Mycobacteriaceae; genus Millisia; species Millisia brevis. The sequence goes on from NZ_BCRN01000035.1 coordinate 615, forward strand.
ATCGCGATCGGTCGGGCGAACCGCCCCGATGCGGTGGTGTGCGCGATCAGGTCGGCGATCGTGGCGCGGTCGCCGTTGACGCAGACCGATTCCGGGCCGTTGACCACGGTGATCTCGGCCCAGCCGGGCCGGCGGGCGATCGATTCGGCGGCGTCCCGCTCCGAGATGCCCAGGGCGGCCATCGCGTGGTCGTCGATGGTGACCGATGCGGTGGCGGCGGCGCGGATCTCCGCGATGCGGATGGCGTCGCGGCGGTCGAGCAGTCCGGCGGCGACCGCGGCGGCGATCTCGCCCAGGCTGTGCCCGACGGTCAGGTCGGGAACGACACCGTGGTCGCGCCACAACGCAAGCATGCCCAACGCGTGCACCACCAGAGCCGGTTGCACCGTGGTGCCGTCGGCCCCTTCGGCCCCGTCGTCGAGCAGGTAGCGGCGGACGACGGCTGCCCGGTCGGCGGAGAGGTGCTCGAGGCACCGATCGACCTCGGCGCGGTAGCCGGCGGAGGCGGCGTGCAGCCCGGCACCCAGACCGGGGCGTTGGCTGCCCTGGCCGGCGATCACCATCGCGATGCGGCGCGGCTCGCCCACCGTGGCGGTCACCACGTCGGGATGGCCATGGCCGCGGGCGATCGCGTCGACCGCCGCGTCGAGCGTCGAGCGGTCCCCGGCAAGGATCAGGGCGCGCCGGCGACGCGGGGAGCGGGTGCGCCACAGCATGTCGGCGATCGCGGCCGGCGGGACCTCGGGATAGGCGGTCAGATAGGCGTCGAGGGCGATCGCCTCGTCGCGCAGGCCCTCCGGATCGTCGGCGGTCAGCAGCACCGGGGTGCGTCCGTCGGGAAGTCGATGGTCAGGCATCGGGGATCGTCACCACCAGATGGGTGTTGTGCCCGGTGATACCGAAGGCGGAGACCGCGGCGTGGCGCGCACCGTCCCGGCTGGGCCAGGCCGTCGCGGTGTCGGCGAGGGCGAGACCGCTGCGGTCCCAGTCGATCGCGGTCGACGGCGGGTCGGCGTGCAGGGTCGGCGCGACGACCTCGTGTTCCGCGGACACGAGCACCTTGATCAGGCCGATCACGCCGGCGGCGGCCTGGGTATGGCCGAGGTTCGACTTGACCGAACCCACCCGCACCGGGGTGTCGATATGGGCGGCGCCGTACGTGTCGGCGAGGGCGCCGAGCTCGATCGGGTCGCCGACGCGGGTGCCGGTGCCGTGTCCCTCGACGACATCGACGGTGGCGGGGTCGATTCCGGCGCGGTCGATCGTCCGGGTGATCAGGTCGCGTTGGCCGTCTCGGTCGGGGACGGTGATCCCCGAGCGGCCGGCGTTGTGGTTCGAGGTCGCGGCGGCGATCACGCCGTGGATGCGGTGGCCGAGGCGGCGGGCCCGTTCGGCGCGCTCGACGAGGACCACGCCGGCGCCCTCGGACCAGATGGTGCCGCCCGGTCCGTCGGCGTAGGGCCGGCAGGTGCCGTCCGGAGCGAGGGCGTGGTTCTTGGCGAACTCGACGAACATCATCGGCGATCCCATGACGGTGACGCCGCCGGCGACCGCCCACGGGCATTCGCCCCACCGAACGGCGTTGGCCGCCTGGTGGACCGCGGTCAGCGAGGCGGCGCAGCCGGTGTCGATGGTCATCGACGGGCCACCGAGGCCGAGGCAATGCGAGACCCGGCCGGAGACGCCGCTGAGGGAGGTCCCCGCGAGCAGATGACCGTTGTGATCGCCGGGGACGGCCATTGAGGGCCCGTACCCGTTGGCGTTGACGCCCATATAGCAGCCGGCGTCGCGCCGGTCGGCGGCGTCCTGTGGGTCTTCGCCGGCGGTCTGGAGGGCCTGCCAGGTCACTCGCAGGGCCACCCGCTGCTGGGGGTCCATCGCGGTGGCTTCGCGGGGGCTCAGGCCGAAGAGACCGGGGTCGAAATCGGCGGCGCCGTCGAGGAATCCGCCCGAATCGGGGACCGACATCCACCCGTCGCGTCGGCCGAGGTCGGTCAATGCCTCCGGGGACCAGCCGCGGTCGGTGGGCAGCGGGGTCAGCAGGGTGCGCCGGGCGATCAGGGCGTCCCAGAAGGTGTCGACCGTGTCGATGCCGCCGGGCGCCTCGATGGCCATCCCGGCGATGACCACCGCATCGTCCGGCACGGTGGCGGTGGTCACCGCGGCACCGCCACAGGTGGTGCGGCGAGCGCGTCACCGAGTTCGCCCAATCGGCTCTCCAGGTAGAAGTGGCCGCCGGGCAGCAGCGAGACCTCGAGGTCGGCGGCGGTGTGCTCCCGCCAGCCGTGCAGGTCCCCGGCGAAGACGATCGGATCGTCGTCGCCGCCGAACGCGTGAATCGGTGCGGCGAGCCGCACGTCGGGGGCGCAGCGGTACGCGTCGATGGCGGTGTAGTCGGCCTTGAGGACCGGCAGCGCCATCCGCAGCAGGTCGCGGTTGGCGGCGATCTTCGGGTCGGTGCCGCCGAGGGCGATCAGCCGGTCGAGGATCGCATCGTCGTCGCGGGGGTGGCGGGGGTGTTCGGCGATCCGGCTCGGTGCCGGGACCGCGGAGACCGCCAACAGCCGGACGGTCGCACCGGCGGCCTCGGCGGCGCGGGCGAATTCGAACGCCACGATGCCGCCCATGCTGTGGCCGAAGACGGTGATCGGTGCTCCGGTGTGATGTTCGGAGCGGGCGAACTCCTCGAACGCACCGGCGCCCAATTCCTCGATCGACCCGGCGGCCGGCTCCTTCATGCGGTCCTGGCGGCCCGGATACTGCAGGGCGACCACGTCGAAGTGCCGGCTGAACTCCGCCGAATAGGCGCGGTAGGACGAGGCGCCGGTCCCGGCGTGCGGGCAGAGGACCAGGGGCGGGGCGGCCGGGTCGGCCGGTCGGTGGAATTGCCGCACCCATCCGAGCGTCGTCACTGTGCCTCCTGCCGCTGTGGTTCCGGTGTCGGTGCCGTCGGGTCGATCGGTGCTGTCGGGTCGGTCGGTGCTGTCGGGATCATCGCCACGCTCGCAGGACCTCGAGGCGTTCGCGGATGGCTTCGGGCAGCCGCGGTCCGGCGCCGATCGGTTCGGCCGGGTGAGCGGCGATCGTGTCGAGGGCGCCGGTGAAGGCCGCCACCACCGCGTCGATGTCGACCTCGTCGAACGATCCCGGCGCGTACGACAGGACCATGCGCAGCCCGTCCTCCGGGAAGACGGTCAACAGCATCGCGTGCTCGGAGGCCGCCCGCGCGGAGAAGGTGAGCAGCTCGAGGTCGGCCTCGCCGAGCAGGCGTTCGAGGTCGGCCCGACCCGCCGGATACGCCTGATAGGCGATCATCGTGTCGAACAGTCGCCGCACCCCGGTGACCCGGTGGGCCGCGGTGATCGGATAGTGGTCGAGATCCATCAGCGGGATGCGGCTGCGCTGGATGGTCGCGAGATGGTCGGCCCAGGTGCCGGTTTCGTCGATGCCGATCGCGCGGGGCACCGTATTGGCATACGAGCCGACCGCGGTGTCGACCCCGTCGATGTCGGCGGGTCGGCCGGCGACCGCCTCGCCGAAGACCGCGGTGTCCCGGCCGGTCACCAACCGCAGGGTGGTCGCCCACGCCAGCTGGCAGGCCGTCGAGACCGTGGTACCCGCCGCGGCGGCGACGTCGCGCAGCCGCTGCGTCAGGTCGGCGTCGACCACGAACTCCCGTTCGATCGGCAGATCGGTGACCGAACCGCTGTGCTCCGGGGCGACCAGGCAGGCCTGCCGCACGTCGGCCAGGTACTCCTCCCAGGCCCGGGTGGTCGCCTCGCGCTGCTCCCCGATGCGGGTGAGGAACTGCGCGAAGGTATCCGCCGACTGCGGGGCCACCGTGTGGTCCCCGAGGACGTAGTCGAGGAAGGCCTGCGCCGGCATCAACTGGCCCGACCAGCCGTCGGAGACCAGATGGTGGGCGGTGAGCACCAGCAGGTGTTCCTCGCCCGGCAGGTGCGCGACCGCGGCGCGCAGCAGCGGCCCGGAGCGCAGGTCGAACTGCTCGGCGAGGTCGTCGGTGAGCATCCCGTGCAGCACGATCGCCGGGTTGTCGCCGGCGGGGGTCGGTGTGGTCAGGTCGATCTCGCGAACCGGGATCGTCGCCTCGTGCGGGACCACCGCGACCGGCCGTCCCTCCCCGGTCACATCGATCGATACCCGCAGGTTCGGGTACCGCTCGGTCGAACGTTGCAGGGAGGCGATCATGCGCGGGGTGTCGAGCGCGCCGCGCACGCCGATCAGCATCTGCACGCAGTAGACGTCCGCGTCGGCGCCGGCCAGCCCGGCGAGGTAGATCGCCTCCTGCATCGGGGTGAGCGGATGGACGTCGTCGATCCGGCCGTGGCGGCGTTCGAAGGTGTCCAGATCGGCCTGGCTGATGCCGTCGGCGCGCACGTCGCTCGGCGTCAGGTAGCGGCGCCCTTCGGTGCGCACCAGGTCGACGGCCGCGGTCAGCGCCGCCACCCAACGCCTGCCGATGCGCTCGACCTCGTCGCGGTCGATCGCCCCCTCCGGGAAGCGCAGTGCGGCCTCGAGTCGCGCCCGATCCCCCTGTGCCAGTGCGACGGTGGTGATGTCGAGGATCGCGGCGGCCTGCAGGGTGTCGGCGGCGTGGACCGCCAGGAAGTCGACCTCGGGGGCCGGCAGCCAGGGGGTCGCCGCCCGGTCGACGCGGGGATCGGCGAACCGTCCCATGTAGTTGAACGACACCGCCGGAGTCGGGCGCCCCGCGAGGGTCTCGCGCGTGTCGGGGTTGAGCCGGCGCAGCAGACCCCAGCCGATGCCGTTGTCGGGGATCGCGCCGAGGCGCTCCTTGACCCGGCGGATCGTGGCGGCGATGTCGGTGCCGTCGGTGTCGAGCGTGATCGGGTAGGTGGTGGTGAACCAGCCGATCGTCCCGGACAGGTCGGCGTCGGCGAAGAGCGCTTCCTCGCGGCCGTGCCGTTCGAGGGTCAGCGAGACCGCCGCGTCGGTGCGCCCGTCGGCCAGGGCGACCACCAGGGCGGCGACCTGCAGATCGGTCAGATCGCAGCCGAACGCCGGAGCGACATCGGTGCTCAGCGCCGCGACGGTGTCGGCGTCGAGGGTCACGACGACCTCGCGGACGGTGGGCACCCGGTCGATCGTCGGGTCGAGCGGGCGGTTACCCACCGGCAGCTCGGGGATCGTGTTCGCGGTCGCCCAGAGATCGAGTTGATCGGTGATCCGCGGGTGCGCGGCGAGATCGACCAGGCTGGTATTCCAGGCGCGCAACGACGTTCCGCCGGCGGCGGCCGGCGCGGCGGGCGCCGTCCACGCGGCGGCCAGGTCCTCGGCCAGGATGCGCCAGGAGACGCCGTCGACCACCAGGTGATGGATCACCAGCAGCAGACGCCGGCCGGCGGGGCCCTGCACGCGGGCGGTCGCCCACATCGGGCCGGTCACCGGGTCGACCCGTTCGCCGAGGATCGCGGTCCACTCGGTCAGCGCGGCACCGAGGTCCCCCTCGACGGTGACGTCCTCGACCTCGACGGCGGGAAGGTCGGCGTCGGTGGGGATCTCGAAGGTGGGAACCCCGTCGGCGTCGGTGCCGAGGTGGGCGCCGAGGATCGGGTGACGAAGCTGCACCGCGGTGAGGGCCGCGGTCAGTCGTTCCACGTCGGCGTCGTCGGGCAGCACCACGCTCGTCGCCTGGCAGTACCGGGTATCGGCGCCGACGGTGTCGACCAGGGCGCGGGCGACCGGTCCGAGCGGCGTCGCACCGCGGTCGGTGTCGAGCGGAACCAGCAGCGGCGCGTCGGAGGCGGCGGCGTCGCCGGTGGCCGCGGCGATACCGGCGATGGTGCGCGCCTCGAACAGCGCCCGGGTGGCGATGGTCAGTCCCCGCTTGCGCAGCGCGGAGGCGGTACGAATCGCGGCGATCGAATCTCCACCGAGGGCGAGGAAGTCGTCATCGGCGCCCAAAATCTTGTCGTCCGGTAGTTCGAGGGCGGTGCGGATCACCGCGGCGACCAGATGTTCGCGTTCCCCGTCGAGCGGGCGACCGTTCCCGGCGGCGGTGTCCTGCTGTGGGTCGGGCAGCGCCTTGCGGTCGAGCTTGCCGTTGGCGGTGAACGGCAGCGCCGCCATCCGCACCAGGTAGGTGGGCACCAGGTAGGCGGGCAGCCGCTGGGACAGGTAGGCGATGATCTGCGCGGCCTGCTCCGCCGGCGTCGAGGTGACCCCGGGGTCGGCGATGTAGTACGCCGCCAGCGCGGCCCCGGACTCCTTGGTGACGGCGATCGCCGCCGCGGACATCACCCCGGGGACCTGGCGTACCGCGGTGCCGACCTCGCCGAGTTCGATGCGGTGACCGCTGATCTTGACCTGGTCGTCGGCGCGGCCGACAAATTCCAGGCGGCCGACACCGTTGAAGCGCACCAGGTCTCCGGTGCGATACATCCGCTCCCCCGGGGTGCGGCCGAAGGGGCAGGAGACGAACGAGGACGCGCTGCGACCGGGGCGACCCTGGTAGCCGCGGGCGAGTTGGGCTCCCCCGAGCCACAATTCGCCCTCGACTCCGGGCGGTACCGGCCGCAGCCGCTCGTCGAGCACCCAGACGCTCGAATTCGACTCGGGCAGGCCGATCAACGCCGACCGGTAGCGGGCGGGGTCGACGGTGGAGAAGTCCTCGTAGGTGATGTCCATGGTGGTCTCGGTCGGACCGTAGAGACCCAGGACCGGGCAGCCGAAGACCTTGCCGGCCTCCTGTGCGAGCCACGGCGACACCGACTCGCCGCCGGTGGCCAGGAAGCGGATCGACTCGAGCTGCCGCGGGTCGATATCGGCGTCGAGGAAGGCGCGCAACATGGTCGGCACGAACGACACCACAGTGACCTTGTGCTGTTCGATCGCGTCGGCGAGCGACTTCGGGTCGACCCACCACCAGCCGGGCTTGGCGAGCACCAGAGCGGCACCGCAGGCGGCGCTCGCGACGATCTCGGCGACCGCGACGTCGAAGCCGATGGGCGTCTTCTGCAGGACCCGCTCGTCGGGGATCATGTCGAAGGCGCCGACCATCCACTGCACCCGATTGGCGACCGAGCGATGCTCGATGATCACGCCCTTGGGGCGACCGGTCGTTCCCGAGGTGTAGATGATGTAGGCGGCGTCGCGCGGATGCACCGGCCGGTCGAGCTCGCCGACCTCGACCGGGGTGTCGGAGTGCTTCTGCGCGATGGCCTCCCGAACGTCGGCGTCGGCCAGATCGATCACCGGGATCCCCGGGTCGCCGGGGTAGCGATCCTCGGTCAGCGACCGGATCACCAGGACGGGTCGGGTGTCCTCGACCATGAATTCGACGCGGTCGTGCGGGAGGTCGGGGTCGATCGGCAGGTAGGTGGCGCCCGCCCGGAAGATGGCGGCGACCGCGATCGGCAACCATTCGCTGCGGTCGGCCTGTACACCGATCGGGTCCGCGGTGCGCACCCCGCGGGCGAGCAGTTCGCGGGCGAGTTGGTTGACGCGCCGGTCGAATTCGGCGTAGGTCAGCTCGATGTCGTTGAAGACGACCGCCACCCGCTCGGGGGTGCGGATCGCGGAGCCGCGGATCATCTCGTCGACGGTCTGCGGGGTGATCGCCATGTCGTCGCCGTGCGCCCAGCCGGCGATCCGGTCGCGGTCGGAAGCCGAGAGCACGACCAACTCGGCGATCGGGGTGTCGGCGTCGGCTGCGGTGAGGATCTCGTCGATGTACTCGTGCAGCCGGTCGATCGTCTCGACGTCGAACAGATCGCTCTGGTAGGTGATCTGCACGTCGACGCGGTCGCCGATCACGAAGACCTCCACCGCGATCGGCAGCAGCGCGGAGCCGTTGTCGATCAGCTCCCACGTCGTCGTGGCGCCGGGCAGACGCGGGCCGTCGATCCGGTCCTCGAGGAAGAGCACCATCGTCTCGAACAGGCCGATGCCGATATCGGAGTTGACCGACTTGGCGTCGGCGACAGCCCGCTCGTACGGATAGCGCTTGTGGCGGAAGGTGTCCGCGTTGATCGCGCGCACCCTGGCGACCACGTCGTCGAAGCGGGCGTCGGGGGCGCTGTCGTAGCGGAGAGCGACCATATTGCTGAGGTTGCCGATCAGCAGTTCCTGGCCGGGCTCCTCACGGTTCGCGATCGTCGTACCGATCACGATGTCGGACTGCCCGGTGATGCGGCGCAGGGCCAGATAGTAGGCGGCCAGGAAGGTCTCGAAGGTGGTGGCACCGAGGCGACGGGAGATCCCACGCAGCGCGGCGGTCGCGGTCGGGCTCAGATCCCGGTCGCGGCGTGCGCCCCGATCCGACATACCCATCGGGCGCCGGTCGTAGGGCAGGGCGAGGGCGTCGAGATCCCCCGCGAAGCGCTGCTTCCAGAAGTCGGCGGCGGCGCTGTGGTCGTCACGGTCGAGGCGGTCGTGCTCGTATTCGGCGAAGTCGGCGACCTGCCGGTCGAGCGGGGCGGCGTCGATGTCGCCGACGAGCGCCTGCCGGTAGAAGCGCTCGATATCGCGGGACAACGCCGGCAGTGTCATTCCGTCCCAGGCGATGTGCTGGATAGCCAACGCGACCGAGACGCTGCGCTCCCCCGTGCGCGCGAGGACCAACCGCAGGGGCGCCTCGGTCGACAGGTCGTAGGGCCGCGCGACCAGTTCGTCGATCTCCCGGCGCCATTCGCGTTGCGCGGCTTCCGGGGCGAGGGACGTCAGATCGAGACTCTCGAAGGGAACGGACAATTCGGACGCGATCAGCTGATAAGGTACGCCCGAATCGTCGACGTGATAGGTGGTGCGCAGGATCTCATGGCGAGCAACCAGGGCATCGAAGCTGCGCCGCAGGGCCTCGTCGTCGACATCGCCGTCGAAGGTCAGCACCAGGCAGAGGTTGTAGACCACGCTGCCCGGAATCAGTTGCTGGAAGGCCCAGACACCGCGCTGCGCGGACGAGAGCGGAGCGCGATCGGGTAGCCGCCGACGCGGGATGTCGCCGACGTCGTCGAGCAACCCCTCCCGGGCGAGCCGAGCCCGCATCGCTTCTTCGACGGCTTCGAGCGCACGCATCCGACGATCCCCTCCGCTGGCGGATAGCGACCCCACCAACGGGAGCCGCATCATTGCTGCAACCAACCGGCCCAACGAGTTTGGACACCGGTCCGCACGCCAAGTCAGCAAGGCAAGGCTAACATAAATAATTGGGTCTCGGCCGGGTCCCGACGTGCCCTCGGCCATCCCCTCGATGCCGCGAGCGATATGCCCGTTTCGCCTGGTACGGCATCCGATCCGAGGTCACCGGGGCGACGAGGGAGCCTCGATCAACGCCGCCTCGATCAGCGCCGCGGCTATCCGCCGACCGACGGCCGAGGTGCGGCGGGAGTTCTCCCGCAGACGCATGGCCAGTTCGCCCGTCACCACCACCAGAACCTGTTCGGCCAACGCCTCCGGGTCGCGGCAGGCGATGTCCGCGGCCAGTCGGCCCAGGGTCTCCCGCAAGTGGACGGTGTCGCGGTCGACGGCCGCGGCGATCTCCGGGGGCGCCGCGGCGTACTCGGCGGCGGTTCCGAGAAAGGCGCACCAACGGGCACCGGCCGGCCGCCGAGCGAACTCGTCCATCGCGTCGAATACCGCCAGCAACCGCTGCGCGCCGTCGTCACCGGCCGCGTCCACCGCCCGATCCCACAGCGCTCGCCACCGCTCATGGCGCCGTTCGAGGGCCGCGGCGACCAGCGCATCCTTGCCCCGGTAGCCGCGATACATCGTGGCCGCCGATACCCCGGCGCGGGCGAGGACCGCGTCGACCGGAGTCGCCTCGATCCCCTGCGAGAAGACGAGTTCATCCACCGCGTCCAGCAGCTTCGTCTCCGAGGAGGTGCGCATCGGCATGGGGCCCAGACTAAACTCACCAAAGTGAAACGTGCGTTTTCGTTTTGTCGATCGTCGACGGCAGTGGTGGTCCTGGGGACGGCGTTCGTCGCGGCGACCTACGGCCTGGTGCGACTGGCGTACGGCTTGTTCCTGCCCGATATCCAACGGGACCTCGGTCTGGACGCAGCGACGGCCGGCTACCTCGCATCGGGATCGTCGTTGATCTACTGCGTAGCCGCGACCTGCGGTTTCGTCCTGGCGGATCGCGCACCCACGGCGTTGATCGGCGCGGCCGCGGTGAGCGCATGCGGCGGCGTCTGGGGGATGGCGGCGTCCGGCACCGTCGGCATATTCGGCGCCTGCGCCGTCCTGTCCGCGGCCGGCGCCGGGTTCGCCTCGCCCTCCCTGGTGAGCATCATCGAGCGGACGGTCGATACCGCCGACCGGGGCAAGGCGCAATCCGTGGTCAACGCCGGTACCGGCCCGGGGCTGATCGGGGCCGGACTTGTCGCGCTCGCGCTGCTGCCCGACTGGCGCGGCGCCTGGTGGCTGATCGGCGGCTTCACCGCCACGGTCGCGGTACTTCTGGTCGTGTCGGCGACCGGCCCGGCGACCGGCTCCACCCGCGGACGCCCGGCGCGACCGTCACGGCGCTGGTTGCTGCGCCATCTGCCCGCCGCCGGGGGCGCGGCGGCCCTGGGTGCCGGTTCCGCCGCGGTGTGGGTCTACGGCCGCACCTACCTGGTGGACGTTGCCGACATGTCGTGGCACGCGGCGGTCGCAGCGTGGATTCTGCTCGGCATCGGTGCCGCGGCGGTGATCGCCACGGCGCCGGCGATGGCGCGGTTGACCGCGACGCGCGCCTGGATGGTGGGCGCAGGGTTGATGGCCGGCTCGATTCCGATCCTGCTGCTGACACCGAATCCGAACGCGGCCATCGCGATCGGGACGTTGGTGGTCGGGTGTATCGCTTTCGGTTGGGGATTCACCGCGGCGACCTCGGCGCTGATCGCTTGGACGGTCCACATCGATCCGGCACGCGCGGCGGCGGGGACATCCCTACTGTTCGTGGCGCTGCTGCTCGGACAGGCGATCGGCTCGACGGTCGTCGGCCTACTGATCACCAGCGCAGGCTATTCCGTCGCCTTCCTCACCGCCGCGGCCCTGGGCGCGCTGTCGGTGCCGTTCGGTTCGGCCGGCTTCGGCGGCGCCGGGGCGCGCCACCCGACCGCCACCGGAGCGCCTATCCGAGGGTCGTCCGCAGCGCCGCCAGCGTCGCCTCGTCGAGCCCGGACGCTGCCATCGGAGCCACCGAGTGCGCCGACTCCGATGACGTCGCGCCGGGCGTGGCGGTCTCGGTGATCCGATCGAGGTGCTCGGCCAGTTCGCCGACCGTCGGATATTCGAAGACCGCGGCCACATCGACGGTGACAAAGCCCTTGCCGTTCAG
>NZ_BCRN01000036.1 GCF_001552615.1 Millisia brevis NBRC 105863
AGGCGGACGAACTGTGCACGGGCCAGCCGACATCACCCGACTGGCATCGCACCGCGCGCAGGTGCTTGTCATCCTGTTCCGGCAAGATCGCGTCGTTGATCCGGGATGGACTCTCGCGGAACTCCAGAACCAAGACGTACTCAAAGCGCCACCTCAGACCGTAACCCAAGTAAAGGAGTCAGGTGCCCGATGGGTACATCGACAACTGGACGCCATGTAGTCATGTCCGTGCATCCGCAGTTCGCCGAAGCGATCATGGACGGGCGCAAGAAGGTTGAGTTCCGCAAGCGAAGGCTTGCGGACGACGTGACCGTGGTCTGGGTCTACGCAACCGCGCCCGTCAGAAGAGTCATCGGATACTTCGAGGTTGACTCCATGCACACCGCCAATCCAGCCGATCTGTGGACGCGATTCGCGGACGTGGGCTGCATTGACCGCGCCGACTTCGACAGGTATTACGGGGACAGTCACACGGGCGCAGGCATCGGCATCCGGAATGCCGTGCGTCTGGCGAGTCCTGCGCCGATCGGCGACCTACTCCCGTCGGGCGTTCCACCTCAGAGCTATGCGTACGTCGGAGCGCCAGCCCTCGCATGACGAGTCCTGCAGGATAGAGACCGAAGATCCAGCCTGTCTTACCGACATGCCACACTTTGTGCATGTCGACAGAGATGCAGATGTTCGCGGTGGCCGACGACCGTATGACTTGCTCTCCGATGCCTTCCGCGCAGCTCGCCAGTCTGGGCGTCTGGGAAGCCACCCACCTTGAGCGCTGGGTGGTCGATCATCCCGAAGTGCTAGGCGACAACGTCCGGATCGTAACCACGCAATACAACAAATGGTCTTCCGATTCCGGAGACCTGGCTCGGGAGCGCCTCGATATCCTTGGGCTCGACGCCTCCGGGCAGCTGGTAGTCGTTGAGCTCAAGCGCGGAATCGACTCCGTCGTGCATATGCAGGCGATCACCTACGCTTCCCTTGTCGCCGGGTTCAGCAAGAAGACTCTCGCTGACGCGCACGCCGACTACCTCAACCGAAGTACGTCGGATCGAATCTACGCACCGGACGTTGCCGCCCAGTTGCTCGAAGGACACGTCGACGGCAGCTGGGACGACGATGTACTCACCATCCCTAAAATCATTCTGATCGCAGAAGATTTCACCGCGCAGACCTACACGACGGTGACCTGGCTGTCCAACCTAACACCCAACCTGGTCATCGAATTGCATACCGTGAACGCATTCCTTCTCGAAGGTGGAAAGCCGTTTATCATTTTTCGCCGCCTGTTCCCCGCCGTAGACCCGTCTACGAGGGTGCTTACTCCTGGGGTAGCGGTCACGAGCGCCAATTCGGTGGCCACGAAGATCGCGGAGAGCAACCGCAGAATGCGAACGACTCATCTCCTCTACGACCTGAAGACCATCCCCGAGGGCAGCGAACTCACTTTCGACCTTCGCGGCTTCCGGGACGCAGGGACCGTCGCGCTTGTGGACGCGTGGGTTGCAGAGGACCCGCTCCGCGGCAAAGCGATATGGGCCGATGACCGCGCCCGCCCACTGCGTTGGTGCGCCTCGGACAGCGAGGAAACCTTCACGCCAACGGGATTGACCAAGCACATCATCGCCGAAGCCGGAGGGCGCGCGCAGCTTTCGATCAGCGGTTCGGACGTGTGGAAATGGAACGGACAGAACCTGTATCAAGTCGGAGTCGAAGCGGAGGCTCGCAACACTGGCACCCACGCCTGACACAGCCGCAGACTAGTTTCGAGCGCGAGACGATGCATGGGCTGCGGGTTCCTTCGCGATGATCGGCGAGGCCTGGAATCGTTCGGCGAAACGGGTCATCTGCCCTCGACGATCGATATCCCGAGCTTCCATCTGCGTGTCGGCGTGACCATGGCATTGGCGTGGGTCACGAGGGCCTCTCGGTCGGGCCTTGACCCCGGATGGTGGACACGGGGATAGGTTTATGCAGCTTCGGGCAGCGTAGCTGTTGTGTGGGTCTTTTCGTAGGTGTCGGGGCTGGAGTAGCGGCAGTACGAGTGGCGTCGTTTCGTGTTGTAGCGGGCGAGCCACCGAAACACCTCACGTCGGCACGACACCGGGTCGGGCCAACAGGTGCGATCCCGCAGGACCTCGCGGTTGAGGGCGGCGTTGAACGACTCCGCCAACGCATTGTCGGCGCTCGACCCGACACCACCCATCGACTGGATCACACCCAACCGAACACATAAAGCCGCGAAATCCCTTGACGTGTATTGACTTCCATGATCAGAATGGAACACTGCACCCGCCAACGAACCGCGATGAGTAGCGGCGGCGGTGAGCGCGTCCGCGACGAGTTCGGTACGCATATGCTCGGCGATCGCCCACCCGGCAACCCGCCGCGAGTAGCAGTCGATCACCGTCGCCAGATGCAGGTTCGCGCCGGTCGCTGTCGGCAAGTAGGTGATGTCGCCGACATAGGTGACGTTGGGCTTCTCGGCGGTGAAATTCCGGTTGAGCAGATCGGGCACCTTTCGGTCGGCCGGATCCGACACTGTGGTCTTCACCCGGCGTTTCCGCCGGTAACCGGCGATCCCCGCGCCGCGCATCACTCGAGCGACCCGTTTGTGATTGACCCGTTCGCCCGGTGGCGCTGCGTCGTTGAGTTCGGCGGTGATCCGCGGTGCCCCATAGGCGCTGTCCTCGGCGTGGACGACGCGGATCCGGTCGGCGAGCGCCGTATCAGCAGCGACCTTTGCGGCTCGACTGTCGGCGGCGGCCAGCCAGGCATAGAACGACGAACGCGCGACCTCGACAATCGCGCACAGCCACTTCACCTCGAAGGTGTCCCGGTGGTCGGCGACGAACTGGAAGCGGCTCACCAGTGCGTCTCCCCGGCGAAATATTTGGCCGCCGATCGCAGGATGTCCCGCTCGGTGGCCAGCCGGGTCTTGTCCGCGCGAAGTGCCTGGTTCTCGGCCCGCAGCCTGGCCAATTCCTGCTCAGCGGACTCCGCTCCCGCCGCAGGTGACGCCACCGGGGCGGTCCTGCGGTGCCTGATCGTGACTCCTGCGGCAGTGCACCACGCCGCCAGCGTCACCCCGCTGACACCCAACTCGGCAGCGATCTGGGTGATCGTGGCGCCGTCGGTGCCGCGGTAGAGCGCCACCGCGTCCCGCTTGAACTCCTCCGGGTAATTCTTCCTCGTCATCGGGACCGATCATCTCGCTTCCCCCGGCAACGCGCCAGGATTCAGCGTGTCCAAACCATGGGGTCAAGGCCCGTCGCCGGTGCAGTACCGATCACCACACCGATACCCGAGGTCCTCCAATCTGAAGCTGCCACACCGTATACAACGTCCCCGCGCATGACAGCTAATCAGGAACCCCGAGCAACGCGACGAAGCACCCAGACCTACGTACGTAGGTCTGGGTGCTTCCGATGTCGGACGACATCCAACTGTAGCGGGGACAGGATTTGAACCTGCGACCTCTGGGTTATGAGCCCAGCGAGCTACCGAGCTGCTCCACCCCGCGACGCAACCTGTTCGCGATGAACAAGTCCCTTTGCCACCGACACGTAACTTCGGCGACCTCGGATACGGTACCAAAGCGTCCGCGGAACACGAAATCGCCTGGCCAGGGCGGTTTACGCGGTCCGTGTCGGCGCATCAGCGTGGGTCGCGGTCGCCGGCTCCGGCGAGGCCCGCCTTGTAGGCCAGCACCACCAACTGCGCGCGGTCGCGGGCCCCGAGTTTGGTCATCGCCCGCTGGACGTGGGTGCGAACGGTCAGCACGCTCAGATGCAGGTGTGCAGCGATCTCGTCGTTGGAGCGGCCGTCGGCGGCCAGCGTGGTCACCTCGATCTCGCGGTTGGTCAGCTCACCGATTCCGGGCACCGCGTGGCGTGCCGACCGATCCGGAGTTCCGGCGACGAACTGGGTGATCAGGGACGACGTCGCCCCCGGCGAGAGCATGCTGCCGCCGGCGGCGACGGTGCGGATCGCCTCGAGCAGGGTGTCGGTGCTGACGTACTTGCCGAGGAAGCCGGCCGCGCCGGCGCGCAGGGCCCGCGCGATGTGTTCGTCGGTTTCGAAGGTGGTCAGCACGATGACGCGGGTGTCGGGTAGGCCCGGGTCGGCGCAGATCGTCTCCGTGGCGGACAGCCCGTCGGTCCCGGGCATCCGCACGTCCATCACGACGACGTCCGGTCGGTGTTTGCGGGCGAGGTCGACCGCCTGAGCGCCGTCGGCGGCTTCGCCGACCACCTCGAGGTCCTCGCAGGAGTCGATCAACAGCCGGAACGTCCCGCGCAGCAGCGCCTGGTCGTCCGCGAGCAGCACCCGCACGGTCATGTCGTCCCCCCGGTGGTGGCGGCCTGCATCGGTACCGGAATCGGCAGGGAGGTCACCACTTCGAATACTCCCCCGGCGCCCCGGCCGACGCGCAGGGTGCCGCCGACCGATTCGGCGCGCTCCCGCATCCCGACCACCCCGAATCCGGCCGCCTCGGACAACTCGTCCGGTTGCTCGGTCGTCGCATTGGTGACGCCGATCGTCAGGCGGGTGCGGTCGTACCCCAACCGGACAACGGCGGTCGCCGACGACGCGTACTTGGTGGCATTGGTCAACGCCTCCTGGATGATTCGGTACGCGGTGAGGTCCACCCCCGCCGGCAGCTCCCGCGATCGACCCTCGACCTGCACGTCGACGGCCAGGCCGCCGGCCGCGACGGTGCGCACCAGATCGGGCAGTTGCGCCAATCCCGGTGCGGGGCTCAGGTCCTCACCGTCGGCGCCGACGCCGCGGCGCAGAACGCCGACGGTGTCCCGCATGTCGAGCATCACCGACGACGTCGTGACCTGCAGCTCGGCGAGGATCCGCTTGGTGAGGGCGGGGTCGGAGTCGAGAAGGTGTGCGGCGGCGCCGACTTGGGCGTTGGCGACCGCCATATGGTGGGCGACGACATCGTGCAGGTCGCGGGCGATGCGCATCCGCTCCTCGGTGACCCGCAGCCGCGCCTCGTCCTCGCGGGTGCGTTCGGCGTGATCGGCGCGCGACTGTACCGCGTCGATATAAGCATGCCGGATGCGGGAACGGCTGCCGAGGGCCAACGGCAGCAGCAGCCACAGGGCGGGGCCGACGATCCGCAGCAGCACCGTCCGATCGAGATTGTCGACCCCCACCGCGGCGCCGACCACCAACGCGGTGGTGACGCCGCCGAAGATCCACGCGGTGCGCGTCGGTACCCGCGCGGCGAGCCAGTAGAGGGCAACCATGGTCGGCGCCAACAACATCGGGGTCAGTACGTAACCGATCATCCCGAGGATCACCGCGCAGGCCCCGGTGACGGCGACCGTGGTGCGCGGGCGACTGCGGGCGGCGAACAATGCCAGGCAGGACACGGCGGACACCGACAGCGCGATCCATACGTCGGTCGGTCGCACGCCGTCGGGGTCGGCGAGATTCGCCCCGAGCACGGCAGCGCCGAGCAGAGCAAGGACGATGACGGCGTCGGTCAGCCACGGGTTGACCTCGTCGGGGCGTTGCGTGTCGACCATCCCGCCTCTCCTGTTCGCCATCGGTATCCCCCTCCCCCGCGCCCCGTCTGGCGGGGAGCCTGCCGGCGGGCCGACCGGGGTTGTTCGGTGCGGCCGACAACGTGCCGGCCGCACCGAACCACCATCATCCCCCGTGCGTGGACGCCCCGGAGGTGACCGGAGCCTCGATCTCCGGCGCGTGCCGGTGTTGCAGCTTCGTTCCCTCGATGTCGACATCGGGCAGCAGTCGGTCCAGCCACGACGGCAGGTACCAGGCGTGCCGGCCGAGCAGCGCCATCACCGCGGGCACGATCGCCAGGCGCACCACGAAGGCGTCGAAGAAGACCGCGATCGCGAGGCTGAAGCCGAGCATCTTGATGAACGGGTCGACCTCGACGACAAAGCCGGCGAAGACCGCGATCATGATCAGCGCCGCGGCGACGATCACCCGCGAACTGCGTTGCATGCCATCCTCGATCGCCTCGTGCGGCGCCCGACCGTGCACATAGGCCTCGCGCTTGCGGGAGACCAGGAAGACCTGGTAGTCCATCGCCAGTCCGAAGACGACGCCGATCATGAAGATCGGCACGGCGCTCTGGATGGGTCCGGTCTGCTGGACGCCGAGAATCCCTGCGCCGACACCGTTCTGGAAGACCAGGACCACCGAGCCGAGAGCGGCGAGCACCGACAGCAGGAAGCCCAGCGCCGCCTTGATCGGTACGAGGATCGATCGGAAGACCACCAACAACAGGAGGACGGCCAGGCCGACCACGGTGGCCAGGTAGGCGACCAGCGCACCCTGGATCTTGGCGGACAGGTCGATGTTGATCGCGGTCGTACCGGTGAGCGTGAAGGTCGCCCCGGTCCCGGCGGTGATCTCCGAACGGTCATTGCGCAAGCTGTTGACCAGGTCCTTGGTGGCCTCGTCGGTCGGAGCGGTGCTCGGGACGGCGTCGAACAGGGCCGTATTGCCGGCCTGGTTGATCATCGGCGGTGAGACGGACACGATGCCGGCGGTGGCCGCTACCCGCTCGGCGATCGTCGCGACCGCGGCCTGCGGATCGGGAGCGTCGGCGGCGTCGACAACGATCATCAGCGGACCGTTGAACCCGGGCCCGAAGGCTTCGGCGAGGGCGTCGTAGGCGCGCCGTTGCGTCTCCGACGTCGGTCGGGCCTCGTCGCCCGGCATGCCCAGCCGCAGCCCGGTCGCCGGGAGTGCGAGGGCCGCGAGCAGCGCGACCGCGATCGCCAGGACGGCGACGGGGCGACGCATGACCAGTCGGGCCCACCGCTGCGACAGCGTCGGCTTCGGATCGGCGGATGCGTCGGCCGGCTGCACGACCCCCTCGCCCGTTTCCGACGTGGATTCCCCCTCGGATACCTCCCGGGACCGCGAGCGGCGGCGGTCGGCTCGGGAGAGCACCTTGTCGGGCACGAAGCCGATGACCGCCGGTACGAGGGTCAGGGCGACCAGAACGGCGACGATCACCGCCGCGGCGGCGGCGAGTCCCATCTTGGTGAGCATCGGCATGCCGACAACCACCAGGCCCGCAAGCGCGATGACCACGGTGACGCCGGCGAAGGTCACCGCCGACCCGGCGGTGCCGACGGCCAGGGCAGCGGCGTCGATCGCCCCGATCCCGCGGCCGCGTTCCTCCCGGTAGCGGGCAAGGACGAACAGCGCGTAGTCGATACCGACGGCGAGGCCGAGCATCAGCGCGAGAGTGGTTGTTGTCGTGGACAAGCCGAACGTGCTGCTGACGGCCATCAGCGAGAGCATGCTGATCGCAACGCCGATCAGCGCGGTGACCAGTGGAAGCCCGGCCGCAACAACCGATCCCAGGGTGACCAGCAGGATGACGGCGGCCAACGAGATCGCGACCAGCTCGGCAACTCCGGTCGGGCCGCCGGATTCGAGGGCGTCACCGCCCATGTCGACGGTCAGACCCGCGTCACGGGCGATCTCGACGGCACTCTCGAGGCCGGTGCGGCTGTCGGCGGTGACCGATGCGGCCGGTACGTCGAACATGACGCTCGCATAGGCCGCCGACGAATCGGCGCTGACAGCATCCGATTCGAACGGATCGGCGACCATCGCGACCTGATCGCCGGTCGCCAGATCCGCGACCGTGGCCTCGATGGCGGCCCGCATCGGTTCCGACGTCACGGTTTGCCCGTCGGGGGCCACGAAGACCACTGTCGCGCCGCCTGCTTCGGCGGGGAGTTCCGGAAAGCGCTGTTCGAGTAGTTCGAACGTCTGCTGGGATTCGGTTCCCGGCATCGAGAAGTCGTCGGGTGGGGCGGCGGGCGCATTCATGACCGCGCCGACGGAACCGGCGAGGACGAGCAGCCATACGAGTAGCACCGCCCCTCGACGACGGAAGGAAAATCGGCCGAGTCCGGCCAATAGCTGTGCCACGGGGTCTCCATCCTGGTTCGTTGGACGGGCTCCACGATGGCGGCCGACCCCGGCCCGCGTCGTCCTGCGGAGGGTGGCTGTCGACTACCGAATCCGCACCGCGGCGCGCGGAACCACTACTGCACGTGCAGTACCCGGACGAGACCCGGACAGACAAAAACTCCCGAACCCATGGCTATGGATTCGGGAGTTCGATGCCCTGCGGCATCCGGTGGTAGCGGGGACAGGATTTGAACCTGCGACCTCTGGGTTATGAGCCCAGCGAGCTACCGAGCTGCTCCACCCCGCGTCGACGTCATGAACGGTACACCACGTCGTCACCTCCCTGCAAACTCG
>NZ_BCRN01000037.1 GCF_001552615.1 Millisia brevis NBRC 105863
GGCGGGGGCCGCGGCCTGGGCGGGCGCGGCGCTGCCGGCAGCCGCCGATCCCAGGTTGACCACCGTCGGCTGGGCGGCGGTCGCGTTGTCGTCGCCGTTGCCGGACAACATCATCCCGACCACACCGATCGTCACCACCAGCGACGACACAACCGCGGCGACACCGGCCGAGGCCAGCACCGTCGGGACGTTGACACCCGACTTCTGTACCGACTCCTCTTGCACAGTTCCCCTGAACATGATTGAAGACTCTCTACCGGGCACCGGATGGTGGCCATCGGCGGGCGCAGGCTACCGCCGACGCCACCGGCTATTGAAGCACAGTTAGGCTAGGCTTTCTATACAACTGCGATGTGGCGGTTCCCATGCCACCGCCATCGGCGATCGAGAGAATGCGAGCAAGCCACCCGTGACCGATGTGACCGATACCCCGCCGGTTCTCGCCCGCGAACTGACCGACATCACCGACGAGGTCCGTGCGACTCCGGCGCCCCCGGTCCCCGCGCTCGACTCCCCCTACGCGATTCGCGTCGCCGATCCGGAGGGCCCGGACACCGCGATGATCGCCGAGTGGATGAACCGTCCGCATCTCGCGGCCGCGTGGGAATACGACTGGCCGGTCGACCGCTGGTACCGCCACCTGCGCGCCCAGGTGGACGGCACGTACTCGCTCCCGCTGATCGGCTCCTACAAGGGCGCCGATATGGCCTATCTCGAGATCTACCGGGCCGCCAAGGATTCCGTCGGCCGCCTCTACCCGGCCGACCCGTACGACGTCGGCCTGCACGCGGCGGTCGCCGAGCTGTCGATCGTCAACAAGGGCGCTGCGGCGCGGCTGCTCCCGGCGTTGATCCGCAGCATCTTCGACGCCGACCCGAACTGTCGGCGCATCATCTTCGAGCCGGATCACCGCAATACCGCGATGCGCCGGCTCGCGGAGTTTGCCGGCGGGGTCTTCCTCGGCGAGCGCGATATGCGCGCGGATCGCCGGGTGGCGCTGTTCGTTCTCCCGCGCACCCCCGACGACCTGCCCGTCGAATAGCGCTCAGGTGATTCCGGCGGCGACGTCGGCATAGCCGGCGACGTCCGGCCGGAGGGCGGCGGCCACCAACTCCCACAGCACCTCGTCGGTGCCGCCGCCGACTCGGGCGAGCTTCATATCGCGCCACCAGCGCCCCAGCGGCGTCTCGTCGACCAGATAGCCGGCGCCGCCGAAGATGTGCACGCACTCACCGACGACCTCCTCCCCCAGCCGCGCCGCGGAGACCTTCGCGGCCGCCGCGGTCCGCAGGTTCATCGGCCGGGCGGCGATGCCTTCCAGGGCGTGCCGCATCATCTCGACGCGCGCCGCGAGATCGGCGATCCGCAACCGCAGCGCCTGATGCTCGTAGAGGGTGGAGCCGAACTGGGTGCGCTGCTTCATCCGTGCCAGGGTCACGCCCAGGACGTACTCGCTCGACGCGACCGCCTGGCCGGCGATCGACAATCGCTCGTGGGCCAGGCCCCAGCTGACCGCGGCCAATCCCGTTCCGGGGCGCGCGATCAGCGCGTCGGCGGGAACGTGGACGTCGAAGGAGACGGCAGCGGTGTCCAGGGGCGCCGCGCCGAGCTTGCGGTAGGGCTGCTCGATCCGCACGTCGGTGGTCGGTACGAGCACCAGGGCGACGTTGCCGTGGTCGGTGTGTTCGGCGTCCTCGTGGCGGCGGCAGACCACCAGGATGTAGTCGGCGATCGGAGACAGCGAGACGAACTTCTTGCGACCGCGCACCCGGTAGCCGTCGCCCTCCGGCTCGAGCCGGGTGCCGACGATCTGCAGGTCCGAGCCACCGGACGATTCCGATGCGGCCAGGCACAGCACCGCCTCGCCGCGGATGGCGCGCTCGGCGACGTCGCGCAGATGGTCGCTGCGCCCGAACCGGCGCAGGATG
Source organism: Millisia brevis NBRC 105863 (assembly GCF_001552615.1). GTDB lineage: Bacteria > Actinomycetota > Actinomycetes > Mycobacteriales > Mycobacteriaceae > Millisia > Millisia brevis. Next base: position 1,929 of record NZ_BCRN01000037.1, read on the forward strand.
GCGATCGCCGAGTCGTGCAGGCTCACACCGACACTGATACCGGCCGAGCCGAGGGCGCCCAGGTGGTAGGCCAGTTCGACCAGCTTCGGCAGGTCGACTCCGCCGGTCGGGCCGCCGCGCGACCACTTGTGACTGAATACCCCCGCCTGACCGAGGTATTCGAGCAGCTCCCGCGGGAAGTGTTCGGCGCGTTCGGCTTCGCATGTCCATCGCCGCACCGAGTCGTCGAAGGTGGCGTCGAGCAGGGCACGGTAGGACTCGATGCTCATCGCCGGCTCGGCGAGGGTGCCGGTCATGCCACCGCCCCCTCGTGGACGAGCCGGGTGATCTCGAGGCGCCGCAGTTTGCCCGAGGTGGTCTTGGGCAGACTGCCGGCGTCCAGGAAGATCACCGCCACCGGCACGATCCCGAACTCCGCGGACACCGCGGCGGTCACCGCGCGCCGCAATGCGGATTCGTCGGCGTTCTTCTTTTTGCGTTCGGCGACGATCACCAGGCCCTGACGCGTCACCCCGCCGCCCTCGATCGCCGCGACGCAGCCGGAGCGGATGCCGGCGACCGCGGCGACGGCGCGTTCGATCTCGATCGGGAACAGATTGCGTCCCGCGACGATGATGATCTCCTTGGCGCGCCCACAGACGACGAGGCGTCCGTCGATCAGGTAGCCGAGGTCACCCGTGCGCATCCATTCGGTCCGGTCGATCGGTTCCTCACCCAGGTAGCCGACCATCAAGGAGGTCCCGCGCACCGCGATCTCCCCGACCTCCCGGCCGACGATATTCGGGGTCTCCACGCCCGCGGGAAGCACCGCGACCTCGAGGCCCTCGAGCGGCGAGCCCAGTGTCGGGTAGCGGCGGAGACGTTCGACGCCATCGGGATCGACCACGGTGACCTCGTCGTAGCGGGCACCGTCGCCGGGATGCGGCAGGGTGATCGCGCAGGTGGTTTCGGCCATTCCGTAGGCCGGGGCCATCGCCGCCGGGTCCAGGCCGACCCGAGCGGCCACCTCGATGAAGGTGTCGAAGGCGTCCGGGTCGATCGGCTCTCCGCCACTGATCGCGTAGCGCACCCGCGAGAGGTCGATGTCCCGGACCAACGATCCGAAACGGCCGAGGATGTCGTAGGCGAAATTGGGGGCGGCGGTGATCGTCGCGCCGCTCTCGTGCAACCAGGACAGCCAACGGAAGGGGGCCGCCGCGAAAGCGGTATTGGGGACGAGCCACAGCGGTGCGCAGCCGGGCAGGATCGTGGTCACCACCACGGTCAGCCCCATGTCGTGATAGAGCGGCAACCAGCTGAATCCGGAGTCGCGGTTCTTGTCGGTGCCGATGCGCTGGGCGACGGCACCGATATTGGTGACGACGGTTTCCGCGTCGAGCACCACCGTCTTCGGCGTCCCGGTAGACCCGGCCGTGCTCTGCAGGACGGCGATCGGGTTGTCGCTCGGGTAGATCGGCACCGGACCGTTGACGGTGATCTCCCGTCCATAGTCGGTGACCTCGTGGACGGCGGGCGCATCCGGATCCGCGGCGAGCAACTCCGCCGATTCGCCGTTGCCCAGCACCGTCGTTACACCCAGGCTCGTCAACCGGGCGGCCGTGGCGCGGGCCCACTGCTGCGGATCGGCGCCGCGGATCGGTCCCGGCACGATCGTGATCGACGCGCCCACGAACCACGTGCCGATGATCGCCGCGATCTGGTCGACCGTCGGATCGCCGAGCAGCGCCACCGGCCGCGGACCGTCGGGGCAGTCGGCGACGATGCGGGCTCCGATCTGCTTCGCGCGCTCGTGGATCTGATTCCACGGCAGGGCCTTCCACAGCTTCTCGGAGCCGTGCCAGACGTGCAGGTGGTCGACCGACTCGACGGTCGAGCCGGCGACGATCGCCGCCAACCGGTTCGGCCACTCCTGTCGCGCCCGGCCGGCGGCTTCGGCGTCCCGGATCGCGGCGGCGGTGCGGGCGGCGGGGTCGACGATGGTATCCGGCACCGGTCAGCCCAGCTTTCCGAGGACGGCGGACTCGAGGTCGCCAACCGTTTCGCAGGCCATCAGGTCCTCCTCGGACAGGGTGACGCCGAGTTTCTCCTCGATGGCGACCATGCCGACGGCGAAGGCCACCGAGTCGAGTCCCACCTCGTCGATCAGGTGGGATTCGCGGGTGACCGCCGAGGTGTCGACCTGGAGGTCGTCGCGCAGGATCTCTTCGAGCCTGGTGTCGATCGCGGGGGTCATGATCGCTCCGTTCGTCGTGGGTGGTGCGGGATGTCCGCGCGGGTCGCCGCAGCGGATAGGTGATCTTGCGGGGGGCGGTCAGCCGCCGGCGGGCGGACTGCGCAGCACGTCGATCAGGTCGTCGACACTCGCCCCGGACAGCAGGGTGGTGGCCGGGATATCCCGACCGAGGGCGCCGAGCAGCATCCGGTTGAGATCGAGTGCCTGCAACGAGTCGACGCCCAGTCCGACCAACGGCATCGTCCGGTCGATCGGCTCGTCGGGTTCCAGACCCAGGACGCTGCGCAGGATCGCGGGCAGCACCTCGACCGGATCGGCGGCCTCCGCTGCCGGCCGGGCGGCCGATGGGGTGGCCGGCGGGGCGGCCGATGGGGTGGCCGGAACCGAGGGCGCGGGAAGGGCGTCGGGACAGACCGGATCCGGCAGCAACCGCGGCCGCCCCTGGAGTTCGCAGACCCGTGCCAGGGTCTCCCAATCGGCGCGCAGCACCAGGCAGTCCTCGTCGACCGCCGCGGTGACACCCGCGTCGAAGGCCTCGTCGGGGGTGAGATCGAGCAGGCCGGCGCCGGCGGCATCGGCGACGAGCGCCCGGTAGGCGTCGGTGCCGGCGTCGGGGTCGCCGAAGACACCCCAACGCACCGACCGGCAGTGCACGCCGCCGGCCCGCAGGTGCGGGGCGATCGCGTCGAGCATCCGGTTGCCGGCGGCGTAGCCGGCCAACCCGGGGCCGGTGAAGGTCGCCGATACCGACGAGCAGAGGTCGACCGTGGTGCCCGGGCCGATCGCCGACCCGTCCAGCAGATGCCGCAGCCCATCGACCTTCGCGGCGAGGGCGCGGTGGACGGCGGCGGCGTCCAGGGCGGCCGATCGGCCGTGGACGTAGTCGACCGCGGCGTGTACGAGCAGGTCGATCGGTTCGGTCCGGCCGCGCACGAAGGCCGCCACCGCAGCCGGGTCGGTGATGTCGCAGCCGACCACCTCGACGGTCGCGCCGCCGGCGCGCAGGTCGGCCAGTTCCGTCGCCTGTTCCGGGCGGGGCCCGCCGCGATTGACCAGCGTCACCGCCCGGGCGCCCCGATCGATCAGGCGACGGGCATAGGCGAGGCCGAGTCGTCCGGTGCCGCCGATGACGACCGCCGACCCGACGGGGGTCCGGTCGGTGGGCAGATCGGCCCGGCGCAGTCGTTGCACGTGGACGACGCCCTCGCGGATCGCGAAGTCGCGTTCGCCGACGGTGTGGATCGCCGCCATCGCCGCGGCGGCGTCCGCGGCCGTCGGGGGTGTCGCCGGCAGATCGAGGCGCACGCACCGCATGCCCGACCACTCCGCGACCAGGGACTCGACCGCCACGGCGGCGCCGGCGGAGAACACCGACGGCAGTGGGTCGTCGCCGATGTGCTCGGCGCCGAGGGTCGCGATCACGACCCGGTCGATTCCGGCCGGCGCCGTGCCGATGGCGAGATCGGACAGGTAGGCGGTGATCTGTTTGACCGCGTCGGCGGGCTCGCCGCCACGCGGGATCGCCCAGAGCAAGGTGTCGGCCGGGGCGTCCGGACTGTCGTGGATCGTGGCGCCGAAGCGGCGGGCGGATTCGGCGAACAGCGCGACCCAGTCGCCGTGGTCACCGGTGGGGTCGACCACCCGCAGCGTCCGCGGAGCACCGATCGACTTGCGGGCGGGCGGCTCCCATGCGGCGACCAGGCGGGCGACGCCGGGTCGCGCCA
>NZ_BCRN01000038.1 GCF_001552615.1 Millisia brevis NBRC 105863
TTTTGGGTTGTTGTACGGCGGTGTCCTACTCTCCCACACCCTGACGAGTGCAGTACCATCGGCGCTGAAGGGCTTAGCTTCCGGGTTCGGAATGGGACCGGGCGTTTCCCCTTCGCTAAAACCACCGTAACCGGGCGAAACAACCACCACACACCAACCACCCCACAGGGTGATCGAATGTGGTTGTGTGTTGTTTCAGACATCACACAGTGGACGCGAGCACACAAAGAATGTGTGTGTTCTGGTAAGCCATTCGGCCTATTAGTACCGGTCACCTACACACGTTACCGTGCTTCCAGTTCCGGCCTATCAACCCCATGATCTGTAGGGGGCCTTATCACCACAAGGGTGGAGAAACCTGATCGTGGAACGGGTTTCCCGCTTAGATGCTTTCAGCGGTTATCCCTTCCGAACGTAGCCAACCAGCCATGCTCCTGGTGGAACAACTGGCACACCAGAGGTTCGTCCGTCCCGGTCCTCTCGTACTAGGGACAGCCTTCCTCGAGTTTCTAATCGCGCGCGGCGGATAGAGACCGAACTGTCTCACGACGTTCTAAACCCAGCTCGCGTGCCGCTTTAATGGGCGAACAGCCCAACCCTTGGGACCTACTCCAGCCCCAGGATGCGACGAGCCGACATCGAGGTGCCAAACCATCCCGTCGATATGGACTCTTGGGGAAGATCAGCCTGTTATCCCCGGGGTACCTTTTATCCGTTGAGCGACACCGCTTCCACTTGCCGGTGCCGGATCACTAGTCCCGACTTTCGTCCCTGCTCGACCTGTCAGTCTCACAGTCAAGCTCCCTTGTGCACTTGCACTCAACACCTGATTGCCAACCAGGCTGAGGGAACCTTTGGGCGCCTCCGTTACATTTTGGGAGGCAACCGCCCCAGTTAAACTACCCACCAGGCACTGTCCCTGAACCAGATCATGGTCCGAGGTTAGACATCCAATACGATCAGAGTGGTATTTCAACAACGACTCCACGAACACTGGCGTATCCGCTTCACAGTCTCCCACCTATCCTACACAAACCGAATCGAACACCAATACCAAGCTATAGTAAAGGTCCCGGGGTCTTTTCGTCCTGCCGCGCGTAACGAGCATCTTTACTCGTAATGCAATTTCGCCGAGTCTGTGGTCGAGACAGCAGAGAAGTCGTTACGCCATTCGTGCAGGTCGGAACTTACCCGACAAGGAATTTCGCTACCTTAGGATGGTTATAGTTACCACCGCCGTTTACTGGGGCTTAAATTCTCCGCTTCACCCCCCAAAGGGAGTTGACAGGTCCTCTTAACCTTCCAGCACCGGGCAGACGTCAGTCCGTATACATCGTCTTACGACTTCGCACGGACCTGTGTTTTTAGTAAACAGTCGCTTCTCTCTGGTCTCTGCGACCACACCCAGCTCAGGAAGCAAGTTCCATCACCAGACGTGGTCCCCCTTCTCCCGAAGTTACGGGGGCATTTTGCCGAGTTCCTTAACCACAGTTATCTCGATCGCCTTAGTATTCTCTACCTGACCACCTGTGTCGGTTTGGGGTACGGGCCGTGAATCCACTCGCTAGAGGCTTTTCTCGGCAGCATAGGATCACTGAATTCGCCTCAAACGGCTATGCATCACCTCTCAGGCACATGAACGGCGGATTTGCCTACCATTCGCCCTACAGGCTTACACCGGTACAACCACTGACCGGCCCAGCTACCTTCCTGCGTCACCCCATCGCTTGACTACTACCAGCCGAGGTCCCGTGCAGCCCTCCCCACGCCACCCGAAGGCGGTCAGGAAAGTTTTGGACGGTTAGTACAACTGATTCATCACGGGCGCGGAAACACGGGTACGGGAATATCAACCCGTTGTCCATCGACTACGCCTGTCGGCCTCGCCTTAGGTCCCGACTCACCCCGGGCGGATAAACCTGCCCCGGGAACCCTTGGTCATTCGGCGGAAGAGTTTCTCACTCTTCTTTCGCTACTCATGCCTGCATTCTCACTCCCATACCCTCCACAGTTGGATCACTCCACTGCTTCCACAGGTACAGGACGCTCCCCTACCCATCCGCACACCTACCCAACAACCCGCAGGCTGAAAGGAGGCGAACATGCGAATGCCGCGGCTTCGGCGGTGTACTTGAGCCCCGCTACATTGTCGGCGCAGAACCACTTGACCAGTGAGCTATTACGCACTCTTTCAAGGGTGGCTGCTTCTAAGCCAACCTCCTGGTTGTCTTCGCGATCCCACATCCTTTTCCACTTAGTACACGCTTAGGGGCCTTAGCCGGCGATCTGGGCTGTTTCCCTCTCGACTACGAAGCTTATCCCCCGCAGTCTCACTGCCACGCTCTCACACACCGGCATTCGGAGTTTGGCTGATTTCGGTAAGCTTGTGGGCCCCCTAGACCATCCAGTAGCTCTACCTCCGGTGTGAAACACGTGACGCTGCACCTAAATGCATTTCGGGGAGAACCAGCTATCACGGAGTTTGATTGGCCTTTCACCCCTACCCACAACTCATCCCCTCAGTTTTCAACCTAAGTGGGTTCGGGCCTCCACAACATCTTACTGCTGCTTCACCCTGGCCATGGGTAGATCACTCCGCTTCGGGTCCAGACCCGGCAACTCAACGCCCTATTCGGACTCGCTTTCGCTACGGCTACCCCACACGGGTTAACCTCGCCACCGAGCACTGACTCGCAGGCTCATTCTTCAAAAGGCACGCCATCACCCACCACCCACTCAAGGATGCACAGGCTTTGACGGATTGTAAGCGCACGGTTTCAGGTACTATTTCACTCCCCTCCCGGGGTACTTTTCATCTTTCCCTCACGGTACTAGTCCGCTATCGGTCACCAGGGAGTATTCAGGCTTACCGGGTGGTCCCGGCAGATTCACAGCAGATTTCACGGGCCCGCTGCTACTTGGGCATCCACACACAACAGTCGCAGAGTTTTCACCTACCGGACTATCACCGTCTACGGTCGGGCTTTCCAACCCACTTCGGCTAACACCCACGATTTATCACTGTCGCTCGATCCGGCAGAACCGAGACGCATGAACCCCACAACACCACACACACAACCCCTGCCGGGTATCACATGCATGCGGTTTGGCCTACCTCCGCTTTCGCTCGCCACTACTCACGGAATCACGGTTGTTTTCTTCTCCTACGGGTACTGAGATGTTTCACTTCCCCGCGTTCCCTCTCGAACCCTATACATTCAGGCACGAGTAACACCACATCACTGGTGCTGGGTTTCCCCATTCGGACATCCTCGGATCACAGCTCGGTTGACAGCTCCCCGAGGCTTATCGCAGCCTCCCACGTCCTTCATCGGCTCCTGGTGCCAAGACATCCACCGTACGCTCATAAACACTTAACAAAACACACACAAAACAAAGATGCTCGCGTCCACTGTGCAATTCTCAAACAACACACACCCACCCCAACCCACAAGGCAAGCGCACATTCCGGTCAGAAACAACATACGTTGCCTCAGACACCCAACAGTGTGTCAACAAATCCCATTCAGGCATCCACCCCACAACAGGATGAACTCGTCGCCCGAACAACTGATGTTAGCGTTCCACCCAAAGAAGCATCCTCCCGCAGCCACACATACGGCGACTCAACGAGAAGGACAACATCCATAAATGAATGCTCCTTAGAAAGGAGGTGATCCAGCCGCACCTTCCGGTACGGCTACCTTGTTACGACTTCGTCCCAATCGCCGATCCCACCTTCGACGGCTCCCTCCACAAGGGTTGGGCCACCGGCTTCGGGTGTTACCGACTTTCATGACGTGACGGGCGGTGTGTACAAGGCCCGGGAACGTATTCACCGCAGCGTTGCTGATCTGCGATTACTAGCGACTCCAACTTCACGGGGTCGAGTTGCAGACCCCGATCCGAACTGAGACCGGCTTTCAAGGGATTCGCTCCACCTCACGGTATCGCAGCCCTCTGTACCGGCCATTGTAGCATGTGTGAAGCCCTGGACATAAGGGGCATGATGACTTGACGTCGTCCCCACCTTCCTCCGAGTTGACCCCGGCAGTCTCCTGCGAGTCCCCACCATTACGTGCTGGCAACACAGGACAAGGGTTGCGCTCGTTGCGGGACTTAACCCAACATCTCACGACACGAGCTGACGACAGCCATGCACCACCTGTACACCGACCACAAGGGAACTGATATCTCTACCAGCGTCCGGTGTATGTCAAACCCAGGTAAGGTTCTTCGCGTTGCATCGAATTAATCCACATGCTCCGCCGCTTGTGCGGGCCCCCGTCAATTCCTTTGAGTTTTAGCCTTGCGGCCGTACTCCCCAGGCGGGGTACTTAATGCGTTAGCTACGGCACGGATCCCGTGGAAGGAAACCCACACCTAGTACCCACCGTTTACGGCGTGGACTACCAGGGTATCTAATCCTGTTCGCTACCCACGCTTTCGCTCCTCAGCGTCAGTTACTGCCCAGAGACCCGCCTTCGCCACCGGTGTTCCTCCTGATATCTGCGCATTTCACCGCTACACCAGGAATTCCAGTCTCCCCTGCAGTACTCAAGTTATGCCCGTATCGCCTGCACGCCCGCAGTTGAGCTGCGGGATTCCACAGACGACGCGACAAACCACCTACGAGCTCTTTACGCCCAGTAATTCCGGACAACGCTCGCACCCTACGTATTACCGCGGCTGCTGGCACGTAGTTGGCCGGTGCTTCTTCTCCAGGTACCGTCACTCACGCTTCGTCCCTGGTGAAAGAGGTTTACAACCCGAAGGCCGTCATCCCTCACGCGGCGTCGCTGCATCAGGCTTTCGCCCATTGTGCAATATTCCCCACTGCTGCCTCCCGTAGGAGTCTGGGCCGTGTCTCAGTCCCAGTGTGGCCGATCACCCTCTCAGGTCGGCTACCCGTCGTCGCCTTGGTAGGCCATTACCCCACCAACAAGCTGATAGGCCGCGGGCCCATCCTGTACCGCCGGAACTTTCCACCACACCACATGCATGGCACGGTCATATCCGGTATTAGACCCAGTTTCCCGGGCTTATCCCGAAGTACAGGGCAGATCACCCACGTGTTACTCACCCGTTCGCCACTCGTGTACCCCGAAGGGCCTTACCGTTCGACTTGCATGTGTTAAGCACGCCGCCAGCGTTCGTCCTGAGCCAGGATCAAACTCTCCGTTGAAAAACAATGAAACACAAAAGGTTTCAGCATAATTCAAGAGAATCGATCAAACAAAAACTCTCAAACAAACGCCGACACAAACTTCAAAAAGTCAATGTCGACTTTCAAACAATTTCGTGGACCCCCACCCCAAACGAGGAAGGACAGGAAGTCCACATAATGGCACCAACACCATCATAATTGACACACTGTTGAGTTCTCAAACAACGCACACCCCCATCCCGAACCGCTCCGGGGGCAACCTTTCGATTCTAGACTCTAGCAACCCTGACTGCAAGAGTCAAAATCGCTGTCACCCACAACCGGAAGGAGGAAGTCGCTGCCACCCACACCCTCAAGGCGTCTCGGGCAACTTCTCCAAGTTACACACTCTCACACTGTTCCGCAAGCGGTCAAGCTGTGATCGTGGTCACTCTCCGATCAACCCGCAACAAAACCACCACCAACCACCCGAACACAATCAGGCAACCAGTGACACTCTCGATCACGGGAACCCCACCCTACACAGTCACTCGAAAGCAACCACAACCGGGTAGGAAACTTGTCAGAGGATCTTCGTACGGCCTCGTGTCTCCGACTCCCCCGAAGGGAGCGGGTCGGCGTCCGTGGTCGCTCTGACTCCGATAAAGTTACGCACACAAACCCACCACGTCAAATCGCCAGGTC
>NZ_BCRN01000039.1 GCF_001552615.1 Millisia brevis NBRC 105863
GCCGGGGAAGCGAGATGATCGATCCCGATGACGAGGAAGAACTATCCGGAGGAGTTCAAGCGCGACGCGGTGGCGCTCTACCGCAACACCGACGGTGCCACGATCACCCAGATTGCCGGTGAGTTGGGTGTCAGCGGGGTGACACTGGGGGCGTGGTGCACCGCCGCCGGTGTGCCGATCCGACACCGAAGGTGTCGACAGAAGGACAGCGTCGACGAGCGAGCCCGCACCGGGACCGGAGACCGGAGACCGGAGACCGCCGAGCAGGAACTATCCAGGCTCCGGGCCGAGAACCAGGCATTCCGTGCGGACAAGACGCGGCTGTCGACCGAGCGGGGCATCCTGCGATCGGCGGCCAAGTATTTCGCCGGGGAGACGCACTGGTGAGCCGCTTCCAGTTCGTCGCCGACACGGGAACACCTGCGAGGCGGATGTGGCTCTGCACGGTCATGGAGATCGCGCGTTCGTCGTTCTACGCCTGGCTGGCCGCCGCCGACGACCGGAATGCCCGGACCGCGGCCGACGAGGCACTCGCCGACCGTATCCGTGTCGTGACCAACACCGATAGCGCCTATGGTGAGCCGCGGATCACCGCCGAACTTGAGCGAGTGGGTGCCCGAATCGGAGCGGGTCGACCACAAGCGGGCCGCTCGGGTGATGCGCACCGCCGGGATCGCCGGCCACCGGCGGAGACGCCGGGTGAAGACCACTGTGTCGGATCCGGCCGGCACGAAGGTGCCCGATCTGCTCAACCGGGATTTCATCGCCCCAGCACCGAACATCAGATGCGTCGATAACATCACGTACCGGCCGACGGCGACACGTACGCCGACCGAGGCTGAATAGCACAATCCCCGTGTCCAACATCCGGGGTCGAGGTCCTCCGGGACCGCACCTGTTGGCCCGATCCGGTGTCGTGCCGCCGTGAGGTGTTCCGGTGGTTTGGTGAGACAGCAGAAGTTGTCGATTATCGCTACAGGGCGAGGCAGGATCACCGTAACCCGTGACCATGACGATCACATCCACCGACGAAGTCGCCGATACTGGCAGGGTGACCGACACCCCGGATCCGGGCGCACGTGCTCGGCGACGCTCGTTCACCGCCGAGTACAAAGCGCGGATCCTCGACGAGTACGACACGCTGCCGCCCGGCTCGGCCGAGCGTGGCGGTTTGCTGCGCCGCGAGGGCCTGTACTCCTCGCATATCGCCGAGTGGAGCAAGGCCCGTAATGCCGGCGCCCGGGACGGATTGACACCGAAGACCAGGACCGGGCGCAGCCCGGAACAGATCGAACTCGACAAACTACGACGCCGTAACCAGCAGCTCGAGGCCGAACTCGAACGCACCAAAACGGCGTTGGAGATCACGGGAAAAGTGCACGCGCTCTTGGAGCAGCTCTGAAGAGAGCGCGGATACCGATCCGAAATCGACGCGGTGATCGGCGAACACCTCCCCGACCTGGAAACGGTGACGAACACGAAACGGGCGTGCACCCTGCTCGGCGCGTCCCGAGCCACCCTGTACCGACGCCGCCGACCGACTCCACCACGACCGCCTCGGCCCAGACCCGTTCCTGTGAACAGGCTGACCGCTGCCGAACAGCACCACATCCTGGCGGCCCTGCGTTCACCGCAGTATTGCGACCTGGCCCCGGCGCAGGTCTGGGCGCGGCTGCTCGACGACGGGATCTACCTGTGCTCGATCCGCACCATGTATCGGCTCCTCGCCGCCGCCGGCGAGAACCGGGAGCGTCGCGGTCAACGCACCCACCCCGCGAAGCGTAAACCCGAACTCATCGCCCGACGACCGAACGAGGTGTGGTCCTGGGACATCACGAAACTTCAAGGCCCGCAAAGAGGTACCTTCTATCACCTGTACGTGATCATCGATATCTACTCCCGATACGTGGTCGGCTGGACCATCGCCGCCACCGAAACCGGGGCCCTCGCCGAAGCACTCATCGCCGACACCCTCACCACCCACGGTATCGAACCAGGCCAACTCGCTCTGCATGCCGACCGGGGCACCTCGATGACCTCCAAACCCGTCGCGCAGCTACTGGTCGATCTCGGTGTCGACCGCAGCCATTCACGCCCCCGGGTATCCAACGACAACCCTTACTCCGAAGCCCAGTTCAAGACGCTGAAGTACTGTCCGGCGTTCCCCGGCCGGTTCGGCTCGATCGCCGACGCCCGCACGTTCGCCATCATGTTCTTCGACCACTACAACCACGTCCACCGCCACAGCGGGATCGGCCTGCACACCCCCGCATCCGTGCACTACAACACTGCCGCCACCATCGACACCCAACGGGCCGCCACCCTCAACGCCGCCTACACCACCAACCCCGCACGATTCCGCCACCAACGACCCACCCCACCGGCACTACCCACCGCAGCCTGGATCAACCAACCCACACCCGCAACACTCATCACATCCGAATAAGAAACTGCCTCACCGACCTTGACATGTTCCGGGTCTCACAAGAGGTTTCAATTCGCTCTGTCGCGAGACCTGCTTTGTGACTCGTCTCATGACCCATACGGAAGGTGGTGAATACCGGTTTCAATTCGCTCTGTCGCGAGACCTGCTTTGTGACGTAGCTGCGGTCATCACCAGTGGGACGGCGAGCGGCGTTTCAATTCGCTCTGTCGCGAGACCTGCTTTGCGACTTCTGCAATACGACCAAGGTGACGTACTCGCAATGAGTTTCAATTCGCTCTGTCGCGAGACCTGCTTTGTGACGCTCGAATTCAGAGTCTGGTCGCAACAGACCCTGATGTTTCAATTCGCTCTGTCGCGAGACCTGCTTTGTGACCATCGGAATGATTATCGGCGCAGTCGTTGCTATCGTTTCAATTCGCTCTGTCGCGAGACCTGCTTTGTGACTTGTTTCGTTGGCCCCCTTCGCGGTCGGCTCCAGGTTTCAATTCGCTCTGTCGCGAGACCTGCTTTGTGACGATTGGGGGATGAACGACTACGACGTCTGGTTGGGGTAGTTTCAATTCGCTCTGTCGCGAGACCTGCTTTGTGACAGTACAACCGACGGGTGGGGGACCAGTAACCTCCGTTTCAATTCGCTCTGTCGCGAGACCTGCTTTGTGACCGGAACAGGAGAGTCGGCTGTGTTCGTGTTGTTGTTTCAATTCGCTCTGTCGCGAGACCTGCTTTGTGACTCGAGGGCTGCCTCGAAGGTCTGCTCGAGACCGGAGAGTTTCAATTCGCTCTGTCGCGAGACCTGCTTTGTGACCGTGCCGCTCGTGCTCATGGCGACGTTTCCACCGTTTCAATTCGCTCTGTCGCGAGACCTGCTTTGTGACTCGTGCTTCTACGACGATGTACACTGCTACAGCAAGGCGTTTCAATCCGCTCTGTCGCGAGACCTGCTTTGTGACCCGACTCCGACCGAATCGTTGCCAACCTGGCGGTAAGTTTCAATTCGCTCTGTCGCGAGACCTGCTTTGTGACGAGGAGGTGTTCGAGAAGGATCTGAACGCGCAACGGTTTCAATTCGCTCTGTCGCGAGACCTGCTTTGTGACGCCGAACTGGTCGCCACCTACGATGGGTGGAAGGTTTCAATTCGCTCTGTCGCGAGACCTGCTTTGTGACTCGTCGGAGGAGACTTCGACGACTGGCAGTGGGTGGCCGCGTTTCAATTCGCTCTGTCGCGAGACCTGCTTTGTGACAAAAGCCTTGCATTTCGTTCCACCGATGAACTGTTTCAATTCGCTCTGTCGCGAGACCTGCTTTGTGACGGGCAGCGAGCATAATCGGAATGCACGTGCGGGTTCATGCGTTTCAATTCGCTCTGTCGCGAGACCTGCTTTGTGACGTTTGTAATCGGGATGCACGTGCGGGTTCATGCGCGCGAAGTTTCAATTCGCTCTGTCGCGAGACCTGCTTTGTGACAGCCCACCACCAGCAACCAGCCCCGCGCTCGTCGGTTTCAATTCGCTCTGTCGCGAGACCTGCTTTGTGACCGTCGGGCAGTTCACCTACGTGATCGAGACCGCCGCTCGGGTTTCAATTCGCTCTGTCGCGAGACCTGCTTTGTGACTATGGGCATCCACCGCCAACGATGTTGGCGACAGCTTTGTTTCAATTCGCTCTGTCGCGAGACCTGCTTTGTGACAGGTACCAAGAGCTCGCACTCAGTCTCGACACTGTTTCAATTCGCTCTGTCGCGAGACCTGCTTTGTGACTATTATTATGAACCCGAATGATGTAACGAATTTGAGGTTTCAATTCGCTCTGTCGCGAGACCTGCTTTGTGACTGCTTCCGTCTTTACTGGAACGACGGTCGCCGCGTTTCGTTTCAATTCGCTCTGTCGCGAGACCTGCTTTGTGACGCGATAGGTGAGGACGCGAACCTGCGTTACGCGGACCTGGTTTCAATTCGCTCTGTCGCGAGACCTGCTTTGTGACACTCGACGAATCCCACTGAGGTCCTTCATGGCCGGTTTCAATTCGCTCTGTCGCGAGACCTGCTTTGTGACCAATCCCAGATCGATGAAATCTGGAAGAGGGTACGTGTTTCAATTCGCTCTGTCGCGAGACCTGCTTTGTGACCCTACGCCGACGGGCACGCATGCGCCGATTGCGTGGTTTCAATTCGCTCTGTCGCGAGACCTGCTTTGTGACGTCCACCATGCTCGCTGTCATCGCGCTCACCGGCGCCGTTTCAATTCGCTCTGTCGCGAGACCTGCTTTGTGACTAATCAAATAGAAAGAGAATGATATGAATATGTGGAGTTTCAATTCGCTCTGTCGCGAGACCTGCTTTGTGACGAAGATTCATGGTTTGACGTTATCCCGTGCGACATTTGGTTTCAATTCGCTCTGTCGCGAGACCTGCTTTGTGACGCGGGTGTTGAGCCCGCCCACACCACCGGCACCGCCAAGTTTCAATTCGCTCTGTCGCGAGACCTGCTTTGTGACCCGATTACAGTCACACGAGAGGTCACCATTACGGTGGTTTCAATTCGCTCTGTCGCGAGACCTGCTTTGTGACGCACAATCGTCATCGACAACTGGGCAAGCTCCGAGCGTTTCAATTCGCTCTGTCGCGAGACCTGCTTTGTGACAAGTTCAAGCACCCGAAGCCGCCTCACGGGCGAGTTTCAATTCGCTCTGTCGCGAGACCTGCTTTGTGACGCCCGGCCGCCGCGTCCGCCGGCTGCCGGGACGGGTTTCAATTCGCTCTGTCGCGAGACCTGCTTTGTGACCCTATCACCGAAACGATGCCCCTGACCAGCGGCGATGCAGGCCCATTGCACACCACCCCCTCCAGGAGGTGTTTCCTCCGCGGCCCGCACACATATCTCGAACCATATCCGCAGGTCAGAGGCACTACACACCAAAGGGTGTCACAGACACTTCGTGCACCACCCGCTATAGGGCCACCGACCAGGCCGAACGGTACAAGTGTGCCGTACGGCACAGCGCGGACCGTCTCAG
>NZ_BCRN01000040.1 GCF_001552615.1 Millisia brevis NBRC 105863
AGGGCACCCATTTTTAATTGAGGAATTTCGGTGGGTATGTGGCGGAGGCCTATCGATTGTTCCCTTTTCGCACCTTAAGCATCTGGCCAGGACTGTCGAAGGACAAGAAGCCGTAGGCGACGATGCCGATTCATTGGAATAGAGCGGTACCTTTCCGCGGCGCTCGCGTCGCGCTGAGTTGGGTGATGATCGTTGGATCCAGGGGGTAGCGGAGTCCCCATCGAACGAACAGCAGTCGGACCAGCGGGGCGTCCTCAGGCTCCGTCGATGAAGGGTTCGATCGCCTCGGCGATCTCCACGATGCTGTCGCAACGATCCATGTTCGGATCGGGTCGCCTGCCCACGCGTGGGTTGTTGTTGACGATCACAGCCCCGAATGTCGGTGGGTCTGCTGCACGAGCAGGTGACATCTTGAACCGTCACCTATCCGTGCAGCAGTCCCAACCGTGTCACGGAGGAACGAATCCCGCTACACGTCAACATCGGAACGAAATCTCGGCAACTTCATTAGGAGCACCGGCGGGGCCGAGCTACTACTACTCCATGTACATAGCGGACACGATAATCTCTCCGAAAGTATCCAGGTCTACTCTATTCGACGACTCGTGCTGCCTGCCGTAGCTGTACACAGCTGACCCCAGCCCGCTCAGAAGGGTGGCGATGTTGTCCTCCTCGAGAGGAACATGTCGACCCGCCCAGCTAGTGAAAATAGGTTGCAGTTTGTCCCATATGACGGATGGCAGGGCTTCAGTTTCTGGAATTAGCCCGTCTGTTTCATTTTCTACCAGGGCCACTATCGCGAATCTTGCGATAGTGGGTACCTCTGATAGGGTAAGGGTCCTTTTTGCTTCTATTTCCGCTACCCCGCGGCTTGCAAGCCCCAGGATGAATGCGCGAACAAGATTCGGATCGGGACGCATCAGTAGGGGCCGCAGGGACGGATCGTGAACTGCCTCACTGGCAACTAGGTCAATATGCGATGCTACCTCTATGCCGTTCATCTGCTTCTACTCGTATCTCGGGTTGGTCCATACGGGGTTCGGTATCCCTGGTGTTCGTATACTAACCGACTCTCCCATGGTTTCGGTGCTGAAACGTCTCGATTGGAACTCTGCGGTCAGTGAATCTAAAGGTATTAGTCTGTAAGGTACTTCCTCATTTGCCATTTGGAACACTGCCAGACGTCGGTTGTCCAGGGAGAATAGTTCGCCATCTCGTATGACGACCTCTATCGGCGGGAACGAACCGGGCGAGATCTCACCGGAACGAAGCCCATCGACAACTAATTGCAGCGGTTGACCGTTCCTGAATTCATGACTTATGGAGTCTTGGCTGAATCTTACTTCGGTGGGGTCGATTCGGCCGCTAGTTGGCAGGTTCTCCCATCGGCATGGTGCGAGTCCAAGCGGGTCGGACCATGTTGTCGGGTTGTTGACGTAGGTGTTGGGGTTGGGTGCTGGTGCGAGGCCGAGGGGGTCGGGGGTGACGTAGCGACCGGTGGCCGGATCGTAGGTGCGCAGCAGGTTGTAGTGCAGTCCGGTTTCAGCGTCGTGATATTGGCCAGGAAAGCGGAGGGGTGTGCTGTTGCCGGTCCAGGTGGTGCTGCCCCAAACGGCGGCCGCGGCAGTGCCGACCAGTTCGCCGCTCCCGGGGTCGACCAGGCTGATCGGGGTGCCGATCAGGTCGGTGACAATGGCCTGGAACTGCCGGTCCACCTCGTCTCGTTCGGTATTTGGGGCGTTGGTTTGTGTCAGGGGCGTGTGCGTGCCGGGTTGGTATGTCCAGCGCAGGGAGTGGTCGCGTCCTTGTTCTTCGATGAGGTGGACGCCATCCCAAACGAAGTGGGTTGGCTCGGAACCGTCGTCCGTTCGCACCTTTTCGACCCGCCGTCCGAGGGCGTCGTAGGTATGGGACCAGCGAGCTCCATCGGATGTGGTGACTTCGATGAGTTGGTCGAAGTCGTCGTACGTGAAGGTCGTGGTGGCGGCGGGGCGGGAGATGCGCGTGGTGGCCGTGGCGACGAGCCGCCCCGCGGGGTCGTAGCGGTACCGGGTTCGACCTCGACGCAGCAACAGGGTTCCCTGGATCTCCCGATCGTGGGTGTCCGGGTCGGAGCTTCTGGTTCCGTCGGTGGCGGTGATGTTGCCCAGACCGTCGTAGGTGAACCGCTCGACAGGCCCGTCGGCGCTATCAATCGCCAGGACCCGGCCGATGGCGTCCAGGTCGAAGTCATGCCGCTCGACCCCGGAACTGCTGGTGGTGACGTGTTCGGTGGGTATGCCGTCGGCCCGGTACTCGTACTGGTCGACCCGCAGGACGGCCGGCTCCGGGGTCGGCCCGCCGAGGTTCAGCAGAGGCGTCGGATGCGCTTGGGTGATCTGCTCGATCAGACGTCCGGCGACGTCGAAGGTCCGGTCGACCGCTACGTCGCCGACCCGGTAACCGGTACTGCGGCCGGTAGCGTCGTACTGCAGATCGACCATGTGATCTTCGATGTGCATGGTGACGGGCCTGCCCGTTGTGTCCCAGTCCCAACCGGTGACTCCGCCACTGCTCGAACGAGTCTCGACCCGCCGGCCGTGTACGTCGTAGCGGTGGTCGACGGTGCCGGTGGGGGAGAGCTCCCGCAGCAGGCGTCCGGCGGCGGATCGTTCCGAATCGATCCGCCACGCCCGACCGTCAACCCCAACTGCCTCGGCGACCACCACTCGACCGGTGAGGTCGTATGTGAACCGGCGCCCAGCTCCACCGCTGGTGGTGACCGATTCCAACTGTCCCAACACATCGAAGGTGTTGGTGCGGACCGCGCCGGTGGGGGTTTCGACCGCGGCCACTCGCCCGGCGATGTCGCGGCGGTAGCGGGTGCGGGCGCCGTTGTAGTCGGTCTGCTCGACCAATCGGCCTGCGGGATCGTAGGTATAGGTCCAGGTGTCACCGAGCGGGTTGGTGACCCCGGTCAGGCGCAGTTCGGTATCGCGGGTGTATCGGGTGACGGTGCCGTCCGGCAGCGTCCGCGAGGCGAGCGCATCGAACGGCCCGTACTCGTATCGGGTGACGAAGCCCGCTTGGTTGGTGTGCGAGAGCAGGTTTGCTTCGCCGTCGTAGGTGCGGTGCTCGGTGGTTCCGTCGGGGAAGGTGACCGCGGCGGGGTGCCCGTCGATGGTCCAGGTGAACGTTGTCGCGGCGCCGAGTGGGTCGGTGATGTGTATCGGTCGACCGAACGCATCCCGGTCGATCACGGTGACGGCCCCGTGCGGATCCACCACGCGAACCGGCAGTCCGGCCGCATCGACCTGCATCCGGGTGATCCCGCCGCCCATGGAGATCCCGGTCACCGCGCCGTGCGGCGAGTAGGTGTATTCGGCGCGTACCCCATCCGGATCGGTGGTGGCTACCAGATTGCCGTGTTCATCCCAGGTGTGGTGCCGGCGCGCTCCACCGGGTTGCTCGATGGCTGATGGGTGTCCGGGCGCGGCATAGGAGATGTGGATCAGCTCGCCGTCGGGACGCCGGATCGCCGCGACGTCACCGTTGGCGGTGTAGCGGTACTCGGTAGCCGCGCCGTCCGGGGCCGTCACCCGCACCGGCTTCCGGTCGACATTGAATGCGGTAACCGTGAGCCCACCGACCTCGTCGATCACGGTGCGGGGGCGATGATCGACGTCGAAACCCTCGACCCTCCGAGCCGCCAACGAGTTGGTGATCACCGTGACCGAACCGGTGCCGTCGGGCCGCTCGGCGTAGGACAGATCGGCGTTGCGGATGCCATCGATACCGCGTTGGGCGACCACCCGACCATCCGGGTCGTAGGTATTGGTCAGCCAGGTTCCGTTGTCGTCCACCCACCGGGTGATCCGCCCGTCCCCGTCGTACTCGAAGCGGGTGATCCCACCGAGACCGTTGGTCACGGCCGTCAGCAACCCTGCGGTGTAATCGAATTCGCGAACCGCGGTGACAGTCTCCGCCCCGACCACCGCGTACGACACGATCCGATCGGCCATGGTGTCCACCAGGACCCGGTAGCCGCCGGAATGATCCACGGCCATGGGGGTTCCGGTGTGATCCCAGCGGAACCGGATGCGGTTGCCGTGCCGGTCGGTGATCGCCGATATCACCAGATTCCCCAACGCCGCATCGATACCCACCATCGACAGCTCCGGCGCGAAATGCCAGCTGATTCCGGTGGTCGGGTGATCCATCCGATACCCGCCGCGTTCGGTGCGCACCAGGGTGCGGCGCTGCCCGGACAGACACGATGTCGGGATATCGACCTCGGGGTGGTCGAATCGCAGCAGCATGCCGTCCTCTGCAAACACCACCACGCCGTGTTCGTCGACCACCAGCCTGATGTCGAACGTCGACCACCAGGTGGCGCCGAACCAGCGTCCGAAACGGTAATTCGAGCGGTGGCGCCGTCCCAGGACCAACGGCAGGACTCCGGGAAGCGTGAGATCCGTGGCCGGTAGCAGGAATTCTCCGGTCGCTGTGGCGACGGGGTCGGCGGATTCCGCAGTCTGGTAGGCGGTTTGGTCGGCGCGCGGACCCTGATCCTCGGCCACCGCCCGGGCTCCATCGTCGGCGGCGGCGCGGCTTTCGGGGGTTGCCGGTTCGGGGCCCAACGAGTTGGCAGAGTGCGGTGGTGTCTGGGTTCCATTATCGGCTGCGGGGGTCGTGTCGGCCGGACCGTCGGGGTGGTCGGACTGCGGGGGAATGTCTCCTCGATCCGGCACGTCGGAACCCGCGGGAGATCCCGTATCCGGTGTACCGGCCGTTTCGACACTGTGGGCGGCGGACGTACCTGTCGGGGACGGGTCTGCAGGGGAGGTGTCGACATGGGGTGACGGCGCGGCGTCGACCCCGTCGACGACCCGATCAACGGTGCGAGCGGCGTC
>NZ_BCRN01000041.1 GCF_001552615.1 Millisia brevis NBRC 105863
TTCAGTATCTCCAGATCGTCCTGCCACTGCCGCAGCTGTGGTCCGCGCTCGCGCAGTTCCGCCAACACCTCGTTCTCGTCGATCGTGGTGATCCGGCCGTCCTCGACCACGACGGCGCCGTCGACGAGCACCATCTCGATCGACGACCCGTTCTCCGAGTAGACCAACTGCAGATCCGGCCGCCCGCGCGGGGTGAAGGCGAGGGAATTCATGTCGTAGATCACCAGATCGGCGCGCTTGCCCTCCTCGACGCTGCCCACCGCGTCTCCGAGGCGGGCCGATCGGGCGCCGCCGAGGGTGCCCGCGGTCACCACCTCCGCCGCGGTCGACCAGCGACGGTAGTCCGGACCGGTCACCTTGTGCAGCAACGCCGCCGCCTTGACGACCTCCGACATCCGGGCGGTATCGGAACTCGACATCCCGTCGGTGCCGAGCCCGACGTTGATGCCGCGGTCGAGATACTTGCGCCACGGCGCGATCCCCGAACCGAGCTTCAGGTTCGACAACGGATTGTGCGACAGCGACGCACCGGTATCGGCCAGGATGTCCAGATCGGCGTCGGTCAGCCAGATTCCGTGCGCGATGGTGACATGTTCGTCGAGAACGCCCAGCGAGTGCAGGTATTCGACCATCGTGCGGCCGTAGAACTCCTCGGCCGTCACCGCCTGGGTGCGGGTCTCGAGCACGTGGGTGTGGAATTCGAGGTCGTAGCGGCGCGCGAGTTGCGCCGCTCCCACCAACAATTCGGGGCTGCACCGTTGTGGCGCGGACGGGCCGACCATGAACCGCAGCCGCCCGCCCGCCACATCGCGATAGCGTTCGGCGGCCTCCGCCGCGAATCGCAGGTATTCGTCGTCGGAGGCTACCGGCAGGGCGTCGATCCGTTCGCGCAGCTCCGGCTCGGTGACCTCGGCCAGGAACGGATGATGCCGCAGGAAGGGCGCATCGGTGACATGCCCGGAGATATTGGCGCGTATGCCGATCCGCCCGTACGCGTCGAAGACGGCGGCGAGCTGATCCTCGGTCTGCCCGGGGACCTCCAGGACGTCGTCGACGAGGGTGGTCACCCCGTTGTGCAGCGACTCGATCGCCACCAGTAACGACCGCAACCGGATCAGGTCGGCGGGCAGCGGCTCGAGCCCCAGCAGCGGATAGGACAGCAGGAGCCAATGCTCGAGCGGCAGATTGTCGATCCGCGCCCGGAACAGCGCCTCCCAGGAGTGGGTATGGGCGTTCACCCAGCCCGGGACCACCAGCCGATCGGCCCCGGGGATCACGCGCTCGCCGGGCTCCGGGGGTAGATCCGCGGCGACCCGGGTGATCACCCCGTCGCGGATCCGGATCGAACGGGTGATCGGCGTAGCTCCGTGCTGCGCGTCGATCGGTAGGACGGTGGCCCGATCGATCAGCAGATTGGTTGCCATCGGGCCGACGATACCGAGGGCCGATCGGTCGACGCTCGACGTACGCAGAGTTCACCGGGGGTTAATGACACGCCCGAGAGTGGCGCCTGTAACCCTCCCGACACAGGGATCCAGCAGGATCGACACGTGAACGACATGCCGCCTGCCGACTCCGAGCACTCCGAAGCCGTGGAGCCAACGGACGCCCCGGGCACCGATGCCGCCGGACACCCGCTCAGCGCCGAGCACGCTCGATTGGCCGAATCCCCGGGAACCAACGGCCCGTGGCGGCTGTGGGGGCCCTACCTGGCCGGACGGCAGTGGGGGACCGTGCGCGAGGACTACTCCGGGGACGGCAACGCGTGGTCGTCGTTCCCTTTCGACCACGCCTACGCCCGCGCCTTTCGGTGGGGTGAGGACGGTCTCGGCGGTATCTGCGACCGCTACGGATTCGTGAACTTCGGTGTCGCGCTGTGGAACGGCAAGGACCCGATCCTCAAGGAACGCCTCTTCGGGCTGACCAACGAGGAGGGCAACCACGGCGAGGACGCCAAGGAGTACTGGTGGGCGATCGACGGCACGCCGTCACATTCGTGGATGCAGTGGCTCTACCGGTACCCGCAGGCCGAGTACCCGTACCAGCAGCTGCGCGAGGAGAACGCCAAGCGCGGCTACGACGATCGCGAGTACGAGCTCTCCGATACCGGGGTACTCGCCGAGAACCGCTTCTTCGACGTGTTGATGACGTACGCCAAGGCATCCCCCGAGGACCTGTGCATCCGCATCTCGGTCACCAACCACGGTCCCGAGGCGGCGCCGCTGGATCTGCTGCCGACGCTGTGGTTGCGCAATACCTGGTCGTGGGGCCGCGACGGGCGTCGATCGGTGATCTCCCAGCTGGTCCCGCCCGCCCTCGAGGCCGCCGGCATGGAGGCGGTGCAATGTGAGCACGGCCAGTTGGGGACGTACTTCCTGGCCGCCGAGGGTGCGCCGGAGGCGTTGTTCACCAACAACGAGACCAACGCGGTCGCCCTCTTCGGGCCCGACGCGAAGAACCTCTCGTCCTATACGAAGGACGGCATCAACAACCGCGTCGTCCACGAGAAGCGATCGGCGGTCAACTCCGCCCTCGAGGGCACCAAGGTGGCCTTCTGGTACCACTTCGACGCGATCGCTCCCGGTGAGACCGTCTCGGTCAATCTGCGCCTGAGCCACGACACCCCGAGCAGCGATACCTTCGGGTCGGGCTTCGCGGCGGTGCTGTCGGATCGCAAGGACGAGGCCGACGACTTCTACTCGCACGTCATCCACGGCAGCATGCCGCCGGAGGACCGGCACGTCGCCCGCCGGGCCTACGCCGGATTGCTGTGGGGCAAACAGCTCTACCGCTACGACGTCCAACAGTGGGCCGAGGGGGATCCGACCAGCCCGCCCGTCGCCGATCAGCGGGCGGGGATCCGCAACGAGCACTGGCAGAACGTGTCGATCGCCGATGTGATCTCGATGCCGGACGAGTGGGAGTACCCCTGGTTCGCCGCCTGGGATCTCGCCTTCCACGCGATCCCGCTCGCCCACGTCGACCCGGAGTTCGCCAAGGAACAGCTGCTGTTGATGTGCCGCGAATGGGCGATGCACCCCAACGGCCAACTACCGGCCTACGAATGGGAATTCGGCGATGTCAACCCGCCGGTGCACGCCTGGGCGGCCTGGCATGTCTACAGGCTCGACGGCTACCGCGACCGCGAATTCCTGGTGCGGGTGTTCACCAAGCTGCTGCTGAACTTCTCCTGGTGGGTCAACCGCAAGGACTCCAGCGGTAACAACATCTTCGAGGGCGGCTTCCTCGGGATGGACAACATCGGCCTGTTCAACCGGTCCGCGCCGCTGCCGCCGGGGTTCCGTCTGGAGCAGTCCGACGCCACCGGCTGGATGGCGTTCTACTGCCAGCAGATGTTCAAGATCGCCCTCGAACTCGCCCGCACCGAGCGGGCCTGGGACGACGTGGCGACCAAGTTCCTCGAACACTTCCTGTCGATCGCCAAGGCCACCAGCCAATTCGGCTCCCGCAATATCTCCTTGTGGAACGAGGAGGACGGCTTCTTCTACGACGTGCTGGTGCACCCGGACGGTCGGGCCCCACATATGCGGGTGCCGTCGATGGTCGGGCTGCTGCCGCTGCTCGGGGCGACCGAGGTGCCGCCGTGGATGACCACGGAATGCCCGGATGTCACCGCCCGGCTGCGGTGGTTGCAGCACCGGCGCCCGGATCTGGTGGGCCCCGTGTTGACCCGCTCGACCCCCGAGGGGCGCCGCACGATGCTCTCGATGGTCGACCCGGACCGCCTCAAGCGCATCCTCGAGCGGATGTTCGATACCGAGCAGTTCCTGTCGCCGTTCGGTATTCGGTCGCTGTCGGCGGCGGTGCGCGACGGGTTCACCGCCGAGATCGACGGGCAGGCGGTGTCGATCTCCTACGAACCGGGCGAGTCGCGCTCGGGGATGTTCGGCGGAAATTCCAACTGGCGCGGCCCGATCTGGTTCCCGGTCAACGTCCTGCTCGCCGACAAGTTGCGCACCTACGGAAGGCATTTCGGCGATTCGTTCACCATCGAACTGCCGAAGGGGTCCGGCAACAAGCACACCCTGACCGACCTGGCCGACCTGATCGACGACGGCCTGACCGCCCTCTTCCGCCCGGTCAACGGCAAGCGCCCCTCCGACGGCCAACGAATCGAGGCGTCGGACAATCCGCTGTGGAGCGAACATCCGACGTTCTGCGAGTACTTCGACGGCGATACCGGCGAGGGCCTGGGCGCCACCCACCAGACCGGCTGGACCGCGCTGGTCGCCCACCTCCTCAACCCCCGGCTGCCCCCCGATCCCCGCTCGATGGGCTGGGG
>NZ_BCRN01000042.1 GCF_001552615.1 Millisia brevis NBRC 105863
CATCGAGAGTAAAAACATCCAATGGTGCTATTGCGGTGTAGGCGGCCCAGTGCTTAACGTCGCCGAACGAATCGCCGTGCTTCGCCGCTATAATTTGTATGTCCGTCAGAGCTTCGATGTATTCCATTTCTGACCCAGAACAAGCGGCAAGCCTGCGCAGCACGTTCTCCTCAAGTTGACGCGTATGAGCATCTTCCGGGATGGCCCATATCGTCGCAATTACTATGCTACCACCACGCAAAAGAAACCCGGTAGGAAGGCTCAGCAAGTCCTTGGAGTCTCCCGATGACCCGGATATAGACCAACAAGCTGAGAGTATTGTGCATTCGACCATGCCAACACCATAAACACTATCAAAGTCACCCTCGTACACGCGCTGCCCCGACCCCAGGACGACCCCCTGCTCTGAAGTATTTCCCGTTCTCCGAACCACCGAGTGCCCACCAATATGTAAAATCTTCATTTCAGACGACGCACACGCGGTCAGGAGTTTCTTCTTGTTATCGAGGAACACGAATGGATCGCCGTACCGCATAGTGGTTCCGGCCAGTACTACTTTCCCTCGCGACCTCGGCGCAGCCCGTCTTGGTCCACCGTGTGACACGGAAAAGATTTTCAAACGGTCGAAGACAAGACGCACCTCCTCATTTTTCTGTTCGCTAATATAGCTAACGGGAACTAGGCCCCAAGGAATCGCTTGACTAGTACGGTCACAAAAATAAACTCCAAGCCAACTCATTCGTCTCTTGTTGGTCATGCTGCGCGCTAACTCCGTCCGCAGATTACGAGGAAGAAGTTCGTACGCAAAACCCAGGCCGCCCTCACCTCGACGGTTAGCACCGGGTTCTACCACGGACCAATCAGCCTCTGCATACTTTCCAGAATCTCCGCTATTTTGAACTCTTTTCGAAAACTCGCTGAAGGAATCAAACTCGACTCCCAAGTCCAATACACTTCCTGTCGAGAATTCCCATCTGCCTGTACCAAGCTTAAACCCAGAAAACCACCGTTCTCCCATCAGACAAACGGTTAGGATTCCAGTATCCGGGCGCAGGGTGCCCGACTGCTTCAGCATTGACGCCGGTCCTAAGAACGGAGAGAAGTTACCTTCTTCATCTAGCTGCCGATCAATCTCTTTTCTGACAGTGTAAGTCCTAGAAGCCCAAGTCAGTACTCCAATAAACTCGTCACCCCACCCGGATTCGATCATCAAATTCGATAGAGTCGCAAGAAGGGCTCCCAGATCCGAATCGGAGGACCTGCCAGCTATCTTGACCTCGGAGCGTCCACATATTGCCGATAAGATTGCCGATTTATACCAGCTTGCCGCCATTCTTCTTTCTCTGCAGCTCGCATAATAGTCGCCGAGCAGCGAGTCTACTATCATCATATTCTTAAACACCCTCATCCTGCGAGATATTCTCCAGGCTTTCATGAGAGTAGATACATCTTTTCGGCTGGTGGCGATGTGATGATTAACGAGACAGTTGAAATAGCCCTCCAGCAAGCGACCGGATGCTTTCTTTCCTGCAACTTCGACTGCACGCTCCGATAGCTCTAGCATTTCTCCCGGCTTTCCGAGCGCCAGTTTCATCCCTGCAAGATCCTGAAGCCCACCAGCATATCTCATGTTTTCGTCATCATGGCGCGTCTCAAGCCCGTCCCAGTAACTTAGAGCCTCAGATATAACGTGTTCGGCAGCACCTGGTAGTCCGATCCGATGTAAGGTACGTGCGAAACACTGACATACTCTTGCGTATTGTTCACGCATCGCGCGAGGTCCCTCGACGCTAACCATCTCCGGATAGAGCAGCCAGACGGAATGCAGATACAATTGGTTTACATGGTTCAGCAGATCCTTTAGTTCCCAACTGCCGATCTCGGGCCGAGTACTAGCGATAGTCCACAGGTCCTGAGCTGCGCTTTGCAGATTCGTCAGAGAATGTGAGCTGTGCAGCACCCCATGAACCAATTTTCTACGTTCAGCGTCCCGCCAGTCATTCTGCCAGAAGGACCTGTCGTCACCATCCGCGTCGACTTCCGCCGTTCCAGCACGGCGTGCAAAGGGTGACCGCACCCCGATCGGCGTAATGCCACCTTGCCTGAAAACCCCGACATTGAAAGCAAAGTGCTCGAATGAATAGGTATCTGCCAGACCGTGCAGTATCCGAGCCGCAAGTTCACGAGTGTCCAAATTAGTTGAGACAGGTGTCGGGTAGTAACTTCTACTCCAATCGAACCTCGTCGCCGCGGTAAGATACCATTCTCGAGACGTCTGGTAATTCTCAGCCGCGAGCTGAATTGCGCCTAAATCGTGTGCCACCACAGTGCCAGCAGAACGCAGATCCGGGAATCTCTGCGACACCCGGAAAGCCTCCTCATAGTACAGGACACCTTCGGCAAGTAGTCCGAAGTGGTAAGCCTCCCCGCCGAGCCTATGATAGGCATCATAACGAGCACGCCCCCTGGTGACCGCCGCCGCCACACGCTGGCTAGCGAGGCTTCGCCTTTGGTTGTCCGAGAGCATCGGGTGGCCCTCCAGGTCTAATCCGCAAGGAAAAGGTAATCGTGGCTGGGATCAGGAACATCGGGAGCATCCCAAGCCACATGTGAGGTATTGCCGCGGATTTCGGATCCTGGAGCCACTGGAGGTTTCCCATCAAGCCACATCCCAGTGAATCCGTATCGCATCCGCAATAGCTTTAGTGCTACAATGCAGCTTCCGTTGATTTCTATCACTACTTGCCGACTTGCAACGCCCAGCGCGGAGCCTGTCACCTGCAGGTTCCCCACCGTACCAACCTCTTCGACCGCAAGGCCCGCAGTAGAGCTATTTTGGTCGGACAACTCAACCTTAATCTTGCCAGCTCGCGCAATACCGGCAGCGACGTAGAGCTTTTCGGATGCAAGCAGATGTGCCAACTCGCCCGCGCCCTCGGAGATATCTGCACCCCGAATCCAGGAATCTAACTGCGCGACGTTGATTTCGTCAGTAGTCAGATCGGTATACTCGTAGCTTAGTGAGGCGTTCTTCCCTGAGGCGCCTACAATTCGAATCATTCGTCCGAATCTCGCAAGGGCTGAGTTTGTCTCGCTAACGCCAATATTCAGTCTCGCAGTGTTGGCCAAGATCGGCAAGCCCAATGGATGTCCGGTTCGTCTTGCATCGTCGGTCATTTTTCTGGGATTAGTAAGCAAGTCCTCGACTGTTCCAGTCCAGTGGTACACACCCGATTCAAGTCTAAATACATCCAGGAGAAATCTATTACTCTGCGGCAATGCCACAGGTGTATACTCCGGTAGCAGCCATGCTCTGCTTCGCTTCTTGAAAATAGCCAATTTGTCATCTACCTTTGTCTTTGCGCTTAAGCTGATAGGTCGAAGTTCTACCGCATGTACAGCATGATCTTATTCGGTCTCAGAAAGTGAGTCATGGGTAATAGACCGAGGACGCCCTGTACGATTCACGCCGAGAACTGTCAGCTTGGAGAGATCGATATGCCTATCCAATCCGATCGACAACCCGAACGCGGCTATCAAATTAGTGGCCGGAGGCCAGTCTTACTACGCCACCCGACGGATAGGAATCTCCAGTCTCTGATACCTGGAACCGAGACAGAGCCCGGCGAGACGACTCAAAGACCCGACGTAACGGGATCCCTGGCCTGCCTACCCTGTTGGTTAAGCCAAGAGAATGAGTGGAGGACATAGCAATGGTGCGGCCATGACGTCTAGCGTCCGGGGACCTGCAGACAGTTTCGATTCCAACCTCCAACGGAGGCTGGAACTCTCGATAGTTTGGCAGGTCGCTAGCGGGCAATGCACTTTCGTAAATGACCGGGATAGGCCGAATCAAACGCGCGGTCCGAACATGGTCGGCCGATGCTGCACCCATCGGGGTTCTTATTTCGGTGCGTTCGCGAAGCTGGCACGCATCAGGCAGGTATGCACACAGATTTGACCTAGCTCGCACCGCCAGCCTGTCCGCTGCGTGGGCTGCTCTCCAATTGACCACGGAGTGTATTCTAGCTCATAAATCAGTGACCGGCGGCAAGATTCAGCGTTTCTCCGCTCTACTTTGCTATGCGTGATTTCATTCCTCCACCACACTTGTGCTGGGCAGCAGCGGTATACGGCCAGACCAATGTGACGTAAACGCGACCTATTGCACACTGATCGGG
>NZ_BCRN01000043.1 GCF_001552615.1 Millisia brevis NBRC 105863
GCCCACCCACACCCCCATGCTGGAGAACATCCGCGCCGACTCCTCCGCCGCTCGCGCGCGTCGGTCGACATCGGCATCGATCTCCGCTTGCAATGCCAAGGCGTGAGCCCGTGCCAGCGGGTTCGTGCCGCGGGCGGTAAGAGACAGCGATTCGATGAGAAGCTCGCCGGCGCGGTCGTGCGCTCCCACTCTGTGCTGCATCCGAGCCGCGGTGTTGAGCATGCCGGCCAGCCCCAATTCATCGGCGCTCGCGCGGAAAGCTTCCAGCCCCTCTTCGGAATCCTCAACAGCGCCGACGGTGTCACCGAGAGCGAATCGCGTCGACGCCCGCTCCCGCAAGACATACCCGAGACCGGTAGTGCTTCGAACTCGCCCGTAGAGCTCAGCAGCCTTGCTCAGCCGCTTCAAGCCGTCGTCGAAGCGACCCAGCATCAAGGCGTTGTAAGCCAGGGCTCGCTCTATGTTTCCTTGCCCCAACTCATCCCCATGCTCGAGGTACGCGATCGCCGCTTCCTCATAGTCTGCATCTGCCTCGCCGAACCGATTCGACCATGCCAACAGATGTCCCCGCTCCAACAGGTAGTTGGCGCGCGTATGCGGCGTCATGTCACCGTCGAGGGCGTGCTCGATCGCCTCGAGTGCTCGGGCTATCTCGCCCCGATGTCGATGGACGACAGCCAGTTGTTTCCAAGCTCGTCGGGCCGCGCGCAGCTCACCCGTCTGCTCGGACAACTCCAGAGCGTGCCGCAGCAACGGATACGGATCCTTCGAATAACCACTACCGCAATGCGCCTCCGCCAGTGCCACAAGCGCCCACGCTTGGCCAGCCCAGTCCCCGTGACCGGCGAACACCTCGGCAGCATGCTCGAGGCAGACGGCCGCATCACGGGGGCGATCGAACTGAACGAGGCCCATGCCCTTTTCCAGCTGCAGGTGGGCTACGACCTTCTGGTCATCTCTCAACTGCGGGATGACACTGTCGACGGTGTCGCACAGGCTGTCGAGGTCATCAACCAAGCGGAATGCCTTTGCGCGCAGTGCCATCATCCAGGCGTAGGCATCATTGGAGGTCCAAGATTCCAGAAGCGGCGCAGCTTGTGCGGTCTCCGCGAGGATCTCCGACGGTTCTGCCTCGGATCGCCGGTCGAGATGGTTCAGCCAGATCTGGACATCGCGCAGCTGTCGCGGGGATGGTTGATCGTCAAGCGACACGGATGTGTGTGAGTCACTTCGCCGTGCAGGTCGGCCGTGGCCCGGAAACCTGTGCCGTCTGCCGTACCGGAAATGGACCAACCCGCGTTCGCGATCCTGCGAACCTCGTTGACGACGATCGTCGTATAGCCGGCGGATTCGAAGTAGGCCCGCACGATAGCCGTGATGCCTGCCGCATCGACATCCTTGGCCTGCCGGGACCACCCGCGCCGAACCAGATCAGCAGCGATCCCCTTCAGAACGTCGAAGGTGACGCCGGCCGCCACCGCCCCGCCGATCCACGCCATGACCTCAGTCGAGACCCCCAGTGTCCCGGGTTCCGGTTCGTGGCCGTCAGCAACCGTGGGCGCTACCAGACCGTTGACCACGATCGACGAACGATCACGGAGTCCAACGATGTACACAATTCCTCCCGGATCCAACAGCCGCACGGCTGGTTGGGATACCGCCTGATCCGGACTTCGGCGGTTCCAGATCTGTTGAACCGTTCTCCGGAGACGGTCGGATACCAACTGGAGCGTAGTTCGTAGTTCGCCGTCGACGGGACCCCAATGCGTCACCGGAGGTTGGGCCGGTTGGGGCGACACCCGCGTCGGCGACCACCGCGTGGTAGCGGGAGATCCCTGACTGGCTCTGATCATCTTCACGGTCACCTCGGGCACCGTTGATATGTCACCGTCCAGTGACGTACTATGTCACTGGACGGTGACTTAGAGTGCGGGAGTCGAAATGACCGGGGCGCGAAGCCGTAACAGGCAGGCAGCCGAGCAGGATCTACTGACCGCGGTGGGCCGGGTCCTGGCACGCGACGGCTTCGCCGCTCTCGGAATCAACTCGGTCGCTCGCGAAGCGGGCCTCGACAAGGTGTTGATCTACCGATACTTCGCCGGCATGGACGGGCTCCTACGAGCATTCGCCGAGAGCACGGCGTTCTGGCCGAGCCTCGACGAGATCATGGGCGAGGGCGAGACCGATCTTCGGATGCTGCCGGTCGCGGATCGTTGGGCGAACGGCCTGGTGCGGTACGCACACACCCTCCGGCGGCGCCCCCTCACCCGCGAGGTGCTGGCGTGGGAGCAGGTGGAGAAGAACGAGCTCACCGAGATCCTTCGCCGGCGGCGCGAGAAATGGTTCGACGACCTTCTCCGGTCGTTCGACGACGACACCGCCGACCGCGTCGATCGGATCTCCACCGCGCTGGTGATCGCCGGTTCGATCCACTATCTGATCGCCCGCAGCCGACTGCATCCCGACTTCAACGGCCTCGACATCGACACCGACGACGGGTGGTCGCATATCGAGCACATCATCCACACGATGGCCCACCGAACCATCAGCTGACGGCTCGCAATCGCGCAACCGGCAGCGCCCCACCCGGAGGAGCGCACATGTCCACGTCCATCTACCGGATCGGCGACGTTCGCGAACGCCCGCTGTCCGGCCGCCCCGATGATCCGCCGATCGTGACGGCACTTCGCTACGGTGTGACCGCACCGAGCGCCCACAACACCCAGCCGTGGCGGATCGAGCTGATCTCCGACACGCAGGCCCGCGTATTCGTCGACCCGGGCCGAACGCTCCCGCATGTGGATCCTCCCGGCCGGCAATTGCTCATCGGTCACGGAACCCTCATCGAGATGACCTCGATCGCCGCCACCGGCCTCGGGTTCCGCCCGGAGATCGACATGCTGCCCGACGGTGAGATTGCGCCGACCGACATCGGAACGATGCCGACCGCCACGATCCGGCTGACAGCCGACCCCGACATCACGGCCGATCCGCTGTTCTCCCGAATCCTCCACCGACGCAGCAGCCGCCTGGCCCATCTCGGCCCGCCGCTGACACCGGAACAACGAGCAGACATCGAACAGCACGCCCGCATCCCGGGCGTCGATGTCGGTTGGATCCCCCGGGACATCCTGCCGGACGTCCTGCGTATCGCCGCCGATGCCATGGCCGTCGAGGCCGAAGACCGTGACCTCTACGACGAGACGCGCCTGTGGTTTCGCTTCTCCGACCGCGAGATCGCCGAGAGCGGAGACGGACTCCACATGGACACCGCGGGCCTGAGCGGTCCGGCGCTTCTGCTCGGACGCATGTTCACCAGGAACGGCAACTGGCACAAGGCCTACAACCGGAACCCCTACCTGTCCGGGTTCCGCCAGGCGGTCGGCACCACCACGGACCTGTTGACGGTGTCCATGGCGTCGAACACCATGTCCGACTGGATCATCGCTGGACGCGGCTACGTTCGTGCCGACCTGGCCGCGGACGCCCTCGGCCTCCGTGTTCATCCGATCAGCCAAGCGCTCCAAGAGTTCCCGCAGATGGACAAGCTGCGTACCGAGCTCGAGCAACTCACCGGAACGGCCGCCCCCGCCAAGATGCAGATGCTCGTGCGCGTCGGACGGACCAGTCCGCCGGGGCTGTCGCCCCGCCGCGATCTGCGCGAGATCATCGACCGAGGCTAGGCGCGATTCGGCCCCGCCGATCTGTGGCCGACCACTGTGAGACGACCGGACACGGCCGAGTGCGCGCTGTCATCGCCGACCCCGGGCACCGCCGGTCGCGCCACAGGTTCCCGTCCGGGCAGGCGAACACAAAAGGTTCAAACCCGCTCGTATGTCTACGAGCTTGGGTTTGAGCCTGTGTACAGGGTGGAGCTAAGGGGATTCGAACCCTGACCCCCACACTGCCCGGGTGAATACAGGCGTACTCGGGTGTCTCCCGCGTCGCTTGGTGTCGCGTCTGCCAGCGGGTTTAC
>NZ_BCRN01000044.1 GCF_001552615.1 Millisia brevis NBRC 105863
GGCGATATCGACCACCTCGTCCACCGCGTGGATGCCGACCCGCGCCGCGGTCCCGGCCCCACCGGTTCCCACGCCTATCGCGGCGTCGCCGAGAGCGGTTCCCAGCGCTGTGGTCGGGTCGGCCCGCACCTGCGTCATGTACGCGGACGCAACAGCACTCGGGTCGGCCGCCGCACCGACGATTCCGGTGGCCAGGTCCGACATCGCCGCCTCGTACTGGGCGGGATGGGACTGGTTGTAAATATCCATCGGATTGACGCTGCGCAGAAACGCATTGAAGCTGCTGACCGAGGTGAGCGCGCCGAAACCGATGTGCTGGATGCCTTCCTGATACCCGGCGTACAGATCGGCGGCGTTGGCGAACATCCGTGCGGTGAACGGCGGGGTCTCAGGGGCGAGAGCGGTCGCCGCGTCGATACGTCCGACAATCGCGGTGGCCGAGTTGTCCCGTTCAGCGCGGGCCGCCGCCAGGATCGCTTGCGCCTCCTCGCGCAACGACGACCAGGTGTCGGTGATGGTGGTGGACGCCCTGGCTTCCGCGTCGAGTGCGTTGTAGGCGGCGATCGCCGCCCGTTCGTTCTCGGCGGCCCGCCGCCAGACATCGATCGCGTCCGCCGCCCGACCCTGCGCGGCGGTGACGGTAGCGGACCACTCGAGCAGCGCCCCCTGTGCCGTAGTCATCGCCTCCGATGCCTGCGCCCACAGGTGCGGCTGTTTGGCATACGCCTCACGGAACTGGTCTGCGGCATCGCCCGACCACCCCGGCGTATCGATACGCGCGAGCGCCGCACCGGTGTCACCGATGCCGACCGCCAACTCCCCCAACGTGTCGGCCACCCCGGTGATCGCGGCGGCGTCGCCCCGGATCAGTTCGCGGGGGTCCTCGGTCTCGCCGAGTTCTCGTTCGTCGACCTGCCCGCCGGTCGCCGACGCCACCCGGTCACCGAGATCATCCAGAACGCCGCCCACCGCGTCGGCGCCGACCGCCCGCGCCCCATCCGCGACCCAGTCGAGCGCCCCATCCACGGCCTGGCCGACCGCTTCCGCCCCCGACTCGAGGGCGCCAGAGACCGCGTCACCCGCGGCGTCGAAAATGCTCACCGCTGCCCACCGCCAAGCATTCCGGTATCCCACCCGGCGTCCGGAAGGCCCGGAATGTCTACCTGGGATGCGGCGGTGAGGTTGGCCAATGCCTGCGGGGTCAGCTCGGCAAGAGTCGCGTCATTCTGCCGAATCTGCTCGCTCGCAGCCGCGGCCGAGTCGGCGCTGAAGTCCGGGTGCGCGACCATGTTGTACGGATTGTTCGCCAGGGTTTCCGACCAGGACTGCGCGGAAACCTCGTCGTCCGACAGGTGCGGATTCCCGATGACGTCGTTGACGATGTTCTTCAGCGCATCCTCGCCGTGCTGATCCATGACGTGGTAGCGTCCGGCGGCCAGTCCCAGCGCTTCGGCGATCGCATTGCCCGCCTGCACCAGCGCTCGCACACCCCACTCCCAGCGCTCGGCGAATCCCTCCATCGACCGTTGCACCGACATCCGACCGGCTTCCAACGGCGAGAGCGCCAGCAGGGAGAAGCCGCGCCCGAGGGTGCCGGATTCGGAGATCCCGATCTGCGACATCGAGTCGATCGTGCGGGTGATCCCGTCCGCAGCGGCGGCCAAAACCTGCGGGTCGACGTCCAGACGGTCAGTCATCGCACGCTCGAATAGCATCGGCGGGGAAGGTGAACGGAGTGTGACCGGCCGGGTTGATCACCAGTCCGACCTGATCTCCCAATCGGGGGAGTAGCTCATCGACGACCAGACGGCCGGGTGGCGCCTGGTAGTCGCCGACCTCCTGGTCGCGGGCATGCAGGTAGGCGCTGTACTGGTCGACGCGGGTGAACACCGCCAGCCAGTCGACGCCGTGGACTCTGCTGAGGTACGGCTCCCCGCCGGCGCTCAGCGGTATCACCAGTGTCGACTCATTAAGCAGTGCACGCACACGTCGAGCGTCACCGAAACCACGAAGATACGAATCAATTTCGTCTTCGACGGTGCCGACAACGAATGTACTGGCCTCCATGTTGACCCCCCGACAGGGCAGGCTAGCAGGCCGGCGGTGGTCGCAGCAGGACTGCCGTCGGTCGGTGCGCGGGAGTCATGCTGATCGGTCCGTCAGTTTCCGTCGTCGATGAGCGGTTCGATCGCCTCGGCCATCTCCATAATGCGGTCGCAGCGGTCCCTGTTCGGATCGGG
>NZ_BCRN01000045.1 GCF_001552615.1 Millisia brevis NBRC 105863
CCTGGATCCACCGGCGATGTGACGGTGTGAGCGTGTCGTAAAGCGCGAGAGCCCCTGTAGGGCAGCAGAATCTGAGTTACCACACCAAGATTCCAGCACCAGAACAGAGGCATCTCGCAGGTGAAAGCATCTCACACCGTCACCCCGGTTTTCGATGATCCGAATCTCGTGTCGGCCGCCGGCCTGCTGCCGGTGATGCGACTGGCCGAGACCGCGGGCCTGCACAAGCTGCTCGGGCAACGGTTGACTGTCGAGGCACCGAACCCGACCGCCAAGACTGCGAGCATCGTCGCGGGGATGCTCGCCGGCGCCGACAGCATTGACGACTTCGACCTCCTCCGGCACGGCGGCATGAAGCGACTGTTCAGCGGGATACGGGCGCCGTCGACGCTGGGTACTTATCTGCGATCGTTCACCCACGGTCATGTCCAGCAACTTGATGCCGTCTCCTCCCAGTTGTTGGCCGACCTGGCCACCCAGGTCCCGGATCTGATCGCCGGCGGCGACGAGATCGCGTTCGTCGATGTCGACGACACCGTCCGCGAGGTCCACGGCTACGCCAAGCAGGGCGCCGCGTTCGGATATTCCGGGGTGCGCGGGTTGAACACCCAGGTTGCGGTCCTGTCGACACCGACAACGGCACCTGTGATTGCTCGTGCCCGACTGCGCCGAGGCAACGTCGCCTCCCACACCGGCGCCGGTCGGTTGCTCGCCCAGGCCATCGGCACCGCCCGTGCCGCCGGAGTGACCGGCCAGATCCTCGCCCGGGCGGATTCGGCGTACTTCGGGCACCCGTTCGTCGGCGCTGCACTACGCGCCCGGGTGTGGTTCTCGGTGACCGCCCGGATGAACCCACAGATCAGGGCTGCGATTGCTGGAATCGGCGAGGACTCGTGGACGGCGATCGAGTACCCGAACTCCGTCTACGACGAGGACGAAAAGCGGTGGGTTTCCGATGCTGAGGTCGCCGAAACCGAGGTCACGATCTTCACCTCTCGACGCAAACGTGAGCACGTGACCTGCCGACTGGTGGTACGCCGGGTCAAGCGCCTGAACCCGGTCGCCGACACCGGGCAAGGCGAACTGTTCACCGCCCACCGCCATCACGCGTTCGTCACCAACTCGACGTTGCCGCTGGTCGAGGCCGATGCCCGCCACCGCGATCATGCGATCGTCGAGCAAGTCATCGCCGAGTTGAAGGACGGTCCACTCGCGCACCTGCCGTCGGGGAAGTACGCGGCGAACGCGGCGTGGCTCGCGCACGCGGTGATCGCGTTCAACCTCGCCCGCGCTGCCGGGGCCGCCGCGGCGGGTCGGCATGCCCGCGCGAGATGGGCGACGCTGCGCACCCACCTGATCAACATCCCCGCACGGATCGCGTCGTCCGGTCGCCGGTTGACACTGCACCTGCCGACCTACTGGCCGTGGGAGTCGGCGTGGCGCAACTTGTTCGACATTGCGACCGGCTCACATCAAGCAGTCACCTGACCACAGGCCCGAGCGGGCTCGACCGAGGACACAAGTGGAGAGGCCGGTCAGACCGGCAGCTCGGCCGTGTCCTGAATCCGGGACCACGCCAGAAAACGATCGAGGATCAGATCCGAATCAGGGTCGGTGGATCAGGG
>NZ_BCRN01000046.1 GCF_001552615.1 Millisia brevis NBRC 105863
TGTCCTGCACCTGAGATTCGCGTTAGATATTTTGCGAGGGAGTTGAGGATTTCGTCGGCGGTTTTGGTCCAGGCGAACGGTTTCGGGTTGGTGTTCCACTGCTCGATCCAGGCGTGGATGTCGTTCTCGAGGTCGGTGACAGTGGGGTGGACACCGCGGCGGATGAGCTTGTCGGTGATCAGCCCGAACCAGCGTTCGACCTGGTTGACCCACGAGGATCCGGTCGGGGTGAAGTGGATGTGGAAACGTGGGTGGCGGGCCAGCCAGGTGCTGACCTGCTCGGTTTTGTGGGTGGCGTAGTTGTCGCACACGATGTGCACGTCGAGGTCGTCCGGGACGTTCTTGTCGATCGTTACCAGGAACTTCTTGAACTCGATCGCCCGGTGGCGGCGGTGGGTTTCGGCGATCACCGCGCCGGTGGTGATATCGAAGGCTGCGAACAGGCTGGTGACACCGTTGCGTATGTAGTCGTGTGTCATCCGTGCGGGGGTGCCGGGCAGGATCGGCAACACGGGTTGGGATCGGTCGAGGGCCTGGACCTGCGATTTTTCGTCGACGCACAGCACGACGGCCTTTTCCGGTGGGTGGTGGTACAGGCCGACGACGTCGACGATCTTGTCCACGAATTGTGGGTCGGTGGAAATCTTGAAGCCCTCGATCAGGTGCGGTTTCAGATCGAACCGCCGCCAGATCCGCCCCACGGTCGACGGACTCAACCCGCTGCGGGCGGCCATCGACGTCCGCGACCAGTGCGTGGCATCCGGTGGGGTTTCCTCCAGGGTCGCGGTCACGACCTGCTCCACCTGGTCGAGCAGGATCGACGGTTTCCGCCCGGGGCGCGGTTCGTCATCGAGCCCGTCCAACCGTTCGGCGATGAACCGGCCCCGCCACTTCGCTACCGTCGATTCCCGCACCCGTAGTGTCGCAGCAACATTCGCGTTAGTTTCCCCGTCGGCGCAGGCAAGGATGATCTTCGCCCGCTGGGCGAGCGATTGCGCCGAGGACGGGCGTCGCGCCCTCCGCTCGAGTTGGTCACGCTCGATATCGGCCAGGACCAGGTCGGCCTTCGGTCGCCCCGACCGCGGCCGCTCGCACAGGCCCTCGACCCGCCCGGCAGCGAACCGGGCACGCACATTGGTCACCGTCATCGC
The DNA here is from genome assembly GCF_001552615.1 of Millisia brevis NBRC 105863. Taxonomy (GTDB): domain Bacteria; phylum Actinomycetota; class Actinomycetes; order Mycobacteriales; family Mycobacteriaceae; genus Millisia; species Millisia brevis. The sequence continues at coordinate 1,152 of NZ_BCRN01000046.1, forward strand.
CGACACCCCGAGGTCCCGGGCGATCCGCGCATACACCGCACCCGGTTCGGCGCACGCCAACACGATCCGTGCCCGCTGCCCGAGCCGCGACGACTCCCGTGACCACACCGTCAACTGGTCACGCTCACGATCGGTCAACACGAACTCCGGGTCACGCACGACAGCAACCATACC
>NZ_BCRN01000047.1 GCF_001552615.1 Millisia brevis NBRC 105863
GAGGTGAGCCCTCTGTAGTGGTCCAGTCGTTGTGGGACTCTGTTGCCCGACTGTTCGGGCAGGAAGAATCACCAACGACATGACAGCGAACAAGCGTCGGCGGCACACGCCGGATCAGATCATCCGCAAGCTCGCCGAGGGCAACAAGCTCCTCGGGACCGGTCAGGAACTCGCTCAGGTGTGCCGACACCTCGAGATCACCGAGTCGACCTGGCATCGGTGGTTGGCCCAGTACGGCGGCATGAAAGCCAACGACGCCAAACGCCTCAAGGAACTCGAAGCCGAGAACGCCCGGTTGAAGAAACTCGTCGCCAACCAGGCCCTCGACATCGACATGCTCAAGGAGATCGGGTCGGGAAACTTCTGACCCCGAACCGCAAACGCCGCGCAGCAGCGATGCTGCGCGAGCGGTTCGGGGTATCCGAACGTCGCGCCTGCTCGGTGGTCGGCCTGCACCGCTCCACCATGCGGCTGACCCCACCACCGCTCGGCGACGAAGAATCACGGCTGCGGGCCTGGCTGCGGACGTTTTCCACCGATCGGCCTCGCTGGGGGTGGCGACGGGCGGCGAAGATGGCGCGTCGGGCCGGCTGGGCGGTCAACGACAAACGTATCCGCCGGTTGTGGCGCGAAGAAGGATTACGCATCCCGCAACGCCGCAGAAGGAAACGGTTGACCGGTATCGGGGTGAACATCGGTGCGATGTGCCCGATCAGGCCGAACGTGATCTGGGCGATGGATTTCCAGTTCGATACCACCGCTGACGGCCGTACGATCAAGCTGCTCAACATCATTGATGAGTACACTCGTGAGGCCCTCGCGATCGAGGTCGGCCGTTCCATCAACGCCGACGGTGTCGTGCAGGTTCTCGACAGGCTCGCCGCGACTCGCGGGGTACCGGCCTACGTCCGGTTCGACAACGGACCCGAGTTCGTTGCGCACGCGGTGCGTGACTGGTGCCGGTTCACCGGGACCGGATCGTTGTTCATCGATCCCGGGTCGCCGTGGCAGAACGCGTGGATTGAGTCGTTCAACGGCCGTATGCGCGATGAGCTGCTCAACGGATGGCGCTTCGACTCGCTCCTCGAAGCCCGCGTGATCATCGGTGATTGGAGGACCGACTACAACATCCACCGACCCCACTCCGCCCACGGCGAACTCACCCCAAACGAGTTCGCACTACAGTGGGCCACGACCCACCAACCCCAGGCCGCATAGCGACTGGACCACCAAACGGGTCCCCCT
>NZ_BCRN01000048.1 GCF_001552615.1 Millisia brevis NBRC 105863
CCGTAATGCCTCATGTCAATATGCCCGCGAAGCTGTCCTGATGCCTCAGGTTGGTTTGCCCGCGAAAATTGTCAGCCGGTGGCGACTCGGACGCCCTTGCGGACGTTGGGGAGGGCGGAGGGAAACTGGTCGAGGTGGAGTTGTTCGGTTTTGGCTTTGGCCAGCAGGAGCAGTTGATCCTGGAGGGCGGCGATCTCGCGGCCGATCCGTGCGGGGTTGAGGGTGTCGCGGTAGGCATACAGGTCGGCCTGCTGGGCAGGTGAGAGGACCCCGGATGCCAGGAGCCGCTCGAACGGGGTGGCAGGTCGGTCGTAGGTCCGTCGACGTTTCCCACGGGCAGTGGTAGCGAACCCGACGGGTTTGATCGTGGGTGTCAGGTAGTTCATCCGGTCGTTGACCAACCGCCACAGTCGGTTGAGCACGACGCGTTCGGTGTCGGTGTCATACCGGTAGTAGAACGCGTATTTGCGCACGACGTGGTTGTTCTTCGACTCGATCGTGGCCTGGTCGTTCTTCTTGTACGGGCGCGAGCGGGTGAAGTAGATCCCGCGGCTACCGGCCCACCCGATGACATCGTGGTTGAGGAACTCGGTGCCGTTGTCGAAGTCAAGACCCGTTATCCCGAAAGGTATCTCGTCGGCAGCGGCGGTCAACGCGGACAGGATGTGGGTGTGGGCGTTGTTACGGATCGTGCGGGTGAACGTCCACCCGGTATACACATCGGTCAGGTTGAACGTGCGCGCGAACTCGCCCTTGAGCGTCGGTCCGCAGTGCGCGACGGTGTCTCCCTCGAAGAACCCCGGTTCGGCTTCGACCTCGTCGCCGGCGCGTCGCACCGTGATCGAATGACGCAGCAACACCGATGGTTTCGTGGTCGAAATCCCCGATATGCCGTCCTTGGCGCGGGTCGGTTTCAGATAACGGTCGATCGTGGCTGCCGACATCGCCACCAACTCGCCGCGCACCAGCGGGCTGTATCGATCGATACCGTCGACGAGTTCACCGTGCCGTTCGAGAGCGTCGAGGTGCAGCAGCATCGACGCGGCCAGGTATTTGCCGCATTGGCCCCCCGACGCCGCCCACACCACCTGCAGGATCTTCAACGCGTCGTAGGAGTACTTCGACGCCCGTGGTCGGCGCTCCCGCACGGCGACCGCCCGGCCCG
>NZ_BCRN01000049.1 GCF_001552615.1 Millisia brevis NBRC 105863
ATCGATCTGCCGTCGTTGCGGTTTGTGGTGTTTGGTGGGGAGGCGTTGGAGCCTCGGCGGTTGGCGGGGTGGGTGGGTCGTTTTGGTGATGGTTCGGTTGTTGATGGTGTGTCGGTGGGTGGTCCGGTGTTGGTGAATATGTATGGGATTACCGAGACGACGGTGCATGTGACGCATCGGGTGATCGATGCGGGTGTGGTTGCCGGTGGTGTGGCGTCGGTGGTGGGTGTGCCGATTGATGGGTTGCGGGTGTTTGTGTTGGATACGCGTTTGCATCCGGTGGCGCCGGGTGTTGCGGGTGAGTTGTATGTGGCGGGTGGTCAGTTGGCGCGTGGGTATCACGAGCGTGCGGGTTTGACGTCGACGCGTTTTGTGGCGAATCCGTTTGTGGTGGAGGGTGTTGCGGCGGGTGAGCGGTTGTATCGGACGGGTGATGTGGCGCGGTGGCGGTTCGATGTGGTGTCGGGTGCGGTGGATTTGGAGTATGTGGGGCGTGCGGATGATCAGGTGAAGATTCGGGGGTTCCGGATCGAGTTGGGTGAGGTGGAGGCGGTGGTGTCCGGGGCGCCGGGTGTGGGTGCTGCGGCGGTGGTGGTGCGTGAGGACGTGCCGGGTGATGTGCGGTTGGTGGGGTATGTGGTGGGGCGTGAGGGTGCGGTGGTGACGCCGGAGGCGGTGTTGGCGTTCGCGGGGCAGTCGTTGCCGGGGTACATGGTGCCGTCGGCTGTTGTTGTGGTGGATGCGATTCCGTTGACGGCGAATGGGAAGTTGGATCGTCGGGCGTTGCCGGCGCCGGTGTTCGCGTCGCGGACGTTCCGTGCTCCGGGGTCGCCGGTGGAGCAGGTCGTGGCGGGTGTGTTCGAGCAGGTGTTGGGTGTGGAGCGGGTGGGTGTGGACGACGATTTCTTCGCGGCGGGTGGTAACTCGTTGTTGGCGACGCGGGTTGTTGCGCGGGTGGGTGAGGCGTTGGGGACGCGGGTTGCGGTGCGGGTGTTGTTCGAGGCGCCGACGGTGGGTGAGTTGGCGCAGGTGGTGTCGGCGTCGGTGTCGGATGCGGGTGTGCCGTTGGTGGCGCGGGTGCGTCCGGATCGGGTGCCGTTGTCGTTGGCGCAGACCCGTATGTGGTTCCTCAACCGG
>NZ_BCRN01000050.1 GCF_001552615.1 Millisia brevis NBRC 105863
CTAGTGGCCCGTGTTTGAAGTAGTTGGGCGATGGGCTTTGCTGAGGATCTGATCAGCGGTTTTGGTCCAGACGAACGGATGCGCGCGTGGGTTCCATCCGTTGATGAAGGCGCGGATGGCGGTGGTCAGGTCGCGGACGCTACCGAAGGTGCCGCGGTGGATCGCTTGGCGTTCGATGATCCCGAACCAGACCTCCACCAGATTCATCCAGGATGCCGACGTGGGTGTGAAGTGCACGTGGATGCGTGGATTCTCCGCCAACCAGTCGCGAACCTCCTGCTTCTTGTGGGCGGCGTAGTTGTCCATGACCAGGTGCAAATCCCGGTCGGGATAGGAGCGGGCGAGGTATTTGAGGAACGCGAGGAATTCCTGGTGTCGGTGCCGTGGCTTGCAGACCCCGGTGACCGTGCCGGTCGCGATCTCGAGGGCAGCGAACAACGTGGTGGTGCCGTGACGGACGTAGTCGTGGGTGTGCCGATGCGGAACCCCGATCTGCATCGGCAGCGTGGGTGCGGTCCGGTCCAATGCCTGGATCTGACTTTTCTCGTCGACACAGAGCACGATCGCGTTCTGCGGTGGCTCGAGGTAGAGCCCGACGATGTCGGTGACCTTGGCGACCAGTTCCGGGTCGGTGGAGAATTTGAACGTTTCGGCCCGCCACGGTTGCACCCCGTGTTCGCGCCATACCCGCGCGACGGTCCCGTACCCGATACCGAGATGATCGGCCAACAACCGTGAACTCCAATGCGTGACACCGTATTTCTTCGGTGGAGGCATCAACGTTGTGGTGATCAGTTTATCTCGGTCGAGTACCCGCGGGCGACCGGATCGGTGCTCGTCGTGCAGACCGGCGATCCCGAGTGTTTCGTACCGGGTGCGCCAGTTGATCACCGTCTGCCGCGAGATCGAAAACCGCCGCCCGATCTCGGTGTGCGCTACTCCGTCGGCCACCAACAACACGATCCGCGCCCGCTGCACCAGACCGGCCTTCGTCGTGGACGACCGCACCCACCGTTCGAGCAGATCGCGGTCGTCGTCGGGCAGATTCAAGGGTGCAGCTCGCATAACCCATTCAACCAACATCACCGCCCAACCACTTCAGGCGCGCCGCACTAG
>NZ_BCRN01000051.1 GCF_001552615.1 Millisia brevis NBRC 105863
CCTGGATCCGTCCTCCGCGGCCGACAACATCCCCGGTGCCCTCCGGCTGACCGGCGACCTCGACATCGAGATCCTGTCCGCCGCGGTCACCGACGTGATCGGTCGTCACGAGACCCTGCGGACCCGATACCCGGAGATCGACGGCGTCGGCTTCCAGGAGATCCTCGGCGCCGGTGACGTCGCGATCGACCTCACCCCGGTCGACGTGGCCCCGGCCGACCTCGAAGGCGAGGTGCTCGGGATCTTCGGGCGCCCCTTCGACGTCTCGGTCGAGGTGCCGGTCCGGATGCGACTGCTGCGCACCGCGCCATCCGAGTACATCCTCGTGGTCGTTCTGCACCACATCGCCGGCGACGGTCTGTCGCTGTTCCCGTTGACCGTCGACCTGATGGCGGCCTACACGGCGCGCCTGCGCGGCGACACCCCCCAGTGGGTGCCGTTGCCGGTGCAGTATGCGGATTTTGCGTTGTGGCAGCGGGAGGTGTTGGGGTCGGAGTTGGATGCGTCTTCTGTGATTTCGCAGCAGTTGGCGTATTGGGAGTCGGTGTTGGGTGGTGTGCCGGATGAGGTGGAGTTGCCGTGGGATCGGCCGCGTCCGGTGGTGGCGTCGTATCGGGGTGGGCGTGTTGATGATGTGGTGATTGATGCGGGGTTGCATGCGGGGATTTCGGAGTTGGCGCGGCGGTACAACGCGACTCCGTTCATGGTGGTGCATGCGGCGTTGGCGGTGGTGTTGGCGCGGTTGTCGGGTTCGGATGATGTGGTGGTGGGGACGCCTGTGGCGGGGCGTGGTGAGGCTGCGTTGGATCATTTGGTGGGGATGTTTGTCAATACGTTGGTGTTGCGGACGTCGGTGACGGGTTCGATGTCGTTTGCGGATTTGTTGCGTGAGGTGTCGGATTCGGATTTGGGTGCGTTCGGTCATTCGGATGTGCCGTTCGAGCGGTTGGTGGAGGTGTTGAATCCGCCGCGTTCGCAGGGGCGGCATCCGC
>NZ_BCRN01000052.1 GCF_001552615.1 Millisia brevis NBRC 105863
ACCACCCGAGCACCCGACGCGAGTGCTCATCCCGAATCGCGCACAGGTACGCATCACCTTCACCGCAGGTCAGGTACGTGATGTCCGAGGTCCACACCCGATCGGTTCCACCCTGATCGAACGCGCGACCCACCCGATCCGGAGGGAACGACGCCGTCGGATCGACCCGCGTGGTCGCGACCGTGAAGGTGCGAGGGCTGATGCCCTCGATACCCATCTCGGCCATGATCTTCGCGACGGTGTTCTCCGAGACCGACACACCCTCGGCATGCAGGTCGGCGGTGATCCGAGGTGAGCCATAGGTGCGATGCGAGGCCTGCCAATGCGCCAGAATCTTCACCTCCAGATCGCGGCGCCGCTGCCGACGTGGCCCCACATCCACACGGGTCCGCCGATTCACCCAGGCGTAATAGCCCGATCGTGACACCCCGAGCAGGTCGGTGAGCGTCGTGATGTCGTGGTCGGCGCACTCTGCAGCTATGAGCTCGAACTTGCTCACCGATGTTGCTGGCCCGCAAAGTACGCCGATACTTTTTTCAGGAACGCGATGTCTCGGTCCCTCTCGGCCAACTCCGCACGCAGCCTGCGTAATTCGGCCCGATCAGCACCCGACATATCATCGTCGGGCGGCGCGTTCCGGGCGTCGCCGGCCGCGCCGTCGCGTCGACGTTCCTCACGTACCCATCTGCCCAGCAGGTTCTCGTGCACGTTGAGCTCGAGTGCTACCTCCGAGACCGGCCGGCCACCGTCAATCACCCGACGAGCAGCCTCCACCTTGAACTCAGGCGTAAACGACCGACGCGTCCTGGACATGGCGACATCCTCCCAGCAGAACCCTTCGTCCCGCTATCTCAGGTGTCCACCGAAACTGGGGAGGTTCA
>NZ_BCRN01000053.1 GCF_001552615.1 Millisia brevis NBRC 105863
ATGTGCCGGTGGATCCGTCGTATCCGGTGGAGCGGTTGCGGTATGTGATGGAGGATGCGGCCCCGCAGGTCCTGCTGACCGCGGGTTCGGTGGTCGACTCCGTGCCCACCGTCGATGGGGTTGCGGTCGTGCTGGTCGACGAACTCGACCCCGACGGACCCGCGCAGCGGCTGCGACCGGAGGAGCGGCTGGGCGAGGTCACCGGGGCGACCTCCGCCTACGTCATCTACACGTCCGGCTCGACGGGCAAGCCCAAGGGCGTCGTCATCCCGCATCGGAACGTCCTGCGACTGCTCGAGCGGACCCGGTCGGTCTACGACTTCGGCCCGTCGGACGTCTGGACGATGTTCCACTCCTTCGCGTTCGACTTCTCGGTCTGGGAGCTGTGGGGCGCGCTGCTGTTCGGCGGCCGGTTAGTCGTCGTCGACCAGCTGACCACCCGCTCGCCGGAGGCCTTCGCCCAACTCGTCATCGACGAGGGCGTGACGGTGCTCAACCAAACCCCCTCCGCCTTCTACCAATTGGACGAAGCCGTCCGGGTCGGCGAT